>JABCZM010000001.1 GCA_013289705.1 Candidatus Saccharimonadota bacterium
TGTAGGTGCTGGACAGCAGCTGACAGTTTTTGTAGTGTAGACATTGAAAACGACCTTTCTGTTTTGGTTTTGCAACAAAAACTTTAGGTCGTTTTCTTTATTTCGTCAAAAAGTGAGTGTGGGTCAGTGGGATGCATCTCTGCGAAGGGGTTCTTGGCAGTACCTGGATGGTTGGGTTGTTTAAGGAATATGCCCAGGAGTTCGTCTTTTAGGCTCCCATCTTGACCCTGCTCATATCCATAGTAGTTAACTCCTTGGACTGGCGCTTCAGCCACGGTTGGGATGACCGAAACCTGCCAGCGTGCATTTTCGGGGATGAGCTCGCGCCAGTTGGCTACAATATCTGGCTCTGCATTCAGACCGCTCTGAACTTTAAGGCCAGTAAATGGAATTGCAGCAGTTGGTTGTGTCTTCTCTCGCCAGGTACCGAGATTCCTATACAGGGCAGACCAGTAGGTTAAAGGACGACCTTCCGAAGTAAACACAACACTTGGCTCTAAATCAAGCTCTTTATATGCGGCGTAACCTTGCTCTAGTTTTCTCCAATTCACACCCTCGAATTCTTTGCTGCCAAGATCAGGCACAAGTTCCCAGTTACATGGGTACTTCAGGGCAGTCAGGAGGCGTACGGTATCCTGTCGAGCCGTGCTCAAAACAGCTTGAAAATCTTGCCCTATCTCACCCGTGTCTAGCCCTAGTAGTAGATTCGCCGGACTTGGCCCTACTGTTAATCCGCCTAATGCAGTACGAGCTTCATCACTCAAGCCTTCTAAAGGGGTTTGCCTGCCCGATTCAGGCGCGGGGTAATGATAGGTCATGTGTTGCACTCCCAAACGGTTGGCCGAATGCCACCACGATTACTGTCCGTGTCACCGGAGCTACTTAAGCCTAAGCTGACACCAGGCTTACCGTTAATCCGACAGGTTGTACCGGTCACATAACCCGCTCGCCGTTTTCCCTGTAAATCACTCTCAAGCCAGGTGAAACTATCTCCATCAATAGCGTAAGAGCCGCTTTTTGAATAGCTCATAGCCTGCAGCATTAAGTAGGCATGCATACTGGGGTTAATGCTGTCACCATAGGGTATCCTCAACGTATTGACAAGGGCTTGCAGTGCATAACCCCTAGAGCTCTCCATAAAACTGTTGGTGTAAGGCTCTTTTTTAACGTATGCCTTGGGATCAGTTGGCATGACAAGAACATTCCATTTCCTATCGGCAATAAACCTGCCATGACTGACGCGTGAGAAAATCTGAGGATCATCAGTGAGTCCAAAATTAATGTAGAGTTCTGCAAGCTGCTGATATACGGCTTGCCAGTCTTCTAGTGATAAGGTTGGTGCAAATACAATTGCCGGAGCAAAGTCTGCTTTATCCATGGTTTCAAAGGCCTGAAATAGTTTCCCGAAGTTAACCCCTGCCGCTTTAAATTCTTCCATGCTAGGTGTGTAGGCCGCCACCCTATCGCATATTACATGGCTAGCTTCTAGAGACAAGCCGAGAGCCAGCTCAAAACTGTCGTTGGCCTGTCGTTCATGATCAGTGTTGAGCAGCTGGCCGGCTGGACTAGCGTCAATGCTCAAACCACCAAGTGCGTCTCGCGCTTCCTCACTCAGGCCTTGCAGTGATGCTTGCGGAGCATCTTCTGATCGAGGATAGTGGTAGGGCGGCATGGTTAGGCACTCCTCCTAATATAGTCAGCGAGTACGCCGTACAACTTTTCTGGTAGTACCGTCGGATCCGATACAAGTTCATGGTTCTTAGTAATGTAGAGGTCTCTACGTTCCTCATCACCAATAACAAGCTGGGCGACGTGTGCGGAAGCAGGCAGGCTGTTTACGATTTCTTTTGCTTGGGCGGCGTCCCCAAATATGCCATCACTGATGATAAGTGTTATAACATCCCGCTTTGGTCGGGCAGCTGCCGCTCGTTGCACGTGCCCGAGTGCTCCACTCACAAGTGTGTTAGCGCTAGGTGCTGCGAGCACATTAGTGTACGTACTTCCTTTGGCTTGAGGAGTTGGCTCGTGGGCAAGCGGGCTTAGCACTTCTGTACCTGAGCCGAAGGCGATAACCTGTGTCCGTACATCAGGCTGGTGGTATTGCCCATTCTTGCGTGATACCTTATAGCGAGCTAGTTGGAGCCCTTCAATTAAGCATAGCGACGTATCTGCCGCACATTGTGCATTCTGGCCAGCCATTGAGTTACTAACATCTACCAGCAGGTGTATGTCGAGACCACCAAACGTAACATCCTGTCGGTGAGCTTGACGGGCTACTGGTTGCCAAATTGCTTGTTCTTGGTCAGTTGCTAGCTGCAGGGCGACTGCTGCCATCGTCCGAGGATGTAAGCGTACACCCTCAGTATGGGCAGTCGGTTTATAGCGCGGGCTCATGATGACATTAGCAGGAGCGGCCAGCTGCATCAAGACATCAGCGACCTGGCTGATGGTGTTTGACCACCGTTCAAGTGAGTTGACGTAGCGTTGGGCATTACCTTGGCTAAGCTGCATCTCTTTTGCTAATGAGCCCGCAAGCTCTGAGCTTCGCGATTGTTTTTGTTCGTTTGCCGCTTCAGACTCCTTGTTCGCCTGTGTCTGCGCATCTTGTGCGGCTTTGTCTTTTTGTGACTGTTTCGCATTAGCAATTTGCTGCATGGCCTGAGCGATTTGTTCCGCTAAATCCTGTGGAAGTCCTGCACTAGGCCTGCCTTGGTCTTTGGGCGCACCGTTACCAGCTTCTTTAGCTTCTGTGTTGTTTTCTTGACTATCACCTTGTTGCGCATGATGATGAACAGCCTCTTCATATTCCTCATATGCATCGCTAAAATCACCAGGCTGACTATCGCCTCGGTCTGCCCGTTCTTGCTCGTCTGCTTTGAGCAGGGCATCGTAGTGCGGCTTAATATAGAGTTCTGCAATTCGTCGACGTTCGTGTAAGCTAACTCGTGGATCAGTCATAGCAAATGGGATATCGATGAGCTTCCCGTCTTTTTCATATTGTTTCAATGATGCAAGTAGTTCGGCTACCTTTGGATCAACGGCAAAATCAGGCTCTTTCATAACAGTAGACAGCCGAATACCGAACATCAGTTGGGTATGTTTGGGGTTGCCAGTCATGTCACGCGGCATTTGGTGGCTGTAGATATTATCGGCATGTGCATCAAACAGTGGTACTCGGCGATTCCTGGTGTCGATAACCGTGTCGTCAATTAAGCAATCAAAGAAATCACTTGCCGCAGTTCGCTTGTTTGGTACTCGAAACTGGGGATCCATATAATCTCTGGCATGCCCGAACTCGTGGCCAATCATGAATAGGCCAGTTACTTCAGGTGGTGCCTGTTGTTCAAGGGGTGTCTTGTGCTCGTCTCCCACAACAATCTGTATAGGATCGACAGTAATGAGCAATCTTTCTCCTTGAGTAACTGCACAGCTAGTTCCAGCACCTGGCGTAATAGCAACCTCAAACCCGCTTAAGCCATTCAAAGCACCCAACTGATAAATGTCCTGCCGCAGGGCGACTTCATTCAGTTGGGGATATAGTGATTCGACTTCGGGGTTGGTCATGTTAGAGTTCTCTCCAGAATTCATTGACAATATTACCATAATCTGTTAAACTTGTAAAGTTATGGAAGGTCTGAATTGCGCTGGTAGCAATGCTTGCAAGCAGTACTGCGAAGCGCTGCTTATGCAAGGTGTGGCTGTTGACTTTGAAGCTGGTTGTAATGTGCCAGCTATGTTTAGTGTGACAGACAAAGGTATCGACTTTGATCCCACCCACAATGAAGCCGGTATTCAGAACCCTGATCTCATCAACACACTTGGTGGTGCACTGTGTGGAACCTTGATTGAGCGCACGGCGCTTGATCCCGAGCGGCAGTTCGTCGATAGGCTTATTACGCAGTATGATACCGTCTTCTCGGCTCGTACCAACATGTGGGGTGCTATGCTTGGCGCAGCCCGCGAAAAACGCACCTTTACCGATGCTGAGCTGACCTATTATCAAGACCAATTAGAGCAGACTACTGAAGCACTCGATACTGCAGCCGCCAGCACATCTCAAGAAGCACGGTTGCGTGCTCAAGCTGCATACGACCACGCAACGCTTGCGAAATACGGTGTGCTCTTTGATGAGCCAATGATTAAGGCAGTCGATCGTCTCGTCTCTAATCTTATGGACGGCAAGCCGACACTTGGGGTTGGTGACAAGGGCATTGCGAAGACGCAAGTTGAAAAGTATGTCGCCCGGTTGTGGGATCCCGAGAACGAACCGATTATTATCTCGGGCCACGGTGACATGATGAGTAACGAGCTCATCGGCCAGATGGAGCAAGATAAAGATACTCGGGTATTTGCGTTCAAAGAAGGTAAGCTCCTGAAAGCAATGCGTGAGGGCCGTCCTGTTATTCTCGATGAGATTAACATCGGTGACCAACCAGTCATGATGCGTTTACAAGATATCGCCCTGCGTCGTCCAGGCGACAAGGTCATTATTCAAGAAAACGGTCTTGATCCTATCGAGATACAGCCTGGCTTCGTGATTATGGCTACTGCCAACGAAGCGTCTGCTCGTTATCAACACCGTAACGTACTTGACCCCGCGTTCCGTGACCGTTTCGACGTACTACAATTCCAGTATCCTGACGTTACTGCTAAGAACAATCCTATTCAGGAGATTCCTCGCTCACTCATGCGCTTAGCACTTGCAGGCGCCGTTGATGAACGTGGCGTACTGTCATCGCATATTACTGCAACTGATCTTGAGAAGCTCGTCCGTCTTGCCTATGTCACCCAGCATCTTTACAGTATTCCGGCTCGTGACTCAAAGGTAAATCTTGACAAAGGTAATGCATCCACCAGCGGCTTCTTAGATGAAGAGCCGGTAATGACTGACTGTATTACCCCACGCTCTGTATACGATACGATTACTCGCTGTGCAGCTGGAAACAAGCCAGGGATGACGCTTACGAGCGAACTTGAGCGGTTAATTATTGGCCTCGACCAATCAGGGAGCAAACACAACCAGACACATGCTCGCAGTGTCCTCGCATTACTACGGACAAAGTAGGGACTCATGCCATTTCATTATCCTCACCCCGAAAATCGCTCTCAGGCACCACTCGCTGACTTAAGTGAAGCAGCTCGAACCGCTCTTGGTGGTATGGCGACTCTAGGAACTAATCCTGCAGACGAACTATTGCAGCCTGACAGTACGGCAGAATTTACTAGTAGCCCCGCCTTTACAATTATTGCCGAAACGGCTCACAGTACTGCATCTCAACTGTTTGAACGTATTGGTGTTACGATGCCAAGTCTCGCGGAACTTGCCGCTGCCGGTATTGATTTCGAGCGTCTGAGTAGCGCTCACGAGGACATGCGGGCGCTTAACTTAGAACCTCGCTTGGTAATTGCGCCAGTCCTTGAGGCGGCACAGTGGTCTAATCTGTTCGGGGCACTTCAGGATGATGCTAATGTCAATCACGATGGGCGTATCAAGAACGGCGGGTTGTATATCGACAGTGAGGTAAAAACCGATTGGCGCAACTTGCAAGGCGATGAACACAGCACCCAGGTTAGTGGAAGGAGGGGTAGCTGGCAGGTGGTCGTTATACCCGGTACTGAGCAGCCAGACATCACTAATATTGACCGTCGTGGTACTACCGATGGCACAACCGTTGCGAAAAAAATCATACAGCGACTCAACAATCTACCGAACACGCAATTACATGAATTACATCCTACTATCCCTACCTATCTCGCCCTGCAAGCGGCTAACCTCCAGGAGCATGAAGCGCCAATTGACAGTAGTACATGGACTTGGCTCGAGGGTGAATTTGGTAATGCGAACGGCTTGCAGGCGCCGAGCGGCATCTGGCGCCCGGGTGTCGGTCGGGTCGGGCTGGACTGGCGCGACGTTGGGGACCGGCGTGACAACCTGGGTGTGCGTCTGCCGGTGTGGGGATAAATCCTTTTGATCTTTGTCTCTTGGTTTGAGTCTTTTATTTTTCTTTGCTAAAGTTTGAGCTACGGGAGTGAACAGTAACCGGCTTGCGGAGTCTATTGATTCCGTGGCTCTGGCTGCTCCTTGCAGCAAGTACGTGCCACTACTAACACCAAGATCTGGTTTGCCGTTAGGCAAACAGTCGGTGGGTACGGCTTCCAACAAACAACATAGTTCCCCACACGGTATGCTGATAGATTATTGCCATCGTAGGGCGATGAAACAATAGAGCGTCTCATGGTTGCGACCATGAACACGCCAGGACAATCTATCAGCAAATTTGCAGGCGCCGAACGGCAACTGGAACCCGGATGACGGTCAGGTCAAGCTGAACTGGAACGACGTTGGTAACCGGAATGACAACTTGGGTGTGCGTCTGCCGATGAGGGGTGATTAGAAATTTGGGGCTTATCTTCTTTTTGGTGTTTTGTTTTTCTTGCTTCCGTCACATAGCTTACTGAGGAACAGTCTATGTATCAGGTACGTAAAGGCATACTCTCCTATTTCTCCTCGGTACCGATGCTCATGGTTTATGAGCTGTGACACCAGCCATTTCTGGAGAGCTAAGCTGTTAATATAAAATACTAATGCTTGCTATATAATTATATTTGACTAATTACAAATGGTTGTGATATTTTATTCCACAAGGAAATTTTGCCGTTTCATGGAGAAAACGCCAGTTCCGAATGTGGGAGATTAGGAGCGAATACGCATGCAACACGTATATGGCTACACATTTGTGCAGCTACCAGTCAGTAAAATTGAACGAGACAGCAATCAGCCGCGCCGCGATTTTGGCACGGAGGGTGATGCTAATCGCTTACTTGTCTCAGTTAAGCAGTATGGCATCGAGAACCCTATTACAGTTAGCGAGACCGAGCCTGGCCGCTATCTGATTATTGATGGCCACCGACGCTACATCTGTGCCCAGAAGCTTGGGTACACAGAAGTACCGTGCCGTATTTACCCTAAGCTTTCTAATGCAGAGCTTGAGACAAGGCGCTACGAAATACAGAACAATCGCCGGCCATGGAGACCAATGGAGAAATCTGAAGCTTTAGAGCGAATCAAGTCTGAGGCAGGCTTCACGAGTAACCGTGAACTCGCTGAGCACCTGGGTATTACTGAAGCTGTCGTGGCCAACTCCCTACAACTTCGGAAGCAAAAGATGGATTACATTGAACTTATGGAACGCTATGATTTAAGCGAAAGCTATCGGATAGAGTTTGTCCGTTTACGCGCAAAGCTTCGCAAGATACGGGATCTGGAAGTCGACGACATTATCATTAATGTCTTCGAGCGCATTAAGCACAAGGTTATCAAAAATTCCAAGGAGCTACGAAAGCTTGGCAGTATTTTTCTGCGTGCCACGGCTAATGAGGAAGAGCTGGCTCGCTACCTTGCTGACCCTGATATGACTATTCATGAACTTGAGCAGCGAACCTTGCAATCTGGGTCATCACTGCACATTGAGGAGATTATCAGCTTCGTGAGCCGTAAGCGTGCTGAAGGTGTCGCATTCAGTGCACAGGAGAAAGCATTCTTAGAACAGTTAAAGGATTTACTAAACCAAGCAGTGTAAGGGGATATCATGTTCGGAGGGGCTACAAGAAGAAAAGCCGTTGCTTACTATCGGCATTCAGCCGAGGATAAACAAGAAAACTCAGTGCCCTTGCAGCGGGAGCAGACGCAGGCATTTGCCGATAAGCATGACATCGAGATCATCCACGAGGAATCGGATGAAGGAAAAAGCGGGCTATCCGCATCACGCCCTGGTTTCGAAAGATTATTTGACGAATGGGTGCTTCATGAATCTGCCGAGCAGTTTGACTATGTATTCGTTCTTGATTGGACACGTTGGGGAAGGTGGCAAGATACCGATGAGGCAGCTTATTGGACATTCATTTGCAAGAAGCATGGTAAGCAAGTTGTCTATATAAAGGTAGGCTTTCCTGAGGAGGAGCATAAGCTTCTTTCTAGCCTTGAAACATCAATTGGCCGCTATATGGCAGCGGAATATAGCCGTCAGCTCAGTGATAAAGTCTGGTATGGCAGTATAAAAGTCTCAGAGCAAGGTTTTTCAGCAGGCGGTACGGCGCCCTACGGCTATAACCGTGTCCTTTTTGATGAGCATAAGCAGCGTATTGGCGTCTTAAAACCAGGCGAGCATAAAGTTATCGCTAACCAACGAGTGACGTTTGAGCCGGCGACAGACGGCACACAAGATATTGTGAAGGAAATCTTTACGACATTCGTGAGCAAGTGGATTCATCCAAGGGATATCGCCGATAGCTTAAATGAACGCGATATTCTATCAGCCACGGGTAGAAAGTGGGATACTTCCAAGGTTATACGGGTACTGAGTAATGAGACATATACCGGTACGCGAGTATACAACAAGACCTGGAAACGGCTGAAACAGAAACAGCATAAAAACCCAGCCGAAGAATGGGTGCGGACTCTCGATGCCTTCGAGGCACTAGTTGACTCTCGGACTTTTGAGGCCGCCCAAGAACGACTCTATTGGTTGATTCCTTCCCGTTGGAGATACGGCATGCGTAAAATCACGAGAACACAAATTGCCATGCGAGATTACACTGCCCAGTTAATACGGCATTACGGTGAAGATGAACGATATGCAGCACTAAAACAGCTACCAGTCAGCTACGGATTAACGTATTACCGAGCAGGAGTAGCGCAACGCTGTTTTCGTATTACAGAAGATATGCGTCGTTACAAAAATGTTATTGGTGTGAGCATAAGCATGTTTGCAAAAGATACAGTTGATGCTGTTTTCTCGCTGCCAACTGAGAAGTTTGGTGTTGGAGATTTTTTAGTCTTGCCGGATAGTGATAAATCGTTAGCTAATTACCTCTTGGATGATGATATGACAGCCAGAGAACTGATTAGTATCTGTGATGCCATACCAAGCTAATAGAATACGGCCTAGGCTTAATCTCGGCTGCTTCTCACTCAGAGATCAGTGCAAGTGAGTCTGATGCAACCCTAAGCCCCGATTCTTTAATGTACTCTAACTTAGATTTTGCAGACTCTTTTCGAAGGTAAATCGGCAACCGAGAGTTTAGATAATAAAATAAGTCATCACTCTCTACTCTGCTTTGCTTTGGCGTCAATTGAATAAAACCGACCTGGTTCCAGTATTCATGAGTGATGTTATTGTTTAGCTCGAAAACAAACTTGCCATTAAATACAATAGTACCCAAGTCTTGGTTCAAGGCTTCATTCTTCAGCTTGAATGTAATTGGGGTTGCCATGATTTAGATATCCTCATACATCTTAATAAGTCTATTATAGCGCAGGAGTAGTGACTTATATAGCAGCTTACGTCGGTTATGATTATATTCAAGCTGTTCGGGAACGGGCATTTGAATAATTAACTCTGCCAGTGCAAGTAAATCAAGTTCTTTAATTTTGGCCAATGACTTCTTGATTCTGGGCTGCCAACTAGTGCGCGTGCTCAAATGGGCGTCGAGCAACTCAAAGGGATTAGACTTTTCACCGGCAGCATTTAGTAGGTATCCGAATTTACTGCTTTCGACATAACGCCGTAGGCGTGCTTCATCATCTAGCATATTTGTGACATCCATGTCGCTTAGTTCAAACATTAAGCTGCTGCCATGATCAAATAGAGGGGTGAAATTACGCAGGGTAACGAGCTGTTTCTTATCAAAGAGCAGCTGCTGTTTATATCTCTTGTTCTCACATATACCCCAGTTTTCATGATGTCTATCCATATTACCGATAAGCACATCAAAGATAACCATATCAGAGAAGGCTTGGAGCAAATCATCGGCAGCATAATACTTGGCACTAATCCTTACCTGTATCTGCTCAAGTGTTAGAGGCTGCGTCGGTGTGCCGACAATAGCTGAGCCATACGTTATATCGATGTCCCTTGGAAAGATATTTCTCGCCAAAGTACCGATAGGTTTCCAGCCACGCGGTAGCACTTCTCCATAGCGCTTTCGCATCGCTTCCACAAGCTCCTTGGGCGCGGTCTTAATAGTAACTGATTGAGCTTTAATACCAACAAGTTCAGCAATATGGGAAGCTAGGCACTCGGCCCAAACTTCGCGCGGATTATGCGTATATGTCTTGAAAAAGAACCGTTGATTTGTGTCTTTATGGTCTAATGTTAGGCGTGGCCTAGACCCTCCGACTACCTCTGTCGGGCCACTAATCGCTTTGTATTTAGAAATATCTATCTCTGCTACAGTAAAGTGTTTCACGACTTAGCCCTGCCTTTACTGCTCCATTATACTCTAGCGCCGGGCTTACCTGTACCTTGACAGCTATTGCCGTGACTCAATGTTAGTGGTTTATGGCACAAAGCTATTTTCCTACTGAAAATAGCCAACTCCGTAAGAAGCTGTGCTTTTACGGAGTTCCGGTTAGAGCTGCAAGCTCCTCAAGCTCATCGGTATCTTCCACACTCGTCCAAATAATACGTTCATCTGTCATATTCTCTAAAGCAGAGGTAGTACTAGTATAAACCGGCAGTTCCTCCATATCAGAGCGGCCGAGCTGTATCCTTACATTGCGTTGTATTCGTTTTTCGGCTGCACCCCATTCACTGAGTAATAAGATAACGGGTAGCTCGCTACCTGTAGGGTCCCAGCCACCCTCATCAAAGAACTCACAGTAATTGGCAATCCGTTTGTCTAATGCACTACGGGGCATGGTGTCGGAGATTAAGTCAAAGAAGAACCGCCTCGGCTGTTCAGGGTTGTCGGTAGGGAGGGACAGAAAGGCGTCGGGTAGTTGCTCTGGGAAATAATCGTATCGTGCCATATCTCGCTGCGTAAAGATCTTGAGGGCTGGGTAGTGGCGCTTCAGGAGATTGGTGTACTTGTAGACATCTAAGGTATGTTTAATGAAATCTAGGCCAACGGTTTTGTTTTTGTAGCCAGCTTTAATGACTGTATCGGTAATGTCATCGTGGCCATTTTCCTGTAAAGTACGCAGACCATTAGGCGTAATAAAATACGCTGCTGGCATAGCCTGAAGTTTTAAGCGTTTATCGAATCGCTTAGCCAAGTACTCACGCTTCACTAATACCTCTAGCTTCTCGTATAATCCATTTTCTGGCTTTACTCCAAGACTCTCTGCAACTAACTGCCTACTAGCAAACCTATATTTATATACCAACTCTAATACTGTAATCTGACCTTTATTTAACGACGACCTCACATACCTCTGACCAACAACTCTTACCATATCCATAGCATACTACTCCCTCTCATTCTCTCCTATATATTTATATATAGGAAGAAGAGAAAAAGAAGCGAATTATAACAGTGGTAAAACAGATGAAATATAGCCTATTTCGGGATTGGGTAAAAGTTCTGTTGTAGAAAGTGCTTATGGGTATTGATAACATGTACCCCATGGGGTACAATTAAATCAGAGTTAAGTAATACGCAACTGGCTCCTTAACAATTCGGCTAGACAACTAAAAGGAGGGTTACTATGCGGCATAACACTAGTAGTGAAGCACTGGGCATCGTGAGAGATAGTGGTGTTTCGGAAGATTGGCTATATAAGCTGGAGGCTCGGACAGATGAGACTACTCACTGAGCCAATCGCAGCACGAATACCCAAACTGTACGAAACAGAAAACATTGCGCTGCCCGACAAGGTAGCACAGGCCAAGTTCTTTCATCCGGTATCAAACTGGACATGGTATGTCATTGAGTACGACGGACAAGACACCTGCTGGGGTTTGGTAGTTGGCCACGAGACAGAGTTCGGCTATTTCTCATTACGAGAACTGAGCGAAACACTAGGCATCGGCTTACCAATCGAGCAGGATAGCTATTTCCGACCGACGCAATTACAAGACCTGCCAGTATATGGCATAGAGAGGGTGGCGGCATAAGCCGCCCCCTAGCGTAGGATGAGACGCTGCTATTAAACATAGGTGGTGGCTTTGGTCACC
This sequence comes from Candidatus Saccharimonadota bacterium, assembly GCA_013289705.1. Taxonomy (GTDB): domain Bacteria; phylum Patescibacteriota; class Saccharimonadia; order Saccharimonadales; family UBA4665; genus JACMPA01. The sequence goes on from JABCZM010000001.1 coordinate 11,958, forward strand.
ACAGAAAGGGAGAAGCATGACAATAACGTTTACCGAGCATGACCGTAAGCTGCTCATGAAACGCTTTAGGGCGGCAGCTAAAAAAGAGAATCCCCAACATACCATAACGGCACTGCATATTACGGAAGTGTACGCAGGCCAACAGGAGGAATAATATGACCATTATCTTTAGTAAACAAGACCGCGAACTGGTCGCTAAAAAGCTGGAACATGCGGACGTGGAGTAAGCGTCATGTTTGACCGAGAGGTGTATTGTTATACAATATACCCTGATGGTTACACCAAAACGAGAACGCATACAAATTGACATGCCGGAAGTCATACAACGCCGTGCCAAGGCAGTTGCGGCAGATCAGGGCATAACGCTCGTACAGTTGGTACTTATAGGACTGAGTAAGGTTGGTGATAAGAAGCTAACTGAACTCATCGAGAAAGCGCTGGTAGAGAAACCGAAGCCAGGCCGCCCACAGAAATAACCTCTTTTAGTTATCTAGTTGAATTGTTACGGAGCCTCGACATGGAGGGTATATATGTCGAGACCAAAAGGCACCAAGAACAAGCCCAAGCCTGCTACGGATGGGGCTTTTGAGTATACCTTAGAGCAGCGCATGAAGATGGTTGCCGATCTGATCGTTGAGAAGATTATTGAAGATCAGAGCTTTGGCAGCAAGATAGTCGATATCTTAGGCATAGGGGTTAGTAATGACGCCGGATAACAGCAGGCCCCGCATCGGCTTACTGGCTATTCGTGTATCATCGGACAGGCAAGGAACTGACGGTGACTCGCCCGAAGCCCAGCGTGAGCAAGGCGAACGCTATGCAGCCACGCACGGCATCGTGATTACAGAAACTATTATTCTTATGGAATCGGCGTCACACGAAGAACAGCCGATGCAGAAAGTCATTAATGCCTGCAAAGCCAAAAGCAAGGGTATTGAGATTGTGCTCATTAAGTCGATTGACCGCTTTACGCGTGGCGGTGGTGATTATTACAGTCCGCTTAAAAAACAGCTCACCGTACTCGGGGTGAGTCTCATAGATATGTATGGCGTTATCGGGCAACAGCAAGTTAATACGCTCGAACACACCGGCTTTAAATATTACTGGAGCGAGTTTAACCCATCACAAAAATCAGAATACTTAGAAGCCGAACGTGCCAAAGACGAAATGCGCGACATTATGAGCCGCATGATTGGTGCTGAAATCCGCTACACACAGCTTGGCTATTGGATGCGTATGCCACCGTATGGCTTTATGAGTGAGACGGTCGATACCAATAACGGCAAACGAACCATACTCAGGCCACACCCCGAAGAGTTCATTTTCGTACAACGCCTATTCAAGATGCGTGCCAAGGGCATATACAGCAGCCAGGAAATTGCAGATGCGTTGAATCGCCTAGGTTTTCGTACGCGCATAAATTATGTGCGAGACAAATATGACCGCACAAAAATACTCCGCATTGTCGGTGGCAAGAAAATGGATGTCAAGATGGTTGATCGCTTTGCGCATCGACTCGTCTACGCCGGTGTCATTAAAGAAAAATGGACGTACGACAAGGCAGTCAAAGCTCAGTTTGACGGCCTTGTGACACCAGAATTATTTAATCAGGCCAATCACGGTAAGCTAGTGATTGAGATAGCCAGCAATAATGAGGTGACGGTTCACCACAAGCTGCCGCCTCAATACCAACTCGTCAAAAGGATGCTTAACCCGAGCTTTCCGTACAAGAAAGTTATTGGGTGTCCGCATTGCAATAAAACATTGAGTGGTAGCGCAGCCCGTGGCAAACTCGGCAAATACTACCCAGCCTATCATTGCAGCCGTGACGGTCATTATTTCCGCATACCCAAGGCAGAGTTTGATGCGACTATTGAGCGCTTGATCAAGAGCATTGAGATAGCGCCAGAGCATATCGACACACTACTGAGCATGGTAGAGGAGTCGTGGCGGGCACAGCAACAACAAACCGTCCAAGATGATCAGAAGCTGTCGGCGCAACGCCAGACACTTGAAGCACAAATTAGGGTAACAGTAGATCGCATGAAGGTTGTCACCAGCGAAACAGCAATTAAATATATGGAGGAGGACATTGTGAACGCAGAGAATCAAATCAAAGAGCTTGATGGCAAGCTCGCCAATAAGAGCGAAAATGCCGTCAATATCGACCTCATATTGCAATACGCAAAATACCTCTTGAAACACCTGTCAGCAGTACTCCTTGACCTCAGTAATCCACTCAGGCGGGCAGCCTTTTTCGGCGCAATCTTCAACGAAATGCCAAATTACGAAGATTTAGTTTTTGAAACCCATAAAAAAAGCCCGCTACCAAAGATAAACGGACTCTTTCGATTGGTCACTACTATTGAATCTACTTCTGGAGGGCCAGGTGGGACTCGAACCCACGACATTCTGCTTAAGAGGCAGACGCTCTAACCAGCTGAGCTACTGGCCCTTGTTTGGATTAGTTGTGGTGCAACTTCGGGAAAGTGTAGCAAAATACCTCTGTTTTGACAAGGCTAAAGCACCTGGAGTTTTTTGTTTACGATGACAACAGTTGGTCTAGTGTTGCAATGGTTGGCCGCTTGCATCGGGTAACTTACCAACGACAATAAGAATGAAATCGATAACTGACCATATGCCGAATCCACCAGCGGTGATGAGTTTTAGGATCCCTAGGCCAGTGTAGCCAAGGTAAAAACGGTCAACACCGAGTGACCCTAGGAAAAACGAAAGCAATACGGCGGCGATATAACTTTTTTGGGTTCCTTGTGCTGGTGCGGTGGCATTCATTACTATACTCCTTACGCTTTATATGTTCTGCATTGTACAAGCTAGTTCTCAGAATTGCTATGTCCAACTTACTTGCAAACGGACTGCGGGATCTGTAGCATAAGCAGTAAGGAGAAAAAAACTAATCATGCTACAACACCTAGCTGACTATACGTATTCGTATACCACCACAACATCATCAACAACTGCCTTCCCAACAGGTTTGTTTATCGGTTTACTGGTGGTTTTGTTGCCACTCTCGATACTGCTTATCATCGCGGAGTGGAAAATTTTCACCAAGGCTGGCAAGCCAGGCTGGGCGTCTATTGTGCCCGTCTATAACACATGGGTATTATTTGAAATTGTTGGCTACCCTGGCTGGTGGGCGCTCTTAAGTCTGGTGCCATTCGTGAACATTTTCACTACAATTGTGAGCTTTACCGCGTGCTTTAAGCTCGGTAAACTCTTTGGTAAGAGCGACGGTTTCTGTGTCATGCTCATTATTTTCCCGTGGGTTACGTTCCCGATCTTGGGCTTTGGCAAGGCGCAGTTTCAGGGTAATGCTGCTGCCGGTGGTTTCCCTGGAGGTGGTACGCCGTACGCGCCGCAACCACAATTTGCTGGACAAGCTCCCCAGCCCTACAATCCAGTTGCGCCGCAACCACCAGTTGTGGCTCCTGTAGGCCCACAGCCACAGCAGTTCCAGAACCCACAACCGCAGTATCCGCAGCAACCTCAGATTGTGCAGGCTCCTCAGCCGCCAGTAGTACAGCCTGGGCAGCAGTATCCGCAACAACCGCAGCCGCCAACCCCTCCGATTCCACCAGCTGCGCCAACTGGCCAGGTAATGGGCTAGTCTCACGCTAAGTAACTACTCGTATCTGATACAATACCTTAAATGAGACTACTAAACGGCCAGGAACTAGCCGGCTATATCGAAGAACGTCAAGCTCGCGAAGTGCGCGCTTTGCGTCAGGCGCATCACGTCTTGCCAAAACTTGCCATTGTGCGCACCAATCCCGACCCTGTTGTCGATAGCTACATGAAGCTGAAGCAAGCGTATGGCACCGATATTCTGATTGATGTAGAGGTCCACACGATTGCGCAAGCAGACGCCCTCGACTGCATTGCCGCGCTCAATGCCGACCCAGCCGTCCACGGCATAATCGTACAAATTCCGTTGCCAGATCCCACGCAAACAACCCAAATACTCAACGCCGTCAGCTCTGCAAAAGACGTCGATGGACTAAGCGAAGTGGGCGAAGGAACACTGTTTGACCCAGCAACACCAATGGCCATCAATTGGTTACTGGCGGGCTACAACATCCAGTTGGTTGGTAAAAACCTGCTGATTGTCGGCCATGGTCGCCTGGTTGGCAAGCCATTAGCCGATTTGTGGCGTAATTCTGGCCTAGAATTTAGCATTGCTGATAAAAATACTTCAGACCTGGCAGCGCTCACACGTGAAGCTGACGTTATCGTGACGGCAACTGGTGTTCCGGAACTCATCACCGCAAGTATGATCAAGCCAAATGCTGTCATTGTCGATGCCGGTGTTGCGACCGATAAAAACGGTCTAGTTGGCGACGTTGCCTCCGATGTCCGAACCCTGCCAAACATCACCATCACCCCCGAAAAAGGCGGTGTTGGCCCGCTCACCGTCTGCGCCCTCTTCGATAATGTCATCCGCGCCGCCCAACGTGTGGCTGCAGCAACTGCAAAACTTGACAACCTATAGGCTTAGTTTGCCTAAGCCAGGGAATTAACGGCGGCTTGGAACTGGTCGCCTTTGTCTTCGAAATCTTTCCAGAGCAAGTAGCTTGGGGCGGCGGTACTGAGCAAAACTACTGAATTATCTGGTGCATGTTCTGCCGCCCAAGCTACTGCGTCTTTCATGCTGCTGGTTTCAAAAATCATTGGATTGTAGCTGGCGGGGAAGGCGGCTTTCATCTTTTCGACAGTTTCAGGAAACAACACCAAGTTGGGGATGTTTTGGCTGGCAATTAGTGCCATAACTTCGTGAAAATCGTAGTTTCTATCCTGGCCACCAAGCAACAAACAGCCAACGTTTCCAAGTTTTTGGCTAATTGCTTGCAGGCTAGCCATGGTCGATTCTGGCGTCATACCAATGGCGTCATCAACAAACGTTCGACCCTGTTTTATGGCCACAACTTGCATGCGGTGTCGCAATGGCACAAACGAATCGATAGCTTGCTGTGACACTTCGTCGGTTACGCCACATTCGCGGGCAATTTGTCGCGCTACCAACGCATTGACCCGGTTGTGCTCACCGAACAGCTGCGCCTGCGATATATCGAGCTGGTCGGTGCCGTTGACTGCGATGGTGCGACACGCTGCTTTGTCTGCCCAGGCTTGTAGTTCGGGAAAGGCGGGATTGTAGATAAACACGTCGTCCACCCCTGCAAACCGCATAATATTGTGCTTAGCTTCCCAATAATCTTCCAAAGAACCGTGCCAATCGGTATGGTCGTTATACAGATTAATGCAGGCACTAATGTGTGGGCTAACCTGCAAATCGGACAGTTGGTAGCTCGATAATTCCAGCACAAAAACAGTGTCGTTAGTTGCCGAATCCAGCGTCATGAGAGGTGAAATACCGATGTTGCCAGCCAAAACCACGTCTTTGCCGGCCACTTCCAGAATATGTGCAGTCAAAGCAGTAGTAGTGCTTTTACCTTTGGTGCCCGTAACCCCAATGGTTGTTGCTCCTGTTGCCGGAACGAGTGAAAAGAACAGCTGTAGTGCTGTGGTATAGGGAACAGGCAGTTCATTGCCTGGAATACCCTCATTTTTGATAAATACCGTTTGTTTGGCGTTGTAATCGCGTAAAAATCCCAACGGATTATCACCCACAGCCTTATCAACCCCTGTAAATGATCGTAATTGGCCATGTTTTTCCAAGAATTCCTGCACGCCAGCCATGGCGCGACCTTTGCCAGGCCCTACGAACACTACGTCTTTGCCAACAAACTGGTCCAGTTGCCAGTTCACGCGCTCACTCCGGTTTGCAAGGCTGCCGTAATGGTATTTTTGAGTGCTTCCGGCAGTGCTTGTTCAGATTGTAGCGCCAGCATAGCGTCGAGCTCGGTTTGCCAGTCTTTGTCGCCAATAACGCCCTGTTCTGCCGCTAGTTTCATCAGCACGCTGTTAGCAAATTTCCCTTGCTGTGCGGCCAGATTAAGCGATAAAACCAGCTCCTCCACCGTTCCCACGCAGTCAAGCGGCGGATTGCCCAGGGTGCCTGTCAATTCCTGAAAAAGCGTTTCTAAACTTGGCTGATCCAGAAAGTTTTGTCCAAACGTTCGCAGTATATCCGCTTCGCTCAGCCACGGTGCAAGCAATATAAAACTACTCAAACTTTTAGGACTTTCTAGGCTCCAGCGGGCGTTTGGCCGCTTCGTAGGATCAATCCGAAACACGTAGTTGTCGCTGGTAAAGACTTCAAAATACTGCGGGTAGGTTGCAAATAATTTGGCCACCGCTACTGAAGTTAATGGCCGAATGGCGCTAAAGTAGGTTGTAGCCGGACTGATGTGTTCATGAATATACTTTTGCAGCTTCTGCTCAAACCCAAACGATTTACTCCACTGGTGATTCACCGCGCCATGTTCCCAGGTAATCCGTGGAATACTAGCACTCGCCTCGTTAGCTACTACCACATACGCACGATCTAGGGCATTCGCCAACACCGTACCAACCAGCCCAAAAATGAGCGAAATAGGAATATGGCCCTTATACGCACCCGGTTGCTCCTGTAGCTCCAAAAGTTGCTTGTCGAGCGATCGTTCCACAACGTGTAGGGCGATATTCATGGTGTCAGCCACTGCCTTTGCTTGCCCTAGCTGTTCACCGGTTGCCATGACAAAGCCATCCACTGCCACGCTACTATTTTTTAGTAATTCACCGGCTACGACCGAGTCTTTGCCGCCACCAACGCCCAAAATTGCAGCGTTTTTAACAGGGGTATCGGTATCTTTTTCAAACATTGTGCCGTTCTGGGGGGCGAACGTCGCGAGCCGTTCTGGCGACAGCTTATTTTGGTACAAAAATTCGCCCAAACCATTGCGCCAGATATCATTCCAAAAATCTGCCTCGGCTGCGTTCATCTGGTACGGATGGGTAATCCGTGGTGCCACAAAAATCTTGTAATAACTAATTCCCAGTGCTAAGTGCAACGCCCGTAAGCCTGCAAGCTGCCCTGCAGTCTGCTGCAACGCAACCGGAAACTTCAAAGACTCAGTAAGTTGATACGTTTCGCCGCCATGCTGAACTTCGTAGTCAAAAAAAACAGTGTGTCCGTCCTCGTTCACGCGGAAAGTTTTATATAGAAACGTGGCTTCGTCCATGTCGCTAGTATGACAGAAAACTAAGCTTTGGGCAGCTACTAATTGGATATGAATGTCGACAAATGCCCTTGCATTCTCTCGTTGCCAAGGGCATACTGAAAATTCGAGTGTATATTATGTGAATAGGATTTTGGCATTATGTCGACTTATCCAGGAACTCCAGATAGTAAACCGTCGCCTCAGGTTGAAGGCTTTGAGCGTAAACCGAATCCATTTTCTGATACCATGAGCGGCTATGGCCATATTGTTAATGGACAATTTGAATCCGCCTACCCTCAACATTCCGAGATGCGTGATTTTCATCTATCAGCGCAACGCTACGTATCGGACTATGTGTTAGATAAGAATGTGAGCATCGCAGCTGGTGATCGGAGATTTCCATGCGTCTTTGGCCAGGCTGCGTTTAGAACTGAGCAGTACGCCTTTTCTGCCTACGATGATATCAGCGACCCCGTTGTGGTTGAGGGGCTGCTCCATGATATCGTTCGAGCACAGCATGAGTTTGATATACCAGCGTCACCACCGCGCACTAGACGAATGTTTCGAACCTCTCTAGTTGCCTTTCGGAACCCCGTGATCCAAAATGAAATGCATGGCGCAGAGGTATTGTACCGGCTGCTCGGAGACATGCATGATAGAAATTCCCAGCATTATGATTGGCCGGCTGGATACTCGAATGACACTGAATCTTACAATTTTGGTTTTGGTGCTGGCGATACCGCACACTTCATAGCCTATTTCCATCCTCATGCATCAGTGCCTGCTAGAAAAAGCGCGGTGCAGTTTATTGTGTTTAACTCTCACGATGTTGTTTATGAGTATAAAGATGCTAAGGGCATGGAGGATCATGCGCGTAAAAAGGCAGAGATACGAAGTAGGCAAGTGCAGCCAATTCACCCGTATCTCGGTGATCATGGTGTTGCCCCTGATTGGTTACAGTATGCACTGCTCCCACCTGATCCAGCAGTTGAGGCCCACGAACGACTGCTTCGCCGTGCGATATTAGGAGAGTGTCCGTTTCAGCCGCCAGATAAAGTAATAGAACCGGAGCAAGGCTAGGTGGAAAAGTCTCAGAAAACAAAGCTAAAAAACGCAGCCTTGATATTAATTGATGTCCAAAAAGGTTTCGACGACCCGTTTTGGGGAAAGCGTAACAATCCCGACGCAGAGGCCAATATGTGCAAATTATTGCGCTTCTGGAGAAAAAAAAGACGACCAATATTTCACATTAAAAATGATTCTACAGAACCGGAATCACCACTAAGACCTGAGAAGACGGGTAATGCGATCAAGGGTATAGTAAAGCCTGGGCGAAGTGAGCCGGTTATATCGAAAACAGTCAATAGCGCGCTTATCGGCACTGATTTAGAAGAACGCTTGCGAAGCTCGAAGATTACAACACTCGTGTTTGTCGGTTTAACAACCGATCACTGTGTCTCAACAACTGCTCGTATGGCCGCAAACCTCGGTTTTATAGTCTACGTTGTCGCTGACGCAACGGCTACATTTGACCGAGATAGCTTTGACGGGAAGCACTACTCGGCTCAAGCTATGCATAACTTTGCTCTTGCAAGTCTTGATAAGGAATTTGCAACTATAGTTAACACCGCTAATCTCATCGACGGAGAGTAGTGTGAAAACACTGACAGTCCTAAACGAATGTTTGCTGAGCGATTCGCAGCGTAACTATTTGCAGCACGGCTTTGCTGACGTCACGTTTTACGAAACTACCAGCACCGTAGATCTAGCAATTGAACGCATTGGTCACCATAACATTGTGATGATGGATCAGTTCGTCTTACCACTTTCTGAGAAGATACTAAAAGCTTGCTTGCAACTAGAACTAATAATAGTTAACACTACTGCCTACGATCAAATAAACCCGAATCTACTCAAGAAGTATAATATTAAATTAGCGCACTTGCCTGAGTATGCGACACAAGCTGTCGCAGAGGTTGCAATCGGTATGCTCCTTGAGCTGAATAACCGTTCGCAACTTGCGCAACTACTTGTATCCGGAACGATTACGAATCTGCCAGGCTATAACTATAGAGAACCAACAAGTGATATATGGCCTGGGCATCCGATATCACCTTTTCTTCTACGCCACCAACTGAACAGCCAAACGTTGGGTATTATTGGTTTTGGCAAGATTGGTAAACGGTGCCGAAAACTCGGTGAGGCACTGGGGTTGCGTGTCATTGTATATAATCGTACATCGAAGAGCGATCCCGGGGTCTCGTTCGTTAGCCTACGGGAACTAGTCGTCCAGTCAGACGTTATACTAATAATGATGGCATACGAAGCGGGCGTCAATGACCGATTGATCAGTAAGGAGTTATTAGACATGGCTCCAGACGGCTCAATGTTATTGTCTGTTGCACATCCTGCACTTATAGATCAGCCGCATCTCTGTACTCTCCACGAAAAGTTTCGGGGAATAGGGTTTGATTATCTAGTTACAGAGGAAGTACGTGAACTTATGAAGCTTAGAAAACGCAATATTATAGTAACGCCACATCTTGGATCACAATCGGTAGAGTCTGTTAATAACATGACGAACTCGTTAATTGCAGCGGCTGAGTCTTTCGCAAACGGTGGATCATACGCCCGTGTCATCTAGTCTAGCTGAATCACTGATACTCATCGAGTAATTCTACTAGTTGTCGAGCTGCCTTTTTAAAATCGGCAATTGGTCGTAATAACGCAACACGGATATATGATTCTCCTTTTGAATGATCATTCCAATAAAAAGGTGATCCAGGTAGGACATGTATGCCGTGTTCTCCTAGCCAAAGACAGAGAGCCGTTGCTTCCCAATTCTTGGGTAACTTTATCCAGCCAACACTCAAGTTTGACACTGACATGGATAGGCTTATAGGTGATTCACTCAATAGTTTCATAAGCATTTCTCGATTTGTAGATACGATCGTTCGTGCACCGACAATACCATCAGTTTCGCTATTGATGTAATTGGTTAAGACCGTAAAAACAAACGGGGATACGTTGAGCAGGAAGTCGTTAGTGATAGTCGCGAGTTGCTCATAGACGCTATCACTTGACACAGTTATGCCTATTTTAAGCTCGAGAGTCGGCCATGTCTTGCCAGTGTCCTCAAAGATTATAAAATCAATGCCAGCAGATTTTAGGGCAGCATATTGATCCCACTCAATTAATGAACTGTAGAAACGAAAACTATTATCAACGATGAGCATCTTGGCATACTTTTTGCAGTATTCAATGATCGACAAATACTGTTTCTGATTTAAATCAGTTCCGGTCGGATTATTTGGTAACACAAGGAAAAGTACATCAGCAGACAGATCTTTGAGCTTTGTGTCCGGGTCGAGCATAGAGGCTTCATCAATAGGGGTTAGCTGGATATTGTGACGTTTTAAAATGTCTGCTAGATTATCAAACGTTGGATGAAGCATGGCAACAGATTTAGCCGTTTGGCGAAGATAGTTAGCAACTACTTCTATCGATAGCGAGCAGGCGCTTTGGTACAAGGGCGGTCGAAGTTGCTGATAATTGCGCTGGCCGGCCAGATTAAAGAAGGCTTGCTCGAAGGCTTGTTGAATATCCTTTTGATTTCCACACTGTGCTTGCATAAACAGTTCCGGGAGATGGTCAATGATCTCGGTATACGCAGCATTTTGTGCTTGATGTGCGTGTCCATCGGCAAGATTGTAGCCTGCCGTAAGCCCATCCCACTCCCAATCAGTCAGCTTACTATAATCGCTGTGTATCGACATCTGATGCCTCAAGAATTAGATTAGCGGAATCTAGTATACTCATAGAGTGAAGATTTCACTAGTGTGGCCATGCTGCTAGTATGACAGAGAATTAGCTCTTTAGCAGCTTTTGGACGATTTCGGCCACTTGGCGCGGTGTCATATCGGCTTTGAGTATAATGGCGCTGACCCCAAGCGTTCGTACTTCCGTTGGCACTTCTTGTTCACCCTTGTTGGTAAGAATAACCACCTTAATGTCCTTGCCCCAGGCTTTCTTGCGTAGAAGTTCAAGCATTTCGTCACCGTTCATTTCGGGCATCATCAGATCAAGCAGGATGATATCTGGCCTCATTTTTTCGGCCAATTCCAGCCCAAGTTTGCCGTTTTCGGCAGTCTCAACTTCATATTTTTCCGCTTCAAACTTAAAGCGGTACATCTGTGAAATAGCAGGATCGTCCTCGATAATTGCAATTCTTGGCATATTTCTAGTTTAGCACGATCGATTAGTCAAGTGCTTTAAATCCGCAATTTGGGCTAGAGTTGGCCGAAAAAATGAAGCCAAGTACAGAACATAAAGCTAATTATTCTCTAGTTATTACCCAAGACTTCACGCACGATATCAACAACTTGTTGCGGGGTGTGGTGCGCCTTTACGATATAACGGTCTACGTATAAAAAACGAAGCCCCATGGGAGCTTCGTCTTTGCTGATGTTGGTAAGGATGATAACGTGCATGCTACTGCCGTAATCTGTTGCCCGAAGTTTTTCGAGCATTTCGTCACCGCTCATAACCGGCATTCGCAAATCCAGCAGAATTAATTCCGGCCGAAACTCCTTAGCAAGCTTTAGCCCCTCAGCCCCATTTACAGCCCGACGCACCTCATAGCCCTCATGGACGAGCTTGAACTCGTACATAGAGGCTAGGCTTATATCGTCTTCAATAACGGCTATACGGTGCATGTGCGGACCTTTTTATACTGTTAGCCTGTCTAGATTCACACTTTATACTATTAGTGACCCTATGTAAAATAATCAAAAGAAGTGATCATTGCTCTTCGCCACATCTTTGGCATACAATCCGGCCTGTAATTGTTCTTTAGAAGACCAGAGAGGCGCTTCGGTAAGCAGTTGCTGGGCGCTTTTTATAAGCAGCTATTGTAAAATTAACAAAAAAGTGTTACAATGTTAAACATTAACGTAATAATTTGTCAGGTGATGCATGTCAAAGCACAGTCAGCAGCCCATACAAGTACAAGAAATGTTGCCACAATCGGAGATTTTAGATCCTGCGGCTAGCGCAGAGCTTGCCCTACAGAATTTGGATCGTGCCGATATTAGAGAACAACACGGCAGGATCGCTACGGCAGCCCTATATGCCGGTAGTCTTGTTGGCGGCGCGGCTTTGTGGGTCAGTGGCAAGTCTTCGAGTCTTCGATTCGAGCAGGCGATGCCATATTTAGAGCCTGCACAACGTGCGGTCAATGATGTGCAAGGTGCCCTAGAGGTCACAGGCGCGGTATCGCTTGCGCTATCAGCCGGAGTGATTCTGGGTGCCAAAGTAGGCGCATCATTAAATCCACACATTCACTCAATCGACCGATGGTCTTCAAGAGAGATGTCGGAAGATCGTCTTCAGCCAAGGCGTTCACCGTTTAAGCGTGCGCTTGAGGCGACCTTTGCAGGTAGGGTGCCGGTCATGGCCTCAATTGGCGCCGGGCTCGCAGTTTTTGCGAGCTCTATCAGTGGTGAAGTCAGTAATGGCCCCGAACGTCCTATAGAAAAAGCCATGTCTACACTTGTCCCTGGCGAAAGTATGGTTACCAATTACGCCGGTGCCATGCCAATGGTGGAAAGTTCTGTGAGCCGAGGCCTTGCCGACAGAATATTAAGTATTGCCACTGCGGAAAAGATACGTGCTGGCATTCTTGACGAAAATCTTGGCCAAATGGTCAAAAGTGGTCAAACGCTATCTGACTTGAGTCTTGGCGTCTCGACTCCAGAAAATTCGCCAACCTCATTTGCCGTAGGCAGCAGCTGCAACAGTATCCCTATTATGATTGACCGAACCGCAGGCGTAGATGTTGGCCAAATGGTCGAACTAAACGGCATAAATGCCCGAGTTGTTGGCGAGATTGATGGCATATCTGCTACGAACCGTGTTGGTATTGTGATGGATCAAGAGGCTATGGCAACGTGTCTCAAAAAAGATCCTGAATCTTCGGTTCACTCAATCGTTTTGGACACCTCACCGGAGAAAACTCAGCAAATCCTAGATGCTGCAAATCAGGATAACGAGGTGAGTACCGTTATTACGAAGCAGCATTATTTAGCAAACAGCAAAGAGTTCTGGGATTCTAACGTAAAGCCAATTACAAGTGTTCTTGCCTTGTTTGCTGGGCTATTTGCTTCAGCCGTGAGCGGATCACGGATGCATGAAAGCCTTGTCCGACACCGCCGTGAATGGGCCGCAAAACTTGGAAGAGGGATTGGTGAAGGTACTATTCGGGCAACTGAATCATTACGCGTTTTGAAAGATGGTGTACTTGCATCGGTTATTGGGGGTTCTGCCGCAATGTTTGCAACGCCAGTAGTCGTGAATTCGCTTGAATCAGGTTTTCAGGCCTCGGTAGGCCTTAAGGAATTGATGGTTGGATCATCAGTTGCAATTGGTGGCTCGTTGCTCGGAGCTCTAAAAAGCTTGATTCACCCAAAGAAAATTATTCGAACGGAAGAAAGTCTCAGGAGCTAAACCATGTCTGCACCAGAAAGTATTCGGCCAAGAGGTAGCGAAATGATTGCCACCGTTAGAGGTCTTGCCAAATCTTATGCTACCGGTGTTGCTTTGCGTGACGTCAGCTTTGATATTCCACGAGGTGAATTTGTTAGCCTGACGGGTCATACTGCTTCGGGCAAGACAAGTGTCATTAGCGTCATGGAAGGTATCGTTAAGCCTGATAGGGGGGAGGTAACAATATTCGGCCGGAATGTAACTAATATGAGTGAAAGACGATTAGATGCGTTTAAACGCAAGAACATAGGCATTGTTTATCAAGCCGCTTTGATTGATCGCAGTTTCACGGTTGCCGAAAACGTACGCCTGATGGCTAACGCAAACAGGCAGAAGATTTCAAATCGCCGTATCGTTGAAGTGGCAGGTCTATTCAACATGGTCGATCGTTTGTTTGGTCAGGCTGGCTCTGGTTCTGGCGGCGAACAGATGCGTATTTCGTTGATGGCTGCCGTTGCGCCTAGCCCCGGTATCTTACTTGTTGACGAGCCAACTAGTGCCCTAGATAAGGGTACTAGTGAAGCAGTGTTTGGTATGTTGCGGGATGTGACGCGACAAGAAGACACAACTGTTTTGATGGTTACGCACGACCCTGTTGCCAAGGAATACGTCGACCGTGAAATTGTGCTTGAACAGGGCCGTGTTTTGGACGAGATCTTGTATGATCGTGCTACATCTGCCGACAATATTATAGGCGTATAGAGGGTGTTAATTAGGAAGAGTTATTTTTGCTACGATTAAGTTCGTTATCTCATTGACATTTTCAAAAACTTTTTATACTATGCAAATGTACTTTTGCAAGAAAGCATCGTAAATTAGCAAATCAACACTTCCTGAGGCCGGATAAACCAGCTTTAGGGAGTGTTTTTATTATTTTTAGTATAAAATAATAATTGACATTTTGTAAATTTTGATGTATAGTAACACACGATAGAACAACAATAACGGGTGGCCTAATAAATGTCAGCAGCTGAATCAATACTTCCCGGTAATACTCTGGCGGTTCCCACGCTATACGCGGTTGGTGCTGCCGATTCATATGAATCGACGCTTGGTGGTAATCTGGTTAAGCCTGAGGTTCTAGATGATCTGGCCAAACTGCAGTCCAAAGGCGTTGATGCCCAACTAGTAAATATTGCTCCACGTCACGAACTAGCACCAGGGGTTCAAGACGCTGTCGACCGCCAGGCACACGCAATTGGTAAACTATCGGCTCAAGAAGCCTTTGACACCATTGCCGATCCGCTTACGCATAGTGCTGGAGCGATTTGGGGCGCACAGAACAAGAGAGCTATTGCACTGGTCGCACTGATTGCAGCTGGCTCCGAACTGCCTCACAAAATTGCCCCTGGTATTGACCCTGCTATCTACGATAAGCCGTTAGATGTGTTTAGCGGCCAGAGCGCAGCTGATTTACTACGTCAAACCAAACCTGATAAGGCGGAAATGATTAACGGACGCTATGTAGATATTACGAGCGAAGATTTAATCGACAAGCCATATTATGGTAATCCCAATGACTCGGCATACTTGCGGTTTATAGAGGAAAATGGTTTTCCTTTCCTTGGCTCTAGAGAAATCATGACAGGTGTTGTTGACAGTCGTGCGGTTGATACGCGCGGCACCGCGGCTTCCGTCATGGCGCTTGAGCATGTACTGGCAAATGAAGCTCACTTTAGAGGTCATCCGCTAGTAACTGCCAGTCTTGCTTGCGGTGCTGCCCAGACAATCTATGAGTTGGGTGAATTATTCGAAAAGAACGGTATTGAAGTTGGCAAACACATTATTGTCGATAACGACCCTATGGCTCTTGCTAGTGCCGTATCACTTGGTGAAACACACGGCAGGGACGACATAACGGAAGCGTTTTACGAAGATCTTATTAAGACGAAACTCACTGATTATATCGAGCCACATAGTGTGGATATTGTAGACGTATTGGGCATTGTAGATTATCTGAGAACCCGAAAATTTGGCTATAAAATGGCTGCAGATTTCTTAGGTAGTATCCGTGACATTGTACGTCCCGGTGGTTTGATTGTTGCCGGTAACGCACTTGCCACACGTCCGCAACAACAGTTTTTTGATAAGGTTTGGCCAGATTTGGAACAGCGTGACCCGGTGGAAATGGCCAAGATCGTTCGTAATGCAGGGTACGATCTAAAGCGTGATTTGACTGTTCGTGTGCCACAACGCGAAGGTGTATATGGTATCTATGGCATTGCTATTCCAGAATCCGAACGAAAACTGTATGTCCAAAATCCATACCGCAGAGCTGCTCGAGCGGCAATATTGTTTAACTACTAGTTACTAAATTGGGCGGTTTATTCGACAATATAGCGTGCTATGCGTGTACGAGTTGTCTTTTTACTGCTAAAGTAAGGACGTGAATTGGTTACGCTTAGTACCATTATTATTACTCGGCATTGCAAACGTTTTGATTGCTGGTGCCGTACTGACACGTGATTTTAAGAAATTCAACAATGTGGCCTTTGCAACACTGGCTTTATCCATTGCCAGCTGGGTGTTTGGCATTGCGGGCTTTTTGTTTACGCGCGACGAGCACGCTGCCCTTCTTTGGGCTCAATTATATTACGCGGCACCACTCTTTATCGCACTATCTGGTGTCTTCTTTGCACTCAGCTTCCCTTACTCAGAGAAAAATAATAATGTCATTAGGTATCCGCTTTTAGGCGGCTTTGCCGCTATGTTTTTGCCGCTTATCTTTCATAGATCGTTTCTAATGCGTGGGTTGGTATACCACAGTTGGGGTAAGGAAGTATTGCTTAATTATATGGGCTACAGTCTCTACGTGCTTTATATTCTTGTATTCTTTGTTGCTATATTGCTTTTAATGTACATTAGAGCAAAGAGACTCGGTGGTCTTTATGCTCTACAAGCTAATCTTTTCTTCCAGGGCCTGTCGATTACGGCTGTGTTTGGCTTACTTTTCAATTTAATACTGCCGTTCTTTGGTAATTATCGATTGATAGGTTTAGGGCCTCTATTTACGAGTATTTCGGTAAGTGTTATTGGTTATAGTATTGTCAGGCATCGAATGTTTGATATTCGTCTTGTTATCGCACGCTCGCTTGGCTATGTGATGTCACTTGTGGTGTTGGCTTCAATATATGGTTTTATCGTCTTTGGTATAGCGCAGTTCATTTTTGGTGTACACCTTAAAGTCATAACCCAAATGTTCTTAGCAGGAGCGAGTGGAATAGCGGCGCTTTCGTTTAATAAACTTAAAACTAACTTTGATAAGCTTACTAATAGACTTTTTTACAGAGATGCTTATGATGCACAGGACTTATTTGATAACTTGAATCAGGTGCTTGTTTCGACACTTGATCTAGATAAATTACTACATAAAACCTCTGATCTACTAGCAGGCAATCTAAAGGCGCAGTTCTGTTTAATTGGTCTGAAAGAGATTATCGGTCGGCCACAGCGAATTATTGGTACAGAAAAACGAAATATAAGCTTTGACGATATTATGGCTGCACGCAAGCTAACTATCAACTATCACCAGAGTGTTATTGCAACTGATCTTTTAGAGCCTCGATACGAGAAGTTGAAGACGCTTTTATTACGTAATGATATATCGGTGCTTGTTCGTCTGTCGCCGCACGTGAACAAGAATGAAGAGGGGCTAGGCTATATCGCGTTCGGGCCTAAGCGTAGTGGCAATCCTTATAGTAATCAGGACTACAGAGTGCTGGATACGGTAGCGAATGAACTAATTATTGCCATTCAAAATGCACTGCATTTTGAGGAGATTCAGAACTTTAACAAGACTCTGCAGCAGAAGGTTGTAGAGGCTACTAATCAGTTGCGGCGGACGAATGAGAAGTTGAAGGCGTTGGATGAGACTAAGGATGACTTTATTAGTATGGCGTCGCATCAGTTGCGGACGCCGCTGACCTCTGTTAAGGGCTATGTGAGCTTGGTGTTGGACGGTGATGCGGGGTCGATCAAGAAAGAGCAGCGGCAGTTGTTGAATCAGGCGTTTGCGAGTTCGCAGCGTATGGTGTATTTGATTTCTGATCTGTTGAATGTGTCGCGGTTAAAGACTGGGAAGTTTATTATTGAGCCGGCCCCGGTTAACCTGGCCGATATGATTGGCGAAGAGATTGACCAACTGCACGAGATGGCGAGCGTCAAGAACATTACGCTTAGCTATACCAAGCCCAGGAGTTTCCCGGAACTGATGTTCGACGAGACCAAGCTTCGCCAGGTGGTGATGAACTTTGCCGACAATGCCATACATTACACTCCAAGTGGCGGCAAGGTGTCTGTGGAACTTGAGGATAAGGGGCCAACGGTGGAGCTGCGCGTCAAAGATGATGGTATTGGTGTGCCAAAGGCTGAGCAGCATCACTTATTTACGAAGTTCTATCGGGCTGGGAATGCGCGCAAGACGCGGCCTGATGGTACTGGTTTGGGATTGTTTATGGCCAAGAAAGTTATTATAGCCCAGGGTGGCTCGCTGGTGTTTGAGAGCCAAGAGGGCAAGGGCAGTACCTTTGGCTTTACGTTTAGTAAGAGTAAGCTCGCGGTGCCTACATCGACTCCTGACAAGTTTTAGCGCCAATTCCCATTCCTAAAGATAAGAAAATTCACTGCACGTATGGCGTACTACTGAGTACACTGCTAGTGCTCTGTTTACGCTATTTTTAACAAAAGCGTTGGTTCTGCATGTACAAAATGCTTGTGTTTATGGCGTAAATAGGTTGAAATGTATTGACATAGTTTGCTGCTTGTGGTAGAGTAATGACAAACCCCAAATTGTATGAAGTAGGGGACGGAGAACGAGTAAAGTAACGGAGGAGAATACACTATGGCCGAATACTTTGACCCAGGACTTTTTGATAAGATGCAGGCAGAGCAAGTCGCTGCGTTAGAACAGCAAACTGCTATTGTATCTGAAGCACAGGTTTTTACACCTGATTTTGCGCCTATCTCGGACGATGTTATTGCAACACCGGACGTTGTGCCAGTTATTACCGATGCACCCGATTTTACTCCGTCTGTTTCTTTTAACGTCTCTTCTCTTGCTGCTGCTCGTGCACGCAAAAACGGTCGCCCTGCACAACACGCTCCTGAACAGCGTAGTGTGAAGGAAGTCCTGAGGAGTGGTTATTTTAAGGCTGCGGGTGCGCTCGGAGTTATAGCTCTTACTGCTGCTACTATGCTTGGGCATGATCATTCTTCTGCAAATGCAGTACCTCACGTTCGAACTTCTCCTTCTGTCAGTCGTACGATTACTCCAATTGGTCCAGATGCCCTGGTTAGCGATAACGAATTATTGCACGGTGGCTTTGACTGTGGTGAAACCGACACGCTGGAAACTGGCCCTAGCTTTAATGCTAGTTCACAGATTGGTTTCTTAAACAGTACGCCAGAACTCGTCAAGCATCTTGGAGACTTTGTGAATGACCCAACATGGGGCAATGGCCAGGCGGCCGAGCAAGTACTAGCGCAATTTGGTATCACCAATCCGAACACACCTGCGTCCGCTCAGGTTCAGGGCTCGGCAGACCTTAATACGGCTATGCACCAACTCTTCTCAGTGGAACTTGCAGAGCAACACAGCTACGTTAACTTTACCTGCGATGATGGTAATGGCAACCAGGTTCCAATCCATGTAGCAGGCAATATTACTACTAAGGTAACAGCCCACGTCCTAGGACGATATTTGGACGCCGATGGTTTGGCTGCCTACGAGAAGGTAGTAAATCGCAATGAAGATGGTCAGCCTGTGACCGAGATTCTTGATCGCGGTATGCAGACTATTAATGGCAAGACATTCCACGCCTACTTTGTGACAGAGTACGCCAACGGTTGTCACAACCCAATCCGTGTTATCCCCACTAAGGCACCGGTGACACCTTCGGAGAGCCCAACACCAACCTCAACTCCAAGCCCATCACCATCGACAACTAGTCCGTATATTTCCCCTAAAAAGGCCGTTCCATTGCCTACGCATTTTAGCGGTCAAGGAGGTCAAGGAGGTACTGGTGAGCCAGGTCCAATTAATGACAACCCTGGTGACGGCTACAACCCAACCGATGATCCAAACAGCCCATCGGCTCATCCGACAACGCCAAAGGTAACGCCGTCAGCTCCCCGCTCATCTACACCGGAGGAAAACCCTAGGTCAACACCAAGCGGAGGCGAGTCGACACCAGGCACTGCACCTACGGCCACCCCGACCAAACTGCCCCCATCATATCAGCCATCAGCAGCACCAACGGTAGATTAAGAGTAAGAAAGGTATAGATCATGAAATTACTACAAACCATATCACAAAAACTTGCTCGAAAATCTACTAAAGTTAAGATGTTTGCCAGCATTGTGCTGGTAGCTACTAGCCTGAGTGGTGCGATTGCATTGGCCGGTTATACGCCAGCTAATCGTCCAACCTTCGACTACAACAAGGGTAGCGACAGTTCCAACTGTGCCAACCCCAATGACCCTGGCTACGACCACGGCCGTTGTGGTTCGTTGAACGGACCGGTTTTGAACTCGTTCGTGAACACGCCATACTACGGTGACGAACGTGCGTTCTTTGACGCTAGCCTAGACAACAACACAACCAGCTTTAAGGATGTGTTGCCAAATGTTGCCAGCAATGGCTCAAGCGACAACGAAGTTATCCTTCGTACCTACATCCACAACAACGGTAACCAGAACCTCAATGGCAACGGTACCGACGGCATCAGTGTTGCCAAGGGTGCAACGATTCGTATTACCTTGCCAACTGGTACCGAAAAGAACTTGCGTGCTCGCAGCTACTTAGACATTAGTAACCCAGCACCTGGTTCTCCTGCTGAAGTTACTGATACGGCAGAACTGAACGACGGCCAAGCCTTCTCAATTAGCTACGTACCTGGTTCTGCAGTTATCTATAACGGCGCTCACCAAGGTGGCGCACCTATCAATGACAGTATTGTAACTACTGGTGCCCCAATTGGTTACCAGGACATGAACGGCGTCTTGCCAGGTTGTTTCAACTACCAAGCGTTTGTCGAAATCAAAGTAAAGATCAACACACCTAAGATCAGTATTAAGAAGCAGGTTCGCCCAATTGCTGGCGATGGCACCTCGTATGTTAAGAACATGTCAGTTGCTCCTGGCGACCAAGAACACTGGGCTTTGACAGTCAGCGACACCGGTACTACGAACTTAGATAACTCTGTTGTCTACGATCAATTGCCACCTCACTTGAAGGTTGTTCCTGGCTCGGTTAAATGGCAGTATGTTGCCAGAGACGGCACTGTCCAAAAAATTACTCAGAGCGACACGGATCTGTTTAACAAATATGTTAACTTTGGTGGCCTTGCACCTGGCGGTGGCTACAATGTTTACTACGACACCACGGCACTTGATGACTTTACGGGCTGCAGCGTCGATATCCGTAACATCGGCCACACGCACAGCGACGAAACACCTGCCGATACAAGTGATTACAGTGATGTAACCATCACTAAGCCAAACTGTAACCCGAACCCACCAGTTTACAGCTGTGACCTCTTGACGCTTACTCCTGGTACAGTTGACCAACAGACCGGTAACGCTACCTACACCTTAACTGCCAACGCTAGTGCAACAAACGCCACGATAAAGAGTTACAGCTTTAACTTCGGTGACGGTACTGCTGCACAAGTTATAGCAGTTGCAAACGGCGAAAACACCATTAGTACGACACACACCTACGCTCCTGGTACCTACAATGCCGGCGCCTCGGTCACGGTACTCACCAACGTTGGTGAAACCAAGACAGTCAGTTCAGCAAACTGTATGAAGCCAGTCACGGTTAGTCCGCTGCCTGCAGTCCTAACTTGTGTCTCATTGGACACCACTGGTGCTACCGCCGACGCGCAGACCGGTGCACAGCTGTACACCTTTACGGCTAACGCCAGCGCTGTTCGTGCAACAATTACCTCATACGTCTTTAACTTCGGTGATAGCACGACACCTGCAACAGTTACCACTGCTAACACGACTGCCTCAACGACTCACACATACCAACCTGGTACTTGGTTGAGTAGTGTCACGGTCAGCGGTAAGGATGCTTCTGGTGCAGTTGTTACTGCAACCTCAGCAGCCTGTGCCAAGCAAGTGTCTGTTCAGCGGCCTGAATGTAAGCCTGGCGTTCCTGCCGGCAGCAGCCAGTGCTTTACCTACACTTGTAACCTGTTTACAGTCAGCAAGGGTGACAACCATCTCGTAACTGTTGGTAGCTTCAATGCTTCAACAAGCAACAGCGCTGCAACCCTGAAGAATGTAGTTGTCGACTGGGGTGACGGTACAACGCCGCTTACCGCCAACACAGTGATTGGTCAACAGCACCAGTACGCTGCCGACGGTAGCTACACGATTACTGCTGTTGCGCACTTCACGGTACCTGGCCAAAGCGCCGACGCAACTGCCGGTGGCGCAAATTGTGTCCAAACCGTTAGCTACACAACGCCACCTCCTGTAACCCCTCCAACCCCCGCAGCTCCTGTTACACCAACCACCCCCGCAGCACCAACCGTGCTGCCAAACACTGGTGCAGGTAGTGTCGTCGGACTGTTCGGTGCCGCTGTCATCATCGGTACCATCGCCCACCGCTTGTTCCTTGGCCGCCGCTTGAGCCGCCAGTAACAATCCTGTGGATAAGCGACGACTGTGTAGCCAAGACACGTAGGTCTGACTGACCGCTCAACTTAATAAGACCCTCCAAAATAGAGGGTCTTATTTTTTTGCTACAGTAGGTCAGTGCTCGAGTATGCTTTAGTATCAATTTATCCAAGATACTGCTGAAGGCGCCGTTGGTCTTCGCGGTTTTTATCGTTCTTGGCGTAGAGTTCTATAAACGTCACTGTCTCTGAACTTACCACTGCCACAAACACAAGCCGCAGCTTGCTCTGCATGGTGCGAGTGTCGGTATCCAAGCGCATTTTTATAATTTCGTGGGTATCAGTCTTGTGCAAGATAGTGGCAACACTGCCACTGAAAAACAGGCTACGGTAGGTTTGTATATCTACGTCTTTGACCGGAATATACAGAGGCTCTATGCGAGCACGTACGCGCTCAATATCTAATTGGAGTGTTCGCACTTTCTTGCCGAGTGCCTTAACGTCCTTTTGGAACTCCGGACTCTCGTTAAAGTTCATCTTCCGGCTCGGTGACAGCTGTTAATTTGGTGCGATAGAATGTATCGCGGTAATCAAGCGGCTTGCCCTGACGCGCCACCACCCATGGCGTGTCATAGTGTGATAATTCGGTAAGCTCTCGCGCGGTTTTATCACTTAAGCGAGCTAATGTCTCATTGATATGTTCAAGCTCTCGCGCGGATAGTTCGTCGAATGGTACTTGCTTGGCTGGTAGGTATTTCTTCTGAGTATTCTTGAAATATTTTGTTTCAACTACTTCGAGTTCGCCCTTTGCTTTCATGCCCTCAACTACGCTCTGGAAGTCGGCAACTGGCGATGGGCCGAAGTGGTTGTGAATGTACGTAAGGCCGGTAATGGATTTACCCTCTTTTTCGTAGTAGTCAAAGTCGATGAAATATAGTAGTTTGTAGAGCACCGTTTCACCAACATTTGGTTTAGCGCCAACCTTTTCGAGCACATACGCCAGCACTTCGCGTAGTTTCTCGGGCTTAACTGTTGGGTTAATCTCGCGAGGCTTAATATCCTCTCGCTGTTCATGGAATAGGTGAGGCTCGACTGGACGATTAGGCTCCACCGCGCCATTTACTAAATCACTTGGCGCAATTTGGTAGAACTCAGCAATCCGGCGTATGGCCGGCAAATCTGGCTGACGGCGGCCACTTTCAATACTGGCATACGTTGCGCGTGCCATTTCCAGCCCATCTGCAACATCCTGCTGGCTCAGTCCAGCGTTCTTTCGCAACTTTGCTATTGTAGATCCGAAATCCATAGCAGCCCTTTCGTTGTTTTTCTTCTATTATAAAGTATAAGCTATGATACAAATTTAGTCAATATTTGTGTATAAATAAGTAACTATATGGTATGCTCCGATTAGTGATGTGTGCCAGTGAAATCGGAACACAAACCACAAGGTCGAGGCGACGGGTCGCTTGTGTCGCAGAGGGTCATTAAAGAGCGAGAAGAGGCTATAAGAAATGACAGCACAACAAATATACCAAGAAATCTTAGCGTATATGGGGGCAAGTAATTTAGCAAACTGGTATGTCGGCATTACCAACGATGTAGAGGACCGATTATTTGGCTACCACAACGTACATCGTACAAATGGTGCGTAGTATCATGCGCCGGCGCTTGATGTCAGTCACTCACGAGCCGTGGAATCAGCGCTATTAAACGCTGGTTTTGATGGCGGCACAGGTGGTGGCGGTGACGGTGACAGTGCAACATATGTCTATGTATATCGTAAAGACTACGGCACGGTGCGCTAAAGGGGTTAATGGAAAAGTGGCTGGCTTATTGAGAGCTTGCGGAGTTAACATTGTGGATAAAGTGACAACAGGGTAGAAACACCTTAGAAGTTAACGTGTTCTGGCTACATACTCCACGGATAAGCAGTAGCATTACGCGCAAGTGTGTGCTACGATGCAACTAGTTTCAACGAGCATGACTGACCGCTCCTAAAAACAAATTCTCCGAAAAGACCTCCTTAGCAATAAGGGGGTCTTTTCATGTATGTAAGCGACGTGACCTTGACAATAATTACAAAAAAGTGTTATGTTCAAGATGATAAGTTAAAATAACGGCCTAAGTATACATAAAGGAAAATGTCACGAAACGTATCACAGGACTTTTAACCGGACTTTTGGTGAGCAAGCAGCGACAAGTACTTGGCTTGGTGCTGGCAATCGGTGTTGCTAGCTTATTCTTTGGCGTTGCCACGCCAAAAGTTAGTGCGGCACAAGACTGCGACAATAACGCAATCATTAGTTGTGGTTTTAGCGGCGCTAGCGATTTTATTACCAAAGTTCGTGCCAATGATAGTTTGAATGGCCACCACGATTTGCAGGCAATCTATGCGCACTACGGCTTAGAACCCGCTGACTATGATCGATTTGTGAGCTCAGCACGTCCAGGGACGGCTTACAAAAACGGTACGATCGTTGTTGACGGTCAAACAGTTGCCACTGGTGCACAGAGTATCGGGCGTCTTGCTTCATTCCAGGGAAGCGGTTATTTTACGACTTCAATAGCAGGCGCTGGGACGTTCTACGGCAACACCAATCAGCAGGCATTTGGTCACGATAGCATTCCTGTTATGGTGATGTTTAACGATAAAGGCGTGATGCAATTTGCGGTGCTGACCAGCTGCGGTAACCCCGAATTTGGTACGCCTAATGTGCCAAACTATAGCTGTAATTTGTTAACTCAACAGCCTGTCAGTGGTAGCCCTGGTACGTTCAAGTTCACTACTAGCGCCAGCGCCAGCAACTACGCGAATATCACCAAAGTGGTGTACGACTTTGGTGATGGTACGAGCGATACCGAAAGCAGCACGGCGACATCAGTGCAACATACTTACACTGTGGGTGGTAGTTACACAGCAAAGGTTACGGTCTATGTGAGTTTGCCCGGAAATACGACCGTTCAGGTGACCTCTGCAAACTGTGCAACGATTGTTACGGTTGTGCTGCCGGCGTATCAGTGTGTACAGCTTGCCGCTGCTACCATCGGTGATTCGAAGTACAAATATCAGTTCGTTGTGACCGGCAAAGCCAGCGGTGGTGCCAGTATTGTAAGTGCAGACTTCAACTTTGGTGATGGCACCTCAGCTAGCGCAAATGCATCGGGCTCGACGGCGACTATTATCCACCCATACGCTAAGGACGGCTCCTATAGGGCCAGCGCGGTGTTGCATATTAGCTTGCCTGGAGGCAGGGCAACAACGGTTACGTCGTCCGGTTGTGCAACCGTTGTATCTGTCGCTGTACCGTTCTACAGCTGTGTGCAGCTAGGTGGGGCAATTATAGACCAAAGCAAGTTCAGTTATAGTTTTATTGCCTCTGCAAACTTTGGCAATGGTGTCACGCTTTCTAGTGTCGACTTCGACTTTGGCGATGGCACTGCAACTAAGGGTGTTAGCCCAAATGGTACAACTGCCTCAACCACTCACATGTATGCCGTGGCTGGCAACTACACCGTAACGGGTACACTGCACTTTAATGTTGGTGGTGCGGTTCAGAATGCCACATGTACGGCCGTTGTAACACCTACGCAGCCACCGACGCCGGAATGTAAGCCAGGCATCCCGCAAGGTAGTGCGCTCTGTACGCCGTGCCCTAGTAACGCGACAATTGCTTCAAATTCACCGCAGTGTGCCGTGCCAGCTGCCGCCACCACAAGCCTACCAAACACCGGTGCCGGTGACGTGATTGGTATATTTGGTGTGGTTGCTGTTGCTGGTTTCTTCTTCTACCATCAATTTGTCTATCGCAAGCGAGCTGTTGGAACTGCCGCTGCCGATGCTGCAACGGTTGGTCATATTGGTGCTACGCCCGCAGTCGACAATAACGAGCTGACGGCACAAGTTATTGCGCACCGAGCGTCTCACCGCAACGCGCAGCCATTGAGCCATCCAACCTACCATCGCCCACACCGTTTCCGCCCACGATCGCACAACGATAAATAGCCGCGGGGATTTCCATTTTGTCTCTGTTATGATACAATCTTCAGGACTTGTTTATCTAGGCCAATGAAAATCAGCCAAGTTAGCCTAGAGGAAAACATTTATATGTCGCAGCCCCACAATGCCGCGCAGCGGTCCCTTCGTCTATCGGTTAGGACATCAGGTTTTCATCCTGGCAAGAGGAGTTCGACTCTCCTAGGGATCACCATAACAAAGTTTTCATCGTTTTTAGCTCCCATTTCACCCAAATCTAATCTGTAGAGCGGGCTGATTTCAGGAGTTAAAAACTTTTTGGTCTTGATGTCATATACGAAGCCTTTTGGGAACACCAGTTCCTGATAGGCTTGTTTTAGTTCGAGCGGTGCGCTGTGCCAATACTTGTTGATATTGCCCATGAAGCCAAGCGCATTCTCTATGCTATCTTCGCTGATGGTCTGTTTGCGCTCAAGTGTAAGCAGTTCCGTCTGCAAGTCCGCTCGTTCTTTATCAGCTCCTCGCAAGGCTGTGTCTTTTTGCTCCTCGGACAACTTGTCTGCTATAAACTTAGCCAGAATCTTTTGCTTATAGCTGTCGTTATCGTCTAGCTGGTCACGTAAGCGCTTAATACGGCGGTTAATGTCACCTAACTCCTGTTTGACCTGTCGTTTAAGGATTTCTTTAAGTAGTTTGCGCGTGCCTGCTGTAGGCGTTATGAGCGCTAGTAGCTCCTCGAATTGAGGATGTAGTAGCTTAGTCATGATGGAGCCTGACTGCTTACAGCTCGGACGAGCGCAGTAGTAACGTGGACTATTGTGCGGTGCAGCAGCGGTCATGTATTTATCGCAGAGCATGCACTTCACGAACCTGCGCAGTGGGTATGTCTGATTAGCAATCTGACGATTAAGACCTGACATATAGTCCTTGTTCCTCATCAGAATAATAAGCTGGTTTTGCTCGAATACCTCAGGGCTTATTAGTGCTGGATGACGACCTTTGAGTCTCTCGTTGTCTGTAAACTTGTTGCAGACGTAGCCCGCATAAACTGGATTGATTAGCATTTTGTGGACCACATCTTGAGTTAAGGGCTTTCCACCTCTCGCAGAGCGTAGCTTAATAGTTTCTGCGTAGCGCACAAGTTGAGCTTCGGTCATATCGCCTCGGTTCCAGCGCATGAGCAAGTCAGTAATCTTGTCTGCTTCATGGCTTGGAGTGAGAGAAGGACGCTTCTTGCCCTCATCATTGTTTATTTTGCAGATGTTATATCCGCGAGGCGGTGTGTGTTGCCAAAAGCCTTGTTTGGCAATTCGCGTCATATTATCCACCACCATTTCTCGCTTGTTCTCATTGTCCAGCTGCCCTAGCATAACGTGTAGGTTCTCGACAAAATGACCCATAGGCGTATCATCGAACGGCTCTGTAACTGACAATACACGAATACCCAATGCAGCCAGTTGTGACTTGATTACCATGACATACGAGTCGATGTCTCTACTCGCACGGCTCATCTTATAGACTAGGACATAATCTATCTGTCCTTTCATCTTGGCAGCGGTAACAATCAGGTTTTGAAGTGCCTGTCGGTCTGCGTTTTTACCGCTTTTGGCTTCATCGGTGAACCACTCAATTACACTCACGTCATTTGTGTAAGCATAATTGCGAATGGCTTCGCGTTGGTTGGCAAGCGACTCACCCTTTATCTGTTTCTTATCTGAGATACGCAGGTACCCCAAAGCGGTTTTTTGTGATTGGTCTTGTTTTGTAAGTTGCATTATAGCTCCTTTTATTGAATTATAAGGTTATTTTTGTAAATACAAAGTTCTTAATGTTGTTCGAGCTAGCTCACTTGCTCGCAGTATCTCTTGGGCGACATCTTCGTCACTCATGCTGCTTGCACTACTGCCAAGTAACTTCCGTGCTTCGCCTATTGAAATCGGCAGAGCTTTCAGCAGGTCTGGCGTAAGCGGGCTGGGCTGTTTGTTCCTTGATGGCATACACCATTCTTCCTTTCAGTAAGAGATGTCAGGGCGGACGGTTTATAAACCTTGACACCTCTCTTTCTAACCGTCTGCGAAGCATTGTATATCGGCTGAGGAACGCATTTAACAGAGGTGCTGGTGAAGCACTAATGCATAACTGGAACGGTACTAATTAGAGCTGACTAGGTGCTAGCTTTTTTGATTGCGGTAATCTCATCGTGCGTTAGTAAGACGGTCTTTTTGAGCAAAAAGGACTTCACGCCAATTTCAGCAAACGACTTGAGTAAGCCGTCTTTGCCAAATACATTTTTCTTGAACAGTTGCCTGATGTTCACGCTGTCTTGATGTAGTTGCGTTCTGCTGATGTGTGTCCGCAGTTCATCTAGCGATATATCTTTGTCGGGGTGTTTTGAAGCGTAGGCAACTACTGGTTGAGTTGTGCTGCTATTATTCAGGGATTCCAGCTTATATGTGTTATCGCCGATGTGAATAATAGGTTGTACGCCGTCTAGTATCTCAAGGACTGCTGGTATGCCTCCACTTGTTGGGTTAATACCGTTCGCCTCGCAAAAGTGCTTAAACTTATCGTAATCAAAGTCAGTAATCTGACGAGTGGGCGCACTATGTGCGAAACCTCCCTTTAAGTCGACTATTCGGTACTGTAACTCTTTAGGAGCGCCTTCGAAACCGCCAGGACTCTTTATGACACCTGCAATTTCTAGCGTATCCAATGCTTGGCTTTCTGCTTTGGGGTCTTCTTGGTCGGGAACCCACTTACTTAGTAACTTACCACTCAAAAATGCTCGGTTGAGCTTAATGGTAACACGCTCCAGCCAGTAAGTGTTGGTCATGGTATTAGAATACCTTATTTCGACCTATTTAGAGCCGATTTAAGGCGCTTTAATACAGTAAACGTAAGAAGTTGCGCCTACGATACTAAGTTCGATTCTAGGGTATCGTTTTTGACGAAGTAACCTTATACTTGACTTTGTGTCAAAAGATTTCCTTAGATTAGTTTTAGAGGTCAATGCCCACAAAGGGTCATGGAGGAATGTGCAGCTAGCTCAAGATGTGAAAGATTTCTTATGGGCGGAATATGACACACAAGACGACCTTATTTATCCAAACATAGACAATTGGGATGACTTGCTCGCCGAGACGATTGAGGCTGACAATTATGACGCCCTGACCAAGGAGGAGGTACTAAGCATATTGTTTGGGCTAATTCACAGAAACCGCATTGTAGAGGGCTTGTGGTGGTCGATGTTTGAGCGAGGCGTGACCCAAAAGTTGCTTAAGCGATTATTGTCACTTGATACAAATAAGATTTAATAACTCGGCTTTCATTCAGGTTTATCGGTGTTATGATTATTCTATGAGCGACCATCACAATCAACGAGCAGCTGAAATTATTAAAGACATAAAATATATCACGATAGCTTCTGTTTCGGCTGACGGACAGCCTTGGAATACGCCTGTCTATTCAGCCTTTGATAAAGACTTGAACTTTTATTGGTTCTCAGATAAGAACTCTCAACACTCACAAAATGTTCGTGGCAATAACAAAGTCTTACTTGTTATTTATGACTCTACCGTGCCAGAAGGTACGGGTGAGGGCGTATACATCAAAGCTGTTGTAACCGAGCTTAATAACCCAGAAGCCATTCTAGCTGCCAAGTCTGTGCTAGATAAACGAGTCGGCAAAGACACAGAACGCAACGCTGATAATTACATGGCTGACGCCGTGCTTCGTGGCTACAAAGCTACCGCCCTGCAAGTTTGGATGAACGATGACGATGAAGATGAAGACGGTAACTATATTCGCGATATTCGAGTCGAGGTGCCTTTAGATAGCTTGCGACAGCGCTAGAAGCCGTATTTATCCTGGAGTTCTTGGTACTTCTTATCGTGAGTTTTATCTGTCGCGCGATACGCTCGAAGCTCTGCTCCCTTTTTTAATTTTTGGGTTCGATTTAGGTTCTGTAGAAACTTCAAGAAGAACTTATAAGCGACATGCGCTGCACGTACAGTCTCATATATCGGCGCGTCTAGTCGAATCTCAAGACTTACTTTTGGCTCAAGCCGACTATTATTCATGTTGCCTAGCAAGGTGGAATGAGTGTCGCTTGAAAGAAGCGAATAAACGCTACGGTAATCAAACTGGGTCAGTGTTTTATGGTCGGGATTTTTAGATAGATTAGAATCATCTATTACTTTTAGACGTGCGAGGAGAGACTTGTAGGAATCAAGGTTGATGGCAGGGTGTGACTGGCTAAACCTCAACAACTCGGCTTGCCGTCTAGCGATTGTCCTAGATATCGCAGCGTCAGAAATAGTCTCCTTCCAAGTCTCGGCATTTGGGTAAGCTGAACGTAATCTTTGAACATCTGACCATGTACTTAATTGCTGCTTGGATTCTGAGGCAAACCTAATCTCTAAGTTTATATTTGAAGTTTCCAAGTTTATGAAATCATATTCAGCTAATGTCTCCCACATTGAGCGAACGATGATATTAGCAGCGTTGCCTTGGTTAGCCCGCGTCATTGCTAGAACCGCGTCAGCCCTCTGGTACAGCGCACTAAAGGTGTTATAGCGGATAACGGTCTTTGCTTTTATAAAATGATTAAAGTTCGCAGACCCAACCAGCTCTTTAGCAAACACAAGTAAGCCCTCAAGGTCTGTAATCGCTTCGTCCTTGAGCTGGCTAATGTCTTTGATGTAATCGGTGTTTTGTGCCATAGTTCTAGCCCCTATAATAACAGTATGTATATACACCCCAACAGTGTCGGTCATAACGCTTTCGATATGTTCCCTGAGATCTTTACAGATAGCAAAGTAGACTTTGCACACTTCTGCGTTGCTCTCGACATTTACAAGAGTGGTCGTACTAATGATTACTTCTCGTCTGGCAGCTTTTTGTTTGGCTCAAAAGAAACCAAAGACATAAATATGCTGTTCTCGGCTGTACAGCGTTGTTATGGTGGCGACTATATAGATTTCCAAGCACACATTAGCTCGAAACCTATACGCAGCAGACTCCTTGGTATTACTGACAGTAAGGTTATGAGCCAGACTCTTAAAGATATTTGTGACGAATATAATGCCAAGTATGGCATGAACCGTCAGATACATGACTTTTATATTAAATACCTTAGCGATGATTCCAAAGCTATCCTAAATGGCAGCATAGCCGTGCCAGCACACTATTACGCAAACTTTGCAGATGACTCTGACACTTCTGTGAAACAACGCTTAGACTTCTTACTCAAGTTTAGGAACAAGTACGACCATTCCGCTCAGTATCATCAACTATCGCCCACTGGCGAACGGTACGAGCATGTCCAAGTAATAAAGGGAAAGGAGGAGTATACGTTCTTGGTGAAGCTGACCTTTGATGAGTTGTACGAGATTACTAGACAAGCAATGGCAAGCTACTGGCTGAATGAGTATGAAGCCTCAATAGCTGACGACAGAAAAGCCTTCGTCGACAGAACCGTTAAGAAGTTCAAGGATGAGAACAGGCGTCTTAATGCGGAACGCAAGGGGGAGTAGATTGCAGGTTCTAACTTAGCTGTAACTGATTAGGCTGTGTACTTCTTGAGTATGTTTTGTGGCGTGCCGTTTAAGTATGATTCAACATTCTTCACCATAACCTCTAAACCATTGGCAGCAGCTTGCTTAGTGACGCCTGCTACGTGCGGGGTAACTAAGATTTTCTCGTTGGACAGACATTTCTTGTAGAAATCGTTAGATACATCAAAGAGTGGCTCTGGGTCGCAGTCTATTGCAGCGCCACCTACAGTACCAGCCTCGATTGCAGTAATAAGACCATCAATATCGTATGTGTATGGTCGTGAGAACGTCAGGTAAAATGCACCTTTTTTCATCTTTGAGAAGAAATCGGCGTCAAGTAAGTTCTTGCTTGATGGGTTACAGTTAAGAGCGTTCACAACGACATCTGCCTGACTCGTTTTTGCAGCCAAGTCATCACCCCGATTAAAGTAATCAACATTCATACCAAAGGCTTCGCACCGTTCACCAATCTCTGTACCGATAGTGCCATGACCAACGATAAGTACCGTTTTGCCCTCAAGACTTTCAGTCGAGGTAAATGGGTGTTGTTCGGTTGTGCGCAAGAAAGTCGGGAACTGTCTATAAAGTGATAACACCATGAACATCGCCCACTCAACTATAGACTTTCTGTTACCGCCACGCGCATTAGCAATGTACACATTCCTCTTAGCTAATTCCTCTGAGTCAAAGCTACCAAGCTCGGTGTAAGGATAAGTTATGAGAACATTTTCTAGTTTATCTAGGTTCGCGAGGACGTGGTCGCCCCAGTTACAGACTACATCGTACCCTTGAACTGCTTTCAGCCATTCCTCATCGGAGGAAGCGTTACCCAGCTTTTCAACCTGCCCGACAGCGTTCAGTCGAGCAACCTGCTCATCGGTAAAGTTAAAGTCTCCGTCAAGTGCTATCTTTTTCATAAAGTTCTCCTCTAACTAAATTATACATCAACTATTACTGAGTATGTCTCCCTACGGTTCTACTATACAAGGGGGAGTAAGTTACAAGCTCTGATTCACGGCTAACTGATTAGGCTGTATACTTATATTACGCATGACATCGTTCCAACGAACGATTTCCGCCACTATTGGGTTAAAAAGCGACTGTGGCAGGGTCACCATTTCGTACCAAGAATATTTTCTCGAAACCGACGTAACTAAAAGGCCCGAATGCTCGGGCCTTTTAGTATGAGATGATTTTACAGGTATCGCTTCTCTCTTTAGAGCTGATCCTCTTTCCTATCCTCACGCCCATGCCATACGCGAACAATGACAACAATCTCGTTTGTGAAGAAGTAACGCAGCACGTAAAAGCCAGCTCCAAACGGAATAAACAATTCACGTCTCCCCGTACCGTCTGCCATCGGGCGACCTAGTCGTGGCGAGTCCTCAAGTAAAGAGCTACCTCGTAGGATAACCTGCGCGACCTTTGCCGCCGCATCCTCATTTTTCTCGAACAAGAAATTGTACAGACGATCAATGTCCTTGAGCGCACGCTCACGCCAGACTATTTCTGCTTTGGCCATACCGTTTTCTTGCCGCTCGCGAGTTCATTAAGCCACGATACTACTGTGTCGTTAGCTATGGCGTTGCCCGTTAATAGGTAGTTCTCATATTCGGCTAGATCCTCAGCCTTTTCGCGCTCGTAGCGTTCTTCCTCGGCAAGATACCGCTGCAAGGCATCACGTAGCAGCCAGTGTGCAGATCTACTGCGCTGCTGGGCTAACGCTTTTAGGCGATTGTTCGTTTCGTCATCTAGCTTGATAGCTTGAGTTATTGACATGGGAATTCCTCCTGAGAATAGTATAGTACGCACATATACCTATGTAAACCTTTGTATACCATTTACTCGACACCAAGTGTTCTTAGCTGTAGCTCAATATATTCCATCTCACCGAAGAGGGTTTCGACCCTAGTCATTAGGTTCGCCCTATTAAACAGGTCAGTCGTTATCAGGCCGTCAAAGGTACACTTAACTGGCTTGTAGTCAGTCCACTTCTCGACGTTAATGCCGGCATAGATGGTGTTTTGGATGATTCGTTGCATGCTCTTTACAGTGAGTGGCTTGCCACCCTTTTTGGAGATCACCTTACTGAGGTCGTCTTTGTTACGGATGTAGCTGATGCGCGTCTGGTAGCCCAGGTCGTTGAGTTTCTCGACGATCTCGGCATCGGCTGCTGTTCCTTGCTGGCTGATTCCATGAACACAAAGAACTTCTTTATGGTGATGCCCTTGGTTTCGGCAAAGCGTTCAATCTGCTCTTTCTGTGCGTCCGGCGAGTCGCCCTCGGTGCCTTGTTTCATGGTTGAAACGCGGATGGCCGCAGCAGTGTTTTTACTTGGTTGTGGGTGCATTTTCTCTCTCCTCGAAAATTACCTCCAGTAGAATATCGGCTAGCATTTCCAGCTTTCGGCTATCCCCAAGCCCCACTATCTCGGGCTGATATGCTTGTTTATTCTTTGCGCCTTTCGTTCTACCCATAAGATTTAACTATTCCTCATAGTGATAGTTCAAGTAGTTTTGAGACTGTATTTACACCCTTATGGGCTAGGGTATAAAATCACTATGTTTCAATCTGTTAAGACTTGTTTTTCTGTGTTACCTACCTTATAAATATGCGGTGTAGGCGGGTTGGCTATAAATACTTAAGCGCTTACCAATATAAACAAAAGAAAAAATACCAGAACGATAATAAACAGCTAAAGAAATCTAAGAACTACTAACTATCCATACATCTAAATCACTACGTCTATGAACTTACCAAAAATAACAATGAGACAGAAAGAAATACTAGACCTACTATATAAATATAGGTTCTTAAATCGTATTCAAATACAAGCAATGTTAAATCAAAAGGATTACAAAAACACTAACCTGTGGCTTAAAGATCTACGCGCAAAACAGTACGTTGAATGGATCTACTCTACGCACTTTGCCGAGAAAACAAAGCCCGCGGTGTACTACTTAGGTATTAATGCGATACGCCACTTCAGACAGAATGGCCTGCATGCGGAGCACATACTCAAGTACTACCGGGAATCAGGTCGAAGCCAAGCCTTCATTAGCCGCTGCATCCTACTTGCCGATGCCTGCATTGCATTTCAACAAGCCAATAGAGCTATAGATGCAGTCGGTAGAAAAGCCAAAAAAGATGACATTTGGTTTAATTACGAAACTGAAGCCGAGTATACCGACGGGGGCTACTATGAGTTTCTCAACGATACAGATATCCATCCGCATCTATGTTACGCAAAGATTGGCTATGATGAAGACTTTCAAGAAGTGCCGGTTGCAGGTTACATCGTAGAGGTGTTTGATCCGACGCTGCCTAGATATAGCATGCGGAGACGGCTTAAGGATTATGTGCAGTTTTTGGACGGTGAGGAATGGCAGACTGAGACGGAAGAGGATAAACCACCGATCGCTCTCTTCGTCTGCCAAACTAAGGCTGATATGATCTATTGCAAACGAGCGACCAAGAAGCTACTTGAAGACACTTGGGAGACCGAGAACATTCATATGCGATTTGCGACAGTTGAATCGGTGAAGACGCAAGGATTCCGGGCGAGGATTTGGGAGGAGGTTACGCCGCCGGTTGATGACGATTAGCTAGCAAATATTACTTAAGGGGCTCAAAGGTGTTTTCATCTTTTTCCAGAACGCCAATGATAATACTCCAGCCCAAAGTGTGTCATAAGTTGTATCCGGTATGTCCAGGGCCGGGCCATGAAGCTACTTGGCTACGAGTAGGTGTCGTACTCCCCATTTTGTTTCGGTTACGCAGTTGCAATCGAATGAACACGCCAGCTTCGACTTTCAGCGATAGACACAGGTGTCATGTATAATTGGAGACATGTCAGACAATACTATACCCGAAGACCAAATCAAAAAATGGGAAAAACTATCCTCATCACTCGCTCTGCCCGAACCCTGGTTTCGAGTCAGAAAGGACGAGGTAAGGCTTGCATCGGGCAAAGTTATTGACGATTATTTTGTCTGGGAGTCTCCGACAATCGCGACCATGGTTCCGTTTACCGAAGATGGTAAGTTCGTACTATGTGAGCAATACCGCTACGCCGTAGACAAAATCATGTATCAATTTCCAGCTGGTGGCGTTGGGAAGAGTGAGTCGCCAGAAGAGGCAGCGAAGCGCGAACTCGAAGAAGAGGCTGGCTATGTAGCTGAGGCTGTAGAGCCCCTCGGCGACAGTGCGGCCTACCCGACAAAGATGAGCGGCTGGCACCACTTATATCTTGCCAAGAATGTAAAACCGACAGGGGAGAAGCACGAGGACGAGAACGAACCGACTCGTGTTGTACTGAAAACACCAGAAGAATTATGGGCAATGATTAATGCTAACGAGTTTCAGGTAGCAGATTCGCTTGTAGCGGCCCTGCTGGCACTAAAAAAACTAGGATATTGATAGCTCAAGACCCCGATTGTTGACTCGGCCGTAAAGCACGACGATTTTATCTTTCAGTGTGTTTAATTTTTGGATAAGTTCGGCTTTTCGCGAAGGATTAGCAAGCAAGAATAAGCTATTGCCTCCCGCCCCTGGGCCACGCTGTGCGTGCACAAAAGGCCTGACCATTTCTTCTAGCTCTTTGATGTAGCCATCACCTACGAGTGTACTAAGTCGCTTCTGCGCCTCCCAACTGCTATTAATCTCGTGTACTAGTTTGTCCTGCCAATCTGCACTAATTGGGTCTGCAAAAACTCCGTTAATAATATCGTTGGAGTTTTTAATGCTTTGCAGGTGAGGCGCAACGTGTCGCTTACTGCGTAAAAAGTTAGACACTTCGTCCTCAACGATAGTGCTTGAGCTAATATTTTCTGACCGCTGTATGACGAAAATCATGTTTTTGTTTAAAAATCCTTCTACTGCGGAGGGTACTCTTTGCCCTAGCGTGGGCGAGCCAGAGAGTCGCGCGTTCTCTAAAGACGCAAAATCAATATAGTTATACCCGCCAAAGTAGGCGGCTACATAATCTTGAAATCCGCCTCGTATTCCCTGCTCTGTGGTTTCGAAGTAGTGCGCCTCTGTAATAAGTTTATCGGCATCTAAGCTTTCGTCGCTACCTTTTAACTTATAAAGGCTTGCCAAAACGCATAGCGACAACGCTGCGCTAGCGCCAAGACCCGTGCCCTTTGGCAGGGTGTCGCTAATCCGCAAAGTAACTCCCTGGGTTGTGTGCGACTTTTTTAAAAATGATGCAAACATCATTTGCAAGAATTCATATTCATCTGAAGATGCGTGCGATCCTATCTCAACTTCATTGAAGGACAGGCGGTTCCTGCCCTTATTGCAATAGGCTTCGGCACTTATCGAAGTTTTTGATTGGCAAGCCTCATCTTCAAAAAGGTCTATTGCCAGGTTGGCTATTGAGGTTCCTATTTGAGCACCTATTTGGGGGATGTCAGTTACCCCACCTCCAATGTCAACGCGTAGTGGTAATGTGGCTTTTACTATCATGATTTAATGCTGCAAAATACCGCCGTCGGTATTTATAGCGTGCCCTACTATGTTGGCGGCCTTATCTGAGCATAGGAAGCCCACGAGTTCAGCGACATCTTCCGGAGTGCCCATTTCTCCCCTAGGAGTTTGGGATATCACGTGGCTGAGCTCTTCCTCGGGGGTTTTACCGGTTAGCTGGGCATATTCCTTGAAGAAATTCTGCAACATATCAGTATTAATCAGCCCTGGGCACACCGCATTAACGGTAATCCCGTGAGTGATTAGCTCACGTGCCATACATTTAGTTACACCGATAACGGCATGTTTGGAAGACACATAAGCAGTATGATATAGGCTGCCCTCTTTACCGGCGATTGAAGAAAGATTAATAATCTTTCCATACTTCTGTTGGACCATCTGTCCAGCAACATACTTCGAACACAATACAAGCCCTTTAACATTAACATCCCAGACGTAATCAAGATGTTTCTCGGTAATCTCAAGGAGTGGGCATGGCTGGTCTACTCCGGCGTTATTGATGAGAATATCAATTGAGCCGAACTTTTTGGTACTAGCGGTAACCATATTTTGAATATGACCTTCATTAGTCACGTCAACT
The DNA here is from genome assembly GCA_013289705.1 of Candidatus Saccharimonadota bacterium. GTDB lineage: Bacteria > Patescibacteriota > Saccharimonadia > Saccharimonadales > UBA4665 > JACMPA01. Next base: position 49,844 of record JABCZM010000001.1, read on the forward strand.
TCAACTATCAGACTTCTCTCAGAGGTAGTTATCTCGTCTGGGAGATTTAGACTCTTTGGGTCGCGAACAGCGAAAACAACATTCGCATTTTTATTGTAAAAATATAAAGCTATCGCGCGACCAATGCCTTTATTCGCCCCCGTGACTACTGCGGTTTTTCCTTTAAAATCCATGTCAATATCCTTTCTTGATAGCTGCGCTTATGACTTTATTCGGAACCACGTTAAAATAATCTTCATTATTGTTGGCCATCTGACCTATACCTTTAAGCAGCACGAAACGAACTTCGCCCTCGTAGTTCTTTTTATTATGTCCTAGCTTCTCAATAATATCTGTGGGTGCAATGTGGCTTGGTATTTTACTGGGCAGTCCAAGACGCATGAGGACTTCCTCATGAGTGGTCACAAGGCTTTCGTCAGCTATCCCCAACATACATGAGATACGTGCCGCGGCTAACATACCCAAGCCCACACCTTCACCGTGGTTAATATTATCATGGTCCAACATCTCTATGGCATGGCCAACCGTATGGCCATAGAGCATGCTCATTCCGTATTGGTCTTCTGTCAGGTCTTTTTCTACAACAGCGATTTTCGCTTTTATCATTTTTTCTATAAAAGAGGTAAGTCCTGGAGCGGGCGCGTCGTAAAGTCCGTCCAAACTCTCGAATACCTCATTAAATAGATGTTTGTCCGTAGCAAGACAGAGCTTCACGCCCTCAATAGCCTGGGAGTTAAATTCGCGCAGAGAAGTTGTTTTGAGAAAAGATGGATTTATGTAGCAGAATTCCGGGTCGTTAAACATTCCGAGCCAATTCTTAGCCCCTTTGAAATTAATTGCTTGCTTGGAACCCATGGAAGCATCTATTTGCCCTGTTAGGGTGGTAGGTATGTAATAGAAGCGGATACCTCTCATGATTAGCGATGCTGCCAGTCCGCCAAGATTCATAACAAGACCGCCGCCGACTGCTATTACGATATCGTCTCGGTTAGGCTTTAGGGCAAAAATTTCGTCAAACAGGTTGCATAGCCCGTTGAGCGATTTATTGCGCTCAGTTGCCGTAATTGGGAATATATACGTCTCGTCAGTCCTGAGATGCGTTGTTAACTGAGGGAAGAGGTTCAATAATTTTTCGTCAATAACAACGAAGCGTTTTTTCGTACGAGGCAAGAGGCTTGCTAGATCATCTAGATCTTCATCTGTAGAAAGATAAACGGGATAGTTTGGCTTAGTATAGCCTTTGCAATATAATGTATTCATTATCCAATAAATAAACCTTGTGACAGCCGAGGTGTTTGTCTCTGTAATCTTAGTAACTCTACCACTATAGACCACGCTCCCACAGCTTTCAAACCCATATACTAATATGTCCGAACTACCCTCCCACTACCAAAAAATTCTTGACAATGCGTTAGGTATGGACGACTCGTATCGGGGTGGAGTTACGGTTGCGCACATCTCTTCGCTTATGGAGCGAAGAGATAGCGGCAGCATTTTCGATGAAGGCGAGGCTTTTAGTGGCGCTGAGCGCGATGGTGCGGCCGAGGCTTTCATTACAGCGACTGCCTCACCTCATATACAGCCCTCTCTGCCAAAAAGTCGACTCATCGATGCTGCTGAAAATGTCCTCAATAAGCAGGTTCGCCTCCCCCAGGGTATGGAGGTCAGGGATACGGTTTCATCACAACTTTTAGTATGGTGGCGCGACCTAGAGACTGAGGGAGAAGCTGCCGATTTGTTGCACATTGCTGCCTTGCCCGAAAAAAAGCAAGGCAAATTTTATAGTGTAGTTGCAGGCCAGACCGCAAAGGCGGTAGAGATTGTCAGTCAAGCAACCAGTAATCCCACAATCTGGGGCTCATGGGGGTTCGGCACACCAGAAGAAAGATCGCTAACTGGAAGAGGAAGAGGCGTACCGACAAATAAACATGGCCATTTGCATGTAATCGACTTTACTTCCGAGGTTTCCAAGGATATTATCGACGACTCCTTGACCGCTTCTGAGAGACTCAACCATTACGAGCCGTGGGCTTCCTTTCTCCATGAGTTATTCAGCGAGCCGCTTGCTCGGGCGGTCCGTTCGTCTATTGGTATGGATATGGGCGTAAAAGTTGCACCGTTCAGCGAAGCCATACGTAGCCCAGGTGATAACGCTTTAAGGACTATCAACAATGGTTACTCTGTTGCATTCGATACACCGCAACCATTCACGGAAGTTTTTAAAGGACTAGTCAATACGGCAGGCGTATTTGAAGCATTTTATAAAAGGGTTACGAAAGAGCATGGTAGCTACTATAAATACCAATCTCACCCCGAAGCCCCAGAATCCGCGTGGTCTAATATTGCAGAAGAAGCCATGAATATTGGATTTACAGATGAGGAAGCGGAACAGTTCGCTGGATTCGTGCTTGGTATTCGTCCAACCTATTCACAGATTTGTACATGGCTTGCTGACCTCGAAAGTTTGAATGACAAGCCAGAAGACATTGCTAGGTTATGTAGGAAAAAAGAGCAGTATGAACGCATTAACGATTACCTAGGAAAGTCCGTTACAGAAAATTCTCTCGGGGCTGCCCTAGTCAAGGATACGGTAACCGTAATTGAAGACTACAGGCCCAGTAGAAGTGTTTGGCCTGAACACGCGACCTCGACCTATATCATAGATGATTACGAAATGGACAATGGGGTCATAATGGTAAAGAGCTTAAAATTGATTCCTAGCGTAGACTCTACAAAATCGGCACCCGAACATGTAACTGGCAGAACTCTAAAGCGCTCAATCGGAGCTTGATAGTAGCAACCACGGCCTATAAGTAGAGGTCGGCAATCGACTTAATGCTTCAAAAATTTGAAAAGGAACGACGACCATCGCTCATTAATACGTACTTAACTTTCTGCTATCTCAGGCTAAACTTTTGCGTCCTGCTAAACGGACTATCATCAATCAAACCCTGCTTTCGAAAACTAAAATACCCCGTCCTGGTCACAATGATGTGGTCGCGCAAGGGTATACCAAGCAATATGCCAGCAGCGACTAAATGATTCGTGGTTTTGATGTCTTCCTTGCTCGGCGAAGGCTCGCCCGAGGGATGATTGTGAGCGATGATGACCGAAGCCGCGCGGTCGGTAAGCGCGCCTGCAAAGACTTCACGCGGGTGTGCAAGCGAGACATTAAGTAAGCCTTTAGAGATTCCAGTGCTATCTTTGCTCCAATCAATTAGTATGTGAGTTTGCTAAATATGACAGGAACTCAAGCTTTAATATATTTCTCCAACGATGAAACTCTTCATAAACAGGTGCTAAGATTTTTTGTGACCGGTCACCAATTTTAGTAACAGATGTAGAGATGCCTTAGAAGATATATTCTGGAGCATCTCTCTTTCTTTTGCTTCTGCTTCTGGTAAATCAAGTTCGATCCCTGGTATTGAGTATCATACTGGACAATAATGGACTTGAATTCCATAATTGTCTTAGGTGAATTGATGAAACATCAGACCAACAGGGGAGAGCAACCGCACCTTTACTTTGTACGTGACAAATATGGCGAAGTAGATTGTGTTCTTGAGACGTCTACTGGGTTAGCACTGGCAGAAGTGAAAGCAACAAGTACCTACACAAAAGAACATGGTGCCAAGCTTGCTTACTTCGGTAAATTATTCGATATACCCACAGAAAGACGCTACATCATATACTCTGGAGAGACTCAATCGCGATCGGATATACAGCTTGTAAATATCACTGACTTAGAGGCTATAGTGGGCGGACCGTAGACTGGGCAGAGCATTCTGATTAGCAGGCATGAGCTTTCAGGATATCACTGCACCCCATAATTTCGTCGATCCTGAGCATCGCTAATCGTTTACTCAGCATCTCAAGAGTTTTCCAGAAATGGGCCGTAGAGGTCACCAATTTTAGAAAACAGATAAAAGACCCTCGAATTTCGAGGTCCTCTTATGAGACGTTAATTGCATCAAAACTTGACCTTAATCGTATCAAAGTGATACGATTAGTAGGTATGGATGATACGAATATGATTCCGCCTATAATTACCGTTTTTACAAAGAATGAACCCCTCAGTTCATCTGAGGTGGCTGCACAAGCATCCCGAAAACAGTCCCTAGTTACGGTTAAAAGACAGCTGAGCCTTCTCACTAAAGCAGGTTACCTCAAGCAAACTGGTGGTGGCCGCTCGGTGAAGTACGCACTCAGTAAAAAGGGATGGCTGCTCAGGCCGTTTAATGTTCGTGAGTATCTTGAAAAGGGGCCCGATGAGCGTTCAAAAAAACACAACTTCCAATTCGATGTCGTAGAACCACCGTACGAGGCGCTCTTTACTGAGACAGAATTAACAGTACTGGATGCTGCCACACAAAGCTTCAGAGGCAATGCAAAGGGCAACGACCCCACGACATATAAAAAAGAGATTATGCGTTTTATTGTTGAATTTTCTTGGAAGACATCGCAAATAGAAGGTAATACGTACGATCTCATCTCCACGGAACGGTTGCTCCTCTATGGTGAAAAATCAGCTACAAATACCGAGTTTGAAGCCCAGATGATTCTCAACCAAAAGCAGGCACTGGAGTTCATACTAGAGAATCTCGAAATTTGGGAAAACCCCAAAGTAAGCTCACTTGAAATGCTCCATACGTTTGTAGGAGATAAGCTTGATATTGCACGCAATTTGCGCAAGACATTAGTGGGCATTACGGGGACTAATTATCGACCACTTGAAAGCGAGTTTCAAATACGAGACGCACTGGAACTATTATTTACGTATATTGTAAATGCTGGCAACATCTATGAGAAGGCCCTGCTTTCGGTTCTTGGAGTCAGCTACATTCAGCCGTTTGTCGATGGTAACAAAAGAACAAGTCGCTTGCTTGGAAATGCCATACTGATTTCAGAGAACTATGCCCCATTATCGTATCGTAGTGTCGACGATAGGGCTTACAAAGAAGCCTGCTTAGTATTCTATGAGCAAAATAGCATTGAACCATTCAAGAAGCTCTTTATGGAGCAGTATGTTTTTTCTGCAAACAGCTACAATATTGCCAAGGCTAGTTAGATTCGAACTTTTCAATTTTCACTGCGTACAAAGCCTAAACATCTTTTTGACTCCAAGCCTGCAAGCTATAAACATATATGCTAGAGCCAGGCATCTTCAGCACCACGTAATTCATCGATCCTAAGATCGGCTAGTTGACCGCTCAAAAGCCCAAGACTTGGATATAGGGTTTTCCAGGTTTTTCGCATTGAGGTCACCATAGCAAAGCTACAGATAAGAAATTGTTATAAATTTTGAGTTTACATTTTTGTAGCGAATTCCTATCTGTTAATTCATTCGACTCTCTTTACTGTGCCATATTCGTATGATTACTACACCGTCGTTATCCTCAAATCGATAGCGGATTACATATGCACCGGCTCCAAAAGACATAAAAAGTTCGCGTCTCTCTATGTCATCATCTGGCATAGGCCGACCCAGGCGTGGGCTAGCTTTAAGCAGCTTTACTCCTTCTAAAATGCGACCTGATGCATTGTCGGCTGCTTTTTGGTTGTGTTCTTGTAGAAAGCTATGCAAACGATGCAGGTCAGTAACTGCCTCAGGTAGCCACTTTATTTGGGCCATTTTACAGTTTTACCCTCGGCAAGCTCTTGTAGAAGTTCTTCCATCTTATCTCCATCGATAGTATTACCGGTTATCAGGTAATGCTCCCAACGAGCCATATCTTCTGCTTTTTCGGCTTCATATCGCTCTTCATGTTTCAGATAGTCTTCGATAGCCGTACGCATGAGCCAATGAGGGGAGCGTTTACGCTTTTCGGCTAAGGCTTTAAGACGTGCCTGCGTACTTTCATCTAATTTAATCCCTTGTGTAGTAGACATGATAAAATCCTCCTCCGCGTATAATATTACTTATTGCAACTTAGTGCAACCCTCAGTTATATATAAATTAAGAAGTATTTAAAATTGTGTTCCATCTAATAATTTCTGTTGCGTTTTTCTTATAAACCGAGTGGCCGAAGGTAATCAGTATTTATTACAACACCCATGGTGCTTTTCTATTTATCAACTCCGCTTAGTATGTTATGGCGTCTTGTTCTCGCCATCACCGTGTAGTACTATAAAGCTAATACTTACAGTAGGATGGATGCTATAAAACTAAAATGACAACACAACGTCTTCCTATCCCTGGCAGCGATGACGGTACCTGGGGAACGATCTTAAACGACTTCCTGGCAGTTGCCCATAATACCGATGGTACGCTCGTTGGGAGTGCAGTTAGCGCTACCGGCGCGGAGATGGTTAGTGAAAAGAATCAGGCGAGTGGCTATGCTGGGCTGGATGGTACTGGCAAGGTAAGTATCGCTCATTTGCCGACTGGCACAAGCTCAACCACGCTAGCCATTGGTAATGACAGCCGCTTAAGCGATGAGCGCGTTCCAAGCGATGGTTCAGTGACAGACGCTAAAGTTGCTAGTGGCGCTGCAATTGCTTATTCTAAACTTGCTTTGAACGGTGCCGTTCAAATGTCTGATCTGGCGTTCGACGCTGCCACACAACAAGACATTAATGCTGTCACTACTGGTCGGCAGTCATTCTCAGGTATCCCAACCCGTATACCGGGTGTTCGCCATTTTGGTGTTGAGTCTGAAGCGGCAGTTGTTCGTGCCTCAGCTACCTCGCCCAGTGGCTCCAAGCCAGTCGTATTGGCGGAATTCTGGGATCAGCCAGGTATACTTCGTAAAATCTGGTTTGCCAGTGAGTCTGATCTGACTGCCGGTTCAAACGGCTACGCACTGTATACCAACGGCTTTACTGAGTCTCAATCAGTCATACGGATATACATAGACGATACGACCACGCCGGCAGTCCAAATGAGCCTAGCTGACTTTTTCATGTATGCTCCACACGGCCAAGCTTTCTCTACGCCTCGCGTAGGTCGGACCAGCTACGACACTGGTAGCGGAGCGACGGGAACTGGCGCTGCCTATCGTTATTTGCACATGCCGTTTCAGAAATATTTACGGGTAGAGGTGCAGAACCTAACGAGCGCGGATCATGTTTTTTATGGCCTGGCACAAGGAGTGCTGCTCAACTCATTCGCTACCCTTGGTAACCAGCAGCTCTATGCCAAAACGTACGCAGCGGGATCAACCACGCAGACTGTTCGTCAGCCAATTACATTGGTCAATACAAGTGGAGCGGGACAAATCGAAGCCATATGGTTCCACGTATTGGGTGCTCACGCTGGCGACAACAACATATTGGAAGGTGATGTACAGATAGAGGTGGATGGTGAGCAGATTACCTCTGGTGGCACCGAGGACTTTTTCAATGGCGGCTGGTATCAGCTGCCCGTCGGGGGCTGGCCAGCCGGACAGTCGGGTCTCGCGACAGACTTAGGCGGAACGTACTATGGCCAAACATTGTACCGGTTCTTTATTGATGACCCGATTACTTTCGATAGTAGCCTGAAGATTACTTTATGGCCTGGTCAGCCGGATCAAGGAACGCTACCAGACAATCAGGTAGATTATCAATGTTTTGCGCACATCCTCTTTGATACTCCTTCGCCAGCTATTAACTATATGGGCCCGGATCCATCACAATCAACGCAAGCGCATGTCCCCACTGCTAGCGGCGGCTTAAGTAGTGCAGACTACGATCTGAGCGGCACGCCATGGCAAGGCACAAGTGGCGGGCTACTCGGTATTACGTCGTCAGGCACGGGAAGTGATAATGATAGCTATGCTCACGCTAAAAATATTACAATACCAAGCGGAGGAGGCTGGGTTGAATCAACCGTAGAAATTACTGGCGCAAGTAATAATCAAGAGTTATTCTTATGGGCACTCGGTGGCTCCCCGACCTACTATAGCGGCGACCGCGTAGGGATTGAGCTCTATAAGCGTGACGACACGAGTACTTGGCTCATTCAGGCTCGAGATGGCTTTGACGCGCCCTTCCTGACCTATATTGGTGGTGGAGCCGATCTGACTGCCGTGAAGGTAGATCTAGCTCTCAAGATAGTAGGCACTACTGTAACTGCCTATTGGCGGTTTAATGGTAACACGGTCTGGAACAGCTTGGGCTCTTGGACTACCGGTCACACTGGCACTGGTGTAGGAGTGGGTGGATATGGGCCACTAAGTGGTAGTGCAACGCCACCGCTCTTTCGACCTCTCCGTACGGTAACCAGCTAGTTGTCTCGATTTTTATAGCACTAGCGGTTCTTTACTCACAGTACGATACGCAATATTCCGTGGTTTGTTCGCTCAACGAGGCTAAACAGTGGTTGAATCTTGCCTTCAGGCTTAAAAATCAACAAATGAGTATTCTTATGTTGAGCTGGGGTTACCGTATAACATGATAGTTATACACGTACGTACCGCCATCACTCGGAACCGTATTCGTGCCGATCGTAAATCCATTACTCGTCTCCGTGACGTAGGTTTGTAAGGTTGCGCTGGTTGAACCATTTGCCGTGATCACAACTACCGGTGCTTGGGTATATGAACCATTGAAGGTAATTGTCGCGAGTGCTCCGGCCAAACTACAGCCGCTGCCAGTCGTCACGGTGACCGTACCGGCCGTGTCATTACCGACTATGCTCGTGGTTGGTGTCGTGCAAGCTGCAGTACCAGCCGCAATGGTAGGTAGGGCACCGCCACTAACAATGTGACCACTCGTCATGATACCACCTGAGCCAACAACAAGACTACCGACCAGTGCCGCACCACTTATATTAAGGTTACCAGTCTGTGCACTGCCAGGTGTGACCCCCTGTAGTAGTATGCCACTCGCGTTCGTTAGACAGTCTTGATATCCAAAATTCTGAACCGTACCAGCAACAGTACTGACCGCTATACACTGACCTGCTGAACCAATACTAGTTGGAAGAACACTGGTATAACTTGCGGTCGTTACGCCAGCTTCCAAGCTAACCGCATTGATGCTCGCTGCATTTGCAAAGCTAAGATTACCAGTTAATTTGTTTTTCGTGCCGACAGTGACGACACCGCCAGCCGTATCACCAGTAATGAGGTTATTACCACTTGTGTCTTGAATTTGAAAAGCTGTCGCTGAGTTTGTCGATGTCTTAATCGTGTCACTGCCGGCAGTAATTGTCTGCGAGATAGTTGCCGCCTGCAGCGCAACGCTGCCACTTGCCGCCGGACCAATTGTTGTTACGCCGCTAGTTCCAATATTAGTGCCGCTCGCACCTCCGATGGTTAGGACACCGGAACTAGTGGTCAAACTATTCGAATTACTAAAGACGATATTACCGGATGCGCCAAAACTAGTAATAGGCACACCAGTACTATCTCGTAGGTCAAGTAGGTCAGCGCTCTGATTACCGCCTGCCGCCGCTTGAATAATAAGCCCTTGGCTCGTCGATACACCCGTATCTATGGTCACAACTGCCGAGCCATAGCTCAACGTCGTTCCAAATGAATTGAATTTACCATAGGTCTTATAGCTACCATCACCAACGATAGCAGCCTGGATAATACCCGTCGAATCCTCAATATCTACCAAGTCAGCGCTTTGGCCAGTTGCGGCACGTATAACTGCGGCAACTGCCGTTGGACTGCTACTCTGGATATTGAAGTTACCAGTTTGTATGGTAGTACCGTTCTGGATAAAGTTAACATTCGGTGTATCTGCAATCGTGTAATTACCACTAGCATCGTGGCCAATCGTTACGTTCGACGTAGTTGCGGTCAAGCTTGCAAATCGCGGCTGCGCATTGAGGAGACCTGCCACGTTTTGTAGCAGGGAACTCGACACAGCGAGTTGGCTTCCGGTCAACTCGAGGCCATTTCCGATACCAATGCTACCAGATTTGCCGCCTAACGTCGTGGTAATCGACTGTTGGGTAATCGGCTGCTGGATGGAGGTAGGTTGCATGCTGACAAACTGACTCCCGTTGTAGTAGTAGGGAATATTTGTCGTCTGATCATAGTAGATCTGGCCTTTTACTGGCTTGCTTGGCACCTTCGTTGGCGAGAGCAACAAGGTATCACCAACCTGGAGCTGGCCATTGATAGTAACATGAGTCGCTTGATCTATTTGTTGCTGGACATTATCGGTTACTCCTTGGGTAGAGAGCGTCGTTGGAGTGTAATTTGTCGCATTTTGAACGGTTGGGGTCGATGGTTTTTTTGCACTATTCAGGCTTGAAATTAAGAAGGCACCACCACCAAGCAGGATAATAAAGATAAATACACCACCAGTTATCAAGAATGCTGTTTTGTTGAGCCTAAATGGAGACAGACGGCCTTTACGAGCAATCTTAGCAGGCGCAGCATTATCGGTACTCAGAAAACTAGCCTGATAAGCTGAACCTTCGTAAGACAGTTCGGGATTAACATTCCTCGATTGCATTTTGTCTACTTTTTAGTGTTTACGTACTAATAACAAGTATAGCCAAAGTGAAAGTAGAATCAAGTAAATTGTAGCTTTTTATGCGACGATTTTTTTAATGCAATAAGAGGAAAATACTAAAGCTGGCTAAAGAAGCCATTCCAAAAACCATTACCAGCACATAGCTAACGCTCTGTAGAATCGCATTCTTAGCCAGTGGGTTACGACCAACCGAAATAATACCACCATAAATAGAGGCATACACCAACATGGTGAGTATCAAAAATGCAACAACAGCAATGCCGAGACTGGTAGCAACCCGAACAGTCGGTATAGCACGGCCGGTTAATGATTGGGCAAATTTCTGCAGATTATTCAGCCCAGTACCGTTATTTTGAGCAGTGGAGGAGCTACCGATTGCCATGCTTAATCGAACGTAGCCGACGGCTATTTGGCTGCGTACACCGCTTTTATTGGTGACTTGTCTCATCACCACGCTACTCGTGCTACTAGTGAGTGCGGTTTGGCTTAAACCAATGACTCGAGCACCGCTTATGGCTTTCATGCCGATACCATCGAAAGCTGAAACTGAAATTGCATCTCCAGCAGTAATCGGACCATTGAGCGTACTGACCAATGTATCAACGGTATCACTTGTTGCAACCTGTACAGTACTGTCGTCCGGATTTATTGCCACTAACGAATTGCCACTAGCAACCACGACACCGAGTAATTGTTTTGCGTTCGAACTATTTGCCGATTCTACGTAGCCTGAACGAGTCGGGTCGAGACTAACGATACTGCCGCTTGCGAGCGAAGTTGCGGATTTGTAGGAGTGGGAAATGGTTGCTGGCGCGGCAGATACTATCGGCACGATAACTAGCAGTGAAACAATTAACTCACCGTACAAGACGCTGATAGTACAAAGTTTTCGCATATTGCTTACAATTATAGCAATCTCTTTGCAGTCGTGAACTACGAGTTTATACTTTAGCCAGGAATGTTATACCTCAACCAAGTACGAGCTCACGCGTGAGATAGTCGGTAAAGTTATCGTAAGAGTTCGTGGTTAGAGATGGTACCCCAGCTCCCGCTGAGGATGGCGCTAGTTTTAGCATCGGGACGCTAAGAATGAATATGATTTCACCGTTAGTCAGCATGCAAAAGTTAAAGGCCACGTGCTTTTGATGCAATAAATGATCAAAATTGTTTCTGAATTTTACCACACTTAAATGCCCCCATGGGCGGGGGCATTATTTTGTATTTTCCTAGGTGTTATAGTTCAATATCTGTAGCATCTACCCTCTAAAGAAAAGGAGTGTGTGGGATTGGCAATAACAAGTAGCACCCACTTCAAAACAAAACACACTACACTACCACAAACCAACTATGCTCAAGTAAACAATGTAAACTTCCCAAATTAAGTACTAAGCCTCTTTATAAATCCTTATGACACAACCAGCCATTACTAAGAAACAACCAGCAATTATTAGGCTTATCTATCGCTATAGATTCATTACAGTGCCTAAGGTTTGGTTCTTCACAAGCTCACCAATCCGCTTATGCTAAACTGACTTCGTGAGCCACCTAAAAAACAGTCAGCAAGGTTTCGGCGCAGTAGAGGCAATATTAATAGTTGTTACAATAGCTTTAATTGGTATTGTTGGCTTGTTTGTCTATAAGCATTATCATAAAACTACAGTTGCAATTAATAATCCTTCCTGTGGCACTTTAAGCTTAAGTGCAGAAAATGGTGCTCAATTCTTCTTACAACAGACAGATTATGACAAATTAAAAAGCTGTTTTTATAATTCTTACAAAAGTCATAAATCAACAAGCATTACTGTGCATCTTATGGTTGTAGACACTGGTTCAACTGACACCTATGCGATTAAAGGTTCAACAATTGAACATACAGCAGTGTCCTACTCTGCTAATTTTGGTGGCAGCCAACATACAAGTACAGCAAGCTGTTCTAATATGGTAGAACGCCTCGGCGGTATAGTTTTGAGTTGTAATGATGGTGATGTTTTATACTCACCCGATAACAGTCCTCAGGTTGATAACAGCCAGATTTAACTGATTCCACCTTATGATTTCATTAGCAATTTTCTTATAAATCGAATGATCTAGGGTCACCATTTCGTTTATTATTTACGCAGAACTCCATGGCGAGTTATATTTATTCGACTGCCGAGCTCGATGTGAATTTTTTATCGTTAATTTGGCCACATTTAGAATTCGACCCAAGATCTTTTTTATATGAGGGCACTATACGGAACAATATTCCGGCGATATATTGCCTGATTATTCCTGCCAGTGCCAAAAATCACAACATAATTATTGAAATCAAGCAGACCTCTTATGCCAGAAGTTGCAAACGTATGAAATTAATGTTGTTTTAATGATAGTAAACATGCGTAAGAAAAAGTGTTTTGCGATTCTAGTTCCGTATATTATTATCAAGCCAGAACTAACTGAGAGGTACGACATGAGAGTTGCTAGCGTGCTCTCGAGTTATAAGCAAGTGCTTTCGTGGATCAAAACTCGGAAGAAATTACACATTTCATGTTTACAACACGTTAACAGGAGGCACCAAAATCATGCGCTTTGTTTATATTAAAATACCCTATGAAAATTTACCTGGTTTACGTATTACTAAAGGCAGCGATGACAACCTGGCTACATTGAACGAGGGGCCAGTAGCAGCCAATGCTTACTTCACCTGCGGCGATTTGGTGCTCAACTATAACAAAGAGAGTGGTGAGGTATTGAGCTTTGACGGATACTTACCATATTTTGACAGCCTTCAAACCACTAACAAATTAAAGCTACCAGAAGATAGTATTGCGGCAAGACTTTTTGTAGGCGATATTTGCGGCAGCCCCATTTTTAATATTGATAAGTTACCTCTTGAGCTATCGGATGACAGAAGTATAATCCATGCGGGTACAGGGAAATACGATCAAATACTCGAACTTAGCGCTGATGTGTATGTAGGCTTAACAGAAGAGCACATTACGGATATCTATCTACACTTAACCTAGCTAGAGGAAATACGAAAAAATAATATACCTGAACGACAATCCTCTACGCTACGATTTCCTGATAAAAAAGATCAAAAACAAAGAGTACCTGATACAAAAAAATGACCGACCAATCAATAAGAGGTCTAGAACCGGGACGTGAAGTTTTATGATAGTCACACCAATAAATGCAGTTGAGAGGGGGAATGGCACACTTGAACAAAGACGTGCGGACAGAACCGACAATCTTGCTTACGCGTGCGAGCCAGGAAAGCCATACTTTGTGTATGAAATATCGGAAAGAAAGGGAGGTGAAGGCCTCATATACGGCATCAACATACAAGGCGGAATTACCTTTAACGATATACCGGCACGCTATTTTACGGTCTTAGATAGTACAATACCCTCAGACTGGGAAGAAGACACATACGATGTATATGGTAACGAAGTCCACGTGCAAAGTTTCCCCGAAATGGCACATGATAAGTTCTTTTATGATCGACTCATGAACGATGACCCTAAGACAGTGGAAGTGTTCTGGAGCTATGCCCAGAAGTATGAAAAGGCTGCGCGAGATTTTGAGCGATTAGGATAACTGTATGTGTCAAGTCGATGGAGAACCAAATTAATTATCAGAGGTAATAATTTATGGCAAACGATGAGAAGTATGTAAGGAAAATTAACGAACAGCTAAAGAGCGATGATACGAATAAGCGGTCTTTTCTTAGAAAAATATGGGTTGTTTCGACAATACTTTTTATAGCAACTACATTTTTCCCGATTTATGTACCATTGCACACAACAAACTCCACGACAATATATGGTATTATTGCACACACTCCGCTAGCTCTGATTGTACCGATTTTGTTTGCAGTAGCTCTGCCTCTTTCTCTGTCAAATAAGAGTTGGAGATTGTGGTTGTCTGTGTTTTTTGCGGTGGCTGGAATTGCTACTGCATCTTTAGTAAATAGTGCCAATAATACAAGTGTGGCGACGCCTCAGCCATACACGGCACTTGCACTGATAGCTTACTTCGGTGCTATACCTGTTTTGTTCTGTGCTTATATTATCCGAAGAGGGGCACGCTACTATCTACGGCTGAACTCTCGAACAAAAACGAAGCCGGCTGTTGTAAAACATATAAGAAAATACAAGATAGCCAAAAAAACGATGACAGCCAAATCACTTGGGATTTTATACCTCTGTTTAATAATGGCTGAATTGATAGGCTATATATTGCTGAAGCCTAAAGACTCCTCCGAAGCTTATTTGGTGGCAGGTGGCTCGGCTCTAGCGGGGATTGCTATAGCGAGATGCATAACTAGCCTTCTCGGCATAGATTACTATTCTAAGGATGGTCGGAAGGTAGATGATAAACAGAGGCTTATCCTGACGCTATTTTTTGTAATCGGTCTTGTGGCGAGTAGCATCTATATACGGCATTAACCGTTTTGTTAATACATCCACGGATAAGCTCTACAAGCTAGTCGTAACAGTGCCAGAAGCCGATGGTGACAGGCCATGGAAGTTTTTCCTAGGGTGTTACACTTATATGCTGAACGCAAAACAGGTGAGTGGGATCAATTAAAGATCAAGGATTGGTAGTAGTACTATGAAAGTCGAGATAACCAGTAGTTCTAAAATTCGAGGTTCACATTTTGTTCCCGGAATTTATACAGTGCTCGCAATAGAAATGGACAACAAAGCAACGTGGTACTACTGTTTTAGTAACCCCGAAATCCCCGTACCGGATCCATGCGACGCGACAACCGTGAGAATAGTTGACGGCTCAATCCCAAATGACTGGGTCTGTAAACAGGTTAAGTATGACTCTATGCACAAAATAATCCGTTTGTCATTTAAGGAATGGACTGAAGACACGTATTTTTATGAAGATGCCATTGAAGATGCCATTGATAATGTCCGCCTTATTCAGAAAAAACTCAAGGCTTACGAAGCCTAGCGGGTTCATATTTGATGTGATTTAAGAGAATTAAGGAGTACGGTTTACTTTCGAAAACGGAACGTGAGTATATCAGTCGTGCCGCTCGTGGGGCTGAAAGGCTTATCACGGGAGACGATGGCTCGGCATGGTATACGCCAGACCATTACCAAACTTTCATTAATATGAGATAGTCATAAGATGATAAAAAAGATATTTAATGCAGCTATGGCAAATTCGCTTCTTAATGAACTACGCAAAAAGGGAGTAGAAATTGCTTCTGGGCTTAGCTCAACAGACATTGAAGTCATTGAGACGAGGCTAGGCACTACACTTCCTCCTGAGCTGAGAGTACTACTTAAGTGCGGTGTTCCGGTAGACCACAACGGCAATTCCGAAGCTTTCCCCCAGTGGCATGAAGATCCAATCGCCGAGCTTAGGGATACAAAAGAGTTTATAAACAGAGCCTTTACTTTTGATATAGCTAATGACAATTATTGGCATCCACTTCTGGGGGAAAAGCCACAGAGCATTGAGGCGGCGCAAAAACAAGCCCTCAGTGCCATAAGCAAATGGCCGCCTTTAGTGAGGATTTATGGTCATAGATTCATGCCTACTGAGCCGCATGGCCCAGATAACCCCGTGTTCTCTTTTGTTCAGGCTGGGGATTCTGTTTACTACGGTGCCAACCTTCAGGATTATCTGCTCAGAGAATTCAAAATAAGTGATAAAAAAATACCGTACGACAAAATCAAACCAGTGCCGTATTGGTCCGACGCTTTCGGGCTTAGCTAAGAACGTCAAGATTTATACGAACGATAGTCAACTATAACCGGAACGGGGAAGCAGTCCACGCCAGCTGGCCAGAATGCAATGAGCCAAGTTCAGTCTCGACTTGAGAATGGAGAGACGCCAGGAAAACAGATAATGGGACCGGGGATTAAAGGTAAGGCTTTGAGTGACCCCAACTTCCAACCTCCCTGGATGAAAATGTTTGTTAACGGTAGTGATGTTGGCATAGATGGATACGAAGTGCACTACATGCTCAATCCCTCTGGCGAGTGGGATCAGCTCAAGATTACGAAAGAATTTCGGTATTAAAGTTATACTATGAGCTATGATAGTTAAATTAATCAAGCCAGTTAAAGAAGGAACCGGTACGTTTGCACAGCAACGTGAGCAGGGGACCGATAATTTTGCTTACTTATGCGAACCAGGAAAACCATACTTTGTCTACGAAATTACAGAAGGAAAGGGGGGCGAAGACCAAAGCTATGGTATTAACATTCGGGGCGGGATTAAATTTAAAAGTATCCCAGCACGTTACTTTAAGATACTCGACAATTCAATACCTTCAGACTGGGAAGAGGAAACCCGTAACGATTATGGCGAAGAATATGTCATACAAAGTTTCCCCGAAATGGCACATGATAAGTTCTTTTATGATCGACTCATGAACGATGACCCTAAGACAGTGGAAGTGTTCTGGAGCTATGCCCAGAAGTATGAAAAGGCCGCTCGAGATTTTGAGTAAGGTACAACTAATTAGGTCAACAGATCACTCGGAAGGTTAACGATATGAGTCAGGTCAATGAATTAATCAAGTAAGTTATCCGAGGTAATAGTTTATGGCAAACGATGAGAAGTATGTATGAAAAATAACGAAGATATAAGTCCATTGACGCGTGCAAGATTACTTAAGTACATGCTGGAGGATTTGGAGCCGTATGGTTTTGAGAGCCATGATAATAAGAAAATGTTTCTAAAGAATCACGATATAGTTCTGGAGCTCGGAGTAGATGTTATACACAGAGGCATGGACAGAACTTCCCCGGTACGACAAGCACACCTACAGGCTATCGTCCAGTATTCCAAATGTCCTTTAGACTTAGACCCAAAGGGTGTTTTTGGTCTATGGACAGGTGTAGGATGGATTGATCGGCATAGTATACTCGATGAAACCGGCGTTCGTTCACCTTACTTATTCACGCCAGAAGATAACTACGACTATTTAAGCAGCGGCCTTAGAAAGGATTTGCTAGATATTGGCATACCTTTTTTGGTTTTTTTGAGTGATAAAGACAATTTTCTTGAATACTTATTGTGTAGGCCGTTTAAAATAGGAAAGTACTCAGTCAGCCCTGGGCTTTCAAATGGCAGGAACAAGCTCTCGATAGCTCTTTACATTTTTGACAAAATGCAAGACGTTACAAGGGCAAAAGAGGCAGTTGAGGGCTTGAAGCACTTTGATGCTTTATCTGCAGAAAGCCATTCGTCGATGCAAGCTTTAATGAGGAAGAAAGATATAGCTGATATACTCCAACGATATGACAGCAAGTTTTATCAAACCTTACAGTAGCACGGACGAGTAACGGCACAGATTGTTTGTGAAATATTAATGCAGACTATAGATTTCCTACCTGATGAGTTAAAGGATTGCGCTTATAATCTTAGTGAGTTTGGGATAAAGAGCTATGCTTGGGCGCGGGAAGATGTTTTAAAAGTAATCGACTTCCTAGAGACTAACTATCCTGACAAAATAATACTAGGAGGGGATTTGTATGTGCTACAAGAAAATAAGAAGCTCAAACGTACGTATGATAACTGGTTCTATGAACCAGATCTGAAAAATCAGCAGAGGAACAGCTCCAGGGAAAGCCGAGTAAGAGCTCGTGAATATCTCGAAAAATCTAAGTCATTTCCTGAAGGAGATCACATCTACGCAGGTTTAGTTATCGCAACTAGAGGCCAGTATTAGCTAACGCTTACCTCACGTATGGTGTTTATGCTCAACTATAACAAGAAGAGCGGTGAGGTATTGAGCTTTGACGGATACTTACTTGCATTTAACCTGACGGCTTGCTCAGGATTGTCATTACCATCATAGCCAATAACATATGTATTTGCCACTGCTGGTCTATACTATTAACCAGAAAGTGAGGACTGATTCGTGGAGAAACTAGAGAAGCTTGAGCAGCATGTAAGGCAGCTGTATAACGACCCCAAGCCCGGTCGGAGTGAGTGGGCAGATTGGCTTGCAGATAATCATGTATTTGTAGTGGCTGACTATGCGACTGAACTTGCAGATAAGCATGGTTCCAACAAGGAGCTTACACGGGTAGCGGCACTGCTTCACGACATTGCCGATGTAAAAATGAAGCGTAGCGACCCAACACACGAAGAAGAGAGCCTACGGATGGCACGACAGCTCATGCAAAAAGCGGGCTACACTGCCGAAGAAGTTGCCTTGGTCGTTGATGACGCTATTCGCTATCATAGCTGCTATGGCGACAAACGACCTAAATCGCTAGAAGGTCGTATACTCGCTACCGCAGACTCAATGGCACACCTGAAGACAGACTTCTACGTATTTGCTGCATGGGCACTAGGACGAGGGAGCACATTGCAGGAGCTGAAGGAATGGGTACTTACAAAGATAGACCGTGATCTGAATAACAAGATTCAGTTCGACGACGTTCGTGCCGACGTTATGCCCGACTACGAGATGGTAAAAGAGCTGTTTTCGCGCTGATTCTAACTACTCACCTTGCAGGGCCTGAATGGGGTTGATCTTTTCGGCTCTACGCGCCGAGAAGTACACGACCGCCAAACCGACAAGGCACATATAATAGCTCTCTGCACTCATTCCGCTACCTGCTCGCAAGCGCCAAAACGTAAAGAAAATTATTCCAGTTTCCAAACGAAAGGGGTATACTCTTAGTTAAGAAGTAATAAGTGGAGAGAGTAGCGCAGCATGGAGGCCGTTTCGAATTTGTCATTGAAATCATTTAAACGAACAAAAATAGTAGCAACAATCGGCCCCTCGACCGATAGCTATGAAGCTATTTTAGGGCTGATTCAAGCTGGGGCTAACGGTTTGCGGCTTAACTTTAGCCATGGTACGCACGAAGAACGCACGCGTCAGATTGGCTGGATTCGTCATGCGTCGGGCGTGGTGGGCAAGCCAGTAGCGATTATTCAGGACTTACAGGGGCCAAAGATCAGACTTGGTGACTTTGAAGGCGTTGTAAACGTCCGAAAAGGCCAGGCGTTGAGCCTAAAATACCAAGCAGACTACGCACAGACTGGTCATTTGCCCACGCAGTATGATCTAAGCAGCAAAGTGAAGCGTGGTGAACGGATCTATCTGTACGACGGCAAAGTGCAGGCAACGGTTACGACCGTGCGCGAAGGTATTGTGTACGTAAAAATTGAAAATGACGGTATCTTGATCAAGCGAAAAGGCATTAACTTGCCCGATACCGACTTCGGTGGCGATATTATTACCAAAAAAGATAAAGCCGACATCGTCTATGGCTCGACACAAGATATCGATTACGTGTCGCTAAGTTTTATCCAGACCGTCGACGATATCGTCAAATTGCGTAAAATGCTCACTAATCTTGGCAGTACGGCCAAAGTTATCGCCAAAATCGAAACCAGAGCCGCTGTGGAAAACATTGACAGTATTGTCCGTGAAGGTGATGCTGTCATGATTGCCCGTGGTGACTTAGCGGTCGAAACACCACCCGAAAGCGTACCAATTGTGCAGCGCCAAATCATTGCCTTGGGTATTCGCTACGCCAAGCCGACCATCGTGGCTACACAGATGTTACTCAGTATGACCGAACTCCCTGAACCAACCAGGGCCGAAGTGTCTGACGTTGCCACGGCCGTATTAGTTGGCGCTGATTGTGTGATGCTCAGTGACGAAACCGCCAATGGTAAATATCCTATCGAAGCCGTGGCTATGATGAAGCGCGTTATTTGTTACACCGAAGACCACGCACCCCTGGGAGTCGTGTTCCCTGAACACACCGATCACAGCCGCCAAACGGCCATCAGCAAGGCAATTATTAGCCTGGCTGACACCATTCAGGCCAGAGCTATCGTAGCCGAAACAAAATCTGGCGCCACCGCACTGCAGATTGCCTCGCAGCGTTCAAAAATTCCGCTCATTGCCGTGACGAACGATACGCGCACCGCGCAACAGCTGGCCATCGTCTACGATGTAAAAACCTACGTACGACCAATCGATCTGCACGCCGCTTCAAAACTGACCGACTGGTTGTTAAAGCAGCACGTGCTTGGAAAAGGCGACATGGTGGTGACTGCTTCTGGCCAACATCCAGGGGTCGTTGGCACAACGGACACGATTAAAGTTCGCGTGTTAGAATAGAGCTTATACACTGAACGTAAACTTGGGGGTGGGAAACAGTGTTCACAAAACAGACAATTCGTGACATCGATTTGGAAGGCAAAACAGTCCTGTTACGCGCGGATTACAATGTGCCGATCGTTCAGGGTAAGATCACCGATGATTACCGCATTAAACAGTCGTTGCCAACGATCCAGTTTTTGTTAGCAAAAAACGTCAAACTGATCATCTGCTCGCATCTAGGCCGCCCAGATGGCAAGCCGAATCCTTCCATGAGTCTGTTCCCCGTTGCCAAGCGACTCCAGAAATTGCTCGAAAAAGAAGTCGAATTTGTGCCCGATTGCGTGGGCGAACGTGTTGCCAAGGCCGCCAAAAGTCTCAAACCCGGCCAAATTTTACTGCTCGAAAACGTTCGATTCCACCCAGAAGAAGAAGCCAATGACGAAGCGTTTGCCAAAGAGCTTGCAAGCCTAGCCGATGTATTCGTGCAGGATGGTTTTGGCGTAGTACATCACCCAGCAGTGTCAGTAACCGAATTGCCAAAATACCTGCCAGCCGTTGCCGGACTGCTGCTCGAAAAAGAAGTCGACACCATTACCAACGTCATGGAAAACCCCAAACGGCCGCTGATGGCAGTGATTGGTGGTGCCAAAATTGCCGATAAGCTGGAAATCCTCAATCGATTCATTGACATTGCCGATTTTGTGGCAGTTGGTGGCGCCATGGCCAACACCTTTTTGGCGGCCCAGGGCATTAACGTTGGTGCCAGCATCTACGACAAAGAAGATTTGGCGCTGGCCAAAGAAATCATCGCCAAGGCCGAAGCAAAGGCAAAAGGCGGCCCATTTGTGTTTGCCTTGCCACGCGACGGCGTCGTAGCTAGCAAGATTGACAAGACCGCCCCAACCCGTATCGTCGATTGGAGTGCCCATGTGGTGGCCGACATCGAAAATTATCCAAAACGTCCACCGCTGGTCAGTAGCAAAGTTGAAGCCCACGAGATGATTTTGGATATTGGACCGTTTTCGGCATCGTTTATTGCCGGTGGCATGCAGCTTGCTGGTACGGTTGTCTGGAATGGCGCTGTTGGCGTAACGGAAACCCAAGGCTTGGACGATCCAATTGGCCCAACCGCGCACGGCACCGAAACAATTTTGGAAGCCATGATCGGCGAGTTTGGTAATCGCCCCTACAGTTTAGTAGGTGGTGGCGATACCGTGGGCTACGTCGAAAGCCGCAACATGGTGGGTAGTTTTGATCATGTGTCTACCGGCGGTGGTGCCAGCATGGAGCTGATGTCTGGCCGCAAGCTACCAGGTGTCGAAGCGTTACTTAATAAGAATGATGTACAATAACAAGTAATGATGATGGGCCATTATGTCTAGAAAAACGTTAATTGTTGCAAACTGGAAAATGCACCTCAATGTGCACGAAGCAAGCTTACTGGTGCATCGCTTGAGTGAGCGAATCAAGGTACATCGCAGTATAGAGATTGTACTTGCGCCAAGCATGCTGAGCTTGCAGCCGTTAAGCCAAGAAATCGATCGTCGTAAATTCCGTTTGAGCGCCCAAGACGCCTACTTCCAAGACGAAGGCCCCTACACCGGAGAAGTATCCTTTACCATGTTGCGTGACCTCGTGCACTACAGCATTATTGGCCACTCTGCCCGCCGCGTCTACTTCAATGAAAGCCTTGAGCTGATTCGCGACAAGGTACAGGCTGCCGTCCGCAACGGCATTGTGCCCATCCTGTGCGTTGGCGAAACAAAAGAAGAGCGCTTAGCTGGCGAAACCAAGCAAATTATTCACGATCAGGTAACTACCGCACTGAGCAACCTGACAGCCGAAGACATCGAGCAAGTAGTCATTGCCTACGAGCCAATCTGGGCAATTTCAACCTTCGAAGGCGAAGTTGCCAAGCCGGATGACATGAAAAAGGCTATGAAATACATCCGTTTTCAGATTGCCGAACTCTATGGCCAGCACGTCGCCGACAAAGTTCGTTTGCTGTACGGTGGTAGCGTGAATGAGCACGACGCCCGGGCGTATCTTGAAATTGAAGGGTGTGATGGCGTGCTCGTTGGTGCCGCAAGTCTTAATTATCACCAATTTTCGGCCATCGTTGCCAGTGCGGAACGCATGAACAGTGAACGCCGGAACCCAAGCCGTAATGACTGACCAGAAAAAAGCGAGTGGTTCTGGTGTTTTTGACGTCTCCAAGCCAGGCGAAACAGTGCCCTCAACCACTAGCAAACCAATCATTATAAGCCATCGACCGGTTATGAAAGATCCAATGATGGTGGATGATACCGATACGGCCAACCGTTCGGAAACTGCTCTGTCGGTAAAGTTCCCAAGCGGCAAATTAAAAATCGAGCCAATACACCCGGACCTGGCCGATAAACCAGTAGAACCCGAAGCGCCGGCCGAAGCCGCACAATCAGCGGCAGCATCCGAAAACGATGCGTCTGCGGAGCCCGAAAAACCAACCACTTCCCAACCAGAACCCGTAAACACCGATGATACGGGTGCCACAAGTGTTGATAAGCTCAAAGAAACTAGCAAAGACTCAGATGCTGCCGCTCTCGAACAAGAAGCCAAACGCGCCGCTGAACTCCAGAAGCTCGCAGAAAGTCGCAAGTATTATTTGCCTATCAACCAGATCGAAAAGCGCCGCAACAAACGCAATACCGTACTAGGTGTGCTCTTAATTATTATCCTGGCAATCGCCTGGGCAGATGTTTCGCTCGACGCTGGCATCATTAGTATTCCAGGCATTAAAGCCCCGACGCACTTCTTTAAGTAAACTTTACGACAGTTTCGATGGCGTACATTTGCTAGAATAACAGAGTGCAAGATGACTTACTCACGGGGTTGAATCCTGAACAGCGGCGAGCGGTAGAAACAACCGATGGACCACTGTTAATTCAAGCTGGCGCGGGAAGTGGCAAGACCAAAACTCTCACACATCGGATTGCCTATTTGATTGCCAATCACAAAGCCACACCGTTCAATATTTTGGCGGTTACATTCACGAACAAGGCCGCCAAAGAAATGCGTGGCCGCGTGGCTATGTTACTGGGTGAAAGTGCCGACAACCGTGGTTTCATGCCATACATGGGCACGTTCCACGGCATTTGTGTGCGGCTGTTGCGCCAAGACGGTGAGTCTATCGGCATTCCGCGCAGCTTTGTCATCTTTGACGAGTCGGACCGTCAAACAGCCATCAAACAGGTCAGCAAACAACTGATGATCGATGAAAAAGCTTTTCCGGCACGCATGCTCGGCAGCTTAATAAGCAGTGCCAAGAACGACATGATTTCGCCCGAAGAATACAGTAGTAGTGCCAACACGCCAGCTCAAAAGGCGGCTGCCCAGGTATTTCCAGGCTATCAGCGAGCCTTGCGCGAAGCATCGGCGCTCGATTTTGATGACCTAATAAACCGCACGGTTAGCATGATGGAAGCGCAGCCAGAGGTTCGTAAAAAGTGGCAAGCCCAGTTCAAGTACATCATGATCGATGAGTACCAGGACACCAACGCTGCCCAGTATAAATTAGTTAACTTGTTAACTAATGCCGACAAAAACATAGCGGTCGTGGGCGATGACTGGCAATGTCTTGTTCCGGGAAGTCTTGTCGAAACGGTCAATGGCCTCAAAAAGATTGAAGACGTTGCCAAAGGAGATTTGGTACGGTCGGCAAGTGGTTACGGCAAAACAGGCTTTTTTAAGGTCTTGAATCGAAAAAAATTTCAATCCAAAGGCGAAGTAATTGAAATTGAGCTAGCTTCAGGTAAAAAGCTTACGTCAACAGCCAACCATATTCTTTTTGCGCGCTGGGGTAAAACAGATGCATATTTTGTGTACTTGATGCATTCGCAGGCCAAGGGATATCGAATCGGTACGGTAAAGGGTACGAGGTTTGATGGTAAAAAAGACGACATTGGCCTAAGGGTACGCGCAAACCAAGAGAGAGCAGACAGGATGTGGATAATAAAGGTTTGCCAGAACCGTCAAGAAGCTATGTATAACGAAGCGCTTTTTGCGTATAAATACGGTATCCCTATGCTGGTTTTTCATGCTTTCGCCAGTCGTTTTATGCAGTTTAAGCAAGAATACATAGATGCTATCTACGAAGAAATTGATACTGCTGCAAGAGCAAAAACCTTAATGGCCGATCTAGGCCTGGCCTTTGATTACCCCCATTTCTCGCCACAGGGAACAACTCGGAATGGTATCAAAAGGGTTAACGTGAATATCGTACTGTTTGGAGACAAACGAACTTCAGACCAAAGCTCCTGGTCGGCAAGTAGAATTTCCGCAAATACTACGCACCTTGAAGATTTGCATGTTTTTGAGAAACTGGGATACACGGTACGGACTGGCCGCGCCAGTACGTATAGAAGTGAGATTCATAATCTTGATTATGGTCATATTGAAGAAGTTATGGAGAAAATAAAAGAAGAAAATAACGGTGAAATGCGTATTAACAAATACGCATTTATGACCGATAAAAAGTTTTCTTTTATGCCGGCAGGACATATTCATCCGGGTATGTTGCTTCCCTGTGTTGATGGCGACCGTATTATTGAGGACCAGGTAGTTGGTGTTACGAAAAGAGACTACGCCGGTCCAGTGTATGATCTAGATGTTGAAAAGGTGCACAATTACATTGCATCGGGCATAGCGGTACATAACTCAATCTATAGTTGGCGTGGTGCCGATTTTCGGAACATTCTAAACTTCGAAAAAGATTACAAAGATGCCACCATCATCAAGCTCGAACAAAATTATCGCAGCACCAAAAACATCCTTGATGCAGCCCACGCCATTATTACCAAAAACCAGCAGCGATCGGACAAGCAGCTGTGGACCGATGCTGGCGACGGCATGCCTGTGCAAATGATTCAGGTCATGAGCGAACGCAGCGAGGGCGAAGCAATCGTCCGCCGAATTCAGAATGCTGTCGACAGCGGCAGCCGTAACTTCCGTGATTACGCCGTGCTATATCGCACCAACGCCCAAAGCCGATCCATCGAAGAAGCCTTTGTGCATTATGGCATTCCATACAGAGTGGTTGGTGGCGTACGCTTTTATGATCGTAAGGAAATTAAAGACATTATTGCGTACCTGCGCGTAATTTTCCAGCCAGAAGATCGCATTAGTTTTGAGCGGATTGTGAATGTGCCAACCCGCGGCATTGGTGCCAAATCGGTCCAAAATTTCTTTGGTTGGCAACGTGCCGAAGGCTTGTCGATGCTTGATGCCATAACAGAGGTGGAACGCTGCGACAGCCTGACCCCCAAAGCTCGCAAAAGTTTGGGAGAATTGGGCGATATTCTGGCCAGTGTGCGCCGACTGATTGATGAAACTTCGGTATCGGGTTTGATCGACTCACTGCTACGCCGAATCGACTACCTGCACTTCCTGGATGACGGTAGCCTGCAAGGCGAAACACGGGTCGAAAACGCCAAGGAACTCCTAAGCGTAGCCCAAGAATATGAAAACTTGGGGCTAGAGGGCTTCCTGGAAGAAGTAAGCCTGGTGAGCGATTTGGACAGTGCCGACTTTGATGGCAATGCGGTGACACTCATGACCTTGCACGCTGCAAAGGGCCTGGAATTTCCAGCGGTGTTCATGGCTGGATTGGAAGAAACGATCTTCCCGCATAGTCGTGCGTTGTACGACCAATCGGAAATGGAAGAAGAACGCCGCCTGTGTTACGTGGGTATGACGCGTGCCCGTGAAGAACTGTATCTGATTTATGCCACCAGCCGTATGTTGTACGGCGGCATGCAACACAATCCACCGTCGCGCTTTTTGAGCGAAATTGATGCCGAATTCCAGACTGCCGAATCGTTTGCACCCACCGGTTTTGGGTTTGGCAATCAGCAGACCTCGTCCGACGAATTTGCACAGGATGATTTTAATCAAGAGCCACGGTATATACCCGAACTGGGCGAGGGCGACAGTGTGCGCCACCAAACCTTTGGCACGGGTACGGTAGTAGATGTTGATGGTGACACTGTAACCGTTTACTTCCGTGGCAAGGGTGCTCGCAAGTTAAATGTTGCCTTTGCACCCTTAGAAAAGTTGTAGGCAAAATTATGAACAACATCAGTCACATCCTAAAAAGAACACGCTTCTGGCTGGAGTGGCCAGCGCTATTTGTGTACTTTGGAATTGGCAGCCGTTCTAGAGTACTAATACGAGATGGCGACAACATTTTGCTGGTAAAGGGTAGCTGGAAACGATGGTATGACGATGATGGGCTTGGGTTGTCTGGTGGTGGCATTGGTCGTCGTGAGTCATCAGTAGAGGGCGCGGTGCGCGAGTTGGCAGAGGAGCTTGGTATCGAAGTGCCCGTTTCGGCATTGCAGTCACTTGGTACGGCCACGGTTTGGAACTACGGTCTGGGTTATCGAGGTCATTTTTTCTCGTTGCAATTACCGCAAGCAACTGCGTTACGGCTACAAAAAAATGAAATCGCCGATGCCCAATGGGTGTCGTTGGCCACACTGCCTGCGTCGCTGGTGCTCAAACCAGAGGTGCATCGTGCGCTCCAGCTTTATAGCGATCGCTAATTTTGCTATAATTCATCGGCCAGGGGAATTGGTGGTAGTCTCTATCCCTTCGCTTTATCTATGCATGCACGACTTATAAAACTTCATCGCCGCGTTCGTCGGCAGCAACAAGCGCACGCTATGCGTTTTCGGCGGTTTCGAGCACATCCGGTTATGGTGCCGATCGTTACCTTTGCAGTATTGTTGCTAGTTAGTCTTGGTGGTTGGTGGTTGCTTGCTCGCGATGACACGCCAGTGACTGATGCCTACGTGGTTATCATCACCCACGATCATGCCGAACAAACCGTACCGAGCCGCGAACCGACCGTCGGTGCACTGCTCAAGAAACTCAACCTTACCCTCAACGAAGGTGATGTGGTGGAGCCAAGTGCTCAAACGAAAATCAAACAGGATGATTTTCGCATTAACATCTATCGGGCAGTACCAATAGAAATTATTGACGGTACACAGCATACCTTCACCTTTAGTGCTGCTACTACCTCGCGTAGCATTGCGCGTCAGGCAGGTATAGCAACCTATGCTGAGGATAATTTGACGATCAAGCCGGTCGACAATTTTGTGAGTCAGGAGGCCATTGGTGAACAGGTAGTGATTGATCGCGCTACCCCTATAAATATCAATTTATATGGCACGCCAACGGTAGTGCGTACTCATGCCAAAACAGTAGCCGATCTAATGAAAGAAAAAGGTATCAAGCTCGCAAAAGACGATCAGGTTACCCCAGCGTTATCGACTCCGCTGGTTGATAATCAGCAACTATTTGTGACGCGTAACGGCACTAAAATCGAAAGTGTTACCGAATCAATTCCCGCCCCAACCCAGGCAATCGACGACCCAACGCTAGCTTTTGGTACCAGTGCCATTCGTCAGCAGGGTTCAGACGGGCAGCAGATTACAACGTATCAAGATGCGCTACAAAACGGCGTCGTGGTTTCCCGAACACTTATCCAAACCGTTGTAACGCAACAACCAGTGACACAAATTGCCGTACGTGGCACCAGTCTGAGCGGCATCCGGGGTGATATGGCGTTAGCTGGCGTTAGCCCTGATGATTACGAGGCCGCCGACTACATCATTAGTCACGAATCTGGCTGGTGTACCACGAAAGCCCAGGGCGAACATGACTGCCCGGTGGTGCCGGATAACCAATTTACTTCTGGTGGCTATGGGCTTTGCCAGGCAACGCCCGGCAACAAGATGTCGAGTGCCGGGGCCGATTGGGCTACAAATCCTATTACGCAGATTCGGTGGTGTAGCGGCTATGCAGCGGGACGATACGGTGGCTGGAGCGGGGCTTACAATCATTGGCTCAACTACCACAATTGGTAATCAGGCGGTAATTGTCTCTGCGCTATTCTATAAAAGTCCTGTAAACTGGGTGTGATATGAGCGATCCAATTCCCAATAAAGCACTGGGCCAACACTGGCTCACCGATGCTGCATCGCTCGAGGCTATGTGCGATGCGGCCGAAGTTACAACAGAAGATACCATCCTCGAAATTGGCCCGGGTATGGGCACCTTGACTAGGTTGCTCGTGAAACGTGCCAAACACGTTATTGCCGTAGAGTTTGACGATAAGCTCGCCCGTGAATTACGCGGCAGAGTAACGGCAAATAATATGGAAATTGTGTCACAGGACATCTTGAGCTTTGATTTTACGAGCTTGCCGCCGGACTACAAAGTGGTCGCCAACATCCCGTACTATCTAACAAGCAACCTGATTCGAGTACTATCCGAAACAACCAATCAGCCTGCCGCAGCGGTGCTGTTGGTTCAAAAAGAAGTTGCCCAGCGCGTGGTTGCCCAGTCTGGTGACATGTCGATCCTGAGCGTGACAGCTCAATACTATTGGCAGGTTGGTGTCGGTTACGAAGTGCCAGCCGAGCTGTTTACGCCACCGCCAAAGGTTGATTCGCAGATTTTAATTTTGCAACGACGGCCAGAATTGCTGTTTCCCGATGCCGACCCAAAGCTATTTTTCCGCCTAGTGAAGGCCGGTTTTAGCGAACGCCGTAAGATGCTACGCAGCAGTTTGAGCGGCGGACTGCACATTGCCAAAACAGAGGTAGAGGAACTGCTCGCGCAGGCAAAGATCGAGCCAACACTGCGCGCACAAGCGCTGTCGTTAGATGATTGGTATCGTCTGTATCGAGCTGTTTACTAGCCTCTAAACCGCTTCAACTAGCAGCAGACTCATTGCGAGTAAGCATAGCTGTGGCAACCGCAAAAAATATTTGGAAACTTTGCCCTGTCTATAGTGCAGCCAGCACGTGCAGAAAACGTATACGCAAAGTAGCGGTAGTATAAAGATCCCAATTACTAGGCTGTGCCCCCGAAAAACTATTGCCAGACAAACCGATGCTGCCAGGCTACTCAAAACGTATGCCGTTAGCTGCACGGGCCTGACGCCGTATCGTACCAGCGGTGTTCGTTTATGCTCCGCCCGATCGCCAATGACATCTTTGTAATCTTTTGCCAGTAATAGCGGCAGTAATAAGGGTATTTGTAACAAAGCGACCCACCACAAAGTTGCTGCGGAACCTGCTAGTAATACGGGTATGCAGCCATAACAAACGGCCAATAATATCATGCCGGTAAAACCCCTACTTTGCAGATTAATACGCCGGTTTGAATAACAAAAAGAAAGCACGACATATGTGCTAGACAGCAATATGGTCGTCGGCTGGTGAAGTAAAGGCTGGATGGTGGCAACAGCGACCGTGTTCAGGCCAATCCACGCGTAGCCAGTTTTGATTGACAGTTTTGCACGAACGAGGGGGTTGTCGTAGCGATTATTACGCCTATCGACTTGCACGTCACGAATGTTGTTATAGGTTACGGCAATTGCATACAGGCAAAGCAGCAGCAGGTAACAGAGTACGCCATATAAAATACTGCCTTTTAGCCAAGCAATTTCAAGAGCCAAAAGACCCGAATACACAACATTTTGCGGTCGGCTCAAACGCGCCAACTGCTGTGCGATTTTTGGTGCGTTATTCGCTATTTGGGTCATGGACACTATAGGTCAGTGTATAGACAACGTAGGTTACGCCAGCCAGAATTAGCCAAGTTACACAGTACGCGATGGCTCCAAAGATTCTAACAAATTTGCTCTCACGGCATACAATTAACAGTGCATTCCCGGTATTTATAAGGGCGCTGGCGATTACACACGAAAAGACCAGTACGACCAGAATTCCAGCTATGCTTAGTTCCGCAGCATTATTAAATGCCGACGCACCAGACAAGTCTCCTATGACCAATGCTGCAGCAGGCACAATGCTTATAGCGACAGCAAGCCAAAGTTCCATGCGTACGATTTTGGGATGGCGAAGTTTCAGGTAGCGATACTGTGCAACAAGGCTGCAAATGATTAATATGGCTAAGATAAGTTGGGTGCCGTGTATGACGAAGGATTTGGAGTAAACAGAGCTATTGATAATTCTCCCCAATGATAATTTGCTAGACAGTATGGCTAATATCCCAAAACCTAGCACGAACAAGCCGGGAAGATACAACCAGGCATTTATTTCTTGAGTTTTTTGCACTACTTTTGGGGGCCGTGGTGCCTGGGCTGAGTTTTTTGCACGATCCATCTATGTAACTGTAGCAAATAGCTTAACTTTCACAAGTCATTAACCCTAACACTTGACCTGTTAAGTATTAGTGGCGTACAGTAGAAGTAGCTAAGCATTAGCATCACCATGGAACCAAGCAACCTTATTCACACTCTGTTACATCACTTATCTGCTGTCTTTGGACGCGAATCGGATCAGATTTTACAGGAACAATTAGGCATCGGTTTTTCGCAGTTTAAAATTCTAGCCGTATTGCAAGAAAACCCGTCCAGTCAACAGAAACACATTGCTTTTGCACTTGGTCAAACAGAGGCCAGCATCAGCCGCCAAATCAAGCTCTTGCAGGCTAAGGGCATGCTAGAGAGTGCCATCAACCCGCAGAACCGACGAGAGCATATCACCAGCCTTACGCTGAAGGGCATCCGTATTATCGAAGCCGCCCAAAACGTCTTGGCTAACTACCAAACAAGCTCGCTGGCGCATATGTCACCCAAACACCAAGCGCAACTGCTCGAACTACTATCCCGCGTGCACCAGTAAAAACCTGGCCAAAGTGCTTATAATTATGATATAATGTCTTTTACGCCAAAAGGTGTACAATACGGGGCTGAAATTTAAGCTCGACGTTGGACTTTATCGGTTAGATCAGCAGGTCGCTTGTCAGCGTATAGACTATCTGTATAGATGCAGAAAAACTATCTAGCGTTCGTGAAAAGCTTGTAGCTGAAGTCGCAAACTTGTTTGCACCACGCCAAGTTGCTTACGAACTCGCTGCCTAATTATTTAGACAGCAACACTTAGTAAGACATCAGATATTGCGACAGTGTTTCATATCTTCTGGTTGCTCAAGTAAAGCTATCCGCCTTATTTGCTAAGATCAGGATTGCTCGCATGGAATGTTTGTCCGTTTCTATCCCCATGCGCTAAGACCCTAAAACGAACTATGCCTGTAGACGACTAACCAAGATAAACCGATGGACGCGGGGGCGGTACCCGCCAGCTCCTCCAAAAACGCATCAGCAATCGCTGGTGCTTTTTTGTTCCCCAAAATCATTAAAATCTATATAACACGAATCGTAAGGATATTTGTCATTCAGCCTAGATCTGTAGTATATGAAACTGCACCTAAAAGGACTTAGGCAAGTCCGAGACCAAATTTGTTACCCCGTTGGCCGGACTATTTGTAGAGTGACTTTAGTGTTTGGATGTCGTCTTTGATGATTCTGGTTTCGTCGATTTCGCCAACCTTGTTGGTGAGCATGGCATCGATGCGTTGTACGGGTGTTAGATCTGCGTCAAGTAGTTTGAGCTTTGCGAATGCCACATCTTTGGGCATGTCGTATAGTGGCACGACACCGGCTGCCTTTAGTTTTATGGCTGATTCATCGGACTGCAGATTGGCGTATTCACCGTTATCAGTGACCCCAAAAAAGACGATGCCTTTTTCGGCTCGCAGCTTAGTAACTAATGCGGTTACCGACTGTTCGGGCTTTTCGGTGTTGGCGGTGGCGGAGTGGTAGAGGTTAAGTAGAATAGCCCGAACCTCTTTGTGGGTTTGCAGCAGGTCGAATAACTCCTGGTGATCCTGGCGGACGATGTTGACGTTATAGATAATTGCCGATGCTTCATTCGGCTGTTTGTCATAGGTTTTGGTGAGCTTGGTGATAAGATCACTAGATCGTGCTTGCTGTTGTTCCAGGGAGCTTTTGTACAGCGGGTCGTGCACCGATACAAAGGTTGTTCTACCGCCTGGAACGAAGGGCAAACGCGTAACTTCGTCGCCACGTATAAGCTTGCCGTCGAACGCAACGTAGACGTCGGGCGTAGCACTACCACCAGCGCTTTCCAGGCCGAACATCAGGTTATTCCAGCCGTCTGTCTCTGGTTCTTCGATGCCTTTGTTTGCGCCAGTTAGTACTAGCCTTTGGCCAGTGGTCTGCAATGTATCAAGAAACTTTGTACGAAGATGCTGTGCCAGTTGCTTCATGCCGTCGGTACCATAGGTTACCAAGACGCCGCGTACCATACGCTCCAGCGCACTGGCCACTTTCGTATCGATGATTGCCCAGTCAGAGGCGTCCATATTCTCGCTCAAGCCTGTCAGGGCAACTTGCTTGCGGCCAAACTTAAAATGCGGCTTAAAGTCGGGAAAGTGCTCTTCGAGTAGCCCGACCAAGTTAAGAGCGTGCCCGCCGACTCGGTAGCCCTCGGGTGTTGCGCTGCTCGTGGTGGTGCCACCAGCGTAGATGGTTTCGACTGCTTGCCGAAGCGCATTGGCCATTTGACGTTGTACCATTGTCATACTAGTGTAGCGCATTTTGCAAAATAATTTAATGTTTAGCTTACAACGAACAAGCGTATACTTATGCTTACACGCCATTCAAGCGTAACTATCTAATTTTGAAGGAGCCACTCGATGTCGAAAGATAAAGGACGTAAAGAAGTTAAAAAGCCAAAACAGCCCAAGACTGCCGTTTAGTTTCTAGCACGCTGTAATATTTTGTCCCGATGATCGTCTCTGCGGTTGTTGCTTTCGGTCTGTGCAGCACCTATGCTGGTAGCAGCCAACAAATCGAAATATAGGAGATCGGGGTTATATGAATATCACAGTGGTAGGTACGGGGTACGTTGGTTTGGTCACGGGTACATGTTTGGCACACGCCGGCCACGATGTCACCTGTGTAGACATTGATGTTGCCAAAGTTGCACGTATGCAAGCTGGTGAAGTGCCAATTTACGAACCAGGCCTCGAAGAAGTTTTTCAGGACGTACTGACTGCAAAACGGCTGACGGTTACCACCTCACTCGCTGATGCGATGAAAACAGCAGAAGTTGTCTTTTTGGCGCTGCCAACACCTGAGGGTGCTGATGGTTCGGCGGATCTTTCGGCCGTGCTTGCCGTGTCGTCGCAGCTGGGTCCGTTACTGCATCGTTACACCGTTATTGTCGATAAAAGCACCGTGCCCGTGGGTACTAGTGAACAAGTAAAGGCCCAAATTGCAACTAATGCCGCCGCCGAATTTGACGTTGTTTCGAACCCAGAATTTTTACGCGAAGGCTATGCCGTGCAAGACTTCATGCATCCTGACCGTATCGTCATTGGTGCCGACACCGACCGCGCAAAGGCCGTAATGCACCAAGTATACGAATCGTTTACCGAAACACCAGAACAGATGGTTATGATGGATATTCGCTCAGCCGAAATGACCAAATATGCTGCAAACTCATTCTTGGCCATGAAAGTATCGTTCATGAACGAAATTGCCAACTTGTGTGAACTACTCGGTGCCAATGTTGATGCCGTTCGCTTGGGCATAGGCCCAGACACCCGTATTGGTAAACGTTTCCTGTTTGCCGGTATTGGCTACGGCGGTAGTTGCTTCCCTAAAGACGTCCAGGCACTGCACTATACTGCAGAACAATCCGGCTATGATTTCAAGCTTTTAAAGGGAATTATCGAAGTTAACGTTGCACAAAAAAAGCGCCTGGTGCAAAAGATATCGGCATATTACGATGATAATCTTACAGGCAAGCATTTTGCCATCTGGGGTTTGGCCTTCAAGCCAGATACCGATGATATCCGCGAAGCCCCAGCCCTTGGTCTAATAGAAGCCTTGCTTGAAGCTGGTGCAACCGTAACTGCGTATGACCCAGAGGCCATGAAAAATGTCCAAAAATACTTCGGTGAACGCACAGGCCTAAGCTATGCAGAAAACGCGCACGATGCGCTCAAGGATGCCGATGCATTAGTGGTGATTACCGAATGGGCCGAATTCCGCGCACCAGACTTTGCCAAACTAAAGGCTGCACTCAAAGCTCCCGTTATATTCGATGGTCGCAATGTCTACAAACTCGACGATCTCAAACAAGCAGGCTTCCACTACAGCAGCATCGGCCGTCCGGTGATAGAAGGCAATGGATAGAAACCAAGTGCGTAACGGCCAAGTTTTATCGCCCAATGCAACGACCCAGCATGGCCAACAAGTCCCTGAAAGTCATGGCGAATAGTATCTTTTTTTGTTTCGTGTGTTCCTGCATCAATGAGTGCAAAAATAGATGATGTACGAAGATTAGTAACCATTTCCCCTGGTTCTAAGACCGCTGGGGGCAAAACAATACGCATCATACGCTCGATTGTTTGATCATCGTAAGCGATGCCAAGCTCAGTAAGCAGGTTGCCACACAAAACCTGAATTTCTTCGAGCTGCTCTATATTTAACTTGGGCTTTTGGCGCTCTCCGGCGATGACCATAGCAGCCATGGTCATAAGTTCAGGCTGCGCTTCGGCCTCTAGCCGAGCTTCGAGTTGATCTGTTATTTCGGCAATTTTGTCGGCTAGTTCAAGCATAATTGCTTCAACGGCAATGGTCTGTTCGGGCTCTAGCTGCTCAGTTTTGCTGATGACTAGTTCGCTTAATTCGTGCTGTGCGAGTGCTTCTGTTAGTTCGAGTATTGGATGTTCGGCTTGCTCAACATCTGCCATGTGAAACAACTGTTCGGCTGTGTCTGTCATGGCACTTTCAAATACCGGTTCGGGTAATTCTAGCCATTGCGCTGCAGGGTTTTCTGCATCGGAAGGTTCGAGTGCTTCGCTCAAGGATGAACGCAATGTTTCGGTAATTGGCAGCGGTTCGAACCCTGTATTCATACTGGGCGACTCCACAGATGCTTCAAGTACAGGCTTGAATACGCGGGGCACCGTTTTTTTGGTGACTACGGGCGTAGGCTGCGCTTCGAGTAGGTGAATTTCCGTAGGCTCTTTTATTGTTGCCAAGGCAGAGATGTGGCGTGGGGCTTCTGGCCTAGCAATCTTTTTTTGCTCTACAATCTTGACTGTTTTTGCTGGGGTATAGTCTATTTTTTTCTCGATCACTTTGGTCCGCATGGCTAGTTTGGGCGGTATGATTTTTTTCTCAGCAGAGGTTACTTCGGGTTTTTTAGATTTCTGCATCGTTTGTATTTTTTGTGCTTGGCGAACATGTTCTAGTTCCGCCAGACGTAGTAAAAGAGCTTCTTTTTGGTGAAGCTTTGCAACGTTGGGATGTACTGTCTTCGCTTCTTTAGGTGTGTCTGGGGTGGTTACCTTTGATGGCGTTATAATCTCGGTGGCTACATCAATTTTTTTTTTGGAGATTCGGCGTTGATCCTTGCGACATGTGCAGCTCGGTGTTGTTCCGGTGGTTTAGGGGCTACTTTAATATTTGTGCCCATGAATTCATTAAAAGCGGCAGCTTTTGCTTCTACCGCATCACTTCTACCGTCACCGCGTGCTTTATCCTGTGCGTGTGCTTCACGAAACTTATCACCTAAGGGGCAGGCTGAATCGAGCAGTGCTTTTGCAAGTGTGTCGGTGTGACCTTTATAGGTGACGAGTTGCCTACCTTCTTCGCTACTTATGCCAAGGTCTGGAAGTAATACATGATCTGGCACTGAACCGTATTCATCAAACTGTATTTCTACCAGGGCTTGTACCTCTGTTTGCTGCACGGAAGCTGCAAAGTCTACAGGTGGCGGACCCTGAAAAGGAAATGTAGCTGCTCCCCCGAATTCTGTCATCAGTCTAATTATACCGTAAGCACTATGAAACGCAAAAGCCGCTCCTATTACAGAGCGGCTAAGGTATTTGGCCTACGTAGGCAGGCAAAAGAAGGTTACGGCGCAAGTACCTCACTCACGCCGCTAGTAGTCGTCTGCCCGTTAGATCTAGGACTTTTCAACTTGGATTACCTCCTCTCTGTTTTTACACTTCTATCTAAATTGTAATACTTATGGTTTCGTTGTAAAGAGGTAACTGTGGTAGTTTTCGCATCTATTTTAAAGAAGAAAAGTCATAGTATTAGACGACAAAATGGCTACTGCAGATAGCTTGTGATGTGCTTCATGGGGGCGTACAGTAATGTGTCTATGGTGCAGGATATGAGAGATGACGAACGACAACAGGTACTTAGTGAAATCCTTATGGATGAGCTTAAGGCCATCCGAGAGGGTATTGCCAATCTGCCAACTCGCCAAGAGTTTGCCGACTTAAAAGATGAAGTCGGTGACATAAAATCAGATGTAAAGGTTATAAAGGCCGTGGTGACTGAGTACAGTGAAGACGTTGCTGATCTCAAAAAACGAGTTACTCGCATAGAAAATAAAGTCTTTGCCTAGGACTTCCGAGCCTGTTTTACGCTATGAATGAAGTACCACTACCTTGTAGCGAGAAGCTGGCCTTTGATACTAGAAAGCAGGCTGCTGCCACTGCGAACGTCGTGGAGTATCAACATGGCACTATCGTTCGTCCCTATAAATGCCGGCATTGCGAACTTTGGCATCTTGCGAGCAGCTAAGTGCTACTATAAAAAGCATAAGCTTTCAAAAAAGGAACTAGTATGGAAAATGTAATCCTACAGACTCGCGGCCTAACAAAGCGTTATGGCTCATTTGCGGCACTGGATTCGCTTGATTTGACGGTGCAAAAAGGGGAAGTGCTGGGGTATTTGGGGCCGAATGGTGCGGGTAAGACGACAACGATCCGGCTGCTACTTGGATTGATTAAGCCAACATCTGGCGGCGCAGAAATCTTTGGATTGGATGCCCAGAAACAAAAGATAGCAGTGCATAAACGTTTGGCCTATGTGCCCGGCGAGGCAACGCTTTGGCCACAATTAACAGGGGCAGAAACATTGCACTTGCTGGCAGAAATTCATGGGCAGGTTGACGCAGAGTATCGCAACGAATTGATTAAGCGTTTTCAGTTTGAGCCAGACAAGAAAGTTCGAGCTTATTCCAAAGGCAATCGCCAGAAGATTAATCTGATTGCCGCCTTTGCCTCTCGCGCCGATTTGCTGGTATTGGACGAACCAACCAGTGGGCTTGATCCACTAATGGAGCAGGTTTTTCGTGAATGCGTATTGGAAGCAAAAAAGAATGGTCAAACAGTGTTCCTTAGTTCGCATATTTTGGATGAAGTTGAGGCTTTGTGCGACCGTGTGGCAATTTTGCGGACCGGAAAATTGGTAGAAATTGGTACGCTCGAACAGATGCGACATTTGTCTGCGGTCACAGTAAGCGCTACCTTCGTACACGAGCCACCGAGCATCAAACACCTGAAAGGTGTGAGCAATGTGCACATAACTGGCCAACATATAACGTGTCAGGTTGTGGGGCCAATCGACGAGCTTTTAGCGGTACTATCGGCCGCAAAACCAAAAACATTTTTGAGCCGTGAACCATCGCTAGAAGAATTATTCCTCTCACTCTACGGAGCCGAAGATGAGCATAAAAGCTAGTACTGTTTTTGGCCGTTTCGTGGCTCGTCGGTCGCTAAAGTTGGCAATTATATGGGGTGGCGTGTTCGGGCTACTGGTTGCGTCGTCTGCCTTGGCGTATGCCACAGCCTATACCACTGACGCCTCACGCGCTAAAATAGCGTCCACATTTGGCAATAATATTGGGCTCAAAGTGTTGCTAGGTGCGCCGCATAATCTGGCCACGACTGCTGGCTTTACAGGCTGGCGGTCACTGGGAACCATTATCATTTTTGGGTCGATTTGGGGAATTTTAACAGCTAGCAAAGCATTTCGCGGTGAAGAAGCGGCTGGTCGTTGGGAGTCGTTTTTGAGCGGCCAAACCACCATGCGAAGGGCCACAGCACAGGTGTTAGGTGGCTTGTTTAGCAGCGTGGCCGTGATGTATGTCATTGTGGCCCTGGCAACCATTGGCCTCGGTACTCTACATAATATTCAGTTTACCATCAGTGCCAGCCTATTTTTTGCCGTTGCCGCTATTTGTAGCGCAGCTGAATTCCTGGCCGTTGGTGCACTGGCTAGTCAGCTAATGCCAACCCGCGCCAAAGCTGCCACCATGACGGCTATGACGTTTGGTCTGGCGTTTGTGCTACGAGCCATTGGCAATGTGTCGGCTGAATTTCATTGGCTGGTCAACGTTTCGCCACTCGGTTGGGTAGAGAATCTGCGACCACTAGCGGGAAGTCGACCGTTGTGGTTGGTCCCAATCATTGTATTCATTATCGCCATTAGTTCATTGGCAATATTCGTAGCTGGCAAGCGTGACCACGGCGAAAGCATTGTGGCTGACAAAGACACCGCAACGCCCAAAACTGGTTCACTAAACCATTTATTACCATTCGCTTGGCGACTTATCCGTCCAACCACACTGGCTTGGTGTGCCGGACTGCTCATCCTGAGCACTGCTTTTAGCTCGCTTGCCAAAACGGCTGGCCAGGCCTTTGATGCTTCGCCTGGCATCGATCAAGCTTTGAGCCGCATTAGTCAACAAGCGTCTACTACCGGTGCCAAGACCTTTCTAAGCATTGTCTTCCTGATGCTGATGACCATTATTATGCTAGTGGTGGCCAATGGTGTATCTGCTATGCGTGAGGAAGAGGCCGATAGTTACCTCGACAACCTGCTCGTAGCTCCTGTGGGCCGTTTGCGGTGGCTGAGCGGCCGTATTGTGCTTATGGCTGTCACCATCACTGCTATGGGGTTGATTGTCGCCGTGGGGTCGTATATTGGTACTAGAAACGTCCACATTGCGGCGCACGATCTGTTACTGGCTGGTATTAACGTCATGGCTCCTGCAGCGTTCATCCTAGGCATTGGCATTCTGATCATGGGTTTCAAACCGCGCCTAACCTCACCACTGCTGCATGCCCTGGTCGCCTGGTCGTTCATTATCCAAATTATTGGTTCCGCCGGTAACATCAATCACTACATACTCGATACCTCAATCTTGCATCACATTGCGCTGGCCCCAGTTGTTTCGCCAAACTGGCGCGTGGTGCTAACGCTCGTTGGCTTGGGCGTGGTTGGTTGCATCGTTGGCATGCTCCGTTTCAAGGCCCGCGACCTCGAAAGTGAATAGCGTAAAGTGGTGCTATTCTAAATAGTATGCAGTTTATTGTTGTTCGCCATGCGGCCACCGAATATAACGAAAAAGAACTGATTAATGGCAGTCTAGATGACGATGGACTATCGGCCAAAGGTCTGGCGCAGATCGACAGCATTATTACAAATCTGGCGGACTATTCGTTCGAGGCCATGTATACGTCGCCGATGCACCGATCTATCCAGACGGCAATGCCCATAGCGGTACATTACGACGTGGAGCTTCGTCAGGATCCGCGCATAAGTGAAGTAAATCTTGGCAGCTTCAATGGGCAAGGTTGGGATTCGACTATCCCTGACTTTGGCATGAATTCATCCCAACTACTCAGTACGTGCGAATACGATTTTACACCGTACGGCGGCGAAAGCTGTGATGACACAAGAGCCAGAGTCCAAGCCTTTCTTGATGACCTACGGAAGCGTCCAAACGAGACACCGCTCATTGTGAGTCACGGGGGCATTATGCGTTGGTTTTATTACCTATGCACTGGTGAAAAGGTTGGCAGAATACCAAACGCTAGCGTGCACACGTTTACGCTCTAAAACCTGGGTTCGCTATTTTCTTTCGTTGGGCGAGGGCTTGGCGTGACGCAACAATTGATGAGCCGATGAATCCGACGCCGACTAAGCCCGCCAAGACGTCAGGAATTTCTAGGAAAATGCTCAACAGTAGCACAAATGCCAGGACTATCACGGTGTAGTGCGCGCCATGTTCGAGGTAAATGTAATCTTTGAGCGTGCCTTTGCGGACCATAAACACGGTGAGTGAGCGCACCCATAATGCGCCAACGCCCAGGCCGGCGGCAATCAAAATAACCTTGCTGGTAACGGCAAATGCACCAATTACACCATCGAACGAAAAGCTGGCATCGAGTACCTCTAAGTAGACAAATGTCGTGAACGCCGCAACGCCAGTGAGGCCACCTTTGCCAATTTTTTTATTGTGTTGCGAAGCACCAAACAGATTGGTGCATAGCTCAATAGCAATGTGTGTCACTATGCCGAGCAGGCCTGCAACTAATGTTGTGCGAGCATGGTGGTTGGCGGGGATTAGCGAAATTAATAGCACCGTTACCACACTCAAAACAGCCGGTACCCAGATTTTAGCAATCCGCTGCAACGGCCGTTCGATGTAACGGAGCCAAACCACTGTACGGGTGTCGTCAACAAAAAACTCTAGCGCTAACATCAACAAAAATGCACCACCAAAGGCCGCAATCGTTGGGTGTGCCAGATCTAGTTTTTCGGCGTAGCTGTGTGGATGATGCAGCGCCAAATTCACGACCTGACTCCACGACAAATGTGCCGATAGCGACACGATTAAGATGGGAAATACCACGCGCATGCCAACCACCGCAATCACCATGCCGACGGTCAAAAAGACCTTTTGCCAAGTTTGCGACAACTTACCAAGCGTTTTTGCATTGATAATGGCGTTGTCAAAACTAAAAGCAATTTCGATGGCAATCAAGATGAGAGTAATGATCGCAGCATCAATCCCTAGTGCAAACAAAACGCTGCCTACAACAAAGAGGCTCAAAATTCCAGAGAAACCGAATATACGGAGCGGCGAATGAGAAGCAAAAAAACGGTTCACGTACCGAACAGTATACTATGAACTGCTAGAAATTCTTGATGCCGGCGACGATGCTTTTTGCGTCGTTGTAGGCTGTGGTGTTGTCGCTGTGGGCGGTTTTCAACTGTGCCGCATCACCACTGAGGAGGCTATGGTCGCTATCATAATCGGTAGGCTGGAGCGTCAAAACTTTTGACTCGATAGCACTTGAAATGGCTTGGGCATTACTGGTTTGAGTGTTCATGTCATCGAGCTTTGCCTGCAAGGCGGTAATATCTTTGCCGTTGGCTTTTGCAGCGGTAAGGCGTGATTGGAGTTTGATGACTAGAGCGCTCAGCTTACTTTCGCTCACTTGCTGGTCGTCGGCGGTCTTTATGAGTTGGATTTTTGGTACGATGAGCGCATAGACGCGGTAATCGGTAACAATACTTTGAGCATCGGTCCTGGCACCGGCCAGCGTTGTTTCGGCGTCAAGCTTTGTTTTGAGTGCGGTTAGGCCGCTGGTCTCGGTACTTACTTCTTCCGACAGATAGCTCTTGTCGCTGGCACTTAGTTTTGTAGCGGCACTAATTTTGCTGGTGACCGTTGCGAGTGTGGTTAGGCGGCGGCTAATTTCTTGATCGCCTTTGCTAATGATGGTGCTTAATTTCTGCTGATCGGCAGCGGTATTCTGGGTGCTGGCAGTGGTGTGCGTTGTAGTTGTTGCGTTTGTATTAGTAGCGGCGGCATTGGCTACGCCACTCACGGCAAGTGTCCCAAAGCTTAGTATGCTGGCCGAGACAACTACGAGGCTTTTTGGTGATACGAAGTATTTCATTGATTGTCCTTATGTGAGAAGTTTGTTTACTATAACGATGCTTACTTAAAAGCTACTGAACCAGGGCTTGCTAGTTTGTTGGAACGGTGATTTTACTTTGTTGATCATTCAAGCCGGTATTCGTGCTGCTCATGTCCTGTGATTCCTGAGTTTGGCTGCCATTGATGCTATTTAGGTCGGTGTCTAGGCTGCCATTGTCGGTGTTTGCTGCTGGTGTCGTAGCGACAGGTGTTACCGTCTTGGCTGCCGTGGTATTCGCTAGTTTGCTGCTGGCAGTAGTCGTTTGGGCTGATGCAGCAGCATTATTCAGTGCTGTTGTTGCGTTGTGTTTGGCATGCACAACAAACCAACCGGCAAACCCGATGATGCCGATAATTACGACGATCAGCACACCTTCGATAGCTGCAAAGCCGCTTTCGTCTCTTTTCGTATGAACTGTCACTAAATGCTCCTTGTGTGTATGTCAAAATTGCTTATGCTTCCACTGTAGCGCTCAGTTTTACAAAATACAACCTTCCACCTGCTTGACCGCGGCGCATAAGAAAGGCTAGGCTAACAGCATGAGTTTGAAAAGCCTTGTGACGAAACTGTCCTTCCGGATGGACAAAGATCTAAAGCCCGAGGACGTCCAGCCTGCACGCGACTACATCAAGGCGTACTGGAAAAATCTAGAGCGCTTTCACCCCAAAGACGACGAAAGTCTGCTTGGTTTACCAAAACCGTATCTGGTGCCGTCGTACGCCGAAGTCACTGGTTTTGACTATAACGAGATGTATTATTGGGACAGCTATTTTATGGCTCAGGGCTTGTTGGACGATGAGCACAAGGAGCTCATAGAGGGCATTCTGGAAGACTTAATAAGTCTGTTTAAACGCTTCAACGTGATTCCCAATGCTTCACGGACCTATCTGACAGGCAGGTCACAGCCGCCGTTTCTCACTACCTTTATCTTTGACGTCTACCAGGCTTATGACCCGGGCGAAAAGTGGTTGCAAGAAGCCATAGAAGTTGCCAAAAAAGAATACGCCACCGTCTGGATGGGCCACAAAAAACCTAACGAACGTCTGGTGTACAAAGGTCTGAGTCGTTACTATGACATCAATTATCTGCACGATTTGGCTGAAGCCGAAAGTGGGTGGGATATGACGTCACGCTTTGGCCGTCGGGCTCTAAACTTCCTGCCGGTAGACTTAAACGCGCTGTTGTACAAGTACGAAACCGACTTTGCCCGTGCGGCTCGCATTGCCAACGATGTCCGCGAAGCTGCCAAATGGGATCAGGCTGCCCAGGCTCGAAAAAAATCCATGGACGGCTTGATGTGGGACCGTTTGCGCGGTCTCTACTACGATTACAATTACGAAAAAGGTAAGCGTGGCATCATCAGTTCGCTCGCAACCTTTTACCCAATGTGGGCTGGCATGGTCGACAAAGACCAAGCCGAATCAATCGTCCGTGGCTTGCGCCGGTTCGAAAACAAGGGTGGCTTGGCAACAACAGACGCACCGCTACCGGTTGGTAAGTTTGTGCCTGGATCGGTTCCAACGCAGTGGGCCTACCCCAACGGCTGGGCGCCACTGCATTTCATTGTCATCAAGGCACTGGAACGCTATGGCTACCACCAAGACGCCCGCCGCATTGCCATGAAGTGGCTCAAGACCAACCTCCATTGGTTTAATGAACACAACGTCTTTCTGGAAAAATATAATGTCGCTTCGCCCGAAAAACCACCAGTCAAAGGTGTGTACCCATCACAAACTGGCTTCGGCTGGACCAATGCCATCTTTGAACGTCTCTGCCAAGACTATATTGATAGGCCATTGTAGTTATAAACTCAGTCTCCGAGCTGACCTTTGTATATGACAGTAATATACTAGAAGTATGCGGATAGTGCCTGAACCAATCGCTTTTCAATGGGATCCTGGTAACATCGATAAGAATTTTAAGAAGCGTAACGTTACTATCCAGGAGGCGGAGGAGCTGTTCGCTAATGAACCCTTTACCACCATTGAGGATGGCAAACATTCCACAGATACAGAGAAACGTTTTCAGGGTTTAGGGCAAACAAAAACGAGAAGAAAATTATTTGTAGCATTTACGGTCAGAGATCAGAAAATAAGGATCATATCAATTAGGGATATGAAAAGAAAGGAGCGACAAGCATATGAACAACTTGAAAAAAATTCCTAGCTTTAAAAACGTCGATGAAGAGGCCGAGTTTTGGAGTACTCATGATTCTGCGGAATACGTCGATTGGTCGAAGGCCAAAAAGACCGTATTTCCAAACTTAAAGTCTTCCACTGAGTCTATCTCGCTACGACTACCATCGTCATTGCTGGCACGCATTAAAGAACTGGCGAACGAAAAAGATGTACCCTATCAGTCACTCATGAAGGTCTATCTGAGCGATCAGGTGAAACATGAACTTCTAAGTCATAAGTAAGGTTACCCTCCTGCTTAGGTGTCTCTAGAAAAGTTCCATTTTCCGCGGCGAACTCCTACCAGCGAATAGCAAGAGCAACCGCCAGCCAAACTATCGCAACCGCTAAGAGTAATGCACCAACCGAGGTTATGTAAATGCCGACGCGCTTCTTCTCGCCATCGAGAAAAGCGTGCCAAAAGAAGCCACCTGATTGCAAGATGATGCCGCCAGCCAGCACACCACAAGCGGCGAGCTTGGCCGTCCGAGATAGCGTGGTCATCGCCAAATAGTTATAGTAGACCAGTGATAGAACGAGCAGCACCCCAGCGTGGGCATGACCGAGCCGAAAAAACTTAAGCTGAGTCTCCGTTAACCGGCCATAGAGCCATGTCAACGCCGAA
The DNA here is from genome assembly GCA_013289705.1 of Candidatus Saccharimonadota bacterium. Taxonomy (GTDB): domain Bacteria; phylum Patescibacteriota; class Saccharimonadia; order Saccharimonadales; family UBA4665; genus JACMPA01. The sequence goes on from JABCZM010000001.1 coordinate 94,614, forward strand.
TAGCCACCGAACATTACCGCCGGCAGCGATATCCAGGAGATAAGAACGAATAGTTTAAGATCGTGCATAAAATACATAACCAGCGTACGAAATGGAACATGGCCTGTCAATATTTGGGGCGTCGCCCGCGCGGAGCCAGCGACCAATCGTTGGGTGGCCTATTGAGGTATTGCGACGATCTGCTAAAATAACATTCAAATGAGAAGCTTTAGAATGCCAGTTGTTTCACGCACGATGCCCCAGCGGGCATAAATTCTTTTTCTTTTTGTATTTTCTCTTATCACCCTAAACAGGTACACTAAACAGATGAGCGACAACTATTATGTGACAACCTCTATTCCGTATGTAAATGGCGAACCGCATTTGGGGCACGCCATGGAATTTGTGCTGGCCGACGTGCTGGCTCGCTATGCTCGTCAACAGGGTAAGACCGTCATTTACTCTACGGGCACCGATGAACACGGCGGCAAAATTGCCGAAAAAGCAGCCGAGCTAGGCATTGAGCCAAAAGCACTGGCCGATCAGATGAGCGAACGCTTTAGCAAACTGACACACGACCTAGAAATTAGCAACGACCGATTCATCCGCACTACCGATAAAGCCCACGAAGATCGCGCCCAACTCATCTGGAAGGCGCTCGAAAAAGACATCTACAAAAACAGCTACGTTGGCTGGTATTGCACCGGTGACGAAGAATTTTTTACTGAAACCGTCGTCAAAGAAAACAATGGTATTTGCCCAGACCACAACCGACCATACGAGAAAATCGAAGAAGAAAACTACTTCTTTAAACTCAGCAAATACAACGACCAAATCAAGGCAGCCATCGAATCGAACGAATTTTTGATTGTGCCGGCTACCAAGCGCAACGAAATCTTGTCGCTGCTGCACGAAGGTCTAGAAGATATCAGTATCTCCCGACCGAAAGATAAAATTGGCTGGGGTATTCCGGTGCCTGGCGATAAAACTCAGGTGATGTATGTCTGGTTCGAAGCGGTCATGAACTATATTACGGTCTTGGGCTACCCAGAACACGAAGATTTTAAGAACTTTTGGCCAGCTAACATGCAAGTGGTGGGCAAGGGGATTATTCGCTTCCACGCTGCGATTTGGCCCGGTATTTTGCTTGGCCTGGGCATTTCAATTGAAAAAGCCTTGTATGTCCACGGCTACGTGACCGTTGATAACAAAAAGATGAGTAAATCGCTTGGCAACTCCGTGTCACCCAACGAAATTATCGAAAAATACGGTCCCGATGCCTTTCGTTACTATTTTTTGCGTCATATCCCAAGCTACGGCGACGGTGACTTCAGCTGGGAAGCCTTTGAAGCAGCCTATAACAACGAACTTGCCAACGAGCTGGGCAACGCCGTGCAGCGCACCGTAGTTATGATCCAGAAGTATCAAAACGGCTTAATTGGCGATGTCCCGGCCGCCGAACACGACACGGCGCAGTACCATGCGGCACTCGAAAAGTGTCAGTTTGACCGCGCGCTAGACGAAGTTTGGGAGCAAGTCCGAGGCATAAACCAATATATCGAAACCGAAAAACCTTGGGCTGTTGCCAAAACTGGCGATAAAGATCACTTGCGCGAAGTCTTGGCTTACCAAGTGAGTTGCTTGACCGAAATTGCCGATATGCTCGAACCGTTTCTGCCCAGCACGGCCAGTAAAATCAAGGCAATCTTCAGCGAAGGCATTGTTCGCCCTGGTGAAGGCACACTGTTTCCCAAGTCTGAAACCCCCGCAGTGGAGTAAGTTTCACACTTGCAGATCAAAAATATGACGATTACAATAGGCTGCACTATGCAATCTTTGAGTGATGACGAGCAAAAGGGAATTCTGGGCGAGGTACCGAGCGCTCAGCTTGAGGCTACTACCGAATATGTAAAGGATGTTCCTGGGATCAAACGGGAGCTGCATCAAGTCAATGCCACCGTCAACGATATCAATGAGCGGCTGATGGTTATTGAACACGTGGTCCATGGCCATGAAGCCGATATAACCAGCCTTCAGCAAAAAGTCGCTTAAGTAATGGATAATTCAGGCGCTTTGGTGGAGCTTTTCGACACACATTGCCATATTCATGAGGCTGTTCGTAAAACGACGCAGGTTTATGATAAGTGGCACGAAAAGGGTGATGTTGCTGTTGAGGCAATCCTGGCAGATGCCAAACAGGCTGGTGTTGCACGGATTTTGTGCGTTGGTACGACGCTTGCTGATAGTGAATTGGCGATAGAATTCGTGGAAAAACGAGAAAACCTGTGGGCGGCCATCGGCATTCATCCACATGAGGCTAGCGACCATCTGGAGCGAGCAGCACAAGAGCAGTTCGCGGCTCTTGTAACAGAGAAGAAGGTGGTGGCTGTTGGCGAATGTGGGCTTGACTATTTTTATACTCATTCGCCTAAAGAAGCGCAGATAAAGATACTAAAATTCCAGATAGAACTGGCTCTGGAGCACGATTTACCGCTGATTTTCCATGTTCGTGAGGCATTTGATGATTTTTGGCCAATTTTTGAAAGTTACTCAGGTATTCGTGGCGTACTACATAGTTTTACTGATACGCTTGAAAACATGCGGCGAGCTATTAATCACGGTCTGTTTATAGGGGTGAATGGTATTGCGACTTTTGCTAAAGATCCTGGGCAACTTGATGCCTACAAAGCCATTCCGTTGCAAAATCTACTGCTAGAAACTGACTCGCCCTTCTTGACTCCAGCGCCGTATCGTGGTACAGTGTGTGAGCCAAAACATGTTCTCGTGACAGCAGGGTTTCTCAGTGAATTAAGAGAAGAATCTCTTGATACTGTTGCCATTGCTACCACTGGGAACGCACAACAACTCTTTGGCGTTTAATCTATCTATATCAGCTTATGGGCACACTTATTCCATTTCCATTCCGCAACAAGCCAGAAACCTCATCATTGCCTGAGATTAGTTCGGAGAAATCAAACGTTATTGACTTTACCTACCGGTCAGTACTGCGGATTGCAAAAGCTGAAGCTGAGGCGCTCCAAAATCCAACTCCAACTGCAGTAAGTACCGATGCAACCGCAACAGTGGTCGCTGCTACACCGGAAAACATTGTCACGTTCGAAGATATTGCTGAAGCACGGGCACGCAAGCAAGCTGCTTTGAGTCCAACTCTTACTGGTGTTGCCGAAGATGCCATCACTGCTGTTGCAGTCGATGATGCTGAACGGGCCGGTCGAGAGCTTGCTGCCAATGAGTTAATTAATGAGGCGTATAGTGAAGCTTCTTGATAACATCATGGGCCAGAATGCTGACCAGCGACGCGTAAATGCTCGCCGTTCAATCTTGCACTATGGTGCCCGCATGGGGGGTGAATTATTCGGCCCAATCCCCAAAGGCCATCGACGTGAGTTCTTTTGCCTGGATGAACACACTTGGATCTGGCATGAAGAATGGATCGACAAAGATGGCAACCGCCAGATGCTCACTACGCGTTATGATATTCGCCCAACCGGTGTGTTGAAGTCGCAGGGTGATAATTCCTATCGTCGACTTTCGCGTCAGGAAGCTCGTAACTTTTATCAGGCAGCCAAGCTTTACTACGAGCGTCTCAACACCGACCTGCAACGTATCGCCTAATCAGGCTGGGCCTGTATACTATTTTGATGGCAACACTACCGTTTATTTATCTTGACCACGCTGCGGCAACACCGCTTGATGAGCGGGTGCTTGCGGCCATGCAGCCATATTTTAGCGAACAGTTTTTTAATCCGTCGGCAACGTATCTGGCAGCCAAAAACGTTGCCAGGAAGCTTGGTGAAGCTCGTGGTGACGTGGCGCATTGGCTTGGCGCGCGCAGCAGTGAAATTATTTTTACAGCTGGTGGTACCGAAGCCAATAATCTGGCAATTGATGGCATTATGCGCCAGTTTCCGGACGGCAACATTGTGGTGAGCGCCATCGAGCACGAATCGGTGCTGGCCCCAGCCCGTCAGTACAATTGCCGAGAGGTTGGCGTGCTTCCTGATGGCACCATTGATTTGGCTGCACTGGAGCAGGCGATTGACAACAACACGGTGCTAGTAAGCGTCATGTATGCCAACAACGAAATCGGCACGGTCCAGCCGCTCAAGGACGTTGCTCGTATTATCCATGAAAAGCGTGTTGCTCGACTTAATCGATCTGGGGGGCAACCATTGTATTTTCATACCGATGCCTGCCAGGCAGCGAATTATCTGGATTTGCATGTGACAAGGCTCGGCGTTGATCTTATGACTCTAAACGGTGGAAAAATCTACGGTCCTAAGCAAAGTGGCGCGTTGTTTGTGTCGGCACAGGTGCATTTGCAGCCGAGTATTCTTGGTGGTGGACAGGAGCGAAATTTGCGCAGTGGTACCGAAAATGTCGCAGCGTGCATTGGTTTTGCAACAGCACTGACATTGGTCCAGGAAGCTCGCCACAACGAAGTAAAACGTCTGCAATTATTACAGCACGATTTCTTTACGGCGCTCTTGGCTGCAGTGCCGAATTTGGCCATCAATGGATCACAGAAACGGCGACTGCCAAATAATGTGCATGTTACCATCCCTGGCCACGACAATGAACGACTCCTAATGCAGCTTGATGAAGCGGGTATTTTGGCGGCGGCAGGTTCGGCCTGTAGCGCCAGCGACGAAGAGCCGTCACATGTGCTCCGTGCTATTGGTTTGGACGATGCGGCAGCTCAGGCAAGCTTGCGATTTACAATGGGCCACGGCACGGTCGCCCAAGACATTGACAAAACCATTGCAGCCTTACGAAGTTTTGTCGTCTAATTTTTTGCTATACTTGAGGCTATAATGCTTACGTTCAAGCGAATTCTAGTCGTAGTTTGCTGCTTAGGCATGCTTTTGTTGCCTAGCACGACCAGTGCCGCTAGTACTGCTAGTAGCACGTCATCTTCTAGTAATTCCGCTACGCAAGCTGTTACCCAGGGTTATGCCACTGATACTCCGCTGCAAAAAGGCATGATTGTCAAATTAAAAGACAATGACTCGACCAAAGTTGAGCCGTTAACCGTCAACACAGTGAGCCAAATGCAGGGCGTTGTGGTAGCTGCCAACGATGCAACCGTGACACTTTCTAGTGATGCCAACACTGGCCAGGTGTTTGTGGCAACCTTTGGCCATTACGATGTATTGGTTAGTAACCAGAACGGCCCGATTAAAAAAGGCGACTTCATTACAATATCTTCATTGGCGGGGGTTGGGATGAAAGTTGACACTACACAGTCAGTAGTCCTTGGCCGTGCCACGGCCGCTTTTAACGGTACGGGGAATGTAGAAAGTACTGCCAAATTAAAACAAGCTGGCGGTGGTGAGTTAACGGTTTCAATTGCGCGGATTCCCGTTGACATTAGTGTGTCGCATAACCCATTTCAACAGAATGCCGACAGAGGCTTGCAAGGGGTTCTAAATAGGGTAAGCACGCAGATTGCTGGCAAAGAAGTTGGTACGAGCCGGGCATATATCGCCCTAGTTGCATTAGCGCTAGCGGCAATGCTGTCTGGCGGCATGTTATATTCCGGCATTCGCGGAGGGTTGATTGCCATCGGTCGCAATCCGTTAGCCAAGCAATCAGTCCTTAACGGCATTTTTCGCGTCGTTGTAGCGGGGTTAATTGTTTTTATGATAGGCCTGTTTGGCGTATACTTGATCTTGAAGCTTTAGCGTGTTCAGCAAAGACAGCTATTGTGCCAAAATCTTCTTCCAAGAACTGGGGAAGCCAATAGGTTGAATCTATGAAACGGTGGAAAGATACACAAAAATGACAATCTGGTGGTTGGTAGTTGTTCTGGGTTTCTTGGGTGCCGCTGGCATTGCATTTATTTGGTTGGCGGTGCGTATCGGTAGTGCCGGTGTTGGTTCGGGCAAAAATCGGACTGATTCGCTACTGGAAGATAGTGAACGAGACGTTGAGCATATTTTTAACGATGAATTTCGTGAAGAATTGCGCAATCGTGGTCGGCTGCACTTCGAAAAAATCATCGGTGAAAACGCCATGTTTTTACAACAAGATTTGCGGTTAACGACCTCGCAACTCAACGAGTATATGAAGACCGAGATTACTCATAAGTTAGAGGCTGAGTTCGAAAAGTACGAACAGTCGATCATGGACGCCAAGCAATTGGCCGTCGAATCGATCCAAAAAACCAACACTGCCATTGACGAACAGCGTCAGGTCATGGGCCGTGAGCTGCAACAGGAAATTATTGCCGAAAAGCAGCAAATTGTGCAGCGTTTCGAGCAAAACATGACCGACATTATTAACCACTACGTGTTGGCTGCAATTGGCAATCAGATTGATTTGAACGATCAGCTGGAGTTTATCCTGGCCGACCTAGAAATGAACCGACAAGCGATCATAGAGGACATTACTCATGGCGCCTGAAGTGGAGCGATTTGTGGGGTTGCCACTTATTGTGGTGACGCCGGTTGATGTTGGCCGGCTTGTGCGCGAGCTAGAGACGATTGATAACGCGCTGTTGCAGCAAGAATTGCAAAAGCAAGAAGCCAAGTTGCCTAAAACCACCAGGTTCATGGATGAGCTTATTGACCTCAACAAGCTTAACTTGCTTGATAAGGCTGAACGCTTGCGACTAAAGCAGTTTCTGGCGGTTGTAAAACAACGTGCACCACTGTTGCACGTGAGTTTTGGTGCCGATCCGTCATCAATTTTTGTTGAAAAAGTAGTGGACTGGCTACGGGAAAATATTCATCCACTAACATTGATGACCATTGGTCTGCAACCCACTATTGGTGCCGGCTGCTTAATACGAACAACCAACAAATATTTTGACTTCTCGCTCAGTAAACACCTTGGCGAAAATCGTGAATTACTCATGAAAGCACTACGTGAGAGCATAGCGACTACCGCGACAACACCTCCTCAGCCTGCCACGCAAACGGCAGAGGTAGCTGCATGAGTTCCGGCAATCACCACTTCGATACATTAGTCGCTGCCGGTAATCCGGTTGGCGAAGTTATTGCTGTCGATAGATTTCTGGTTAAGGTTAATGGCCTGCAACCCTGTGCCATCCACGCTTTGATTCTATTCGAAGACGGTAGTAAGGGTTTTGTGCATCAGGTATACGAAGATCACGTGGTAATTTTACACTTGGGCGCTGATATTCTGAGGACCGGTACGATTGCAGTGGTGCAACACCAGGAACTTGTCTGTAAAGTTGGCAAAGATTTTATTGGTCGCGTTGTGACGGTTACCGGTGAGCCACTTGACGGTAAGGGTCCGATTGCTGCCGCAGCCGCTTGGCCGGTGTTTAATGTCGCACCACCACTGTACGAGCGCAAACTGGTTGAAGACCAGGTAGAAAGTGGTGTCACGGTCATCGATGCATTGTTCCCAATCGTTCGTGGACAGCGTATGGCGTTGCTTGGCGACAGCAAATCAGGTAAGAGTACCGTGGTAACTCAGCTGGCTATCAACCAGAAAAATACCGATCAGATCGTGGTCTATTGCTTGATAGCCAAGCGCCGTAGTGATGTCGACACGTTGCTGACGCGCCTCGAAGAAAATGGTGGTATGGAAAAAGCCATCGTGGTGGTAAGCACTATGTTTGAGTCATTAATTATGAGTTACTTGGCACCTTATATTGCCTGTTCGATGGCTGAATATTTGTGGCAAAAGTGTAACCAAGACACGATTATTATCTACGATGATCTTACAAGCCACGCCCACGCCTACCGTGAAGTCGCCTTGCTCTCTGGTGTTAGCCCAGGGCGCGATAGTTATCCGGGCGACATGTTTTATGCGCACTCCAGCTTGCTTGAACGAGCTGGTCGCCTCAATAGCACCGGTTGCTGTCTTACCAGTGTGCCGGTGGTGCATGCCACCAACGGCGACATCACGGCCTATCTGCCAACCAACATCATGTCGATTACGGATGGTCAGTGGATTTTGGACATGAGCATCTTCCGGAACGGTATTCGTCCAGCCCTAAACATTGGGCTTAGTGTGACTCGTGCGGGTGGTGTTGGCCACAATAAGCGCCAGAAAGCACTCGCCGCCGAAACATTGAAGATTTTGGCCGACTATCGGCAGGCCGAGGAATTTTCGCACTTTGGGTCGGAACTTGGCCCAGAAGCGAAGCAGGCGCTGTCGGTTGGTAAAAACCTGTTTCAGATTCTTACACAAAGCCCATCGGACACGTATTCGCTGATGGCGCAGCAGCTGATGATGGACATTGTGCTGCACCTAGAGGACGGCGCCGAAATCGATACAAACGCTTTGAAGCTGTCTGTGCATGAAGCCGCCAAAAAAGTCACCAAAGACGAGGAGTTTGATGCTGCCCGTGATGAACTCAAAGCAAGAGTCATGACCAAGCAAGCCTCATTACCTGCACCGGCCGAAGGCGAGGACGCACCAAAAGAAGCTCCCGCCGACAGCCCCAAAGATGATAAGGGTAGAAAAGACAAAAAATCAGACCCCATAAAGATCCCCGAACCAGACCCCAATCATCCCAAAAAATCCACCGAGGAAATCGTTGAAGAATCCAAGAAACAATTCGCTGAAGTGGGTATAAAGACATGAGACAGCCAAAAGATATTGCCCGCGATGAACTCGCGCTGGGTACACTTGTAGAACTAACGGGTGTGTTTGAGGGTATTGCCAGCATGAAGATCGCTCAGACCAAAAACCAAGTGCTGGAATCCACAAAATTCTTTAACGCGCTGTGGAAGATTTATTCTCAGTTGCGAGTTGACTCGTTGTTTGGTTTTGGCCGCGAAAATACACATGAAAAAGAACTCATCGACAAAGAACTGTACGTTGTAATCACCGCCGAAGGAGGCTTTAGTGGCGATATCGATCAGAAAGTGATGAACCTGTTGCTCGATAGTTACGACAAAGAAAAAAACGACATTATTGTTATTGGGCACCACGGCGCCATCCAGCTAGCGCAGCGGGGCATTGGTTTTAAGAAGTATTTTAAACTGCCAACCAAAGACAGAAACATCAATGTTATACCAATTATCAACGAAGTCCAGCAATATAAAAGCGCCAGTGTGTTCTATCAGGAATATGTGTCGTTGATGGACCAGGCGGTGAATCGTATTAGCCTGTCGAGCGCCGTGAAGGAGCGTGGTGATGCGAGCGACCATCCCGACGAAATTATTAGCGAAGAAACCTACATTTTTGAACCGAATAGTTATGCGGTGGCCGCACACTTGGAGCGATCGATGATGGAAATTGCCATCAGTCAGCTGATTTTGGATTCCAAACTTGCACAGTATGCCAGCCGTTTTCGGGCGATGAGCGCATCGCATCAGCGTGCCGATGAGTCAAAGGGCGAGTTGCACCTAGAATTTAACCGTTCACGCCGAGCAATCAAAGACGCGCGTTTGAAAGAAATTATAAATGGCATCAAAAAAAGCCAAGCGGCGGTGAAGTCGTAATGGCGGGTATTATTGTATCGCTCAAAGATCTTATTGTGCGCGTCCAGTTTGACGAAGATCTGCCGAGCGTCAACGAGCTGGTGGCAGTAGATAACCCACAAAAAACCGAGCTGTTAGTTGATCATCTAGAAGTTGGTGGTGTGGCGTTTTGCTTGAATGTTCGAACCGATCGTAGCCTGCAAAAAGGCATGACGGCCCAGCGTACACACCGTGGTATTCAAATCCCGTTGGGCGAAGTGACTATTGGGCACATTATGAACGCACTGGGTGACTCTTTGGACGGTCAGCCACGTATTGATGGCCCTGATGTCAGGCGCAAAGAAATCATGCAACTGCCGCCAAAAAGCTCTAACTTCTCTGCCAGTAAACCGGAAATTTTGGAAACTGGCATTAAAGTTATCGACTTCTTTACTCCGTTTGTAAAAGGCCGCAAGATTGGTGTCATTGGTGGTGCCGGTGTTGGTAAAACCGTGGTAACCATGGAACTGATTAATAACACTGCTCGGAGTGGATCAAGCCTGTCATTCTTTGCTGGTATTGGTGAGCGTATTCGTGAAGGTCACGAACTGTGGGATACACTACGCGAAAATGATCTGCTCAAAAACACAGTAATGTTCTTTGCACAGATGAATGAAAACCCCGTGCAGCGTTCACTCATTGGTATCAGTGCCACTGCCGCTGCCGAACATTTCCGCGACGACCAGCACAAAGACATCTTGTTCTTTGCGGACAACATGTTTCGACACGTTCAGGCGCGTAACGAGCTATCGACTATTCTTGACCAAGTGCCAAACGAGGGTGGCTATGAGCCAACAATCTTTAGCGATGTAAAAACGCTGCAAGATCGCTTGAGTTCCAACGAAAACGGTTCGATTACTTCGGTGCAGACCATCTATGTGCCGGCTGACGATATTTCCGACCCCGCCGTGCAGTTTATCCAGCACGAAATGGACTCGATTTTGGTGCTTAGCCGTAAGGTTGCAGAGCAGGGAATCCGTCCGGCTGTAGATATTAACTCGTCGTCGTCGTCACTGCTGACGCCCGAAATTGTTGGTGATCGCCACTATTTGCTCAGCGTTCAGGTAATGGCGTTGCTGCAAAAATATGAATCCCTCAAGGGCATTATCGCCATTATTGGTGAAAGCGAACTGAGTCCGGTTGATCGTTCGGACTTCGCCAAAGCCAAAAATCTTATCAAAAACTTCACCCAAAATATGAACGTAATGACCAAACATACTGGTGTCCCAGGCGACTACTTCAGCCGCGAAGAAACGCTTAAAAGTATCGAAGAAATCATCGTCTAATGAGTGGATTGATAAAGACAACCCTACGGTTTTTCTCATCGCGCTGGCTTCGGCAGAGCCAGAGTTTCCGGCCGCTCTTTTCCCTTAGCTCTCTAGGGCTTACCAGATGAGTGACGAGGCGAAGCCGGCAGAGGGTGTGGCAGGCACTGGCGCAATCGGACAGGCTAATGCCAAGTCTGACAAGAGCGAGTCAGACGCTACGACAATGCAGGTTAAGGTCCATTCGCCGTTCAAGGTGTATTACGAAGGCGTGGCTAGCAGTATTAGTGCCGAAAGTGCCACTGGACCATTCGATATTTTGCCTGAGCATCACAACTTTATTACGTTGTTAGTGCCCTGTGATTTGGTTATTCGGAATGGTAAGAATGAGGAGGTGGTTGCTATATCAGGCGGGATCATGCACGTAAAAGCCGACGATGTAATCGTCTTTCTGGACGTCTAGGGGGACTTCCGTAGAACGGCACATTGCGGCCCGAAATCTTCCGCTCTGATGCTCACGTACCTGTATGTACGCTCCGCTTCGGTGCTCAGCTTTCAGACCACACTGCACCATTCTACAAAAGTCCTACTCATCTTCAGATTTCCTCGGATTGTAGCTGAGGGAAACTTATTCTAGTCGAGCACTATGTAGTCGTAGCCAAAGGCTTGGCCGGCGGGGGGTGAGGTGGCCGTGCAGACGGTAAAGCCGGTAGTGGTGCGGGTGACGTAGTAGGCGATGCCAGCGGCGGCGGCTTCGACTGGGGTGACCACGACGTGTGGGGTAGTGTTGAATTTAGTAGTAAAGGTTACGGTTACAAAACAGCCTGCAACGGGGCTTCCACCAGTGTTAATGGTGATTGAGCCGGCGGTATCGGAACCACTAACTGATGTGGTGCCACCACCGCCAAGCGCGCTGCCGTTAGTGCGGGCTGGTGTTGCGCCGCCGGCACTGATGTGGTGTGTTAGGAGTAGGTCACCGTTGAGTTGCAGGGTATTCACGCTCAATTGTGGTGCCGAGAGCACGCCACTGAACGTGCCGCTGCCATTAACAGTAATGCCTTTTTGAATCGACAGTTGGCCCTGCAGTGCAGTATCACCGGCAACGGTTAAGTTTTTGTTAATCTGCGCCGTGTCAAAGATGCTACTGCCCGATACGGTAACGCCGGTTAATGACAGATCACCTCCAACTTGTAGCTTGCCAGCAACTTCAAGATCTTTGCGGATTAATACTTGGCCGGCAAACACGGCGTTACTTTGGACGTTCAAGGTTTGTTTGACGTCACCAACCGTGACGTCACTACTGGCCAGTTGGCTGACGCTGCTTTGGGGCAGGGTTTGGCTAGAAATCTGGCCTGTTGGCTTGGTGTGGCCGCGCAGATACGAAATAGCAACCACTATAACGGCGATAACCACCACAAAGACAAACAGCAATAAGTAGATGCTAAAGTGTCGAAACAAGGCCTTGACGCCACCTTTTTTTGGCTTTTTTGTTTCGGGGCTAGTAATGGCAACCTCGGCTTTTACCGCCTGCTCGTCGCTACCTTCAAGTGATGCACCCTCTTGTGCATCTGTATCTGCCTGGCTAAGAGCCTCTGTTGGCTTGTCGCCGCTAGGATTTTCGTCTGCCATCTCTATCCCCACTACGTAACTATCACTACTCTTATGCTAATAATACCATGGCCGCTACCGTAAGCGCATTGCCTTTCGGCGTAAAATTTAGGACAATAGGTAGTAGCTATGAGTTTTTGGAAGAAGATCGCGAGCTCGCTGGCGCTCTGCCTGCTGGTCATATGTAACGGCTCAACCGTGGCGACCGCCTTGCAATCGTCATCGGCCACCTATGGTATAGATCAAGCCCAGTTTGGAAATGGCGGCGAGCTTGATGCTTGTTCGACGACTTACTGTAGTAAACAAACTGCGGGTGAAACGGCGGTTGGCAATTCGGCCAGTAGTAGTTATCAGACTCAGGCTGGTGGCTTGGTAACCGATCGTCAAGAGTCGCTGCAGCTTATTGTGAATGGAACCAACACCGATATCGGCACGCTAACTACTACGAGCACAGCTACTACAACCGCGACATTTTCAGTCAAATCCTACCTTGCGAGCGGCTATGCCGTGTATACGTCGTCGCCTGGCCCACAGAACAACGGCTACACAATGCATGGCATGACCACAGCCGCAGCTTCAAGCCAAGGGACCGAGCAGTTTGGCATAAATCTAGTCAACAACACGCTTGGTGGAACTTGTAATGCTCCAGCAAACTTTGGTCACGCCGCCACACAAATTCCCGACGGCAGCTTTAGTTATGGTCAGGCTGCACCCGGTTATGACACCTGCGGGCTGTTTAAATACAAGGATGGTGATGCCATTGCGCAGTCCGCCACTAGTTCTGGCGAAACCGACTATACCATCTCCTACATGTTCAACATCTCCGCACTTACGCCAGGTGGTGACTACAAGCTGCAGCAATCAATTGTTGCCACTTCCACGTTTTAGTAATTATTCATTTTTTACTGGATGCGTGGGACTCGTTACAGTGGCTAAGTTGTGTAAAAATCAACAATTTGTTACGTCATTAACTTTCTATGACAAGAGTATTGCAGGGTAAGCTCTAGCATGTTACCATGCTACTGTATAACTCTTTAAAGTCGCAAAATAAAGAGGAAAGAGACGGACTAATGAGGCGGGGTGAGGCGAAAAATAAGAGGTGAGACGGACGTGAGTAATGAAATAAAAAGTCTAACTAAGCGAGCTACCGCGGCTTTTGGCGCGTTAGGCTTGGGAGCGGCCTTGACGGTCGCTGCACTGCTCGCACCTCATGCGCCAATGGCCGTGGCACTGACTGCAAGTGGTGGTCAAGTTCAAACACGTGCTATTTACATGAGCACTTCCAGACCAGGAGCCACTGCTCAAAGCTATCTAGTCAGTTTTAAGCCCGCCACTACGGGTACACTCGAAGGTATTGTTGTTGATTTTTGTAGTAACGACCCAATCGCCGGTGATACCTGTACTGCCCCTAATGGCTTTAGTGTCGGTACGCCAACTGTTAACTTTGGTGCGACTAGCGCAGGCAATCCAACCACCACGGGTACCACTGCTTTGCCTGGTACATGGACTCCATCCGCAGCACATACAAACCGTACGTTGAAGCTCGACAATGCAACTGGTTCATCTCTAACGGCTGGCACACTTTACGGCTTTACTATTACAACCGTTACAAACCCGGACGCTACGAACACGAGCCCTTCATTTTACGCACGCGTCCTAACCTATGCTACCGACGGAACTGATTTCACGAATTATGACGGTGGTACCGAAGGGACGGTGGTAGATTACGGCGGCTTTGCCCTCTCTACCGCGGCCACTATTAACATTAACGTAAAGGTCCAAGAAACACTTTTATTCTGTGTTGTAACCGATACGACCGACCCTGGCACTGCTGGACACACCTGCTCTGATTCTGTCTATGTGACTGGTCACACTCCTGATCTGACAATTGGACATGGTACGAACGTGAAAATTATTGATAACTCACAAATTGATACGGCTACCGCGTTCATGCAAGTATCAACCAATGCTACAAGTGGCGCGGTTATTCGTATGCACGCTGCTAACGCCTGCGCTAATGGCGGCTTAAGTAGTGACAGTGGCACGACCTGTGCAATCTCTGGCCTTGATAACACAACTGCTGGAAGACTAGTTACGGCTACGCCCAATACGGGCAATGCAGAGTTTGGCCTCTACGTTGGTAATGGGTATGCCACAACAGGGGTCGCAACGAGTACCACGAACATTACCGCTGACCCTAATTACCACAACGCGAGCAATGTGACTGAGCCGTCAACTATAGGCGGACCATTGACCAACGTGAATGACTTGTGGTTTGGTCTCGATAACACAACAAACTCTGGTGGTGTTACGGGTACGTATGGTGACACGATTGCTACCACTGGTGGTGCGCCATGTAACACAACAAATGCTCACTTGGTCTTTGGTGCCATCGCTAGTCTAACTACACCAGCGGGTATCTATCAGGGTGTCGAGTCACTGATTGCAACCGGTACATTCTAAGAAGGATACCCATGAATGTCCTACTCAGTAGCTACAGCTCGTAAACTCATTTCGCCACAAACAATTTGTCTTGTGCTTGTGGCCGCACTCATGGTGGTAGGGTTGTTGCGTAGTACACAAGCTTACGGTGCCCAGTTGCCGGTACGAAGCATTTCGCTTTCTAGGGCCTTACCGGGTGTTAATGACACCTATGCCATTGCCTTTACTTTGCCACATGCCGAAACATTAGGCTCAATCGAGCTGCAGCTCTGTTCTGACAGCCCGTTGGTGGGTAATCCATGCACGGCTCCGGTGGGCTCTAATCTATCCACGGCAACGCTTGGCAGCCAAGTGGGTGCCACTGGCTTCACTGTTCTAAGTGCGACGGCCAATACGCTGGTGCTAGGCCGATCGGCGAGTACTGCATCGGCCGGAGTAGTTAGTTACACGTTGAACGGCGTGGCTAATCCGTCATCTGCAGGTGCTTATTTTGGCCGCTTGCAAACGTTCCCAACAGCTAACGCAACCGGAACGGCAAGTGACTACGGCGGTCTGGCGTTTGCCATTAATGCGTCGTTGCACGTCAGTGTAGTGGTGCCGCCATACTTATACTTCTGCGTCGGCATTACGGTTACTGGTACCGACTGCACAACGGCAACCGGAAATTATATTAACCTTGGCGATTTTAGCACGGCGATTACGAGCGTGGCACAGACACAAATGGTTGCTGGCACGAACGCAGATACGGGCTATGACATTGTAGCTAGCGGCACCACGCTGACTTCGGGTAATGATATTATTCCGGCTCTTGCCACGCCGGATGTGTCGCGTCCGGGTACAAGCCAATTCGGTATGAATCTGGTTGCCAATCAAGATCCACAAGTCGGTCAAAGTCCAGCTGGCCAAGGAGCGGGTGTTCCCGCGGCTGGCTACAATTTGCCAAATTCCTACAAATTTGTACCTGGTGACACTGTTGTCTCGGTGCCTGTTCCGGATTATCCACGTAATTACACGACTAGCTACATCGCCAATATCTCCAAGAGCCAAGCCTCCGGTGTCTATGTGAGCACGCTGACATACGTTGCGTCCGGAGCTTTCTAGGGTCTCGATTGTTGTCTAATCTTCCTGTGGTTTGGAAAACATTTAGCGGTTTGCTACTATAAGTAATAATAAGAGGGAAAACAAAACATGATTCGACGTCTGAGCGTCTTTAAGCCTATAGGTGTGTTGGTTGCGGCCATTGCCTTGCTCAGTACGTCACTAATAAGTCCCGCATTTGCTGCTACCTCATCCAGCACGGGGGCCGGCAATGGGATGAAAGTCTCGCCAGTCCACACCGAGCTGAGCCTGAAGCCAGGGCAAAGCACGACTGTCGATGTATACATAACGAACGTAACAAGTCAGGCCGCAACTTTTCAGGCAATCATCAATGATTTTGTGGCTAGCGGTGACGAAACAGGTAACCCGGCTATTATTTTGAATCCAGATCAGTCAGCACCCAGTCATGGCCTTAAAAAATACATTAAACCAATTAGTAATGTGACATTGCAGCCGGGCGAGCAAGCCGATGTCAAAGCAATTATTACCTTGCCAGCCGATGTTGCGCCAGGTGGTTACTATGGTGCAATTCGTTTTGCTCCAGCTTCTGGCGGTGCGGCTACCAACATTTCGTTATCGGCAAGTGTCGCGTCGCTGATATTGGTGCGTGTTGCCGGTGAGGTAAAAGAGCAGGTGTCAATTGCCAGCTTTGATGCCCGGAGTGATGATAAGTCGCGCAGTATTTTTACGAGCAACAAAAATATTGATGGTACGATTCGCTTCCAAAACAATGGGAATGTCCAAGAGCAGCCTTTTGGTAAAATCATACTCAAAAAGGGCAGCAAGATTATTAGCAGCAGTGAAGTCAATAACACCGATCCACGTGGTAACGTGTTGCCAGATAGTATTCGCAAGTTTTCGGTACCGTTAAGTGGTATCGGATCGTTTGGAAAGTACAGGCTAGAAGGTAACTTTGGCTACGGATCTGACGGGCAATTGCTCACGGCAACAGCTACATTTTATGTGATTCCTATTCCGGTTATTGTCACGGTGCTGGTATCGGTGGCGCTCATTATCGCCTTAGTCTTTGAAGTGCCACGCATGATTAAGCGCTACAACCGTCGCATTCTCCGCCAAGCTGGCCGCTAAGATCTAGGGGCCCTACATTGTTGGAGGCTGGAAAGTCCTGTAAAGTGTAAGCATGAGCATAATGCGTATCATCGGGCCCACTATTGGCCGACGGCTAGCGTACACGGGATTGTTGCTCGCAACGTTGGTTGCTCTTGGCACGTTTGTGTCCGGTACGGTATCGGCTGTCGGTTCAGCGCAGAATCCGCAAGATGGCTCGATTGGACTCGAAGGCACCATTAAAGCGCCACCACCTACGCAGGGCGGTACCATTGGCACGCCCGGCAACGGCCAAACTGTTACCAACGGCGTTATTACGGTTAGCGGTTTGTGTAAGACTGGCTTGCTGGTAAAGATTTTTGATAACAATATTTTTGTTGGTTCGGTAATGTGTGTCAACAGCAGTTACTCGTTGCAGGTAAGTTTATTTAGTGGCCGAAACGATCTGGTTGCGCGGGTCTATGATGCGCTCGACCAAGCAGGGCCGGATTCTAACCTCATTACCGTCACGTTCAACGATGCCCAGTTTGCTCAATTTGGCACGCGCGTCGCCTTAACCAGCACCTTTGCCAAACTTGGTGCCGACCCTGGCAAAGAACTCGACTGGCCAATTACGCTCACCGGCGGTGTGGGCCCGTATGCCATCAGCATCGACTGGGGTGACGGCACACCACCAGTACTGCTGAGCGAGGCGTATCCGGGCGATATCACTATCAAGCATGTCTATAACAGTGCCGGTGTCTACAATATCGTGGTCAAGGCGACCGATGCTAACGGCACCATCGCCTTTCTTCAGTTGGTGGGTGTTGCCAACGGCAAGGTAAGTCAGGGAGCCAACGGCACCAGTACGGCTAATTCATCGAGCGGTAGCACAAACACCGGCACCAGCACTCCCAAAACCAGTGTGTTATGGTGGCCAGCACTGATACTTTTGCCGCTCATTATAATTTCGTTCTGGCTTGGTCGCCGTCATGAATTAACTACACTTCGTCGCCGCCTAGAACAAAATCGCGACTTCTCCTAAAATTTGATAAAATGGTATAGATATGTCTAAAAAAGTTTACGTTGGTATGTCCGGCGGGGTTGATTCATCGGTAACCGCAGCTCTGTTAAAAGAGCAGGGCTATGATGTCACGGGTGTTTACATGAAAAACTGGAGCAAAGACTTGCCTGGTATGGTTTGCCCATGGAAAGAGGATTATCAGGACGCCAAGCGGGTGGCGGTGCAGTTGGGTATACCGTTTAAAATGTATGACTTTGAAGCCGAATATCGCCAAAAGGTCGTTGAGTATATGGTGGCCGAATACGTCGCTGGCCGCACGCCAAACCCTGACGTCATGTGTAACCAGGAAGTAAAATTCAAGCTATTCCTCGAAACCTGCCTAGAAGATGGTGCTGATATGATTGCTACCGGCCACTATTCGAGAGTGAAAGACGGACAATTATTAACAGGGGTAGATACCAATAAAGACCAGTCATACTTCCTATACCGCGTGACAGAAGACGCCTTGCGGCACTCCCTGATGCCCATCGGCGAATACGAAAAGCCAGCAGTACGGGAACTAGCCCGCAAGTTTGGCTTGGCCACCGCAGAAAAGAAAGATAGCCAGGGTATCTGCTTTGTGGGCAAAGTTGGCATCAAAGACTTCTTGCTTGTGGAATTGGGCGAGCAGCCGCACGGAGTAATTATCGATCAAATAGGCAAAACCATTGGCGAACACGACGGCGCGATCTTTTACACCATCGGCCAGCGCCACGGCTTAGATGTTGGCGGTGGTTTGCCATACTATGTTGTAGGTAAAGACATGGCCAAAAACGAAGTCTACGTTACCACCCAGCTCGATGACAACCGTCTTTGGAAAAAAGATCTCCAACTCACCGATCTGCACTGGATCAACCAAGCTCCAAAAGCCGGTAAAACTTACCAAGTTCGCACCCGCTATCGGGCCGCCCCCATTGACTGCACTATTGACGTTAGTGGTACTAGCGCGGTCGTCAAGCTATCCGAAGAAGCCCGCGCTATCACCCCTGGGCAATCGGCTGTTCTCTACGACGGCAAGCACTGCCTGGGCGGTGGCATCGTTATTTAGTGGATTACTTACTTAATTGTTGATTGTGAGGATTGGTTTTACGGAACCAAGCGCCGCTCGCCAATATGCTTGAGCCTACTTGGGCGTGGCCCGGCTCAGAAACTCCCTGATGTGCCACTTTGATCCCGAAGAGTGAGAAAAATTTTGTCCAATCGCGCAAAGCTTCGGTATTATTTACTGTTTTGTCGGAGCTTAAATCATTAGGTGAGCAGAACAGTACTTCGGTAAATCCTGGAATGATGACATGCTTATAACTTTTCCAATCATCAATAAAATTAAAACCGTTCAAATTGTGCAATTGCTTACCAAGAAGCCGTGGCGAGGCACCCGACATTGTCTGGGCATACGCTTTTTTAAAAACGTCGATAATGCCCTTTGGTGTGTCGTCTTGTAAACCATTGTAGCGTATATCGTCGACAACATTCGCAACATACTTTTCGCCCAGAGTGTGCCCAAGCCCTAATTCAGCGACCAGTCTAGCATATATGCCGTCTCTCGCATTGCCGATATTTTCTGGTGCTGTAATCAGGTTAATACGTCGTAGTGGCACCGATAGATCACGTGCTCCCCGTAGCAACTGCGGTCCTCCCATACTCAGCCCGATAAGGCTCAATGACTGTAGCTCGTTGACCTGGACATATTCTTCCATGAGTTCCGCTACCTCAGAGTTTTCGTAACCCTGGTTTGGGTATATAACCGAGGCAATAGGTGTAACACTACTAAGATCCGCATGCTGCTGCAAGAATCGTGCTATGACGAGGCCATTATTGCCGCCAAAACCAGGTCCAGCCAAGCAACCCTCGGTGCGTGATCCCGGAACTTTATCATATCTCAGGGTCTCGATCTGAAGCCCTCGCGGATCATCTGGCCATCTGTCCTGCTCTACAACCTTATCGACTATGGCATTCGTTTTTCCAAGGCCATATAACGTACCGGCCAGAGCGAGACTGCCCTTCCACAGAAACTCAGGGCGAGTGATACCGGAAGGTTGAGGTGGCATCTCTTCAAACGGTGCTGGTGGCATCGGCGGAAAGTTATAGCTGTTCTCGTACTCGCGCATGGCTTTACTTCAAAAAAGGTGACCTAAGTATGCGCTTTGGTTTGTATAAATGAAATGTAAAATGCACAATGCTTTGCGGCGTCACAAACAAGCAATAAACTAAAACACCTCTGATATAATAGTCACCAATGAACGCACAGGATATCCGCAACAAATACCTAGAATTCTTTGCAGCGCATGGCCACAGGGTGATTCCGCGGGCGCCGTTGGTGCTGCAGAATGATCCAACTACGTTGTTTACGGGCAGTGGTATGCAGCAGCTGATGCCATATTTGCTTGGCGAAACACATCCCCAAGGCGTTCGCTTAGTTGACAGCCAGCCTAGTTTCCGTGCCCAAGATATCGAAGAAGTCGGTGATAACCGCCACACTACATTTTTTGAAATGCTAGGGAACTGGAGTCTGGGTGATTATTTTAAGGCAGAGCAACTGCCCTGGATGTTCGAATTTATGATCGACGTTGTGGGGTTAGACATCAATAAATTCTACGTGACATGTTTTATTGGTGATGAGGCCAACGGCATCCCCAAGGATACCGATAGCGGTGAAATTTGGAAAAAATTGTACGCCAGCAAGAGTGTTGAAGCTGGCGAAGTCGAAGTTGGTTCCGAGGCTGATGGATACCAGGTTGGCACGCCAGCAGGCAAGCGAATTTTCTATTATGATGCCAGCAAAAACTGGTGGTGCCGCGGTGGCAAAATTGCCGACATGCCCGTGGGTGAGCCAGGTGGCCCAGACAGTGAAATGTTCTACCGTTTCGACGATCGACCGCACACCGAAGCCGAAAAAAAGCAGTACGGTGAGCTCTGCCATCCCAACTGCGACTGCGGCCAGTTCATGGAAATCGGCAACAACGTCTTTATGGAATACGTTCGCCGCGAAGCTGGCTTCGAGAAATTACCAGCCCAAAATGTCGACCAAGGCGCAGGCCTGGAACGCATTGCTGCCGCCGCCCTGGATGATCCCGATGTCTTCAAAATCAGTCTGCTTTGGCCAATCGTTGAAAAGTTGCAGCAAATTAGCGGTAAAAGTTACGAAAGCCACACTAATAGCATGCGTGTGATTGGCGACCACCTCCGTGGCGCAACTTTCCTAGCTGTCGACGGCGTGGTGCCAAGCAACAAAGAACAAGGCTACGTGATGCGTCGCTTACTCCGCCGTGCCATCCGTTTTGCCTTTGACCTTGGCGTTGAGCAGAACTTCCTGGAGCAAGTAGTGCCCGTCATTGCTGATCTGTATCAAGCCGATTATCCGGAAATTGCCGAAAACCGCGACACTATCATCCAAACCCTAGTGAAGGAGGAAAAAGCCTTCCGCCAGACACTCCGAAAAGGAGTTAAGGAAGAAGAAAAACTGAAGCTTCTAGACGGTGCCGAACTTTTCAAGCTGTACGATACCTATGGCTTCCCCGTTGAGCTGAGTGTTGAAGAAGGTTTTAAGTTGGGTATTCCTGTTGCCGAAAATTGGCGAGAAGAATTTGATGCAAAAATGAAAGAGCAACGTGAGCGCTCCCAAACCGCCGCAAAAGGTGTATTCAAGGGTGGCCTGGGTGGTCAAACCGAGCAGCACAAGAAATATCATACTGCAACGCATCTGATGTACCAGAGCCTTCGCACGGTACTGGGCGACCACGTTATCCAGCACGGTAGCAATATTACCGAAGAACGCCTGCGGTTTGACTTTGATCATCCCGAAAAAATGACGCCAGAACAGATCAAACAAGTCGAAGATATGGTCAATGAGCAGATTGATGCAGACCTCAAAGTTAGCTTTGCCGAATATCCCACCAAAGTCGCCCGCGAAGAAATGGGCGCACTCGGTGCCTTTGGCGACCGCTACGGCGACACGGTCAAAGTCTATAAAATGATTGCCGACGGTGCCGACAAACCTTTTAGTTTCGAAATTTGTGGTGGCCCGCACGTTGACCACACCGGCCAATTAGCGCAACCCGCCGCCGGAACGGACAAGCTCAAGCGCTTCAAAATTCTCAAGGAAGAATCTTCGTCGGCTGGCATCCGCCGCATCAAAGCCGTCTTGCAGTAGACATAGCCAGCCAGTATTCCCTATATCGCAGAATTACTAACACTCGCGGGTTCTGGCCAAGGGCCACTTTTAGAGTGTTCGGAGAGATGGGGAATACTGGCTGGCCCAACAAGTGTCGCTCCCACGTCTCGCTCGTGCTAAAATAGAAACCATATGCTTGATCTCAAGAAAGTTACGTCAATCGGCAAAAATGTAGGCCGAAATGTTAAAGGTAAGGCCGGCGAAGCCGTTAACAAGGCTAGCCAAGCCGCCAAAAAAGCTAAAAAAGGCAGCCAGGCCGAATATGTCGTGGCTTTGGACATTGGTACCGAAAACGTCAAAGCGTTAATTGGTCAATTAAATCAGGAAACCGGTGGTATCGAAATCATCGGTGTTGGTCGAGCCCACCAGAGCCTCAGTGACATGCAGGCCGGCGCCATTGCCGATATTGATGGCGTGGTCGAAAACTGCGACAAAGCCCTAAATGCCGCCGAACAACAAGCTGGCGTCAGCGTCCGAACCGCAGTTATCGGCATCGCTGGTGAACTGGTAAAGGGTACAACCACCACTGTTCGCGTGGCCCGCAAAGCTCCCACCAAGCCGCTCGATGTTTTTGAAATGGAAAAGATCATCAAGCTCGTGCAGCAACGTGCCGAAGTAAAGGCAAAGAAACAGTTGGCTATAGAACTTGGTGGCAAAGACGTCGAAGTGCGACTGGTTAACAGTGCGCTCGTAAGTATTGATATCGACGGTTATCCCGTAACGAATCCAATTGGTTTTCAGGGCAAAGAAGTTGTGGTGCAGCTCTACACTGCCTTCGCACCAATGATTCACATTGGTGCCTTGGAGCAAACTGCAGCTAAGCTCGATCTTGATCTGTTGGCCGTGGCTGCAGAACCCTTTGCCGTTGCTCGTTCCGTAATTGGCAATAATCCTAATCAAAGTCTGAGCGTGATCCTGATGGATGTTGGCGGCGGCACGACTGATATTGCCGTGGTGAACGAAGGCGGCGTCCAGGGAACCAAAATGTTCGGGATTGGCGGCCGAGCCTATACTCGTTCTGTTGAACGCGAACTAGGCGTTGATTTTGACGAAGCAGAACGGTTTAAACTTGGCCTCAAAACCAATCTCGTACCACGTGCCAAAGCGCCGGCTATCGAAGGCGCACTAGAAAAAACCCTCGATGTTTGGGTAAGTGGCGTAGAACTTGCATTGGGCGAATTTACAAAATTGGACCACTTGCCGTACCAGATTTTCCTCTGTGGCGGTGGTTCTAGCCTGGACATGCTCAAAGAAGAGCTCCAAGACTCAGTGTGGTATAAAAGCCTACCATTTACACGCAAGCCAATCGTCAACTACGTTGATCCGCAACAAGTGGTCGGCATTGAAGATAAAACCGGCGACGTCAACGACCACACTTACATCACCGCTATGGGTCTACTGCGTGTTGGCCTCGATACCATGCAGTTCGCAGGTAGTGGCGTAGCTGGCTCAATTCGCGAAAAACTTGATAAAATGCTCAGAGTATAATCTAACCAACAATTATGGCAACAAACGGCAAAGACACAATTTACATCGACATCGACGACGAGATTACGACGATCATCGATAAAGTTCATAGTGCCGAAGAAAAAATCGTCGCACTAGTCTTGCCCAAGCGTGCGACGGTACTGCAAAGCATTGTAAATATGAAGCTGCTCAAGCGTGCAGCCGATAACGACAAGAAAAACCTCGTGCTCATTACCGGTGAAGCAGGTCTGTTGCCGCTCGCTGGCAATGTTGGTCTATACGTCGCCAAAAATCTGCAAACCAAACCAGAGATCCCTGGTGTAATAGGCCAGGATGATGACGATGAAGTAACCGATGAATTCCTGGATGATGATGCCGAAGAAATTACCGCCGCCACTGCCGGTAGTCGCCCCGTTGGCGAATTAGCAAGTGCTGCCAGCAAGGGCAAAGCAACGGCCACACCGGCGCTAGAAGAAGCAATCGAAACGCTCGAACTCGATGACGAACTCGACGATGAAATTGCTCCTGGCGTCGACATTGCCGATGATGCCGCAGCGGCGGCTGCCACCAAAAAATCAAAAAAGAAGAAAAAGAACAAAAAACTGGCCATTCCGAACTTCGAACGCTTCCGTTTGCTACTGATTTTAGGCGTCATCCTGCTCATTGGTTTGGCTGTATTTGGCTACTTTGCAGCTGTCGTGTTGCCAAAGGCCAGCGTTGCTATTACTACTGATACCAGCAATATAAACAGCAATCTTAGCCTAACAGCCGACACGGGTGCTAAAGTTGTCGACGCAACAAATTTGATTGTCCCAGCTCAGGTACAGTCAGTTCAGAAAAATGGCTCACAACAGGTCCCAAGTACAGGTAAAATAAATAATGGCCAGAAAGCAACGGGGACCGTAACCGTTTCCGGACAATGCACTAAGAAACCTGATCCGGTGAGTCAGGGTATAGGCGTGAGTTCTGGTGGCCTAACCTTTATAACCACTGATACGCTCACATTTAAACCTACGTTTGATCAAAATAATAATGTTGTCTGTAGTGGTACGGTGCCGGTGGTAGCCCAACAGGGTGGCGCTCAGTACAATCTTGCCGCCGGCTCAACATTTACTGTTGCAGGCTACCCTAGTTATTCCGGCTCTAACGATGCTGTCTTTACGGGGGGTACCGATAATATCGTCCAGACGGTCGTGCAAGTCGATATCGACAACGCAACCCAGAAGATTGCTGCCCAAAATACCGATGCCATCAAACAGCAGCTCGAACAACAGCTGACTCAGGCGGGTGAATATCCATTGGCGGCTACTTTTAATACTGGAACGCCCACAACAACGAATAGTGCGGCCGTCGGTGATCAGGTAAGTACCGTTACTGTCACTCAAGCCACGACGTACACTATGTTTGGCGTGAAGCAATCCGATCTGAAGACGCTGGTTGATGCCGATATCAAAGACAAAATTGATCCGAGCAAGCAAATTATCCTGAGCGAAGGCATCGACAAAGCAGTCTTCCATATCAATAGTGCTTCGGCCACCAGCTTGCAACTTACTATGGCAACCACCGCCACGGCTGGACCAGATCTAAAAGTTGATGATGTCAAAAAAGCCATCGCTGGCAAGAAATCAGGCCAAGTTATAACCTTGCTCAAGGCTGACCCAGGCGTCACCGATGTGAATGTGCACATGAGTCCATTCTGGGTAACCAGTATCCCCAATAAACCTGCGAAAGTCACGGTAACCTTCCAGAAGGCGCAATGACCCAGCCGCCAACAATACTAGCGCTGGATGTGGGCGAAAAACGTATTGGGGTGGCAATTGCGACCGTTGGGCTTAGTTTTGCTCATCCGCTCACGACGTTGTTGCATGATGAAACTATCTGGGAGCAGCTTACTCATCTGGTAGATGACAACAATAGTGGTATGTTTGTGGTTGGTTTGCCGCGCGGCATGAGCGGTCAGGAAACGGCTCAAACTCGCAGCAGCGAAGTGTTTATGGAGCAATTACGGGCCAATATTGGCTTGCCCGTGCACCCGCAGGATGAATCAGTAACTTCCATCAAAGCCGAAGCAGAACTGCAATCTCGCGGTAAACCTTACGAAAAAGGTGACATTGACGCGCTGGCTGCCACCTATATACTAGAAGATTATCTTACTGAACGGAGAAATAGCTAGTGACAGCCTATGCTTTGCACCAGAAAACACGAATTCGCCGTCGTTTACCACGCCGTTTGCTGGTCATAGCGTTGGTGCTGCTATTGTTGGGACTTGGTTCTGTGTTTGTGGTTCGACATATCTACGATCAAGATCTTAAACCGGCGAGTGGCAATCAGTCCACGGTGGTGGTGACCATTGCCAGCGGTAGTTCTAGCAAGCAAATCGCCGAACAATTGGCCGCAAAACATCTTATTCGGAGCGCCTGGGCGTTTGAATTGTATGTGCACAGCAAAGAATTGGGCGATCAACTACAAGCTGGAACATATGCGATTTCTGCCAGTCAAGATACGGCGTCGATTATTGCAACACTCACAAAAGGCGTGGTGACGACCAAGCTGGTTACGATCTTGCCAGGACGTCGGATTGATCAAGTTCGTGCCGATCTTATTAACGATGGTTTCTCGCCAGCTGCGGTCGATAGGGCATTAGTTCCCGATCAATATAGTGATATTTCTACGCTTGCTTACAAACCAGCAACGGCCACCACGCTCGAAGGTTTGTTGTATCCAGACTCTTTCCAGCGCATTGCTGACACCGATCCGTCGGTTATTATCCGTGAATCACTCGAAGAAATGGGTACACGCCTGACTCCAGATTTGCAAGCGGCGTTCGCTCGAGAGGGCCTAACTGCCTACCAAGGCATTACCTTGGCCTCAATCGTAGAAAAAGAAGTTTCTAAACCTGCCGATCGAGCGCAGGCGGCCCAAGTGTTCCTAAAGCGGATGCAGACTGGCATGATGCTTGGTTCCGATGTGACGGCATTTTATGGGGCAATAATGGCTGGGCATGACCAAAGTACTACGTACGATTCACCGTACAACACACTTTTGCATCAAGGTTTGCCCCCAACTCCAATTAGTACCATTAGTGATGCTTCTTTGCAGGCCGTGGCACATCCAGCTACCACTGATTGGCTGTATTTTGTGTCCGGTGATGACGGTAATACTTACTTTTCTCAAACGCTGGACCAGCACAATCAACAAACTCAACAATACTGCCACAAACTTTGCGGTCAATAAAACGGAGGGCTATTCAAGGCTACTAAAGGCTCTCAACCTTCACGGCCAGCCCGCTGCTGTAGTCTAAGTTATATCAAGAAACTGTAAGGCATTGTTCTGATGGATGATTCGCCACTCAGCTTCTTCGCCATATGTTTCAAGCCACTCCTTGGGCGCTGAAATCGCCTTATCTTTCCACTTTATCTCATATCCAAATAACTTACCATCTCGCTCTTCAATAAGATCAATTTCATTTTGTTTCCACGTGCGCCAGAAATATTGATTAGCATATAGCTTGGAGTATGTCCGCATTTTTAAGCGCTCAACAATCATGAAGTTTTCCCAGAGCTTTCCTATGTCATCACGAATATCAAGCGGGTTGAAGTTATTAATAACAGCGTTGCGCACCCCGACATCGTAAAAGTAATATTTTGCAGTTTTAGTTACTTCGCTTCGTAGATTACGACTAAAACCTCCTAATCGAAAGATGATATACGATTTCTCTAAGAGATCGAGGTATCGGGCAACAGTGTTTTTGTCGATATTTAGAGAAGATCCAAGCTCTTGATGGGATACCTCGCTGCCAATTTGGTGAGCCAATAGTACGAGAAGCTGCAGCAAAACACGAGAGCCCTTGACTTCTTGGTATGCCAAGATGTCGCGTAGTAGATATGAATCCACCAGTTCGCGTAAAAATTCAATGCTCTTCTGGCTTGTGTCTGCGATAACTGCGTTTGGATACATCCCGTAGATGAGATACGAAGGAAGTTTTTGCTGAAACACACGACTTGGTGCTGGCTCACCCAACAATAGCTCACCAAGAGATATGGGAAAAAGATAGCGTGTTGTCTTGCGTCCTGTAAGTGGTTCACCCACTTGCCCCGCAAGCTCAAAGGATGAAGAGCCTGTAACAATAACTGAAACATGAGGCATCGTATCATTAATAATTTTTAATGTTTGCCCAATTCCAGGAATAGCCTGAGCTTCATCGATAGCTAAGATAGAAGCCGAGCCAATGTATGGTTGTAGAAGATTGCTGTCTGCAACTTCAAAGGCGTGTTGCGTACTGATTTCATCACCGCGGTAGAGTATAACCTTTTCTTTGGTTTTATTTATAAAATCATTAAGAAGCGTTGTTTTCCCAACTCGGCGTGGGCCAAAGAGAACCAAGGTTTTACCCGGCTCTAGCTCCTTTGAAATCTGTAGGTATCGCTGTATATGCACAACCATAAGTGTACAGTATACTCACTATAATATCAATATTACGGTGAACCTATCTCACTGTAGTTCTCTCGTATCTGTTATCTTTCAAGCAGCCGACCCATTACTTTGATATTGCCAGTTATTTCTTGGCCCAAAGTTGTTCTAGCTCAGAAACATCAACATAAAACGACTGTATTCCATGATTTTTAACGGTATCTGTTAAGAAACTGTCTTTACAGAGGTAGAAAACACACAAAAACTTGACTGGGGCATGATTTTTGCTAGACTATATAGGTAATGTTTTCGGGTTACTTGCGGATAAGGCTGGCTCGGCATTATTTTTTCGTTTAGTGTTTTTCCATTGTTTTTGATACTTCACGGAGATTTGTATTAATACAACACAAAACCCAACTGCAGCACGTGTAGTTTCTGGCCGTACGGCACAGAAGCCTGCGGTGTATCGTCGGCTCAAGGCGAAGCTTGGTCGTAAGACGATGAAGCGACGTATTACGCGTGCCAGCTTTGTCACGTTCAATATTGCACTACTCGTCGGGGTAGTGTTTTTTGTATTGCACGCCCGAACTAGTAGTGCCACAAGTTCGGCGGTTGTGGCATCGGCTTCTCCGGAACAAGCGGCTTTGAATCCACTGGATCAAGTTTCTTCGGCCGACATCGCCCTTACCGTTTCGCGTATGGGCGGCCTAAACGAGGCTACAGCTATCAAAAACCAGTCCGAATCAGATGACGCGCAACTTTCTTCGGCGCCCACAACCAACAATGTGGTGTCTAAGCCGCAAGTTGTAGCAACTGCCTTTAAGTCAAAAAACGACATTCAATCATATACGGCAGTGGCTGGCGACACCGCCACCAGTATTGCCGCAAAATTTAACGTTACCTCCGACAGCGTTCGTTGGTCAAACGGCCTTACGGGCGATACGGTTATTCCTGGTACCAAGCTTTCGATTCCGCCGGTCGGTTACAGCGGCATTGTCTACACCGTAAAAGCCGGTGACACTGTCGATAGCTTGGCCCAGAAGTACCAGGCCGATAAAAGTCAGCTGATCGCCGCCAATGACGCCGAGATTACTGGCTTGCAAGTGAACGAACAGATTATTATTCCAAACGGCCAGCAGCCTGCACCTGTTGTCACTTATGCGGCCAGCTACCAGAGTACTGGTTTTGCCTGGGGCGGCAGCGCAATCTATGGCTACAACGGCTATGACTACGGGTACTGTACCTGGTGGGTTGCTACCAGGCGCGAACAGGTTGGCATGCCATTGCCATCAAATCTGGGGAATGCGTCGAGCTGGCCACGTATTGGCAGCCTAGCTGGCATTGCCGAAGGTAACACGCCAAAGCAATATGCCGCTGCCGTGACAAGCCAAAGCGGCGAAGGCCACGTGGTATTCGTCGAGGCAGTTAACGACGATGGCAGTATTGTCATCTCCGAAATGAATCATGTCGGTTGGGCCGTAAAAGATACGGAAACTATCTCTGCCGACGCTGCATCCCGTTATATCTATCTTTACTAACAGAGGTTCTCTACGGTTGGGACTCGCTTTTGACAAATTTTTGTTTTATACTATAACTAATGCATTTTATTGATAAAGTAACGGTAGACGTCTTCGCTGGCAATGGCGGTGACGGCAAAATGAACTTCCGACGTGAAAAGTTCGTTGATAAAGGCGGCCCAGACGGTGGTGATGGCGGCCATGGTGGTGATGTTATTTTGCTGGCAACACGTAACGAAAACACGCTAGCAACCTTTCGCTATCAAAAAGAAATCAAAGCCGAGGATGGCCAGGGTGGCGGCAAAACCAAGATGCACGGCCGGAGCGCCCCCAATCTGTTGGTGCCCGTACCCGTCGGCACCATTGCCACTAACGAAGACGGTATTGTTGTGGCAGATTTAACGTTCGATCAGCAAAAGGTGGTCATCGCTAAAGGTGGCAGAGGTGGTTTTGGCAATGCTCACTTCCTAAGCTCTACACGCCAAGTTCCAGCTTTTGCCGAAAAAGGTGATAAAGGCGATGCCGGCAAGTTTATACTTGAGATAAAGATGATCGCCGATGTTGGCTTGGTTGGACTGCCCAATGCCGGTAAATCAACATTGCTGAGTCGCATCAGCAATGCACGGCCAGAAATTGCCGATTATCCGTTTACAACCCTCACGCCAAACCTCGGTGTGGTTGATATCGACAAGGAAACGAGCGTTCTAGTCGCGGATATTCCCGGTTTAATCGAAGGTGCGGCCGATGGCAAAGGCTTGGGCCATGATTTTTTGCGACATGTGGAACGAACGGCGGTCATTATACACCTTATTGATGCCTATCAGTCAGATGTTGCAGCTGCCTACACCACAATCAAAGAAGAATTAAAAGCTTATCAGACAGCACTTGCGAAACGTCCAGAAATCATTGTTTTGAACAAAATTGACGGGCTTGATACCGAAATTGTTGATGATTTACTCACACAGCTCAAAACAGTGGTACCAGCCAAGGCCCAATTGTTTGCCATCTCGGCTCAGTCTGGGCTCAATCTACAAGCTATGCTGTTTGCTATCAAGGCGGCAGTTAAAAAAGCCCGTGAAAAGGTTGTTAAAGAGCAGGCCAAAGAAGGTGTTCCGGTGTTGCGCCTACCAGAAACTGCCGCGCAATGGCGCGTTACGAAACAAGAAGATGTGTTTATTGTGAGCGGTAACCGCATCGAAAAATTTGCTGGCCGTACCGATTTCGAAAACGAGCAAGGTCTCCGTCGCCTACGTGACATTATGAAAAAAATGGGCATTATGCACGAAATTACTCGCCAAGGTATTGAACCAGGTCAAACCATTCGCATTGGCTCCGCTGGCACTTTCGAGTATTAGAACCTACACAACACAGCACATTTTACCCGATAATCTGCGCTCCAATGCTCAATTCTCGAACAAACTACACCAGGCTGCGTAGGTTCTTGGCCTGATTCAGTTTGGTGGTACACTGGTAGCTACTATGGCTGCTAGTTTTTTCTTCTATGATCTTGAGACGAGTGGGATTAATCCGCGGGAGGCGCGGATTATGCAGTTTGCGGGCCAACGAACGGATATGGATTTGAACCCGGTGGGTGAGCCGGTTGATATTATTGTGAAGCTGACACCAGATGTGTTACCGGAGCCAGATGCTATATTGCTCACCGGTATTACGCCCCAGCAAACGATTAGTGACGGTATAACCGAAGCTGAGTTTTTGAAGGTTTTTGAGAAAGAAATTGCCACACCAGATACGATTTTTGTGGGTTTTAATTCCATCCGGTTCGACGATGAATTTATGCGCTATACACGCTACCGGAATTTCTATGATGCATATGACTGGCAGTGGAAAGATGGCCGTTCGCGCTGGGATTTGCTGGATCTGTTGCGGATGACTCGTGCCTTGCGCCCGGATGGCATTGAATGGCCGTTTGCACCAGACGGTAAGCCGACCAATCGTTTGGAACTGTTAACCAAGCTGAATGGGCTCGATCACGCTCACGCTCACGATGCCCTGAGTGACGTGCTGGCGACCATTGCGGTTGCCAAGTTAGTAAAGGATAAACAGCCAAAGCTGTTCGATTTCTTGCTCAATGTTCGGGATAAAAAGAAAGTTGCGGCGCTCGTGAACGCTGGCGAGCCATTTGTGTACACCTCTGGAAAATACGCCAATGAACATGAAAAAACAGCGGTAGTGCTTAAAATTGCCGACGACATTAGCAAACAAGGTGCGCTAGTCTACGATTTACATTTTGACCCAGATGAGTATACGAATTTGTCGCCCAAAGAGTTAGTTAAAATCTGGCAGTGGCAAAAGGACCCTAATGCCAAGAAGTTGCCAGTAAAAACCATCAAATTCAATCGTTGCCCGGCAGTGGCGCCAGTTGCGGTGCTTGATGCAGCAAGTCAAGAGCGAATTAAGCTCGATCAAAAAACCTGGCAGACCAATGCTCTAAAACTTGCAGCCGCAAAGGATTTTGCCAAGAATTTGCTGGAAGCCCAGGCTATGATGGAAAAACAGCGTCAAACCGAGTTTATGAGTGCCGAACAAAATGTTGATGCCCAGCTCTATGATGGCTTTCTTGGCGATCATGACGGGAACTTGCAACGCGTCGTGCGTGCCAGTGAACCAGATGATTTAACAAAAATTATTGATGATTTTCATGATAAACGCCTAAAGGCGTTGGTGCCACTCTATAAAGCCCGCAATTATCCGGCCCAATTATCGAGCGAAGAACGCGAGCAATGGGACGTATTTTGTTCCCAAAAGTTATTTGCTGGTGGCAACAATAGTCGTCTGGCAAAATATTTTGAGCGTCTGGCTGCATGTGCCAGCCTACCCCAGTATAAAGACAAGCAGTTTTTGCTCGAAGAGTTACAGCTCTACGGCCAGAGCATTATGCCTGCCGAGCTTGAAGCTTAGCTGTTTTCGTTACTAATGGTAGGTGGCAGTTGTGGCACCGACGAGACATGCCGGGCGACGCGGCGCAGTGACACATAGATTAGGATGGCACTGGCGATAACACATAACCACATACCAAAATTGACCTGAATATTGGTACCAGGAATAATGCCAAGAACGATGAAATTTTGCATGCCAACCACTTTCTTTACGAGTACGATTGGCTGTAATTTTACACCTAATTGCTAGAAAAGCAAGTATATTTTTTAGAATGCTTATGCTTTCCGTTTGTTGCGGAAATTTTGGAGGCGATCGCGGTTCATAAGTGCCAAGAATATGGCGACAAAAAACAGCCCAGCCGCCAGGCTAATCTGCCAAATTGCTGCATGCTGCAAGCCCAAAAATCCAGCAACAATAAGTAGTACAATTACCAGAACATCATAGATCCAGCGGATAATTTGATGTTCCGGAAACAAGACTTTTACAATCCTGCCGCCGTGTTTCAAGAGATATTCACGTAACCTCTTAGCCCATTCATTATTGATGGAAAGTAATCCTAGTCCAGCTAATGCCAGTGGGATGCCGCCTGGCCCAGGCAGCCAGCCGATAAGAATGGCGGCCATAATTAACAAATACCCCGCCGCGTCGGTAGCTAGTCGTTTCAAATTTCGGTGCAAAAAGCTAAAACGTTGTATTATGACGCCAATCTATTGTTAAATTTGTGGAGATTATTGTATTATAATCCACAATGAGCTCGGAACACATAGTTGATTTAAACGCCATAGAGCAAAGATTACAGGTAGATGCTAATTGCAAGGGAATTGATACTCAAGAATTCTATGCTGGTTACGGTGAATCTTTAGCTGGAGCGCGAATACTTTGTGGCCGATGTGTGGTGGTGGATGAATGTTTGACTGTAGAACAAGTGCAGCTTGGCCCCAATGCAGACAGAAATGAGTTTCATGGTTTTCGGGCCGGCTTGAGCCCAGAAGAGCGGTTCAAAATTCTCAAAAGACAGCGGGCGGAAGAGGATCCTCGTAAAATCCAAAAGGACATAAAAAGGTTGCGGCAGCGTGGATACAAACAAGGACTTTCTGTGCTTCAAGGCCGTGAAGGTGTAGTATCGATTAGGAAATACGACTCTTTCGGCGAAATTGCATCATAGAAATTACCTTGCTTTTACGGTATACTTGACGGGCTAATGAACGATGAGATAGTAGTTAAGGGGGCGCGGGAGCACAACCTCAAAAATATTGATGTCACGATCCCTCGTGGCAAATTAGTGGTGATTACTGGCCTTTCTGGCTCAGGTAAATCCAGCTTGGCGTTCGATACCATTTATGCCGAGGGCCAGCGTCGTTATGTTGAATCTTTAAGTGCTTACGCCCGTCAGTTTTTAGGACTTATGGAAAAGCCCGATGTTGACCAAATCGATGGCCTCAGCCCAGCTATTTCTATCGACCAGAAATCTACTAGCCGCAACCCACGCTCCACGGTTGCGACCGTCACGGAAATTTATGATTATCTTCGTCTGCTTTTTGCACGGATTGGTATTCCACACTGCCCAGTCGACGGTAGCCCAGTTATGCGTCAGACGACAAATGTGATTATCGACCAAGTTTCGGCGTTGCCAACAGATGCGAAATTGATGATTCTGGCCCCTGTTGTTATTGACAAAAAAGGTGCTTTTGAGCACATTCCAGAGCAATATCAGCGCGCTGGTTTTGCCCGTGTACGCGTCGATGGCGTGGTGTATTCGCTCGATGAATTTCCAGAACTCGATAAAAACTATAAACACACCATCGAAATCGTTGCCGACAGGTTGGTAAATAATGAAGAGTCACGCAATCGGCTCGCCCAATCAGTTGAACAAGCGCTGGAAATCGCCGAAGGCCGCATGAACGTGCTTAATGCCGATAGCAATGAAATTACCAGCTACAGTCTAATGTACGCCTGCCTGGATCATCCGGATATTTCTATTCCCGAACTTGAGCCACGGACATTTAGTTTTAATTCACCGCACGGTGCCTGCCCAGTCTGTACCGGCTTGGGCTCGCGGCTCGAAGTCGATCCAGAACTGGTGATTCCCAATGGTCGTTTGACGATCGCAGAGGGAGCCATCCGACCCTTTAACCGCTTCAATGCTGACGCGTGGTATACCAAAAAAATGCAAGCTGTGGCCGACAAATATGGCTTTAGCTTGCACGTGCCAACCGGTGATTTAAAACAGGCCGACTTGGACCACATCATGTACGGCACCGGCAATGAAACCTATCAAATTTCGTTGGGCAGTGGCCGTAGTTTTGAAACAACTTACGAAGGCGTGGTGCCAAATTTGGAACGTCGTCACAAGGAAACCGATAGCGACTTCATGCGTCGGGACATCGAAAAATTCATGCAAGAAAAACCCTGCTACAAATGTAAAGGGCTCCGTTTGAAGCCCGAAGTCTTGGCAATTACAGTCGGTGAAAGTTCAATCATGGACGTTTGTATGCTATCAATCGACGATGCGATTGATTGGTTTAATGGCTTGACACTGACCGACAAAGAAAAAAACATCGCACAGCAGATTTTTAAAGAAATTTGTGCTCGATTACGGTTTTTGCAAGATGTTGGCCTGAACTATTTGAACCTACTAAGGAGTGCCACGACGCTCAGTGGTGGCGAAGCGCAGCGTATTCGTTTAGCTACGCAAATTGGTTCTGGTTTGCAGGGTGTGCTGTACGTGTTAGATGAGCCAAGTATCGGCTTGCACCAACGTGACAACGATCGACTAATTAAAACGCTCAAACACCTCCGTGATCTAGGCAACACTGTCTTGGTGGTCGAGCACGACGAGGACACAATTCGTACGGCAGACTACTTGCTCGACATCGGTCCCGGCGCCGGTATCCATGGCGGCAAAGTCGTGGCCGCTGGTACACCGGACGAAGTCATGCAAGTCAAAGAAAGCATTACGGCGCAGTATCTTTTGGGCACCAAGAAAATCCCCGTACCAAAAAAACGGCGGACTGGTAACGGCAAATCGCTCATCATCAAAGGTGCTCGCGAAAACAACCTTAAAAATATTACGGTCGAAATCCCGCTTGGCAAACTAGTAGTCGTGAGTGGTGTAAGTGGTTCCGGCAAGTCCAGCTTGATTAACGATATTTTGGCCAAAGAATTACAGGCAAGGCTCATGCGTGCCAGCACCGTACCTGGCCGTCACGACGAAATCGAGGGCATAAAGCAGCTCGACAAAGCCATTATTATCGACCAGTCACCGATTGGCCGTACGCCACGCTCCAATCCGGCAACGTACACCGGATTATTCACGCCCATTCGCGAACTCTTTGCCAGCGTTCCCGAAGCAAAACTCCGCG
This sequence comes from Candidatus Saccharimonadota bacterium, assembly GCA_013289705.1. Lineage (GTDB taxonomy): Bacteria > Patescibacteriota > Saccharimonadia > Saccharimonadales > UBA4665 > JACMPA01. The sequence continues at coordinate 130,405 of JABCZM010000001.1, forward strand.
GTTATTCAGCGGGAAGATTCAGCTTTAATGTTAAAGGTGGCCGCTGCGAAAACTGTGCCGGTGATGGCATTATCAAGATAGAAATGCACTTTTTGCCGGACGTGTATGTGGACTGTGAAGTCTGCCACGGTAAGCGCTACAACCGCGAAGCGTTAGAAATTCATTATAAGGGCAAGACCATCAGCGACATTTTGGAACTAACCTGCGAACAAGGCCTGGAATTCTTTAAAAACCAGCCAGCCATCGCTCGTAAACTACAGACTTTGGTAGATGTTGGCCTGGGTTACATTTCGCTTGGCCAATCCGCCACGACGCTCAGTGGTGGTGAAGCCCAACGCATCAAGCTGTCTACCGAACTGAGCCGTCGCCCAACTGGTCGTACGCTGTACATTCTGGACGAACCAACTACCGGCCTGCACATGGCTGACGTAGATAGACTCCTGCACATGCTCCATGCGCTCGTCGATGCTGGCAACAGTATGGTCGTGATCGAACACAACCTAGATATCATCAAAAATGCCGACCACATCATAGACATGGGTCCAGCCGGTGGCGCTGCCGGCGGCCAAGTGATTGCCCTCGGCACCCCAGAACAAGTAGCCAAAAATAAAGACTCGTTCACCGGCCACTTCCTCAAGCGGATGCTCTAAATAAGCAGCAGGCTTTTAGCGTTGTAGCTAGTTGCATGCCTAAAATAAGCCCACACGTACCAAATCCTGCTAAAGCAAGAGCTTCTAAGCTCTGTGTAGATCACCGTGTTGATGTACCATGACTCCTATATTTGGTATACTGTTGTTATGACAACAGCTGACTTATCCCTACCAATCTCGCTCGATATTATTCGGCAAACGTTACGGGAATATGGGATTGTTCAGGCTAGTCTCTTTGGCTCTTATGCACGAGGAGAACAAACGTCGCAGAGTGATCTCGATATTCTTGTTCGTTGCAGGCCAGGTATGAGTCTATTTGACGTGTTCGACCTGCAGGCAAAGCTCGAAAAGCAAACTGGCGTAAAAGTTGATCTCGTTACAAAACTCAATCGTCACTTCTCCGAATATATTGAGCCTGACTTAATAGATTTGGATATATGAAGTAAGCTAAACCGTACCTTCTAAACGTTACGAGCGCTCTTGAGGCCATTGCTTCATATACACCCGAAGAAGAGCAAGCGTTTCTGAGCGATCCGAAGACACGCGATGCAGTACTTATGCGCCTCCAAGACATTGGTGAAAACTTGTCGCATGTGCGCGATGCATTCCCAGATTTCTGGCAGGAAAATGCAACTGAAGAGTGGCTAAGAGCGATCGGGCTGCGCAACATCATCTCGCACGGTTACGCCGAGGTTGACTTTTCCATTATCTGGGTGCTTATCACTAAAGACCTACCCATTTTTCGTGAATCTATTGAACGACTCTTGTAGACCTACCACGTATTGCGCATATGCCTCATAGATGCGTCTACGGCTACAAGCATGAAGTCTGGGCGCTACTTATTGCCTTGTCGTCTTAGTTTTGTGCTTATGGCCGAGCGGATTTTGGGGTCTTTGAAGATGTGGTACAGGGTTGGGGCTAGGAAAATGATGATTATGGCGATGAGTAGGGGTTCGATGTATTTGTCGATACCAGGAACTTTACTGCCCACAAAATAGCCAAAGAGCGTGAGGGTAATCGCCCAGGCGATGTCGCCAATTGCGTCAAAGAACATGAATTGTTTGAGTGGCATTTTGCCAGCACCAGCTGTCACTGGGGCAAAAGCACGGATAACTGGTACAAAATGGGCAAGTAGCATAGTTTTGCTACCATATTTTTCATAGAACTTCTCTGCTCGGTCGATGTGCTCTTTGCGAAATACGATACCGTCTTCTTTGCGGAATAACTTTGGTCCAAGCTTGCGGCCAATATGGTAGCCCACGTTATCGCCCACAATTGCCGCAGCGGCAATAACAATAATTGTTGTTAAGAGTGACAGTTTACCGGCGGCCGCCAACACGCCCGCACTGAGCAATAAGGTGTCGCCTGGGAAGAAAAAGCCGACCATCATGCCGGACTCACCGAAGATAATCGCGGCAATTAGCAGCAGGCCGCCAGTTTGAATCAAATGGCTGATGTTAAACATGTTCCATAAGCATAGCTGTTTTAGCACTCAACGTCTAGCCGAAAGTCTGTTATACTGTTGTGACACGTATTTTTCTAAGAGATATTTATAGTCGATAAAAAGGGAGCTAAAGTCAATGTCACAAGATTCGATCACATTAGAGGTGGAAGCCCGCACAGTCAGCGGTAAGGCTGTAAAACACCTACGCAAAGATGGTCTTGTGCCAGCTGTTATTCACGACCACGGTAAAGAATCGATTCTGATTCAGGGTACGTACCTTGATTTGTCTCGTGTTTACAAGGCTGCTGGCAAGCACCACCCTGTTGAGCTGAAGACACCAACTCATAGCTACGTTGTGCTGATCAAAGACGCCGAATTCGAACCACGCAAAAACCAGCTGACACACTTAGTGTTCAATGCTGTTGATAAAAACCAGAAGGTTGAAGCCGAAATCCCCGTTCACCCACAATACGCCGAAGGTAACGAATCGAGCCCCGCAGAACGTACTGGTTTGATCGTGCTGTCACAGCTAGAAAGCGTTGAAGTCCGTGCGATTGCCTCTAAATTGCCAGACGTGCTCTACTATGATGCCGAAAAACTGGTAGAAGTAGGCGATCACGCCACGGTTGCCGACATTATCGTCCCCGAAGGTGTTGAGTTCATTACTGAAGACAGCCACACCATTGCAACCGTCTTTGAGCCAAGTGCACTAGCTGCCGCTAATGACGCCGCTGGTGGTGATGCTACTGCCGACGAAGCAACTGGTGACGCCAATGCAAATGAATCTGCTGAAGGTACAGAAGCCGAAAAAGCTGCTGAAGCAAAAGAAGCCAAAGCCGAATAAGTACTCCGTCCAATTTTAAAAGAGGCAGTCCGTGGGCTGTCTCTTTTTTTATTCCTCTATGAAGCCACCCGATTGATGTGCCCAAAGTCGAGCGTACAGGCCACCTTTTTCTAGCAATGCTTTGTGGGGACCTTCTTCGACAATCTTTCCTTCGTCTAGCACAATAATGCGGTCCATCTTTTGGATTGTGCTCAAACGATGGGCGATGACGATCGCTGTTTTGTTGTCCATGAGTTCCCAAAGTGCCTTCTGGATGACCTTTTCGCTTTCGCTGTCGAGGGCGGACGTGGCTTCGTCTAATACCAAAATCGGGGCATTTTTGAGCATTGCTCGGGCAATTGCTACGCGTTGTCGTTGGCCACCAGATAGTTTCACACCGCGCTCACCTACAATAGTATCGTAGCCGTTTGGTAAGGTTTTTATGAAGTCGTGGGCGTAGGCCTTCTCGGCGACTGCAATAATTTCTTCGTCGGTTGCATCGGCTTTGCCGTAGGCAATATTTTCGCGGATGGAGCGGTGAAACAGTAATGGCTCTTGCGGTACATAGGAAATGGCTTGGCGCAAGCTGGACTGAGTGACCTCATTGATTGCTTGATCGTCAATCTGTATAGTGCCGCTGGTGATGTCTTCAAAACGTAGTAATAGGCGGGTAAAAGTAGATTTGCCGCCACCGCTCGGCCCAATCAGGCCGATTTTCTCACCCGATTTGATGTGTAGCGACAGATCATTAAACACATTATCGTGTCCCTGGGTGTCGGGGTACTGGAAGCTGACATGCTCAAAATTGATTGCACCTTTTTCGGCATTGATGGGATGGGCGTGCGGCGCGTCTTTGATTTCGGCCGTTTGCATGAATATCTCGGTCATGGGCGCCGCATTCAGTAAGTTTTCGTCGGTAACACGAATCATGGTGCTTAAATCAAACAGGCGATTAGTTAGGGTGATGGTGTAGCTAAAGGCAAAAATGCCAATCGAAAGCACTGCTGGATTTTGCTGCACCAAATGCACGACGTAGGCAATAAATAGCACCTGCATACCAAGTAGTGCGGCCATGCGGTTGCTGCCACGGATGCCAGTTTGTGTCCAGTCGTGTAGCCGCAAATGTTGCAGTTTGGTATTGAGTTGTCTGTGCGTGTCGAGCTCAAAGCCTTCGCGCGCAAATGTCTTAACCGTTTGGATATTCACAATCACGTCGGACATGTGGCCGGTGACTTTTTTGTTTGCTTGCAGTCTTTTGTTCCGTAATCCTGCACGTCGGCGGCTATCTGTCCATATTAACCATATCGTAACACCTACTACAAGAGCCAGTGACAAGCCCAGCTGCCAACTGTGCCAGCCAACAATCACAATGCCGGATAGCACGATAACCAAGAACGGTAGTAGGTTGATAACGACGGTCACCAGCAGATTGCCAAAGGCGTTGGGGTAGTCGATAGCATCCGACACCAACTTGCCACTGATGCGATCGTTATGGAACCCCACACTACGCTTCATGAGCACTTCTAGACACTTTGTTTGCAGGTCACTTTGTAGCTTTGCCTGAAATTCCATGAGTTTGGTAAACCCAAATCGGTTGCCAAGAAAGCCAATAATGGCAGCAATAATCAGAGCCGGGAAATAATGCCAGGCTCTGTCGGTATGACCAATCAAATTCGCAAAGATACGACTAATGTAGTACGGAACGAGTATGCTTGTGCCAACGGCGCCCACGAGGTTTAATATCGACCAATAGAGCAGCGATTTGTAGCGCAAGCTTTCGCGCCACATCAGGCGTACAATGTCACCGTCGCTGACATTTGTTTCCGTTTTGCTGAGTAACATCCGTCTATTGTAGCAGTTAACCTGACGTGGGATTACTCATTGACATACAAAAGTACGTAGCGAACGACCTGTCTTTAATCCGTGGAGTTTTTTGCAGTATGTGTGTATGCTTCAAGTAAAATAGAGTCAGAGGTCTTAACTATGGCAGAACACTCAGTCGCGGCAATTTGCATAACATGGCGTAACAATGCGCGCGAAGAAGTTGCGCTTATAAAAAGGAGGAGTGATCACCATCATCAACTCGCTGGCCGTTGGTTCTTCCCTGGGGGTATTGTTGAGGTTGGCGAACAGCCAATAGACGCGGCGGTTCGCGAAACGGAAGAAGAATGTCATCTGAAGGTGATTAATCCTGAATTAGTCGATGCCTACACGTACACTGAGCTGTGGCAAGATGCCGAAGGCGTCGATAGGCAGTTACGGATCATGCTTGCAGCCTATCAGTCCGTATGTACTAACGACGTTGAAATTGCCATAAGTGATGAGTGCGAGGACGTGGCCTGGGTTCCAGTCTCAGAAATAGGCTCATACATAAGCCAAGAAACAGTAGCGTCACACCTTTCGCAGAAAGTTATGGAGCTATTCGATGTCTAAAAATATACTAGTAACTGGCGGTGCGGGAATGATTGGAAGCAATATCACAAAAAAGCTTCTTGAACGGGGAAACAATGTAATCGTGTTGGACGATTTATCTGCATATCCGTTTGACTACCTTCACGAATTTGGTGTAGGCCAAAGTGACGCTGAATTTATAAAAGGCTCGGTTCTTGATAAGAAACTTGTGAGACTGGCCACAAAGAAGGCGGACCTAGTCATTCACGCCGCAGCGTACGCAGATGTGGGCGCATGCATACGTAATTATCATGAGGATTTTACCGTTAATGTTGAAGGCACCCAAAACATTATAGAAGAGAGCTTAAAGAGGGGGGTGACGAAGCTAGTGTTTGTTTCGTCTGCAAGTGTCTATGGCGAAAACGGAAAAACTATATTTTCCGAGCGGGATGCCTGCTTTCCCGTCTCTACCTATGGAAATTCCAAGCTTTGGGGCGAGCATCAAGCGTTGCTTTTTAACCAGTTGCACGATTTACCAACGGCAGCCGTGCGATACTTTAGTGTTTACGGTTCCCCACAGGTTCCCAAGGAAGGTAGTCATAGTTGGTGTGTTGCAATCTTTGCAATGCTTATTTTAAACAAAATGCCTATAAAAATATTTGGCAATGGAACGCAAGTTCGAGACTTTACTCATGTAAGCGATATCGCAGAGGGAACAATTCTTGCACTTGAACGTGATGAGGCTACTGGCTACGCACTTAATATAGGTACTGGTAAGCCAACACAGATAGGTACTGTTGCAGCTAAGCTTTTCGAGCAGCTTGGTAGTACTCCTATTAACTACGAACCCCATCCGAAAGGCGATCCCTTTGGCGCATACGCTGACACTAAACTAATGAAATCAATACTTAATTGGGAGCCATCAATGTCTCTCGATGATGGAATTAAGGAATACTGTAATTGGGTGCGGCAGAACACCCATCTTATTCCCGATTGGCTTTAAGGCTCGGACTATTCCTCTAGGAACCCGCCGCTTTGGTGGTTCCAGAGTTTGGCATAGGCGCCACCACTTTTGAGCAGTTCGGCATGGGTGCCTTGCTCAATAACGGTGCCTTTATCGATCACGATAATGCGGTCCATGTGCCTTAGTGTCGACAAACGGTGTGCAATGGCAATAACGGTTTTGTGTTCCCAGAGTGCTTCGAGTGCTTGCTGAACCAATATTTCGCTCTCACTATCCAGGGCGCTGGTAGCCTCGTCCAGTACCAAAATTGGCTTGTCGTCTAGAAACGCACGGGCAATGGCAATGCGTTGCCGTTGGCCGGCCGATAGCTTTACACCACGCTCACCAACAAGCGCCTCGTAGCCGTCGGTTATCTTGCTAATGAATTCATCGGCATGGGCCTGTCTGGCGGCAGCTACAACTTCCTCAAAACTAACATCCCTATCGCTGGCGTACGCAATGTTTTCGGCAATCGTGCGGTGAAACAGGCTTGTGTCTTGGGGTACATAGGAAACCAACTGAGCAATCTGTGCTGAGCCTACTTCTTTGCCATCGAGCACCAATGTCTTGCCATCAACTTCATAGTAATCCAGTAGTAATTTTGTCAGTGTTGTTTTACCGCTGCCGCTTTTGCCAACAATGCCAATCTTTTCACCTTTTTTGATGGTCAGGTTGATGTTAGAAAGTACGGCAACGTCCGGTTTGTCGGGATAGGCAAAGTGCAGCTTGCTGAACGTTAGGCTTGATGTGAAAGAGCTCTCCGTTTGTTCACTGGTTGCAAGGGGCGCGTCGCGAACAGTCATTGCGCCGAACAAATAGCTGTGTGCTTCTTCGACGCGCGCTGTGCGAAGGGTAAACTGCGATATATACCAAACCGATTCCCAGATAGTCGTCGAAAACAGCAAAATAGCCGACAGTAAAGTTGCTAGTTGTGTAATAGTAAGCTGATGATGCAAGAACAAATAGACGTTCAAGCCAATTGTCACCGGCCAAATTAGTTCCCGAACCAGGAACGACATGGTACTCCAGAACCACATCGACCATAGAAATGATTGATTGGCACTTGTGAGAGTTTTGGTTTGCTCTTTTGCTACAGCCTTGGCTTCGCGGGCTTCGGTATGAAATGATTTCACGTTCACAAAGTTCGCAATGATATCGATGATTTTGCCGTTTTTGGTGGACTGTACATCGGCAAACACCCCCTCGTACTTGACGCTCTTACGGATACTAAGCCGCCCAACAAGCAACATAATAACTAAGCCAACGAAGAAAATAAGTCCCGTCTGCCAGTTTACAGTTGTCATGATGACAATTAGCGATAGCAGACTCACAAGCTGGCCAACGTAGTTGTAGCACAAGTCTTCGGTTAGACCGCGCATTTCCTGGCTGATGGTAGTGATGTACGACGACACTTTGCCGGTAAATTTATCGACAAAATAGGGATACGGTTTGGTGATGACGGTGTGAAACAGCAAATTCTCGTAGGAATGACTGAGTGGTTTCAACAGTTTCATATACAGGTATTCACCCAAGCGCCAGGTGGCACTGTGTACAAAGCTAAGACCTACCAGCGTCCAAGTAAGCAATACTGCTTGATGCCCATGAACCGGATTCGCAGCCAGCGCGCCAACTAACTTACCAATGAAAAACGGTATAACAGCCAAACACGTGCTAGAAAGTACATAGACGCCAAGCGTCACCACAAGCCGTAGCTTATGGCGCAACATAAAGCTTATGTACGAACGGAGCCCGATGCGTTTCGATTTTTGTGTAGGCTTACTCATCGATGAACCCACCTGACTGATGCGCCCAGAGTTTGGCATAGGTACCATTTTGTGCAAGCAGTTCTTTGTGTGTGCCTTGTTCAACAATCTTTCCTTCGTTTAGTACCACGATGCGGTCCATTTTTTGGATAGTACTCAGGCGGTGGGCTATAACGATAGCTGTACGGCCTTCCATCAGCTTCCAGAGTGCGTCCTGAATCAGCACTTCACTCTCAGAGTCAAGTGCGCTGGTAGCTTCGTCCAATACCAAAATTGGTGCGTTTTTAAGCATTGCCCGGGCAATTGCCACGCGCTGGCGCTGGCCGCCGGATAGCTTGACTCCACGTTCGCCGACCAGTGTTTCGTAGCCCTTGGGTAGACTTGCAATGAATGCATCAGCATGAGCTAACTTAGCTACGGCCTTGATCGCCCGCATATCTGGATTGGCTGTGCCGTAACCGATATTTTCACTGATGGTACGGTGAAATAGCAGTGGCTCTTGCGGTACATACGCGATGTTGCGTCGCAGGTCATCCTGGGTAATGTGGGCGATGTCTTGCCCGTCGATTAAAATCGCACCTTCTTGGATATCCGAAAATCGAAGTAGTAGCCGGGTAAATGTGGTCTTGCCGGAACCGGAGTGGCCGACTAGCCCGACTTTCTCACCTTGTTTAATATGTATATTCAAATCTTTGAACAATGCTTTGTCTGAACCGTCATGAGTAAAGCCGACATGCTCAAAGCTGACCAGTCCGCGGTGTATACGGACCTTTTCGGGTTCTGCCGGGTCTTGGATAGCTGGTACTAAAGCTAGGATTTCAACCATTTCGGAAGCATCGCCAAAAGCCCGGTTGTAGTTACGTAATGAAGCATTGCCAAACTGGAAGAGCTGCTCGACGATGTTGGCGGTGTAGCTAAGTATTATAAATACGGTACCAATGTTGGCGCCAAAAAGTAAAACGCTCACAACTGCTACTATTAATGCGGTGGTCGATATGACACGGCTAGTAGTTCCCAGGACATTCATTTGTATGCGGTGAATCTTGGCAAAGGCCCGTAACTCTGATTCGGTTTTACTGGTAGCCTTGCTAAAACGTTTCCGCTCGAAGGCACCGCTAGCAAAGCTCTTGATTGCCATACTATTGGTTATTGCATCCGCTAGGTAGCCCGTTTGCTCGCTCTCGGCGCTGGCAAACCGGGCACCGGCACGACGAACCGGCCGTGATATTATGAGCGCCAAGGCCAAGAATACTACCGAGAACGACAATAGTAGGACGGCGAAGAGCGGCGCACGTATCGCGGTGATTATGACGGCTAATACAATACTGATGAGCATAGGGTAGACTTGGTAGACCGTAGTATCAGAGATGCGAACGTAACTGCCCATGACTTTGTTGGTTTGCGACACTAACGAGCCGGCAAAACTATTGGCATGAAAATCCGCCGTTTGCTTTTGCAGTGCGTCGAACACTTCTTCGGCAATATCGCGTTGAATACGCGCCTCAAGTTGCCACGAAAAATAATCAGTTATTCGCCAAAGGGCTACGCCCGATATAAGCAGTACGCCGTACAGGACAAGTTCTGGCCCAAAGCTGGCCCAAACATTATGGGCTTCGTATTGGTGTTGGCTCAGACGGCTTAGCACGTTGGCGATGATTAGCGTCGGTAAAAAGCCATTAATAGTAATCGTCAGGGGAACGCTTATTAGGACACCGATGACTTGCTTGGGGTAATGCAAAGCATGGCACCAATAGTAAGCAATGACTTGTCGGCTTGTATCTTTTTGAGTTGTCATGCGGCGGTCCTCCAGGGCCGTCTGGTTGTTAGAACGTTGGTGGTGATTAATTTTACGATCGGCTTATGCTACCGATTTGGTTTTAAGTTCGAGAGCTAGCACGCCATGAAGGCAGCCGTGTCAATCTGGTGTAGTCGTGTGGTATACATTTTTGGCCGCCTCCTGGTTACATCGTTACTTAAAAAATAGTAACAACGTTGCTAATATATGTACTTTATCTTATACTACACCCCTTGGGAATGCAACTAAAATAAATGTAAGCAAGATGAAATGTCAGAAAGCCTAGGATCATCAGACTCTCCGTCGGCCGCCGAACATGGCGACAAAGACAAAGAGGACAAGGAAACTAAATCTTCCAAAAAAGAAGGTAGTGCCAAGGCGGCCGGTGAACTGTTACTTGGGAGCGATAAACCGGCTAAACAGCGTGAGGGCTTATGGAAGCACGGCGATGCTACAGAAGCCGCTCCACAGTCATCTCTAGAGAAGATTCTTGGTATAAAACCAACAAAAAACGAAGAATCTGCAAAGAATACAGCTGCTGAATCGGCCCACGAAACAGATGAGCGGGTGCCAATTGACGCGCTGAGTCCTGGCGAGCAGCGAATTGTTGCCGAAGAACACTTTGCCACGAGCCAAGAAAGCCTCAATGCCGAGAAAAAGGCTACCGGATCCGATATTGGAGAACTAGCCCCCGAAGCTGTTGCCATTGCTTTTAATGAAGCGCTGATTGCCGGTGCGCAACAAAAGCTAGAAGCCGATCCTTCGTTGCCACCAGAAACCGCCATAGATGAGGCTTCCGAAGATCTGACACGAGTTATGAACGCTAATGAGACTGAGCCCGACGCTGCTGGCGAAGCAGAACCAGAGGCCGAAGAGTCAGAACCAGCACCACCGAACGCTCCAGAAACAGAAGAAGACGAAGCTGATGCCACAAACCCACCAACGCCACCTACTCCGCCGATACCCCCAACCTCTCCGCCGAACCCTGGCAATACACCGCCACCAATTCCTCCAGCCGCTGTTCCACCGGTCATTATTAATGGTGGCTTTCCGCCTCCGTCGCCCAATGTTGCGCCGCAACCAAATGCCGCTCCGGATAACATGGGCTGGTACCCGGCACGCTACCCCACAAACTGGCAGTTAGAACAGGCCCGTCGCCAGGGTGAAAACCGTGGCTTGGTGGTTGGTGGAGCATTGGGCTATATTATTGGCCGACGCAGGGGACGCATCAAGACCGAAAAACGCTTATTGCCAGTCCAGGAAAAACTCAAAACCGAAGTTGCCGATTTGCAGCAAACGCTGGCTGCTAAAGAGCAAAAAATCCGCAATCTCGCTACCGAAAAAGCAGCCCAAGCCACTCAAGCAGAGCGTCAGGCCATGGTTGAACGTCTTAAGCCAAAAGCTCAGAAACGTCCCGAACAGGCGCCGCTCGAACCATTTGTATCGAAGTCGCTCGAATCGCGTTCAACCCCCAAAAAACTGGAAAAGCCAGAAAAAACACCATTCGTCCAACCCGAACAAACAACCCAACAATTTGCGGCTGCTGCCCTAGAATCCATCAAAAAACGCCCAGAACGCCTGCAACAAGCAAAGAAGGTCGAAAAGTTGGAAGTCGTTGAAAAAATGAGCCATAACCAGCTGCTTATAACCAGCGAAAAGGTCATGATCGACGGTACTAGTTTGCGCACTATTTATGAGTCAAAACAGATTACCGAAGCCGGTTTGCGACGGATTTTGATCGAACATTTAGGGGGTGGCGATGTCAAGGATGCTTTGCAACAAGAATTGCTCGTCAAAGAACTAACCTACGAACGCGACCCCAAACTACGCGACGCGCTCACGGCCAGCTATACCAATAGCCGCTCCGTAGTTAGTGGTGTCGATGCTGCCAAAGCCACCATGTTAGATCGTCAAGCTAGTGCTGCTAACCCAATGGCGAAACTGCCAAACATCCCACTGCCCGATGGCCGATCGGCCGTTGCCGGAAGCAAAAAAGCCAAAAGTTCAGCCGAAAAATTAGTAGTCAGTGGCTGGGTGGCGCTGGTAGTTGTGTTGTCGATAGTAGTGGTGATGCTTCTCCTTCGCTAACGGGGTATACTAGAACCAATGCAAAAGATTATTCTTTATTACAAATTTACTCCAATTGCCGATCCAGCAGTCATGCGTCTGTGGCAAAAAACACTCTGCGAAAAGCTTGAGCTTAAAGGCCGGATCTTGATTAGCAAACACGGCATCAATGGTACCGTTGGTGGCGATATCGATGCCGTCAAAGCGTATGTAAAGGAAACCAAATCGTACGCCGGATTTAAAGGCACACAATTCAAATGGTCCGATGGCGAACGTGATCACTTCCCACGCTTGAGCGTCAAAGTTCGTGACGAAATTGTAGCGTTTGGTGCTGGCGACGAGCTAAAAGTCGATGAACACGGCGTGGTTGGCGGTGGTAAACACCTAAAGCCTGAGCAAGTTCACGAACTAGTCAAAAACAGAGGTGACGACGTTATCTTTTTCGATGGCCGCAATGCCTATGAAGCCGCTGTCGGTAAGTTCAAAAATGCCATTGTGCCCGATACGCGTACCAGTAAAGACTTTCTGGATGAACTAGCCGGTGATAAATATGCCGACATCAAAGACAAGCCGGTCGTTACGTACTGTACTGGCGGCATCCGTTGCGAAATCCTCTCTAGTCTTATGAAAAACCGCGGTTTCAAAGAGGTCTACCAGATTGACGGCGGCATCGTAAAATACGGCGAAACCTACAAAGACGAAGGCTTATGGGAAGGTTCATTGTATGTCTTTGACGATCGTATGGGCGTCAAATTTTCCGATAAATCCAAAGACATAGGCGAATGCATCCATTGCCAAGCAAAAACCAGTAATTATGAAAACTGTGCCCTAGCTAGCTGTAACGACTTAGTCCTAATCTGCGAAACCTGCAAGCAAGAACCAGAAAAGCTCTACCACACACAGCAATGTAGCCAACAAAACAAGCTTGTTACAACTGCCTGAACAGGGCTAATAATTGCTAAATTATTGTATTTATGGTACAATACCTGGCATGTCACCCGATGCCTCATTAGAAAGACCCGACACTATCGCTGCCCAAGAAGCAGCGTATGATTTTGCTGCGGTAGCAATAGCTGCCGGAGGCACCGCAGTACGGCAACAAGGCGTGGTTGAGGACTTTAATACAGTACTCGATAAAAAACATGTAGCATATGAACTTGTTCCAAAAGAAAAGCATGAGAAAACGGATGAGGAAAAGCATGATCAAGAAAAGCGCGATCAAGCACATGCCCTTGGTCTGATTGTGAATAATCTGTTCGACTCAGATATGTTTCATCAACGATTCTCGAGCCGCATAAAATTGACGATAATCGACCACATCTTGCAGCGCGACGAGATACTAAGTAAAGTCATTGGGGATACACGAACATCAGAAGAAAAAGGTGATGAACATTTTGAATTGAGACTAAAAACTCACATGAGAAGAAGGGCCCAACGCCGCAGCTGATAAAATAGTCTGTATATGACTATATCGCCACAGTTACAAGAAAAACTTAGCAACTTGCCCAAAGACCCAGGTGTTTATTTTCATAAAGACGTGGCGGGCGAGATTATTTACGTGGGCAAAGCGGCGGTGCTGCGCAATCGCGTGCGGCAGTATTTTCAGAAGTCACGGACGCGTGATCCAAAGACCGAAGCGTTGGTCGCCGAAATTGCCGACACCGATTGGATGGTGGTCGAAAGCGAACTAGAAGCGCTATTTCTGGAAGCAGAGATGATTCGGCGCTACATGCCACGCTACAACATTTTGCTGCGCGATGATAAATCGCTGAGCTATATTCGGATTGACTACGACAGCGAATTTCCAACGGTTAGTACTACGCGGCACCCGTTGGACGACGGCGCGCGCTACTACGGGCCGTATTTTAGTACGCTCAGTGTTCGCCAGGCGCTCAAATTATTGCGACGGATTTTTCCCTTTGCCACGCGGCGGATTTCCGGCCAAAAGCGGGCAACACTGCATTATCATCTGGGATTGGATCCGGGGCTGGAAGAAGGTAAGACATCGCTGGAAGATTACCGCGCAAACCTTCGCAAGCTGATTGCCGTTATTGAAGGCAAGCGTACAACCATTATCAAAGATATTGAGCGCGACATGAAGCGGGCTGCGAAGGTTCAAGATTTTGAGGCTGCCGGCAAACTACGAAATCAGCTTTTTTCGTTGCAAAACCTGGGCAGACAAGTCATTTTTAGCGACAAAGAGTTCCTGGATATTAGCAAAGATCACGCCTTAAATGAATTAGTTAACCTGTTAAGTATTAAAGATTTTCCGCGTCGGATCGAGGGCTACGATATTAGTCATATGCAAGGCACTGATGTGGTTGCCAGCATGGTGGTGTTCACCAACGGCGTCAGCGACAAAGCCCAATATCGTAAATTCAAGACAAAAAAAGAACACAATAACGACTTTTACAATATGAATGAGACACTCAGACGACGGCTGAGCGAAAAGAACATCAAAGCCTGGGGGAAACCAAGTTTAGTCCTGATCGATGGAGGCAAGGGTCAGCTCGACGCCGCCATCCGCGCCCGCGACGAACAGGGCCAGTCACAGCTAATGTTTATAGGACTCGCCAAGCGTGAAGAACAAATTGTTATCCAAAAAGGCAAATCCAATGTGACCTTGAACGAGCAAGAACTGCACCGCTTGGGCGGTTTTGCGACCGAAAGTGATGATTTTATCCTATTAAACGTACCGCACAGCACCAATTTGGTAAAATTATTGCAACGTATCCGCGACGAATCCCACCGCTTTGCCGTAACCTACCACTCTGTTCTAAAGGTAAAACGTCAAACTGCCAGCCAACTCGACGACATTCCTGGTATTGGCCCAATAACGCGCAAAAAACTCCTTAAAACCTTCGGCAGCGTCCAAGGAATTGCTCGGGCTACCGATGCGGAATTAGAAAACGTCATTGGCGACAAAAAAGCACAGACGCTTCGGCAGCACATACCTGCTACAAAAGCGGAATAATATCATAGACAAACAGTGGTCGATATGGTACAAAGGAAGCCATGAGTGAAGCATTTGTCGACGTCCCCATTGCCCAGCCAGTAGACTATTATACTGACATGAGTGGTTTTGAGGCAGCAATGCTCGATCAAGAAACGGTTGTTACACCAGAAGGAACTAAATATCGGGGTGAAGAAGCTCGTCTTGGGTACCTTGGTTCTTTACTGGCAACTGGCTTTGATGCTGACCCGGATGCTCACCACGAAATGATTGAACAGGTAGCTGCCATTGGGTACCCGGTTGATAACTTCAAAAATTTTGTCCGCCGGCCAAACGACAAAAAAGAGAACCAGTATACGCTCGCCAGCTGGGGCATCGGCACTGAGAACTACGGTGAATTCTCGGTCTACGAGCTGTTTGATAGACAAATTCCAGAGGAACGACTGGGCACACTAGCACACGAGAGTGCTCATGCAAACACGCCACTAAATCCGAACAACGCCCATCTCTTTGGTGGAGAAGCCGAACGACTTGAGGCAGTTGGGTTTATTATTGCAGTCGCCGATCAGTCGCTTGCGACTAATAAAATGCTCAATGGGTACCACGATTACCTAGCGCTTCAATACAAACAAAGATTAGCCGATCCGTCCGGGCTAGAGGGTATTGATTACAGGACATTTGTCGAGGAAACTTCGGCCATTCTCAGCCAGCTTGCCTTGACTAACCGTGCCAAGATTGAGCAGATCCAAGAACAGCAACACAAAGTCTGGGACGATATCGCTCGTGCTAGCCGGGCGCAAGGAAAACCCGAACCAGCACCTAAAGTGCAACTGTTGTCGCAGCCCGATCATATGGGTGTTGTGAAGCCTGCCGGTATCGACAAAACCTTGCTTAGGCTACTTGATATGCCTGCCGAAACTCGCGGTATGGCTGGTTACGATCGGCTAATGGCGCACATTAGTGGTTTGAAGGCTCGATTCTACCAAGATGACACGTTGCAAGTCGCTAACGGTCGTTTTGAAGCCCAGAACGCCGAAGTTATCACTCGCAACGCAGTCTTTTTGCACATTATTACAGAGATGGCCATGCGCGATGCAATGGCTAAAGCCGAAAAAGACGAAAACGAAGCAAAAAAGAAGAAATCACTCGTTTACGCATAGAGTGTACGGCATTAGCTAAGCTTTAGTACAATAGGTGTTATGACTGCACGCACCCACGATTTAGCGGCAATTACGGCTTTAGGTATTGCTGTGTTGCTGGATCCACCTCAGGCGGTGCGGCTATCAACGGTGCTACTGGCAATTCTGGCGAACCAAATTGGCGGTATTGCACCAGATATCGATCAGCCAACGGCACCGTTTTGGCGGAATTTGCCGGAGGGCCATTTTGCTGGCAAGTTTTTTGGCAAAATGCTTGGCGGGCACCGATTTTTGAGCCATTCGTTGCTTGGGCTGGTGCTCTTTGGGTTCTTGGTTAATCTCTTATTACACTTTTTGCATCCGCTGATGCAACATGTTGACATTCAGTTGGTATGGTACGCGTTTTTGATTGGCATGGTGAGTCATTTAGTGATGGATACACTCACTAAAGAGGGTGTGCCATGGCTGTTGCCTGTTCCCCTTAAATTTGGCTTTCCGCCCATGAAGGCTTTGCGTATCACTACTGGCAAGCGCGTTGAGACGTTGGTGGTCTTTCCTGTGCTACTTATCGCTGACATTTGGCTCTGTGCTAGTCATTACAATCAGATAACGGCCTTCATGCACCAGCATCTGGTTCGTTAAATGGGCTTGCGCAGTCTGCTATACTGAATGTCTACTATGAGTGAGAGGTTCTCTAGTGATTTTTTTGCGGGCAACCGTGAGAAGTTACGACAATTATTTACGGGCACGGCACCGATTGTGGTTACCGCGAATGGTTTGTTGCAGCGTGGTGGCGATAGCAGCTTTCCATTTCAGCAAGATGCAAGTTTTTGGTATTTAACAGGGATTAATGAGCCTGATATTAGCTTGGTGCTCGATAAAGGCAAGGAGTATTTAATTGTGCCTGGACGCCAGGATGCGCGGGTGGCGTTTGACGGCGCAATTGACGACGAAGTGCTTACACGTATATCTGGCATTCAGACAATCTTGGACGACAAAGAAGGTTGGCGCCAGTTGAGTACACGTTTAAAGCGGGCAAAGCACGTGGCCACGTTATCGGCTGCACCGGCCTATATCGAAGATCACGGACTGTATACTAATCCAGCACGGGCGCAATTGATTACGCGTATGAAAAGCTATAACCAAGAGGTGGAAGTACTTGATTTAAGTCAGCACCTGGCCCGATTACGCTGTATCAAGCAGTCGGTTGAACTCGAGGCAATTCAAGAGGCGATTGACATCACGCTTGCCACAATCAAAGAAATTACCAAACCAACAAAACTTGCAAAATATGCACACGAATACGAAATAGAAGCCGATGTGAGCCGAGGTTTTCGTAGTCGTGGGGCGCGTGGGCATGCATTTGACCCAATCGTAGCTAGCGGTATTCGGGCCTGTACGTTGCATAACGTTGCCAACAATGGTCAGTTGGCCGCTGATGAATTACTGGTGCTCGACATCGGTGCGGAGGTTGACCAATATGCAGCAGACATTACACGGACCGTTAGTTTGGGCACGCCAACAAAACGCCAGCAAGCTGTCTACGATGCGGTGCTAGAAGTCCAGGAATTTGCAAAAACACTGTTGTTCCCAGGCGCGCTTATCAAAGAAAACGAGCAGCAGGTTGAACATTTTATGGGTGAGAAGCTACGTGAGCTGGGACTGATTAAGACAATCGACCGTGAAGAAGTCAGAAAATTTTATCCACATGCGACATCGCATTTCTTGGGCTTAAATGTGCACGATGTTGGCGATTACAGTCGGCCACTGGAGCCAGGTATGGTGTTGACCGTTGAGCCGGGTATTTATATCCCCGATGAAGCAATTGGCGTTCGGATTGAAGACGATGTGCTTATAACCGACGACGGTTTTGTGAGCCTCAGCGACGCGTTACCTAGACAGCTTAGCTAATTCACGTACAATGGGATATAAGGATTTATGAAAAAGAAGAGACCACTGTATCGTTTTTTGACTCGCTGGCTGGTTTGTAGCCTGGGCTTATGGATTGCCGCGGGCTTGTTGGGCTCCGGTATTACCTATGAAAGTCGTTTTCGGGTGATTGTGATTGCCGGACTAGTGCTGGCGATTATTAATATGATTATTCGGCCGATTGTTATTTTCTTGTCGTTGCCGGCAATTTTGGTCAGTCTTGGCTTTTTTATGATTATCATCAACGGTTTCATGGTATTTCTGGCGGGGAAGCTCTACGGCGGGCTCCATGTAAAGAATTTTTGGGCGGCGATATTTGCCGGAGTGGTCATTGGCCTGGTAAACTATTTAGTAACTGCCATCTTGGATGACAGGAAAAATCCTTGAATGCTGCACATTTTGATCCAAACTGCACCAGCACTGATGGATTTTTAACAGTGGAGAATTGGTAAATTATGAATATTTTTAACTATATTACGCTTGGTTCGATGGCACTGATGGTGTTACTGATCCTGGTTCAGACACGTGGTGCATCGTTGGGTGCTGGCTTGGGTAGTGCCGGCGAAGTAAACACCACTCGTCGTGGTACCGAAAAGACAATTTTTCAGTTGACGATTATCTGTGCAATGGTGTTCGCGCTTTCATTAGTCCTGGGCATTATCAAGTAAAGTCTAAGGAGTTGGTGGATGCAGCTTCGTCTGTTTAAACTTCGCTTTCGTCGTCGGTTCCAGCACGGTCAGAAGCAAGTTGAAGATTTGGGCCAGCAGGCCGAGGCTAGCCTGGAACAACATTTCTTCAAGCGATTAAGTAGCTTGGGAGGTGCGTGGCGGTTTATTACGACTTGGATTGCGCTGCTGGTGTTGATCGTTGGTTGCTTGGTGGTGCAAATTGAGGGATTGAGCAGCCATTATCAGCGTTTGCAGCCAATTCCTGGCGGTACCTACACCGAAGGTGTACTCGGGACGTTTACCAATGCTAACCCGTTATACGCCACCAGCGACGCTGACAGCACGGTTTCACGCCTCTTATTTACCGGTCTTATGAAATATAATGACCAAAACCATCTGGTTGGTTCACTTGCGAGTGGTTGGGATGTTGACGAGAAAGGAACGGTGTACACTGTGCATCTGAAGCCACACTTGACCTGGCAGGATGGTACGCCATTGACGGCCGATGATGTGATGTTTACCTATCAAGCAATCCAGAACCCTGACGCCCAATCACCGCTGGCATCGAGCTGGCAAGGCATAAAAGTTGCCAAAAAAGACGCCACGACAATTACCTTTACGCTGCCAACTCCGCTCAGCTCATTCCCATATTCGCTGACGAACGGTATTGTGCCAGCTCACGCGTTTGCGAATTTGCCGCCCACGGAATGGCGCTCGGCTGATTTTAACAGCGTACACCCAGTTGGTAATGGACCGTTTATGTGGAATGCTTTACAGGTTATCCATAACAACGCAACGAGTACTCAGGTATTAATTGCGCTTCAGCCATTTGCTGATTATGTGGGCGGCAAGCCAAAACTTGATAGTTTTGTGGTGCATGTGTTTAGTGACAAGGACGAGCTGGTAAAGAGTTTTCGTAACCAACAGCTGACAGCGATTGCCTTGCCGTCACCACCGGCTGATCTGGTGCAGGACAGTGGCCTATATCAGTATAGTTTTCTGTTGAGTGCCGCTACGATGGCCTTCTTTAATACAAGCAGCGGTGTACTGGCTGATACCGTAGTTCGCCAGGCGTTGGTGCAATCCAGCAATACAATGTCGATCATGAGTAAGCTTGGGTACGTAACACGCGCTGTCCGTGAGCCGTTGCTTAAGGGCCAGTTGGGCTATGATCCTGCCGCGGTGCAAGCCGCCTATAATCCGGCTGCAGCCAAAGCGGCACTCGACAAAGACGGCTGGCTAGTTGGTACCGGCGGTGTTCGTAGCAAGGCTGGCAAGCCGCTTGAGGTGACGTTTGATGCTAGCAACAGCAGTGAATATGCTCAGGTGGCACATCAGCTACAAGCCGATTGGCAAGCGGTTGGTGTTAAGGTGAACCTTCGTCTGGAACAAGATCAGGATTTTCAAAATAGCTTGGCAAATCGCGATTACGACGCGGTGCTATATAGCATTTCCATCGGTGTTGATCCAGATGTGTTTGTGTACTGGGATAGCTCACAAACCGACCCACGCTCAACGCGGCTGAACCTTTCATCGTATAAATCAGCTGCCGCGGATGCATCTCTGGAAGCTGGCCGAACGCGGCTTGATCCGACTTTGCGAGCGGTAAAATACAAGCCTTTCTTGCAAGCTTGGCAACAGGATGCCCCCGCACTCGGCTTATATCAGCCACGATATGTCTACATTACCAATGCGAACATCAGTGGCCTAACCGAGCACACCATCAATACGGGCACCGACCGCTTCAACAACGTGCAAAATTGGATGATCCGCACCGCCAAAGTTACCAACCAATAACTTGTCTCTGCTAGGGAAGTACGCTACAATTACCTCTGTTCTAAAATAGTTTGCGCGAGTGGCGGAATGGTAGACGCGCTAGTTTCAGGTACTAGTGAGGCAACTCGTGGAGGTTCAAGTCCTCTCTCGCGCACCAGAACGGACTTGCTTACCCTGCAAGTCCAAGAAACACCGGTAAATGGTTCAGTATTAGTGCTCGTAGTCAAAATCTTATATTGCATACACTATTGAACGAGATATAATACTGCGTATGAATGACCAAAACAGTAGCGATATTCTGCTCGAAGATATAAACCACAAACTGGCGGCTATCCTAGAAGGCCAAGCCTCTTTGGCTGGTGTGCCCGCTCAGCTTCAACAAATCGATAATCGCTTAATGAGCCTTGAAGGTGACGTGAAGGTTGTCAAGGCTGCCATTACCGATTTTAGCCAGGAGCAACAAGCTCATGGGGCACGCCTAGATCGCCTCGAAACAGCTTAATGCTTGGCGAAAACTTTGACCAATTCGTCCAATGATGTCAGAAGGTGTTGGAATGAAAGCCGTTCAATGGTGCCAAATTGAGTGTACGTCAATAAAGTTTTTTTATGATCAGCTTTATCAATATTCCATATGTAACATAATGGTGTACACTTGAATTTATCATGAAAGATGCACTAGAATCACAAGAAGGTTTCCCGTTGTCACTGCCGGGTGCAGTCTCTGACATTGACGGGTCGGTGCTCGCTGAAGTCCCAGTAAGTCAACTCGACGAGGTGACTGACAGGCTAGCTATTGAGGATGCGCGGTGGATACGAGGATTAGGTCTTAGTCCTGAAGTTCGCTTGGCTGTCAGCGCAAGGCTTATTGAGCGTACTGGGCTTTTAGTAGAAACGATACGTTACCAAAAGTAAGGTCGTTTGAGAAGACTAAGTATTTTCGAATAATTTGACGAGATTACTTAATGAATTCAAAAGGTGTTGGAATGAAGTTGCTTCAAGGGCACCAGAGTGAGCTCTTTCAAATTAGAAATATAATCATAAGTTTTATAAAACAGGGTTAGGTTACATTTCGAGAATCAAAAGTTCTTACACTCACAGTGGCTGACCAAGCCACGAGTCGTCTACACCTGGCTAATGTCGATGATGCCGTCGTAATGCAACATAGAACGGCAAGACCGCGAGCAGCACAGCGAGGACACCAGCTGGCACGATCCACCAAGGATGATCGTTGCGCCCAAGGAAGCTCTCGGACGTATTAAGATGGATCTCAATGACAAGCCAGAGGGCACAAGACTCAATGACGATAGTAAAGGCTAGTCACAGCAGAAGGTGCCCAAGGCGGCCAGTGATTGACTTTATTGTGGGCATATCAGACTCAATATAGCACAACTGCCTACATAACCGTGCAACGTGGGGCGGGTCCTGCACTCTCGTCATTCCGGCATGAAAGAGCTGCTACAGTCTGACAACTCTTTGCTGTTAGGGATAGTTATGCGGTTACATAACACGAGACCTTACTGCGTGTGCCGGAACGCTTCTTTGCCTTCTCGTGCTCGGCAGTGTGGTGTCGCTGGGTGGACTGTTCTCCTGTTTAGTTTAGACACTTCCGGTGTAGAACAGCCAGTGTTTGGTGTGTTGCAGAGCTGTTGAGTTATTACGAATCTGCAAACTACCGAAATAGGCCTGCGTTCAGGGCTGAGCTACAATAGTATTACTACCCTTGCATTGGTCTGATAAGGTATTGACAGTTGTTGGCATAATGCGTACAATGTACGTATGGCTTCAATAAATACGACACTTACAACATCAGGTAATAGCGTTGCTCTCAGATTGCCGCAAGAGGTGCTCCGTATGAGTGGCTTGAATGGTAAAAGTAAGGTTAAGATTTCTGCAAAGAAAAACCGAATTATTATTACAAAAAGCAGTAATCCGCGTGAAGGCTGGGAAGAGCAGATCGAAGCGCTGCTTCTTGCAGAAGGTGACCCAAGCAAGGAATTCGTTGATATGAAAGCTGCTGATGATGACGGGCTTGATGGTTTGCCGTGGAATGGCCCTTCATTTGAGGAATGGCAAAAGAACCATGACGAGCTTTCCTGAGCAGACTTCAGTCTATTGGTTTGACCCAGAGCCCATAAAGGGTTCGGAATTTCGAAAAGTACGGCCTTGTATTGTGGTCTCGCCCAACGAAATGAATAAAAAGCTGCAGACTTTACTAGTTGTCCCCCTGACGTCTACCATAAAATCTTGGCCATTCAGGGTCTCCGTTGATGTATTGGGTCAGAGGTCTAGCGCCGCATGTGATCAATTGCGTGTTATCGATAAGACAAGGTTACGGTCTTATATTGGAAATCTGAAAAAGTCAGATAGTGAAAAGCTATTTGGGATGCTGCAGTCGATTCTTTCTGAGTAGTGCTAAGATAGCCATGTATGGCTAGTAATGATCGTAACAAAAAGATTCCACCACTTATTCTTGTCGCTGGCATCATCATAGTAATTCCTCATTTTATTCCAATACATAGTCAGCTGGGGTATTTGGAACCTCCATTATCCCCAGATGATATCTCAAATTATAATGTTTGTTTTGGAGTTAATGAAGCTCCAGGAGAATCAGTATCCAAAACGACTCCCAGTGCGGATTACTATCGGCTTATTCCTAATGGTACGTCCGGTTTTCACAAAGACAAGAGGTACCTCGTACCAATAACAACAAAGGCGTGTCCAAGTGCCGTACCAGTAAGGCTAAGATTATATTTATGGTGAAGAGCCAGCTACTTTTGCTAGTTTAAAGGCGCAAGCAATATGCTATTATGAAGGCTGATAATCGACAGTTGTTGGATAATGCAGGGGTAGGATTGGACCGATGAGTAAAGTTGCATACTATTTACAAGAACATTTAGTGGGTGAGGTAACAACCTCTTTGGACGCTCGTCGTTTCTTTGCAACCGATGGCAGTATCTTTAGCGTGCCACCGGCAATTGTGGTGTATCCGCGCTCCGAGGGTGATGTCCGTAAAGTTGCACGCTTTGCATGGCAGCTGGCCGAACGTGGTCGTTCTATTCCGATTACCGCTCGTGGAAGCGGTACCGATCAGGGTGGCGGGGCAATCGGCAGCGGTGTCATGATTGTTTTTCCGGCCCACATGAATCGCATTGTGGAGTTTGATAACAAATCCGGCAATGTCATTATTGAACCGGGCATCAACTATGCAAAATTGCAGCAAACACTAGAAACACATAGCCGTTTCTTGCCACCGTTCCCTTCTAGTTATGAATATTCTAGTGTTGGCGGTGCGATTGGCAACAATGCAAGTGGTGAAAAATCGGTCAAGTATGGCGATACGCGGGCATACGTCAAGAGCCTGCGCGTAGTGCTAGCTAACGGTGAAGTGATCGAAACTGGTCGACTAGCCAAGCGTGAGCTGAGTAAAAAATTGGGTCTAGCCACATTCGAAGGTGAAATTTACCGAGCAATTGACACGCTTATCGAAGAGAATATAGAACTTGTGGCTCATACGAAGCTGCCAGTTACCAAAAATGCGGCTGGCTACGATTTGGCCGACATTAAGCACAAAGATGGTTCGTTTGATCTGACTCCATTGTTTGTAGGCTCTCAAGGTACGCTTGGTATTGTTACTGAAGCGACCATGACCACCAAGCCTTACAATCCAGAAACAACGCTGCTAGTTGCCGGTTTTGATACCGTGCAACAGGCTCAAGCAACTGTGCTTGAGCTACGCGCCTTGCCGGAACTCCCCAGCGCCATTGAAATGGTGGATCATAATTTGCTGGAAGCCGTGTCGGTTATTAATCCAAATCAGCTCAAAAGTGTTGTTAGCAAGCCGTATCCTAAGATTGTGATGCTCATAGAGTTTGATAGTTCTAGCGAACGTCAGCACAAAAAACTGATCAAAAAAACGCGCAATATTTTGCAGACCTACTCGGCTGGTTTTCAGGTCGAAAAAGATCCTATGAAGCAAGCTGAGCTGTGGAAAATTCGTCATTCGGCGGCCAGTATTTTGTCGCACAGTACTGGGCGTGCCAAGGCAATACCATTTATCGAAGATGGCGTGGTGCCGGTTGAAAAGTTTGGCGAATATCTTGAAGGTGTCTACGCTATTTTTGAACGCAACGGTCTAGAAGTTGCTGTTTGGGGTCACGCCGGTGATGCCAACCTGCACTTGCAGCCATATTTGGATCTTGCAGAGGTTGGCGATCGTCAGAAAGTGTTTAAAGTTATGGACGAGTACTACAACTTGGTTATATCACTTGGCGGCTCTACTTCTGGAGAACACAACGACGGCCGTTTGCGTGCGCCGTACCTGGAAACCTTATATGGCAAGGAAGTCTACGGTCTATTCCAGAAAATTAAGAAGATTTTTGACCCTTATAACACTATGAACCCAGGTGTAAAAATTGATGTCACAATAGAAGACATCAAGCCATTGGTGCGCCAAGAATATGGCCTCGATCATTTATACCAGCACATGCCTCGAACGTAGACTTGAGTTTTTGGCTCAAAACAGATAAGATAGTCTAGTTCTTTGACAAAATTACCTCATTAATTTGCCAAGCATGGCTGCAGCTAGAGGGAAAAGAGCGGCCAGAGTGACGAATTCATTTTTTGTCTTATTACAAGTTTTTTGCGGACGTGGCGGAATGGTAGACGCGCTACCTTGAGGTGGTAGTGAGGCAACTCGTGGAGGTTCAAGTCCTCTCGTCCGCACCAAGACAAAATGGTACAATGTACCGCATGTGGGCGCTTAGCTCAGTTGGCTAGAGCATCTCGTTTACACCGAGAGGGTCGGGGGTTCGAGTCCCTCAGCGCCCACCAGAACCGTCTTACTCGAACCACTGACCGTATAGATGTCAGCGAGGACGGGATGATTAGTTCCTTCAGTAGCCCTGGCCGGTAGGCCAGGGCTACTTTCGTTCTGCCCGATCTTTGCTCGCTTGCCGACAGCGATGGCCTTCTGTTGCTGGTAGACTCGAATCTCATCGAACGGTGCGATTAGCTCATCTCGGATCACTCGAACCATTGGTGGCACGTCATCCAGGTAGAGCCGTCGGTAGAACGTCTCATTGAGTTGCCGACGTGTCTCATCGGCTGCCTGCTGGTAGAGCTGCACGGGGTTGGTCATGAGCTGCACGCAGCTGCTGAGTCGTTCGGTGCCGACCTCGACAATCGCCCGCATGTTCTGCCTCGCCTCGATTGCCAGGCAGTCCATCTGGTGCATCGCGGCGGTTAGCTGCCGATCTTGATCTTGACTGGTGATTGTGTGTCCTGGTTGGGTTCGAACTAGGCCTTCTGGCCGCCTCTGGCCAAGCGGACTTCGCTGGTCACGAGCTGCGTCTACCTGTGGGATGCCTCGATACGGATCGATGTGTCGAACACGGTCGTTCGATCTACGCTGTCCTTCTGCGAGCATCAGGGCTAGTACCTCGGTGTCCGAACTCTGTGAGGATTCCTCGTAGGCCAAGAAGTGGCGACACGCGGGTGTCCGAGCGGACCGAGTACGTTCCGTCGCAATATGGAACCATTGTGGGATCTGCTGGCTTCCAGCATTGAGAACATGAAATCTGCGCAATCTGTGCATCCGGAATCTGAGCCTTCGCAACTAACGGAGCACGAATATGTGCAACGCCCAGACCTTGAAGCGGAGATACAGCGCGCCCTAAACGAAGGTCGTTCGCCCATAGTTTTATGGGGAGAATCCGGCAATGGGAAGACATGGCTATGCAAGAAGATAATCAGGGAACACTTTCAAGGTCGGAACATCGCTATATTCCGTGAGGGAGACGACGAGGCCTCTCTGTTCGACCTGGACTTGATCGCGGAACTCAGACGACGTGGCTTATCGCCGGAATCGTGGACAACGACGGCGGTGGCATGAAGTTCGTAGATGGTCAATCGGCAGCTGTTAGCGGCTGGCCGCCTAGTTCATGGTCAGAAGGTCAGACCGCAGCAACGTGGGCGGCCTTTTTTGATAAAGACGGAAATCCTGTATAATGGGGGCAGCTATGGATAAAGAAGATGCAATTCGAGTTGTAAGCACTTACATTCAAGCGAGGTACCCGGACTATCTTGCAGATCAAGGTCTTGACGCCGACCGATTCGAGATTGGTTGGGTCGTTTATCCGAAGATTGATCCGACTGACATCGACTCGCTTCGGATAGGGCAGACCATATTTGTGTTGGGTGACAACGGAGAGATTGTGGAGTCATCCTCAAGTTTGCCTCCTGGATTTGCAGAGGAGGACTTTGTTCAGCGGTACGGCGAACACCCGGACGCTTGATTCTGGATGACACTATTCGTATCGGACACCGAGGTTGTTACTTAATATTGGAGCCAGACCGACGACTGCTGGCGTGACCAGTTCATGTGACATTGGTCATGCCGACACCCCGCGGAATGCCGCATCGCACGCGGGCACTCCTGAACCCAGTACTCCGCGCTGACCGCTGTTGTCAGGGCGTTTTGCGGATCTGCGGACGGATCCGTGTTGGTTCACTTCGCTCGACTCACAGGCCGATAGCCGCCGAGCCCCACGGCGGACTGCAATATGCGGGTACTCGTCCGACAAAGCGCTAAGCGGCGCAACCAAGACGAGCCTCGTGGTATTGAAAGCGTGGATCGGCAAGACCATCTCCGTCCATGTCACCGGCAGTCAGAGTGGCTATAGCAGCGCTACTTCAACCACCAAGTCAACTGCGGGGGTTGTTGGGTAAGTAACGACCAGAGAGCTGGATCAATGTCCCTTCGTAAGGGACCCAGGTTTCGCGCACCCTAGTCGGAACAAGAAAAGCCAAAGCTCGGACATAGCATCGGTCAATTGTGTCCGGACCGTACGGGCCACGACTGATGGGACCCCGAAATACGATCTAACCCTTCAGCGCAAACGTACGCTCGGCAATATTTGCAATCGTATTTGCGCCCCAGACCGTTGACTTAGAGCCCACATCTCCGTTGCCTGGTAGGCTAATCTCGACTAGGTTGTCCTCCGCTAGATCACGAAATCCGAGAATTTGCCCCCCTGTTACCAATACGGTGTCGAAACGTGTCGCCGCATAGGCTAGGATCACCGACCCGGCGATAGTCTCGTGTGTCGGCAGCTTATCCGAAACCCAATCCGTCAGTCCTACCACGACGCCAACCCGATCGGAGGGCCCGAACGCGGGCACGCCCAGAATTCGCCCGCATCCAAATTTTCCAGATAAGAGCGGTATTGACCAAAATTGTCCGGGAGCGAGCTTCGAGTTAGATTTAGGCGTAAAAGGATACTTTACCGATGATTTCACTTGTTAATCTCCGTTCCCTGCATTATGCCATATAGGGATATCCAGGTAAACCCGTAGCTTGGGCATGTCCGGGATCGAAATGATGTGGCCGCAGTCTTGGCAGCGGCTGAGGTGCTGGCCTGGACGTTCCGGGTCGGGGGTTACTTCGAAGCGGTGTCCCTGCTCGGCGTGCTCGGGTCTTTGAGGTGGGGGCTCCGTGGTCATCGGAAACTCACCTCGGAAGCATCGTGCGGGTTCGATTCGGCATGCACCGAAAAGATCAAGGCTACGCGCGTCCAAACACCGCAAGTACCGGGGCAAACAGACCACGCGTCGAGGCGGTGCGAACCTCGCTACTGCGGCTTGGCCTCACGATGCGGCCACGAAACGTTCGGCGGTACTCACTCGACCAGCTGTCGCAGGGCTAAACAAAGTAACCCGAACCTGTGTCACAAAGCACGAGTGGGACGCCAAAGCCAGCACCACCCTCAGACGCTAGGTGAAGATTTTCAGGCCGAGTCAGGACTACCCGATGGCAATACATCGGGAGCGTCTGGTTCGTGGTCTCGCGCAAAGATTTCCGCGACGGTCACGCCTGCAGCCAGTTCGGCCATCGACCGCTTCTCTGATTCAGTTTTTGGTTTGACTGGATCGTTCTCAGTCAGTGGCTCGAACATCCAACCACTCGGCAAATAAGTCTTTTCTCGCATATCGTCATCAACGCCTCCGTTATTTTGTTTATGCCAAAAGCGGCCTTTTCTTAGCGTATCATTCAGCGTCATTTTCTCCTACCCAGGGTTACGTTCGACGAAATAGCTGTACGTGCTGGCGCGCAGCAGCCAGGACAAGGCTCCAGTCACGAAACAGTAGAGAGACGCCGCGAGAAGGCATACCCACAGCGTAGCCCCGGGTCTTTCCATCCAAGGCATCGAAAACTGCTTCTTACCATCAGGATAAGGTCCCAAGATATAGAGCGCTGCTCCTGCCAGCGACAGGAGCATCGTTGAAATCTGCACGATGCGAGCGCTAAGCGTTCCGCCAAAAACAGAAGTACCGCGGTCGAAACCCGTACAGGCGCTTGCCACGACAGGGATAGCGAGTAGGACATCCGC
Organism: Candidatus Saccharimonadota bacterium; assembly: GCA_013289705.1. Taxonomy (GTDB): domain Bacteria; phylum Patescibacteriota; class Saccharimonadia; order Saccharimonadales; family UBA4665; genus JACMPA01. Next base: position 159,193 of record JABCZM010000001.1, read on the forward strand.
ACCTGCTTCGAACCTGACACGAACGACGTGGTCACCGGACGGGTTCATCAAGTGCCCCCTGAGGACCACCAGTTTAGACATCCAACCAGCTAGACCTACAACTCTAGCTGATTTTTTATTCGTATAAATTCTAAAAAGTATTGACAATAGATGTACAATAATATAATATGAATATATGGATTTAGTAATACGATTCAGCGAGGAAAAGAACGAATTACTTAAATCTACTAGAAGCATAAGCTTTGAGGAAATATTAGAGCTTATATACGAGGGTAATGTATTGGATGATCTAAAGCATCCGGATCCGAAAAGATCTAGCCAAAGAATTTATTTAGTTAAAATAGAAAAATACGTTTATGTAGTACCGTATATTATCGACGTAAGAAATAGAGAAATATTTTTAAAGACTATCTACCCTAGCAGAAAGTACACCAAACTGTATTTGAAAGGAGAAAAATTATGAGTATACCTAAAGATCCGTTTGCTAATCTCGTATTAGATGAAGAAGAGCAGGCTATAGAAAATGCACTTGAGAATGGTGAGTACGTCAGTGACCAAAACTTTAAAGAATCCAAGAAAGTTATAGAAATCGCAGCGAAGCAGTATTTAAATCTCAACAAGACCAAGCCCATCACTCTTAGAGTAAAACAAGCTGATCTTATAAGGATAAAAGCCAAAGCCGCAAGAAACGGTATGCCATACCAGACTATGCTTAGTGTGCTTTTACATGATTTTGCTGAAGGTCATAAAGAGATAGTTATAAAATAACTACGGCTTCTATTCGTATGGTTTAAGATACTGCACCATCAGCATAGACAAGCCCAAGTTTCTCCAACTCCTTAGCAAGATTAATTAGACTGGATAGTAAGGGGTTCCATCCATCTCCCTCACAACCCACCACATACGTACTTAAGTTATCCTGATATTTACTAATGATTACCTGCACAACTGCTGTGCTTCGTGCACTTCAATGGCTCGGTCGATACTGCTGCAAGCTACTTCTACCCGGCGGTCTGGGATGCCGGAATAATCCACTAAACTTTGGCCGTACTGGACAAACTCACGCGCGTTGTCAACGAACAGGTGACGGTCTGCATAAAGCATGAGGATGTCATCGTTGTAGAGTCCGGGCGTATCGTGGTCATGTGACTTTATTTGCGTCCGTATTGTATCAACCGGAGCCGCAGCATCAGCCCTATACCGGAAGAGATTTATATCAGTCGCACCACTTGTCTGTATCCCCGGAATTGCTTCTTGGCGTGTAATTTTAGTGTGGCTCTTTGGGCTATTTTGTCGTGCTGTTGTCGGTGCCCCAATGTGTAGTGATAGTAGCTGTCGGTATCATCGGCAGTTACTTACTAGTAACTAGCCATGCCGATACGATAAGTGGCAAAGCATACTACTCGCCGCCATCATCCTCCTTTTCCCGTCCCACACTATACCAGGCTAACGACATCCCAGTACCAGCTGACTACAGTGGTTCAGGCCATGCCCAGTACGCCGTCTGGCGCCCGAGTAATGCTACTTGGTATATTAAAGGCATCAAGACCGTTCAATTCGGTAATCCATACCAAACTAACTAATTCAGTAGCCGTTACTTCTCTGGTATACTTTAATTTGTACACTTCAGCATCCTTTAATGTGCTTAAAACTAAACCATGAAATTCAATTTCAAGAAATTACTGCCGACACCATTTGAGCTTATTACGCTTATATTTGTAGATCTACTCATAATCTTTTTGGGAAATTCAAAACAGCTACTTTCATACTATGGCTTAGATTCATCGAACCAAATTCTTCAGAACAAAGCTGGATCGGCAATCTCACACGGATTAAGTAAGCTGGATAATTTTAGCATCACAGCTGGTATCGTCACCTTTGCCGTATGGGCAGTTGTCGGTGTCTTTTGTCTCAGTATTGTGCAAGTAATCACGAGTGTTTATAGTAACTTTGAACGTGACGAGGCATTGAGTTCAGACCGCTACGTTCATCCCTTATCATTCACAAGGGTAAAGTTCTGGAGGCAGGTATTTTGGGAGTTTATCGTAGTACTGCTCCTTCTCGTCATAACGGGCCTTGTGCTGTATGGCTTTGTGGCATTTGCACTGCCAATTGGTCTTGCGTATAGCCGTACATTTTTACTTGGAATCTCTCTCCCAAGTGTCGGGAGCTTACTGATCGGCTTTGCGGCAGTGTACGTCGGCCTTGTCATGCTTGACGGCTGTCTTCATTTACTAGCCCATCGCCGACAGTTCACTCGAGTGATGTAATTATTCTACAGTGGGTGGGTTAGCCGCCACCAGATGCTAGGGTTGGCAATTGCTTTTTGTAGTATCACGGGTACGTGACTGCTGACGTGTGTTGTGCTGTTGGTGATTGTAAGGGTGCCAACCGATTGACTGGTATTTGTTGATGTGTGCAGAGTATCCATGCTGACCGTGTTAATAAAGGTCGTCCCGTCCCAAGTCGCGAGCGACAGTGTTTTGCTGGCAATAGCCAAGACCGTTCCGTGTTCGGGCGAATGATATGAGCCAACAACCTGGCCGGCTTTTACGAGGGTTGTTTGCGTCACGTGTTTACTGGCTGCTTGTGCCAATACGCCAGCATCGTGTAAGACAGTGGCCAGATTTGGGCCGCTCATGATTGTGCCAACGATGGTTACGGAAGTTGTACCAATCGGTTGCTTCACGGCGAACAGATAGGCGCCTTTGTCTTGATTATTATTGCCAGTTTTTATACCAATATTATTATCCGTGCCGAGCAGTACGTTGTAGTTATTAATGGTTCCAGCGACGGGAATGGTGGCGGTTGGCTGGGCTACGATTTCGGCAAAGACCGGATTGAGCATAGCTAGTTCGCCAAGCTTAGTCAGATCGTGAGCCGACGCAACGGTTGTGGGCAAAAAGCCGCTAGGATCGGTGATGGTAACGCTGTTGAGGCCAAGTTCTTTGGCGTAACTGTTTGCAAAACCGTTGTAGGTATCAAGTGAACCAAATGCCCAACGTGCCAATGTGTCAGCCATGTTATTGGCTGATGGTAGCAGCATGGCCTGAAGTGCCTGATATTCGCTTAGCTGTTCGCCAATAGCGACTTTGACCACAGAGCCATCTTTAGCCACGTACGTGTTGTAGGTGTCGATGTCGGCTTGATTGAGGGTGATTGTTGGTCCTTGTTGACCGAGGCGAAGTGGTTGTTGCCGCAATACTGCCAATGCAGTCATGACTTTCGCAATGCTTGCTGTTGGGAGTGGCATCTGGCCACCGTTGCTTGCAACCTCGCCGTAGCCAGCAATACCTACAACTGCTTCACCATATGCTGGCCAAGGCAGAGACACGGTCTGAGCTGGGTGCTTGGGTGGGATACTTGCTTCGGATGGGGAAAGACTCAGCAGTGGTTGTGCCAGTGCCCATACAACGTAGCCGACAACCAAAAAAAGACACAATGCCGGCAATGCGAGTGATTTTATGTGTCGTTTTTTGTGGCTAGAACCCATGCTAAAAAGTGCTCCATTCATGACCACACATATCGCCTGTGGCTAGTCGCTCGTCGTATACCCGCATATGCTTACTATGATACACGGCCGTTGGCTGATTCCTGAATAAAATTGTGGCTTTCCGGGCTAGACACTATATAATAGAAACAGCAACCTAAGGAGGAAGACTAAAGCCATGATTGTAGCCATTGTCATCATTGTTGTCCTAGTACTCATCATCGCCGTATTCGCCGGTATGTATAACGGTCTGGTGAAGCTGAACGTTCGTTCAGATGAAGCCTGGAGCGACATTACCGTTCAGCTCAAACGTCGTGCCGATCTGATTCCAAACCTTATTAACACCGTCAAGGGCTACGCTACGCACGAAAAGACTGTGTTCGAAGATGTCACTGCCGCGCGCGCCGCAACCGTCAGTGCACAGAATCCAGCCGAAGCCAGTAAGGCCGAAGGTGACTTCCAAGCAACCATGAAGAGCCTGTTCGCTGTTGCCGAAGCCTACCCAGACCTTAAAGCTAACCAGAACTTCCTTGATTTACAGGGTCAACTCACCGATACCGAAGATAAAATCCAAGCTTCTCGCCGCTTTTACAACGGTGTTGTTCGCGACTTTAACACTAAGCGCAAAGTCTTCCCAACCAGTATTTTTGCTGGCATGCTCGGCTTCAACAAGGATAAAGACTTCTTTGAACTAGACGAAGCACAAACCGCAGCCGTCCAGAGCGCTCCTACTGTCCAGTTCTAGCAATGTATAGTCAGATAGCTGCCAATAAACGCAAGACCGTGTTTGTCATGTTGGCGTTCGTGATTTTTGTGGGCGTGATTGACTGGATTCTTACCACCTATCTTGGTGGTAGCCACAACATTTTTTACGGCGTGTTAGCTGGATCAGTCATCTACGCCTTGATTACGTATTACGCCGGTGCAAAGATGGCGCTTGCCGTAAATGGGGCGACTGAAATCGAGAAAAAAGATAACCCACGGCTGTGGCGCATTATCGAAAACCTGTCAATTACTGATGGGTTGCCCATGCCACGCCTGTTTGTCATTGATGACCCGTCGCCCAATGCTTTTGCAACCGGTCGCGACCCAAACCATGCGGCCGTCTGTGCCACCACTGGCTTGCTCGATATCATGGACGACAAAGAGTTGCAGGGTGTCTTTGCCCATGAACTTGGCCATGTCAAAAACTATGACATTAGGGTTTCGATGATTGCATTTGCGCTGACGGCTGTTATATCGTTTATTGCCGATATTATTTTGCAGATGACCTGGTTTCGCAGTAATGACAGTGAGAATGATAATCAAATCGGGCAGATTTTGGGCATTGCAGCGGCAATCCTCGCACCAATCGTGGCAACGATGATCCAGCTGGCAATATCACGTAACCGCGAATATCTAGCCGATGCAACAGGGGCCTTAACAACTCGCTACCCCGAAGGCTTGATTAGTGCGCTCCAGAAAATTCAAACCGCAAACACGCCAATGACTAAACAAAATACCGCCACGGCACACCTGTTCTTTGCCAATCCGCTTAAGGCTCATGCGCTTGCTGGGCTATTTAGTACCCATCCACCAATCGCTGATCGAATTGCACGGTTGACAAACATGGAAACCAACGCGTAGCGCTGCTCGTCAAGATGCTACAATAGACAGTAACTATGCCAGGAAAGAAAAGCGACAAAAGCGACAAGCAGTCGCGTACTACAGCCGCCACTCAAGTAGAGCGGCCCAAAAGAGCTGGCCCAAAATCGGCGCCAGCACGCACTAAACCAACGGTCAAAAAGACCACCAAAGTCGCCGTTGCGCCTGATCCAAACGTGCCGCGTCGATTGAAGCCGCGAGCTTACAAAACACTACGGCTCACTAAACGCATCAAACATCCGGTCAAATTGCCAAGTGCCTGGAAAATTACCAAAAAAGCCAGGCTGCTAATCCAAAAAAACTGGAAGACAATTGGCGGCATTGTGTTGATCTACGGTATTCTCAATATTCTACTGGTGCATGGTTTTAACGGTGGCGCCGATGTCCGCCAACTCAAAGATCAATTTAGTACGTTTTTTCATGGTACGCTTGGGCACCTTGCCTCTGGTTTTAGTGTCTTTGCATTACTGTTGACGTCTTCGTCGAGCGCCACGGCAAGCAATGCATCGAGTGCCTATCAATCAATCCTCATCTTGGTGGTGAGCCTGGCATTAATCTGGGCCTTTCGGCAGTTACTGGCAGACAAGAAGATTCGTGTACGAGATAGTTTTTACCGCGGCATGTACCCGATCGTACCGTTTGTCCTGGTGTTGTTGGTGATAAGTTTGCAGTTGATTCCGATGCTGGTTGGTGGCTGGCTGTTTGGTATCGTGACCCAAAATGGCATCGCTATCACGGCACCCGAAAAGTTTTTGTGGGGTGCGCTGTTTTTCGCGCTCAGCCTGCTAAGTATCTATATGATTTGCTCGTCGGTATTTGCGCTGTACATTGTGACGTTGCCAGACATGACACCAATGAAAGCTTTGCGTAGTGCCCGCGAGCTGGTGCGCTATCGTCGCTGGTCGGTAGTGCGAAAAGTGCTATTTCTGCCCTTTATTCTGTTAATCTTTGGGTCGCTATTTATGCTGCCATTTATCCTGTTTTTGGCTGTGGCTGCACAGTGGATATTCTTTGCGGTGACGATGTTTGCTCTAGCTGCAATACACGCCTATATGTACGTCTTATACAGGGAATTACTGAATGAAAAAATCCCAAAATAGCCCCTACAATATTCAGGCTGCCAGCGAACGCATCGGCAAATTACGGCAACTAATTATCGACTATCGCTATCGCTATCATGTGCTTGATGAATCAACCATGAGTGAAGCTGCTGCCGATAGCCTCAAGCACGAACTTGCGCAACTGGAAGCCCAATTTCCCGAATTGATTACGCCAGATTCACCCACGCAGCAAGTGGCCGGCGAGCCACTACCTGGTTTTTCGCAAGTTCGTCATTCGCAGCGGATGCTGAGCTTAAATGATGTATTTAACCGCGATGAAGTGGTTGCCTGGGTTGAGCGTGTTAACAAACAATTGCCAAATCAACAATTGGAATACTTTGCTGATGTGAAGATGGACGGCCTGGCTTGTGCCTTGATCTACGAGGACGGCGAGTTCAAACAGGCAGTCACGCGCGGCGATGGCTTTGTGGGCGAAGATGTTACTATGAACGTCCGAACGATTGATTCGGTACCGCTCCAGCTACGCCAGGTAAAAGGCTACGAAGCTTTTTTGCAGGGCCGAACCGAAATCCGTGGCGAAATCGTGATTTATAAAGAAGATTTTGAGCGTCTCAACAAGCAACGTGCCGAAGAAGACAAGCCGCTCTATGCCAATCCGCGTAACTTAGCCGCTGGTAGCATTCGCCAACTCGATCCAAAACTAGCCGCCGAACGACCACTGCGTTTTCGAGCCTACGATCTCTTGCGGGCAGACACTAGCGAAGTACCAACCAATGCCTTTGCCTATGAAGCGCTGCGGGCACTGGGTGTGGCTGCTAGTGCCGAAGCTACCGTGTTTCACACGGTTGATGCCATTATGGATTTTGCCGAAACTTGGGACACAAAGCGGCATAACTTGCCATTTAACACCGATGGTTTGGTTGTAAAACTCAATGACCGCCGTTTGTTCGTTGAACTCGGCGTCGTTGGTAAGGCGCCACGGGCCGCGATTGCGTATAAATATGCCGCCGAAGAAGCCACAACCATCATCAAGGACATTGTGATTAGTATTGGCCGCACCGGTGCCGCCACGCCAGTTGCTGTCTTTAATCCGGTGGTAGTTGCCGGATCAACAGTCCAGCATGCCAGCTTACACAATGCTGATGAAATTGCTCGCAAGGACATTCGTGTTGGCGATACGGTGGTTATTTTTAAGGCCGGTGATATCATCCCGCAAGTCTTAAAAGTGTTGATTGAGCTTCGTCCAAAGCAAACAAGAGCCTTCGATATGGAAGCTGAACTTGCTCGTCAATATCCGGAACTTAGTTTTACTCGGCCGGAAGGCGAAGTCGTCTATCGGGTCGAGGGCGCAACCAGTACGCTGCTGCTGGCCAAGGCGCTCGAACACTTTGCCAGCAAAGGTGCACTTGATATTGATGGCTTAGGCGAAAAGAACGTTGTGGCACTCGTTGACGCTGGGCTGGTGCACGATATGGCCGACATTTATACACTAACCAAAGCGCAAATTATCGAGCTAGAACGATTTGCCGAACTATCAACAAACAATCTCGTTGCGGCAATTGAAGCTGTCAAAAAGCCGCAACTGCCACGGTTTATTTTTGGCCTTGGTATTCGACACGTTGGTTCACAAACGGCGATTGATCTGGCCGAGGCATTCGGGTCGCTCGAAGCACTAAGTGAGGCTACATTCGAAGAGACATTGGCAATCGACGGTGTTGGCCAAGTAGTCGCAGAATCAATCGTTGCCTGGTTTGCTGACGATGACAATCAGGCAATGCTCAAGAAATTTGCAGCTTTGGGTGTCCAGCCGGTCTATGAGTCTAGGGCAAAAGGTCCGCTGCACGGCAAAAACTTTGTTATCACTGGTAGCCTCGAAACAATGGGTCGCGACATTGCCGCCGAAAAAATCCGGGCGCTGGGCGGTACTTTTCAGAGTAGTATTGGCAAGGATACTGACTACCTGGTGGTCGGCGCAAACGTTGGCGCAGGCAAACTCGCCAAAGCCGCCAAACTTGGCACTACGCAAATCAGCGAGACAGAACTCATAAAGATGCTAGAATTGAGTTAAGGATAAGAACTATGACTCAGAACGGTCGAAACTCAAAATCAATCCAACTTAACTGTTTTTCGCCACCCATCATGCTCGCAACGTTTGTGATTGAAACCGTGCTAGCCATCTATACGGTGTGGCGCTACAAAATGACGGTGTTAACGCGATTGATCACCGCTGGTCTCTTGGCGCTTGGCGTATTCCAACTCTGCGAATATCACGTCTGTGGTGGCATGGGCATTCGCGCGGCAGAATGGTCGCGGCTGGGCTACGTGGCCATTAGTATGTTGCCACCTCTGGGCTTGCACATGTTGCATGTAATGGCCAATAAGCCAAAACGAAAACTAGTGTCGTTTGGCTATATATCGATGGTAGCGTTTATTGGCTTCTTTTTGTTCATTCCGTCGGCGTTTCAAGGCTACCAATGCACCGGCAACTACGTGATTTTCCAGATTGGTCTGAATGCGGCTCGGCTGTATGGCTTGTATTATTACGGCCTGCTCCTAGCGGCAATTGGCCTTGGTATGCGCTGGGCTAATCAACTCAAGGCGGCTGGCAAAAAGTCAGCAAAACGCCTGGCTAGTGTTCGCGGCTTAATCATTGGCTATCTGGTATTTTTGGTGCCAACGGCCTTGGCAAACAGCGTCAAACCAGAAACTCGTCGCGGTATTCCGTCGATCATGTGTGGTTTTGCGGTACTGTTTGCGATCATTCTGACTTTGTATGTCTTGCCGCGCTTGGGCGAAAAGCGCCAGCGACACTTGACGACCGACTGAAAGTTGTTATGATTAAAGTAGTTCGTGCGCCAATTGCGGCGTGAACAAATAAAAATTTTCCAAAAAAACAAAAATTTGCTCCCGTCGCAGGGTGGGCGCGCACGAAAAAAGACCGAGAACATTCTCGGTCTTTAATTTTTTTCGGTGCTTGGTGGAGCATATCGGATTCGAACCGATCACCTCTTCCATGCCATGGAAGCGCTCTAGCCAAATGAGCTAATGCCCCTGGATGCCAAACCTTGCACGATTGTAACAGAGGCCAGCTGAAATCTCAATTATCATATTGCTAAATACGCTGGCGCGGCCGTACAATAGGATTACTAACGGAGGAGAAACTTATGGTGGCAGTTCTTATTGTACTGATTGTGCTTGTGCTTATTGTTGTTGCAAACGGCGTGCGGATTATTAATCAATACGAACGTGGCGTAGTGTTCCGCTTAGGCAAGGTTCGCCCCGATATAAAGCAGCCAGGTTTAAGGCTCATTATTCCTATTGTCGACCAGATGCGCAAAGTGAGCATGCAGATTGTCACGTTGCCTGTCGATAGCCAAAAGATTATCACCAAAGACAACGTATCGATGGATGTGTCGGCCGTGGCCTACTACCAAGTAGTCGACCCAATTAAGGCAGTAGTAGAAATTCAGAACGTCGTGTCTGCCACCTACCAGATTGCGCAGACTACTGTGCGGAATATTGTTGGCCAAAGCGCGCTTGACGAAGTACTGAGTGAAACAGCGGCCATCAACGAAAAAATTAAAGTTATTTTGGAACAAGCTACCGAAAAGTGGGGCATTTTTGTCAGCACCGTTGAAGTTAAAGACATCCAGCTGCCAGATAGTATGCAACGTGCCATGGCCAAACAAGCCGAAGCTGAGCGTGAAAAACGTGCCAAAGTTATTGCTGCCGAAGGTGAAGCACTCAGTGCCGCCAAACTTGGTGAAGCTGCTGACACGATTGCCGCACATCCAATTGCCTTGCAGCTTCGCAACTTGCAAACCCTGACTGAAATCGCCACCGAAAAGAACAGCACCATCGTCTTCCCAGCCCAGTTCATGGACACTATGCAAAGCATCAAAGGCTTCATGGCCAAAGAGCAGTAAGTAGTTTTGTATGGCTCTACAAACGTAGGGCTGTGCGCACGGCGGCTTCAAGTTTGCCATTAGAACTGATAACGGCACGCGATTCTTCGGGTAGTGTTTTTGGTGTGTCGTTGGTCCAGACGGAGCCTCCGGCTTCGGTAACGATGAGGCGTAGAGAATCAACGTCCCAGCTTTTAACTGCTGGTTCGCAACTGACATCGGCCGCACCTTCGGCAACCAGCATATGTCCCCAGAAGTCGCCCACGGCACGCTCGCGCCAAACGCTTTTAAGCAACTCTAGCATTACCGCCGTGCCGACCATGGTTTTATCCCAAGCAAACAACGAGGATATCAGTAAAAACGCATTGCTGATTTCAGTCACTTCGGATACGTGTAATTGGCGCACATGGCCATCAACATCACGGGTCCAGGCACCGCCATCCTTGGTAGCCCACCAACGTTTGCCCAATGCTGGTGCACTTACGACACTTACTAGGGGCGTGGTTCCGTCGTATAGTCCAATCAGTGTTGCCCAAACTGGCATGCCACGCATAAAGTTCTTGGTGCCATCAATTGGGTCAACAATCCAGTGCTTGCTGCTTTTTGCTTGGGCTCGCGCTCCTTCTTCGCCAACGTAGCCTTCACCGTAAGACTTTACCAAATTACTCAGGGCTTGCTCGACTTCAGTATCGGCTTGTGTAACAGGGGTAGCATCTGGCTTTGTGGTTACAATAAGTTTGGTGGAATGAAAATACGATGTCGAAATAACGTCGGCCGTATCGGCTAGGGTAAATGCGTGATCCAGGTCTTGGTTGGCTGTCATGCTACTTGTCATTGTATGCCAGCAGCTAGCGTTCGTACAATAGCTGCTTGCCTCTTACTCTGTTTTTTCGTAGAATAGGTTAACCTACTCCAAGGCTCTTTAGCTCAGTTGGTAGAGCAGCGGCCTGAAGAGCCGCGTGTCCCCAGTTCGAGTCTGGGAGGAGCCACCAAACAGATCAACAGATACGAAAAGTTCTAGATTTTACAAAATCTAGAACTTTTTAGTTTCCACCTCCATTAATTTAGTTCTAGTCTGGCAGGGTGACGATTCAGTTGCTCTAAGCAACACGATGTTTATCTGCTTAACACCGAATTGCGTCCTGTGACTATCAATGATTACTTCGGACCGACCATGCAAAACACCGCTTTGGCGTGGGTCTTACGGTCACGAAGTTTTTCGGTAAAGATGTATAATTCAACCTAACAGTGTATTGAGAGTAAAGATATGCATGACAACAAGATTAACCTCTACCGTTCACTATTTCGCGGTCGCGATGACATATTTGCGCGTCGCTGGGAGAAGAACGGTAAATCCGGTTACTCACCCGCATACTCTTTCGACTGGAACGAATTCAATGCACACCGGGCGCGTGGCGGCTCGCTGAAAGATTTCGAGAACAAAACGCCACTTTCACTGACTAATGAAGTAACACGAGAGCACTTGTCTGGACACGTTGCGCTGGGTATCTATCCAATCCTGCCAAATAACACGTCGTATTTTCTGGTAGCAGACTTTGACCACGGCGATTGGCTGGCAGATTGCAAAAGCTATCAACAGGAGATGGCGGCATTGGGCTTAACGGCATACATCGAGCGGTCGCGTTCAGGTAATGGCGGCCATGTTTGGGTTTTCTTCGAGGACGCCTATCCGTGCTATAAGAGCCGGGCTATCGGATTGGAAGTTGCTCGTAAGGTTCTCGGTCTCTCCGCCTTCGACAAAGAAGCCAGCTTTGACCGGCTGTTCCCCAGCCAGGACGTGATCACCAAAAACGGACTTGGTAATCTTATTGCACTACCCTTTCAGGGTATAGCTGCCAGAGATGGCAACACGGTGTTCTTAGTTCCCGAAACCGGTGAACCGTATGAAGACCAATATAGTGTACTCAAAAGTATTAGGAGGCACGCAGTTAACGAGCTAGATATGGCATATGATTTGGTTGCGGGCATACCCAATGAGTCGTTGCCCGAGACCAAAAGCAAAAAGCTGAGAGTGACCGTCGACCAGAACATCACCCTACAAAAAACGCAGCTAAACAGTGCGCTCGTCGGCTTCCTGAAGGAACAGCTCAATTTCTTGAACACCGAATATTTAACCAAAAAGCGGCTAGGCATGTCGCTGTACCAGGTACAAAAATACTTCCGATTAATCGATGAATCGGATAAGGCCATTTCGTTACCGCGTGGTTTTCTAGCGAAACTACTGAGTTTTTTGTATGAGAACGACATTAAATATGAAATAACATATGCCGTGCCGGATCTTCCAGTTGTGAAGTTCAAAAGTGCCATCAAGTTAAATGAACTTCAGCAGCAGATTGTCGAGGTCGCCATGCAGGAAAAACAAGGTGTCATCGTTGCACCACCCGGCAGTGGCAAAACTTTCATAGGATTGTCTCTTATTGCTAGTCATCAGAAACCGGCATTAATCCTGGTCCACCGACGGGAGTTGCTGGATCAGTGGGTTGAGCGCATAGGGTCGAACTTGAATATTGCCAAGGCACATATCGGCAGATTCTCCGGTGCCAAGAAATTGGTCGGTAAACAAATAACTGTTGGCTTGCTGCAAAGCTTTGCCCGTTCCGAAGAGCTGAATGATATGCGTGATAAGTTTGGCACGATTATTATTGACGAGTGTCATCATATTCCGGCCAAAACATTCCGGAATGTCATCGCCCATCTTAATCCGGAGTTTCTGTACGGTTTGACGGCCACCCCTGAACGCAAGCACAATGACGAACCGCTCATCTACGTCTATATCGGGGATATTATCGCGAATATGGCGGATTATGCTACGAAGGCGCAAACACACGGGAAACATTTTGACATTGTAGTGCGCGAAACCGATTTTGCCGTGCCGTTCAACTGGAAAACCGACCATTTTGACCTTATTGCCAAAATCATCAGCTATGATACCGCTCGCAACCAACGAGTTATACGGGATATTTTGGAGCAGACTGGATTACACCGGAAAGTGTTGGTATTGAGCGAACGAAAAGAGCATCTGAAGGTGCTAGGGCTGTATCTGAAAGGTCAATGTGAAGTACTGATTTTTACCGGCGATGATTCCACCGCCAGCCGAACGTCCAAACTAAAGCAGATTAACGATGGGCATTATCAGGTGTTACTGGCAACAGGCCAGCTGCTCGGCGAAGGCATGCATATCGAGAATATTGAGGCGTTAATTCTTGCTTTCCCATTTGCCTTCGAAGGCAAACTAACACAGTATCTTGGTCGTCTGATGCATAGCGCCGAACCAAAAGTACTGATTGACTACCATGACAAAAACATACCGTTCTTGGATCGGCAGTTTAAAAAACGTCAGCGCGTATACAAAAACTCTAGCTACTCTGGAGAAGCCAATCAACCGCGTTGACCTTACGAATACCCTCGTAGACACTATCATCGTAGTCGGTTGTGATGAGGAATTTAGGATAGTTGTCCCGAATTTTTTGTAGTGGTTCCAGTTCTCTGGCAAGTGTTTTTTCATCTTTGACCGTCAGCGCTACCTGGTAGTATCGTCGATCATTAGGCGTGTTTTGCACGACAAAATCCACTTCTTTGCTATCTGATTTGCCGACCAGAATATGACCACTGTTGCGGCGGCGTAACTCCAGATATATGACGTTTTCAAGTTTATGCCCTAGGTTGACATCTGTCTTTTGACCTAGGAGTGCGGTACGCAGTCCGAGATCTACAGCATAGTACTTATCCTGTGTTTTAAGCAGCTGTTTGCCCTTGATATCGTAGCGATCAGCCTTGTAAAGGAGGTACGATGCCGTAAGATACTCGAGGTAGTTTGCGACCGTTTTGTGTGATATATCTTGCCTGTGCGTGGTATTACCTGTATTAAGAGCATCGGCGATACTTTTTGCGGATACGAGGCTACCGATGTTATCAAAGGCAAACTTAACGACTTTCTCAAAGTTATCCATATCGCGAATTTCAAAACGACTACGAATATCTTTTTGCACTATCGTTTGGTATACGTCACGCACGTAATCATTGACAAGCTCTGGGCTACCCTCGGCAATCTCTATTGTCTCAGGGAGCGTACTGCTGCTCAGATAGCGTTCAAAGACACGGTCTCTACTCTCAGCAGGAAACGCCTCAGAGTATTCAGCAAAGGATAGGGGTAGAATATTGGTGCTTATGTATCTACCAGACAGGAGTGTTGTTAGCTCACTTGATAGTAAGAATGCATTCGAACCAGTGATATAGAGATCAATATCTTCATGAATAAACAGGCCATCCACCAGTTTCTCAAATTCGGGAACGACCTGTATCTCATCGAGAAATATGTAGTTTTTTGCACCACTAGCTAGTTTGGCTTCTATTGAATAGTATATTTCACGCCAGTCAAGCACTTGGTTCACTCGTGGGTCTTCATAGTTATAGGTTTGTATGCGCTCCTGGCCCACACCACTCTCCATAAGTTTGCTTCGGTACAACGATAGCAGTGTCGACTTGCCAGAGCGACGTACACCAGTAATCACCTTGATAACATTCTTGTCTTTGAGCTTGAGTAGCCTGTTGATATATTCGGTTCGTTTGAGTAGCATAACAACTATATATTACCAAAAGTAGCAAAAAATAGCAACTTTTGGTAATAGTCTACTGTTGTCGTACTAACAGGCAGTAGTAGGGATGCTTAACCTACGGCGAATGGTTGTATTTCTAACAGAGGTACGCTACTATTATTCGTAATAGACTCGAACAGCTCAAACATTATCGGCTTCCACATAAAGTCATCAATACCCAGTTGTTCCAGGCGTTCGCTCAATCTCTCCAATTCGGGGAGAATGTAGTTCACAAAATCCCTGGGAGAGTCCACCAAAGAAAATGCCCCAGCTTTAAGCCTGGGGCATTTTCTTTGGTGGAGGGCTCCAGATTCGAACTAGGATGCGAGAGTCACGGGCGAACCACTAGTTCGTTGGAGTGAGGACGCGCGCAGGGACTCGTTACAAGTACGCCGCAGGGTAAGAGCAGAACAGAGTGAAGCGATCCGGGAGGAAATTACGTTTCCACACACAATTGATTTTTATCCCCACATCAGATACAATCGTTCAAGTTACGCGGGTGTAGCTCAGTTGTTTAGAGCGCGTCCTTGCCAAGGACGAGGCCAAGGGTTAGAGTCCCTTTACCCGCACCACATCTGTAATACCAAACACTCTGTTTACACCTAACAGAGTGTTTTTTGTTATCATTGACACATATGAAAATATATTTATCTTCCTACCATTTAGGCAATAATCCTGAAAAACTCAAGGAACTTGTTAATAAGGAAAATGCTAAGGCCGGAATAGTTCTTAATGCGGCAGATAATTCTGAGGATGAAAGACGTGCATCCTATGTTGCGTCGCAGATTGAAGAGCTGGCCACATTAGGGATAGACTCAGAAGAGTTAGACCTGCGAAACTACTTTAATCGCAATCAAGAGTTAGAACCGAAACTATCAAGTTATGACTTAGTTTGGGTGGTTGGAGGCAATTCATTTTTGCTTCTTAGAGCTATGAAGCAAAGTGGCTTCGATAAGCTAATAGTGCCGTTAGTTGAAAATGACACTATTGTTTACTCGGGTTTCAGTGCAGGGGCGGTGGTGGCTACGCCGACCTTGCATGGGATAGAGCTGGTTGATGATAAGGATACGGTCTCTGAAGGCTATGATAAAGAGGTTGTCTGGACGGGACTACATATGGTTGGTAAATCAATCGCTCCACACTATAAATCTAATCACCCAGAGTCTGAAGCCGTAGACGAAGTCATTAAATACTTTCTTAAAAATGGTATGGATTACTGGACGTTAAGTGATGGGCAAGCATTAGTAATTAAAGACGGCACGGTTACACTCGTCAGTTAAGCGTGTAAGTCCCAGCTCTTACTTAGAGAGCAAGTACTCTTGATAGGGCACTTCTAGAATTATTCTCCAACGACGTATTTCATCTCTGATAAGGTGTAAGCTTTTACCCACGGACTGCACCAGATTTGAATAATAGAGGAAAGAACGCTCACTCGAGAGTGTTCTTTTATTTTGCCCCACATTTCCCATTGAACCCATTTCATATCTCCAAACCCCTTGAGCTAATCTAAAGAGCGGAGTACCCTAATTGTTGCTAAAACAAGGAGGTACCCCGCATGGAACATGCTACATTTTTCCTCACGCAACCACAATACGACTGGCTGGCAGCAACCCTGCCAGAACCAGCTGGTAAGACCAGGAAACTAATCCCGAATAACGAACTACTCAACGGCATCTTGTTCGTCCTCAAGACTGGCTGTAGGTGGCAGGACATACCGAGTTCTGTCTGCATCCATGGCTACAGTAGTTGCTGGCGACGACTCAGATTCTGGCAGAAGCACCGCCATCTCAAAACAGGTTGGCAGCGTATTCTGCTAGTCCTGAGCCAAGAAGGTAACGTAGACCTTTCGCTCGGTAACCTAGATGGCTCACTCGTCCAGTCTCCACGCTACGCTGGTGTCGGGTATGACAGCCAACACCACCGCTACGGTACCAATATATCCTTGCTCACCGACAAACAGGGGGTACCACTGGTGAGCATGACCTTTAAAGGTACCCGCAATGACATTGTCTGTGCTGAAGCGACCATGAACAAGCTACGGGTGGGAGCAAAACGAAGAGTAGCTGAACTCAATGCCGACAAAGGCTATGACAGCAAGACCTTCCGCAGGCATATGGCCAAACGAGGCATTAAAACCAACATACCTGAACGAACATTCACACACCGGAGAAAGCGAGACCGCAAGCCCCATATGGACAAAGGCCAGTTCAAGTTCCGAGCCTTTGTAGAGCGAACTAATGCCTGGCTCAAGAACTACCGGAAGCTCCGCTACCGCTACGAGCGGAAGCGTGGTATGTTTCAGGCAATTGTTGACTTAGCTTGCCTGTGTATCTGTTTGCGGAAGACTGAGATATGAAATGGGTTCATCTGTTTCATTGGTTTGAGTCCTTTCTGGCGGTAAATGTATCGACGTCAAATTCGTGCGAATATTGACAATTCAGTACCACTTTGATACTATTTTAGTACTATGACTACAAAATTACAGATCCCTATTGATCAAGATGTTCGTGAAGGTCTAGAACGCCGAGCCCGCAGTTTGGGCTTTGATTCTGCTCAAGCGTATATTCGTGTATGGGCGAAAGCCGAAGCCGATGGTCGCAAGCTCGATTTTGATGGCAATGCAGTCGTGCTAAGCCCGGAGGCCAATGCCAGGTACGAGCGAATTATCGCTGAGTTTGAGGCAGAAAAGAAGGCTGGCAAGATGCAAGAATTCACTTCTGTTGATGAGTTTATGAAAGACCTGTAGGCATGAAGCCTGTAATCCGTAGCAAACAATTTGAGAAGAACTTTGCTACAACGTATAGCCGTTAACCAGAAACTTAAGAAGCAATTCGGCCTGCGGTTGGGACTATTTGTGGAAGGTGTGCGTGATTACCCACTTGATGACCATGCACTTGTTGGTACCATGAAGGGTTTGCGAGCGTTCTCTGTCGGCGGTGATTTATGGGTCGTATACAGGGAAACCGATAGCCATTACGAGTTCCTTGATGTTGGCTCACACAATCAGGTGTACTAAGGGTCAGGGCGCCCGACATCTTCAATGTAGGTAATCTCGTTATCTATTAACCGTATACCACATTGCTCTAACTTTTCCTGTAGCATATATAAATCGGCCTGAAAATGATTCCAGACTCTATCCAATTGAGCGTGAAGGAATAAGAAATTTAACACCAACATGGGAGGGGTTCTATGACGAAAGGGCGGCATGAGTAAGCTATAATTAATACATCATTGGAGGTGACATGAAAACGAAACTCATTGCTCACAGAGGCGATACAAGAGACCACCCACAAAATACGCTGTCGGCATTTAAAGCAGCGTTTGAAAATGGTGCAGATGCAATCGAGCTTGACGTTCACCTTACGAACGACGGCGAACTCGTCGTTCATCATGATTACTATCTAGGTAATCCCGATAACGGTGAAGGTAAAATCTACGAAAAAGATCTGGCATATGTCAAAGGCCTAAAAATTGGTGATGCAGAAAAGATTCCGAAACTCGAAGAAGTCTTTGAGCTTATAGGCGATAGGCTGCAGTATGAGATCGAACTTAAAGGCTTCACTGAAGAATTTCTCGTTAAAGTAATCGCGCTTGTAAGGAAGCATAATGTCTCAAGCGTCATCGAGTTTACCTCTCCTAACGCCTACAATCTTACTCGTATCAAAGCATTGGAGCCGTCATTCAAAACCGGCACCCTTGTGGCCGTCCTGCCAGGATGGATGGATAAGAAACTTGGTCAAACGCTCGCGATCAACAATGCCTTACTCGGCAATATTGATGTGCTGCATTGCCCAATTGAATTGATTGATAGTGAGTTTGTTAAAAACGCCCATACCCATGGTCTACTTATTCATGCCGCTGACTGCGATATAAAAGACTCTATTCTTACCGCTTTAAATGCCAAAGTTGATCAACTCTCTACCAATGAGTTGGGGCTTGCGCTTGCGCTCTACGGTAGGTAGTATTCACTCGTTAATGCAACCGTTATGGAAACGATTGATACTTACTGGATGGCGAATCTAAGTACTGAGTGTAAGTCCCTGACTCTAGTTACTTAACGAATACTCTTGATAAGACACCTCCAAAATCTTCCTCCAGCGAGCCATCTTTTCTCTAATAAGGTGTAGCTTTTTGTCCACCGTCTACACCAATTCCTGTTTGTAATTTACGTAAAACAGTTTACTATTACAGCATGTATTTTGGGACAAAACCTTACGATCTTGCAGGCCATATTGAACATTATGGTAGCGGCGTAAATATGTACCGTGGTGAGGATTTTGCGCAACCCTCGGCGCTTCAAGATGGAGATATTTTGGCCAACGGACTAGTCATAAGTGGTAAGCCTTATATTGCTTTCAATAGTAGTATTGGTTTGGATTTTGCTAATGGCAGTCATCGAATCGTGGCACCTCGAATCCCACTACAACTGCAATCAGAGAGGACAAGGGGTGTGCTGCCAGCCGAACTTACGGTCGGTCAGATCCTACAAACGGGTGACGTGGTTCTATCAAAGCCTAAGCCTATTGGTCCAGTTGAATGGCATGATAATCAAGACGAGACAGAGATTCATTTAACTGGTGGTTGGTACGGCCACGAGGTGGGAGTCGCTTCGGACTTGCCAATAGCAGTTTTTGGCGAAGCGTATCCACCAAGCCCCTCTACATCCTTAGGTACTTTTGCACTTGAGCAAGTAATGAGAATGAAAGAAGAAGCTCGTATCAACTTGCCACGGCTTGGCCAACTTACTTTAGATATTTAGTTACGCTTTCACAAGCAGTGCTGCACACAAAGAAACCAAAAGGGACGCTTTAACTGAGCGTCTTTTTATATAACTAAGTTATCTAAGGCTTTAGCAACACGCAAAGCATGATTAGGACCTTTTACACCCTCGACGCTCCATATTGCCGATATAATGCATTGAGCAAAGCACCAGTCACGAATTCTAGTTTTATCAAATTTCAATTCTTCAGACAATATATCTATTCGACGTTTGAGCAAAGGCTGCAAATCGGCTATTTCTTCAATTTTATCGTACGGATTCCTAATCATAGCTGTCACTTCATAAGCTGGCTCAGCGGCTACACCTTTTGGGTCGATAGCTATCCACCCACGTTCATCAGAAAATAGGACATTATAGTGGTGTAAATCTCCGTGCAGTAACACTGGTTCTTCTGAAGTTTGAATTAAATGGTTGAACAGCATCTCTGCTTTATCTAGTAGGTGAATCGGCAACAAGCTATCATCAGCATGCTTTGCTTTATATTCAGGTATCACACTGGCCCATTCAGTAATAGAAATATAGCTGTTATTGTCAGGCAAAGGCTTTCGGAGTTTTTTCATTACAGACGCAAGGATGCGCGTGGCTTCATCATCATCTTCTATCGTTCCACTTACAGTGCCTGGAATAACTTGCTCTATAAGAATGACGGCATTTTCATGGTCTGCCTTTAGTAATCGACAGATACCCGTACTATTAAACGTATTTAAAGCGGTAATCTCGGATTGAAACTCGCGGTTTTTTGGATAACCAATTTTTAAAACTGCCTTTGTGCCATCCAGTAGGTCAACTGGAGCTACATAATTGTAGTTAAGCTCAAAGGGCTTTCTGGCTTTAAACTCCCATTTTTTCTCATATTCCAAAATCATGTCGGGCAAACGGTTTATCCATTTGGCACCGTCATCACCCCAACTTAGTGCATTTTGTTTGAATTGGTTGTCCATTCGATAAGTTTACAGCTTTCTAAACTATATAGGAAAGTAAGTGCGCATTAATTTAGCGGACTTTCATTCAAATTTCTAAGAAGTAAAGTTTTGGCCTCGTATCTTAAGGCGTACCAAATGAATCATTAGTAGTATGACCTCCAGAAAATGGAGGTTTTTATGTATTTCCTTCGTTTGCTAATTGCTTATGAGTCTTATAAGGTAAATGCAGTGAGCAAGCTTAAGAAAATAGTACGATTCTTATTACCAAGTTTCTTCTGGTTTTTAGTGCTTCCTTTTCCTTTTGAGCGCATTTCTACAAGCTATGGCGCGATATGCTCGCTTCCATGTAATTCTGTTTCTACTTCACAATACACTGCATGGTCGTGGCTCGGCGGCTATCATATAATGGTTACTGAATTCAATTTTGGTGGGGGTTACTCGGCTGAGATCAATGATGGCCTATACCACTATGCGTCGCACTGGTATTTTTTGATACTTGTTATTTGCTCACTGGTTTTGGGGATGGGGACGTACGCAATTATTACAAAGCTTATGCACCCCCAGCAAAAGTCAAAATAGCTCGAATATCATGGCTAGATTTTTTGTTGTGAGACACTTCACAGACAAAAACACGATTAAGAATATAAATGTTTTTGACCTTAAACTTTTGAGGATGTGATAGTTAACGAAGGAGGCGAGACATGAGAAAAATAATTGTCCAAGAGTTTATAACACTAGACGGTGTCATGCAGGCGCCTGGCGGCCCGGAGGAAGATGAGTCAGGCGGCTTTAAGTACGGTGGCTGGGCAGCGCCTTATTTCGCCGAAGCCGATGCAGCAGCTGGCGACTTCATGGCAAAATGGATGCAGTCCACGGACATTCTTTTGGGTCGAAAGACGTTTGAGATTTTTGCTGACTACTGGCCTAAGCACGCCGACATGTGGCCAGGCATAAACGACGTCACCAAATACTGTGCCAGCACCACTCTGGACAAGTCAGATTGGCAAAACACGGTGTTCCTAAAAACCGTAGATGACATCAAGAAGCTCAGGGATAGCGATGGTTCTGATATTAAAGTCCACGGCAGCGGCGACCTGGCCCGGACATTATTCAAATATGACCTGGTCGATGAGCTGTGCCTCATGACATTCCCCATCACGCTTGGCGTCGGTAAACGCTTGTTCGGTGAGGACGGTATAGCCGCAGCCTTTACATTAACGGATAGTGTAGTCACGCCAAACGGCGTCATCTTCGCCAATTACAAACGAGCCGGAGAAGTCAAAACAGGTACCGTTGGAGATTAGCGGCTAACTGGTTAATGATTCCCAGATAAGCTAGAGTATCCTGAGTTTTTGGTATAGTTAACACGGATGAAAGCAGCTGTTTACACTAAATATGGACCTCCGGAAGTACTTCATATTAAAGAAGTGGAAGAGCCGACCCCTCATAACAATGAGGTTTTAATAAGAATCTATGCCACCACGGTAAACCGGACGGATACCGGCTTTAGAAGCGCAAGGTACTTTGTGTCACGCTTTTTTACCGGTCTCATAAAACCCAAAAGGCCAGTTGCGGGCAGCGAGTTTGCTGGCAAGATTGTGGAAGTCGGCATTGATGTCAAAGATTTTAAGGTGGGTGACAAAGTCTTTGGTTTCGAGGATGTGCGGTCTGGTGCGCACGCGGAGTATATGACTGTGGCGGCCGATGGGTCTATGGCAAAAATGCCAGAAGGTTTCAGTTACCAAGTGATGGCCCCAGCTGGCGAAGGAGCGACATATGCGCTCAGCGTGATTACAGCAGTGGGTATCCAAAAAGGCCAAAAAGTATTGGTATACGGGGCTTCGGGTGCAATCGGTTCAGCTGCCATACAAATACTAAAACATTTAAAGGCAGAAGTGACCGCTGTTTGTGGCACAAAAAATCTAAAGCTCATAAAGTTACTCGGCGCAGATAAGGTTATTGACTACCAGAAAGAAGACTTTACTAAAGTAGACGAGACGTTTGACTTTGTTTTTGATGCAGTAGGCAAAAGCTCGTACGGCGCGTGCAAAAAACTTCTCACTCCAGCAGGGAAATATTACTCTACGGAACTTGGCTCTTATGGACAAAATCCGCTCCTAGCGGTCTGGTTCGCACTGACTGGTAGCCGAAAGGTCATATTCCCAATACCTAAAATCAATAAAGAAAAAATGGAGTATATTAAACGACTCATTGAATCTGGTGCCTATAAACCAGTAATAGACAGAACGTATTCGCTTAATGAGATCGTTGAAGCTACCAGGTATGTTGAATCGGGACAAAAAACAGGCAATGTAGTTATAAAAGTAGTCTAGAAGTGAGAGATCTCGGAAGTTTCGGCGTCCTGCTTTTTCTATGTTTTTATTGTTAATAGGACTACACTTTTTATAGTACGTAGTTCCAGTAACCAAGGAGGTAACTGCAATGGCAACAAAAGAAGAAACGTATGCGGCTAAGTTTGATATCGACTACCCGGAAAAACTCGATCGTTTAACTTCGTTCTTTCGTATTTTGTGGAGCATTCCAGCGTTGATTATCCTATCCTTGTTGACCGCGTCTGGTGGTCATGGCTTTATGCACGAAGCCGGTAAGAGAGCCATGGCAAACGGGGGAGACACTGTGTCCGCGCTTTTTGCGGTAACCGCCCTTGTGATTCTTTTCCGGCAACGGTATCCACGCTGGTGGTTCGATTTCGCCCTGGAGCTGAATCGGTTCGCGGCCAGGGTCGGGGCCTATCTGTTCTTGCTTACTGATCGGTATCCTTCTACCGTTGAAGCCCAATCAGTACATTTGGACGTCGGTTACCCTAACGTAAAGCGAGACCTTAACCGCTGGTTGCCACTGGTAAAGTGGTTACTAGCCATACCCCACTATGTTGTATTGGCGGTGCTCGTCATCATTGCCGCAATTGCTACCATCATCGCGTGGTTTGCCATAGTATTCACTGGCCGATACCCGAAGGGTCTGTTCGACTTTGTAGTTGGCGTCGGCAGATGGAGCGTTAGGGTTAATGCATACGCATTTCTTTTGGTAACCGATAAATACCCACCGTTTAGCCTTAGGTAGTGCGTATGAACCTAGGGTGTAGGGTGTCTTAAGCCCGAAGTCCGTATAAAATGAGTAGCTCTCTTTGAGTGTCAGAATTCACAAGGCCGCTACTATGGGGTATGAGTTCGTTTTTGGTATAGAGCGCCCATCCCGAACCGGCACAGGCATTCATCGAATCGCGTGGGACAGGGTCTGTTCCGTCACCGATAAGGGGTATTGTTTGTTCGTACCCAGTAAGCTGATCTTGTCTATAGACGTTAAATGGTGCTGCTCCGCTCAGTGTAATGCCTATGGCCCATGGCCCGACACTAGGATGGTTTCTGTGGATGGTGGTGTCGTGTTGGCCAGGTTCGAAAACCCTCACGCTGAAAAGCGGGATATGATTTTCGTCTTTGCCCTCTATGCTGCAGAGCATTTCGTTCAGCGTTTCATGAACCAAACGGGCGACCCGCATGCCCTTTTCTTTAAAAATTGTTGTTGGCTTTAGCTCGGTGTAGTCAACCAAGTAGCCAGTTCTTTTTAGCTCGCCAGAGATCTCTTTTCCAATCAAAGGGTGAATGAAGGGGGTTTGCATGCTGTAGCCGTCCACTGTTGCGCGTCGAAGGAAGGCCTCAGTAGGTGTAACAATGTCTCTCATTGGATATTATTATCGCATATATATAGATTTTAGTAAAGCTTGTAGGTTCCATTTGCTCGCAAAGAGTACTTTGGTGCCCTGTCCGGTGTAGCAGGGTAATCTAGGCACAACCGGTATAAAGTAAGCAAAAAGAGTGAATATGGTTATAATGGGAAGCAATGGAACCATCCTCTCACCTTGGCATGCAATATTGGTATGAGCTGTACCTATTAAGTGATACGTATAACCAGCAGCAGTGGCACAAAACACTGCTGGGCGTGGCGCAATATATTGGCACGCTCCGGAGCTTCAAGCTGCTGGTAACTATCGAAAACAGTACTGTTCGTTATTATGTGGGAACCAATAAAGACGTTGGGCTACTGTCCAACAATCTAGAAGGCGTCGTCCTGCGGCCAGTGACTGCCGAACAGATTGCGGTGCCAGGCAACCATGGAAGATTGCGCTTTGTTCAGTTTGTAAGCGGCGGTAATTTGCTTGATCTGCGCGAAAAATATCTTGTCAAAAAGTCTAGTGAGCTAACACACGCCTTGTTTAGTATGAAAGTCATGAACCCTACAAAAGCGCATGTTGCCATGAAGCTGTACTTTAAAAATGCCGCTGGTTTGCCGGTGGCTGCCAAAAAAACGGTCTTAAATTTGCCAACCAATTTGCTGGCAGTCGATTTTGTGGCCAATACCAAATATCTGCGCAAGAAGCAGCCCAAATATCTGGATATTCAAAAAAGCATGCACATGCTACAGAGTGAAAACCTGAACGCCATCTTCGAAGTCGATACCTTTCCGTACCTGCCAAAAGATTACTATTTGCCGCTCACTAGTTACGATTTCGACAAGCACTCATTTATCATTGGCGCCAGCGGCAGCGGTAAGTCAAAACTAATTACCCTGATGATCGACCGGCTAAACCGCAGCGGCGTGCGCCAAAATTACCGTGTGGTGGTTATCGATCCACATGCTGCTTTGGCGGACGATCTGCGCGGCATCGAAAACACCAAGATTCTGGATTTCAAAGGTCAGGACGAAGGCACCGAACTGTTTGGTGGTGCGGGCACGGACATTTCGGCAGCCACCGAACTCACTGGTACGCTGTTTAAATCGTTATTAGCGGATCAGCACAATCCCAAACTAGAACGAGTGCTACGCATGAGTTTATTTGTGCTAATGACTGCCCAATCGATGTCGCTTGATATGCTTAAACGCTTTGTAACAGATATAGAGCTTCGTAATCAGGTGCTCGGCCATGTGCAAGGCTATGTGCCGGAAAACGTTGTCCACTTCTTTGGGGCTGACTTTAACGAGCTGCGCACCAAGTACTACAATGAAGCAATTTCGCCAATCGTATCGTTAGTAGACGAAATGCAGATGCAGCCGTCACTGGCTAACACCAACGAAAACGCGGCCTCGCTTACCCAGCTTATTAGTGGTAACTTCTTAACGGTCTTTTCGCTGAACAAAGTCAGCATGGGCGAAAAAGTCGTCAAAACACTGGCCGGGCTGCTCATCCAGCAAATCTTTTTGCTTGCCCAAGCCCACGCATTCAATGAGAAGGTGATTTTGATTATTGACGAAGTGTCGGTAGTGCAGAACCCGGCACTGGCATCAATTCTTGCCGAAGCTCGCAAATATAACTTGTTCGTATTTTTGACACAACAATACTTTGGCCAGATCGAAAAGCCATTGCAAGACGCCATTTTCACCAACGTCTACAATTATTATGTCTTCCGGGTTTCCGAAGAAGACGCCAGGGCGCTGGAAGGTAATCTAACCATCGAACTGCCAAAAGAAATCGTTGAAGCCGAGCACAAAAAAGGCCTCAAAGAAACTGACATCCGCGTGCAAATGCTTACGTCGCTGAACACCCGCGAATGTTTCCTGCGCCTCAGCAACGACGGCCAAATGCTGCCGTGTGTTAAAGCCCGTACACTCGATGCGAGCACCGTTGCCCGGCACATGCCCACCAATGCCCAGCTCAAAAATTACGCGCCGTCTCAACAGTTGCCATCGAGATTCAAAGAGCAATCAGGTCCGGCTGCACCACCATCATCTCTAGAAACTGTACCCGTAGTCCCAACGATATCACCGCCACTGACACCAATTGCCACGCCGCCAAGCTTTACGCCGACTCAATCATCACCAGCCCAGCCCATGAACCTACAAGATTTATTAGCCTCCCAGTCATCAAGCCGAAAAAAAGTCAGAAAATAGGAGAATAACAGATATGGATGCAACCAAAGCCAAAGAAATACTCGATAAAATTGTCGGCCAAGTTTTTGGTTACCAAAACCCGTTCACACTCGAACAGTTCATGGCCAAGTACGCTTTTGACGTTCGTTTGCCGCAAGGAGTCTACGATGCAACCACCAATAAGCCAACTTGGGCGCAGTCTACCAACCCGACCAAATTTATAACAATGCAAAATGCTTGGAACCGAGATACTAATGGCCCGGGCTGGGGTGTGCCAAAACGTCCACTGAATAATCTGGAAGATGTGCTGGCGGCCTGGAGCGAGATAAACTTTACTGCCACTGAGCGCGAGATTGACTCTACTAACGTGGCCGAGAGTGACAATACCTATTTTTCACAAAACGTGTTCCGCTCGTTGGATGTGCATGGCTCAAAAAATGTTTTGTTTTCGGATGCGGCGATTGACTCTGAGTTTGTGGTTGCTACGCAGCGGTCGAACACCTCGAGCTTTTGTATCCGGCTCGAAGATAGCCAAAGGTGCTCGAATAGCTTTAGTGTCTCGTGGTCGGACTCCATTACGAATTCGTTCTTTATCCAAGACTGCAAAGACATGCAGGACTGTATGTTCTGCTCCCACATGAGTGGCAAACAATTTTGCATTGCCAACATGCAGTTCGAAGAAGCCGAGTATCGTAAGCTCAAGGACATCATTGTTCGCTGGATTTTAACGGCGTAAAAACGGACCACAGTACTGTATAATAGTCCGAATGGGGCGCGTTGGCGGAGTAGTTACGCGGCAGTCTGCAAAACTGTAAACATGGGTGCAAATCCCATACGTGCCTCCATTTAATTGTTTTTGTACCAGCCCCGTTGTGTTGCCGTGTGCTTTCTATGACAATTTGCACATAGTATTCTGCACTTATCTATTTCGAGAAGTAGTCGTTCCCAAGTCAAGCCATTTGTAATTCCTTGGGCTATACCGAATGATTTTAAGCTCGGCTCGATATGGTCAAAGTCTAGCACTCTTCGGTCACTTTCGCCGCACAGGGTACAAGACTTATCGCTCAGATATTCTGTCATCTTTGTCTGAAGTGCCTTCTTTATGGCCGCTCGTCTTGTTCTAGCTCGGAGCCGGTAGGCGTTACCATATTTTAAATAATGCTGTGCGGAATAAGTTGTTCGGTGTAGTTTGTAGCATGCCTTGCATTGAGCATGAAGTCTGCCGGTAGACTTGTCTCTGATGAAGAAATCAGATTCTGGCTTTGATTCAAGACATTTTGTGCAGGTCTTCATAATATAAATTATCTTAACATGATTGATAGTTTGCAGACACCAATTATACTAATAATGTTGAAAAGGGCGAGTGGTGGAACGGTATACACGAGGGACTTAAAATCCCTTGCTTTAAAAGGCTTGTGGGTTCGAATCCCACCTCGCCCACCAACTAAAGAGACTCAGCATGGCTGGGTCTTTTTATTTATCTCTTGGAAAAGCGTACTGCTTATGTATAATCAATCCTGAGACAACGCTGTAATCAGCTATAACTACTTGTTTATATCTAAGAGGAGCTTACATGGATCCAAACAGTCAACTTCCTACCAACAATCAGGATAATCCGGAGCCAACCGTCTGGATGCCGACTCCGGAAGCTAATAATGTTCCGCAGACCCCTAATGCGCAGCAGACGCCACCTGCCCCTAGTTTTGCAAGCCCGGCAGTCGTAGAGCCTTCAGTAGCGACTACCGTGCCTACAGAAGTTGCTCCAACAATGGTTGAGCCAGGCATCGCGGCTTCGAACGTTGCGACACCAGCTGTTAATCTGGCTGCTCCTCAGGTAGATCCTGCTCAGCCATTGGTTATGAGTACTGATGCCGGCGGGCCAACAACTGCGCCAATCAACACCTCAAATTCTTTTGGTAAAAAGAGCAAAAAACGCCCAATACTCATTGCGCTTGCCGTTTTATTAGTGCTATTGCTAGGTGGTGGCTATGTCTTTGCGATATATTTGCCAAACACACCAAACGGTGTGTACGCCCGATCACTCAATTACAGCAATCGCGCCTACGACAAGTTTGTGGCTTACGAGAACGATCAAGCACAGAAAGCTTACAAGGGTGCCGATACCACGGGCAAATTTAACGTTTCCGGCGGTGGTATAGCAGGCGATGGCACATTCTCCAGCAAAAGCAGTGGTGGCAATAGCACTGGTACGCTGAGTCTTGATGCCGTTGGTCAAAAGTTTGGCGCCAATTTCCGTTCGCTGCAGCCAGCTGGTCAAGCATCGCCTGATTTGTATTTTCAGGTAACGGGCATCAAGAGCCTGTTCGATGGCTATGGCTTAAAGCAATACGACGCACTCGACGGCCAATGGATTGCGGTCGACCACACGTTAATTGATGGTGCAGCCAGTGCTGCAAGTGGCGATACAACGACTAACATAACCGGCAAAGCTATGACGCCAACCCAGGCCGAGTTCCAAGATGCTTTAAAGCGCATCGGTGTAGTTGACCGCCAATATCTGTTTACGACCGATAAAAGCAAAGCGGTGTTGGTCAAGCAAGCGTACTTGGGCAAGTCGACTGAGGATGGCCGCAGCGTCTACGGTTACAAAATGGGCTACGATAAAGCAAACCTCAAAAGCTACAGCGCAGCGGTGGCAGCTGCACTCGACGCTAGCTCGCTCAACGCTTGGGTCAAACAAGCGGACGGTGGTAAGTCATTTAGTCAAGTGATTGATACAGGAAGTCTCAACAAATCCATCGACAGCGCAAAAGCAGATTACAGCTTCAATATGTATGTTGACGCCAAAACCAAAACCATTCACCAATTCCACTTTGCTGACTCACCAAACCCGGTCAAAGGTTTCTTTAATCTTGGCCTGAACTACACGGGTACCAAAGCTGTGCCATTTGTCTTTGAATTTAACACCAACGACAGTGGCCAGACCACTGATGTTAAGCTTGTAGCCACCATAAACACCGACACCAATAAGCTTGACTTTGATCTTAACGTCAATGCAAGCAGTGTTGGTTCACCTATTAAAGCTACGGCAACTATGGAAGTAACGCCAAGTAACGACACTGTAAATGTCACTGCACCAGCTGGTGCAGTACCAATCATGACCGTACTGAATAGTACCGGCCTAAGTAGCTTGCTCGTTTTTGGTGCTACTGGCCAAACAGGTACCAGCGGGCCAACGCCAACTACCAATCTGTTCACGCTCACACAGTAGCGTGGGGTATAATGGCGCTATATGCAAGCAGTTGTTCGTGACCTCCTAACCAATTACACTCGTCTTGGCAAAGGTCCGCAGCTGCTCATCCTGCATGGCTGGGGTGATGCGAGTGCTAACTGGCAACCATTTGCGGTCGAATTAGCTAAAAAATATGATGTTATCGTGCCCGATTTGCCAGGTTTTGGTGGTACGCAGTCGCCAACTAAAGCTTGGGGACTCGATGACTATGCGGGCTTCGTAGCGGCCTTTATAGCCAAGCTGAACTTGAAACCGTCTGTACTACTGGGTCATTCCAATGGCGGCGCTATTGCCATTCGTGGGCTGGCACGCGACAAATTTGCTGCGGATAAACTTGTCTTGCTGGCCAGTGCCGGTATTCGCGGTGAGTATAAGGGCCGCAACCGTGCGCTTCGTTTGGTTGCCAAAACTGGCAAAGTGCTGGCAAAACCACTGCCCACGCGTGTCCAAAAAAAACTGCAGCAAAAAGTTTACAAAACGATTGGCTCAGATATGCTGGTTGTGGAGGATTTGCAGGAAACATTCAAAAAAGTCATTGCTGACGACGTACGTCAGGATGCTGGCTTGCTCACAATGCCAACCTTGCTTGTCTACGGTGAGCAAGATACCCAAGCACCGGTTCGCTACGGCGAAATCTTTCACGAGGCAATCGACGCTTCAACGCTAGAGATTTTGCCAGGAGCCGACCATTTCTTGTATCAAGCCCAACAAGCTAGAGTTATAAAAATAATTGAGGATTTTTTGCGATGAAGACACTACAAGCATGGTTCGGCTTATACCGTCCCCGTTACGCCAGTGTACTAGTGTATATGCTGCAAAATACCGAATATCGAGTAGGGCCATACCTAAAGTGGTACTGGCGAACGCAGGATTTTTCGAAGGTTATGTATCGCCGAACGCTCGACCAAACGCGGGTTGCCAAGTTGTTGCGGCTGGCCCTGCTTGCGGGTATGGGGCTGCAGATTATACTCGGCTTGCTACTGATTGTGCTCTGGCGATGGAATGATTTAGTGGCAGGTGAGCTGTTTGGGTTGGCCCTGATTGTTTCATACCCGTTGGTTTGGGCACATTTGGTGGTCGTGCCATTGATTCTGGGGCGAGAATTGCAGACAAGGCCAAACGAACGGCGACTCATTGCTGAGTCGAAGCAAATTTTTGCAGATCACCCTGGTGTCAAAATTGCCGTGGCGGGCAGTTACGGCAAAACAAGCATGAAAGAGCTGTTGCTGACGGTGCTCGGCGAAGGTAAGAACGTTGCCGCTACCCCAGGCAACAAAAACGTTGCTAGCTCGCACGCTTATTTTGCAAAAAGACTGACCGGTAATGAGGATGTACTAATCATCGAATACGGCGAAGGTGCACCTGGCGATGTCGCTCGCTTTGCTGCCACAACACAGCCAACACATGGTGTCATTACTGGCCTAGCACCAGCACACCTGGATCGGTACAAGACGCTTGAAGCCGCCGGAAAAGACATCTTTTCGTTGGCTAGTTATCTTAAAAACAAGCACATTTACGCCAACGGTGAGTCGGCTGCCTTATTGCCGTTTGCAAAGAAATCGAAGAGCATTGAGCTCTACACAGCCACTGGAAGTTTGGGCTGGAAAGTTAAGGACATTGCGCTTACGCCGCTCGCAACCAGTTTTACACTTACAAAAGGCAAGCGCAGCCTAAAGTTGACTAGCGGTTTGCTTGGTAAACACCAAGTTGGACCGCTCAGCCTTGCTGCTGCATTGGCTTTGGAACTAGGACTAACCGAAAAGCAGGTGAAAAATGGTGTTGCAAAAACCGTACCCTACGAACACCGCATGCAGGCTCGTAATGTCGGTGGCGCTTCGGTTATCGACGATACCTACAACGGTAACTTGGAAGGCATTCGGGTTGGCACCGAACTTTTGGCCAGCCTTAAAGCCAAGCGCAAAATCTATGTTACCCCTGGCCTGGTCGACCAAGGCAAAGACACCAAAGCCATTCACCAGCAAGTTGGTAAATATATTGCTAGCGCCAAGCCAGACCTGGTTATTCTCATGAAAAACTCGGTTACCGCATCAATCCAAAAAGGTCTCAAAACAGCCAATTTTAAGGGTGAAATCCGTGTAGAATCAGATCCACTCGATTTCTACACCAACCTAGAACACTTTGTAGCCGCAGGTGACGTCGTCCTCATGCAAAACGACTGGACCGACAACTATGCCTAATTAATCTAGGTAATGCCTCGAAATTCGGTCAGATAAAGCTGTGACCACCTCGTAATTAATGGTACCGTAAGCTGCTGCAATATTATCCGTGGTGATTATCTTATCACCTTGTGTACCTAATAATATTGCTTCATCGCCAACTGATACGCCGTCGATATCGGTTATGTCCACAACTGTTTGATCCATGGCCACACTGCCGATAATGGGTGCATATTGACCATCGACCAGTACCTTACCCGCATTGTGAGGCGTTCGCCGATAGCCATCACCATACCCAATTGGCAAGAGCGCAACTGTGCTTTGGCGTCCAGCTTGCCAGCGTCGGTTGTAACCGACCGTTTCGCCTGGTTCGATAGTTCTTATAAAAGCAACCTGTGTTTTGAGTGACAGGACTGGTTTGAAATGTTTGGTAACAAAGGCGTGCTTGGCATGTTCAGGAGGAAACGGGTTAAGTCCATAAGTAATAAGTCCTGGTCGTACCATCGTAAAATGGGTTTCTGGCAACGCAAGTATGGCCGCACTATTTGCGCAATGAACTAAAGGAGGCTTAATACTTTTGTCCTCTAGTGTGCGAATACACGCATTGAATACTCCCAATTGTTGGTGGGTAAATGCTGCGTCCAGGGTTTCAGACTCCGCAAAGTGTGTAAAAATGCCTTCAAGTTCCAGGTGTGAAGCATCCACTACGGCTTGGGCAAGACTAAGCAGTTTGTCTGGATCACAACCAGCTCTGTGCATGCCGGTGTCAATCTTTATATGCACGTTTACTTTTTTTGACAGTGTAGCCGCTGCCTTTTGAATGGCTTCAACGGCTGCCATGTCCATGACTGTAATGGAGCCATCAAGTTGTACGGCTTCGGGTATGGAAGCCGGGTCAAGATAATTCAGGATTAGCGTCGGTGCCGTTATGCCTGAGTTGCGGATTCGTTTAAGCTCGCCCAAACTTACGATTCCAATATATGACGCGCTAGCTTCTAGAGCGGCAGCGGCAACATGCTCAATGCCGTGACCGTAGGCGTTGGCTTTCACTATGGCCATCACTTTTACTTTAGTTGGCACTAGCTCAAGAATTTTCGCAATGTTATGCTTGTAGTTCTTGAGACTAATATCGGCTATGGTAAGGCGGTCAGGCATGATTGAATTATACTTGAAACGATAGTTTCATTTCTGTTAACAACTTTTTCACTTTACTACAAAGTTAATTAATTGTATATCTAAATTGTGGTATTGAATTGCAATTTTTCATATGGTAGAGTCAGGATATGAAAACAATTGCAGTTATTTTTGGCGGGCGTTCCACCGAGCATGATGTATCTATTGTGACGGCTATCGCAAGCATTATCAAACCACTTGAACTTACGAAAGAATATCGGGTTGAACCGATCTATATTGCGCGCGATGGGGCGTGGTATTGGGATCCAAAACTTAAAGATATTAAGCTATTCACGAGCGGTGACATCGATGACTTTATTCGTCGTTCGCACCCTGTGAGCGTGCAGTTTGATGGCGGCATGACATTAGTAAAATCGAGTGGTATTGCCGGGCGTAAACAATTAAAACAAATTGATGTCGTGTTCCCCGCCATGCACGGTACATATGGTGAAGATGGTTCGCTAATGGGCCTACTGGAGATGGCTGGAGTGCCGTATGTTGGTTGTGGGGTGGCTGCGAGCGCGATTGCTATGGATAAGGTACTGGCCAAACAATTGGCCGTTGGCTGTGGTATTGCAACTTCAAAGTTCTTGGCTTTTAGCAAGGCGGAACTGGAACGCGACAGCGCAAAAATCGTCAAACAGATCAAAAGCGACCTTGCATTTCCACTGTTCGTAAAACCGGCCCACTTGGGATCAAGTATCGGTATATCACGGGTGGTTAACGAAGCGGAATTGCGTAATGGATTAGAAGTTGCTGCTCATTACGATAACAGCGTGATCGTCGAAGAAGCCGTCCAGAATTTGATTGAGGTTACCCTGCCAATTATGGGCTTTGCTGATGATCCAAAACCAGCGCTTTTGGAACAACCCATGACCAAACCAGAAGATTTCTTTGATTTCGAAACCAAGTACATGCAAGGTGGTAAAAAAGGCAAAGGCAAGGGTGGACAAAAAAATGGCGGGGGAGCCCAAGGCTATAGTCAAATCCCAGCCGACTTGCCCCCGGCGTTGTACGCCAAAGCGGAAGCAACTGGGCTGGCTGTGTACAAGGCGCTTGGTTGCTCAGGCACTGCCAGAGTAGATATGCTCATAGACAGCAAGTCTGGCGAAGTGTATTTTAATGAAGTGAACCCGCTACCGGGTGGTTTATATGCGCACAACTGGAAAGCTGCTGGTATTTCGAGTGTCGACCTTGTTCAGAAGCTGATTGGCCTTGCCGAAGATCGGGCGCGCCATACCCAACAACTCACCACGTCATTCAGCACCAATTACTTGAAACAATTTTAACCCAAAGCGGTTTACGCCATGAAACTGATTGCAATTGCCAGTCTTATCCCAGACGCAATTATCGATTTGCGCTACGCCAGTGATGATAATATTACGGGTCATAGGCTATACGAAGTCGGTACAGAGCCAATGTTGGATGAACCGGCTGCTCGGCAATTAACTCGTGCAGCGGCAATCTTACGCGACCAATCACTCCGGCTTGTTATCTGGGATGCGTATCGTCCACTGCGAGTACAGGCGCAATTGCGAGCTGTGAATGACGATGAGCGTTATGTGCTTGCCGTGTCTAATCATTGCAAAGGCTTGGCAATCGACGTCACACTCGCCGACAAAGATGGTACATATCTGGCTATGGGTGGCGATTTTGACGACTTTTCGGAACGTGCATATGTAAACGCCAGCGGTTTATATCCAGAGGAGCTGGCCCACCGCAAGCAACTGCAAGCTGCTATGTCACAGGCTGGTTTCAAAGTTTGGCTATATGAATGGTGGCATTTCGATTTCGAGGGTTAGTATGCTGACGATTATCCGCTCAAAGAGCTTTTAAGCCTTTTGTGAATGCGCGGTACCTGTTATGATAAATGGATTCATGGCAGTAACGACGAGAGATAACAGTACGTTACACACTCGCCAGCGAGTGGCCATTCTTGACGCCGGCGGACAGTATGTAGATTTGGTCGTTAAGGCTGTGCAGCGGCTTGGCTACGAAGCCACACTTTTGCCGATTGATACTAACGCTGATCTGTTGGCCGCTGATTATGGGGCAGTAATTATGTCGGGCAGTCCAGCCAGCTCCAACGCCGAAGCGGCTCCGGCGCCAGACCCCGAACTGTGGCACAAAGACATCAAATTCTTAGGCGTTTGCTACGGTATGCAGGCTATGGCTTTGGCGCTGGGCGGTACAGTCGAAAAAGGCAAACAGCGCGAAGACGGTCGCACTAAAACCAAAGTCGATACGTCGCACCGGCTTTTTAGCGATACCAAATCAGAACAAGTTGCACTATTTACGCACGGTGATTTTGTCACCAAATTATCTGACGACGTGACGGCGCTTGGCGGGCACGAATTAAACGACGGTACACATGTTTTTTCGGCAATTGCCCGTGGTAATTTTGTGGGCGTGCAGTTCCACCCCGAAGTGTTTGAGGATACGCCGGAAGGCTACCAAATTATCCGCAACTTTCTGCAAGGCATTGCTGGGCTTAAGCCAAACGAAGAACTGATTGCCGAACACACAAATCTGGTAATCAAAGCCAAGCGAGCCGAGATCAAGAAACGCGTCGCGGGCAAACAGGTAATTGCATTTGTAAGTGGCGGTGTTGATTCAACGGTTGCCTTAAGCCTGGCCGCTCCAGAAATTCCAGCCGAAAATCTCCATGCCTACTATATCGATAGCGGCTTCATGCGCGACGAAGACAACGACGTTATCGAGATGCTAAACGACGCCGGCATTAACGTCAAAAAAATCGAAGCAATCGACCAGTTTGCTAATGCTACCGTGGACTTCGAAGGTATCCTTTCCGACAGGCTTTCGGCGGTCAGTGACCCACAAACCAAGCGCCGCATTATCGGCAAAACCTTCGTGACGATTCAGAATGATTTGCTCAAAAGCCTTGGGTTAGACGAAGCAAATGTGCTGTTGTTACAGGGAACAAACGCCGCCGACCGTATCGAAAGCGGCTACAGCACCGGTGGTAACACGGCTGTTATTAAAACTCACCATAACCAAGTTGCCGAAGTCAAAGAACTGGAAAAACGAGGTTTGTTGCTGGAGCCGCTGAGTGATCTGCATAAGAACGAAATCCGCGAAATCGGCCATCAATTGAACCTTCCATACGACGTTGTGGAGCGTCAGCCATTCCCAGGACCAGGCCTAGCTATCCGCATTATTTGCCATGAAACTGCTGGCCCGGTACGGCCATCAGAAATTAGTGCCGAGATTACAACGTACGCAAAAGAAAACGGCGGGTATGATGCTCAATTACTGCCTGTTCGGAGTGTTGGTGTTGGTGGTGATGAACGCTCACATCTTTCGGCGGTTGCGTTGCAAGGTAGGCCAGACTGGCCCAAGCTTCACGAGCTGGCCACAGCCATTCCGGCGGCCTATCGTGGTCACATCAACCGCGTGGTGTACGCGCTTGGCGATACACCGCTCGATGAAATATACACCACGCCAACCTTGCTTACTCCGGATGTTACCAAGCAACTCCGCCAAGCCGACGCCATCGTGTTTGAAGAAATGCGTCGTGCTGACCTGCTGACAACCATCAAACAGTGTCCAGTAGTTCTGCTGCCCGTATCTTTCGGCGAACCAGGCAAGCGCTCCATTGTCCTACGCCCGATCAGCTCCGTAACTTACCTAGTTTCACAAGCCCTTTTCCCAGAACTAGACCTCCCCAAAAACTTCGTAGAAACCATCGCCGCCCGCATCCTCAAAGAAGTTGAAGGCATCACGCAAGTCTTCCTAGATATGACCAACAAACCCCCCGCTACCACCGAGTGGGAATAGATATTTCTCATTAAAGTGGTATAATAGTAATTATGCCAAAGCCCTTAACGCCGATTAGTGAGCTGGCAATGCAGACGCTTGACATTGCAAGCTTACAACACATGGCCGAGCCAGCAACGGCGGAGCCACATAACCTTATGGAGCATTTGTCTTCCGAGCCGTTGTTGGTAGCGGCCGCAGCAACTTTGCTAACTGACTCACAAGTCTTGTTAGACTCACAAGAAGTAACGGAAGAAGTGGTAACCAAAGGTATTAGGTTAGTAAAAAGGGCTCGTGAACAATCTTGGGGTTTGTTAGATGCTGCCTGGAAAGTGTTACCTGCACGTATTCCTCGTGAGGAAGTAGCGGAGCAACTACGGAACAGTCGAAGTTTGGGTCGGGTGTTTGGTCTGGTATCTCGTGAACCTAGCGATGGTCGGGATAGCAATGACGAGAAGGTGCTCCGCAGGATTATTGGTCGACCCCACATTTTTCTTGCGTATAGCGCCCGAGAACGCTCAGTCGGTTACAGCGAACAGGGCAGACATTTGCTTCGTCTCCACATAAATGCAAATGCTGGTTGTCCTGCCCTTAATCACACATTGCCTACGAACCAAAGACTTAGTGGTCGGCCCGATTTATTCGATATCGCTTGGGAAGACTTTACGGAAGGCTATATTGCCGAGAGCGTTAGGCGTAGGGGAGTTGCCCAGCAAATGCGCCGAGTTTTTGCAGCCATAAGTGGCGTTCGTTAATGTCAATAAAAAATTATTGATAAGAGATTAAAAAGACTCTAAAATTGTTAGTATGACTACGATGAGTTTCTCGGTCGAAGATGATATCAAGCGTGATTTTAACGCCTGGGCAAAGCAGGCCAAAAAATCAAAGAGTGATTTGTTTCGCGAAATGGTGCAAACCTACAAATTCAACCAAGATCTTGATTATCACACCAAGAAAATGGAGCCAATCTTGGACGCGCTGGGCTTAAAGACCGAACAAGACATCTACGACTACCTGGAGAGTGACCAAACCTATGAAGATCGTCTTCGACAGCAACGTCTATCTGGCCGCAACTAAGCCAAAAAGCTATGCTCGCGAGCAGCTTGAACGTTCTGGGTTTAATGGGCCTTATAAGATTTATATCTC
Source organism: Candidatus Saccharimonadota bacterium (assembly GCA_013289705.1). Taxonomy (GTDB): domain Bacteria; phylum Patescibacteriota; class Saccharimonadia; order Saccharimonadales; family UBA4665; genus JACMPA01. The sequence continues at coordinate 197,024 of JABCZM010000001.1, forward strand.
GCCAGAAATCATTACGGAAGTGCGCGAGGTATTAGAGCCAAGGTTCTTCTATGAGTCCAATAACTCAGCCAATTTTATAGATATGATTTTGCTGTATGCCACATTGGTGCAATCAAGACGGCGAGTCACAAATGTTCTAAATAATACCGATGATCACATAATTTTGGAGTGTGCCATTGAGGCAAAAGCGCAGACCATTGTGACCGCCTACAGGGGGCTGCTGAGGTTGAAAGAATTTGAGGATATTGCCATTATTCATCCAACGATGTTGCAATATCTGAAATAAGATGCGGTTGACGGCCCTGTGGTTCTTGCGGTATAGTAAGCGTCTTATGAGTTTTAACGTACGAAGCAGTTTCGGTCTCCTCCTTCTCAGCCTACAAGGGCTGTGCTTCACTATGGTTGAAGCCACCGAGTAAATACTCGTTCGCACAGTCCCAACCAAAATAGGCTTCAACTAGGAGCCTATTTTTAATGTTTGAGGAATATAGTATGGAATTTATAGACTACATAAAAACTGTTAACGGAGTTGATGTTTGGCATCGCGGAGGGGGCTGGTGCATTGAAGTCGATGCTGGTGTTGGCGGTGAAGGAAATGATCCGCCAAAGGTAATAAGGCAAGAGCCAGTTGACGAGGTGTCGCCAACCGTTGGAGTAATCACAATTGACTCGGATGTCGAGCAACGCCACCGCAAATGGGTGCAGTCAGAAGGTTGGAAAGTTGCCACTCATGCAGTAATTGCCGCAACCGCGGCCAGTCAACAAGAGGTACAATAAGTTTACCAAAGCAAATAATCTAAGGAGCACCAACTATGGCCACAAAACTACTATATCTAGATGATTTTGATGTGATAAGCGCTGTGGCGGCAGTCCTATCTGTCTTCAAAACCGAAGACGGCCGAGACGATGTTGTGCTGGATCAAACCTGCTTTTACCCTCGCGGTGGTGGGCAGGATTGGGATGAGGGTGTAATCCAAGGTCCGAATGGCAAACTTTTGGTGCGTGAAGTGCGGCTGGATGAAGAGGGTACGGTGCACCACATTGGCACGATCGAAGGCAAAATTGACGAGAACGAAGCTATTACTTGCCAAGTTGACAAACAGCGGCGCAATGTTAATACACGCCTGCATTCCGCTGGACATGTCATCGATATGGCGGTAAACAGCCTGGGGCTCGATTGGGTTCCAGGCAAAGGCGCCCACTACCCGCACATGAGTTTTGTGGAATACGACGCAATGAATGAAGACGAGGCCGTAACAGAGAAGATTCAGCAAAAAGTGAACGAAACTTTGCAAGAAAATATTGTTAATACACTCAGATATGTTGATAAAGAAGAACTTGCAAAATTGTGTCGGCACGTGCCCACCAATATCCCTAGCAACAAGCCAACACGCGTGGTGTTGTACGGCGATTTTGGTGTGCCTTGCGGTGGCACGCACGTAAAACAGTTAAAAGATATTGGTACAATTGAGGTAACAAAGGTAAAATCTAAAAAAGGCATTACTAAAGTTAGCTACCATGTAAAAGGGATCGAAGGAATTAATTAGAGCGTGAAGAGATTTAATCCAAAAGACATAGAATCCAAGTGGCAGAAAATTTGGGACGAAACAGGTACCTACACGGCAAACCTGCACAGCAATAAGCCCAAATATATTGCCATGAGTATGTTCAATTACCCCAGTGGTAACTTGCACATTGGCCATGCTATGAATTACACCATCAGCGACGTAAAGGCTCGTTTTAAGCGCCAGCAAGGCTTTGAGAGCTATCACCCAGTAGGCTGGGATTCTTTTGGTTTGCCCGCCGAAAACCGCGCAATAAAAGAAAGCATGAGCCCGCAAGAAAGCATGGCACAGCTCATTCCTGGCTATCGCCATGCCTACAAAGCCATGGGCTGGAGTAATGACTGGGAAAAAGAAATTGCCACGCATTTGCCGGAATACTACAAATGGACGCAGTGGATTTTTGCCCAGATGTTCAAGCACGGCCTGGCCTACCAGGACAGCCGTATGCAGTGGTGGTGCGAAAAAGATGCTACGGTGCTCGCCAACGAACAAGTCATAGACGGCAAATGTTGGCGTCACGATGGCCCGGATGATCCGCTGGTCGAGAAAAAAGAAATCAAACAGTGGTTTTTCAAGATCACCGAATACGCCGATGAACTTTTGGAGGCCACTGACGCCCTAGACTGGACTGAAAGTGTCAAACTAGCCCAGAAAAACTGGATTGGCCGCAGCAGCGGTGCCGAAGTTACGTATCGCGTCAAAGGCGCAGATGATAGTATTACGGTCTTTACAGTGGCACACGACACGATGTACGGCACGACATTCATCGTGCTGGCTCCAGAGCACGAGCTAGTCCAGAAAATCACTACTGACGCCCAAAAAACAGACGTTGAAGCATATGTGCAAGCAGCCCAAATGAAGTCAGAGGTGGAACGCCAAGCTGAAAAGACAAAGACCGGCGTGTTTACCGGTGCGTATGCAATTAACCCTCTAAGCAAGAAAGAAATTCCAATCTGGATTGCTGATTATGTATTAGCTGGCTATGGCACGGGCGCGGTTATGGGCGTGCCTGGTGAAGACGGGCGCGACTACGAATTTGCCCAAAAGTTTGGCCTGGACATTATCTACACCACTGAAGACCAATCGTTTGTGGAATACCACGAAACAATCAAGAAGAATCCAGCCGGCTACAAACTGGCAAATTCCGAAGAGTTTAATGGCTTAGACTTTAAGGTTGGCCGCCAAAAAATATTAGAAAAACTAGAATCACTCAGTGTTGGTAGTGAAAAAGTAAACTACAAAATGCGTGACTGGAGTGTCAGTCGCCAGCGCTATTGGGGTGCGCCGATCCCGATTATTGATTGCCCAAAGTGCGGTAATGTACTAGTTCCGGACGACCAATTGCCGGTAATTTTGCCGGAACTTGATGATTTTCAACCCAGTGGTGACGGCCGTAGTGCCTTGGCCAGGGCAACCGATTGGCTGCACGTGGATTGTCCGCAGTGTGGCGGCCCAGCCGAGCGCGAAACCGACACCCTCGATACCTATATTTGCAGTAGCTGGTACATGCTCCGCTACATGGATCCGCACAACCAAGAGGTGATTTTTGACAGTGCAGTGGTGAACAAATGGGCGCCAATTGACTTCTATAACGGCGGTGACCACGCTACAGCCCACTTGTTGTATGCCCGTTTTGTGGCTCGTTTCTTTACGAAAATTGGTATCTTGGACAATCCTGAACCGTTCAAGCAAATGTTGTTTAACGGCAAAGTTACGGCTAGTGACGGCACAATGTTCAGCAAGAGCAAAGGTAACGGTGTTGACCCATTAGAAATTATTAATAGTGGCTATGGTGCCGATGCCTTGCGTACCTACCTGATGTTTGCCGCCCCGCTGGAACTTTGGGCCCGTTGGGACGCGCAAGGTGTGCCGGCAACGCACCGTTTCTTATCGCGTTTGTGGAATTTGGTTCAGGAATATTTGGAAGCACCGGAAGGCAAAACTAGCCCCAAGCAACAAAAAGAATTGCTACGTATTACGCACCAAACCATCAAAAAAATGACTCACGACATCGAAAATAGTGCATACAACACCGCGATTGCAGCAGGCATGACCATGGTCAATGATCTATACAAGCAGAAGGCCGAAGCCCTGGCCAAAACTGACGCATGGAAGCAGGCCTTAGAGGCAATTGTTGCTTGTGTAGGGCCATTTGCTCCACATACTGCTGAAGAACTGTGGCATGAACTGGGGCACAGCGCCACGGTTCACAAAGACACTTGGCCTGATTTTGACGAAAAGTATTTGGTGCAGGATACCATGACTATTGCCGTCCAAATCAATGGCAAGCTTCGCGCTGAAATTGAAGTTGCCACCGACGCGACCGAAGCGGCTGTCACCGCCGCCGTGTACGCCAACGAAAAAGTACAAACAAACATTGCCGGCAAAGAAGTTATAAAAACCATCTATGTTCCTGGTAAAATTGTAAACTTGGTGGTCAAATAGCATTTTGCCTTGTAATCCCGTGACTTTTTCGGTAAAATGTCTCTAATATTTAGGTAATTTTCAACATAATTAGTCAGTTATTTAGTCATAACGACAGAAGAGGAGTAGTTTTTTATGGGTAAGCCAAAGAAACGAACCAGTCCGCGCCGTACCGGCACTCGCCGCAGCCACCTCGTACTTGAGCTGGCTCGCAAGGTAAACGCAAAATCACCAGTTAAGGTTTTTACAACTCGCCGCGAAGCTGGTAAAAAACTTTCAGCCAAAGTTTAACTTCAGCGTTATACTAGAAGCATAAGCACTTGTACGTAGAAGCTAGATAGAAAGAATTTAACAATATGGCATCAAACCGACATCTCGGCCGCATCATCGCTCTGCAGACGCTCTACGAGCAAGATTTTCGTCGTGATGCCGGCGACACTACGTTTGATATCGAAGAAGTCTTGCAGCGTAATATTTTGCGCTACAAGGACATGATTGATGATGTCGATTTTGTCCGTAAGCTGGTCACTGGTGTCTCCAAACACGTCGCTGAGCTTGATATCAAGCTGCAGCCAATTGCCCCGGAGTGGCCAATTGATCAGATAGCCCGCATGGATCGTGCTGTATTGCGGATTGGTTTGTACGAGCTAGAAAACGAGAAAGACGTACCACCAAAAGTGGTTATTAACGAGGCTGTTGAACTTGCCAAAGCCTTCGGTGGTGAAAATTCCAGTAAATTCGTCAATGGCGTGCTCGGTACGGCCTTGCGTCAACAGACCGGTGAGGCCATCGAGGGCGAAGAAGCCAAGGCGAAGAAGCCAGCCGCTAAGACAACTAAAGCCAAGGAAAGAAGTAAGTAGTGCCCGATAACGAAGCCCGCAAACAGGATCCACCCGACATGACGCCCGACAAGCGCCGGTTCAACGTGCCTCGGCCCAAGCCGATCCAGGGTTTCCGTAACTTTGTTACCAAACGCCGCCCCGTTATTGAAGAAGTGGTGCGTGAAACTACCTCTGGTGGTATCGTGTTCCGACATAATACGACCAAATCGGGGGCGAAAAATCTTGAGATTTTGTTGATTCAGGATGCTAAAAACCGTTGGACTATTCCCAAAGGTCATGTCGAAGAAGGCGAAGAACCCAAGCAAACCGCCGAACGCGAAATCCGCGAAGAAACTGGTCTGCAAGAGATGAAAATGTACAACTGGCTTGGTAAGGTCAACTTCCGCTATCGCCGTGAACACACGCTGGTGCTCATGACTATGCATATCTATCTTGTCGAAGGTCTGGGCGACACCGACGCACTTGAAGGCGAAGACTGGCTGACCGACATCGGCTGGATGCCAGCCACCGACGCTGTTGATAAAATTGCGTACGAAGACATTGGTAAACTCATACTAGTTGGTATGAAGAAAATTCGCGACGCGAAACTGTAGCAGACTATGGACGTATCTTTATATCAAGCATTCGCCAAAGACAAGCTGGGTGTTGAGTTTAACGACATTCAGCTGCTGATAACGGCGTTCACGCATCGTTCATACGTCAATGAGCACAAGAAGACAGTGAGCGAGCACAATGAGCGCTTGGAATTTTTGGGCGACGCCGTGTTGGAACTCGTATCGACTGAATATTTATACAAGAATTTTAGTGAGCCCGAAGGTATCCTGACCAACTGGCGCAGTAGTTTAGTGCGTACGGAAAGTATTAGTGCTGCCGCCAGTCGCCACGAATTTGAGCCATTGCTACGACTAAGTCGTGGCGAAAAGCGGGGGACTGATCGGGCGCGTGCCCAGATTTTGGCCAACAGTTTCGAAGCTGTTGTCGGTGCGCTGTACCTGGATCAAGGCTACGATGCAACCAAGCGGTTTATCACCGACAGCTTACTGGTAACCTTTAAAGAAATCTTAGAAACCGGTTCGTGGATGGATCCAAAATCTCACCTGCAGGAACTGGTTCAGAGCCAAGAAAGCGCCACGCCAGTGTATAAGATCGTCGAAGAAACTGGCCCTGATCATGACAAGACCTTCACGGTCGGTGCCTTTGTGCACGAAAAATTAAAGGGCCAAGGCACTGGCCCAAGCAAACAGGCTGCACAGCAAAAAGCTGCCGAAGCTGCGCTGAAGTACTACGCCGAAGCTGCAAAATCGACAAAAGCCTAAGAACAGTTTGACAACAGCGGTGCTTATCTGTAAAATAGCAAGGATTGATTTAAAAATCTTTAAGTGTGTTAAGAAAGAGAGTTTTATAGATTTATGTTAGCAATTCGCATGCAACGAACCGGCCGTAAGGGTCACGCAATGTTCCGTGTTGTCGTCCAGGACGCACGCCGTACCCCTACAAGTGGTAAAGTTGTTGCCCAAATCGGCAGCTACGACCCACACGCCAAAACTGTTGTCGTAGACAAAGAAAAGGCTACATTTTATCTGTCAAACGGCGCACAGCCATCTGGCCGTGTTGCAATGATTCTCAAGGCCGAAGGTGTCAAACTACCTGACTGGGTAGTTACCGATGCCAGCAAGGCTGGCAAACTGCGTAATGCCGACAAGCTTCGCCGCAATCGCCCCGCAGAACCAGTTGCTGAAGTTGAAACGGTTGAAGAAGTTACCGCAGAAGCCGAAGCCCCTGCCGAAGCAACCTCTGAAGCTGTTGCAGAAAAAAGCGATACAGCTGACGAAAACGTCGCTGCCTAACTTACGGTAAGCAAGAATACTTACAATTCCCTCGGTCCTTTTTGGTATAATAGTCTAGTTATTGGTTAAGTGGAGGAACATGTATGAACAACAGTATTGACCAGCAGTTCGTAGAATTTGTTGTGAAGTCCATCGTTGGCAATCCAGAAGCGGTCGTTATTGAGCGTCGGATCGACGAAAAAGGTGTTTTATTAGAACTTACCGTTGATCCAGAAGATCTTGGGCGGGTAATTGGCAAACGCGGTGCAACCGCGCAGAGCTTGCGAACGTTATTGCGTGCACTTGGTACCAAGAACGACGCCCGTTACAACCTAAAGATCGTCGACAACGGCGAGCCGCGCGAATACTATGAGGGTGGTGGACAGCAAAGCGACGACAGCCAGCAAAGCCCAGCACAGGCATCAGACTCGTCAAGCGACGACACGAACACTGGCCATGCTACGGTAACCGACGGTAACGTAGAGGATGTTGTCAAAGCGGCACCAGCCGAACACGAACCAAGCGATGTTGTCAGCAAGACTCGTCGCGAGCTAGAAGATCTAGACGACCTAGATATCTAGTAAGGCGCTTTAGATTTTCATAAAATGGGCTTGCAAAGCAAAAGTGGCTTGGCTATACTAACCACTAGTCCAAAAGACGAAATTTGAAAACAAAAAATCAAAAAAAGCTCTGCGAGCCAACGCTCGGGAAACCGAAAGTTGGGAGCTTTATGTGACAAAAAGAACCTCTTTTAAATGGGGTTCTTTTTGGTTTTTAACAATAATATAATGATTGATTTGCTACAATGGTGCATATGAGTAAGGACGAGCCAGCAACAAAGCAGGATGTAGAAGAAATCGTCGGCCGAGTGGTCGGCGAGATTGTTGGTGACGCATTGCAATTAATCTCTGATCGTTTCGATAAAAGCGATGAACGATTCGAGAAGATTGATGCACGTTTTGACGGTGTTGAGGGTCGTTTAAGCAATCTAGAAGCCACGACGAATAGAATTGAGAACAAACTCGATGCAACAATTGAGCAGGTGGACGAGCACGAAACACTGTTGCGACAATTCAGACACGAAGCAGCCTAATTACCATGAAAATTCAAGTTATAACCCTGTTCCCGGAGATGTTTGAAGGTGTGCTGGGTAACAGCATGCTATGGAAGGCCAGCGATCGCGGCATTGCCGAGTATTCATTTATTAATCTCCGTGAGTTCGGTCTTGGGCCACGCCGCCAAGTGGATGACACACCATACGGCGGTGGAGATGGCATGTTGCTCAAGCCGGAGCCATTGGTGGCGGCAATTGAACAGGCCAAGCAGAACGATCCGGATGCGCTGGTGCTGCTGCCAACGCCTCGTGGCGAAGTCTACAAGCAATCAACAGCAAAAGCCCTAGCTGCCGATGGCAGGGGCCTAATTATCGTATGTCCGCGTTACGAAGGCTATGACGAACGCGTTACAAAGTGGGTTGATCGCCAATATTGCATCGGCAACTACGTCCTAACTGGCGGTGAGCTGCCAGCCATGATTGTTATCGACAGTGTCGTGCGCTTGTTGCCAGGCGTACTGGGCGGTGAAAACAGCATAGATATAGAATCTTTCCAGGATGACGACGAAAATATCGAGTTCCCCCAGTACACCCGCCCCGAAGACTTCCAAGGTATGAAAGTACCCGAAGTCCTCCTAAACGGCCACCACGCCGAAATCGCTTCCTGGCGCGCCACCCAAAGCAAGAAAAGCTAGCTAGACGACAAACATCCGTATACTACTTTCGGCTCTTTGGTAAGTAGATCATATTCGGCTGGCGGAGCACCAACGTTTGCGTCGTGAGGCCTGGGTACGTGTCGCTCAGAGAGAGGGTGCTGATGGGGTTCCATTGCTCAGTATGATCAACACAACAAGCGCAATTACAAGCAGGCCCCATAGCAACAGCAGCCATTTTAGTGGTGTTCTGTATCGGCCAAGCCGGTCTGAAAACTGCCTGCAGAACTTATCACGCGGGAAGGCTGATGGTAAGCCTGTACTAGTCCAAAGGAACTGATAATTGAGTCCCTTGAGCTGTCTGGACGCTTCACCAGGGACCCATGTATGGTTTATTGGCGCCAGTGGGGCACCGATCGATTGGTAGTATTTCGCGTGGGACCGTGAAAGATGACGATAGAGTGCTGCAAAGCTGAGCTGCCAGGCGACATAGAGCGCACCGCCGCTCAGCAAGGTGATGAAGCCGATAAAATACTGTAGATCGACGAGCTTGATCATGATTACACGGCAGTATGATGCATCTTATTCTGTTTGTAAACCAGGTCTGGTGGAGGACGAGAGCCATAATACAGAGTTCATCTAAAGTTGACTTCTTAATAAGTTGCAACTATAATGTATGAGCATGAAGACAATAACAATTAGCACAAAAGAAATTCGAAATGATCTAGAAGGCTTTCTAAAGAAACTTAAACATGGTCAAACAATTCAAGTTATGTATCGGTCTAAGCCACTGGTGACTTTGGCGGCTCAAGAAGAGCATGATGCATATTTAGCTGCACATGCCGGAACGCCCACCGCAGCTAAGCACAGTATTCGTTTTATTAAAGGTCTTCCACCGCGTGAGCCAGTTTTTGATGCCCACAAAAGCTTTAAAGAATTGTACGACGATACGCAAACGCTATGATACTTCTTGATGCGAATATTTTGTTAGAAATGCTTATTTCGGGGCGCGCTAACAAAGAAGTTGTCTTGAACTGGATGGAACGAAATACAGATAATTTCTGTATCAGTATGCTCACTGTCCACCTTGTATTGCATTTTGGTTTGAAGGATAAGCTTACTATTACTGACATAAAAACCTTTTTAGCTGACTATCCAAAAGTTGCCCTGCTCCCAGAAGACTATGTCGCTGCAATGGAACTATTAAGAGACAGGGATCACGAAGATGCGCTTCAGTTAGTATTGGCAGAACGAACCGGCTGTAGCTCTATTGCCACACTTGATAAGAAGTTCTCGGAAACGTATCAAGATAGGATACGTTTTGTGATTCCAACGGCAGCAAGTTAACTCTGGGGCAGGTCGAGTTGTTGACGCTAGAGGACCTATGCGCTGTCGCAACCGAACTGTGTACTATTGAGGACAGCTATTCTGCGAGTACAGCTTGACGGTTCCTGTTTTGTCGTAATAACTTATTGACTCAGTACGGGTGTGTAGTTTTTACATAGCTTTTTGAAGTGCCACCTTCTTGCTAGGGAGCTGGAGTAAGGTTATCGCTTGTTTAGGCTTCGATGCTCCCACATCGAAGCCTAAACATGAATATGGCGGCAATGGCTACGGCCGTGAAATCTTTAAATTTTTTTGATGACGTTTTTTACTTCAATGATGATTGGCGTAGCAGTGGGTATAGCGGTGCTACAGTTCTAGTCCTTCACCGGCTGCTTCATCTCGCGTAGAGCTTTTGAGTGGTGTTTCGCGCAAGAATTGGGCGGTTATGAATGCTAGAATGGCGAATGGAATCCCAAATAAGAAGACGTCATGGAACGAACTTGCGAAGGCCGTTAGCACGGTGTGAACGGTGTTTGGTGACAGCTGTTTGAGCCCAGCCGCGCCGCTACTCAGACTTTTTGCGACGCTAGCACCAGCGTGGCCCGGTAGTGTGTGGTCGAGGTGGTAGGCTAGTCGATTGGTTAGGATAGCCCCAAATATGGCTGCACCAAGCGAACTACCGATGCTCCGGAAGAATGTGACAACCGAAGTCGCGGTGCCTAAATATTTACGACCGACGGCATTCTGCACCGCCAAAGTAAGAACGGGCATAACCAAGCCAATGCCAATACCAAGTACGACCATCCATACGCCAAGTAACACTCGGCTGGTACCCACAGCAATATGACTGAACAGCCAGAAGGCGATTGGCAGCAGTGCGGTGCCGATGACTGGGAATATACGGTAGCGACCGAATTTCGAGATTAATCGGCCGGAAGTTATCGATGCAACCATCAGCCCGCCAACGAGCGGCAACAGCATTAATCCAGATTTGGTGGCCGTATCGCCACGGACAAGTTGCTGATATTCGGGCAAGAAAATCAGTGCTCCAAACATTACCATACCAACCAAGAAGCTCAGTAAGCTAGATACGCGGAAGACACTTTCTTTGAAAAGTTCGAGTGGAATGATTGGCTCTTTGGCATAATGTTCACGGATAACAAACAAGATTGCACTGATGATGCTGGTGGCAAACAAACCAATGATTTGGATTGATGCCCATGGGTAATCGATGCCGCCCCAAACAGTTGCTAGGAGCAGCGTTGCGACGCTGAGCGCGAGCAAGCCTGCGCCAGTGAAGTCAATCTTGTGCTTTGCTCGTTTGACTGGCAAGTGCAGACGTGTGGCGATGGCGATCAGCGCAAACACACCAATCGGCAGGTTGATATAAAATACCCAGCGCCAACTGAGGTGGTCGGTAAACAGTCCACCCAAGAGTGGTCCAGCAACACTAGAAACGGCAAACACGGCACCAAAGTAACCCTGGTATTTGCCACGTTCTCGTGGTGACACGACGTCACCAACGGTTGCCATTGCCAGTACTATCAATCCACCAGCACCGATGCCTTGCAGGCCACGGAAGATAATAAGCTGGTTCATGGTCTGACTGGCTCCACATAGTACGGAACCAACTAAGAAAATGATAATTGCAGCCTGAAAAATCTTTTTACGACCGAACATGTCGCTAATTTTGCCGTAGAGTGGTGTTGAGATAGCGCTAGTCAACAGGTAGGCGGTTGCAACCCACGAATATTTGCTAAGCCCATGCAAGTCACTCGCAATGCGTGGTAGGGCGGTGGACACAATGGTTTGATCGAGTGCTGCGAGCAACATAGCCAGCATCAAAGCGGTTATGATAACCATAATCTCGGCGTGGGTGCGTTCTTGGTGTTCATCGGCACCAGGTACCGTAGCGGCTACACTTGGGTTTTTTGGGCTAGTAGCTGGTCGTACAATTTTTTGTTTGCGGATGGTTGATGTACGGAATAATGATGAAAATGGCGAAAACGTCATGAGAGCTCTCCTTTTACTGGGCTTTTTTGGATTCTTTTGTGTCAAGTACTTGCTGAAACTCGGCAATCATCTTTCGTTGGATGCGTAGCCAAACGGCTAGCTCGTCGGTCGTTAAATCCTGAACAACACGCTCAGTGATATTATGGCGGCGTGTATCAATAGCCTGAAGTAGCTCATCACCTTTTTTGGATAATTTTAATGTCTGGATACGGCGATCGCTTGCATCGGTTTCACGCGTAATAAGCTCTTGTTGATTCAGGCCGTCGGCTACTTGTGATATTGCACCAGGTGTTAGCTGCAGTTGAGCGGCTAGTTTCTTAAAGCTGACTGGCTGTAAATGCTTAATGGTAAGCAGAAGTTCGAGTTGCGTGGGCGACACGGGCAGGTCACCGATGATTGTCCGCAAGCGCGTGTGCATGCCGCGTTTTGCAATGTTCATGCACTCAAATAGTTCTGTAATTATTTCTTCACGCGTCATCATATCCGTTGTGCCTCGCCACCGGGCTAATAGTTTAGTATATAAACAGTATAGATACTAACATAATGGGCTGTCAATAGTAGATTGGCCGCCGTGAAGGTCGGTCAATTAGGGCTCGTGGCTTCCTCTGGCGCTATAATAAGCATAACCATGGTTCGCAATTCGGCTTCGGCTCGGCATACAGTAAAATTTAAACCTAAACGCCTAGTGCTTTTGGGAGTATTTCTGTTGGTCTTGTACGTAGTTTTGCCACAGATAAAAGCGTTTCATAGTAGCCTGCAAGCGGTGCATCACGCGCAATTTGGCTGGCTGGGTGTTGGCTTTGTACTGGTGCTTGGAACGTATGCGGCTGCGGCAGGTGTCTATGGTGCGTTGGCTGTCCGACCGCTGCGTTATCCGCGGAGCGTATTGGTGCAGCTTGCTGGTACGTTTGCTAATCGCCTGTTGCCGGCTGGCATCGGGGCGATCGGCGTTAATTATCGTTATTTGCGACGGAACAGCCACACGCCAGCTCAGGCTGGCGCAGTTGTGGCGGTTAACAATATGTTGGGTGCTGTGGGGCATGGGCTGCTGTTTTTTGCAATTATTGTCTGTACCTCAACTTCCTTACGGGGCAATGTGTTCGGTCATGGCGTACACATTGGCCGAGCTGTTTTTATCGGCGCTGGCATGGCTGTGTTGGTAGTTGTTGCTTTGGCGATTTTCCGTCGACAACAGTTGCACGAGGCCATACTTAGTATCGTGGAGGCAATCAAAAGCTATCGCCGCCGACCGCTACGACTAACGTTTGCACTGCTCATTTCAATGATGCTTACCAGTCTGTATGGTCTGTGCTTGTTGGCTTGTGCTAGAGCGATTGGGCTTGAGCCAGGAATTGCCAAGTTGTTTATTGTGTTAACACTCGGCGTTGCGGGCAGTACGGTGGTACCAACGCCTGGCGGTTTGGGAGGTGCAGAGGCTGGCCTGATCGTCGGCCTAGTAGCCTATGGCATTTCCGGTGCCGATGCGCTGGCCGTGGTACTGTTGTATCGTTTGCTGACCTATTGGTTGCCATTGTTTTTTGGCGGTGCAGCGTTGATAATTGTTGAGCGTCGCAAGATTATTTGATCTTCAGCAAAGCATAAGACAAACTTTATACAATCCCTGGTAAATTATGACATTCAATCAACAGCGTCGGCCTGTGCCTACAACATATAACTATGCTTCAGCCTATCAAGCACGACGATCACCTCCCGCCCCGCCACTTAAAAAAAGCCGTCACATCGTCAGAAAACTTGTATTACTGTTGGTATTTTGTCTGGTTGTTGGGTTAGGCAGTTTTATCGCATGGCAGCGCCATGTATCAGCTCGGGCATTAGCGATTCGACGAGCCGAGGCAGTGGTTGCGGCTGCCCGCCTGCAGCGCGAAGAAGTTGCTGGCGAGGCAATTACACAAATTATCAATGCAAATCCAACCATTACGTTCAGTGTTTCGGTGCAAGATCTAGGCGTAGCTGGCTCAACAATACGTCACTATGGCTACAGTGGTGACTTTGATGCGGCCAGCACAGGTAAGCTTCTAACGGCAGCTGATTATTTGCATCATGTCGAACAGGGAACGGCTAGTCTGAACCAGAATTTAGACGGTGAAACAGCAGGTAATTGGCTGCAGGCTATGATCGTTAACAGTGACGACACGGCTTGGCAGGAGCTCAATGATTACTTAACTCATGCCGACCTCAGCCGTTATGCCGACGCGATTGGGATGTCACACTATAGTCCAGACGATGACCTGCTGAACTCAAACGATATCACGCTTCTGCTACAAAAACTTTATGATAAGCAGTTGCTCAACAATTCGGATACCACACGCTTGCTGCAATACATGAAACAGGCAAATTATCGCACCTACATCATTCCGGCGGTGCCTGCTGGCGACACCGTGTATCATAAGGTTGGTCTTGATGACGACGATGTGCACGACGTTGCAGTTATTGGAAACGGCACACAAACGGTGGCACTGGCGATATTTACAGATGGCAATGGCACCTACGACTGGCAGACGCGGGCACAAATTATCCAACAAATCACAAGGCTGGTTGTGGCGGCGTATCTGTCGTAGTACGTGACGCTCATGATGGCACATGTTGCCTGCAGGTTGGGCAATGTCTTGAAAAGGCGAAACGTTACCGCTATACTTGAGGAAGTAAAACTTAAAACAAAAACAACCAATGAAGCTCTTTTCTAACTCATCACGATTTATGGCTGCACTGGGCTTGGCATTTTTAATGGCTGGCGCAACAACGGCCGAAGCCACTGCCGCTGGCAATGTCGGTCATATCTCTGCGGTCTCTAACGTTAGCTCAAAGTAGGCTTATGCTAGGCTTTAGGACTGGCAATTGCCGCGAATTTTTCGACTAGCAGTGTAATGTCGTCTTTGGTGTGGGCTGCCGATATCTGGACGCGAATGCGGGCTTTACCCTTTGGTACAACTGGGAACGAGAAGCCGACGACAAAAATGCCTTCATCAAACATGGCTTTGGCTGTACTAACGGCGATGCTCTCTTCGGCAAACATTACCGGTGTAATTGGGTGTTCGCTTTCCGAAACGGTGAAACCGGCTTTTTTCATCTCCTGGCGGAAAAACTGGGTGTTGGCATATAAGTTTTCGCGTAGTTCCGGATGTTTTGGAATGTAATCCAGCGCGAATAGTGCCGCTCCGGCGATGCCAGTATCCAGTGCGTTAGAAAACAGGTAGGTTCGTGAGCGCTGCCGTAAAAACTCTGCCGCTTCCTTTTTGGTTGCAGTATATGCACCACCAGCGCCACCTAGAGCCTTGCCGTAGGTACCGGTTAAGAAGTCGATGCGGTCAATCGTGCCGGTCTGTTCGGGCGTGCCTTTACTGTTCGTACCGAGCACGCCAACACCGTGGGCGTCATCGACCATCACCAATGCGCCGTATTTGTCGGCCAAATCGCAAATCTCTGCCAGCGGTGCGATGTGTCCATCCATCGAAAACACGCCGTCGGTTGCGATAACCTTGAGTCGCTTGCCAGATACCGATTGTAGTTTTGTTTCCAGATCGGCCATGTCCATATGCTGGTAGATCAGCCGCTCTGACTTTGTAAGCCGCACGGCATCAATAATCGACGCATGGTTCAGTTCGTCACTAATAATGGCGTCTTCATCGGTAAAAAAGGTCTGAAACAGCCCAACATTCGCCATAAAACACGACGAGTACAAAACCGCATCTTCCATCCCCAAGAAGCTGGCGGTAGCCGTTTCGAGTTCCTTATGAATACCCTGCGTGCCGCAAATGAAACGCACGGACGCCAGGCCAAAACCCCATGTTTGTAAGGCCTCGTCGGAAGCTTGGCGCAAACTACCGGTTCCAGATAGCCCAAGATAGTTATTTGAGCAAAAGTTAAGCAGTTTCTTGCCATCGATGGTAATTTCGCGGCCTTGTGGCGACTGCAATACGTGCTCTTCTTTATACAATGACTGGTCGCGGATACTTTGCAGTTCGGTTTGTAGGATTGCTTGTAAATCAGCGTAGCTCATCGGTACCTCCTTGGACGGTTTTACGTGTGTCTTTACATCTTAAATAATAGCTTGGGCTTGTCGTTCATCTTCTGCTCAAAGCTTGCAGGGTCAAACTCGCTTATCGGGACAATTGTGTCCTTGCCCTCGTTAAGAATAACGTTCCAAATACTGTCTTGAATGCGATTCGAATGGTTCGATAGCACGCGCTGCGAAATCTGCCAGGTTTTGAAAATCTGCCGACCAATCACACAGTGAATCGTCACGCCGCGAGCAATCAATCGCGAAAAACTTGGCACAGTTAGGTCGCCGTCTTTGATGCCAAATAGTACCACGTCGCCACCGCGCCGAACCGAGTCGAGGGCGTTATTTATGGACGATTGCGGGCCTGCCATTTCTAGCGCCACGTCAACGCCCTTGCCGTAGGTTAATTCCATAATGCGGGCAATCACATCCGGGTCGCCCTGCCAGCTGTGCCCTTTTTGCGTTGATTCAATTTTGATCACTTCGTCGGCGCCTAATTGTTTGGCCATGGCCAAGTTGGCGTCGCTGACATCGATCATGATAACCTTGGCTGCACCGAAGTTACGGGCCAGTAAAAGCGAAAACAAGCCGATTGGCCCGCAGCCAAAAATTGCCACCCGTTGGCCGCGTACGTCAACTTTTGTCAACGAATGCACGGCGTTACCAAACGGATCAAAAATTGCTGCAACCTCTGGGCGAATACGACTTTCGTCGACTGACCATAAGTTTTTGGCGGGTAATTTCACGTATTCGGCAAACACGCCGTCGATGCTAATGCCTAAAATTGCTTCATTCAGGCAGACGTTTGATTCGCCAATGCGGCATTGATAACAACGGCCGCAGGTTACATGTGAATCACCGGAAACCAAGTTGCCAACTTCAATTTTTGCCTGGTTTCTAGGGTCGGGATCGGAATATAATGTGCTGACCATTGAGCCGGCAGCCACAATTTCGCCTAAAAATTCATGGCCAACAATCCGCTGTGTCTTTGCATCGGTGCGTAGTCCTTGCAGGAACAGATCCTTAAAGGCCGCGCGGTGCCACAAGCCACGATCGGAGCCGCAGACGCCGGCGAACTTCATTTTGACAATAACCGAACTGGCATCGCTTGGATTGTTTGCTTCGTCGAGTACGGGCATTTCTAGATCGGTCTTCGTGAAGCCGCGTGACGACTCCCATGGTTCGTTGCTGGTATCAATAACTAATGCTTGCATGTTCGCCCCCTCTAATCCTTCTAGTGTACAACCGTGGGATCAGAAAGCAACGATCGATTGTGATCACATAATCTATAGGTATTGTTTACAAATTAATATTTATTTAATAGTCGACATCTACTATCTGACTACTGCATATGAATTTCAGCAAAGTTTAATGAATTTTTAATAACTAATTGGCATAGTACAGTATTAGCATGAGAGTTTTGATTATTGACGATAACAAACAGGTCGTTGCTTCATTGCAACGCGGGCTTAAGCCCTCTTATGCAGTTGATGTTGCGCTAACTGGTCAGGATGGTATATTGCGAGCAGAAAGCACGCAGTATGATGCCATTTTGCTGGATTTAAATCTGCCAGATATTAGCGGCGAAGATGTCTGTGCATCGCTACGTTTTAGTGGCATTACAACACCGATTCTAATTTTGACTGGTCGCGATGTTGTCCAGGACAAGGTGGAGCTACTCGATATGGGTGCAGACGATTACATCACCAAACCGTTTAGCTTAGAAGAAATTCGGGCCCGAATACGGGTTGCGCTACGGCATCATGCGTCAAAAATGATCTCAAATACACTAACCCTACAGGATTTAGAATTGGATACGGGCGCGCGTACGGTACGTCGAGCCAACAAGCCAATCGAACTACGCCGCAAAGAGTTCGACTTGTTGGAATACATGATGCGAAATCAGGGCCAGACACTAACCCGTCCAATGATCTTGGAACATATATGGGATATGAATGAAAATTTGTGGGCAAATGTAGTTGATGTACACATTAAGCATTTGCGAGATAAAATCGACCGTCCGTACGACAGCCAACTGATCAAGACGGTCCATGGTGTAGGCTACAAACTAGAAGACACAAAAGGGGCGTAGCAAGCAATATTAAAATAGGGGGCAACAAAATGAGTGATCTTTTGTACAAAGTTTTGACTGACAAGTCTGCACGTACAACCAAGGCAAGCAAAACTGCAGCCGCAAATGCGGCCAGCGAGTTTTCTCCTTGGGCTTCGGTAGAGGACTAAAGTAGCTCGAACTGTACACAACGGCTCACCAGAGATCGGCTAACATAGGATCTCTGGGGGCATTCGTGTATGCTTAAATTCAGGAAATAGCACTAGCATGTTACAGAAATTACACCAGCGACTGATCGAGCCAAAAGCTAGCACGGAAGATAGCCGTCGCCGCGAATACATCTTGAATGTATTGTTGGTTGGTATTATTGCGCTGACCTTTGTTTTTTTCTGGGTCAATGTGGTGAACGAAGTGCTTCGGGGTGATCGTTATACCGGAGTATCGCCGATTGTCATGTTTGTCACGATGCTTGTTTTTATAAGCCTGCTGCTGGTGTCTCGGCTAAAATTTACAAGGACAGCGGCTTATTTATTTATTGTGCTCTTTTTCCTGGTTGCAACGTATCCCATCTATGCTTGGGGTATTTTACTGCCTCAAGGTGTACTGACGTACAGTTTGGTGATTGTTATGACCGGTGTGTTACTTGGTAGCCGCGTTGCGTTTCGGGCAGCTGGTCTAACATTTGTGACGATATTACTCATCAAATACCTGGAGCGTTGCGGCAGTATTCACTTTAACACCGAATGGATGCATCAGACTGGTGATTACAACGATGTGCTGGGCTATGGATTGACCTTTCTGCTTGTGGCGTTGGTTTCGTGGCTATCGAACCGCGAAATTGAACGGTCGTTGCGCCGTGCTCGTCAGTCCGAAAAAGAATTGCGTGCTGAGCGAAATTCTCTGGAAATTAAGGTGCGAGAACGAACTAAGGAGCTGGAAAAAGCCCAGATTGAAAAAATGCTCGAGTTGCATCGCTTTGCCGAATTTGGCCGCTTTAGTTCAACGTTGCTGCACGATTTGGCGAACCCATTAACGTCGGTGTCGCTTGAGCTGGAGCAATTGGCAAACACCAAATATGCTCGTTTTGTGCGTGACGCAAGGAAAGGTATTGCTTCGATGGAACGCTACGTTGATGGTGCTCGCCGGCAGCTGCGCAATCAGAGCGAAATTAAATTGTTTGATGTGGTGACCGAAATTGAGCGAGTGCAGAGTTTTCTTGAACCAAAGGCAAAGACGGCGCATGTTGTGCTGAAGTTTAACATGAAACGTAGCATGGAGTTATACGGTGACAGTATCCGTTTTAATCAGATTATCGCCAATCTTATTGCGAACGCGATTGATGCCTACGATAAAACAAATGGTGAGGCAGACAGGCGTATTGTAGTTACGGCAAAGCCAAAAAATAAAGCAGTGACTATTACTGTACAAGACAATGGAATTGGCATTGCTACGACAGATTTAGGGCGAATATTCGAGGCATTTTATACCACAAAAACGAGTGAACGAGGTAGCGGACTGGGCTTGGCAATTACCAAACAGGCAGTTGAAGAAGATTTTAAAGGAACGATTACAGTTACTAGTGCGCCATCTGACGGCACGTGCTTCACAATTCGCTTACCTTTAGCGTGAACATCTTGAAAGCGTGCATCGATAGGGGGCTGGCGTATATTGCGGCACAACAGTTGACGGCTGGAGGTCTGGCGTCGTACTCTAGCCAGGATTCTCGGAATTTTACAGATACGGTGGTGTACCAGACGACGTTCTTTCCAAGTTTGGTTTTACAAGCTTTGACCGAACTGAATGGCTCTGTGGCCAAAAAACTTAAGCTGAGCCTGGCAGATTTTTTGTTGGCTCAAAAAAACGTCGACTGGTCGTTTAACTACTGGGATCGATCCAGCAAGGAATACGCAGAACTGTCGTATCCCAATGATTTGGACGACACATTTTGCGCCTTTGCTGCGCTTTGGCACTATGACGAATCGATCTTTGATGGCAAAACGATGGCTGCAATGGTGCAGCTGCTAATCCGCAACGAAATTAAGCCTGGCGGCCCGTATAGAACATGGTTGGTTGATGCTGATGCACCACTGATTTGGCGGGACGTGGATGTTGCTGTTAACACCAACATAGGCTATTTTTTGTCGTTATTGGGCGTGGAAATGGGCAATGTGGTGACCTGTATTGAAAAAGCCATTGCCGGTAACGGGCTGCATTCGCCGTATTATCCTGATATATATTCGTTGGTTTATTTTGTAGGACGTTGGTACAACGGTAAGCTGCAATCGCGGTTAGCTGAGCTAGTGCTGCAGGAACAAACTGATGGAACCTGGGATAGCCCATTGCACACAGCACTTGCCGTAACGGCGCTTTTAAGACTAGGTTGCCCAGTAAAGCAACTCGCAAGAGCCACGCAGCATTTGCTCAATACGCAACAAGCTGACGGTAGTTGGCCTGCTGCCGCATTTTGTATTGATCCAGCACTCAAAGGCAAACCGCGGTATGCCGGTGCGGCATCGTTAACAACGGCTTTTTGTTTGGAGGCGCTGCACCTGTACGATCGCATGGAACAGTCTGAATTGGTTCAAAAAGTTCGTCCTGGCGTTGCCGACAAGCGGTATGTGAGAGTGAAGCGCAAGCTGGTACAGGTTATCACGGAGCTTGGTCATCCGGATCTTATGCTGCACACAAAGAGGGTGTTCAAACAGATTATGGCCTACGACAGCGACAAGCAGATCGTGCTGCTGCCGTGGTCGATTGCGAGTGCCGCCAAACTAGACGTTAACGAAACATTGCTACAGAGTCTGGCGCTGGCCAGCTTGTGGGGTTGGATGGCATATACGATCTATGATGATTTTTTGGATAACGAGGGCGATCCAAAGTTACTGCCGAGTGCTAATTTTTGTTTGCGCCAGCTCACGAGCACTCTTAGTAAAACATTGCCGGATTGTACTGATTTTCAGACTGAAGTTATGGCCATCATGAATCGGATTGACGCCGCGAATGCTTGGGAAGCTAGCCATTGCCGAGGTGTAATAGTTGGTAGCACGTTAAGGATTACCAAGTTACCAGATTACGGTGACTATTGGCAGCTGGCCGACCGCTCGCTTGGCCATACTATTTCCGGACTCGGGGTGTTGTATGGTGCCGGGTTTACAGTAACTTCTGCGCCAATACAGGCGCTGCGTGACTTTTTCAAACACTACCTCATTGCTCGGCAATTGCACGACGATGCACATGATTGGGAGGAAGATTTACAGCGGGGCCACGTCAATGCTGTAGCGGTACCGATTATCAAAGAATGGCTGAAGATTTCGAGCCATGCGCTCAAAAAAGGCATCAATCTGCAGCGCGAAGCCGAACCTTTACGGATTATCATGTGGGAAACAATAATTACCCAAATTTGCCAAAGCATCACCGATCATGTGGCACTGGCGCGGATCGCACTCATGCAGGCGGATCCAGATTTTTTTGACACGATGCAGCTAGAGACTATGCTTGTGCCGCTGGAAGTTGGCGCACAACAAGCGCTCAAAGGCCGCGATGACGCATTGGCGTTTGCCCAAGCGCTTTAGACACGGTAGTTGGCTAGTATAGAGCCGACGTGCTGTTTTGATTCGCTGCTAATGGCTAGCTTGCTGAGAGCTGTTTCGGTTTGTTCGAAGTAGCTGCCGATGAGTTGCTTGCTAGCCGATTTGGCACCGCATGCTTCTAGGATCTCCGTGATCTGTAGCATTGTGTCATACGGGGTGTCCTTCTGGCCAATGTATTTGCGCAATACCACTTGGTCGTCTGGATCTGCGGTTTCGAGCGCAACGAGCAAGGGGTAGGTAATCTTTCCTTGTGGAAAATCACGGTATTTTGGATGCGTATTGAAGCTGGAAGAGTTCGGAAAATAGTCAGAGTGATCATCGACCAGTTGGTATAAAACACCAAACGACTTTGCAAACGTGCTGATTTTTTGGCGTTCTTCAGGGTTGAGCTGTAATAGTTCAGCGGCCATTTGCATCGGTAGATTAACGCTGTAGGAAGCGGTTTTTAACAGATCTGTCAGTACTAGTTTATCTTTGGTTATTACGGGCTGTAATGCAAAGATGTTCAGGATGTCGAGCTGTTGGCCAGCATGTACTTGTAGATTTACGTCTTGCAACAGGGCAAGTAGTGTGACTTTTTGATCGGCGCTCAGTTGCTGATGATCGAGGATTGCCTGATTTGCGTAGGTGTAGAGCAGGTTGCCAGCAAGCAGTGCCATTGCTGGTGGAATTTCTGGCGCTTGCGGCAAAAAATCAGCCTGATAGTATCCCATCATATTCGGTCCATCATAACGCACGGTGTCGTTGTCCATGATGTCATCGTGCACCAGTAAAAACTGGTGATGCAGCTCAATCGCCAGTCCAATGTCAATCAGCTGATCGGAATGTTTGCCACCGTATGCTTGATACGTCAGGTGTAGCAAGGTCGGTCGCGATCGCTTGCCAGCGCGCAGTACCAAGCTTTGTATTCTTTTGAGTAAAAGCTTGGCTTCATCGGTTGGAGCGGCAGCTTCTTGGGCATTCAGCCAGTCTGCTAGTCGTGTCTCGATCGCAGCCTTAAAATTATCATCGGTCATCTGTTAATAATAGCAGTTTTCTGGTAAAATAGTCGGATGTCTTTGAGAAGTTACGGTGTTCATGAGGCACCTCCTCGAATATCGAGAGCCGGTATTGACGATAGCGGTATCCTGCCCAGTTTTACGCCTAATAACTTGTCTCGGTTCATTCGCGAAGGTTTCGTGAGTATCGGTGTTGCGCATGCTTTAGTCGAGCCCGGACCAGATCCTAGAGTTATGATGTTTGAGCATCGAAAAACGCGTTTGCTTGGTTTACTATCGGAAAACTTGAAAGAGACAACAGACGGTGGCATTGAGCATCCCATGCATGCGTCAGCACGTTGCTTTAAAGAGGAATTGTGCATAGATGATGTTTCGAAGCTAGGTCTAGTCGTAGCAAGACGAAACGGTTGGAAAGAATTCGCAGCTTTACGCCACAGATACACCGAAGAATGGCTCGTGGGAGTGGCATCACCGTTATACACTGACACACTGAGTCTTGAGCAAATTACCGAACAAATGAGTACTACCGATGAGATTAGTGGCTTCTGGCCTATGAGATTAAATGAAATTTATAAACTTGGTCCGGATGAGTGCCGACCATTTGCGCTCATGGGGCTAATTGCCTTGGAAAGCTCTGGACTCCTGTTACCAGAAAAAGTCGGACCTTTAGTACCATACAATCCCCCGACAGTAGACTATGATTCAATCCAACATGATTTGAATTTTGGCACCGTGACCCAGGTGCAGGCAAACATTGCATGAGCCGCAAACTGTTTGTGATTACAGGGCCTTCAGGCATTGGGAAGTCGTACCTCATGACAACGCTTCTTGGCCGCTATCCTGACAGATTCGAAGTTCCAAAGCTTCTTACGACACGAGCCGCCAGACCAGGCGAGCAGGCTATCGATCGGGAATTCATATCCGAGGAGCAGTTTACGCGAATGGCCCAAAACGGCGAGTTTGCGTGGACGGACAGCTTTTACGATAATCACTATGGGTATACCCAACAGGCGCTTCAGCCTTCACAGAGACATATACTCATCAATGCCTTGCCACCAATGATCGAAGAGTTTGCGAATTTGCCGCATGCGGTGGTGGTCGGTTTAACGGTCCTGCCGGAGAATTTCGAACTCATTAAGCGACGCCTGGAACTTCGCGGTGACCCAGCTGATGCCGTATTCAAGCGACTAAGTGCGTTATCTCAAGATGTCGCTATTATGCAAGACGTACAGGGCACCATCGCGCAACATGGTAAACTGTTTGAAATTGTTGATAACGATAGCGTGGAGACGGTAGTAGACTGGTTGCGGTATAATTATTTAGACCATGAGCACTGAAACTGAAGTTGTACAATTCGTAGATGAAAACGGCACGCCAACGGGTGAGGTCGGGCCGAAGCTGGCCAGTCACACTGCTAATACTCGTTTGCACCTGGCATTTTCCAGCTATATCTTTAATGACAAAGGTGAATTCCTGGCTACGCAACGTGCGCTCTCAAAAAGAGTCTGGCCGAGTGTCTGGACCAATAGCTGTTGTGGTCACGTGGCACCTGGTGAAACAATGATTGATGCAATTGTGCGTCGGCTTAATTATGAGCTAGGTATGACAGCCGCAGACTTCCAGGTCCTTTTACCGACCTATCGCTACACAACTACACCGTACAATGGCATTATCGAGAATGAATTTTGCCCCGTCTACATTGGTCGCGCCAGCAGCCAGCCACAACCAAATCCTGAAGAAGTTGAAGATTTAAAGTGGATGCCTTGGCAAGAATATGTTGATGCGCTTGAATCTGACAAAGCCGATATTTGGTCTTGGTGGGGCAAAGACCAATTAAAGCAGCTTAAAGACCATCCGCTTATTCAAGAGTATAGTAAGCCAAAAAACTAGGTAGTTTTGTAATCTTGCCAGGCTTTTGGAGTGGCCGAGAGGATGTCTGGTTCGCTTAGACAGTGCATCAGCAAACGGCCAGTTTCGGCGTTGGTGATGAGCGGAATGTGGTTGTCAATGGCTAGACGGCGGATGGTGCGGGCGTCGTTGCTGTCGTCGGTTCGTGACGGCACACAGACCAGTAGGCCAAGTTTGCCGTTTTCTACCAGGTCGGTGGCACTTGGCTTTTGCTTGTCGCTAATTTTGTGAACTTTGGTAGTTTTAATGCCGTGTTCTTTTAGGTACTGGTATGTGCCAGTAGTAGTGTAGATTTTCCAGCCAGCAGCAACCAGTTCTGAGGCTTCGTCAACGAATTTATATTTTTGTTCGTCCGGGATACTCAGGAACAGGGTCTGCTGTTTTACCTGCTGCTCGGTGGCTAGCCACGAGGTGTAGAAGGCTTGGGCTAGATCGTCACCAAAGCAGGCAACTTCGCCAGTAGACGCCATTTCGACACCGGCAACAGGGTCGGCACCTTTTAAGCGGTTGTAGGAGAATTGAGGGCTTTTGACACCGACGTGCTCGTACTCCAATGTTTGATACTCGATACCGCGATCGATGCCGATCATTGCTTCGGCGGCGATAGCAATAAAGTTATGCCCCGTTACCTTCGACACAAACGGGAATGATCGTGATGCCCGCACGTTGCATTCAATAACTTTCAGTTCGTTATCTTTGGCAATAAACTGAATGTTAAACGGCCCGGTAATTTCTAGATTTTTAATGATTTGCTTCGTGATGAGTTTGGCTCGGCGAACGGTTTCCAGATACAGGCGTTGTGCGGGGAAGACAACCGTTGCATCACCGGAGTGGACTCCTGCATTTTCGATATGCTCACTGATGGCATAGATTAACAGATGACCATCTTTTGCAACGCCGTCAATTTCTAACTCTTTGGCATTCATGATGAACTGCGATAGTACCACGGGATGATCGGGTGATAACTTGGTAGCCGCTGCCAGGTAATGCTCTAGCTCTTTTTCGTTGTTGACCACATTCATAGCGCCACCAGACAGTACGTAAGATGGACGAATTAAGACTGGGTAGTTTACTTCGCTTGCGAATTGCTTAGCTTTGGCGAGCGTTGTAGCTTCTACCCAAGCCGGCTGGTCGATGCCAAGTGTGTGCAACATGGCCGAGAATTTTTGACGGTCTTCAGCACGGTCGATTTGCTGCGGTGATGTACCCAGAATGTTGTATTTGTGTTGCCCCAATGGCAAGGCGACGTTGTTGGCAATTTGTCCACCAACAGATACCACGATGCCTTCTGGATCTTCAAAATCGGCGATATCGCGGATGCGCTCAAAAGTTAGCTCTTCGAAGTACAGGCGGTCTGAACGGTCAAAGTCGGTCGACACTGTTTCTGGATTAGAGTTAATCATAATAGTTTGCTTGCCATGGGCTTGCAGGGTTTTGCCGGTGTTGACGGCGCACCAATCGAACTCTACCGACGAACCAATGCAGTAAGGCCCAGAACCAAGTACGGCGATGGCTTTTTTGCCGAGTGGCTGCACGTCGTTGGTGTTGCCGTGGTAGGTGGTGTAAAGATAGTTGGTGCTGGCATCAAATTCGCCAGCTAAAGTATCAATTTGCTTAATGACCGGTTTGATGCCGAGCTTGATGCGCTGTGCACGAACTGCGTCTTCGGTTGTTTGCTTCAACGTTGCAATCACACTGTCGGCAAAGCCTTTTTGTTTGGCTTCTCGTAGCAACGGTGCGTCGAGTTTTTGTTCCACGATCTTTGCTTCGGTTTGTTGGATGTCGGACAAGTGGCTCAGGAACCAGTTATCAATGCCCGTTTCATTGTGTAGCTGTTCGACACTTGATCCGGCTTTGAGTGCTTCATAGAGTGCGAAAATTCGCCGGTCGGTGGCATGTTCGATTTCGTCCTGATAATTGTCGAATTCATAGGGGTGTGCCGTGAGGCCAGTCGAGCCAGTATTGAGCATGCGGATGGCTTTTTGCAAGGCTTCGGGGAACGATCGACCCAGCGCCATGACTTCGCCAACGCTCTTCATTTCGGAACCTATACGGTGGTCGCTACTTTTTAGTTTCGCCAAATCCCAACGTGGCATTTTCACGGCCAAATAATCGAGTGCTGGTTCAAAGAATGCCGATGTCGTGCCAGTGACGGCGTTTTTGAGCTCGTGCAATTTGTAGCCAAGAATCAGCTTTGTTGCCACGTAGGCCAACGGGTAGCCGGTGGCCTTTGATGCTAATGCGCTAGAACGGCTCAGTCGCGCGTTCACTTCAATAGTGCGGTAGTCGCCATTAGCAGGGTTAAGTGCGTACTGGATGTTACATTCGCCGATGATCCCCAGATGATTAATCGTCTTAATCGCTACTTCGCGCAGCATGTGATACTCGGTATTGGTGAGCGTTTGTGACGGTGCGACCACAATGCTTTCACCGGTGTGAATGCCCATCGGGTCAAGATTTTCCATGTTACAAACGGTGATGGTGTTGCCGGCGGCATCGCGGACTACTTCGTATTCGATTTCTTTCCAGCCAGCCAGGTATTCTTCGATTAATACTTGCGGTACGGCACGCAGCACTTCGCCAACTCGTTGTTTGAGTTGTACGGCGTTTTCAATACGGCCAGATCCTAATCCTCCCAAGCTAAAACCGGAGCGCATCATGATCGGATAACCGATAGTTTTGGCAGCGGCTAGAGCCTCTTTGACGCTGTAGGTTGCAACGGAACGTGCGGTTTTGGTACCAATTTCGTTTAGGGCA
Organism: Candidatus Saccharimonadota bacterium; assembly: GCA_013289705.1. Taxonomy (GTDB): domain Bacteria; phylum Patescibacteriota; class Saccharimonadia; order Saccharimonadales; family UBA4665; genus JACMPA01. The sequence goes on from JABCZM010000001.1 coordinate 224,072, forward strand.
ACTTTAAATAATTCTCGATCCTCGGTAATTTTAATGGCGGATACAGGGGTGCCGAGCACTTTAATACCAAGTTTTTTGAGCACGCCGCTGTCATGCAGCGCTAGGCCAAGGTTAAGCGCTGTTTGCCCGCCAAAGCTCAGCAACAGTACATCGGGCTTTTCCTGTTTCAGGATTTTGGTTACTGTTTCGATATTCAGTGGCTGGAAGTACACACGGTCGGCCATGTCGCCATCAGTCTGCACGGTGGCAATGTTCGGGTTAATCAGCACCGTGTAAATGCCTTCTTCTTTGAGTGCTTTGATAGCCTGTGAACCGGAGTAGTCGAACTCACCAGCTTGGCCAATGCGTAGTCCTCCAGAACCTAGAATGAGAGCTTTTTTAATAGCTAGTTTTCTCGATAACTTTGTTATAGGCATTGGTAAAACTCCTCAAATAAGTACGAACTATCGGTTGGGCCAGGGCAAGCTTCGGGGTGGAACTGGACAGAGAAAAACGGCTTGCTATGGTGCCTTATGCCCTCGATCGATTGGTCGTTTAGGTTACGGAACCAGACTTGCCAACCTTTTGGCAATGTTTTTTCATCGATGGCATAGCCGTGGTTTTGGCTGGTGATAATGCAGTGTTTGCTCGATATATCCATGCACGGCTGGTTGTGGCCACGGTGACCAAAGGGCAGTTTAAACGTCTCTGCGCCAGCGGCCAGCCCCAGAATCTGATTGCCTAGGCAGATGCCAAACACAGGCTTGTTTTTGGCCAATGCTTTTTTGGCAATTGCAATGGTCGGGGCATAATCGGTTGGATCGCCAGGACCATTAGAAAGCAGTACGCCGTCGTAGCTTTCGGTCGTGTAATCGTAATCGTAAGGTACGCGTTTGACATGGAGATCGAGTGCGAGCAGTGACTGCAAAATGTTGTCTTTTGCGCCGCAATCTACTAGGATAACTTTTTTTGTGCCTTTTTCGTTGTAGATAATTGGTTCATCGATTGAGATAATCTTTGATTCCAACTTGAGGCTTTTTGGATTGATTGGTTCAGTGCTGATACTGCCCAGCATGGTGCCGCGCGTGCGCAAATGCTTGGTGATGGCGCGCGTATCCACGTCCGTTAGTAGCGGGATGTTTTGCGATTCCAACCAATTGAGGAGTGACGTTTGGGAGTCGGTGTGGCTGCCATGCAGTGCCAGTTCGCTCATGACTACACCACTCACTTGGATTTTTTCTGATTCAATATCCGCCAGCTGTACATCGTAGTTGCCAATCAGTGGAAAGGTGAATACTAGGATTTGATTAGTGTATGACGGATCGGTGAGCGATTCGACATAGCCAGTCATGCCAGTGTTAAAGACAACTTCGCCAACAACGCCATTTGCCTGTCCGGCCGGAACGACGCCATCAAATGCCGTGCCATCGCTCAGGTATAGCTTAGCTGAAAAAGTTTTAAAAAAATCGCCCCTTCCGGAGCGATCCTTGTGTACAGTTTTAGAGCCGGTAATGGTTGGTTTGTTCCTCACGAGTCCCATCTAAGTTATCAAACCCGTAAACAAAACGCAAGGACTTTAGTCTGCTTATTCTAGGTGTCCACCAGTACAAGTCTAAAAAAGAGAAGGTTTCACGCGGGTAATTTTCCGATTACAGAAAATTATGCCGGTTGCGCTTTGCAAATTCTCTTTTTTAGACTTGTACTGGTGTGGCTTGCTATACTTGCAGCATGACTAAAACAATTACTTTACCTGGCCTCATTGATCCACATGTTCATTTAAGGGATCCGGGGCAGACGCACAAGGAAGATTTCTTTACGGGTACTTCGGCGGCTTTGGCTGGCGGCTATACTACGGTCCTGGATATGCCGAACAACGCCGAGCCAATTACCACCCTGGAGCGTCTGGAAGCCAAAATAGCCAGCGCACGGGCTCAAGTAGTCAGCGATATTGGTTTCAATTTTGGAACGCTTGGAGACAATTTTGACGAGTTTGCCAAAGTTATCGACAAAGTCAGTGGTTTGAAAATCTATCTGAATGTCACGACCGGCAACTTTATTATCGATAAAGACAAGCTAGCAACTATTTACGAGGCTTGGCCTGGTGGTAAGCCAATTTTGCTGCATGCCGAAGACGATGTGTCTGATTTGGTTTTTGCAACGCTCCGCAAGGTGCCAAAGGCGACCCATATTTGCCACGTATCGAGTCGGGCAGAATTGGAATTTGTGCTGCGTGCCAAGGATGAGGGTTTGCCTATTACCTGCGGCATTACCCCGCACCATCTGTTTTTGACAGCCGAAGACGGTGAAAAGCTTGGGCCATATGGCCGGATGAAGCCGACACTCAAAAGTCAAAAGGATATTGATTTTATCTGGCAACATTTGGATGGTGTGGATATTATCGAATCCGATCATGCACCACATACCCGCGAGGAAAAAGATAGCGACACGCCACCATTTGGCGTGCCAGGACTCGAAACAACCTTGCCGCTAATGCTGACTGCCCAACAAGAAGGCAAATTGAGCCACGATAAATTAGTAAGCTTGTTGCACGGCCGTCCAGCCGAGATTTTTGGTATCAAGACAGATGAAACCACAAAAGTTGAAGTTGTTCTAGAGGATTCAGAAATCACCAACGAAGGCTTGAAGACCAAATGTGGCTGGACGCCGTTTGCTGGACGCCGCGTTGCTGGCTATGTACAAAGTGTGACGCTGCACGGCAAGCTAGTCTACGAAAACGGCAAAGTTTTAGCTGTCCCTGGCTCCGGAACGATTATTTAGTGTTACTAGAGTCGTGTTCAAACCCCGTGAGCCTCGTCACTCCGGCAGACCTTAGACCTTCCCGCTGCTCACTAGCGTTCCGTGCTACGGGCCCCTTCCACTGTGTCACTCGCAGCTGGCGTCGTGCTTTTTGAGTTAGTTCTTACCTTAAGAAGTATAGATATATTCGAGGAGGGCCATGCGCAGGTAGAGGCCATTTTTGGCTTGCTGGAAGTATTGAGCACGTGGGTTGCTGTCGACTTCGACGGTAATTTCTTCGATGCGAGGTAGTGGATCGAGGATAATGGCATCTTTTTTCATGAGGTTTGCGATCTCATTTGTCAGGATAAAGCTGCCTTTGAGCGCCTGGTACTCTTCTATAAGTTTAAAGCGCTCTTTTTGGACGCGATTCATATAGATGACGTCGAGATCACCGATGACATCGTCCCAGCTTGTAAGGATGTGAAATGTGACACCTTGCTTGGTGAGGTTTGCTAAGACATCCTCTGGCATGGCCAACGATTCGGGCGATATCAGGAATAGCTCGACATCATAAATGCTAAGGATATTGGCCAGCGAATGGTGGGTTCGGCTGTGAGCAAGATCGCCAACGAGTGCAATTTTTAGGCCATCGACTTTGCCCTTCATGCGCTGAATGCTGTAGAGGTCGAGGAGGGCTTGTGTCGGGTGTTCTCCGCCACCGTCGCCTGCGTTGAAAACGGGTACTTTAGAAACGGCGGCGGCACGGGCAGGCATGCCGATTTCCGGGTGGCGCATGACGATGCCTTCCACGTAGGCGTTGAGCATGTGGGCTGTGTCTTCGATGCTTTCGCCCTTTTTCCATGACGAGTTATCGGCGGCGTTTTCGACGGTTACCAGATGTGCACCAAGGTTTTGGATGGCGGTTTCGAATGATAAACGGGTGCGTGTGCTTGGTTCGTAGAATACAGTTGCCAGGGTCATGTGTTCCAGTGGCTTGGGATATTCAGCGGCTGGCATTGCCTGAAATTGGTCGGCTCGGGAGAAAAGTGAAGCAAGTAAGTCTTTGTCTAAAAACTGCTTGACCGACAAAACATGCTTCATACTGCGTAGTAGTGTAGCATAGCTTTTCAAAAAGAGCGTAATAACTTACTATAGGGCTATGGCTGTCGTATTTTTGGCACTTGGTTCAAATGTTGGTGACAGCGAGCGCTATATAACGCAAGCAATTGCACTACTTGGCCGAGAAATTGTGGGTTTAGAACTGGCATCAACATACACTTCAAAGGCCGTTGGCTATACCGATCAGCCTGATTTTGTAAATACGGCAATTCGCGGTGCAACAACATTAAAACCACTCGAACTTCTGAAATTCATCAAAGAAATCGAAGCCAAAATTGGCCGAGTTTCACGCTTTCGTTGGGGCCCGCGCGAAATCGACATTGATATCATTTTTTATGATGACATGACACTCGATACGCCGGTCTTGACTATTCCGCACCCTCGCTTTGCGGAGCGAGACTTTGTGCTGAGGCCACTATGTGATATCGACCCAGATGCTGTTGATCCCGTCAGTAAACGTAGCGTCCAGCAGTTGCTAGAAGCGTTGTCGCCACTTGAGTTGGCTATTCTGAAGCAGCAGTAGGCCAGTCTTTGTAATGTTTTAATAGATTGTCGGTTGAACTATCGCGCTGCAGGGGTGAATTACTGCCGTCAAGTTCATTAAAGATATCACGTGCCAAGACTTTACCGAGCTCCACGCCCCACTGATCGAACGAATTGATGTTCCAGATAACTCCCTGGACGAAGATTTTATGCTCGTACAGGGCAATCAATTCGCCGAGTGTTTTTGGTGTGAGCTGTGGCAATAAGAGCGTGTTGGTTGGGTGATTGCCGGCAAATGTTTTATGTGGCACAAGTGCTTCGGGGATGCCTTCGGCACGGACTGCTTCGGCGGTTTTACCAAATGCGAGGGCCTTAGTTTGGGCAAAAAGGTTGGCGGTTAGTTTGTCGTGATGTTTGCCAATGTTGTTGAGTGGTTTTACAAAGCCAATAAAATCACAGGGAATCAATCGGGTGCCTTGATGCAGCAATTGGTAGAAGGCATGCTGGCCGTTGGTGCCTGGTTCACCCCAAATCACTGGTCCCGTTTGATAGTTCACAGGTATGCCAGATTTGTCGACAGATTTGCCGTTACTTTCCATGTTACCTTGCTGAAAATAGGCCGCAAAGCGGTGTAAGTATTGATCGTAGGGCAAAATTGCTTCCGATTCGGCACCAAGAAAGTTTGTGTTCCACAGGCCAATCAATGCCAAGATAACAGGGAGATTTTGCTCGAGCGGTGTGGTCTTGAAGTGCTGGTCCATCTCGTAAAAGCCCTGGAGCATGTCGTGGAAATGGTCTGGGCTGATGGCTAGCATAATTGATAGCCCGATAGCGCTTGTCATAGAATAGCGGCCCCCCACCCAATCCCAAAATTCGAACATGTTGGCGGTATCGATGCCAAATGTGGCAACTGCCTCGGCATTGGTTGATACTGCCACAAAGTGTTTGGCAATGGCGTCTTCATCGTGGAGTGCATCCAATAACCAGCCGCGTGCGGTTTGTGCATTCGTCATGGTTTCGTCGGTGGTAAAGGTCTTTGATGCAATGATGAATAGCGTTTCGGCAGGGTCAAGATCACGCGTTGCTTCGACCAGCTGGGTGGCATCGACATTTGACACAAATCGCACCGAAAGATCGTGCTGACTGTAAAATTTGAGTGCTTCGGTTGCCATAACGGGGCCAAGATCTGAGCCGCCGATACCAATATTTATGATAGTTTTGATTGGCTTGCCGGTGTAGCCTAGCCAGCTACCGCTGCGGATTGCGTTGGAAAAAGTTGCCATCTTGGCAAGCACTTCGCGGATGGCTGGCATGACATCCTCGCCATCGACGAGTACTGGATTGTCCGATTGATTACGCAGGGCAGTGTGCAGGACGGCACGGTTTTCGGTAGTATTTATCTTTTCACCGGCGAACATGGCATTGCGCATTGGTTCGACGTTGCAAGCTCTGGCCAAGGCAAAAAGTAGTTGCAGGGTCTCGTCACCTATGCGGTTTTTGGAATAATCAGCAAAAATATCAACCGCTTGCAGGGATAGTTTTGTACCCCGCGCAGGATCGCTTTCAAACAAATCGCGGAGATGCGTTGCTTTGACCAGCTCGTAGTGTTGTTGTAGTGCTTGCCACTCGGGCGTATCGGTTACTGCCATGTCGTGGTCCTCCATGTTCGTTAGCTACTAGTATAAACTATAGCCGATAAACAGGTTTACCACCACGATTAAGTCGGTGCTTTAGTATGGGCATTCTTTGGTGGCGGTGGCGAGTTGGACCGCTTGGCCTTCTAGTACAAAGGCGTGATTTTCCCAGTATGGCTTGCTTTCGGCATTTTCGTTGTCGCTACCGGGGCGCGGTGGGTTGAGTCGGCCAATCCAAGTATCGTGTAGTTCATAGTTGTTCTCGTCGTCAAGCTGCAAGATGATGGTTAGGTATTGCGTAGTCAAAGGTTTGCCGTTTTTTACAAACCGGGTATAGACTTCATCGCGCACCAGGCGGGCGTAGACAACGGTGTCTTTTTCGCTTGTTTCAACGACAACGTTGTAGCCAATGGTCCGTCCCATATCTTGCTCAATGTGTAGCTCGGACGCCGTGGTCGTTGTTTGCTCGATGAGCTCCTTAACCAGGCCTAATAGGTGTGGTTGTTGTGCAATGTGGGTCGCAGCACGTGATTTTACGAGATCAACGTATACGGCGATACCGTTTTGTGTTGTGCCAATTGGGTGTTTCATACAATGACTCCGTCTTCGGTTGGTTGTTCGATAGTTGTCTCGGTAAGCAAGGCATTGAGCAGGTGGTAGGCTACATCCACTGATGGCCCAGACGTTGGCGCATGGAACCACTTCAACCCAGGTGTTGTGTTTACTTCCAGTATGTGAGCTTTTCCATGTTCATCGACAAGATAATCAACGGCGGCAAACTTCAAACCAAGAACATGAGCAACTCTGGCAGATAATTCCATCAAGATTGGATCCCATTCCACTGCTGGATATGATATGCGCCGTAGCATGCGATCTGCTTCGACTGATACACCGTATTCGCTTTCATGCACACCAATGGTTGTGTCGTTAAGGACAAGATAACGGAATTCTCGGCCAGCAATGTAGCGTTCAAAAATGTACTTCGAAACCTGCAATCCTGCGAGCTGATCGGTATGCTCCACAATACGAATATCATGCGCGCCAAGTCCGCGAACCGGCTTGACGATAATTTTTTGCTGCGCGTGCAGAAACGCGGTTGCTTCTTCGAGCGTTTTTGGCCGTGCAAAAGGAATATTGGGAAGATTATGTCGTTCCAATATCAATCGTGTCAGATGCTTGTTGCGCGCTAAGCTAATGCCGACGTGCGAATTGAGTGCACTGCGTGCGTCATGAATGTAGTGCTCGCCACTTTCTGTCGTAATTACGAACAACCCATGTGGCGTTATCCAGCAGGGCTTGAGGCCCATCTGTTCCGCACGCAAGTAGAGGAGCTCGGCTGCACCAAGTTTTTTCGTTGCCCCCATTAATGGGGGGCTGCTAGCGACGTTGGAATCCGCCACCAAAGCCACTTCCGCCACCGCTACTGCGGTCTTCTTGTGGACGAGCAACGTTTACCATGATGCTGCGACCTTCAAATTCGTTGCCATCAAGCGCTTTGATTGCTGCCTGTGCTTGGTCGTCTGATTCCATCTCGACAAATCCAAAACCTTTAGACTGGTTGGTGTCGCGGTCTTTGATAATCTGTGCGCTGATAACGGTGCCATACTGTGCAAACAGCGTGCGTAATGTGTCGTCGGTTGAGTTATAAGACAATTTGCCTACGTATAATTTTGATGCCATAGTTCTTTGAGCCTTTCGTTGGACTAATATTGTACCGAGGCAGGGTCTTACGGCTTATGGCTGAGAATAAAATGAGCTTTTTGAATGCTGCACCGAACTCAAAGAGTAAAGTCTAGAGTAACTTGATATTTCAATTATAGCACAAAAAACAACATTTGTCGGATTTTACCGCTCTCTATGTAAAATCTATCGCAACATTACTTGCATCATCATGACTCAATAACTCGGATCATAGCTCTAGACCAGATCTAGGCCGAAAGTGTGTAACCGATTTTTTTGGCTAGTTCGTGCGTCTAGCGATCGAGACGTTCGAGCTGATGGCCCATAACTAATCGTTCATCGTCGGAAATTTCTTGGCGTTTTGCCGGTTCGTCCAAAAGGCCGAGTACTCGTTGCATATCGTCGGCGTTAGCCTTGGTTTCCAGCGTTTTATCAATGCGGTCAAAACCTTTCACTATTGCAGTGGCGATTCGTTCAAACTGTATATTAACACCGTCAAACTGACGTTTTACGTCAAGAAACTGCTCATCGATGGCTATGGTTTTATCAGACATAAAACCATCTTAGCATAGAATTTGAGGTCGCGTCGTGAGTCACCTAGTTGGCGGGGATGGCCGGGTTTAGTTTTTCGGCGGGGAATTGATAATACACGCAACCACCTAAGCCGATGACTGCCGAGCGCGCTGTATAGGCCGGAATGTCTAACGTATCACCCGGTTGCATTGAAAGAAGCTTACCGTTGATGGTCAGCGCTACAGAGCCTTCGGCACACCATAGTCGTGCATCGAGTGCGCACATATGTAACGCCAAAGTTTCGCCAGCATCCAGCGAATGACGTTCGGCATCGATGTGCTTTGCGGCTAGTAATTCGACCAATTCTTCCTCGGCAGATTCGTAGGCCTTCGACCAGCGGTATTTACGTAAATCCATACTAGTCATTTAGATACCCCGAACGCGTGATCCCAAGTCTCCAAAACGGCCAGCCTACCACCATAATCTGCTAAAAATTGATTAAAATGCTGCATAAAGTCGGTCAGTGTTGCCGGTATCTCGCCAAAGGTATGATCGTCGATTGAGCGAATCGGCATAATTTTGCTTGAAGTGCTCGTTAAGAACGCTGCATCATAGCTGGCTATTTCGGTCAGCAGTATTGGCTTACGAACAATGGTAAAGCCTTGTGTTGCTGCGACCTGTAGCATTGCCATGCGCATAACGCCCAGCAAAATATCTTCGTCGGGTGGGCTGAAGATTGTTGTTCCCTTCAGACAGAAAAAGTTCGTGCGTGAGCCTTCGGTGATGGCCCCAACGCGATTTACTAGCAGTGCATCGTAGGCACTGGCTGCCACTGCTTTCTTATATGCCAAATAACTTGGTAACATGTTGAGCGTTTTGGCGTGTGGAAACGGCCGCTCGTACTGTTCGGTAATGCAGTGCACGCCTGTTTTATACAATTTAGGGTTGGGAAACAGAGGGTTCAGGCTTTGAATGTACAATGTCGCATCGCTACCAGTTTTGCCACCGATTAGTAGGATCTTTAGATTGCTTGCTTCCAAGCTGTTACGCACGATAAGCTCGTTGATGCTTTGAAGGATAAGGTCGGCTGAAAAGCGGTGCTCCAGACTAATTGTTTCAGCCGAGGCTAATAACCGTGCGCAATGTTCATCGGCAAAATACGGCACACCACCCGAAACGCGGATTGTTTCGTAGACGCCATAGCCGTACGAATATGCCACGTCATCAAGCGACACAACAGCTTGGCTGGTTGGCAAAATCTCGCCGTTACGAGAAAAATAGCGAGCTACCACCTATTTTTTGTTCTTTGCGAGTTCAAGTAGCAAGTCGAGCTGTTTTTGATTGACGAGGATTAAATTTTCCAAATCTTTGTAGGTGGTTTGAGTGGTCTGAAACTCTTCATCAGCCATGAGTTCGGTGTGTTTACCCTGAATGTTTTGGCCGACCATGATGATGGGCAGCAGCACTAATTGCAAAAATGTTTGGGCGATCCAGGCAACGATGACGATTGGGCTGTGCGAGCGCAAGGCAGAAGGCAAGCTAATGAGAGCTAGACAGGTAAAAGCGATTGCTGCAATCATAGTGCCAACCAGCCTCGTAATAACAACGCCTGCTTTGTCGAGCGGGCTCATTTTGTCTTGGTGCTGTTGATTGACGTTGGTGGGAGCGTGCCGCTCGTAGGATACGGCTGTACTGTTTTCTGATTGGGTCATGGTTCCTCCACTTATAATTTAACGACGTTATGTATCATTTTAAACGCGACGGACAGATTTGCAATCAAGCTTTTTGCACAGAATTCTCTCAGCAGTGCGCTAAAATAGTGCTACGAACCAGTTGATTAGGCTGATATTATGAACCAAAGAAGCAATAAATTAGGCTACAAGGAGACACTAATGCCCCAAAGTGATTATGTCATTGAAGTTGACAATCTAACCAAAGCGTATGGTAAACAAGAAGTGTTGCGCGGTATTGATCTAAAGGTTACTCGCGGCACGATGTTGGCATTGCTTGGCCCAAACGGCGCAGGTAAAACAACCACGGTTCGAATCTTGAGTACACTCCTAAAATATGATGGTGGGACAGTGAAAGTCGAAGGCTACGATGTTACTGATCAGGCCGATAAAGTACGCAGTGTCATTGGCTTGACCGGACAGTCGGCCGCAGTCGACGAACTACTCACCGGTCGCGAGAATTTGGTAATGATGGGGCGTTTGTATCGTTTAACAGCCGATAGTGCCAAGGCTAGAGCTCAAGAACTTCTGGAAGAGTTCGATCTGTTAAAAGCTGCCGATCGTCCAGCAAAAACCTACTCTGGTGGCATGCGCCGTCGTTTGGATTTGGCGGTAAGTTTGATTGCCACGCCACCAGTTATCTTTTTGGACGAACCAACCACTGGGCTCGATCCACGTTCACGACTCGTCATGTGGGATATTATCAAAAAACTAATGGAAAAAGGTACCACTATTTTGTTGACCACGCAGTATTTGGAAGAAGCCGACCATCTGGCCGACCAAATTGTAGTGATTGACGGTGGTAAAGTGATTGCTCAGGGCACTGCTAAGCAACTGAAGGCAAAGGTCGGTAATGATCGCTTGGAACTGGTGTTCAAAAATACGGCCGACTTCAACGCGGCCGTCGAAGCTCTTGGCAAGGAAGTTGGTGATCGCAATGAGAAAGAATTCTCGCTGACGGTGCTGATCCGCGATACAAACACCGATGTGAAACGCACGCTCGAAACGTTGGCAAAACACCAGATTGCCATTGCATCGATGGCTATTCACAAACCAACGCTCGACGACGTGTTCTTGTCGCTGACCGGCAAACAAAAGCAAGCAACGGAGGAGGATAAATAATATGGCAGCAGAACTCGTATTCGAGCACAAATCAAAACTCTGGTTTACCATTAACGATTCACTGCTGATGATCAAGCGCAGCAGTCGACACATTATTCGCAACACCGATCAATTATTAGGCGCGTTTTTCCAGCCAATCATGTTTTTGGTGCTGTTTGCATCGGTTTTTGGCGGCTCTATTTCTAAGGCGCTGCCACCCGGTATTACCTACATTAACTATCTGATGGCTGGCATTATTGTTCAAACTGTGGCCTTTGGTTCGACGACCACAGCGCTTTCCATCTGTGGTGACCTACAAAAAGGTATTGTTGACCGGTTTCGTTCGTTGCCAATGGGTAATTTGGCGGTATTAAACGGGCACATTGTTTCTGACCTGTTCCGTAATGCTATTTCGACGTTTGTGATGCTCATTGCCGGTTTGGTGATTGGTTTTCGTAGTCATGCTAGCTTGCTTAACTGGCTGGAAATTGCTGGTATTTTGATTCTGTTTACCCTGGCTTTTTCGTGGCTGGCGGCAATTGTGGGGATCCTGGCCAAAAGCGTCGAAGCCGTGCAGTGGCTGACCTTTGTATTGATATTTCCACTGACATTTGCCAGTACCGCGTTTGTACCGCCGGTTGGGATGAATTCGGTCCTCAGAGCCTTTGCGGTCAATCAGCCAATCACCCAAGTCGTTGAAGCGGTGCGGGCTTTAATTTTGGGTACGCCCATTGGCAATCATGCTTGGCTGGCCGTCGTTTGGAGCCTAGGCTTGATGGTTGTGGCGATTCCCGTAGCATCCTGGCTTTTCCGTCGCCGTACTACAAACTAAAAAATAGAAAGACTTCTTCGGGAGTCTTTTTTAGTCTAATATGAAAACATGACAGGAACTCGAAAGCCCAGAGCCCAAGTCCAAATTGAGCCTGTAAATCCCGCCGAGTTTGAGGAATTAGCCAAGCTAGCATCAGACAGTTTTGCAGATACTTTTGGTCATACTATGACCGACGAAGAGTTACGGCAGTCATTAGCGGAGAGCCGTTCTGTAGCTTATTTTGAGAAAACTTTTAGTAGCAGTACCATCTTGGTTGCAAAAGAGGCCGATAGGATAGTGGGCTATGTGCAGTACGGTGATGTTAAGATACCTGAAATTAAGGATAGAGATGATGCCCAAGAGCTTGGGAGGCTATACGTTGCAACGGATCATCATGGCCAAGGCATTGGGAGGCGGCTCATGGACACTGCACTAGCAGACCCAGCAATGGAGAGTGCAGCTAAAATATACTTGCAAGTTTGGGATCAAAACTACAAAGCGATCCCATTATATGAAAGCTGCGGATTTAAGACAGTTGGCGTGACGTATTTTGAGGTTGCCGGCAGGCCTATGCAGGATTTAATTATGCTGCGTGAGCAAAAGCCCTAGTCTTAAAGTTGATTGCTATAGCGCTGACAGCTTATCTTGTAACGCTTTGAGGATCTGTATTTAGGCTCGTTTAATGATGGCGTCGATGATGAGGCCAAGTACAAAGAGTGAGCCGGTAATGCGATTGGCGCGGAAGGCAAAGCCCGCCAGATATGTTGGCCAGAACTGCGCTGGAAAATCTTTGGGCTTTTCGATGGGGCGAGGCATCATGAAGACTTTGATGGTTTTGAGGATGACGGGAATGCCAAACAGTGCGATGTACATTGGCCAGCCAAGACGATTTTGCAGGATAAAGGTCACAATCAGGATTGGCTGTGCAACCAGCATGAGCACCACACCGGCGCGAGCCAACGGCTCACCCAAAATAACGGGTAGTGTGTGGATGTTCTTTTTCTTGTCTTCAGTCAGTTTGTCAGTGTGCTTACCAAATAAAACCGTTGTAGGCCCAAGTGCATAGACCGCACCAATGGCGGCAACTTGCCACGACCAGTCACCGGTGATTGCCAGGAAGGTGCCACCAACCATCAATGGTCCCCATACGACTAAAACCGCGGGTTCACCCAAGCCCATTAATTTAAGCGGCCAAGTGTAGAACAATACAAAGAATGCGCCAGCCAATGAAACCCACAACACATCAACGCCTGAAAGTGCAACGAGTCCAGCGGCGCATAACGCTGATGCAAGTCCGGTTCCAGCAATTATGGCTAACATTTTTTGCTTTGACCACAGGCCATTTTGTAGCGCCTGCGGGCCATACATAGTACGGAAGTAGTTGTCTTTGTCGACACCCCGAACACTGTCGGTGAAGTCGTTTAACAGATTGTTTGTGGCATGTGCCAGCACTAAACCAACGAAGCACAACACGAACTGTAGTAGGTGAAACTTGCCAGCGCCAAAGGCCAAAATACCACCAACGATCGCCGAAAAGGCTGTCATGACAAAGACAGCAGAACGAGTAGCAATCAACCATTTGGCGATTGGATCGAGTCCAGCCCATTCTTTCTTTGAGACATGAGGGATAACCTTGAGGGCTTTGCCCCACATCGCAATGTTCATTACCAGTCATTGTAGTCGAAAGCCGCTTCCACTACAATGCTCGTAATGCACGAAACCTTTGAACAACGACTTGCGCAGCTCATTGTTGGCAGCGGTATGTTGGCGCAAGCCGAACGCCATTTGCTTGGATCGACGGCCGCCAAGCGTGTTCGCCCTCGATTCTTACTTGCTTGCGGTGCGCTGCTTGACGTGCCGCCTGCGCTGTTAGAAGACCTGGCGTGCGCTGTAGAGTTAATTCATACGGCTACCTTGTTACATGATGACATTGTTGACGGTGCAACAGAACGTCGTAAATTGCCAAGCGTCAACAAAGCATTCGGCGTTGAAGTTGCGGTGTTGGCCGGTGATGGACTGCTTGGCCAGGCATTACTATTATTTGCCGATAGCCCACGACCTGGTGAGGCGGTAAAAGTCGCAGCCCAAACGGTTTCGGTGATGGCCGAAGCGGTTGTGCTAGAAATCGAACTCCATGATGACGCCAATGCAACGGCCGACGAAATGTTGAGCATTGCCGACGGAAAAACCGGTGCCTTGTTCGCGCTTTGCGGCTACTTGGCTGGCTTGGCTGCGAATGACTTGGCGGCCGCCGAACGACTGGCGCATGTCGGGCGCCTCATGGGCCGAGTGTTCCAGATTAAAGACGATATTGATGATTTAGAAGAAGACACCGCCAATGGTACGCCCACACTTTCACGTGTGGTTGGTTCGCAGGCGGCGCTCACAAAAGCCGATGAGTCATATGCGGAGTTACTGGCGCTTTTGGAGCCTTATCAAGATCATGCCGCCTATCCGGCGCTGATTGAAGCGATTCAACGTATTACTAGAACCGAATTGGCTTTAGATGTCCTATAGTCGCGTCCAGAAAACGCAAATCGAGTTTTAGAGTATTTGCTATGCTGGGTGTATGAGCGACGACAAAAAGTTCCCACGTACCAATCCGAACATACTCCTAGGCCGTTTGTGCAAACAATTTCCAGATGTACAGTGGACGAGCTACACATCTATCAATGACGGTTGGGATCACGAGGTCCTGATATTGGATAATAAACTGGTTTTTCGTTTTCCAAACGATGAAGTGTATCTTGCGTTATTACGGAACGAAATTGAGTTACTGAAATACCTTCAGCCTCTGGCGCAGATCAACATTCCTAACTATACATTTGTTGCTCCTGATTATAGCTTTGCGGGCTATCCGATTGTGCCGGGCACGCAGCTGTCTGTCGAAGTGTTTCAGTCTCTGAAACCAGTAGATCGTACGCTCATTGCCAAACAGCTTGCCGCCTTTTTATCGATGATGCATGCGCTACGGCCGGCTGATTTGTCATTCGACCTGTCGTCGCACATGGAAGACGATCAGGCAAAAAGCAAAGACTTGGCCAAGAAGTATCTTGGTGGCAAACTGAGCCAACAAGATTACGCCACGACCCAGGAAATACTTAACCAAATTGACGAATTACTTGCCCAAAAGTTGCCACGTGTCTTCTTGCACGGCGACCTGTACAGTAGTCATTTATTCTGGAACGCACCAACCAAACAGCTCGGCTTGATTGATTTTAGCGATATGAGCTTAGGTGATCCGGCAATTGATTTTTGTGAACTATACGAATATGGTGCCGACTTTGTGCAAGAAGTTTACGGGTATTATACCGGCCTCAAGGATGACACATTGCTACAACGTGCTTGGAAGTACCAGTGCTGGGTTGGCGTTTACATGATGGTCGATCACTTTATGTATCACAAAACATCGTTTGAAGTAGCCCGTAAAACTTTCGACCGCATAAAAAACGCGGTGTAGGTAGCCATTCAGCCGACCCGTGCGTGAATTAGCTTTCTTGCAAGACCGATAGGATGTTGCCGGCTGGATCTTTGAACCAGGCGATGTCTGGGCCCATGTTTCTGGAAATGCCGCGGGCAATGCCTTTTTCATCGGTCATGTGTTCGTACTGTTCAAACACAATGCCTTTCGCTGTGAGCTCGTCGACGGCTTGGTCGATGTTGTCGACGGGGAAGTTGAGGATCGTGAAGGTTGCGGGCTGGTGATCGTCCTTGGGATAGACAAGAACAGTTGCGCCGCTGCCAAGTTGCAGCTGGAGCATACCCATTACACCGTCTACGACAGTAAGACCCAAGACGTCGCTGTAAAATGCTTTTGCCGCTGCTAAATCGTTCACCGAGAAACCACTGAATGCCTTTGAATCTTTCAACATAGCTGCCTCCATTAAATTATGTAAGTCCGAGGACTAGTGTACCAAAAGTCTTTCCTAGTACTCTGTGAAATAGCGAACACGGTGCAAGCTGCTTGTCTGCGCTTCAGGGGTTCTAAAGCTTTTCGGCTTTGGCGGCATCGACTAGTGTTTGGCCGCCGCGTTCTAGCCAGCGATCGTAGGTTGGGCTGTCTTTGGCATGACGTTCGCGCCACATATTGAAGGCATCGCGCGAGTAGACGACGGTCTGGGTGTCGGTGAGGCCTTTGCCTTCTTCGACGCTGTTTGCGGCACCTGGGCCACCGTTATAACCAGCGGCGACTAGTTCAACCGTGGTTGTCCATGATGGGCCCTGGCTGACTTCACCAAACTGATCACGCAGATAGGCGATGTAAGCTGCACCGAACTCGATGCTAGTGCGTGGATCTGACAGATTGTATGACGTGGTTGGTGTTTTGAGGAACTTGGCGGCAATATCTTGGCCGGTTGGCGGTGTAATTTGCATCAAACCTTCGGCTTCACCACTGTTGGCTTTGGAGTAGCCGCCGGATTCGAGTGTCATAATAATGGCAATCATGTTTGGGTCGACATTGTATTTTTTGGCCATGTCATCGATGGGGTCTTGCCAGCGTTTAACGGTTGCTGGAATCCAAGGAATAGTAATACCGGACGCCTCAGATTTGAGCGGTACTTGGGCATCGTGGATAAGCTTGGCTATGCCGAAGCCGCCAAGGACAACCAGGGCACCGATGGCTAGCATAACCAGGTCTCGCCGTGAGGGTGTACGCAGATTCTTTAATTTTTTGAATTGTTTCATCGTGCTCATAATAACAAACTATAGCAAATTAGGGGCATTAGTCGTGAATAATAACGGGGGTGCCAATTGGTGCCCAGTCGTAGACCCATTCGGCATCACTGTTTACAATGCCTACACAACCATGTGAACTATTGATGTTGCCAAAGTAGCTGGTTGGTCGCCAGTAGTTGCCGTGAACGGCGTAATCTTTGTAAAAATAGTTAATCCACTGCACATTCGGCTGAAAATAGCGGCTGCCATCGGCGTTGTTACCACTCATATTTTGGCTGAGGTATTTGGCATAGATGGCATATTGGCCGGTGACGGTTGGCGTTGCTGGAGCGCCAGCCGAAACCAAGAACGTGCGCACCAGGTTTGTGTTTTCATAGGCGTACATCCGTTTGTTGTTGGTGTCGACCAGCAACCACTTGGGGTAGGTGCCGGTGCTGATAGTTCTGTACGAAGAATAACTCAGGGGCAAGGTAGTGCTGATGCCCGTGCCAGCCAGTAGTTTGTTGGCAATATTAGCGGCAACACTGTTTTCTGAGGTAACTTGTATGCCGCCATGTCCGGGGATTAACACTGTCGTGGAGCCATCGGCAGCCGTCTGGACAACTTGATCGCTGGGCGTTTGCACCAAGGGCTCTACCAGGCTATCGATATATGCTGCTATCTTGCCGCTATCGACGGTGACATCGACTGTTTTTGCCTTTGGAACTGGTGTCAGATCAATCCAGTTGCCAATATCGGCAGCCGACACTGTGTCGTTGCTGTTATTTATGGAAAGTGTCACCGTTTGTTGCAGTGCTTTATCAACCAGCTGTTTTTTTGCTTGCAAGTCGGCGGACACAATCTGCGGTTTGATAGCGCTGGGTGATAATTTGAACGGCGTCGATTGCAAAGTGCTAGCGGCTTGCATAATCGTATGTGTTGCATCGGCTAGACTAAAGCCTTGTCCAGCGTGTTCAGGTGTTAAAACGCTGACCCCACCACTAATAGACAAGCCCGCATCTTGTGCTGGTTGCTTGGTTTGAACGGCGTTAGTGGCAATAAAGGCGGCTAACTTTGCTGTATCGCTGTGGAATTTAAGTGGCAGTGTCACGGTACGCCACGGCAGCATCTTGTGCTGGCTGTGCGCATCGCTGAGGGTTGCTTGCACATCGGGAGAAATACCCATATCGGCTAGGCTAAACTGTTTTTTTGCACCGCTCGCGTCTTGGATAGTAAGCCGGTAGGCTGCCGCTGCTAGGGTAAGCTGTTTTTGGAAGGTTGGGTCGTAAACATTCCGCGTCGCTGCTAGGTTAGCAATTTTTACTAGTTCTACGGAGTGATTTTTGGCGTATAAACCGCCGCCAACTCCCATGCCAATTACCAGTACAAGTGCTACCAAGGCTACGGCTAGGCCTCGTTTTTTGAAATGATGCGTAGAGTTTTCTGTGTTAGGCGACTCTGCTGGATCGGGTGTTTCATGTACCGCCATTTCGCTGAGCTGTTCGACCTGAGGTAACTCTGTCGCTATTTTCTCTGATTCTTTGTTTGATTCATCAACGTCAGGATAGTCGGTGACTAATTGCACGTGCTCTGCACTGAGCCATGACTTTTTGACCTGTTTGTTTCCCACTTCTTCCATCGCTTTGTTGCGATTATAACACTGTTTTTGTCGCGCCCGGCGGTTTTTACCGAAAAGCAACAAGCTTCAGTACTTTGCTATGATGAAGTGGATGAAACTATCACGAGTTAACAATGGGCTGCTAGTCCTAATAGTTCTTATAAATGGCTATATTATCCTGGCACCATTCTTGCCGGTTGCGACCTTCTGGTGGGAAAATCGTGGCGGCACAAAACAACGTCAATTAACAGCGGCGATTCATGCGCCAGCCGAGCCAAAGCCGGCAGCAAAAGCCGCCAAGCCAGTCACGCCACAACCAAATCACGTGATTATTCCTGCAATGCTGCTTGATCAACCTATTTTAGATGGGCCAGTTAGGGACACATATTCTATCCTTGCCAAAGGTATATGGCGTTGGCCAAACGGCAGCACGCCAGATAAAGGTGGTAATACCATCCTCATTGGTCACCGCTTTACCTATACGCAGCCGAAGGGAGTATTGTATTATCTCAATAAGGTGCAAATCGGCAACGAGATTGGCGTAGTCTGGAACAATAAGTCGTTTACCTACAAAGTTACGTCTATTAATGAGGTGCCGCCGAACGATACAGCAATTGAAGATAACACGACCGATGCACGACTTACTATTTTTACGTGTACGCCACTCTGGCTGCCCAAAGATCGCCTAGTCGTTGTCGCAGAGCTGGAGGGTAATACATAACAATTATGACCGACAAAACAAAATTCTGGATTTTACTCGGACTGTTTCTTTTGAGCATTACGCTACTTGTATACCTCAACCACAGTTCAAATCAGCTTTTTCTGAGCAATTAGCAAAGAGCCAAAAGCTACCCTTTGTTCTCAGGAGTCGTCTTGGCGGGTCGTTTCCAGATACGCACAACGAGCGAGACTAGAAGTATGACTGCGGCGAGTGTCGCAATAACCGCGACCGTAAGGCCGGTGTCGGATAGTGCCGTGTTACCACCTGCCGCACTAGTGGCTCCAGTTGTCGCACCCGTAGCACTTGTCGTGCACTGGGTATTATAGGTACAAGAGCCGTAGGGGCCTGATCCGTAAGTGCTTGCAAGGAGGAGATTCTTCATATATTTCGTTTGATACTTTACAACTACTACGCTTATGATATCATGAAGTTAGCCAGTAGTAGCAATAAAAAAGTGAGGTAACACTATGGCAGCACCAGTATTTGCATTCTTGGATCTTTCAACTCCAGATTTGCTCATTATTCTTGCGGTCGTCCTACTCCTGTTTGGTGCAAAGAAGTTGCCCGAACTAAGCAAGAGTTTAGGTACGTCGGCACGTGAATTACGCAAGGGTTTAAGCGGTGATGAGGAAACGAAGAAAGAATCAAGTAGCCAAGACACTAGTCAAAAGTAGTCCGGCGAAAGCAAAACTCCCCCTCATAGAACACTTTTATGAGCTCAGACGGCGACTGTTTTATGTCGCCGTTTGTGTTGCAGCCGGGAGTGCCGTTGCCTATGGACTAGAGAAGAGCCTTATGACTCTGTTATTGCGGCCAAGTCATGGCCAGCACTTTATTTATACCTCGCCACTTGGCGGGATTAATTTTATTTTTTCTGTCTGCTTGTACGTTGGTATTGCTGCCAGCCTTCCGTTCATCGTCTTTCACTTATTGCGCTTCATTCAGCCGCTCATGCGTGATACGACTGCGCGCTTTATCTTTGTTGGTAGTGCTGCTTCCGGGGTTGTTGCCATTGGCGGTATTGCTTTTGGCTATTTTATTGGCTTGCCGGCGGCGCTTCATTTTTTGCTTCATCAGTTTAGTGGCAGTTCGCAGATTCAGGCATTGTTAACAATCCAGTCTTACTTATCTTTCGTCATGGCATATATGTTTGGGTCGGCGCTGATGTTTCAATTGCCGCTCATCATGATTTTTATTAATCGTATCAAGCCACTCAAGCCGAGCAGGCTGTTTCATTACGAGCGTCACGTCACTGCTCTGGCTTTTGTGGTGGGCTTTATTATGAATCCCACGCCAAGCTTGATAGACCAGATGCTTGTTGTAGTACCGATCATTCTGATGTATCAGGTGGGCATTGGCATTGTCTGGTATATTAACCGTGTGAAGGCGCCGGAACGAGTGGCTATGAGCTTGCTTGAGCGTGATACAGAGTCGCAAGCTAAACGAGCCGAAATTGCTCGTCAGCTCAAGCCGGTGGTGCCGCTTGCTCCTTCACTGTCTTCTGTAGTAGCAGCTGCACCTCAATCAATACTTTCGCCGGCCCAGAAAGTGCCGGGCGGCATCCAGTCGCGCCCCTATGTGAGTGATTTCGTACGTTGACGCCAGCCAAGCTACGGTCAGGTAAATACTGTCGGGATATTGTGTAATGACGCGTAACAACAGAGGTGACGAGTCTATTGACAAGTGTATGCTACCGAATTACACTAGTGCTTAGAGTCAAAATAAGAAAAACAGGACACGAAATGAATCAACAAATAGGGCAGATTATGAAAAAAGAGGTGACACGCAAGGAGTTCCTCGGCATGTCCGGATTAGCCATTGCCTCAGTTTTTGGCTTTAGCACAATTATTAAGCTACTAACAGGTAAATCACTCCATTCGACGGTCTTCACGAACGGCTATGGCTCCACGGCTTATGGTGGTAACAAAGAGGGCTCTAAGGCTTAGATTTCTATAAATTTTTCCAGTAGTCTGCGGGCCTTGTCTTTGGCTTCTGGGGTAATTTCTAGGCGGATAACACCCTTCTTAGGCTGGCCATAGACGACCATGTAGCCTAACGGCAGTGCCAGCACCAAAGGTATGACGGCCAGATCCTCTTCGCCGTCGATGACAAGCACGATTTGCATGGGTTGTGCTAATAGGTCAATCGCCTCCAAGACGGCAGTAAACAATGAATGATGTAATTTTCCGGCTGGGTTATGAGCGTGCAGGATTGTTTCGTTGCCCGTAAAGCCTAAGTCTTCCACTCGATGATGTGTTTTTTTGCGTTGCACAACATAATCTATCACCGAAAGTTTCTGGCCAAGACCTAACTGATTGCAGGTTTGGGTCACGACGTCTCCCACCGAAACCAGATGCTCCGGATTTTCTTTTTGTAGCGCCGAAACGGTAGTTAGTAGTTCACCAAATGGCTCCTGAAACCAATGCCGTTGAGCACCGGGAAGCGATAAATCTTTTGTGGTGAGCGATTCAGACATGTACGGTTCACCCTTGGTGTTTATATGGCCACTGCGAATTGCCGAAGATGAGATTTTCTGACCAACTTTATCCGTTATAACAGGCACAATAACCATTTTAAGCGGTGGCAGTTTGTGTATTGCACGGGCTGCGTTGATGGTTTCGGCACCTTTTTTTGAATCGTTGGTTACCATAATTGCTTCTATGGGTAAGTTGGACCATGTATCGGGATAAAAAAGATCATCAATTGGTTCTATTGTCACTCGTGCCAGCGCCTTTTCCTGAGCTAAAAATGCTTCTACCTGTTTTTTTCGCATGGCATATGATTGAACCAATCCGGTCTTTGTTTGCTGGCTTTGAACATAGCGGTCACTGGTGATGCCCAGCAAAAGTTGGTCGCTTCTAAACAATATTGTCCGTAAAAAGGCTTCGTGCCCTGCGTGAAAATGGTCAAAGGTGCCGCCAGCAATCGCGAGTGTGTACTGCATAGGGCTCTATGATATCGTGCAGCCCCTGATTTAGAAAGATTTTTCGTGCCGATGAGGAAAAGGTAATGTTGCTCCCGATGTTTGGAGCCATGCTAGAATACAAATATATGGATAACTTTGCATCCGGCAAAAAAATCGTTATCGTTGAAGACAACGAAGCGCTGGCAGAAATCTACAAGACACGGCTGGAGCTGATTGGCCACACCTGTTTTATTGGCTACAATGGTATTACTGGCTTGTACTTCATACAGAAAGAAATCCCTGATTTGGTACTGCTGGATCTGATGATTCCGGATATCTCTGGCGGCCAGGTGTTAGAAACTATGCGTGGTAGCGACTGGGGCAAGCAAATAAAAGTGTTGGTTATTTCGAACCTCAACGAAACTGAAGCGCCATCGAACTTGCGTACCCTTGGCATAGAAGGCTATGTTGTAAAGGCAAACATGCTCAACGATCAGATCGATCAACTAGTTACGAACATTCTAAGCCAACCCGTACCGCCACCATTGCCAACACCAGCGCCGCAGATTGACGTTGCTGCTCCACAAACGCCAACAGAGTAATACTTAGGCTGTGTCGCCGAGCTGGTAGCCAGCGCTTTCGAGGCAGTATCGGGCGATTATGTCGTTTCTGGCGGTTTGTGTTTCGTGTGCAGGGCCAGCATCGGGGATGAATAGCTGTGAAGAGCGACTATTAGACTTCACGGCAAAACTGTGGGCAATAGGCAGCATGTTTCTGTTCTCATCGCTGTCACCCTGAAAAATGAGTACGTCGCCGGCTTCTAGGTCTACGGTTGCTAGCGGACTAGCCTGGTCGCGGTAGCGTTGGATGATTATTTGGCTGTCTTCTTGCGTCCCTCTAAAACTACGGACATCCGCAAACGAGCGCAGTATGCCAAGCTCCACCGATAAGCTACCGGCATCGGTGGCATGGACGTTCAGGCCTCGCACGAGTCGGTTTCTGTTAAGGCGTAGAAAGTCTATGTGGAATTCTCTTTGTTCGAGTGGCGTTGGCTTGTCGGCTGTGAGGCGGGTTCCATTTAACCCTGAGGCTAGTACATCATCACGATCTAGCGAACTCTGCACGACGCCGTCCAGTAAACGGAGTATGCTTGATGGATATACGAGTGGCGCAGGTCGCATAGTTGATGCGTTAATCGGGATAATTTCTTTCGCATAGTCCAACTTATGATTGGCCGTAGTCTCACGAGACATTGCTAACGCATTGAGTGGTACCGACCCGACCATGCCATAGACATCAAGCCCTCCTCGTGCAACCACAGCAATTGGTTCGCGGAGCGAATTTTCTACTAGCTCAGTAGTCACACCTTGAGCCTCTAGCGTAGTTGCTATAGCCTCGGTTTGGTCTAACGTAGCCTTAAATTCTAGCGGTGCGTAGTTCATTGTACCTATTTTAACACAATATGTAGTAATTATATACTTGATGTTACCAATTACCTCTGATAGTATAAAGCTATGGAAAGACTCAATCTCATCCAATTCTATCAAAAGTTTGGGACCGAAGAACAATGCCAGACATTTCTCTTGCAGAACCGTTGGGCCGACGGTGTAACTTGCCCAAAGTGCGGCAAGATTGACGTAAAAACATATAAACTAGCCAATGGTCGCATAAAGTGCGCCAGCTGTCGCAACACTTTCACTGTTCGTACCCGTAGTATCTTCGAGGCTAGCCCTGTACCGCTCCAAAAATGGTTCTTGGCGCTTTATCTGTGCGGTAGCTACAAAAAAGGTATTTCATCAATGCAACTTAGTAAATATCTTGGTATCACCCAAAAGACCGCTTGGTTTATGTTGCAACGTATTCGCTACATCTTTGAAAACGACAGCTTTGAAATGTCGCACTCAAACCGTTTGGTATTTTGAATCACTATCATGTACTATTGGTAGCATAAGGACTATATGGGAGCTTATCAACTCGACAGCGTTGCAAACTATGACTACTATGATGACTGATCCTATCACCTACCTCCTATGCTCTGACACACTCAATAGTCGGTCAGCACACTGTGAGCTGACGCTGCAACGTCAAGTCAGCGCAAATATTCGAGCCGCGCGGCTTGTTGCTGGAGTAGTAGCGTAATGGTTGCGCAACGGCTGCCAATTCCCGGCAAAGACGATGGTACCTGGGGTGACATCCTCAATGGCTTTTTGGCCGTGGCCCATAATGCAGATGGTAGCCTCAACCCCGGCGCTGTAAGTGCTGCTGGAGCTGGTACCTACAGCA
>JABCZM010000002.1 GCA_013289705.1 Candidatus Saccharimonadota bacterium
GTAGGTGCTGGACAGCAGCTGACAGTTTTTGTAGTGTAGACATTGAAAACGACCTTTCTGTTTTGGTTTTGCAACAAAAACTTTAGGTCGTTTTCTTTATTTCGTCAAAAAGTGAGTGTGGGTCAGGCTCGACAAAGAAGGCTTAATTAATATGTTAGATGGAAATGGTTGAATACATGTAATCGAATTGGAACCTGCTTGCTCGTGAGATTTACAGATGGAGATTACTTGTTGCGTAAGAATTCGGCTGCCGTCAAGCCAATATCCTTGCAGATTTGACGAAGCAATAACGGCGAGACATCCCGTCCACTGTGATCGGGAACAGTCGTGGCTCTGCCATCGGCATGTCGGAATTGTTGGTGTGAACCTTTCTGACGTACCATTTCAAAACCAAGCTTCTTGAGAATTTTGGTAATCTCTCTAGGCTTAAGAACCGGTAGCTCACCACCCATAGTTTAGACTGTAACTAATTGCGTACCGATAAAATGAGACTCAGGCTCTTGTTTCGAATCGTAATCCTCTAGGACGAGCTCAACTACTTCCTTTAAGTTCTGTCGTAACTCTTCTAGCGTTTCCGCCTGCGTGTGAGCTCCTGGCAAATCAGGAACATATGCCACGTAGTAACCGGTGGCAGTGTCTTGCTCAATAACAGCAGTATAGGGTTGGGTCGCTTTCATGGTACTCCTATTGTACATCCGTTGATCTTAATAAAAAAGTACGTGCAATCGGAATGGAACCTAATCAGAAGGGAGATATTGCGATGGAATGGCTAACCAGTCTAGCGTGCTTTCTTAAGTGCCGTTGGTTTCGGGGTACTCTTAGCCGGCAAAGTTTTGTCCATTGGGGTACTTTGAGATGACTTAACCAGAAATCTCCCACTCAAGTCAGAACGGTGACTATAACTTTTCTGCACATTCTGAGCGAACATTTCGCTTAAACTTAGGTTGTCTTTACTATTTTGTAGTGCCATTGATTATCTCCTCCAAATCCCTACTCAATTTGTCATCGATATTATTGTGCTGCGCTTTTGATTCATCAAATTTCTTAAACAACGCTTTCACTTTATTATCGCCTAATATATCTACTTTGTCATTAATAATTACCACATCTGACTTATCACCTACATTGGGGTCGTATTCTGCTTTTCGCTTAGCCTTGACCATGGCATGTAATAACTTAGCATGAACCATTGCCGGGTGGCACTCGCTCTCAATAAGAGAGAAGTTGGCATGGCTTGAGCCGCTACCAATAGTCGCGTAGCCAATTGGTGTCATGTCAACTACTGATGAATCTACGCCAATTACAAAAATTTGTGGGCCGTCACCATCTTTACCAGCTATGATGATCTCAATGCCTAGGTTATATTGGTCGATGGTTGTAATCACCGAATTAAGAAATCCTTGGTCAAAGTTCTTTTGTTGAGCGTTAAAAGTGTCTAAGTCCAAGTTAAATTTAGCTAAAACCTGGAGATTAATCTGCTGTATTAATTCTTCTGTAAGTGCCTTGTGAATCTTTTTTGTTATCGTTGGGATATCATCACCAGCTTGAATCATAGATAGGGCTCTATTGAGTACCTGGTTCGCATTCGTAATGTTACCCGCGAAAAGAGCCACAACCGAGTCGCTTAGCTTAACTATTTTCTTGTTCTCGCTAATATCAGAGACAGATGTAACACCTCGGTTTATGGTTAGCTTTTTGTCAGCAACAGCAATTATATTCTTTGACTCACATATACCGGCAACGCAAATAGTCATTGAATATATAATCACACGCAATACCTTAATGCTGCAAGCATGAGCAAAAAGATATTGAGCCAATTTAATAAAGCGCTGATTGAATCGCCCACATAAGACTCTAACCTGCTTTTATAAATCTATAGGGCTATATAAACTGTCCTCTTCGCCATAGAACCATGCCCATACTTGGTCGCCATAAGAGAAGTGCCACCACTCAGGCATACAGCTTGCCAAGCCAGCGTCGAGCATGACGGTAAGTAACATCAATCTATTATTCTTTTGCTTCTGGGTTAGGTCAGGATACCAAAGAAAGGAATCTTCGGTATCATCATTAAGTTTGCTTCCAAAATCCAGCAGCTGGTCAGTTGCAATATCTTTTACATCTATGTCAACTGCAGCTCCACAGACATGTGGTGGCAGTGTGAGGTCAGGGTCGCTGACGAATTCTCGCGCATGCTCTAAAGCTTCTTTATCTGAAGCACCTGGGTTGGCCTGTTTGTAGTCATCAGCACAGTCAATAAGTATTCTTCTTTGCACCTCAATGGGGCGATGGCCAGCCCTAATAACTAACCGGTACTTATCGTCAAGCGCACTAGCAGCAGTCTGCAATCTTGATGCAAGTTCAGAACGAATATATACACCTTTATATTCTGGATGGCTAGCAATGTAGCCTCTGTATCGCTGACCTTCCCAATCATCTTCAAGCATCCAGCAGGGCTCAACTAAAATCTTTTCACCGCTAACAATCTCTACTAACGGATCATCTTTGCCAACGGACTGATATTTTGAGAAGTCGATTCTTTCGTTACTACGTGATCGAGCTAGCTTTTCATCTAAATTCATAGCTTAATCATATCATTCCTACCTCTGTAATTACACCGAGGTGAGTTTTGGAACCTGCAAAAAATCATCACTTATTGATCAGTGGCAAACAAAAAAGACTTCCGAAGAAGTCTTGAGTATCACTTGGTTGCGGGGCCAGGACTCGAACCTGGGACCTCATGGTTATGAGCCATGCGAGCTGCCGCTGCTCCACCCCGCGATAATGGGTAATGCTCTTTCGCTTTCAGCTGATTGCTACAACGCGAACTTACTCGTGCAAGTATAACAAACAGAGGTACAAATGTCAATTGCCGCTGTTTTGGCGGTGCAGGAAAAAATTAACCCAGGCTTCAAAATTACGCTGGGCGACTGGCTGCTTGGAGGTGGGGGTATCAACTTGGCTAGTAGGCTTTGGTAGCGGTGTTGTATAGCTGAGCGCAACGGCTTTGGGAATGATAATTTCTTTCTCACCAGGAGCAGCCAGACCGAAGTTCTGACGTGCCGATAAGTCCAAGTATGTGTCGGTATCATAGTACTGATTTTCGAGCTTCAAATTGTTGTTATCGAGCTGCTGAACCTGAACTTGCTGGCCCAACACCGCAATCTGTTTCTGCAGCCCGTAATTTGTCTGGATGGCCTTTACGCCGCTCCAGCTAATAAGCAGCACAATCACTACAAACAGCATCAGCCCCGCAAACTTTGCATCACGAAACTGTCCGGCAAACCAGAGCACACGCTTTGCATATTTTTTTATTTTTTCTAGCATACTAACCACAATTATACAGGGATTCAATGCAATGTTGCTGTGGTGGGGGTGGATGGACTTGAACCATCGACCAATCAGTTATGAGCCGACTGCTCTAACCACTGAGCTACACCCCCATCATAGAAGCACCAACGGGTACAAGTATACCAGAGTGGCGGCTAGGTTCCAGGTGCTAGCCAGAAAGACTCAGCAAAATTACAAGTTTGACTGCTACTGTCTTATAAATTATGGAAACAACTACCATCCGAGTACCAAAGCCCCGTACTCCTCGTGCCGGCAAACTCGCAGCAACCATCGCTATCGCTCTTTTGATAGCTCTGGGCGGATTTTACAGTGGCGTACACTATCAAAAAGGTCGTCAAAAGAATACCGCAGCGACAAGTAACCAGTCAGCGACAGGAAGTGGTTTTGGTGGCGGCAATTTTGGTGGTGGCTTCCGGCGACAAGGCAATGCGAACCGTCTTATTGGCACCGTATCAGCCATAAGTAGTACCAGCATAACGGTGCAAAGTCGAACCGGCACCAGCAAAACACTAGCAATTACCAGCAGTACAACCATCACCAACAACGGCGCAACAGCATCGGCCAGCGACATTCAAACTGGTGACACCGTTTTTGTCACCATCGACAGCTCAAACACTGCAAACGCGGCCAGCATTGCACTTAATCCAAGCTTTGGTGGTGGCCAGGGCTCAAGTCTCAATACCACCCCGTCACAAGACCCCACAGATCCGAACTCACAAACAAACTAGTCACCGAAAGGCTGCACGAACTACTGGTTGGGTAGTAGACGGTGTCGGTTTTGCTGGTCTGCGTTTTGCTAGCCATGTACGCACACCAATGCCAATTGCTAAAAGCATGGCGGCAAGCAAGCCAAAGCGCATACCAAGATCGTGTGAAATGCTGGTGGCAAGATCACTGGCAACCGATGCAAATGCGTTAGAACTTGAGTCAAACTTAATGAGGTGATCAGCAACACCTGGGGCAAAGCCAAAAGAAAGCGCCAATAACACAAACAACACCCCGACACTAATTAGCACATCAGGCAATGCTGCATAGCGATGGCGTTCCCAAGAAACGAACAAAAGTAGCCCAGCAAGCACTATAGCACCTGCTATGGTGCCAAGTTTGATGTTTTTAAATGTCTGAGCAAAATCTTTCACCTTGGTATTGGCACCAAGCGTAATCGGTTTACTTAATGGGCTATTCGAATCAAGCGGTACACCGGCAGCTTGGACTGCAGGAGCCAGATCAGTCAGATCAATGACTGGTGCCGAACCTTTACCTTTGTAATAAGCCTGTAGCTGATCGAGCGCCGTGGTCGTCTTTTGCTGTAATAAGGCTGGTGTAAGAATGGTCTGTAGCTTCGCTTGAACTTGAGGATCGGCCGACCCAGACTTTTGGGCGATTTCTTTGGAAAGTGCCGTAGACAATCGCATATAGCTGTTAGTTTTGAGCAGCTGGCCTTCCAAATAATGACTATTTAATATCGTACCATCTAGTATCACCGTTAGCCCTGCACTAAAGATCAGTGAAACTAATAAACTTGCCAGTAATTTCGACAGCCAACCGAGAATCATGGCCTGATTATATACCAGGTAACCACTAATGCTAAAAACTGATTCTAACGTACGGGCGACGAACCATGAAAACAAGTTTGCGAATCCGACCCGAAGGTTTGATAAGGTGCGTGTGCTGGTGAACCACCGTCTTAACACGCGAAGCCGGTGCGCGAGCGTAGACATTGTAGCCCTTACTCTCATAGTCACTAATAAGCCGGACGAATTCCTGAGCTTGCTGCGGCGTTAAGTCGTGCAGTGTATCGGTATGCTGTTTGGGCAAAATTAACAGATGATCAGACACCTTCTGGCTGTCCCACATACTGTACGGAAAAATATTGTAGACGATTTTAAAATGATCCGTTTCACTAATAAACTGCGCATCGCCTGGTTTTATGTCACAAAATTCACAGACTCCAGCAGCGATTTTTTTGCGATGCTTGTCGTAGCTACGACTTTCTTTGCGTGAACGAGGTGCGGTCATCTGTTACCTCAAAGCTACGACTAGTTAGCATCCCGTTTCAGGAACAATAGCCAGGCAATCACCCAGCCACCAACGACATAGGCCAGCGCTACTAGGGCTGCGCGTTCGTGAGATATGTCGCCGTGATCAAGCACTGCATTTATTGCACTAAACGGTAAGTAGACTTGATTTTTCTTGATTAGCAAACCAATCAATTGCTCAATAGTCCCAGGAATCAGAAACAGCGCAGCAATCGCCCCGACTTGGATGCGAATAATGGTCGTCAAGATGAGTGCCAACATCGAAAACGCCCAACCAGCAAAAGCCACCCGCCACAACAAATTCCAGACAGGAAAGGTCTGTGCGACAAGCGTGTGGCCATGCGCCTGGAACCCAAGCTTCGCCAGTCCGGCAGATAAGAAGCCAAAACTTACGGACAGTATAATCGCAAAGATGCTCACCGTTATAATTTTGGCAAAAAACACTCGACTGCGACTTTTCGATGACGAAAGCGTATACAAAATGGTGTTATAGCGATATTCATGAGCCATAAGCAGCACACCAACCAACGCAAACAACGTAGTGAGCAC
Organism: Candidatus Saccharimonadota bacterium; assembly: GCA_013289705.1. Taxonomy (GTDB): domain Bacteria; phylum Patescibacteriota; class Saccharimonadia; order Saccharimonadales; family UBA4665; genus JACMPA01. Next base: position 5,937 of record JABCZM010000002.1, read on the forward strand.
GCTGATGGCAGAGGTCACCTCGCTGGCAAGTTCACCCGGCTTTAAAGCGTCGGACGGTGACGCTTTATATGCGGTTGCGTAAAAGGCAAAAAACACCTCAAGGGCCAGGGCAATCAGGATAATGATATATGTCGAACGAACAGTGAATAGCTTACGGAATTCGGCGCGAATTGTAGCTATCATGCGTTACCCCCTGGGTGTGACTTGTATTCTTCGCTACCAGCCGTTAATTCTAAGAAGGCTTCTTCGAGCGATGCGGCCTGTTTAGACAGTTCATATAACGGCACGCCAGCTTCAAAGGCAATTTTGCCAATTTCGTCGGTAGTTGCACCAAGAACCTTTAGTCCATTGACGTCCTTTTGGGCCGTAAGCTTTTTGACTTCGAGCAGACGTTCAAGCTGCGAGAGCTTTGGTGAGCGCACAAATATACCGGAGTGTGCGCTGCCCGATATAAGTTTGGCAATGGACGTATCGGCAATCAATTTCCCTTTGCCAATCACCACCACATTATCCGCCATCTGCGACACTTCGCTCAGCAAGTGTGATGATACAAAAACAGCATTGCCGTCATCGGCATAGTTTCTTAAAAATTCACGCAACCAAGCAATGCCTTCTGGGTCGAGCCCATTGGCTGGTTCATCGAGTAATAAATATTTGGGATTACCTAAGATCGCCGCCGCGATACCCAGACGCTGGCTCATACCCAAGCTAAACTTGCCCGGACCTTTTTTGGCCACATCTTTGAGCCCAACAATATCTAGCACTTCATTAACACGCGCCAGTGGAATACCCCCAGCATCTGCTAAAATCTTCAAATGATTTCGGGCCGAGCGCGTTGGATGAAAAGCTTTTGCCTCTAATAATATGCCGACGACTTTGGACGGTTGCGCGTATGCATGTAATTTCTGGCCATCAAATGTCGTACTACCAGTACCTGTATCTAGACCAAGCATCAAGCGCATGGTGGTTGACTTGCCGGCACCGTTGGGACCTAAAAATCCGGTAACTTTGCCCGTTTCGACCGTAAACGACAAATCATCAACAGCAAGTTTCTTGCGATAGCGCTTGCTAAGTTGTTGGGCCTGAATCATCTTCTATTATCATACGCTGTTGTGGCCAACATTTAAACCTCGGATGCAAGCAGGTGCAGTAGTTCATCGGTGTTTTTCGCCGCCATGAGCTGTTCGCGCATTTCCTTGGCACCATCAAAGCCATTAATATAGATCTTGCAAAACTTGTTGAGCACGTGCACTGGGTGTTCACCGTGTTGCCAGGTGTTAGCAAAAAGCTTAACATGTTTAGTATATAACTCGATCCTCTGCTGCTTGGACTGATCTTGCCAGGGGCTGTTTACGGCAAACAGAAAGGGATCATGAAAAATACCGCGCCCAACCATGATACCGTCGAGCCGATACTGGCTGGCAAGTTCAAGACCATGTGCATGACTGGTAACATCACCGTTACCAACTAGCAAGGTTTCTGGACTCAGTGCGTCGCGCAGTTCGCGAACTTTACCAATTTCGTCCCAGTGTGCCGGGACTTTACTCATTTCCCTTTTGGTTCTGCCGTGTATTGTTAGCATGTTAAGTTTAAATTGCAAGAGAAATTCGTGCCACGTTGGATCGATTTCGTGAAATCCAAGCCGAGTTTTAACACTCACCGGTAACACACCGGCCGCACCTTGCTGCGTTGCTTGGATAATTTCGGCGGCAAGTTCCCTATTGTTCATCAATGCGCTGCAGGCACCGTTTTGGACTTCGCCCTTTGCCGGACAGCCCATATTCAGATCAATTCCTGCAAATTCGCCAAACTCTCCAGACACAATTTGTTTGGATACTTCATAGAAATTCTCTGGCTTTAGGCCCCACAGTTGCGCGATAAGCGGTCGTTCTTTGTCTGTATTTTGTAGTTTTTTGAGTAGATGCGGTCGGCCAGGACTTTGCAAGCCATCAACATTCACAAACTCTGTAAAAAACAGATCCGGTGGTGCGCAGCTGGCGACAATCTGCCGGAACACCGTATCGGTCACATCGTCCATCGGTGCCATCACAAAGAATGGCTTGGGCAAATCGTTATAAAACATATTTTGTAATTATACGCCTACGCTGTTTGACTCAGCCGTTCTGCCGCTTGCCTTGCAACCAGAAAACGAGCCGTCGATTGGCCTTCTACCATTTGGCGTACGTGCCACTGTCTTCTTTCTTTTGCTTCTCGGCCTGCTCGACGTCTGGCAATCTCTTGGCCGCTTTGCAGTCCGTCAATTTCGTTTGCTCGCCTAAAGATAGCTGTCTCGTTCAATACACCAAAAAAACTCGCAAGCTCAGCTGAGTATTGCAAAGCCCACGCATCGTCAATGTCTGTTCCGTAGTCCCGTTGAAAACGATCAAGGCCAGAGTTATTGGGAACTGCCAGCAAGCGCCTGGTCCGCGTAATAGAATCACCAAAATCAACCAGCATAGCCGCATAATCTCGCTGCGAGCGATTACTCATGCCCCGTAGTGCTGCCGTATCAACGGTAATTAAACCGAGTCCGCCAAGTCCGCGGGCCAGGTCATGCTTGCGGTCATCTGCCTTGTACAGGTCTACAAATGGTACATATTCGCCAACTACACCAGGCACTAGCGTTAGAGTCTGGGTAGCGATCCGGCCAGTATTTTCTTCGTGCACCGATAATTCAGACGCCTCCACTAGGGATTCGTTGTACATTTCAGCCATTTCAGCAACAGCAAAAAAGTCTATTGGTAGGGATGCCTCAACTGCCGTCTTCACAATGCACTATTTATACCACAAAATGCTATATATAACAACCTGCCTGCCGGAAAGTTCCCCTACTCCCAGCGGAAGACGCGGAAGGCTATGGCATATACAATAACCAGCCAAACAGCCATAACCCCAAGCTGTGGTCCAAGATCGAGTAGTGATTTACCTTCGGTAGCGATCAGTCGTGCGCCATCAATAATTGGAGTCAACGGCATGAATGTTGTGATACCTTGCAGCCAATGTGGCATCAGGAAGCGCGGAAAGAATGTACCCGACAAGAACATCATCGGAAAGACGATGATATTACCAAGTGGCGCCGCTTGACGCTCATTTTTTGCCCAGCCACCAAGAGCCAAGCCGATACCCAAAATTACAATAATGCCAAACGCCAAAAATAGCGCAAGTTCAAAATAGTTACCAACGACTTTCAGATGGAATACGGTCATTGCGACAACGAACATAACCGCAATAGACATAAGTCCAGTAACGGCATTGCCAAACATATTCGCCAAAAAGTACTGCCAGACTCGTAGTGGCGTAGTGTGTAAACGACGCAAAATGCCCATTTTCTTCAGCTCTGGGAAGACGTTCATTGGCCCAAAGATACCAGCACCAAGGATAGAAAAGCCAAGCAACCCCGTAAAAGTATAGTCAAAGGCGCTCAGGCTACGTTCATTGTTCTGCTTAGAAATAACCGTAAACGGTGTGTCGCTTTTGACAAGCTTGGTATTGATACTCTGAAACTGAGCTTGCAGAACCGATACCAGTGTTTGTGCGGCTTGCTCATTGTTCTGCGTGTAGTGCACAATCGCCTGACCCGACGGATAGATACTGGCGTTGTTTACTTCACCGAAGCTGGGCGGTAATTCAATTGTTGCGTCCAATTCGCCGCGACCCATCTTTTCGTTGGCGTCTTTGAATGTCTTGACATCTTTATCAACTTTTAAGAGTTTCTGGCTGCTTGATTCTGACTGTTTCACAAATTGAGCTGCAAACTTGGAATGCGACTCGTTAATAATTGCCACACTGAGCGAAACACTCTTGCTGCCACTGTTAAGAGAGCCAAAGACAAACAGGAAAATCAGTGGGAATAAGAACGTAAAAAACAATGCCAGGCGATCACGGAACAGGCGACGCAAATTAACAATAAAGAAAACCCAAACTGTGAAGAATTTGCGATTCATGCGTGCAGTCCCTTTCCGGTCATATCAATAAATACATCTTCTAGGTTGGCCTGCTCGACGTGTTGATCTTTGCTAAAACCGCGGGCTAATAGGTCTTTGATAAGCTTTTTGGGTGTGTCGAGCGCAATGATTTTGCCGTTATCCATAATCGCGATACGGTCACAGAGTACCTCGGCCTCGTCCATGTAATGGGTGGTCAAAATGACACTAATACCCCGGTCACGAACTTCCTCGATGAGTTTCCAGAGGTTGCGTCGGGCCTGTGGGTCAAGACCGGTAGTTGGCTCGTCGAGAAAGAACACTTTTGGGCTATGAACCAGGGCAGCAACTATGCTAAAACGTTGTTTTTGGCCACCCGACAGGTTTTCGACGTAACTATCAGCTTTGTCGCCCAGGTTTACATCGTCCAGAAACTTTTTGGGATCTACCTTTTCGCCGTACGCTGCAGCAAACAACGTAATGAGTTCAGTTAACTTCGTCTTGTCCTGGAAGCCAGGTGATTGCGGCTGTACACCAATGATACTACGGATTTCATAGGGCTTCTCGGCAACATTAATGCCCGCAATGGTCGCAGTCCCACCGTCGATCGGTCTGAGCGTCTCGATCATTTCGAGTGTAGTGGTTTTACCGGCACCGTTGGGGCCCAAAATGCCGAACACTTCACCTTTTTGGACTTCGAACGATATACCGTCAACAACATTACGGTCGCCGTAGGTCTTTACAAGATTTTGTACTTTTAAGATGATCTCGGCCATTACAACCACCTTAGCAGACTTTTTTGGACAACGTCAATTAAATAAAAATGCTCGGATCAATATATGATCCGAGCATTTCATAAAAAGTTAACAAAAACTAGTTACTATGTCTCTGATTATTTGTTGCGCTTAACGGTTAGGAAGCCGTTGCGAGCATTTTCGTTAACGCCGAAGCCTTCTGGAAGTTCGGTGCCTTCTGGGCGCTCATCTTTGCTGAAGTAGTAAATGCGCTGTTCTTTACCACCGCGAAGTGTAACCAACTTTGAGTTAAGGTAGTAAGTTACGCCCTTCGAGTTTGTGTGACTGTATGGTGCTGCCATAATTTATAGATCTCCCTCTCTTAAAAACTTAATAGTATTCCTACCATACTCTGGTGGGTTTTTATTTGTCAACCCCTAGAAGACCCTTTGATTTACTCGATCAGCCGTAAGAATCTAGCCACTGAGCCCATATAAAAGCAATAATCGCTCATTCGTGTTTTATGGCTTGCACTTGTCAACAGCTTTGTATTACACTAGGGCTACGTAAGCATAAAGAGTATAAAGGTGGAGAATTATATGGATTTTCGTAGCGCCAACGCGCAGTCACAACCTGGTCATCAGCCACTACCTGTGAGCAATCCAGGTGGAACCGTTAAACCTAAGGGGAACGGGGGATCCGTCAACAAGCTTTTGCGCGGTGGAGCGCTCCTGTTCTTGTTTTCACTTACCATTCTCGCGGTAGCCGCAATTGGTATTATCGCAGTTAGCAAAAACGATAGTAATACACAGCAAAATAAGTTCGTGAATACTAGTGACTACCAGGCTGTCTTTTTGACAAACGGCCAGGTGTACTTTGGCAACATCACCGAACAAGGGACCGACTACATTCAATTGCAGAAGATCTTTTACTTAACACAGAACACAAGCACCGACAGCAAGGGTAATACTACCACCGACGGTAATTACACACTCGTAAAGTTAGGCTGTCAGCAAATTCATGATCCAATCGACCAGATGATCATCGAACGCAGTCAGGTTAGTTTCTGGGAGAACTTGAACTCAAGCGGCAAGGTTGTTGCAAGCATCAATCAGTTCAACAAGCAAAATCCAAAGGGTCCAGACTGTTCACAAGTGAGCAACCAGACTCAGGCAAGCAGCAGCTCAACTACTCCTCAGGGTAGCGGTACAACTACAACGCCAAGCACAACTACTAAGCAATAGCCTAGTCAGTACGCGATAGACTAAAAACGACCTCTACGGGGGTCGTTTTTAGTTACCCTTGGATTAATAAATTAGATCTCTCGCCCATAGCATTAACTCATGCAATGGCCTGCACATATATACAGAACACTAGGCTACGTTTACTTTGAACCAGCGACGAATCAGAAACAACACAACGCCAAGCACCGCACTCAATCCAGTAAATACCATGCTCCAGCCAGCAAGATCTGGCGACCAAGTTGGAGACGTGAAACCAAATTTATAAAGGCTGTCGGGTATGGTCTGCGGCTTTGTACCATGCGTGCTCACATAATCAGTAATACAAGGCACGCGTGGGCCGCCCGAAAAGCTACCAGGATAAAGCTGTTCGCAGTAGTGCTGGGCATCGGTATAAACCTGCGTATTCGCCGCGGAGACACGGTTACTTTCGGCAGTCACTAGCCGATCGTAGGTGTATTTGAGCTGAATAGGCGGGTAAACGGCATCGGCACCACTAGTCAAGTTGGTATTCATGTGGCCGTAGACATAGCTGCGCAGATTATTGAGCGCCTTGTTTATGTCCCCATTGTCTTTATCTGCCTGGTACACGGCGTTGCGTAATACGACCATATGCTGATAATTACCACGCAGGCTCGTCACAAAAATAAAACCAAAGAGTATGGCCACGGCAAAAAAATACCATGGCTTAAGTAACCGGAATTTCCGCCAGAAGTGATGCAACCGTCTTTTGTTCATATTTTTATTTTACGCTTATCTTCACCAGTGTAGCACACCCCGCAGGCGACGTTTTGAGCCTAGATACATGGGTGCATGATAGACTAGAAAGGTTATGCATATCTACTTCTCTGGGATTGGCGGCACAGGAATCGGGCCGTTAGCACTGATAGCAAAGCAAGCCGGCTATACGGTTTCTGGGTCGGACAAGCAAGATTCGCTGTATATTCAGTATCTAAAAAAGCACGGTGTTACCGATATTCACATCGGTCAAGACCATGATGCGATTGCCAATACTCACGGCAAAGAGCCGATTGACTGGTTCGTGTATACTTCTGCCTTGCCGCTCGAAAATCCGAACGCCCCAGAGCTACTGTTTTGCAAAGAACAAGACATAAAAATGAGCAAACGTGATGAACTGCTGAACGTCATTTTACAGGATAAAAAACTGAAGCTGATTGCGATTGCCGGCACCCACGGTAAAAGCACCACAACCGCCATGACTATCTGGCTGTTCAAACAATTACACATACCTATTAGCTATTCTGTTGGGGCAAAAATTCCGTTTGGGGACATGGGCGAATATGCTGATGATTCGGAATATTTTGTCTATGAGTGCGACGAATTTGATCGCAACTTTTTGGCATTCGAACCATACTTGAGCATTATTTCCGGAGTAAGTTGGGATCACCACGAAATCTTTCCCACGCGCGAAGAATACCAACAAGCGTTTCGTGACTTTATCGATCAAAGCCAACACGCACATCTTTGGGAAGAAGATGCGGAGTATTTGGGGTTAAAGCAAAACGAAAAACTAGTAATTTTGAACAGCCAAAACTCATCCATTCAAGCATTGGAAATTAAAGGCCTCTACCCTCGACTTGATGCCTGGCAAGCCATCCAGGCAGTTCATAGCGTGACGAAGCTGCCAATTGAGGATTTAATGGCTCACATAAACAAGTTCCCTGGTTTGCAGCGCCGTATGGAACAGATCATCCCTAACCTTTACAGCGACTACGCCCACACGCCCGAAAAGATTCGTGGCGGTTTAAGCGTGGCACTCGAAATGGCGGCCGAAAACAATCAGCCAGTCATCGTCGTGTATGAGCCATTAACCAACCGCCGCCAACATTTTATGATCAACGATTACAAAGATTGCTTTGCCGGTGCCGCCCAAGTTTACTGGCTCCCCAGCTATCTAGCCCGCGAAGACCCCAGCCAACGTATCATCCACCCAGAAGAACTAATTGTCCGCCTTGCCGACCCCACGCTCGCCGTCCCTGCCGAACGCGACGCAAGCCTCAAACGCACCATCCAATCTCACCTAGCCAAAGGCGACATGGTCGTCTGCATGGTTGGTGGCGGCGGCAACTCTCTGGACGAATGGCTACGCAAAGAATTCACCGATTAATTAACGATACCTGTCGTCTTTTATAATCTTGACCCACACACCATCAGGATCCTTGATAAAGAAATAGCTAACTTTGGTTCTACCAAATGTAATTTTAGTATTAGCATCGGCAAGTCCCTTATCCTTCATGTCCTGTAGGGCTGCCTCAATATCATCCGTTTGCAGTGCGATATGTTTAACCCCTATCTCTTCTAGGTTGTTTGCGCGCTCATAATTAACCGGCTCTTTGTCATTATTTTCCAAGTAAACAAAAATTTCCAGAAACGAACCACCCAGCTTTAGGTGAACAATACTCATTGAGCCATCATCCTCGTCATAACGATGGACTTGTTCATAGCCTAGCTGCTCATAAAACTTGAGCGAAGCATTCAAATTCCTTACTGATATGGCAGTATGGTGTGGCTTGTAGTTCACTTCTTGCCACCATTCCATGAAAGTTCGTATTTCTGGGCACCCGTATCATCGAATTTGCCGAAAATGTAGAAAGTTTTAACATTTATCTTATAGAACTGGTGGCCGTCTGAGCGTTTTGCTTCTTCTACTGCTTCCTCGCTTACGCCAAGCCTACTCTTAAGGCACTCAAAAGCTTTATCTTGAGCATCCCCTTCACCAAGGAGCTCTGCCTTACCTTCAAAATATAAGCCAACTACAGGATCGCCTAGTGCATATTTGTCGATTATGTCACCGGCCACGTTCGGATTCCCTACGATTTCCTGGCTGTGTCGCCTCGATTTGAGCGAACGAAAATAGAGGTTAAGATTTTCGTCGTAAGCAAAGTGTGCTTCGCAAACCCAGGGTTTGTTGTCTCTGACAGTTGCCAGCGACAGGTGAATCGTTTTATCAATATATTCCCGAACCAGCTTCTCGACGTCCATGGCTTTTACTATACTCCTCTAGCGGTTGTCGCCAGCGCCTTTTTGGACGCCGCGCTTTTGGCGGTCTGCTAGTTTAGTTAGGTTCTTTTGCATGATATCGTCGAACGATAAGCCCAAGCTGTCGGCCAGAATTGCGATGTACCAAACAACGTCACCAAGTTCTTTGCCAAGCTCTGTAATATCTTCGTCGGTTATGACGCCATCGCGGTAAGCAACGATTTTTTTCCATTTTTCGATGACTTCGCCGGCCTCACCAGCAACGCCCATGGCCCAAATGGTTTTGTCCATCAGCGGATCTGGGTTACTGATGGCGGTTTTGAGTGCCTGCTTTTGGTATTCGTCGAATGTCATGCAATTCCCCCAATTATTATTGTTCGCTTATTTTTACAGCACCCTGGCGAATAACCTCAATTGCGTCGTCAACAATGCGGATAATGGTTGATGGTTTATTGCCCGATAAATCACCGCCATCAACATAAAAATCTACTCGACCGTCAAAGTACTGTTTGGCTTTGGCTACCGTATGCGCAGGTTGTTTACCAGGGTGATTGGCACTGCTTGTTTGCAGTGGCCCCGTTTTTAGCAGCAATTCCTGCAATAGCGGATCGCTGGGAATGCGAAACGCCTGGCGGCCAGTGCCTTGATTGAGATAGCTGACGCCATGTGGAATTTCGATACTAATTGCACCCGGCCAAAACTGCTCAACGGCTTTAAGATAGCGCCTCTTTATGCCCAAATCCACCAACTGATCGATGTTAGCCGCAATAATCGTGCCCGGCTTGGATTCGCGCTGTTTCAGAGCGTACAGTCGCTGCACCGCCCGCTCATCGGCAGCCCTGGCAACAATCCCGTAGACTGTATCGGTTGGGATCACACCTACGGCACGGGCAATTTGCAGTTTTTTTGCAGCTTCTTCAAACATGCACTTATTGTACAGTACTTAATTTATGCAGAGAGATTATTTGGTCTGCATGTATGCAAAGACTGCTAGCGCAGCCAGACCAAGCACGATAACAACAGTTGCAATAATAGCCACCGTCACGCCATTGCCTGGTTGGCTCTGGTTTTTCGCCAGCTGAGGCTTTGCGTCTTTGACGTTTTCTCGGTTGATTTCTTCTTGGATCAATTTACCAGGAGAATTAGCGGCTGGTTTGGCTTGAGCTGGACGATCGACCGTCGACACTTCTTCTGGTTTCATGGCAGATTTTGGTTCGTTTGCAGGGTCAGCCAGTGGCTCCATGTCGGCACGTGGCGCCACCACGTCCATGACTGGTGCAACAAGCGGCGCAGCGAGGTTGGATACAGGTATAGTCGAAGTCGAAGTTGCAGTCGTTGGTTCTTCCATAATGCTTAAGATTATTCTAGCACAGCCAACGGATGGCAGCACTGCAAGTTGAGTTTAGCGTAGCCGATACATACCGCCTACTTGCACGATCATTTGCTCTTTTAGGAGATCATCAAGTACAGACTGGAGCCGCTCGTCTGCGATTTCATTGATGAGTTTTGATTCGGACAAAGATTGCTGGCTCAGCAGACGGATCACCTTGCCACGTATCTGCCGGCGTGAGCCAATAAACGACGACTGCTTCACATAGCTTTTGCTTAACTTGTTAAGGTTTCCATTGGCCTGTTTTAGGTACGTCCCGTAGTCCATGAGACTCCAAAACCAAATACGCGGATTCTGCATGTCTAGCGTTTGCGAAACGAGTTGTAAAATTTCGGTGTCTGGAATGTCTGTTTTGTCTTGGAAAAAATGATGAATATAGACCGTCCTGATGTTGGTTTCAATAAAAACAGCTGGCAGATTAAACGCGTAGGCCGTAATTGCGGCTGCAGTGTTTTTGCCTACACCTGGTAACGTAACAAGTTTAGTAATCTCGCTTGGCAGATGGCCGCCATGTTCGGACACTATAGCCTGCGCCGTCTGCCACAAAAATTTGGCGCGACGGTTGTAGCCAAGCCCACTCCACATAACCAAGACCTCACCCAGCGATGCGTTTGCAAGTGATTCGATCGATGGAAACGTTTTTAGGAATTCATGGTACTTTGGAATCACTCGGAGCACTTGCGTTTGTTGCAACATCAACTCACTGACGAGAATTTTGTAGGTGTCAAAGTGGCCATCCGGTTCAGGAATGCGCCAGGGTAAATCATGGCGGCCATATTCCTGATAATAGACCATAACCGTTTCTTGAAACCTTTTTATGTCAGCCAGTTTCAAGCCAGGCACCCTCGAATTGCATTATTATGAAGCATGCTACTAGTATACTAAGTATATAATGATTACTTCTATCGTACGGGATGTAAAACGCTTTGCTGTGCTTATCCCAGGTATTGTTATCGCTTACTTTTCGGTACGTGATATTTTTCCACTGGTCGACAAACGCCTACCCCTTAGTCTGGCCGTCCTTGTAACATACGTACTGGGCGCATACGTACTCATACCAGCACTGATCCGTGTTATACGAATCGCCTTACCAGCGCGTCACCTGCAGGCGTACTGCGTTACTCCTGACGGCTTTGCATCAGACCCTGTTAACGTTGGTATTGTTGGCGAAAAAGACGCATTGATTCGTGCCATGCAAGCAGCAGGTTGGCACGTGGCCGACAAACACTCCGCAAAAAATGTTGTCCATGAAATTGCCAGCACATTGTTCAACCATGCCTACGTCAACGCACCGATGAGTAGCCTCTATTTGTTTGGGCGACAACAAGACATTGGCTTCGAAATCCCCGTTGAGGGTGAACGCGGACATCGACACCATGTACGATTCTGGGCAACTACATATCAGCCCGGTGCCAAGTTTAACTTCGGCACGTTTGAATGGCATAAGCAACCAGCACGAGCCACCAGCAAGCACACACTGTGGGTTGGCGCCGCATCTCAGGATGTTGGCTTTGCGCTTATAAAGCACAACGCCCAGATGACACATATGATTCACCCAGACACCAACGCCGAGCGACAACTGATTATTGATGGTCTGCGAGCAGCAAAACTCGTGGCCAGTACTAAATCAATTCAGCTTAGAAAACCCTATCGACTGGTTAATCGTGCCTGGCGCGGCCAACTCCACAGCGACGGCAGGCTGTATATCGTGAAATTAAAATAGCAACCAGTACTTATTGATAATTCCAGAGCGCTACGCCGTTGGCGTCTGTAACGTCGACTATTTTTTTGGTTTCACCAGAATTAACAGTTGCACCGTAGTCAGCAGTCTCGGTAGACGAGTCTACACGATATACAAGCATCGTATTGCTCAACCAACGAATTGGGTAGCTTAGGCCGTCTTGGGTTGCCAAGACTGTTTCTTTTTGTGATGACTTATCATAAAGCACTAGTGTGTCCTTGCCGGCTCGGCTATCAACGTAGACGCTCTGCTTGCCATCTGGACTATCAATATACAATCGGCCCATGCCGTTATAGGTATCACTACTGAGTGCTGGTTTGCCGGTACCAAGCTTGCCAAGCTTGTATGTGTAGCGATTGGTAGGGCCAACCAGTAGCAGATCACCATAGTCGATACGAAATACACTGAGCACTTCACTAGTCAGTAAAACTTGTCTGCCTGCACCGTCGGGGTTAATTTTTATGAACTGCCCGGTACTGCCGCCAACGGCATAGTAGATTGCACCGCTTGCACTAAACACGTCGTTAAGATAATTTGCATGATCGAGCACAATGCTTTGCTTGGTTTTGTAGTTGTATGATATGAGCCGGTAACGGGACGAATCCGTTGTAGAGGTGCTTGACTTGATGGTAGCGTAGACCAAACGATCCCCAAACCAGTCGATGATTTTAAACTGGCTAGCGTAATCAACAACAGTTGTCGCACCGGTCTTTACCGTTATAAGTGTGAGCGTTTGCAGCGAAGCACCACTGGAATCTTTCTGGCTATCGCGCACCGAAACAAGCGCTGCTGCATCACCGGAACCATTTGGCACAAGTGTTAGCTGGTTCGTTTCATAACCCGTGCCGGGCAGTAGTAATTGCGAATTTTGACCATCGGCGTCGGCTTTGTAGACGTTATAGATGCCCGCTTGCTTGGAAACATACAGCTCTTGGGCACTTACAGCTGGCTGCGTTAGGGCTGGATTTGCCTCGGCTGCAACCGTTTTTGTCGGTGGCACCGTCTTATGTGACAAATGATCACGGACAAAATTAACACCTTTTGTACGAAGCGTTGGTTGGACAACCGGTATCGCAAGCAGCACGATAATCACCAAACCCATAAAAAGCCGGCGACTTGTAATAAGAGAACGAACTGGCTTGGCGTCCGATGCTTCGGTAATAGCCAGATCTTCGACGCCAGCAGACTCGTCAGCCACTCCAGCCAAGTTATCACCAGAGAGTGGCAATTTTTTGACTGGTGTAAGCGGCTCGGCACGTTTGAATGGCATAGGGCCATCGGGTGGACGATATCGTGGTGCTGCTTTGGGTACTTCTGGCGCCGTCTTTCTAACGGGTACTGTTGTGCTTTTTTCGGACGTTGCAACAATCGGCTCTGGATGTTCGATTGGTGGCGGAGGCGTCGCTTCCGGTTCTGCATCTGCTTGCTGCTCAGTAATCTTGATACTAACTTTTTTGGCATTCTTTTTAGGTAATGGCGGGGCAGATTTGGGTTTTTCGACTAGCTCTATCGCTTCAGCAACAGGTGCATCTTCGGCCTTTGGTTTGACAACAACTTGCTGCGACTCATCCGGCTGATTCACATCAAGCATTTTATCGATCCTAACCTCGATTTTATGCTCTTCTTCGGGCGTTAAGGACTCATCGGCAGCATCACCCAACACCGTAATTTTTTTACTCGCCATACTTCTTATCCTTAATCAAATCATACCAGAAAAAGAGGTTATAGCCCAGAAATGCACGGCCGCCAACTTCGTTGACTAGTTGCCGCCGTAGCCGCCGCCATATCCGCGGTACGTCAGCTGCGGTTTATAGTAATCAGTAACCTTAATAGCTTTTCCGCTGCCATCCGCCGGCATAATAAACAACTCACTCCCATTCTTAGAAACTAAGACGTAATTATCGGTGTACCAGCCGTACGGTGTGTCATCACTCAGTGAAGCAATTTGCTTTTGATTATTGGCGTCAGCGTCCCCAATAAAGAGTGCATTTTTGTTATCACGAACATCACTCCAGAAGGTTTGCTTGTCGGAAGGCGAAACTAGGAAGGTCGGATACAGTTTGTTGAACGTATCAGCAGTGACGGTTGTTTGTTGTGTCAATTTTGCATCTTGGTATTCATAGTAGGTATTTGGCGCATCGCTGGTTGCACCTGGCACGCTCACGTACACAGCGTGCGGTTCGTATGGAGCCAGCGCGACACTATAGTATTGACTGCCAGCCGGAATTGGAAAATCTTGGATGGATTTTTTATTGCTGCCATCTGGCTGAACACTCATCAGGCTAGCACTTTTGCCGTCCAAATGGTTTGGAAACTGGCCGGAATACCAGTTTTTTACATAGACAAGCTCATTGTCTAATATGTACACGCTGCTAAAACTGGTCGAGCCATAGTCAGACGCGCTAGTCCCCTCGCCTTGTGTTTGATCAATGTTAAAGAGCTTACCGCTTGGGGCGTCGTAGCTTTTAAGCACCAGGCCGCCCGACTGCCAGCTGTTGATGTCGCTGTGCGAAACCTCGTAGACGAACGTGTCGTTACTCCAGCCAACCAGAGTGAAGCTAGCCGTAGCGCTACCACTGTCGATATTTGTAACAGTATCGTCACTGGTATTAATCAGGTAGATGCCCGGCTGGCCGTTATCCCGTTTTGCGAGCAGTGCCAGATACTTCCAGTCACGTGAAGCCAGAAGTGACGTACTTGCCGGGTCTTCGTTACCCGTACCGGCAAGCACCGTTTGACGATTTGTGCCGTCTAGATTGGTCTTGATAACATCAATCTTGCCGCTTAAATTAGACAGGAAGTACAGCTTGCCAACAGGGGTTAATGTAAACTTGTTATCTGTCACCACCTGATCGGTAACCGTAATTGTTGCAGAGGCCGCATTATAGCCAGCAAGCTGCAAGTTCGCTTTCTGAGTGGTGGCGGTGGTTGGCAATACAATAATTGCCTTGCCGTCTTTGTCGGTCTTGGTATCTGTACCCAATACGGCGATGGCCACGTTTGGTAAGCCTTTGCCTGTTATCTTATCGGCAATCGTTACGGGAACTTGTCGGCCGGTTGCTACCAGATGAATTTGCAGTAGGTTGTTTGAACCTATCAACGAGACCATAACTTTGCTCGTGGTTGCCTTGTAGTATTTTTTCGAGACGGCAAGTTTTTGCGGGCCAACTGGCACTCGAAGTGTGGCCGTTCCAGCCGCATTAGTGATCGCGGTTTTGTCGGCGAGCACCAGGGTGACACCACTGATTGGCTTGCTGGTGGTTTTGTCGACAACATTGATACTAAAACTCTGTTTCAAAAATAATCCGAGCACCTTATATCGGCTAGCCGGCACACCCAACACCACTGCAATAATAACTAAAAGTGTCAGTGGCAATGTCCATTTTTTCTTTCTCCAGTAGCCCCGAAAGACATTTTTGATATGGCCAAACTTTTCCTTGTTAGCCTCTTCTGCAACCTTGGCGTTTTCTTCCCAGGCTTTTGTATCGACTTTACTTTTAGCTTCAGACGGCTCGGTGCTTTCTTGTGCACTTTCTTGCTCGGCTTTTACCACCTCCGGCTCTGCATCGGTTAGTTTTTTATCTTCTTCGGCGTCTTTGGTGTCTGCCATGGTGTAAGATTACCTATCCCCGTCTCTTAATATAAGCTTAAGAGAATTGTAACAAAAATAATCTCAGAAAAATACACCTGAACTGATGAACTGGGGCCGCGTATAATCTAGAGCATGAGTTTGATTGCCAGCCCAAAAGAATTAGAAAAAGCCGCTCGTCACCTGGCCGAAGTTGATGGCATCTTGGCACCTATAATTGCTGAACGTGGGTTGTGTACCATTGCTCCAAACAAGAATTACTACCAGGAATTGGTAGATAGTATCATTAGCCAACAACTCAGCGTGCATGCAGCGCGAGCAATCGAAGGCAGATTTCGTAACTTCTTTGGCGGTCACTTCCCGACTGCCAAAGAAATACTAACTACTAACGTTGAAACGTTGCGTGGGCTGGGGTTTTCCAGAGCAAAAGGTGCCTATGTGCTAGATCTGGCACAGCATATTGTCGACGGCAAAGTGAAATTTGACCATCTGGATGCGCTTTCCAACGAGGCAATTATCAAGGAACTGGTAGCCGTCAAAGGCATCGGCGAATGGACCGTGCACATGTTTCTGATGTTCTGCATGGGGCGATTGGACGTCCTGCCAGTTGGTGATTTGGGCATCCGCAACGGCGTCCGCAAGCTCTACAACTTCAAAGACGTACCCACGCCGCAGCAAGTTACCGAAATTGCTCAAAAATATAATTGGCAGCCTTATGAAAGTGTGGCCAGCTGGTATATTTGGCAGTCGCTCGACAACACGCCAGCGCTCTAAGATAAATTAGTCGATAACCAACGACTTCAGCATTGTCAAAAGTGGCGTGGAAAGACTCGTATCAGACCAGCTTGAAACCGGAATACTTATGGCAGTCCCGGCGGTTGTGCAGGTAGACTCGCTACATTTCAGAAAGCTCACATTTACTAACGGATCGGCCTTAACAACGTCACTTTGTGGTATGTATTGCCCTGCCTGATAGCCGTTATCGCCAGCAAGGTACAGTGCGTCTATACTTGTTGTGTCTCCCTTATAATTAACAAAACTAACGTAAGTTTCAGCCCGCTGATTGGGTGTTGGCTGCTTATAGCTAATCTTCTGCGACGCGATTGCAGCAACAGCAGTGTTAGCAGCGAACTGGGCGATGGTGGTTTGAGCCGCCTGAATTGTAAACACAATTTGGCCCGTCACAACTTGCTCAGTTGCATCTTTGAGCTGTAGCGGCGGCGATACAACCGTCAGCTTATCGGCATTATCAGTTAACTTCCAATCTTTGGGATAGTCAAAACCCAGGCTGTAATTAGTTGAATCGTAATGCTTGATAGCTGCGCTAATCTTGGTTACAGAACTGGGCTGCAAATTAGCTGGTTTTTCTTGAGCAGGAACAGGCTTTTTGGAGCCACTATGGGCAACAAGCATAAACACGCCGACCAAAATCGCCGCGAGCACAATCACGGCAAGCACCAGCTTCAACAAGCCACCGACAATACGCTTTGGATTAACGGGAGGTAAGTAATTCCCCTTATCCGCTATATTGATCGGGGCCGAAGTAGTATCGTGCTGATTGCCAGGCAAATCATCCATACCTCAAGTATACGCCGGTCTATTATTGTTGCACCTGAACAATCCGAAAATCCCTCATGTCAGCAAAATCACCACAAGTCCATCCGTCTTCAACGACCAGCTCGTCCCCAACATCGCGGATGTTATCCGCTAAGCAAGCATCTTTTTTATAATGGTGGCGACTTCTTGTGCGCATCCCCAAGACATCGTGTAACCCGCACCACCGTGACCATAATTATGAACAATACTCTTTCCCTCAACCGTCTCGAACTCAAGGCGAACTTCGTCCCTTGTTGGCCGTAAGCCAACCTTAACTTTAAGCTGTTCAACCTCGCTAAACACCGGCGAAAGTCGTTTTGCTTTTCGTAATATTTCTTCTGTATCGTTCAGGTCAGGATCCAGACTCCAATTGTTAGCTTGGGCAGTTCCTCCGAGAATAATGTCATCGTACCGAGGAATTATATAGGTTAGGCCATTATGTGCTTCGTCATCAGCAACAGCGTTTTTAAAGTCTCTCTTTTTGATGCTAATAACCTGGCCTCGTGTAGGATAAAGTCGGTTATCGTTACACAATTCACGCGCGCCCAATCCTGTACAATTTACAATTACGCGAAATGTTTCTGGTACTTCTTTGAAACTTCCGATTTCCCGTTGTTCTATCCGAATACTACGCTCTGCTAATTGGAATTGTAACCATGGTAGATACCTAGACGTATCCATTAGAACAAGGTCTGCATAGTATCCGTCCACATATCCATCTGGTAATTCAGTCTTATCAACACGCCCGAACGTCTCGACAGCCGGGCGCCACCATGGATCATCTTTTGGCTCATCAAAGTATTCAGTGAGCCTAACTGGCCGGACTCCGCTATCTAGATCTGATTTAACTGTATTTTCAAGGTACTCGCGGGTATATTTGCTCCAAACCAATACCTTGTCCCGAGGATTACATAGATAGGGCTCCCAAATGGCGGCCGCGGCAGCTGAATTCGTTTGCAGCGGTAGTTCTTTAGCCCAGATAGAGATATCATGCCCTTCACGCGCCAATACGAGGGCAGTTGTTAAACCTGATACTCCTGCGCCAATGACTAAAATTTTCATTTTAACAATTTAACTGTCGACAAAATTGCAAAGCTCTTGCCAGATCGCGTCAGCAATATCAATTTCATTATTATCTACAGCTTTTTGTGCTAATTCGTCACCACGTTCGCCGGGTAACATTACTTTTTGACCATCCAGAGGCTTTGCCGCCGTAACTGTTTGTACTAGTTCATCAGCCCCCTTAAGAAACGCTTCTTTCCCGACCAGTAGTCCTGGATCGATTGCTAGCACAAATGTCCCTGCGCCTTTTTCTTTGTTCAAGCCTATGTATGCAGCGTCTGTAAATGGCCCTCCAAGCAACTGCACCAGCAGTGATAAACCAAAGCCTTTATGGGCGGCAAAAGTACTAACCGAGCCATCGAGTGCTTTGGCAGCATCAGTTGTAGGATTACCATCGACATCAAAAGCTACACCTTCTGGTAATGGCTCACCTTTAAGCTTATATTCCATGACGCCAAAAAAGGCCATTGCCGCCGTAGCAGTATCAAAAACTACTGACCGTCCGCTCGTTGGAAAGGCATAGCTAAGAGGGTTCGTGCCAAGTTTTGCTTCTGCCGAACCGGTTGGAGCGACAAATGGGGGGGGTACCGACACAAACAAGAGCAATATAACCATTATCTGCAATCTGTCTCGCAAAATAACCAATCGCTCCAGATGAACTAAAAGTATGGTTCGACCCTACAATACCGACACCATGTTCAGCGGCCAAATCACAAGCAAGTTTAGCAGCCCTACTAGTGGCAACCATCGCATGACCACCCGATACCAGCGCACCACACTTGCTTTGTTTAATTAGTTTATACTCTTCAACATCTTGAGCTTTTGGCACACCGCCTGTGGCAATTTTTGTAATTCCTTGGTTGTTGCCCCGAAGTTGGGCATACAGCAGGACTTCGGAAATAGTTTCGCCATCCGGGCCCTCATAACCAAGTTTTTGAACCCCGTCCAAAACCTTTGCGTGTAAATCAGTTACCTTAACCTTCATGGTTGCCTCCTTCTTCTACAGCAATTGTAGCAGAAGTACCGTTACGGTACAGGCCCCGGGTAGAAGAGCTATAATAAAAGCATGAATAGCGTTGTTAGAGCAGTGGCTTGGAGCCAATTGTTTTTGTATGGTGGGCTTTTGTTGTGTGTGCTACTGAAGCCAGCGGGTCTCGCGGCCAATGATGGTATTAGCTACTTTGGTATTTTTCGGGTAACCTTTGTGCCCTACGCGATCGGGTTGTTGGGTTCGGCGTATTTTTGCCGGCAGACGGCGAATAACTTGCGCGGCAGCAATTTAGGACCAGTCCGGTTGGTCATGTCTGCAGTAGCAACACTAACGGTAATTATCGTCCTTACACCCTATGCCGCCGGCAGGTGGGTAGACGACACTCATACTACGTGCGGGTCAATTCTGTTCATACTACAGTTGCTCCTGAGCGGTTGGCTGATCGTGCGATTGCGCTACATTTGGTGGAGTATCGCACTCAGCCTAGCCGAACTTGCCGGCGGTATTTTATCGGCAATCTATCTTGGCCCACTGCATGGCTTCCTGTTTCAATCCCAAGTACTGTTCCAGCTGGCCTTTGGGACTTTACTTGTGCTAAGTTTGCGCGCGTTGCCCGTGCCGGCTAGCCAACATGTTTCATAAGCCAAGCGGCAATAGTCGGGATATCCAGGTGATCGACGGCCACTTGCACGGCAAAGTCTTCTAGATCCTTGGGGGTTGCGGTAAGTTTATCGCCATTACGAACTAGAAAAATAGCACACACTGTAACTGCGGTACGTTTGTTACCATCACTAAATGGGTGATCACCAATAATGTTTCGTAAGTAGACTGCTGCCTTTTCAAAAACATCTGGATATTGTTCTTGGCCAAACACCTCTTGGGCCGGCGCTTCAACCACCGATTTTAAACGATTCTCGTCACGAACACCGTGTGAGCCACCAAAGTCCGTAATAATCTGAAAGTGAAGGCGCAGAATCTCGCCAACAGCGATATATCGAGTCATTATCTGTCGGCTAGATTTTTAAGGGTTTCGCCATATTGCTCTACGAATGCATCGTATTCTTGCATGAGTTTCGCGTGTTTTTTATTTTTGATGGGTTCGATAGTGTACTTTACTTCATCACCCACTTCCAAACCAAGCTCACGAAGCTCACCTTTAGGGATCGTGATACCGGCACTAGAACCAATTCGAATGATTTTCTGTGTCATGATTAGATTATAACAAAATTATAATATTCACACAAGGATTTTCTTAGTACTAGACGCCCATTGCCCCGATAATCAGTGCCATAACCAAGACTGTTACTAATTCGTGACCAGCGTTTAAAAGTGTTAGTTTCTTACGGCGAAACTCAAACAAATCGTGTACTAGCAGGCGGGCTGCAGTGAAGCCAAGCCAAAGCCAGAAGGCCGTTTGGACTGTGTCGCTCAAAAAACTATTACCGTAAAACTTGTGAGCAATGAATGACACGTGCGCTAATACAAACGCCGTGAGTAGTGACGCAACAAATGTGAGGCCATAGGTTACACCCGCCTGGCTTCCACCCATCTTTTTATCCATTTTTACCCCTGTTAATTTCATCCAGGACCTACCAAACACTGCGGGCATATACCAGATAGATCCAACCACCATACTAGAAACTGCAGCTAGAAATACTGCCAGATAATTGACGTCAACGTTCATCGTAGAACACTCCTTATTTATAGTTTGGATTATGCGCGCGTTATAGGCCAAAAACAATCATGCCTCAATAATTTGTATTTGTGATAAAGTATGACCTACATATGGTAGAAACAGCACCTGGAAAAAGAGTAGCCAAAAAAACACCCCAGAGAAACGTGGTCGTATTTTCGTCATATACTGGCGAACCGTTTCATCAGCTACAACAGTCTGATAAAGACGAGATTATTGCCAATGTTAGCCGATCTAGCCGTAACCAGAGGGCAGTCTCCCTGGGGTTATTTGGAGCAAGCGCTGCAATAACAGTACTTGGACTACTTGGCGAACCCGCATCGCAACAGTCTACCTATTTTGCATGTGGTGGTGCCCTCTTTGCTGCTAGCACGGGTAGTCTATTAGTGCTACGACTGAAGGCAGACAACGCTGAATACGCCCAGGGAGCAATCCGTGCGCAAGAACAGTCAATCCAGCCGTATACGATATGTCAGACCCAGGTTGACGGCGAAGCCCCTGGTCCATTAAGTCCAACCGACATCTGGGTCAGTCGGGATGTACCTCTATTTCAGTCGAGCAATGTACCTGTTGCAGCCACCGATTGAGAGAGCCCTCTGCTAGCTCGCGCTTCTGCTAGTGCTATGCGGCGGTTACTATCGCTAGCTAAGGTGCAAGCCGGTTAATGTCCCTAGGAAATAGGATGGCTTCCTTAACGTTGGCAAGACCAATGGTTTTTTCGGTCAAGCGATCAATACCAAAGCCGAAGCCACCGTGGGCTGGCAAGCCGTGCTTGAAAGCACTGACATAAGCTGCAAAACCGGAAGCTTCGGGGTCAACGCCAGCAGCTTTCATTTGTGCAATAAGCACATCCGGGCGATGTTCGCGCTGCGGGACAGTAGAAATTTCGATGCCGCGGAACAATAAGTCAGCTGAACGAGCGGTGCCGTTTTCGCCCTTCATGTGGTAAAACTTCATTTTACTTTCCGGAAGCCCTGTTGCAAAGACAGCTTCACAGCCATCGTGCTTTTTGGCATAGGCACAGATCCATTTTTCTTCTTCGGGGGTGAGATCGATCTCTTTACTAGTGTCTTTGCCCGTTTCTTTCGTGAACATTTCGTGGATTGTGGCCATGGTGTAGTGCGGAAATTCTGGTTTTAAGACTAGTTCCGGTGCCTGCAAACTCTTCAGATCGTCGCCGTGTTCGGCATACACCCGAGTCAGTGTGTTATATACCAAATCTTGTAAGAAGTTCATAATGTCTTCGTGTCCATCAATGAATCCCATTTCAACATCCAGCATCGTCACTTCCGATACGTGACGCGTAGTAGCAGATAATTCTGCCCGAAAAGCAGGAGCGATTTCGAACACGCGCTCAAACACCCCAACCATCATCTGTTTATACAGTTGCGGGCTCTGGGCTAAGGTGGCTTCTTTGCCAAAATAATCGAGCTTAAAGACTTCGGCGCCACCTTCAGCCGCACCAGCAACAAGCTTCGGTGTGTTAATTTCGACAAATTCATTTTTGTACAAAAATTCGCGGATATAGCGCAGTAACTCACTCCGAATCTTGAAGATTTTTCCTTCTTGTAAGTTCCGCAGACCAATTGGCCGATAATCGAACAACGTGTCGAGATTTTCGGGTTTATGGCTAATAGGCTTATCGATTTCAATCGGTGATTCGGCCTCTACTGGCATCAAAACTTCCAAAGCTGCATCGTGCAACTCAGCGCCACCAGGAGCACGTGGTTCGGCAACGACTGTCCCAGTAACGGATAGTACTGTGCCCAATTGGAGACCGCGTAATTTTTCAACTTCATCTTTGTCTTTGACAACCAACTGCACCAAGCCACCACGGTCACGAATGTTTAAAAATGTTAGGCCGCCCAGCAGGCGCTTTTTGTGCAACCAGCCTTTCACGACGACTTTTTCACCGATGTGTTTTGTTAGTTCTGAACTTAATGTCCGCATATAAAATTCCTCTGCTAAAGATTAATGATTCGGCAATAATTGGCCGCAAATTGGCCTGGAAATGGGTCGCTGCAACAGCTCTAGCCAGCCTGCTAGTAGCTGCAGACCCCGGAATTTATATTTGACCGAACCGTTTTGACACTCATTTGAGATTATTCTACCACTTCTGGGGCCTCAGGGGTAGGTGTGGCTGGCTCTACTGGCTCAGTTTTTTCCTTTTTGTGCGCAAGGTGATCTTTTTTGGCGGCTGCGGCGGCAACCGCTCGCAAATCATCATAATTATCAAACTCATCAACAATTAGCTCACCGACAATCTGTTCAATGACATCTTCTATGGTAATAATTCCTACCAGCTCTTCGAAGCTATTAACCACCAAAAATAGGTGTTGCTTGGTTTTGATGAACGCTTGGAGTGTTTGGTAAAGTGTAAAATCTTCGTGCACATAACTCAGGCGTGGCTTCATAAGATCACGTACTTTGCCGGTTTTTTTGGTGTTTATCAGATCGTGTAAATATAAAATACCGACGATATTGTCACGCTTGCCTTCGAATACTGGGAAGCGACTGTGGCCACTTTTGTGCAATTCTTCCATCAGGATTGGTCCGATCGATTCCTCGACATTTACAAACACCACCACACGCTTGGGAATGAGAGCGTCAACTACCAGCTTGTCGCCAAAGGTCAGGGCATGCGTTAATAGATTGATTTCGCCAGCCGGAATACGATTATCGGCCTGCTGTTTTTGATTCTCTAACAGTTCGGCTAGGTCGGATTTTTGGTATAAACCAGTGTGAAACGTCACAGGCCGGTGTTTATGTACAAAGCTCGTGAACCGCGTAATCCAGGGGTGCAACTGCTCTAATAACCAAGCAAATACCGGTGCCGATCGACGGGCCGACCAAATACCAGCCTTCGTAAGGTGACCAGTAGGAATCCACACAAACCCGACCCAAATAATCAGCGCCACGAATATAACCGCCAACCACGCCGGCAAGCTGTGTGAAAACAACACCACGCTGGCGGCGAACGCCACACCAATCACAAACCACAGCAAAACCTGGAGACTAACACCGTAGGAAACAGGTTTATAGAGTAAGCTCGCCACGCTATCGCCACGCCTGGCCAATCTTTTTAACTCCTTAACTGGTACGTGCTGGTAGGTTTTGAGTAGCGCCAGGAAAACCAGTGCCAGTGCGGCACAGACAATGCCAAAGATAAATGAAATCATGCACTCATCTTACGGCCATATGGCTATTTTTAAAAGCGCGGCGACAGAGAACTATGTCTTCAGCTTGCAATGGTATACTACTATCCATAGAAGAGGAGAGATTTAAATACTATGAGTAAGCAGTTTTGGGCCGTCATTTTGGTCATCGTTGTCGCCTTAGGCGGCGTGTTCTTTGCAACCAGTCATAATAATACAGATTCGGGTAGCACCAGTAGCCAGCCAACAAATCACGTTGAAGGCTCCACAAGTACTGGTGTCAAGCTTGTTGAGTACGGTGATTACGAATGCCCGTATTGTGGTCAGTTTTACCCAATTGTTAAGCAGGTTGTCGCAACCAACAGCGACAAGATTCAATTCCAGTTCCGCAACTTGCCACTCAGCCAGATACACAAAAACGCCTTTGCTGGTGCGCGTGCTGCCGAAGCAGCAGGACTCCAGGGCAAGTTCTGGGAAATGCATGATGCACTGTATGACAACCAGGATCCAAACGGCGCCCAGGGCTGGGTTGCCAGTAACGATCCACTGGGTGAATACTTTGACGGATTCGCTACAAAACTTGGCCTGAACAAAGCACAGTTTGATACCGATTTTGCCAGCAGCAAAGTTAATAATCTGATCAATGCCGACCTAGACGCTTTCAAGAAGACCGGCGTAGACGAAGCAACCCCAACCTTCTTCCTGGACGGCAAACACATTACTCCAGGCTACAGTGCGGCCGACTTCCAGAAGTTGATTGATGCCGAAATCAAGGCCAAAGCAAAAACCACTACGCCATAAATTCTGCGAACGAACCAAAAGAGCCGCCAAAACCGACGGCTCTTTTGGTTGCAATAGAATACAAAACTAGTGCATAGCAACGGCTTTTTCAGCCTCCACACCTTGGGTGATTTTTGGTTGCTTCAGCAAAAGCGTTGCGATGATGGATGCACCAAGCATGAAGCCAGTTCCAACAAGAAAGGCCACGTGGAAACCATGGACTTCGGCAGTCAGTGATGCCAGCCTGGTTGGTGCAGCGTGCAGGTTTGTGATGTATCGCGCGGCGGCCGATGTCGACAAGCCAGTTAATATCGCTAGGCCAATGGCCCCACCAATCTGCTGCGAGGTATTGAGCAGCCCCGATGCAAGACCGGATTGCTTACCAGGTACACCGCTCGTTGCGGCGATGGTAATTGAAATAAACGTTGCACCCATGCCAAGACCCATCAAAATGAAACCCGGCAGAATGTCATGGATAAAGTTACCCCCAACCCGCACATGCGACAAGTAGAACAACGCGCCCGCAGTGAATAAGGGCGCCACCATTAAGATTGGTTTAAAGCCAATTTTCTTAACCAGCCTAGGCACATTCGTTGCTGCAATGGCGATCATAACCGGCAAAACCAAGAAGCTTAACCCAGTTTTTACTGGTGAATAGCCGAGTACGGTTTGTGTATACAGCGATACGAAAAAGAACGTCGAAAACAGGCCCGCTACGATTGGCATCATGGTCAGGTTAGCTGCAGTAACGTTGCGAATTCGGAAAATTTTAAACGGTACTAGCGGGTGTTCGACGCGTAGCTCGTTCCAGATAAAAAAGCCCATGAGCAGGATGCTTGCACCGAGATACGTTAGTGTACTGTGCGACGTCCAGCCATGACTTGGTGCCTCTACCAAGGCGTAGACCAACAACATGAGTGACGAAGTAATTGAAATAGCGCCGGGAAGGTCGAGTTCGTTGTGTGTTTCTTCGGATTCGTGTGCGGGCACCATGCGCCAGGTGGCAGCAACAACAGCAACGGCCACAGGCACATTTATAAAGAAGTTCCAGCGCCAGCCAAGGTATTGGGTAATAATACCGCCGAGCAATACGCCAGCGGCTGCACCACCAGATGCCACTGCACCCCAAACTGCTAGGGCGGTGTTGCGTTCGTGACCCTCTTTGTATGTGACCAGAACTATCGAAAGTGCCGCTGGCGACATCATCGCAGCTGCCAAACCTTGCGCAGCACGCAAACCTATGAGAATACCGCCCGTTGGAGCAAGCCCGTCAATCAGCGAAGCGATACCGAATATTGCGGTACCAATCATAAATAACTTGCGACGTCCAAACAGATCGGCCGCGCGGCCACCAAGCAGCAAAAAGCCACCGAATGCCAGGGTGTATGCCGTGACAATCCATTGCAAGCTTGATTGCTGCATATGAAATGCTTTTTGAATAGCAGGCAATGCCACGTTTACAATTGATACGTCTAGCACAACCATAAACTGGGCCAGCGCCAGAACGATAAGTATGAGCCAATGACTCCGGACCTTCTCTGCCATACTGTTCTCCTTGAATTCTTAGTAAATTTCGAGTATTATTTGAGTTACCAGATTATTGTAAAGCTCAATGATTGACAATGTCAAATATTAATTCAGAGAACCATGACCAAGCAGCCACTATCCGAACAATTCTATTTTGCACTCGTTGCATTCTTACTGCAAGCCAAGCAGCAAGTTGTGGCAATTAGTGGCGAGCTTGGTCTCACCAGTGTGCAAGCACTCACCCTTCTAATGGTCGATAGCATTACAGCACCTTCCATGAGTAGTCTTTGTAAGTTATATGACTGTGATGCCAGCAACATAACCGGCATTATTGACGGCCTCGAGCAAAAAGGCCTGGTATCGCGCCAGCCGCACCCAACCGATCGCCGCATAAAAATAATTCGCCTAGAACCAGCCGGCAAACAAATACAGACCAACATCATCCGTCACCTGGTCAAAAACAGCGACCACCTATTTGACGGCCTTAACCAAACCGAACTAGCTCAGTTCGCCAACTTAGTCCAAAAACTCCAAATCCCCAAAAAATAACTTAGTAGTGCAAAAATTCTTGCCACTTGGGACGTCGAACCTGTACTTCAACTCGAGTACCTTTCGAGTTCATAACTTTAATTTTTACTGACATAATAACCCCTATACCAAAGACGGTAGCATATTCAAATACTATCCTCAGTGGCTTTTTTATTTTTTAACTGTTTTTGTTCTCTCTTCGGGCGGCTCTCGCACTCCGCAGATTCAAGATAAGTGCAGTGTAACGGATACGGTTATGCTTTGTCAAGAAGAATTGTTGTCTCCGATTTTTCATTACATATTGTAAAAAGTAATGATTTTTGATATAGTAATGAATATGAATAAGCTCATCACTATCACAAGCAAGGGCCAGACGACGTTACCAATCATCATGCGCCGCAAGCTTGGTATTGATTCGGCTGGTGGAGTACTGCAGATTAATTTTGATGAGCGCAAGGGTGAGCTAGTCATTACAAAACCGGCCAGCATCACCGACCTGAGTGAACGAATAAGCAGTTTTATCAAGCCGGGCACAAAACCAGTACTTTCAGTTGATGACTACTACAAGACCAATCGGGAAATGAAAACTTAGATGGCCATTTCTTCTGGGTCACTCGATGCGAATGTGCTCCTGCGACTACTATTGAACGATGTGGCCGATCAACACCTAGAGGCGATGAGGCTACTTCAGAATGCTTCCGGGCAATTTGCCGTCGCAGATACTGCCATTATTGAGGTAGTGTTTGTGCTAGAGAGGAACTACAAGCTTACAAGATTACAGATATACGAAGCGGTGCAAGGGCTCATTGCGCTCGCACAAATAAACTGCAATCGAAATTTATTTGAAAAGGTTCTGCCTATTTTCACGGAGCATGCCGGACTGTCATTTGAAGATTGTTGTCTGGCTACCTATGCCGAACTTGAAGATGCAAATCCCTTATGGACTTTCGACAAGAAGCTTGCGAATCAAACTTCAAACACCCAGCTTGTGAGTGCCGACTTACTTCGGTAGCGAAACATAAAGCCAGTGGTGATTACTGTATTGGGCAACGCTTTTTAACAAACCCTTGGTTGATTGCCTGGTTTGCAATGCCTCGCGAACAGAGGTGGATGACACATCGGGCGCGTAACTATTAATAAGTGTCACGAGCGGTGCCTGCGGCCAGCTGGCAACCGTTTGCTTGATATCCTCAACTGCTTGGCCGTCTCGCCGGCCAATTACCAGCTCAGCCATCGCAAACAAGCGCTCAATGTGCGGCCAGGTACTCATGTGTAGTACCGCATCGGAACCAACCAAAAATACCAGCTGACTATCTGGGAACATTATTTCTAAATTTGGTAAGGTACGCTGCATGGAAAAACTGACATCGTCCAATTCTAGGACTTCAAAATTTGGATATGGGCGAACTGCGCGCTGCAACATGGCAACCCGATGGCCAAAGTGTTCAACCGTCTTCTTGTGACGTGGCCGCCGTTCCGGCAAGAAATACAGCCTATCGAGTTTTGCTGCCTGCACCGCTTGCAAGGCAAAAGCAATGTGGCCAGCGTGCACGGGGTTGAACGTGCCGCTATAGATACCAATACGTTCTTTGGTCACTCGGCTAGCTCCATCGTGGCACCTTTGCAACATTTGGCGGTATCAAATTGTTCAGTGTTTTGGTCTTGAGCCATGCAGGTATTATAGACCAGCTCCCACCAGAGCCAATTTACCCGCAGGACGAGAGGCCTCCGCAGTGATTTGGCCAGATTCTTGTTGTTCTTGTTCAAATGATTCAATACCAGCTTCTTCGAAGACTTGGTTAGCCTGTTTGGAAATTTTGGTTTCAAGAGCCGCCGCTTTAGCTTCTGCCTGGGCTTTCCTTTTGGCCGCAAGCGCTTTCCGACCGCCATTGCCCTTAGAAAATACGCTGCCATTTATGACCATCGCCTTGCAATCCCAGCAAGCCAGAACTTTGGCACACGGATCTGCAAAAACTCTAGCCGTACAGTGTGGGCATTTCATCCACTTTTCGCTTGATGCCTCCTCGTCTGGCTTGCTATTCGGATTATTGTTATCTTCTGGATTACCATTTTTATTAAGCGGGCAGCTACCAGAAACAGCCGTTTTTTGGGCAGCGTGCAAAGATTCTTCCGCTCGCTTGGTCTCACCGCGCTCTAGGAAAAAGCGTGCTTCTTCGACGTGCAGTGCCGCCGTCGGTCCGAACACTAACGCATTAACTTCTTTGTTCGTGGTAGCGTATTTGACACAGAACCGCTCAGACAGATAATCAAGCCGCAAGATTGCCTCCAGAGGTGTTTCAAAAGCATGGGCTTCTTTAAGAAGTTGGGCTCTGATTTGCAACACCATGCTGTGCTGATTTTTTTCGCGTTGCCTACAAAATTCTCGGTGTTCCAAGTAGTCCTGTCGTGGCTTCGCTTCGCCGTAAAAGGTTCCGCCAGCCTCATCGTCGTACAGCTTTACAAGATCTACCAAACCGTTCGGCAAAGCTTCTTTTGGTATCAGGAGAACTTTACCTTGAATTTCATTCCCATCATCGGTATCGAGCGGCGCACCGAACGTTTCAGCAAGTTTTTTGATCGTTTTTATATCATGACGAGGACTTGTTGGCGTCGCCTTACCGGCCACAAGAGCAGTTTCGAGCGCAATATCGTCACCGTCTGCCGCGAACAACTGGATTGAACATGTCTCAGTATCGGTATAGAAGTTGTAGTCTTTTTTGTCGGCCTGCGACATGGTGGTGGAAGTCGTGGAGTGCACGACGGCATAGTGGGTTTTTAGTATGCCCTCTGCATGCAGTTTCTGGATAATAGCAACATTCTTGTGGTCTTGTTTTGTGCGGCCTTCCATTTCTCCATTTAACGTCGTGTATTTTAGTGCGTTCAACGACATATCGGACAGTTTTTTACCATTTTGCTCGAATACGCTGTTGTTGGCCTGCAATTTCACCTTCGTATATAAGCCAGCTTTGCTTAGTCGCTCGCCGATGTCTTTACTAATATTCATATCCACCACTGCTATATCTTTCGGCTCGCCAAGCAAGGCAGCCCGTTGTATGGTGCTCATGAGGGTTGAGTCATTGACTTGCTCACGAGTGTCAATTGCACCAGCCTCACCACGAATGGCAATACCACCCAATGCCTGTATGGACTCTCTTCGGGCCGCCAATTCCAGCTCTGGGTATGCAGTCTCCACTAGGAGCCACTGTGGAATGATTTGGTGGTGTTGTTCGGGGCTGGTCATAGTTTTATAGGCTTTGTATGGTGCTCAGTTACTTCTTCTACCAAGCAATACACACCAAACGTGCCGACGACATACAACAAATCACCGAGCAGTGATGCAATTTTTATGTTTGTGAAGTGAGTTGGACGACTCATATGTAACCCTTCTTGATGGAGAGCAAGGGGTGTTTCTCGGTAAGCCCGGTGAAACTGACGACTTGCTCGGCCATCGTAGTTAAGAAGCTGTATCTGACTTATCACTCTTTATGAAAAGAATGCTTTACAGTTGCGGCACAGTTCCCGATTCGCACGGGATTCCAGCTTTGATTGTTAAGTTCTAGTAGTGTAGCACCAGTCCATTACGCTAGATATAGTAGTTTTTGCAATGAAATTACTTGAGTCTGAAACTTTTTATTGCGTTGGTGAACAGGCTGTAATCGGGGCTTGCACTATTGTCGGTGTAGACAAAAAAGAAGTGATGAGGGCCACTTGTACCAGTCAGGGTAGCGTTGTTTAGCCCATCTGGTGACGTCGTACCAACCACATCACGTTCGTAGTTGCCGGTATCGCACAAGAAATCAATTCCCTGCCACTTTGCCAGCACGCCACCGTGGCCCTGGGTATTCGACATGCCCGTAAAGGTCGTACAGTTGTCCGATACACTACCAAGTACGTTGATAGTGTTTTGGTGAGCCTGAATATGTAGCGCTCGATTCACCGCAAACGTGCCAACATTTGTGTCGATGTATATTTCGAGCCAACGATTTTTATTGTCACCAACCGAACCCTGCCAGCCCAGCGTTGGTGCCGGTACATCGTTGTGAACAATCGGCTTCCAGTCTATTGGTAATTTTATAGAAAACAGTTTTTCGTCAAAGGTAGTGAGTTTGGTGGTATCGTAGCTAATTTTTGTGACAACAACTGCAGGCGTATTGCCAATATGATTATCGGACTTCAAAAAATGGCCTAACGCGAACAGACCTGCCAAAATAACAATAACAATACCACCCAACCAAGCATAAAACTTGCGGTGACTGTGTTCGGGTTCGCCTGACCGGTACATTTTGTGTTTTCTATTGATGATCGAATTATAACGCAGCTTGTCCGGATTGTCGTTTTTTAAGTGCCGACAGGCGTGGCATAAAGCTTTGGGCGGCACCTTCCAGCCCTAGTACTCGCAGCGCACCAACCAGTACGTATAATTGATCGACATTGGATTCTAACAGCTCAGCACCGCTGTTTTCGACTTGTCCAAAGGCGTGTTCAATTTTCTCGACTAACCACTTCTCTTCACCGGCAGCAATGATGTTGCTGGTAATTTTTGTTGCTTCTGAAGGCTGTACAACCTCTAGTGAGCGAGCCGAGTGATCACGCTTTGCCAAATGCCCACGCTTAATCAGGTTATTGACATGCAACGCCACCGTCGCCACCGACGTATAGTTAAGCCCGTTCATAATTTCACGATAGCTTGGGCTGTAGCCATGCTCACCAATGAATGTTTCGATGTAGGCCAAAAGTTCACGCTGTTTTTTGGTTGGTCGAACGCTTGTAGAATCAACCATTTGTTTTCCGTTCATAAACTTAACTATGCCACAGACTTTAGATTATAAAAACTGCCGGCGTGACCAACAAGCACTTATATCAACCATACTATGTTTTGGCTTTACCACTGGTTTCTGGAAATACCCAATATTTGTACCAGAGAAAGCTCCAGAACGTGAAGAATACGCCGGAGATAAAGAAGCCGATGTATGGGGTGATACCGATAGCATAAAGACCACCAATCAGGAAGTAATCGAGCACCAGGCCAATGCTTTCAATTGAGATATAGCGAGCGGCGTGCTGCATCTCGCCCAACGAAATATGGTCACCAAACGCCCAAAAGCGCTGAAAGAAGTAATTGATGGTCCAGCCGATGGTGTCCGATAGCAATTTTGCCGGAAACCATTTCCAATGCAAACCCGAATAACAGATAGCAAACACGCCGTACGACACCCAAAAATACAACGACCCACCAACCAAATATTTCATAAATCGGGCCGAATCAGCCTTGGTTATTTTATACTTCATGCGTTTTCACTTTCGGCGTGGCGACAGCTATGCCCGCCAGCCCCCACCACAAATAGGCCAACGTGTCATCTGCCCAAGCGTGTGACAACAAATTTACCAACGTCAGACCAGCTAGAGCAGCAAATAAGCCAAGCGCCAGTGAATCTTGCTTGCGAACCCAAAGTTCTTTTGCCACCAACCCATTAATACTCACAAATAATACCAAGCCCAGCCAGCCAACTTCCTGGCCAATTTGCACAAAATAATTTTCGGCAATCCGGACCTTACCGTTGTTATACACAGATGCTGGTCCAGCAGTTCCTGGCCCGCGACCAAGTGGTTCGTGCATCACATCGTGCAAGCCGTCTTTCAACGCAGACTCGTGACCTTGATTGCTGCTTTTGGCAATCGTCGACTTGTCATCGGTATGGAACAGGCTGTCCTGAATCGCTGTATTGTGCCGCAGCAGCACGAGCGAACCACTCATGATAATTACCGCTCCAATGGCGATACTCGACACAACTCGACGATTCCGTGCCGTTTTTAATCCAACCCACGCCAAAATTCCTATACTTACAATAAGACCCAGCCAAGCGCTCCGCGAAAATGTCAAAAATAGCACTAATCCACCGGTGACCGCAAGCACAGCGTACTGAACTATTCTGTGTTTTTGCCACCGAGCGAAAACCAAGCTTAGCACCAGCACTAAGTAAGCACCTAGTGGATTTGCACCACGTAGCGTCGACATAATGCGGAGGTGATGGATATTGTTGTTGATTGTCTCGTACGGAAAGATCGTCCCCGTGTTGTAGCCAGCATGCTTGAGCACATCGTAAGGCAACACAAAATATTGCAACAACCCGAACAATACAACGAGCGCGGCTGGCCACACCAACAAGCGCGGCCAGTAGATTTTTAGCTTTGGTGCACCAGTTGCAACAACCCACGCTGCCAAAAAGAACAGCAGAAACCTTGCGTTCACAATCCAGCCGTACATGAGCGCTTTGGCGGTCACATCGTGCAACGCATACGAAATAATTCCCCATAGCAACTGCACAAACAGATACAGCACAATGACTCGAACAAGTTTCGAAGTGTACAACTGCCGACGCACCTTCGCATCCTGGGTTAGCACGTAGACCGCACCGATACCCAACGGTACGAGTAAAATTTCCTTCCAGAGCCGCAAAAGTGTGTAATGCCCAACCAAACTTGCCAACCAAACCGTCAGGAACGCATGAAACGGCACAAGTAGCAATATCGTCGCAACGATTGCCGCCAGAGCTGATGCCAATATAGTAGTAGAGTTGCTACGCTTCATAAGTGTTACAATTTAGTATATAGGATAGACCCTTACGTATATTTAATTATGAAGAATAACGCCTCACTTTTATACAACGCCTGCCTGGTCATTGGAGATTTTCTAGCGCTGGTTGCCGCGTTCGTGGGCGCCTACGTCTTACGCGTTAGCTTAAGCAATGCGCCTATCGAACATCCAATTCATGCCATCACGTACATCGGTATTTTTGCCACTCTGTTGCCATTCTGGATTTTAATTTTTGGACTACTAGGACTGTACAACAGCAGTATTTATGAACGACGCTTTAGCGAACTTGGACGCTTGCTTACAGGCTCATTTGTGGGTATGTTATTCGTGATTTTCTGGAACTTTTTGTCTGTTAATCCGATCTTTCCGGCAAAATTGATTCCTATTTATGGTTTTGGACTTGGTTTTGTGTTTTTAGTACTATTTCGGAACCTTGCCCGATTAATTCGCACAGAATTATTTGGATTTAACATTGGGCTCACGAAGGTTGTGCTGGTTGGTAATACCGCTATTACCCACGAACTTGTTAACTCATTAGCCGACAGTCGACGTTCGGGCTACAAAGTAATTGGCGTCATTGGTGGCAAGCGCCAGATCGGTGATCGTCCAATACTTGCCTACGCTAATTTTGCGGAGTTTTTGCGGAGCGTACCAACGGATCTGCATGGCATCATCCAAACCGAACTCTACGTCGACGAAGCACGCAATGCCGAAATCCTAACGTACGCCCAAGAACATCACATAAACTACCGCTTTGTACCAGGCAATAGTGAATTATTCGTGGGCAACATTGACGTCGAACTGTTCCGCTCTAGTGTACCGGTTATTAACGTCCATCATACTGCTTTATTCGGCTGGGGCCGTGTGGTCAAACGCTTAACGGATATTTTCTTGGGCGGCTTGCTGCTTGTGCTGAGTTCGCCGTTCTGGGTACTGATTGCCATAGCCGTCAAACTAAACGATCCCAAAGGCCCTGTATTTTACCGCGCAAAACGGCTGACTCGCTTTGGCAACAGCATCAAAATCATGAAATTCCGAACCATGAAACAAACTTACAACAACATGACCCCAGAAGAAGGCTTCGCCAAAATGGGGCAGCCGGAGCTGATCAAACCATACCGCCAGAACGGCGATCAACTACCCGATGATCCGCGTGTTAGCAGCATTGGCCGCTTTTTGCGAGCAACCAGTTTAGACGAACTACCTCAGTTATTTAATGTCGTGCACGGCGAAATCAGCTTGGTTGGGCCACGCGCACTCGACATCTTCGAAATCGAACAATACTCCAAGAAAAATCTGATTCTGAGCGTCAAGTCCGGCCTAACCGGACTAGCAATTGTATCTGGCCGCAGCGGCATTAGCTTTGACGAACGACGCAAGCTTGACTTGTACTACGTGCAAAACTGGAACTTTTGGTTAGACATCGTCATCTTGGCAAAAACCATCCGCGTTGTGCTGGAGCGTCTGACGCGACGGGGCGCACGCTACTGATGGCCCGGCCGCTATCATCGCTTAGGGTGGCAATTGTCCACGACTGGCTAATTGGCGGTGGCGCAGAGCGTGTGGTACTAGAACTGCATCATATGTTCCCAGAGGCACCCATTTATACGTCATACACCACTGATATTTGGCGAGCCCGCATGGACGACAAAGTCATTACCGGTTTCTTGCAGCACTGGCCCTTTCCAAAAATTCGTAAATATGTACCGTTCTTGCGAGCTTGGTGGTTTAGCCATCTCGATTTGAGCAACTATGATTTAGTAATTTCTTCTAGTGGCGCCGAAGCAAAAGGCATCAAAACAGACCCAAACACACTACACATCAACTACTGTCATTCACCTACCCACTATTATTGGGTTCGCTACAACGAATACTTGAAAAATCCTGGTTTTGGAAAGTTAGATTGGCTGGCACGATTTGGCTTAAAAATGCTGGTTGGACCAATGCGAACATGGGATTTGAAAGCGGCTGGACGCCCAGATGTAATGATTGCAAATTCAACCCAAACACAGGCAATGATCAAAAAATATTACAAACGTGATGCGGTCGTGGTACATCCGCCGGTTGACGTTGCGCGATTCAAGCGCCCTAAAACAGAGGTGTTGCGTCATGGCTTTGTGATTGCTGGCCGCCAGACGCCGTATAAACGGATTGATTTGGCCATCGAAGCCTGCAACGATCTTAAAGTACCCTTGGTCGTGATTGGCAACGGACCAGAGCATCGGCGACTCGAAAAACTGGCTGGGCGCAGCGTCACCTTTCTGAGCAACGTGTCAGACGAAGAAATGGCCGGGCATTTTCAATCGGCCGAGGCATTTCTATTCCCCGGTTTGGATGATTTTGGTATTTCACCGCTGGAATCTATGGCAGCTGGTACCCCTGTTATTGCGTACAAAGCTGGCGGCGCACTCGATTACGTCATTCCTGGGAAAACTGGCGAGTTTTTTGACAAGCAAACAACAAAATCACTGATATCCGTTCTGGAAAGTTTCCGCTCTAGCCATTACAATGTAGCGAACCTGGAAGCAAAGGCAGCCGAATTCACGCCAGGGATATTTATCCATAATATGCAAGAAATCATTAAAAAATCTTTACAATAAACCAGAAAGTAGTATATTTAAGATCATGTGCGGTATTGTAGGCTACATTGGCGAACAACCTAAAGCGCTCAACGTCGTACTCGACGGCCTGAGTGCGCTTGAATATCGTGGCTACGATTCAGCGGGCGTGGCATATTTGGACAACAAAAAGCAACTGCTGCTCGACAAGCAAGTTGGACGCGTCCAGGGGCTGATCGATAGCTTAGGCGGCGCTGATTTGCCGCCAACCACCACGGCCATTGGCCACACTCGCTGGGCAACCCACGGTATCCCAACCATTCCAAACGCTCACCCACAAAGCAACACCGATAAAACCATCATGGTGGTCCATAACGGCATTATCGAAAACTATAGCGAACTACGCGATCATCTGGAAAAGCAAGGTTACAAATTTGTGTCCGAAACCGACACAGAAGTAATCCCCCACCTGATTGATTTTTATACCCGCACTACAACATCGTTTGTCGAGGCGTTCGAACAGGCCTTGCACCAGCTGCGCGGAGCATACGGCATCGTGGTAGCTACGTCAGCCGAGCCAGACACACTGTACGCTGCCCGACTCTCAAGCCCACTGGTGTTTGGCGTCGCCGAAGATGCCTTAATTGTAGCATCGGACCCGTCCGCCATCATGGAACACACCAAGAAAGTAATCTATTTGAACGACTACGAGTTTGTTTGTCTGCATAGCGATGGCAGTTACGATATCAAGGATTTTGAGCATGACACCGTGGTGGAACGCGAAGTCGAGACATTGGAATACGATGCAGCACAGGCATCACTGGGTGACTACCCACACTTTATGCTCAAAGAGATCTTTGAAATCCCCGCAACGCTACGTTCGGCCACATTGGGACGCATTAAATTAGAGAGCAACACCGTAAAATTAGGTGGCCTAGAATCTGTCGCCGAACAGCTAAAGTATATTGATCGGATTGTGATTGTGGCCTGCGGCACGGCATCATATGCTGGCATGTACGGCGAATATTTGATAGAGGAACTAGCGGGAATTCCGGTGGAAGTTCAGCAAGCCAGTGAATTTAAATACCGCAACGAACCGTTTTCCCGCAGCACCGCGCTGATTGCCGTTTCCCAGTCCGGCGAAACCGCAGACACCATTGCCGCTTTGAAAAAAGTTGAAAGTTACGGTGTACTGCGTTTAGGTGTTATTAATGCCGTGGGCAGCACCATGACCCGCATGACCGATGCTGGCGTCTATTGCCACGCCGGACCAGAACAAGCAGTTGCCAGTACCAAGGCGTTCTTTGCACAGGCAACCGTGCTGATGCTGATTGGCCTGTACCTAAGCAATGGCCGCTCAGAAATCTACAAGCCACTTCTAGAAGAACTAGAAGCCCTGCCAAACAAAGCCAAACAAGTACTCGACCAAGCAGACAAGATTAAAGCACTGGCCGAAAAATACAAAGACAATCGAGACTTTATTTACATCGGTCGTGGCTATGCCTACCCCTGCGCACTGGAAGGCGCCATTAAGCTCAAAGAAATCACCTATATCCACGCCGAAGGCTACCCAGCTGGCGAAATGAAACACGGGCCACTGGCCCTGATCGACGAAAACTTTCCGACCTTTGTGATTGCCACTGATTCTAAAGTGCTAGAAAAAACCTACGGCAGCATTCAGGAAATTCGTGCTCGCAAAGGCCCAGTGATTGCCATCGCTACCGAGGGAAACACCGAAATCGCCAAACTTGCCGACGACGTCATTTATGTTCCTAAATCAATGGAGCAAACATCACCATTGCTCGCAGAAATCGTCATGCAACTCTTTTCATACTATGTTGCCGTAGCCAAAGACCTCAACGTCGACCGCCCTCGCAACCTTGCAAAATCAGTCACCGTCGAATAACGTGACGATTGACAATTAACACTGTTTTAGTGTACACTGGGCACACTATGAAGAACATTACCCTCTCCGCCCCTGAAGCACTCATTGAGCAGGCTCGAAAAAAAGCAATTGCTAAGGGCACAACACTCAATAATGAGTTCCGTCTATGGCTGGAAGCGCAGACAGCGAACGGAGAAGAACGAGCAGCTCAATATAGGCAAGTCATGAAACGACTTTCGCACGTTAATGCTGGTCGTAAATTCACTCGTGAAGAAATGAACCAGCATTAAAAGCATGACTACGGCAGGTAAGACTTTTTTCGATACTAACATACTGGTGTACCAATTTGACCATACAGCCCCTACGAAACAAAAGCAGGCTCAGACACTCATAGAGCAAAGCATTTCGAAAAAACAGGCAGTTATTAGCTCGCAAGTCGTCCAAGAATTTATGAACGTCGGGTTAGGAAAATTTAGCAGCAGGCTATCAGTCGATGAACTGGAGCTTGTCATGGCACAGATTTTAAAACCACTCTGCCAACATATTCCGACATTTGACTTCTACGAGCGAGCACTTACCCTATATAAATCAAATAGTTTGAGCTTATACGATGCACTTATTATCCAAGCGGCCATAGATTTGGGTTGTAAAACGCTCTACAGTGAAGATTTACAAGACGGCCAGCAGTTTGGCACGCTAACGATTACAAACCCCTTCTCCTAAACTGGCAGAAATCGTCATGCAACTCTTTTCATACTATGTTGCCGTAGCCAAAGGCCTCAACGTCGACCGCCCTCGCAACCTTGCAAAATCAGTCACCGTCGAATAGTCTTTAGCAACGAAAAGTATGATACTTTAATTCATTCACAGCGGCTGGCCTACGCTTCGCTCAAAAGCAGCAATAATGTCCGTACTGGGATCAATAAGATCTTCTGTTTTATAGGCATTAGCTTTTTTCTTGTGTGCCCAGACACCTATTTGAATGGGCTTTTTAACAGGGGCCGGAGCAATTACCGCTTGCGCCCTTCTGATGAGTTTGATGAGATTCGTCTTCGCTTCGTAGACGGGAATGACTTTACGCATATGCTAGCTAGAGGTATTCAGTTTCGTTACGATCTTCAAGCGTCTTTTGGATGTCTTTGATCTTTTCGATTTGATCTTTGGGGATAATCAACAGCGCGTCTTCAGTGTCAACAATTACTAAGTTTTTAACGCCAGCAACCGCTATAAGCTTGTCTTTGTGGTCGGTTTTGATAAGCGAGCCTTTGGTGTCAACAGTGATAATATTGCCGTTTTCGTAGTTGCCAACCCCGTCTTCAAAAAAATCGTACACCGAGCCCCATGTGCCGACATCGGTCCATTTGTAAGGCAACAAGATAACCATCGCATCACCATTGTTCATGACATGATTGGTCACATCTTCAGTTGGACCTTTGTCCATGGTAGCGTAAATGGCTTCGATGGCTTCATTTTCGCCCGGTTTGTCCATGGCGTCTTTTATCTTCATTAATGCTTCGTACCAATCGGGACGATACTTTTTGTAGGCTTCAAGCATGAGTTCTGGATACCAACAGAGGTGATTACAGTGTACTACAACGTGAAAATTTTCGACTAGCCGTTTGGCTTCACGAGCCGTTGCAGGACGAAACAGGAACTTATCTATCTTGTAGGCCTCACCACTACCGATAACTTCGACGTCGAGTTTTAGATAATCGACACCCATAACTGGTTCGGTTGCTTTAATGCCACCGGTCACTGGCTGTTTATGTTTAGTGACAAGCTTCTCGGCCTGGCGAATCATCTCTAGGAAACCTTCTTCTGGGTCGCGGATGCAATCGGCCTGGACGATAAAAAATGGTTCATCAGGGTGATTCAAACTCAAACGAACAAAGGCTAAACCTTCGGCTGGGCCACGATCTTTGGCAACATCTGGTTCGACAATGTAGTTTTTGAGCGGAATTTGTGGTGACTGCTCGGATACGTATTTGATAAATTTACGCTTAGTTGAGATATAAATGTCTTCGGCGGTGAATTCTTTGAGCAACGTTTTGATTGTTTGCTCGTACGACGACACATCGCCGATAATCGGCTGGAATTGCTTGGGCTTGTCCTGGCGACTGTAGGGCCACATTTTAGTGCCTTGTCCGCCAGCGGTCACGATAATTTTCATTCCTTATATGATACCAAACTAGAGCCGATAGCAAGAATCAAGTACAATGAAAGGACAATAAACTAGGGGGCCCTTGTGCACGCATTAGATCATATTTTCAAAGCTTACGACATTCGCGGTAAAGTTGGGTCAGAATTAACTCCAGAATTGACAAAAGCTGTTGGGCGAGCATTTGCAGACTGGCTACCAGAACAAGGTGCAGTAGCCGTTGGGCGAGACATGCGTCCCGACTCTGCAGAATTAGCCGATGGTCTCATCGCCGGTCTACACGCCCAAGGTCGTGATGTCATCGATATTGGCGAAGTCACCAGTGATATGATCTATTTCGCCGTTGGCAGCCTGAAACTTGCTGGTGGTGCCATGGTAACGGCCAGCCACAACCCCGGCGAATACAATGGTATCAAACTCTGCCGCGACGAAGCCAAGCCTGTGGGCATTGAAGGTGGCTTGGCGACAGTCCGCGACAACGCGCTCGGCGAAGCCTTTCAACCAGTTACTATCGAAGGCAACTTAACCACGCAAGATCTAACCGAGGGCTGGATTAAACACGCGCTGTCATTCATCGACGTTGACAAGCTGACGCCACTAAAGCTCGCAGTTGACGCCGGTAACGGTATGGCTGGTAAAATCTTCCCTGAACTCGAGCCATACGTACCCTGGGAAGTCAGCGAAATGTACTTTGAACTCGATGGTACGTTCCCCAACCACGAAGCGAACCCACTGAAATTTGAGACCTTGGCCAATCTGATCAAAAACATCCAAGACAACAATCTTGATGGTGGCATCGCCTTCGACGGTGACGGTGACCGAGCATTTTTGGTCGACGAAACCGGTACCGTGGTCACAGGCAACGTCATGAACGCTATGCTATCCGACTACTTCCTTGGGCTTTTCCCTGGTTCTCCTGTCCTGTACGATTTGCGCTCAAGCCACGTTGTTCCCGAGACCATCACTGCAAAAGGCGGCATAGCGATTCGTACGCGCGTTGGGCACTCATTCATTAAACAGATCATGCGTGAGCAAAATGCCCCATTTGGTGGCGAAGTATCTGGGCACTTTTACTTCCGTGACAACTTCTTTGCCGATTCCGGCTTGATCGCGGCCGTGATTGGGCTCTACGTGGCAGGTTTAAGCGGCAAAAGCCTGTCCGAATTGCGAAAACACTACACCACGTACGCCACCGCCGAAGAAACGAACTTCGTGGTCACCAGTACGGCCGACGTGCTCGCACGACTTAAGGAAGCATTTGCGGACAACGCACAAGACGAGCTTGATGGCCTAACTGTTGATATCGACAAGAGCACCTGGTTTAACGTCCGCGCCAGCAACACCGAGCCAGTCATTCGGCTCAATGCAGAGTCTACCAGCCAAGCGCAACTTGACGAACTTGTTGCAAAAGTTACGAAATTAATTACTGCTTAAATCTACGAGGAATTGCGCACTTGAGTGCAGCTTGTTCGAAAAGATGAGCATCGGAGCACAGACTTTTCGAACAAAATGTGCCAAGCCCGCGGCTCCCTTTGATATACTGGAGGCACACATGAGAATACTTGTTACTGGCGGCGCAGGATTTATTGGTTCAAACTTCGTGCACTACATCTATCGGGAGCGCCCGGATTGGCACATTACCGTTTTCGACAAACTAACCTATGCTGGCAACCGTGAAAACATTGCTGGGCTCGACGAAAACCGAGTGGCATTTATCCAAGGCGATATCTGCGATGAAGCGGCCATTGATGCGGCGGTTGCCGACGTTGACGTCGTGGTGCACTTTGCCGCCGAAAGCCATAACGACAATTCATTGCACTCACCTCGTCCGTTTGTCGACACAAACATTGTGGGCACATATCAAATACTGGAAGCCGTTCGCAAACACGGCAAGCGCCTGCACCATATTTCTACCGATGAAGTCTACGGTGACCTTGAACTAGATGATCCAGCCAAGTTTACGCCAGACCGTCCCTACAATCCATCCTCGCCGTATTCATCGACCAAAGCCGGTTCTGATCTATTAGTTCGCGCGTGGGCTCGTAGCTTTAAGGTCGCTGTTACTATTTCGAACTGCTCAAACAATTATGGACCATATCAGCATGTCGAGAAGTTCATTCCCCGCCAAATTACTGAGATTTTGGAAGGCCGAAAGCCAAAATTGTATGGCAGTGGCGAAAACGTTCGTGA
Organism: Candidatus Saccharimonadota bacterium; assembly: GCA_013289705.1. Taxonomy (GTDB): domain Bacteria; phylum Patescibacteriota; class Saccharimonadia; order Saccharimonadales; family UBA4665; genus JACMPA01. Next base: position 48,273 of record JABCZM010000002.1, read on the forward strand.
CTGGATTCATGCAGAAGATCATTCATCGGGCATTCTGGCCATTTTAGAAAAAGGCACGCTTGGTGAGACCTACCTGGTTGGTTCTAACGGAGAGAAGAACAATAAAGAAGTTGTCGAGTTGATTTTGGAACTACTCGGCAAAGACCCTCACGACTATGATCACGTCAACGATCGTCCCGGCCACGACCTGCGCTACGCAATTGATGCTTCAAAACTAATCACCGAACTTGGCTGGCAGCCAAAGTACACCGACTTCCGCGAAGGCCTCAAGGCAACGATTGATTGGTACGTTGCCAACGAAGCCTGGTGGAAGCCACAAAAACAGGCCACCGAAGAAAAATACAAGGAACTTGGCCGATAATTTGCTAATTCCTTCTTTGTCCTAAAACCATGAGCCCTCGCCTTATAAGGCACTTTTTCGCTTACCAACTCGCGGTAATCGGATAATTGCGAGATTAGACCCTTATACCATGTAACCTAAGTTCAGACGATAGCCAACCGCACCATGTCGAAGTTTCGTATCAAAAGCACGTTGTGGCTTGGCAAGCTGAAAATTACAAATCGTCGAAGGATTTATAACAATAAACCAGCCTATTGGATTTGCTGTATGGTCGTTAGCGCATCGCCAACGGCTTGTCTCTGCTGAGTTGCATCACAGCCACCTGCTGAGCCTCCGCTATAGCCGATGTAGAAACCACCAAACTGCTTCACAAGCTTACCGCCGGCGTTATCGGAAGTTGGGTTTGTTGGGTATGTGCCGTCCACCTTGAATAATATCCCAAGTGGCGAGCTTGCAGGTGTACAGCTTGTGTTATCAGCAAGCAAGGAAGATGTGGACATATTCGCCTGTGTTGTTGCCAACGGCTTACCAGAATCATCGTGAAGAGCCGCGCTCGTACCGGTATACGTAAAGACTTTGTAGGTTAAGTCTTTTATAGAATCGGGTACAGTTATCTCAACACCTAACTCAGATAGCTTGATTAGATTAGCGTTTGCAACAGGTGTGGCAGTTGATAAAGTTGCTGTCTTGGCCGGAGATGTCGTCGCTGGCTTTGTGGTCGTAGTAGCTGCAACTGGAGTAACGACAGTCTTACTGTGATTCTTATAAACCAAATAGCCCACAGCGCCGATCAACGCCACAATTACTAGAACTAGTATAATTTCAACAACACCAAAACCTGACTCGTTATTCCGTAGTTTGCCCATCTGCATAATCCTCGTATTAACTATTGCCTTGATTCTAAGCCAAGAGGAACAAATGCACAATACACTTAAGATGAATGCCGGATTCGTATAAAGTCGCCTGAAATGCTTAATTTTCGCCTTTTGGTGAGGATTTTTGTATACTAGCAGGGATGAGTTTTGATCCAGTAGATTATTCGAATTTGGGTGTCAAAGAAACTGTTATTCCTGGTTTTTACGAGATAGATTTGGTTATTCATGGCGATAGTCGTGGCTGGTTTAAAGAAAATTATCAAAAGGAAAAATTAGAGGCGCTTGGCTTGCCGGCATTTGAGATTGTGCAGAATAACTTTTCTTTTAATGCCCAAAAAGGCGTAACGCGTGGTTTGCATGCCGAGCCATGGGAAAAGTTTATATCGGTGGCGAACGGCAGCGTGTTTTGTGCCTGGGTTGACCTGCGCAAGGGCGATTCGTTTGGCCAGACATTCTCGCTGGAACTCAATCCTGGCAAAGCGGTATTTGTACCTCGTGGCGTTGCTAACGGTTATCAAACGCTTGAAGACAATGTTACCTACACCTACCTGGTGAACGCACACTGGTCAGCAGAACTTAAGTACGCGGCTGTCAATTTGTTTGACCCGGAGCTTGGCATCAATTGGCCATTTGGCAAAGATCAAGCAATTGTTTCGGACAAAGATTTGCAGAATCCCTTGCTCAAAGATGTAACACCAATGGAGTTTTAAATGGATGAATCACGCATACTGATTCTTGGTGCGTACGGCCAGCTCGGCAAGGCACTGCAAGCGAAATATCCACAAGCAAAAGCAGTGAACCATGACGCTTTTGATATGACCGACTGGGACATGATTGAAAAGTATGATTGGTCGGGGGTTGATGTTATTTTGAACGCAGCCGTGTTTGCAAATGTCGATGGTTCGGAAACACCAGAAGGTCGAGAAGCCGCCTGGAAAGTCAACGCCACTGGCCCCGGATACCTCAGTAAGATTGCCGGTGCACATAATATAGTCTTAGTACACATCTCGTCTGACTACGTATTCGATGGTACAAAAAACCCACATACGGAAGAAGAAGCATTTACACCCTTAGGCGTATACGGACAAGCAAAAGCGGCTGGCGACATCGCCGTTAGTACAGCCCCAAAGCACTATATTGCTCGTACCTCCTGGTTGATTGGCGACGGCCCGAACTTTCTTCGTACGATGATGGGTTTGGCCGACAAAAACATCTCACCGACAGTTGTGGCAGATCAAATTGGCCGGCTTACTTTTACACCCACCCTGGTAGCGGCAATCGACCATTTGCTAGTAAGCAAAGCAGCCTACGGCACCTATAACGTCAGCAACGATGGTGCTCCAGCTAGCTGGGCCGATGTTACGCGCACTATCTTCAAAGAACTTGGTCGTGACGATTTAACGGTAACCGATACGACGACCGACGAATATTTTGCCAGCAAAACCGGTATTGCACCACGGCCGCTTAAAAGCGCTTTTGACCTTACGAAGCTACGAAACGCTGGTTTTGTAGCATCCGAATGGCCCTCTGCATTACACGATTACATTCAAGACGAACTAGCCAAAGTAAAGGAGTAGCACTATGAAAGGTATTATTTTAGCGGGCGGTTCTGGAACACGACTGTACCCAATCACCAAAGGTATCTCAAAACAGCTGATGCCGATCTATGACAAGCCGATGGTTTATTATCCGCTCAGCACGCTCATGATGGCGGGCATTCGTGAAATTCTAATTATTACTACGCCTGACGATCAGGCAGCCTTTCAGCGCCTGCTTGGTGACGGATCGAGCCTTGGTTGCGAGTTTAGTTATGCCGCCCAGCCATCGCCAGACGGTTTGGCGCAAGCATTTATAATCGGTGAAGAATTTATTGGTGATGATAAAGTCGCATTGGTGCTCGGCGACAACGTCTTCTATGGCCATGGCTTTGGTAGTAGCCTTAAAGAGTGCGTCGACCCAGATGGCGGCATTGTCTTTGCGTACCAGGTATCTGACCCTGAACGCTACGGCGTCGTGGAGTTCAACGACAAACGTGAGGCTATTTCTATCGAAGAAAAGCCAGCTCAGCCAAAGAGTAACTTTGCAGTTGTGGGTCTTTATTTTTACGATAACGACGTGATAGAGATTGCTAAAAATATTAAGCCAAGCGACCGTGGCGAGCTAGAAATAACCGCTGTGAACGACGAATATCTCAAACGTGGTAAGCTCAAGGTCCAAACCATGGGCCGTGGGTCTGCCTGGCTCGACACTGGTACATTTGAGTCCATGAACAGCGCCTCACAGTTCGTGGAAGTTATCGAAAAACGTACTGGCTTCAAAATCGGCTGCATAGAAGAGGTTGCCTGGGAAGAAGGTTTCATAAACAGTGACCAACTGACAGCCCTAGCCGAACCTCTCAAGAAATCCGGCTACGGCGAATACTTACTCGATCTACCTTGAAACTGTGATTGAATTACCTGTTAGTGTTGCTTTTACTGGGTAGGTATACGCGGGGACATCACCAATAACTGGATCGCAGGCGTCGTCAATGCCGTCATTATCAATGTCATGGCCACTGAGCGGAATAGTGAGACATTGGTCTTGAGCGTTCAAGATGCCATCACCATCCTAATCGTTGGTTATGGCTGCTATATAAACGACCCTATAGCTATCAATTGTTTGCTCGGCCATGTCTTTTCTAAGGAAATGCATCGTGTCATAGCCAGTTAACCAGTCCGTCATCGTAACTCACTGGATAGTTCACATCGACCAAGTAACACGTCTTATTAACACCAAAGGTGACAACGCACCAAGGTCAGACGAGTCATTTGATTCATCGGTGATAGTTGGCCGCGTGCAATATCGTCTAGCAAAACTAGGCTACGCGCTGAATTTCTTGCGAAGCCCAGCAGGATTAATGGTTGCCATTTACCTACTAGCCATTATAATTGTCGTACTTGAGCTTCGACGACTAAATGCCTCTTACGAACAACCTACCTACCGACTAATGAACCACCTGCGCTAAGTAATCTAAATGCGCCACTATCCACGACCACGGATTGTAGTTATAATTGACAATACTATATGCAAGAATTATTACTGTCGCTTATTCGACATCCTTTCAAGACTATTAACGGGCGAAAAGAGCTCCGCTATCTTGTAGCCGGTACAGCAAGTGAAGCCATAGAATATTTTAGCTTCCTTATCTTATTTGCGCTCGTGAATCAACTATACTTATCTAATTCTATTAGCTTTATATTAGGCGTCATTAGTGGTTTTATCTTCCATAAAAATTGGTCATTTAGAGGCGAACACCAGTTTAAAACTAGGGACCAGTTTTTAGGATACGTTGGTTTGGCCGCAGTAAATTTTGTACTTATTAATTTGCTTGTTGGCTACCTTGTTGATGGGCTAAAAATTGCACCGGCAATTGCAAAGCTTGTAGCAATAGCAATAACCGTTATTTGGACTTTTGGGCTTTCAAATTTTGTGATATTTCGGCATCGAAAGCACGATGACGCACAGAAGCATTAATCCCCGTATATTTCTTGGGCAAAGCGAACGGCTTTTTCAACCCTGGCAACATTTTCGCCAATTTCTCCAGGGCGCATCTCAATTGATACATAATTTTGATAATTAATGTCGCGAAGTGTTTTTGCCGCCTCACGATGACGAACGTCCGCCCTGTCCTCAACTTGCTCGAGAAAAGGCGAGCTAATATGGAAATGTTGCAAGACACCTGAAGCATCGGTTATTGATTTGACAATGTCGTCACCAGCCAAAGTCATGCCGGCTATATCAAGGTGAAGGCCGAACCCCGGATTACTCACTAGGTTCACGAAATCAATTCCCTGCTGAGCATTTGTCACAAAATCACACGCATATTCAGTTGGATTTGGCTCAATGCAGAATTTCACATTTTCCTCTTGGGCTCGTTTACCCAGAGTAGCAAAGAAAGCCTTAGCTACTTCATTGGCCTCGTGTTGTAGCATTTCGCTACGTTGGCGATTCTTTGGAGAGCCAAAGACCATGATCCCTGCGCCCATTTTGCCAGCTAAACCGATAAAACGCTTTAGATATTCGAGAGTTTTTGCTCTATTTTCCTCGTCCTCGAATATTTTGAGATCAGGACGCGAAAATAACATAGACTGGAAAGCAATTATTTCAATACCATAAGATTGCCAAAAATTCCTATACTCATCGGCTTCAGCTTGCGAAGCATTCGTAGGATTCTCCCATCGCTTGGTTGGTGCAAGTTCTACATATTTCATGCCTAGTTCACGCAGCTTTTCAGCGACCGCCGCTTCTTCGTCATTTGTCCATGCGATGCTCGATACGGCCAGTTTCATTATGCTAACCCTCACAATATTTAGATTTATACTTTAGAGTATATACGCTTGGCGGACAATATCTAATTCGGGAAGCACCTTTTGTAGATCACCAGGGTAACGCATTTCAAGAGATATAAATCCCAAATAACCCGACTGCTTAAGCGCCTGCGCCATTTCAGCATGCGGTACCAAGTTATCCTGGCTTAGTGGCGCAAGATCAGGGGCGCTAGCATCAAAAGATCGTATGCCCACCTGCCGCATGGCATACGGCAAGTCCTGAACCCCCTCCTGTGCGCCAATTATTGCAGCGCTATCTAGATGTAGACCAAAACCGGAGTGATCTACATATTTAACCAGCTCGACACCCTCGCGAGTGGTCTTGATAAAATCATTGCCGTAGCCAGAGAGTGGTTCGACGCACAATACGGTTCCTTCTTCACTAGCCGTTTGCGCGACAGCAGTAAAAACCTCTTTAGCATTCTGCAGCCTTAGCCCCGAACTCAAACTATTCCCTTGTCGCAAAGCCGGTGAACCGAAAATCATAGATTCGGCCCCAAGTCTTCCAGCCAGCTCAGCCTGTCGCTTTAAGTGCTCGGTAAGATTACGCCGTTGATCAGATTCTCCGAAGAGTGCGACATCCTGGCGTCCAAAAGCCAGTGACTGAAGCCCAAAAACAGCCAAGCCCACATCCTCTAGTCGTTTTCTATAATCCGACACTATAGCGACATCAGTCAAAGGAGCGTCATCCCAGACCATTGTCGGTGCCAGTACCAAGCCCTCAACTCCATTAGCCGAAAGGGCAGAAAGCATACTGTACGGAACTTCCGCTGGCAATGCGATGCCGGAAATGGCGAGTTTCATAGCTTAACCGAACACCGTCGCATATTTTGCAATAAATTGTTTAATATCATCAAGCTCTTCATCCTTCGTCATAATATAGTGCTCCGGACCATGGAAAGTGCTGGCATATTTTGTGTGCATGTCCCAACGTGTCGGTAACACATCTGCTGGTTCATTAGTAAAAGTCTTGTCAAAACAATACTTCGCCAATTCCTCGGTGCTCACAGGCGGAGTCGCAAGGTTCACTAGAGGCAACCCGTTATTAATTGCGACTTCGATATCATGCCATAGATTAGCGAGATTATAGTACTGGTACACCCCGTCTTTGTGTATCCGATCTAGATTATTGTTATTGAGCAGGTCATAGATAACATTCTTCTTGAGCCCCGTGCCAAAGAGACCGGGCAACCGCAAAATGGTCGTATCGAAGTTGTCGTGGCAGTATTGCTCTAGGAAATAGCGATTCGCACCGTATGGCAGCAGATCCTCAGCTTCGATAGGCGTATCTTCGTCTACACCGACAGCAGTCTTATAGACACCGACTGTTGAAATAAGCACCAGCTTATGAACCCGTACTTTCGAGATATGACCAACGTATTCCTTGATCTCAGCCAGGTCTTTTTCACCTTCCTGGTTGATGCGCCACATCTCGGCTCGGTTTGCGGCACTTACAACCAAGTCGTATTCTCTGCCCTCTATCTCATCAATGTTTGAAGAGTTGTAAAGATCATCGAACACATGCCGTGCAGCAATATTCGAACCGACAAAACCGGTATAACCTATAAGAGCAGTCTTCATGTAGCTTCTCCTTAATATCCAATTCTACACTGGCCAGGCCGTGGATGATAGCCCAAAGGCGAAAATTCAGCTTCCATTTGCACTAAATGATCCTCAAAGACCTCATTAGAAGCGTCAGCATCAAATGGTGCAATAGTATTAAGGACAAAATCGGCAATACGCCGAGATTCCGGCCTTACGTCTGAGCGACCAAGCAGATAATCAAGTTGCAGCTTGAATTGATCGTAACGCTTACGGTCGAAAACCGGACTACCTGTTTCCTGCGCAACCATAGCTTGAGGATAACGCAAGTCAAAAGAGACGCCACCAATAGGTAGACCAGCTTCTCGTGCTGCGAGCGGTGTGTGGTACATATATATCCAGTTGTTCATGTTAGCTTCGTTCGCAGGATATCGTGCAAGATGTTCGGCACCCGCCACGGTGAACCCACGTGGTCCGCAAAGGGCATCAGCCGGAAAAGCGTGAGTCTGTTCGAGTACCCAGCCCGCCAAACGTTCTGTACGTCGCTGGACAGGGGGCATAGTACTCTCTGCGAGGGCAGTCCGGCCAACAACGAGTACGTCGTACGTCGTAAGCCCCTGGATAATTTCGGACGCGAAGTCTGATATATGCGTCTTTTCAGGTTCATGGGTAACCATATTCTCTGCGGCACCGGCTACTGCGTAGGCAATGCCTTGCTTGCGTTGAGTAGCAATGCCATTAACATCAGAGGGCAGAACAATTGCACCGCGGCGGCGATGTGCCGCTGCTACCCAGTCACCCATGCCACCATCTTCTGGTGAACCATCGACAACAACCAATGGCCGTCCGCTATCGCGCCATCGCTCAGCATTATCGAGCGATAACTCAAACCGAACATCGCTAGGGTCGGTATAGAAAGTAGCTGTCGCACCGACCAAATCTACGCCAGCAAATTCGCTTGAATATTGTGTCATTTAAGATAAGATCATAGCATAAAACTTCAAGTAAGTCAAACTATCGGCGATACTTACGTCGAGTGGCTTTGAGTAAGATGCCCATGACATGGGCATTACCCTTTATAGGACTAATCTTTGTGGGCGTTTTGCCTTTTTTGGGATATTCACGGGTTACCGGGGTTTCAATAAGTTTAAACCTTTTGGCGCGCGCGCTTTCAACGGCCAAATGATAATGAAGTTCATAGGTCTTGAAAACATCACGGAACACCGATATGTCCTTATCTAAAAGCAGCTTTTTGCTGTAAGCTCGAAAACCATTGGTGGTGTCTGTATGGCGATGTCTTGCGGCAATGCTTAAAAGTGGAGCGTGTAGAACACGGACAGCTATCAGCCTTTCTAGAGGCGTATTAACTGCCCTACCACCCTTAATGAAACGAGAGCCCTGGATATGATCGTAGCCTTCATCCAGCAGTTTTACAAAATCCGGGATTGCCGAGATATCATCCTTCCCATTCCCGTCCACCACAATTACACCATCATAGCCCTGGTTCATGGCATAGGCGAAAGCCATACGCATTTGTGCACTAAGTTTCCCTGGTCCCGTCTTGGTTAACAGCGCTCGCACGCCAACAGTTTTCAGAAAATCAGATTCGAGTGAACCGTCCGTGCTACCACCGTCGGCGACCAAAATGTCTACGGCCGACACATACCGCTTCATCTTTGTGAGCTGTTTTTGAACCTTCTGGCCTTCATTGATAACAAACACGCATACTGCGTATCGATTCTTTTTGATAAAGAACTCTTCAAGCTTAAAATCGGGAAATTCCCACGAGGGATTATTTTTTTTAATTAACTCTGCTGGATTCATATCCAACACCTTACTTAGTTACGTTTCTACGAGTTTCATCAGCAATACTAACGGTACTGCTAAGCTCTTGCTTAATATGATACGGTGATTCGTCGCGAGTCTCCTCTAATATCTGACCGATATACTCAGCCAACATAGCCACAATAAGAAACAGAAAGAAAAACATTATTGATGACTGCATTGAAAGTGTTGTCCAGCCCCTGGCGATATCATCCTGGGAAATGTTAACCAGCACTACGTAAGCCGCGTACAGTAAGTTTGTGGCACTTGCGAAGATGCCAAAATAGGTAAGAGCACGAAGCGGGTGACTTGAATAGCTAGACACAAGATTGATGGCGCGGAGTGCCAGAGCATTTTTTGATGTGCTGTAAAGCTCCTTACCCTTGGGTAACTTGTAGTAGAAATTTTCCGCCTCAAAACCAATCTGCTTTGCCAGGTAGCGTATATGTTTTGAATAGCGCCCGCTACGGGTTAAGGCATTCACAGCCGTACGATTCATGCCAATAAAGTAAGTTGCGCCATGCGGAATATCAATTTTCAAAAACTTGCGATTGTACCAATAAAACATGCGAGCGCCTACATCTTCTAGCTTATTCTGACGGCGCAAGTTTGTGGCTACCCCAAATATGATGTCCGACTTAGACCGCAAGCGCTCAATCATAGCTGGTATGTTTTCGGCAGGATCTTCGTTATACAGCACACAAATGTAGTCGCCTATGGCCGCTTCAACTCCGGCAAAAACAGCCGTGTCGCTTTCGCCGATTTTCGACAAACGCATAACACGAATACAAGCAATCTCCTTCAAGCTAGTCGCTACTGCCTCGACGTCTTTCGGTAACAGACCATTATCAATCAACAAAACCTCGTAATTGGCGTAGTTTTTCTTCAGTAAGCTTGTTAGTTTTTGCAACTTTGAAACGACATTATCAACTTTTTCATCAGCAACAAAAACAATTGTCACAAATGCATCTAGTATTTTACTTTCCATAGGTAATCTTTAGCTCCCTGAAAACATCGTAAATATTGTCTATCTTACCACCCATTATACAGATATAATTGGCGACGCCTCCGTAATGATCTTTGTATAAGATGGGCCTGCTGTCGTCCGCCTCGCTCTGTGGCAGGACGGTCTTCACCTCCCAGAGTGATTCACCACTATACGTGACATGTTTCGCAGCAGGCATGTAGCGCTTCACATCAGCTATCATCTGAGGAAAGTGGCTCACTCGCTCAATATCGTTTAAATATTGATGACTATCCCTGACATGGTCGGGCGTGTCGTGCCACTCACTGTGTGGTGTATAGCGAACATGTGATAAGCTGAACTTGTTTTTATCCGGAAAAGGCATGAGCGAGAAAAAAGGACCACACATAATAGTAAAGGCTGCTGTCGAGAATTCTTTTGGGACATCAACCAGGCACATTTCTGTTAGCTCGTGCTTGAGTGGTATTGAAGGCAGACCCGATCTATTGTTCACATTATTAATCGACGAATATGTCGTATTAAGGACGTGAGTCCCCAGGTAGCTATTCTTGTCCGTCTGAACAGTGATTCCACCCTCACCTTGCCAAATCGAATCTACGCTCTCCCCAACATTAATATCAACTCTCAATTCGGAGAGTTTTCTGAGTAGCAAGTCCTTCAAAATCTTAGTATTAAACGCATATTCCTCGACTTCGAACACTTGTTCTATGAGTCTTCTGTCAAAAAAGTCCATGCCTATTTTCGAGGGTTCAATCTTGGCGCCGATTCTCTCATAAAATCTCAGAAATTGATTTGCCGAAACCTTAGAAAAGCTTGTGGCAATTGCGTAATACTTCGTAAAATCTCGCACTATGGCCTGTTCATACTCTTGCGAAAATATCGGCAGATTGACTCGTGAACGGAGAGCGGTTAATACGCTGCGCGGATAGTGGTAGCCATTGTGGACACGCGCCTGATTGTTATACGAAGCCCGTTGCATGACATCCGGCTCTTTTTCAATAACCAGTACGCTAGACTGCCCCAAATCTTCTTTCAGAAATTGAGCAAGCCTTAGCCCGTAAAACCCCCCACCTATGATTATTGTGTCGTATCGTCTACTCATTAGCTTCTAGATTATTATTAGTTGAGTTCTCACTTCCGACACTGCCTGTTTGTGCTGCTTTATCAAATAGACAGCACAAACACTTATTTCATCTTTAAATGATAACGCAAGTAACCGTCGAGACAATTAGCAAGCTTAATACTCTATATAGTATACTTTATACAAATGCCCAAACCTACGTCTTTAAGATACTTTGAAAATGGTTTTGTAAAATTTAGCCTACTCTTTGTTTCCCTGACTTTTGCGTTCATAACATCGAAGTTGCTTGAAGTCATTATACGGCCGTCAAATCCAGCAGACATTCAAAACTTATATGCGGCAGCCGGCAAGTTTAATCCGGCGGAAAATTTTATAAGAATCTTGTGGATAGCAGTTTTTTCGATCGTGTTTTACAAATGCCTTAGCCTGTTACTGGCCAAGAAACCTTTGGTTTTTAGGGTTATTTTTATCTTTCTGGCTGTTTTTAGTATTCTTTCAATTGAAATAGTACCGAGAATTCAGGCATACAAGGGCAATCTCGACACCTTCCATAATGGTGAGCAGCTGTCTCCTGCTAACGACTTCAATGCCGGCAAAGGACTCTACAGCGGCATGTTTGTGCTTCATGGAGCAGGCGAAGATGTACTAGTCCCGTCATTAGCACTTCATGCAGCACACAAGGGAGCGAATCCCAACGGTATTAGTACTTATTATTTTCTTACGTCCATACTCGAACTCATTTCAGCGGCACTTTTTATCTCTCTACTAGCAATATTATTTGAAAATACAGCCCTTTTTATAGCCACGACTTTATGGTTCGTACTCGGCATGTATTCAAGCTTTGACTATGCACGGGACATATTTACATGGCTTATATTTGGTTTAATATTCTACGTCGTTGTTCGGCGCAACAATAAGCATAAGACGGCAGCGTACATCGGCGTAGGCGGCTTAAGTTCTGCCGCCATATTCTATGCGATTGACAGGGGTCTAATCGCCACATTTTTAGCAATCCTTCTCACACTTACTACTCTTTTTGTAAAAACTGCTGACAATGGAAAATTATCGCTTACCTTACCTAAAAAAATGGAAAATTATAAAAATGCCGCATTCATCATTGGGAGTATGCTAGTGGTACAACTGATCGGCTTACTAATACTAGGCTTCGGGCAATACAAAGATTTCCTTATTACTTATTTCGTGGATATACCCAAGTACGAAGGGTTACTTTTCGATTACCCACTGCGTACTTTCAATACTGCAAACTTTACACTTTGGATACCAATCATACTTATACCCTTTGCAACATTAATGCTTAATGCACTCGTGAGAAGCGGTAAAAAAATCAACTTTGGGCCATCAGAAGTTTTTGCATTCTTGTTATTGGCCACGGGGATATTATTTCTACAAGGTGGTTACGGAAGATACGACGCAGGCCATGTCGCATACTCAACTCCGGTTCTTTTTGTCGCAGTGTTTTATATTTCGTGGCTATATACTAAGAAATTTTATGCAGACAAAGAGAAGTTGTGGCTGCCGGTGGTTGCAATCGGGCTTTTATTTATACCCATATCGACAATCGACGTCAGCAGACTTAGCGCCCTGGTGAATGTTAGCCCCGGGCAAGTAAAACAGGTCGTGACACTTCCGAGCATACCAGATCGAGAATGGATTCCATCATACGTTCAACAGGTGACGAATTTTATTACCAACAACACCTCCAAATCTGATCCTATTTTCGTTTTTACACAGCAGCCCATATATTACTATCTAACTGACAGACGTAACCCAACAAGATTTTACATACCATGGTTTGCCGACCCAAAGCCTCTCGAAACCGAACTATTAGCATCGCTCAAGAAGGATAATCCCAAATACATACTGTACTCTGGTGGTACCGGGTGGGATGATGTTGATGGATCTACTATGCAACAGCGAACACCTACCGTAGACGCTTGGATTAGAGCAAACTACCCCGTACAGCATCTGGTTGGCGCGGCTATTATACTATCCAAGAACTAACTGTTAACGACAATTGACACTCCGCTGTATTGGCTATATAATTCGCTTTAGTGAAGGCCTAAAATAAAGACATGACAACTCAGAAAGCAGTCAGAGGCAAGACTTCAAGGAAGCGGCCATTGTTCGCCGTCTCTTTAGTAGCGGTTATTGCTCTAGTTGGTTTATTATTCGTGTCGGAGTTAACCAATGTGACTCACCTTTTTCACTCCGAGGCACCTACTAAACAAGTTACAGCGAGTCAAGATACTAAAGGAGAACTGCCAAAAAGTAATACGAGTACTGCCAAAAACAGTCCTACTCAAACACCGAACACACAGATCAATACTGGCCAGCCCAGTGATAATAAAAGCACATCTGGTGGCAACACCGACACGAATCTAATAGAGCCGTCGGGCACTTTTGTAAGCGCACATAACGTTCCGACATCAGTTTCCCTGGCATCAGTTTGCAATACCACGCCAGGTGCAACTTGTAAGATAGATTTCACTAAAGACGGGGTGATAAAAGAACTTCCCTCAGAAACGACGGATGGGGGTGGCTCAGCATACTGGAATAGCTGGACTCCAGCTAGCCTAGGTCTAACATCGGGTAATTGGCAAATCACAGCCATAGCACAACTCGGTACCCAGACTAAAACCAGCGTAGACGCCTTACCGCTAAAGGTTTCGGAATGAAAAGGAATCGCTTTTTCAGCGTCGCTTTCTGCTTGATCTTGGGCTTAGCCATGGGCTTGTCCTTGGCTAAGCCGGTAAGTGCAGACTCATTCAATCAGAACAATATTATAGATGATACCGTTTTTGACAATACCGGTGTAATGAATGTTACTCAGATTGATGGATTCTTAAATTCATTTCCAAATAGCTGCATCAGCTCAAATAGTGGCTTTGGTGCAGTCGATCCAACCGGCTACAACCCAACCAGTGGATATACGTATGGTAGCTATGTAACAGCGGGCCAAGTTATTTATGATGCCGCCCAGGCCTACGGCTTAAACCCGCAAGTTCTCCTTGCTACCCTACAAAAAGAGCAAGGTATCGTAGTCGGGGCTACGAATTTCTGCAGCAATGGCGACCAAAATAAATACACTGCCGCGGTCGGTTACGGCTGTCCGGATAGTGGCGCTACTTATAGCTACAGCAACTTAAACCTGTACGAACGTAATGGCGTAACCGTTTCGAGTACGGGCTCAACTTGCGTAAACAGTCCCTTGAAAGCTGGTTTCTCGCAACAAGTAATTAGGGCTGCATGGTTGCTCAAATTCGGCGAACAGCGCTCACAAGGCAACACTGGCTGGGCAGTTATTAAAGGTAGCTGGAACAACTCCGACGATCCGCAGACTTGCTATGGTGGCCCAATGACCCAGGGGACGTACCAGCGTTGCCCGAGTGGTGGTTTGGCCTATTACGATGGCTATACGACGATAGATGGAACGGCCGTACATATGGACACGGGGGCTACAGCGGCACTATATTGGTACACCCCCCACTTCCATGGCAACCAAAGCTTTTTCAGTCTATTCTACGCCTGGTTCGGTCCTACACACGCGTACTTTGGTAATATACCATCTTCAAGCTCAACGTATGCAAGAAGTGCTTGTGATATTCCAGGCTTCGATAGCTCAATGATTGGTCGGCTTTATAATCCCGACACACAAGATTTCTTATATACTACAAGTCGTATCGAGGCCTGTTCTGCAGTGAGCTATGGATATATTTGGGATGACGTTGTGATGCAAAACGCAACCGGCCAAGATGCCATACCAGTCTATCGAATCGCAAATTATAATCGTCATATCTTTACAACAAGCGCTTCAGTCCGTGATAGTGCCATAGCTAGTCAAGGGTACCATGATGAGGGTGTACCGTTCTATGTTTATTCCACTGCCGGTACCGGCAGAACGGCAGTCTACGGACTACAGTCTGGCCCCACCTTCTTCTTTACTAGTGCCGGTAAAGAAGCGGAAAGCTACGTCAACACTTACGGCTATTCATCCTATGGAGTAATCTTCTATACCCCGGCTTTAGATACCGGTGACTTTCCGGTGAATAGACTTGTCCGCAATAATCAAAGAATATATACGCCAAACCTTGTAGAAGTTGCGAATGCTATGCAGTACGGCTTTCAGAAAGAAGGAACTGTCTCGGTCGACGATACCATGCCAAACGTGGGCAATATGCCCGTATATCGCCTAAAAACACCCGCCGGAATATATGTATATACCACAAGTCGTTTAGATAGAGATATAGACGTTATCTACTACAACTGTGTTGCGGAGGGGATGCCGTTCTATAGTCTGGCGTACTCAAACACCCCCGTATATGCCGCCACAAATCCGCATAACGGCTTCTGGATCTATGCAAGCAATCCTCAAGAATACAATGACGCTACCAGTTACTATTCATATCTTGGTGACGGGACTGGTTGGTATGGCTACTAGCCTACTAAATTACGGCGCGTACTGATACTTCTCATCAAACAAGCCCAGTGGCACTTGTTCAAGACCGGTGGCAGATACAAGGTAAAGATTCTTCTCTTGTAACCTACAGACTACACCGAACATTCGTTCCAGGGCATGGGCAGTGGTGCCGTCAATCTGGCCGTGTTCTGATTGAAAGTCATCGGGCATAAGGTATAGGTCAAGTATTGGCGTAAAGGTATCCAGCCGCGCCCAGAACATTGTTCCACCAAAATATGGATAAGCGGCTGGATTATCAACAACTTTTCGAGCAATTTCTGATGTGAAGGCACGGTCTAGTAAACTCTGAAGGATGTATTCATTCCCGCCCATGTGTCTTTTCAGCGAAACTAGATGATTTTGCGGGCCAATGATACCTGCTTCATCACTCTTTAGAACTTCAAGTACTTTGGCGACCGCATCTCCATCTGGCAACAAAGCATCCAAAACATCCGTAAACCAATTAAACCCATCGACACGATGTTTAGATTTTTTACTATGAAGCTTCAACACATACTCATAACCTGCCATTCTGAGCCTTTGCGCTACAAATAAGAAAGGTAGCACGTCACGACCGCGATTAGGCAACACAAAAGAGGTAGTTTTGACGTCTTTTCGTCCGGGAATAGAAAGCTTAAAATCCTTATCGCGTTCATTAAGTGTCACAAATAAATCGAAGGGCTCCTTAATCAACTTAAGCCTTGCTTGTATGGTTGGCCAGAGATCTGTGTAATAAAGATGGACGACGACGGCAAGTTTTTTGTCGACATTTCTGGTAATACCATAGGCCGGGAAGCTTTTCAGATTTTTGATATTGTGGCTAGCTTGTGCTAAAACTTCGGCAGTTCTATTTAATACTGCGTGCCCCAAATGCATCGACGGCTCCATGATCGCACCTTCAGCCCATTCATTCCAGGCATTAACAAATACCAGCGGTGCCTTTTTTTTACTCGTCTCCTGCTCAATAAGGCCTCTTAGCCACTCTGCATATAGATCAGGGCTAGAATTTTGATAGACAAATCCCTTGCCTTTTTTCCTGGCGTCATTATCCCACGACGGCGTAACACAAGGATAGGTGGGGAATTTATACGAGTCCCTGAGCTTTTCATTAAGGGCGATTGATCTGTAATCGGCCACCACACCACTAAAGTTAACGTCTAATCGCTTCTGGCTTATATCAACATATGGAAACCGGTTATCTTTAAAAAGCTCATTCTTGAAGAACGCACTTAGCGGTGCAAAATCGAGCGCAGCATCAAATCCGTACTCACGAGGGTCTTGATCATCAAAACTCAGGAAAGAAACTAGCTGTAGTTCCTTATTGTGTTTTTTGCGGAAGTATTCTCTCCACGTCTTAGCGTATTTTTCCGGGTCTTTCAATTCCGAAGCCCTGTATACCATGAGAACCGGCTTATTGTCTTCGGTTATATAACGTGGATCCAGCAATATGTGCTCGACGTCTTTAATAAAGCTGAGCGGGTCGCTATCAAGGTATTCCTGGGCAATTATTACATCATTGTCTCGGCCATCCCATCGTTTTGTCCAGTTTTCATTTGCCCAACAAATAGTGAAGTTAAAGTCCCACTCCTTATGTTTTAGCACGGTGTTTAGCGGGGTTTCCATTATTTTATGACCGCTAAACCAATAGTAATAAAAACAGAATCCATAGATTCCATATTTTTTTGCTAATTCAATTTGTTCCAGGATTTTTGATTCAATCCGTAAATCATAGAAGCCCAGATCTTTTGGGAGAATTGGTTGTTGATGACCAACAAAGCGCGCCTGTCCAGTTGTTACATTGGTCCATTCCGTAAATCCTTTGCCCCAAGCCTTTTCATTCTCTTCGATAGGGTGAAATTGAGGCAGGTATATGGCAACCGTTCGAGGGTCTTTTTTATCACGCTCAAAATAACCCGATTGTACTTCTTCGTAATAAATCTTCTGTCTATTATCGAGTAGATTGACATGTTCTGGGTAATTGTTTGAAAGGTCTTTGTTGTATATTGACGCTGGGAGCTTTTCTAGACCAAATCGCACTGTGGTGCTGTATAGTTCCTTGTACCCCTTTCCTTCGTTCAACTCAACAGTTATGTCGCCGTCTTCAAACTCAAACTCGGCCTTAAAGCCTGAGTGGAGTGTGTCCTTCCGCGCAAGATTTGGGTATGTTTTTGCGACATCCGATCTCTTTAAGCCGAGCGTCACAGGATATATGTCGGCATTGTTTCGAACCCGCATCTCAAAACTTATATTTTTCTTTGGAATGATCCACCCCTCGACAGACAGAGTCCGTTCCCCAAGTAATGTATCTCGTGGGCTATCAACGCTGAACATATAGTTCTTGGAGGCGCCAAAGTAGGCCCTGGCTGCGTGACGCGCCCGACGGCCTAGCCATAAGGCACGTTTGGCATGTTGCACTGGATCAAAAGCTTTTTTCATTTAAGCCTTGACCTCCATCCTCTGATTATCATGATTAAAATTAGGATTCAGGTATGGATCTTCAGCAACTTGCCGTTCTTTGATTGAGTCAATTTGGAGCAGTATACCGTCATAAGTGATTTGGACATATGGCGTGTATATATGCCTATATTCGTGGTCATTCAGTGATTTGCTTAGGGCATACACATTACTGAGCTTCCCTCCTTTATCAATCGAAGCTATTAGGGCATTTTTGCTGATTGCATACGCGACTGCATTGAGCGCACTAACATTACGGCGACTTTTGGCATATAGACCTCGTGAGTAATGTGGGTCATCGAAGGGCATTCCTTGGAGCATATCAGCGTAACCATTTTCCCCGAAGCCGATGCCGATGCCTGCACTCAAAATTGTCTGCCGGCTTGGATCGAGTATAACTGGACCAACGAGACCAACTCCAGGCAGCTGGCTGTCACCAATTATAGTTTTTGCCCAGTTCGTACTCACAATTTCACTATGGCCATCTATAAAGAAAAAGTAGTTACTGTTTGCTTGTGCAACAGCAGCCCTCCATTCATCCAGCGTACTTGCAGTATGCAGTATCCGTAGAGTCTTATCCGCACAGACGCTTTGAAGCTCCTCTTGCACGGTCCCGTCCACTGGCGAGGCCGTAGTCAGGAAAACCTCAAGTCCGACTCCTGGCTCATTTTTTATGGCGGACCTGAGTAATTTCTTGGTACTGGCCATGTCGTGGTGTCGTACAAAAACGGCCAATGTTTCAACGGGCGCGACATCGTATTTAATAGTTCTATGTTGGGTGATTATTCCCTTTTCGATTACGCCAGATCGACCGGTACGACTCAAGTGGTCGCGTAAAAGTTTGAGCTGAGCCTCATACACATACGGCTTGGCATCAGTATTCGCCGCCGTAGATGCCTCATGTATCCTCCAACTATATAGTATTTTTGGTATATGAAAAACTTGCGACGTTTTTTCAGTAATACGTACAAATAAATCCCAGTCCTGTGCGCCTTCGCAACCCTTGTGAAAGCCACCGATCTCTCTAACGAGTGACGTGCGTAGACAAGTAAAGTGCGTAATATAATTACAACTTTCTAGAAATTCTGGACTCCAGTCAGGCTTAAGGAATGGGTAGGAATGCACCGTGCCACTCGAATCGATCTTATCCTCATCGGTGTAGATTAGGTCCACTTCAGGATTAGCATTTATGACCGAAACCATTTCGTACAACGCATTTGGCCAAAGAACATCATCATGGTCAAGCAAGCCAATAAACTCGCCAGTTGCTAGACTGATCGCACTGTTTGAGGCCTCGCTGATGTGGCCGTTCTTTTTTCGTACAATAAGCTTTATGCGTGGGTCTTTCTTGGCATATTCTTTGAGGGTTTTGACGACCTGGCCGTTTGGCGAGGCATCATCGGCCGCACAGAGTTCCCAGTTATCATAGGACTGCAGCAAGACACTGTCTAGGCACTCACGAAGATATTCGTCAGGCGTATTGTACGTTGGCAATATCAAACTTATTAAGGGTCTATTTTTGAATGTTCCAGAATTTTTAATTTGAGTCATATGTTCGGCAATGGAAGGATAATAATTATAAAAGTGATACGTTTCGCGATGCGCACTTGTCATGCCCGGAAACAGAACCGCTTTAGCATGGATAGCCAATTTTCTAAGAATTGGCACGCGTATTATAACTTTCTTTGCTCCTACGACAGATTTTCTTGCCGTTGACTTAAGCACTTGACTCATTATCGCCTAACCTCGTTTTGTCTTGTGATGCACGGCATTACTTCTTCGTCCTTTTAAGGCTATTCCTTGCTTGTGATAATCTTTGTGCTAGTTTATAACTTTTTGAATTTTTGATCCTACTAAGATCGCTCTCTAGGTCCTCATTTCGCTTAGTTGTTGTGGCCTGAAATTCACGAAGTTCATATTTAAGTTTATTAGTATCATCGAGTAGCTTTACTAGCTCGTCTATTCTAGACTGCCTGTTGTCCAGTTCTTTATTAAGGTTTCTAATGTAGTCAGCCTTATATTGCTCAGGCTTTTTTATTGGCTTCGGTATAGGTTTTGCCTTTGAGCCTTTGCTAGTCGGACTTAGAACTAATTTATATTGAAATGCCCTGGCCGTAGGATCTGCCACCATTTTCCAGAAAATCTCATTCGCAACAAGTCCATATTTTTCAAGAAGGCTTTGGATAATTTCCTTTGGATAATCACTCTCCGAAGAGTCGATGCGAATAATGTCATATCCTGCGGTGGTTACTATGCTTGTCAACGAGTTTAGCGTGAAATACTTGAGGTGGGTATTGTCTAAGATTCCCATATTTTCGTACTCAAAACCACCGCCAAGAAGCTCAAGCCGTACACTAATATGCGCTACATTTGGGGTAGAAATAAATATTTTGCCATCTTTCTTCAATAGCTTCAAACTTTTTTTAAGTACTTCACCTGGATCCTTCAGATGCTCTATAACATCTCCAAAAAATATTACATCATATGTCCGCTCGTACACTTCAGTCGGCCAATCACCATCAAGATCAAATGAATAAACCCCATCTAGAACTTTTCTAGCCGCATATTTATCCTCGCTTATTTCAACGCCATATACCGTACATTTTTTATGTTCTTTTATATAGCTTCCGTAGTATCCTGTGCTACACCCAAAATCCAGAACCTTTGACCCCTCGGGGATATCATCATAGAACCAGCCTATTGCACCGATGATACTTTCTGGAATGTTTTCGGAGTATTTAGACATTAGCTACTTCCCACTTATAGTCCATGAGCACTACACCCTGATCTTCGGTCTCTTGCTTGACATTGAACGTGGCTAGCTTGGGTAGATAGCGCAGAACCTTCGTCGCGGCGTTATTCATTATCGCAATCGTCACGAAATAGGTTCCTGGTGCCAAAGTCTGACTCAAACTCAAGCTTATATTGGTGGATCGAGCCTTGATGGCCGTAATGTTAGAGATTTTGGTGTTAGTTCCGAAGCAATATGCACCAGCACCATTAAATATTTGCAAGCCGATGTGAAAACTCTCTTCTGTTGAGTGGTTTTTCACAGAAAATCCGACAGTGACATTTTCGCGCATACTAAAACTTTTGGACGAACCGTTTGGTGATTTTAACTTAACGTTTTTAACCGTGAACATACTACTATCTTTTCTTGGTTCACCCTTAGGGTCTTTGCTCTGAACCTGCTTTTCAAAATTCTGTTCCAGATATTTATCCGCTATATCACCTGGCTTTCCATTTAGCTGGATGACACCTTTTTCGATTAAGATTGCCCTTTGGCAGAATCTCTGCACGGCTGACATATCGTGAGTAACGAGCACGACTGTCCGGCCTTCTTTCTTAAGATTTTCGAACATGTCGTAACATTTTTGCTGAAAAGAGGCATCGCCCACTGCTAGCACCTCATCAAAAAGCAAGATATCACTATCGGCGCGAATCGCAATAGAGAAGGCTAGCCTAACTTGCATCCCAGAAGAGTAGTTTTTTAGCTTTTGATCCATGAATCGCTCAATTTCTGCAAAGTCCACAATATCTTCATACATAGCCATCATCTCTTTGCGATTGAAGCCCAGAAGTGCACCATTGAGAAACACATTTTCGCGACCCGTAAGCTCCGGATTAAAGCCAACGCCCAATTCTATAAAAGGCGTCAGCTTTCCATTAACGTGAATACTGCCTTTGCTGGGCATGTAGGTTCCAGCAAGCATTTTTAACAGCGTGCTTTTGCCACTTCCGTTCCGGCCAACTATTCCAAAAAACTCACCCTTCTTAACTTCAAAAGAGATGCCTTTGAGCGCTTGCTGCGTTTCGTATGATCGTTTACCGCCATGAACCAAGTTAATAAGTGCACCTTTTATGGAGGCTTGTTTTTCGTGCGGTAATTTAAACGTTTTACTGACGTTGTCTACTTTTATTGCTACATCGTGAATCGCCATATCTATATATTCTCCGCAAAGCTATCCGCTTGGCTCTTAAAGTAAGCCATGCCGCCAATCAAAACCAATATTACAACGCCAAAAGGAATCAATGCATACCAGCCGCCGCCGAATATGCGTGATGTGGTAATTACTAATTTGTCGTGAGTAATCAATGAATAACGAGCGTCCTGTATTGACTGCGCCATTGGGTTTAGGAGCAATATTTTTTGGTAGGTCACGTCGTGGATAATTGATAGCGAATACAGTATTGGCGTGAGGTAAAAGCCCGCCTGCAAAGCCACTTCCCATATGTAGCTAATATCCCGAAATTTCACGAATGCGGCTGACAAAAAGAGAGAAATACCAAGCGCAAACACATATACCTCGATAAGTATGAGCGGCAGCAAGAACGTAGTGTTAAGTAGGTCAACACGGTTAACGAGCATAAAAATTGCGACGACAATAAGATTCAGGCCAAGATTAATGACAGCTGACAGGCTACTACTAAACACAATTATCCAACGGGGGATACTAATTTTACGGATTAGGTCACCTCGGCCAACAATCGAACCTAGGCTTTGAACGGTCATTTCATAAAAGAAGTTCCATATAACAATACCCAGCAGAAGGTAAACTGGGAAGTGTGGTATTCCACCGCCAGATTTTAAGACTTTTACGAATACAACATACAGGATAACAAATAAAAGTAGTGGGCGGAGGAGTGACCACGCATAACCTAGCGCAGAACCTTGGTAGCGCAACTTGAAGTCTGTGCGGACTAACTCGCTCAGCAGCGCCCGGTTTTGTTTTGAGAAGATACGATTGAACATTGGTTGTAGAGTATTATAGATGAAGATTGGCCTGAAGTCGACAAAACTCCTATATAATATTGGTTAGTATGCAGCAGACAAGTTTACCCATATTTATTGAAGAAGAGGCCGAAACAAACAGTGTTGAGTTCAAAACCTCCGCTGATGGTAAGCTGCCGAAAGATATCTGGCACACCGTATCAGCCTTTGCCAATAGTAGTGGCGGCAAGATTATTTTTGGGATTACGCCTGAGGGCACGCGAGTAAACCTCTCGAAAACCAGCGTCGACAGCCTCCAACAAGACATCGTCTCGCTCTGTAGCCAAGGCTTTAGTAGCACAATTACGCCCGACATTCAGTACAGCGAGGGCGTACTGGTGGTTTTTATACCCCCATCTCCAGCACAGCTTCGACCAGTTTACATGAAAAGCAAGGGTGCTGGCAGCGGCACATACGTACGCGAAGGCTCTTCAAACCGCATTGCCAATGATGAAATGATCCGTCGTTTTAGCGTTGCTGCTCGAGGTGGAGCCGAAACACTAGATTTCGAAGAAATTAGCTTTGCGGATTGCCTAGCAATGGAGCTCGTTAACGAGTATATAGACCTTATAAACCAAAAGAAGACGAACATGTACCAAAACTTTACTGCTGAAGAGGTTTTGATAAAATTACGAGCCATCACAAAAACACTACACCCGACGTTGTTCGGTCTATTAGCATTCGGGAAGGCTGCAACGCCACAAGAGATAATCTCTCCCACGGTGAGCATTACCACCACTCAATACCCCGGACTTACCAAGGTTAATGAGGAAGACTTCTCTGAAACATACGTCGACAATCGCGAGTTTTACGGCAACGCCAAGCGTCAATTCGAGGATGCTTTTACCTTCATGAAATCAAAACTGCCCGTGCGCGGTACGATAGATAGTAACGGCAAGCGGCGAGATTATTTCGTCATACCCGAGGTTGCACTGCGTGAGGCCCTAGCCAATGCTTTAGCGCACAGAGATTATTCGACCTATTCGTCATCAATTCAGATTGACATTTTTTCGGATCGTATTGAGATTATTAATCCTGGGGTAAGCTTGGTGCCCATAGAGCAACTGGATCACGCTCCATCTGCCACCCGAAATCCACTCCTTATGAACTACCTAAAGGACTACGGTATTACCGATCAAAAAGCTCGAGGCATACGAACCATCAAGGTCTCTCTGAAAGCAGCCGGGCTGCTTGCCCCAACATTTGAAAATGTCGGCCAATCTTTCAAAGCAACACTTTTTGCATCGGCCTTTATCTCTCCAGAGGATAAAGCTTGGCTACAAAAATTCACTTCGTTTGAGCTCAATGAACGACAACTCAATGCACTGACACATGCAAAAAATAACCCCGAAGGCATAAATAATGGCGAATATCGTGACTACAACAGCATGAACAACGTTCGCGACGACAAAAAGGCAAATAAAGAGCTCCGTCAACTTGTGGAAAAAGGTATCTTGATCATATCTGGCGAGAATAAGGCGAGGCGGTATGTACTGCATTCAGACTATGCTCAATAAGTTTATCGCCCCGATATCGCCCGTTTATCGCCCCGATATCGCCCCATCCGCACCCCTGTTGGCCGTATTTTATCGCCCGTTTATCGCCCCGATATCGCCCCATTTATTACAAACCGCCGAGGAGATTGCATGACCAAAAAGACTGCTGCAAAGGTATCGGTAGTAATCCCGAACTGGAACGGCATTGATTCTATCGGTGCCTGTTTGGATTCGCTGCTTGCCCAAACTTACAAGCCACGCATTATTGTCGTCGAAAACGGCTCAAAAGACGGCTCACTTAAATTCATACAGCAAAACTATCCATCCGTAGAACTCGTAATACACAAAAGAAATAAAGGGTTTGCAGGTGGCGTTAATGCCGGCATCCGCAGAGCAATGCGGCATCATGGTGACGAATTTGTGGCTCTGCTTAACAACGATGCCGTGGCGGACGCACACTGGCTCGAACACTTGCTAGACGATATACAAGCCAATACCGACACCGGTATCGTAACCTGCAAACTAATGGATCAGCACAAAAAACACCTCGACAGCACCGGTGATCAATATACCATTTGGGGCCTACCTTTTCCGCGAGGCCGAGGCGAACCAGTGAGCGACAAATACGATGACCACGTGCAAGTCTTTGGGGCCAGCGGCGGCGCCAGCCTGTACCGCGTCAGTATGCTGGAGCAGATTGGGTTATTTGACGAGGATTTCTTTGCCTACTATGAAGATGTTGATCTTAGTTTTCGGGCACAATTGGCTGGCTGGAAGGTGCGCTATGTGCCGGAGGCGATTGCCTACCACCAAATCGGGGCTACCAGCGGTAAAATTAAAGGATTTACGACTCGCCAGACAGTCAAAAATCTACCGTGGCTACTGTTAAAGAATGCCCCGTTCAGCATTCTGGTGCGTGTTTTGCCGCGATTCATGTTCGCTTACCTGTCGTTTATTATTATGGCAGCCGCTCGCGATCAAGGCTACGCCGCACTCATGGGCTATTTTCAGATGGTGTTCTTGCTGCCAAAAAAGGTACTGCAACGATTGCAAATTCAGCATCACCGCAAAGTAAAATCTTCCTACATATGGAACATCATGACGCACGAACTACCGCCAAACGCGCGCAGGCTACGACTACTGTTCCACCCCATTAAAAGTTTGGCAAAAGATAGAGACCATTAAAACAGTTGACCCTCATAAACCCGTACGGTACTATTGCCTCGTAAGCCAAACCAGCAGTGCTGGACGCACAAAGGGACTGTATGCAATTTCAGGCTCACGGTGGCATCAATATCTTGGGAGTAGTCGGTACAGTCTATCACTGGGTAGATGTATTGAGTGGGCCCGTGCTGGGATTGGCGATTGTTATCTGGGCTATCCGAAAATATCTGGCATTTCGCTGGCACCGCACGCAACCAACCATCTTGTTTGAACTGACACCTCCTGCCTCAAGCAAACGGACACCGCACGCCACCGAACAGTTCCTTATGAGTCTGCATTCACTGGGCAGGCATCTTACGTTTAGCCAGCGATTGCTCGGCAGAACAGCGGTCTTTTCGTTGGAACTACCAGCATCGCGTCGCAAGGGTATTCGCTACGCCGTACGAGTTAGGGTTACGAGACGTGTTGAGAACACTATTTTTCGTTGAACGTTTTATTGACAAACGTATTACGTTTTGCTATTTTAAGGACATGAGTAATGTTATTTCTAGCAAATACCAGGTTGTCATACCTAAGGCCATACGAAAACAGTTGGGCATCAAACCTGGTCAAAGAGTACGTGTCGAAGCGGGTAAAAATGGTGATATCGTTCTAAAACAAGAGCCTGAGCAAAAAAGCTACCGAAGCCTCATTGGTACGCTTGAAGCCCAGGCCGAAGACCCTGTCGTGCGGATCCGGCGTCTGCGCGACAACTGGAGACGCGGTGATATACATTGATGCCAACATCCTCATATACTTGCTGGAAGATCATGGCGAAAAAAGCTTGTTTGTAGCCGATACGTTAGATGAGTTCCGAGCAAAACAACAGCCGTTTCTTACCTCGGTAATAACCATCACCGAGTTTTTGGCCGGTACCCGCACACTGAACAGAGACACGCTCGGTACTATTTCTGGTCTTGGGTTTCAAATTGTCGACGAAACAATTGCCGAAAGCGCAGCCAGACTCCAAAGAGATAAAAACCTTAAAATCGGCGACGCAGTACACCTAGCAACCGCCATCCAGAACAATGCAGCTGTTTTCTTTACGAATGATAGGCAGCTTGCAAAGGCAGCTTCGCAGTATTTAGAAGTTAAAACACTGTCGATGGTCGTATGAGCAAGATCGTCATCTGTTCACGCGAATGGAGCGGCAGCACCGGCCGGTATGCACGAGCCCTGGTCGAGCATTTGCAGGATATCGACACAAAAAATCAGTACATCATACTGCTCAAACCAGAAGACGCTGCCAGCTGGCAGCCAAAAAACCCGCGATTCTCGGTGCTAGCCTGCCCTCACAAAGAATTTAGCTTCGATGAACAATTTGGGCTCAAAAAACAACTTGAGATTTTACGGCCGGACCTCGTGCATTTCACGATGGTGCAGCAGCCCGCTTGGTACGGTGGCAAAGTTGTGACCACCATGCAAGACCTCACAACCATCCGTTTTCGCAATCTTTCTAAAAACCCAATTGTATTCGCTATCAAACAACAGGTCTATCGATGGCTCAATAAAAAGGTGGCAAAAAAATCAGTTGCCATTATTACACCTTCGCAATTCGTCCGTCTCGACGTGGCAAGCTTTACGCGCATCAATCCCGACAAGATAACCGTTACCCACGAAGGTGCCGATAGAATTACCAACAACCCGGAACCTGTGAAAGGCCTAGAAAAAGCACAATTCATCATGTATCTTGGCCGACCCATGACTCACAAAAACTTACCACGACTAATTGAAGCATTCAAAAAATTACAGATAGACCGGCCCGAACTTCGACTCGTGCTTGCAGGCAAAAAAGATGATAATTACCAGAAAATTGAGCGGGTTGTAGCAGCCCAGGGCACTAAAAATGTAGCCTTCACCGACTACGTAAGCGAAGGCCAGCTTCGTTGGCTCTACGAACACTGTGCAGCCTACGTCTTTCCTTCGCTGAGCGAAGGTTTCGGCCTACCAGGTCTAGAAGCTATGGCGCATGGCGCCCCAGTGATTAGCAGTAACGCTACTTGTTTACCTGAAATATACGGTGATGCAGTGTACTACTTTGACCCCGTAAACATCGACGACATGGCAAAAAAAATCGGTGAGGTGCTTGATAGTGAACGCTTGCGTCAAGAACTGATTGCCGCCGGAAACCTGCAAGTCGATAAGTACTCGTGGCGGCGCATGGCCAAGCAAACATTGGCCGTCTACGAACAAGCACTCAAACACACATAATGAGCACTCCAGGTAACGGCAAACAACTACTCAATAGCCTGACATCGCTCCGGTTTTTTGCCGCCCTACTGGTGTTTCTGTGGCACACGCATTTGTGGGGCAACCATCTCGACAGATACCAGCTTGGCTACGCGGGCGTGTCATTCTTTTATATGCTGTCTGGTTTCGTGCTGACCTACGCCTATTACAAACGAATTACCATAGGCAAATTTACAGCCATTAAGTCCTACTATATTGCTCGGATTGCCAAGATTTATCCCGTTCATCTACTGACTTTTGCACTAGCAATACCGCTAGCTTTCTACGTCGTGCATGCCAGTGGCGTTGCAGAATTTCTAAAGCAAGCCGTTGCCAATGTTTTCCTCGTCCAAAGCTTTTCGCCACATATTCCCTACTATTTTGCCTTCAATGCCGTTTCGTGGAGCATTTCGGATGAGCTGTTTTTCTATTTACTTATGCCCGTGTTTATATTCATCGCGTTCCGCCTGCGCAACAAGCTGTCTATTGGAAAACTTGTACTGAGCATGCTTGTTATCTGGATTGCAATGGTCGCCCTACTAACAGGAAAAGTTGCCGTGCTTGATCAGTGGGCCTATTATGTCTTGCCGTTGATTCGCTTGCCCGACTTTGTCCTAGGCATCTTGCTGTGTCTTGTATACTGGAAAAGCCAATCGACGAAACTCAATTCTATAAGGACTACGTGATTTAGTCTCGCCGAGATCAGCGCACTCACATTGTTGGTAACGGGGTTCATCGGCGACGCTCACTTGCCTCAGGCACTGCACTTTGACGTCGGCTTTTTGCCGTTTTGGACCATACTTATCTTCGTATTTGCACATGAGCGTGGCATTATCTCGAAGCTATTAGGCCGCCGGCCGTTCGTGTTTCTGGGTGAAATTAGCTTTTCGTTCTACATGCTACACCAGCTTGTTATTCGGTACATCTGGCACTACGGGATCAAGCCAGTTGCACCAATCGCGTTCACCATAACACTTGTGGGCAGCGCAGCGCTATTCCTTTTGTACGAGGAAAACATGCGCAAACTAGTCCGCAACAAGCTCGAAGCTAAGCTCGTTTGGCCAAGAAAAAACAAAGACACAGTGCTAGCAGAAGAGGCATTTTAGAATTACGAACCAATTCGTTTTACTCTCACTAAATTGCCTGTTGTTTTACGAATTGACAAAGGTTTTACGTTTTGATATAGTTGAACTTATGAAAAACAACTCCTTGGCACTGTCCAGTAAGTACCAAATCGTCATCCCGAAAGCTGCTCGACAGAAAATGGGTCTTGATAAAGCTATCGGCCAGCGCCTGCGTGTGAAGAGTGTCACTGAAAACGAGATTGTTTTTAGCAAAGAACCTTCTATTGACGACTTCTTGGGCGCGTTTGGTGACACCTTCCCTAAAAATACCGCCGCTAAGATCCGTAAAATGCGTGATGAGGAATGGGACTAAACAATGCTCATCGCACTGGACAGCAACATACTCATCGCCGCCCTGTCGCCACACGAAGAGCACTCCATATGGGCACAGCAACTTATAAAAGATATTGCCAGCAACCGCTATCAAGCCGTGGTTTCGTCGATAGCTTACGGGGAAATCTTGAGTTTCAGCACACAACAAGTAGCAAGAGCCCTCGATCTAGGCTCGTTTCTTAGACAGATTAAAAATTGCGCGACTATAGCGGCAGATGACACGATCTGCTTGGCGGCTGGCGAGCTAAGAAGGACGTACGGCGGCAAGCTCAAGCTGCCCGATGCACTGCATCTTACCACAGCCCTCAACCAAAAGGCAGATTTATTCATCACGAACGATTTTAAGTTAGCGAAAGTTGCAGAGAGTATCGTAGCAACCAAGACTTTGGGTGAGTGGGTATGAAGAGGCATCTTAGAATCGCCAGCCGATTCGCCGGTGAGGCCATATAAGCACTCAACAACAATCGTTTGCGCCAAGAACTGACTACGGAGCCGGAAATGTTAGCTGCGCATAAACAGATAGTAGAATAGTAAGAAGTATTCTTTTTAACCTACCATTAACAAACGTCTTACTTTTTTGCTAACATTTTACACATGGACATAACTGTTTCAACAAAGTACCAGATAGTAATACCGAAAGCTGTGAGAAAGCAGCTTGGCATCAAACCTGGTCAAAAACTCCGTATCGATAGCGTCGTTGGTAAACAAGTCACCCTATCAGCACCTCTGACAACAGAAGAATATCTAGATAAATATGCCGACTCACTCAAGGGCACCGTCTGGCAAAAGTCAGGAATGGATGCAACCGAATGGATCCGCAAAATGCGTGACGAGGACTAGAGCTAAATCGTGATCGGACTTGATAGCAAACTACTTTTACCCGCTGACAACGCTATTGCCCACCGTGCTGGCGTGCTTCGATTCAAACACGGTATTAAAACACCGACGCTATTCGCTTAGCTACAGCAGAACTTGCTGGGGCAGTCACATTTATTACAAAGACCTTAGGCTGGTTAGGCTCAAACTTGCTTCTGGCCTAAAAATACTACCCTTGGTGGGTTAACCTCAGCCTATTCGGCGAGCTTCAATACAATATGTCGGTCGCGGCCATCGCCGGCCGATTCACTCGTCAGGCCATATTCGGCGGCAAGCTGGTGCACAATGCGGCGATCAGCAGCGTTCATTGGTCGAAGTTCCATTGGTTCGCCACTGTCTTTGACATGCTTAACCCAATCTTCGGCGGTATGGCTAAGACGCTCGGCGCGCTGCTTTTTGTAGTCGGCAACATCGACGTTCACGCGGGTATACTGGTAATTGCTATTTTTGAGGGCAGTACTTACCAAATACTGCAGGGAGTGCATGGTTTCGGCGTGCTGACCAATCAAAAATCCGTTTAAATGTGTCGAAGGAACACTAAGCTGAATAACTTCTTCGTCACTGCTGGCGTGAATGTCGATGTTGGCCCCAAAAAACGACAGCAAGTCTTCGAGATATTTCTTACCGTAGGCAATCGCCTCTTCCATGGAATCGTTCAACGCGTCACTCATCGTTTTTTCCTCTTCTTGTGCTTGGCGGCTGACGATTTTGAGGGTTTTGGAGCTTTTTTGGCCCCTGATGTCTTTAGTGTTTCGGCGGCTGCTTCAACAATTTCTGCTTCGGGGATGACATTCGGGTCTTTAGTAGGCTTGTCGGCCATCGCTTCCATTTCCGATTCGTCCTCACGCAACACAATCGCTTGCTGAATAAAGGCCACCAAACCACCGACAAACCAGTACAAACCAAGCGCCGATGCGAAGTTCACGGTACCAAGGAAAATAACTACGGGGAACAAGAAGCGCGTGCTGCGACCAACCGCGGCGTTAACTTCGTTTTGGTCTGTCTGATTGCCATCACCGGCGCCTTTAAGGATTTCGCGTAGTGACTTTGAATCTTTGCTGGTCGGCAGGAGCTGTTTACTCTGATAATACTGCGTAATAGCACTACCAAGTACGATGATCATCGCCGGCCAGTACACACCCATCTTGCCCAAGGCACTGCGGCTTAGATCAACAAAGCCAAACAACGTATTGTCAAAAAGGTGGATATTATGTGCCAATTCCTTCATCCAAGGCAAATGCTGCATTGCCGGATAGGCAAAGGTGACCAGCTCGTGCGGATCTTTGATGACCTTGCGCAAGCCACTAAAGAGGCCAATCAGCACAATAAACTGAATAATAAGCATCGGGAACGCGCCGTAAGCGTTAAAGCCACGCTCTTTGTACAGCTCCATAGTCATGGTCATCTCTTTTTGACGATCACCCTTGGTTTGTTGCTTGATCTTTTTAACTTCGGGTTGTAGCTTGCGCATCGTTTTGGTGTGATGCAACTGTCGTTTGACGAGCGGCCACATAAGTAAACGGATCAGGACGGTGAAAATAATCAACGCCAAACCAAAATTATGACCCGGCAAAATGCCGTAAATTAAGACTAGTAGGTTAAAAATTGGCTGGACGACAAAAGTAGTAAACATAAATTTATATCTTATTCCTCGGTTTTTACTATAGCATGGGCTCGCTGGTTTTTGGGATCATATGCACCGGCACGCGTAAGCTGTTCGAGCACGATGCGCTCCAATTTAGGCAACTCAAGGTCTTTAAATTGGGCGTGAAACACCGTAAATATTAAATCGTAGGGCACTTTGATGCCCGTATCATGCAAGCGAACAACCTCGTATATCCGGCGACGAATACGGTTACGCACAACCGCCGACTTATCAACCTTACGACTAACCACCACCGCAACGCGATAGGTTTGACGACGTTGATTCAGCGCGTATTTCAGCGACAGCTGGGCACCACGAACCGTCTGGCCATGCCGATAGGCATAGCTCAAAGAATTTAAACCATGAAAACGGTGCTGACTCGCAAGCATGGTTGTTCGGCCCTCCTAGAAATTAGGATTAACAATTACGACGCAGGTGGACTATCGGGCGAAACTAAGCTGTAAGTTTCGCACGGCCTTTGTTGCGACGGCGCTGCAACACGTTGCGTCCAGCTTTGGTGGCCATACGCTTCAAAAAGCCGTGTTCGTTTGCGCGGTGGCGCTTCTTGGGTTGGAATGTTCGCTTTGGCATATTGGTCCTTATTGTATATTACGAGGCACCCTAGTTCCAACACATTTTGCCCCAAGACCTGCGCTCCGCTTCGGTGCTCTGTCTTGAACCAAACTGCACTAAAACTGGAAAGCCCTACTCATTAAATTGCATTTTTGGGTCAATTTAACAATGTTTAGTCCACTAATTCTACCAACTTTTCCACTTATCGGCAAGTATTTTCCACAGTTTCCCAGATTGAATGTCTGGCTGTGTACAAATCTACCCCAGTTTGGCATATTTAATCTAAATTTCATGGGTCGTTTGTAATGACTTGTGGAAAAGTCTGTACTTTCTCTGCTATATTGAATGGAGACAAACGAGCGAACAAGAGGGTTAAAAGGTCAAAGTATGCAAGAGAGCGGTTTATGGCAGGCGGTTTTAGGCGAGATTGAACTATCAATATCTCGCGGTAACTTCGTGACATGGTTCAAAAACACCACTCTGGCAAGCTACGACAACCAAACCGCAGTCATTACCGTAAAAAATATCTTTGTTAAACAGCAGTTAGAAAAAAAGTATGGCGAGTTAATCAGTGAAACGCTCAAGAAAAACGGTATTAACCCCGTGCAGATCAATTATAAGATTGCCTCCGGCTCCAGTGTGAGTCGACCAGAAAACGACGAACCAGTGCTTGTTACTCAATCTAGCGATCCCGGTCGTCGCTCCAGCAGCACGGGCACCATAGCCAAAACACCGAGCGCCCTGTCACACTCTTACCGTCAGGGTTTAAACGAACGCTACACCTTCGAAAACTTCATTGTGGGTTCGGGTAACGAGCTAGCTTTTGCCGCTTGCCAGTCAATTGCTGCTAATCCTGGCCACAAATACAACCCACTATTGTTATATGGCGGCGTCGGTATTGGCAAAACCCACCTTATTCAGGCTGTCGGCAACGCCATACTCCTCAATAACCCTGATGCTCGCATACTCTACATATCTTCGGAGCAGTTCGTCCAAGAGCTGGTTGATGCGATTCGCTTCAAAAAAACCGCCGACTTTGCCAGCTATTACCGAACAACCGATGTCTTAATTGTTGACGATGTGCAGTTTATTGCTGGCAAAGAAAAAATGCAGGAAGAATTTTTCCATACCTTTAACGCACTACACCAAGCCAACAAGCAGATTATTTTAACAAGCGATCGGCCACCCCGCGACATTACGACACTCGAAGACCGTTTGCGTAGCCGTTTTGCCTGGGGCATGAGCATTGATATGCAAATCCCCGACTTCGAGACTCGCTGCGCCATCGTACAAACAAAAGCACACACCCAGGATATGGAGCTGCCAAACGACGTCGTCGAATATTTAGCGAACAATATTCAAACGAATATCCGCGAACTAGAAGGCGCCTTAAATCAGCTACTGGCATTCTGTGAAATGCGAGCCCTGGAGCCAAACATCGGCATTGCCACTAGCCTGCTCGGCATCGCCAAGACTCGGCCAAAGCACTTGAGCGCTAAACAAATCATCGAGCGTACGGCACGCCATTTTCAGATTCCCCTAGAAGACATACTTGGCCCAAAACGCGATAAAGACATTGTGGTGCCTCGGCAGATTGCCATGTACATGCTACGAAGCGAGCTACACCTCAGCTTTCCAAAAATCGCGCGTGAACTAGGTCGCAAAGACCACACTACCGCCATTCATTCGGTCGAAAAAATCGAAAAAGAATCACGACTCGACGGCGATATTCGTGCAGCCATTACCGAAATCAAGGAGCGATTATATGCGTAGCTTTTTGGTCCGTGGAAACATTGGGGAAAACCAGCGTGCTCATAGTGCACAAACTAGTGTCTTATCCCCCACACTGCGATCCAATAATCGGGCATGGTGCATAAGTACCGCTTTTCATGCACCGGTTCTACCCGCCTCATCCTCCACTTTTCCCACTATGCGTTACTCATTTCTATCTCTGTTAGTGGACCAGATTTCCCCACTATCCACAGGACCAATAGAGACCACAAAAAATGTATACATAAATTATTACTAATAGGAGCGAACGCATGAAGCTACAAGTCACTCAAGAAAATCTTAATCGAGCACTCGGCACCGTGGCACGTGTTGCAAACAGTCGGGGTACCTTACCAATTTTGTCTAATGTACTCATCAAAACCAGTAATAATCGATTGAGCTTAGCGGCCACCAACTTGGATATTGCTATCTCGCACTACATTGGTGCAAAAGTAGCCCAAGAAGGTGCCATCACCGTCCCTGCTCGCCTGATGCAGGACTTTATTAATAGCTTGCCAAGTGGCGTGATTGATTTGGAACTTGATGACTCAAAACTCAAGATTAGTACCGATCAATACCAGTCGACAATCAACGGTATTATGGCTGACGACTTCCCTGTTATGCCGGCAATTTCGGAGGGTAAAACTTGGAGTGTCGACGGTTCGTTATTGAAAAAAGGCCTGCAACAGGTAGTGTTTGCTGCTTCATCTGATGAGTCTCGCCCTGTCTTAACTGGTGTGCTAATCCATAGTTCCGATGGCAAATTGTACCTGGCTGCAACCGATAGCTATCGCCTGGCGGAAAAAGAAATCGGTGCCAGCAAGGACGACGTACGCATGTTGGTGCCAGCCACGGCTATGCACGATCTACTCCGCATTTTGGGTGATGCTGACGAAACTGTACATGTAACACACGACGATCAACAGGTGTTGTTTAAAGTAGGTGATGTTGAATTAGTCGCTCGCTTGCTTGAGGGTAAGTACCCCGATTATCGAAAACTTATCCCAAGCTCTTTTGCGGTACGGGCGGCACTGAAGCGGTCAGAGTTATTGAATGTCACAAAAGTATCAAGTTTGTTTGCCCGCGAAAGTGCCGGCAGTGTCACGCTAAAGGTTGATGAAAAAGACCAAACCTTGAGTATTCGATCGATCGCCTCACAGCTTGGCGAAAACACGGCTAGTGCCGCTGGTACAATTACTGGCGAAGGCGAAATCACGCTTAATTCTCGCTACTTGCTCGATGCTTTGCAGGCGCTATCGGGCGATGAAGTGTCGTTTGGTTTTAATGGTAAGCTCGAAGCAACTTGCCTGCGCGACATAAAAACCAGCGACTATACGCACATCATTATGCCACTGAAGAGTTAATGAGAAAAACCGGCTACTCTTTTCTCTTTCGCTCAGTCATCAAACGCTATAAAGTTTAGATATGATTTCTGATATTCGGTTGCAGCAATTTCGTTCGTATATGGATGAAACATTTGAATGCAGTCCGTCAGTTAATATTATTGTTGGGCCGAATGCTAGCGGTAAAACAAACTTGCTTGAGGCCATACTAGTTGTTGCGAGGGGGTCTTCGTATCGGGCCAGAGACCAGGAGTTGGTTGCCTTCGAAAAACCTTGGGCACGACTAGATGCGCATGTTGGCAATGATCTGCGGACGGTCAAGATTGTGAGTGAACCCCAACCCGCCAAGACATACGAGTTTGATGGAAAAGTCTACAAGCGGCTCACTCAGCAACACACCCTCCCTGTCGTACTATTTGAACCAAATCACCTAACATTACTGAGCGGTTCACCCGATCAGCGCCGCAACTACCTAGATGATCTATTAGAACAAACAATCCCTAATCACGCGGCTATGCGCCGCAACTATCGCCGCGTGTTAGCACAGCGCAATGCGTTACTCAAACGGGCACGTAAGCCAAGTAACGAAGAACTGTTCCCGTGGAATCTGCGCCTGAGTGAGCTAGGGGCTCTACTAGCACGTCGTCGGGCCGAACTCGCTGCAACCATTGATAGCTTGGTTGGTGACCACTACCGGGCTTTGGCGAAGGCTACGACGAAAACAAGGCTCGAATACGGTGCACAGTTTCCACTGGAATCGTATGAATCACGACTGTTAGAAAAGCTAGAATCGAGCCTGGCTGTCGATGTGATGCGCGGCTTTACGTCGGCTGGGCCGCACCGTGAAGATTTTACCGTGTTGTTTGATGGTCATATTGCCGAAGAAACTGCGTCACGTGGCGAGACACGCACGTTCGTATTGGCGCTTAAAATTATTGAACTAGAAATCCTCAAACAGGCGCGTGATATGCCACCACTTTTGTTGCTCGACGACGTGTTTAGCGAACTAGATGGCGCCCGTCGCCATGCGCTGACCGATCAGCTGAAGTTGTATCAGACATTCATCACAACTACCGATGCGGATATTGTGCTTAAGAACTTTATGGCTAAGGCGCAGATTATCCCGATAACTGGCTAAGAGGGGAGTTTGTAACTGTTCTTCTTGAATGTTGCGTCAAACCCAAAAATGTATGTAGTTTGTTGCTCGTCGGCATGAGCCATGACCAGGCAATCGATAAATGATGGCCCGCCAGGTGCGCTATGTATTTTTTCGAGTCCAGCCTGTAGGATCTGTGGTTGGCTGGGGACGAACGTGAATTCTTGGCGGCTGTAACGTTGCATAAGTGTGTTGCCGACAATCTCTGCCGTATCTTTGCTAATTAGCTTACCCAGAGCGTTTAATGACTCCGCCAGAACCTCATATGGGAGCAAGAGACTCCAGTTGTTGGCAATAAGTAGTCTGGTGATTTTGACGGCTTCGGCATGCAAGGTATTGTCGGGTCAGACTAGCTATATAAGGCCGCTCGAGTCCCGTATCGCAACCTTAGGGGTTTCAGTTTTTGCCATCGCCGTACAAATAATTATCGAGATTACTGGCTAAATCACTTGGCCCACCCCTGATGCCAAGGTTTGCCAAGGTCGTTAATCCCTCATTGGCCTGACTAGTGTTGGCTTCTTGGATGGGCAATGAATTCAGGGTTAGGCCCTTAATCCCCGAAAAGTCCTTGTTGTTCGCCGTAAGTAAGGTGCCGCCACTTAGAATTGTGGTAGCGGCGATTGCCGCATCGGCTAGCCCGATGGGATTGTCGAGACTTCTGGCGATTTCGCCCGCTAATTTCGCGACTTCATAGTTATAGGGTAATATGCGAAGCGGGCTGATAGTTGCTAGTAGGTGTTGCTCCTTTTGGGTGTCTTGTGTACTACGGCCGGCATAGAGCTCCTGAATGGTTAGTATAGATATCGCTAGTGTTTCTTTCTGGTGTTGCTGTACGGCTCTGGTGAGCAACGACGAGGCCTGCTTGTTTTCGAGCCGGAGGTGGTCGATGATTACATTAGTGTCTAGTACTACCATGCGTCTTTTCTCGCTTTAGCAGCCTTTAGCTCGATGTCTGACTGTATTTTTTCTTGTTTTTTTTCGTCCTTGGAGCCCTGGCCATTAGCCCAAGTTCCTTTTGTTGTTTCCAGGAGTTGCAAGTATGAACTCTCACCTTCCGTCTTGGTGATGAAGTCATCAATTGGGTAAATGTAGATACCGTTACCAGTTAGTCGGATGTTCAATATGACGTTGGCATCGATGCCCAAAGACTTACGCATCGCCTGGGGTATAACAATTTGCCCTTTTTCATTGGTGCGAGTGAAAGTTCCTAATTTCATACTAATACTATTTTATTACTTCTGATACCTAACTGTCAATTCTGCTTTCGTAAAGGCTTAGGTGTACCTACTATTGGGTAAGGAACGTCCCTAATAAGCAAGCTCGACATAAGAATTCTGATCCGTTGATTTTTAAGCCTCAAGGCAAAGTCTAAACAGTCTTCACCTTTGTTGAGCGAACAAAATACGATCCTTATATCGAGTTCAGGTTAAGTAAGAGTTAGTAAGTTGCTTGAATAGTGAACGAGCTTGGATCGATGCCATCTGCCGTGAGCTGTTGCTTGAATGTGTTTACTGCGTCCGCATCGGTTGGATTAATCCCACCTGGCGGATACACTAGGTTTAATTGAAAGACGGGTTTCGTAATATTTATGTAAACCACGGTGTTAACAGCTGGGTTGTTGGCCAGGCTATTTGTTAGAAAGCTAGCTAATTTTTTGGTCGTCGATGTATCAAGGGATGGTTTCTGGCTTATTTTATATGCGTTGCCATTACCTTTTGAGTCGAGTGTCGTATATATGACCGACCCGTCCTTCTGTAGGGCGATCGATGCGGGTGGTGTCTGTAAGTCGATTGCGAGGGCACTGGAAGAATCGGTTGTGATGTCATACTGCCATAGGTTGTTCCCAGACGCGTACAGGAAAGTTGTGTTTGAATTCCAAACGGGACTAAGTGTGGTTGGTCTTGGTGGGCTTGCCACCAAGCTTGTCTGAAGGCTAGCATTATTTATGCTATATAGTTTGCTGTCCGCTTGTTGACGATACTTTGCTACTAACTGTTTGCCGTCTGGACTGATCGATGCATCAACAAGCACGTCGCCTAATTGAAACGATTTTTTACTTTGTACGTCAGCCAAAACTGGATATACCAGGTATTTTTTGGCGTATGCTGGTTTTAAATCGGTCGAGCTGTACGGCATGGTTGTGTCAAAGGCTAGGAATCGATTTCCACCGTAGACTAGACGATTAAAGCGTGTTTGTAGGGTGGCGATTTTGACTGGATCACTATCGACCGAATCGTAATGATAGATTGTTTGATTAACGGACATGACAAAATCGCCATTGCGGGGATTTGAACCAAACAGTATCTGTTCTTGGTTCAGGTTTGAGGTGTCGATGCCAGTCATGCTAAGCGGCTCTGCATCGGTGCTGTCGCGGAAGTATGGATTACCATCGGCGGTAACAAATAGCTCGTGATTGTTTGGTAGCGGGCTAATCTGGGTCACTTGATTGGTTCCGGCTTCGTCTGCGGTTGGCAGCAACGGTGTGGTTAATCCATCTGTCGAAGTGCTTGTGAATACGCCAGCCGCAGCGTCTAGATAGTAAAGAGTATTATTTTCGATGGTTGGTTCTAGAGCTGCAGCATTTGTGACTAGGTCTGACGTGTCTGGTGGGGTGGGGTTGGTTGGGGCTGTGAATGTCTGGTTGTCTCGAAGACCGAGGTTGTAGTTTTTGGCTATCACTCCACCGTTGGGGGCTGTAACTTCGACGGTATAGGTTCCAGGACTTACGCGGAAATGTTGGGCTGTGGAAGATTGGCTGGCAATTATATCGGTGCCACCTTCGTAAATTATGACCTTGCTTACCTGCCCTTCAATAGAAATAACCGGCCTGAGTACGAACAAATAAACAGCCTCTGCCCCGCCCGCCAATAATCCTGCCACGACAACAAAACCAATCAGGAATGTCTTAAATCTTTTCATGTTCATCTGCCTCGTATGTTAAGATTGGCACCTTTTGGCTGGTAAATTTCAGTGAAACATCGTAGAACTGCTCATTGCTGTCAATAAATAGGCCGAACAGTATTTGGTTATTCTTTTGATGGACGTTGGCGATAACGGGATCTCGGGACTCGAAGTGGCTCTGCGTATTGACAAACTGCTTTAGTGACGTGAGTGTGTCGCTGTATTCGGTGCTGCTCATTAGGTCACTGAGCGCAGTACTGTTTACGAACACCGGTCCTGTCGACGGAACTTCGAGCCCCTTGTTTGCATAAAATATGCCACTGACGCCACTGACACTTTCGGTGTAATTTACTTGGTCGAGCGTTGCACTGTTGCCAGGCTTGTGCAGTAGGCCGACCAACAAGCCGAGCACAAGAACCCCAATAACAGCCACAACTCCCCACTGTTTTATTCTGTAATTTTCCATGCCGACTGTCCGTTATTTGTTAGCATATCCCAGCCCCAGGGTTGGTTGGTTGTTGTGAGGCTGGACAGATTATTGTTTGGGTCACTAATGAGGAACTGTTTTGTTGCTGGATTGTAGCCCCGAATAAGAATGAAGTGTCCCCCGCTCGTGAATGGAGTAGTGCCTTGGCCAGAAACACCCACAAGCGCTCCGCTAGTCACCGCATCGACGATTTGCTGTATTTCGCTCGTGGACATGCCAGCTGAGCTGTGTGCAAAGAGCTGAGTTATGTTTAGGCCGTATTTGTCTCCGATCTTTTGCCAGCCGTTTATATCCCAGGTTGTGCCGTCACCTGCCAGCCCGTCTTGTTGCCAGTCTGGTAAAAGTGTTTGCGGTGTTATGCTTGGGTCGTTTTTGAGTGTGGCAATTGCCATGGCTGTGCTGGTTAGCCCGCAGCCGCAGTGTCCAACTGTGTCGCACTGAGAAGAAAATGTTAGGTTTGCCCACGGTC
Source organism: Candidatus Saccharimonadota bacterium (assembly GCA_013289705.1). Lineage (GTDB taxonomy): Bacteria > Patescibacteriota > Saccharimonadia > Saccharimonadales > UBA4665 > JACMPA01. The sequence continues at coordinate 88,594 of JABCZM010000002.1, forward strand.
CTTCATATTGGCTATAATAGATGCTTTTTGTGCAGATAATTCCTGGATCGGTTGGACAGCTAATGACGGCGGCGTTGTCGCCGGCACTGGCACTGAAGCCGGCCGATGTTCCGCAACCCGATCCACCAGAGGAATCTGTGGCGACAGCAGCATTGGTACTAACCCCGCTGCTGCCATTATTATATTTGGCAAGTAAATTATCGACATTAGTGCTGTTCTTGGTATCTGCGTCAGGGTCGCTTGCTCCTTCGTATATTCTCAGCCAATCGTGTGCCACGGCTTTGGCGTCCGTATCTGCGTTTATGGTGCTTAACAGTGTAGGATAGCTAGGAATTTCCTGTTTCATGAAATCTAATTGCAGACCGAGGTCTGTCCATGGTTTGTTTTGTTTGTCTGCAAACGCCTGTAGGTTAGCCCATCTTCCCTCTTGCCACTGGGCAATACCGTGCGCGGGGCCTCCAATTGCGGTTGGGTCAATATTCGTGCCGGATTCGCGTTGCAAATTGGCAGTGACACCAATCGCCTGCGTAAAGCCCATTCCTATGTTGGTTTGAAGGTAATTTAGCACGGTTGCAACGTTGTTTGTGCCTGAAACAATATTTGTGCCGGCAGTGCAGCTGCAGTTAAGTCCACCACCACTCGTTGTTTGGTCGCTTGTACCGCCTGGTCCTCCCACGGTAGTGCCGGTGACGGCGGACTTGTAGGTTGCGATCTTTCCCAAAGAAGCGGTGACGGCTGACATTGCGCCTGGATTACTCCCCACGGCTGTGTCGACAGCGGTCATAAATGTTGTTGGGTCTCCGGTGAGTGTCACGAGCGGCATGTTTACGCCGGCGCTGAGCGCTGTAACAAGTCGTGCCCCGTCGGTGTTGCCATCGGCTAGGGCTGGCTGGTTGCTGCCTGCATCAAGCGGCACGCCCAGGTCGTCCGACATGATGACACCTTGAAAATTAATGCCCGTGCTACTTCGGACGTAATGTACTGCATCGGCGCTCTCGCTCACAGGCACCTTACCACCGTCCCATGCGTCAACATGTGCATTGCTGAACATGATTGCGCCATTATCTTTGTTTGCGAGTGCTTGGTACGGTGATAGGTCGTTGGTTATGTCTGCAAGTTTTAATGGGTTCGTGGCGCTTCCAAGTGAATCTCCTGTTCCGGTGTCAGTGTTAACAGTAAGCTGGCCGATACCCGGGAAGTGTTTGTAGACTATGCCAATACCGGCACTGTTCACGCCATCCGCAAAAGCCCCCGCTTTGTCGATGATGTTTTGTGCGTCGCTACCCTCTGTTCCTCCTGTGCCAAATGAACGAGAGTTGTTAAAGTCGGTTGAGCCCAGGTTGTCGGCGTTATTAGTGTTTTCGCTATGGTAGGTGTCCAGTACCGGCCCGAGTAGTGTATTAATGCCGGCCGCTTTCAGTTTAGTGCCAACATCCGTGCCGGTGGCCTTGTCTTGATCGGCGGTAGCCTTGCCCATGGTGCCCCCGGATGGTTCGCTGCCGCTTGCCAAGAAGCGGTGTATGTCACCGCCTTCGTCATCACTCGTTATGAGCAGTGGTACCTTGGCTTCCTGTTGAAGGGCAGTAAAGTAAGAAGGGCTAAAATCTGTTGTATCGGCGTCGCCATGGAAGAATATGCCACCGATGTAAGGATGGTCGTGAACAAAGGCTGTAAGTGCTTGTGAGTCCGCCAAGCTCGCATCGCTAAAGCCGACGATGAGGGTCTGCTCTATCTGATCGGTTACGGCTGTTGGCATGGTACTGTTTACGGTCTGGCTTGTGCCATCTGCGCTACATTGGCTAGCCTCGGTGTTAAAATAATAGATGCCTTCGGAGAATGCGTCTTTCTGTGCTTGAGAAATTGCGGAAACTTGCTGAGTTACAAGCAGCGTTATTGAGAAAAACAGCGCACAAGCCCTGCCTAAAGAGTTGTTCTTCGGCTTGAATCTATTCATTCTGTGCCAACATCTTATCTTGTACGGCTTGTGGCACACCTTCGGTCTGAAGGTCGTTAGCCGAAGACGTTAGGCTCGGCTCACTGACCAACGTTAGTGTAGCGCCATTCTGTCTTAGTACGATGAACTCATTAGGGCCTCCGGCGGCAGACACGGTCACTAGATACCAGCCGCTCACAACTTGCTCGCTCGAAACGATTGTAAAGCCACCGCTTTTTAGTGATGGGTCGATGCTTTCTGTTTTCACAACATTCGTGATGCTACTGTTGCTAGGGTTTGTTGGTGATATTTGGCCCTGGGTGCTAGTTTTTTCTTGAGATTGTGGTGCCGCGGCAGGACTGGCGCTAAATGTTATAACACCGGAGTTGGTTTTGTTGTCTTGCCGTGGGGTTCGATGCCGAGCTAGCGCTAGTCCGATAATGACTAGTAACAGGCACCCCGTTAAGACAATAAACACCATCCGCTTTCTCATTATTGATCTCCCAGGTCAATGTGCTGGTGTGTGCAGGTGTCGCTAAAGAACGTAATGCCCTGTGGTGCGGTGATGTCCGTCCGTCCAGTGCATTCGTTTTGGCCCATTTCGCTACCGCTAGGCAGGATAGAGGCCATGTAGACGTAAAAGTCGTGATCCAACTGCTGGTTGTCGCCAGAAGTTCCGGGTGTAAAGTTGGTGGATGTTCCTGTTGAAAGATCTGTGACGCCGCCTAGGTCGGACGCTCGGCCCTTGGGGTGTAGAAACTGATCGCAGCCATGCCCTGTAACAATGTTGTCTAGAAATAGTTTGTACTTTGTGGTTGCGGTCAGGATTGCTTGTAGCAGATTACCGTTGATTGAGATGGTTTTTCCACAGGTGTCACTATTGGTAATAGTTTGTCCTTGGCTGGTTGCCGTAAGGTCCTGGGTCACGCCCGGGTTTCCGGTTAGGTTGCTATCAGAGAGCAGTCGGGTTGCTATTTGTGCAGCCGAACCACCGGTGACTGGCGTAGACGAGGTACTGGCAGTATTCGCCGAGCTATCGAAACCGTCGTTTGTGCAAGCTTCGGTGTCGTTGAGCTGATCACAGGCATAGCCTTCCATGGTGTTGGTGTCGAAAATGAAGAATCGAATACGTAGCCAGTTTGGGTCCGACTGGCTTGACTGATTACAGTTTGCATTAATATAATCTTCACTGTTTGGGTTGACTCCTCCCTCTCCAGACACGCTTTCGCTATCAGGCTTGTCAACTGTTGTTACCATCCAGTTTCCGGCACTATCTTTCTGTATGTCGTCACCAAAACAGTCCTGAACCCTTTTTACGTAGGTGTCCTTTGCGCTTGTGTCGAGTATGTTTGTTGCCACATATTGTGCATTATCGTAGGGGTTTGCTACTAGCGGGTTGTTAAGGTCCTCAAGACTAAAGCCATATTCCGGAATACCAAGACCAGAAACACCATTGGAAGGTTGGGCTGCTTGTGCGTGTGGTAAAAGCGCTCCAAACATACTGCCGAGAGAACTGCCTATACGCATAAATCCGGTCGATAGATTGCCAAGTGTGTTAGCTACGTTTTGCCCTACGTTTGGATTTTGTGTGTCGATGAGACGACCCGCCAGCGATCGATAATCTTTTGTATCAAACATACGGCTTGCAAAGCTTTCGGACTGGAATTGAGCATTGTCGTCTAGGTTTTGCTGATAGGCCAGTTCGTCTGTTTGTCCTTGGCTTAGCTGTGTACCCCCGTCTCCCCTGTTTGCACTGTTCGCCACTTCAACTGCACCGAGCGCATCGGCGTTACCCCCTGCTATTCCCTGGTGGGGTATGCCACCAAGAGGATCATCGGTGAGAGCTTTTGTTATGCCCTGCACGATGTCTCCAATGGCGTAGCCTGCGGCAACGGACGTGGCTATCTGGAGGCTCTTACTTGCGAGTCCTCCGACCCCCGTGAGTAATAGTGCACCGCCAACAACCGCTTGGGTGAATTGACCAACGGTGCTACAGAAGTAGCCTACGCCGAACGCGTCTAAGCCTTTTTCAAGACTTGCGGCGGTTGTGCTTGGTGAAAACGCCTGTCCAAGAGTCGAGCTCACGGCTCCGCCGCTGGGATTTGTTACTCCTTCCAGATGTTGAATGCCGGCACTTTGCCAAGGTGTGCCGCCTTTGGAGTCGGTAAAATTATCCACTACCGCACCTACATCTTGCTCACTCACATCTTGGCCAGCCATAATTTGTCCCCCGATTGCCAGTGCATCTCCGGCTGATTTCATGGCGGGAACAACTACGTTCAGCCGATTTATTTCGGGAACAGCATGAGCAATTTCTTTTACGCTACAGAGCACAGCGGTGGCTATTAATGTGCCGCCCACTCCTTTTCCTATGCCACTCGTTTTGTCTCTAAATTCTGTAATTTTTGCTTTCATTTCATCAGATGGCGTAAGAAGCTTTCCTAGCCGACTCTTCTCGTCTCCGTCAGCTTGCGCTTTTGCCTGCTTTGCGGTGATTTTATCTGCTATTTTCTGGTCAGTCTTGAGAGCAAGTTTTCGTAGCGGGTGGAGCCAGTTTGGTAAGCCTAACCGTTTGGTGAGTGTCCTAAATCTGGCAAAGCTTGAAATTTTGCCCAAGCTTTGATCGTCGACGAACCCGCCAATAATGTTCCTTTTAGCGGAGGTTTTTATATCCGAAACATCGACAGTGTAACTGGTGCTGCCTCGCACGAGGCTCACCCCTTTTGTTATTCTTGCTGGGTCTATTCCGTTGTCGGCCGCAATCGCTGCCTTTGCCTCGTCTGGATTCATACCGGCATATTTAGAATTTTCGGTTTCGATCGTGAACTTCTGGAATTGCCCAGTCTTGGGGTCCGGGGTGACTGTGATGCCTCGATCTGCAAAATCCGCTACGATTTTTTTATTTAATTTGCTCCCAAGAAAGCCTAAACGGGTTTCCCCAATATCTTTCGTTTTAGCCCAGCGTATTAGCTTTCCTACCTCGCTGGTGCTGGCGGTTTGCTGGTGCTCCGCAGGCTTCCCTAGAGTTTGTGCGTAGTGTATAAGTTCCAGGGGTCCAAGTGACAAAGAACCGAAAAGAAAACCACCTCCAATGAGTAGGCCTACAATGCCACCGATTGTGCTGTTTTTCTTGGTTAAACTTCTCGTAAGTAATTTACTAAATCTTCCGGCGGGGCTTGCATTACCAATGTCGGCTAGCTTACCTGCAACGCCGCCAATGTCTTTTGCGGGATTATAGAGGCCATTAACGGCGCTTGCTTCTGGGCTAGCACCTTCAGCTACTGCGGTCCCCCCAATTCCGCCAGCACCAGCACCTGCTTCTTCTGCACCATCAAGCTTTGATGGGCTAACAGCTTCCCCATCGTTTGGGTTATAGAAGCCACCTGTGGTTTCGCCGCCGCTACTTGACGCGCTTTCGGTGGACTGCCCGCCTATTCCGTCTGCCTCATTGGCGGCAGCGTTTTCGTTGAGGATGTCGTCTATGTTTGATGCAGACTGGGCTGCATCGTCACTTGCTCTCGTCGAAAGGTCGTTGACCGAAGTTGGTATGAGTGCATTCGGGTCGTCTTCATACATACCGCGATCGCGGTCTTGGCTAAAATTCGGTTTCTGTATTCTTTGTTGTCCCATAAATTAACAGGCTCGAATCCCTCACAAGTGCTTATGTCTATGTATTATACAGCTACGATCCCGGTGTTAGGCGATTACTCAAGTCAATCGTGCCCTGTGGGTCGCTCATTTCGCCTTGTTGGTTGATCTGCTGGACCTGTTGTGGGTTGGTAGTAATCAGGCTGGCTTCTGTTGGACTGGCCACGATTTGTACGTGGACGTGGTTCTGTCCTGCAAAGAATAAACCTTGTCCAACTGGGAATTGGCTGAGACGCTTCTTTTCCTCGGCGGTGAGTTTAAACACGCTACTCAGCACGTCAACGGCCGACGAAGACTGCTTGAGCAAAATCTGCATTGAAGCGTTGGCAACGATTGCCCGACCCATGCGTGAGCCCATGAAGTCTTCGACGTCTTGGGTGATGGTGGTAATGCCCAGATTGTATTTTCGAGCGCGCTTTGCCAGGCTAAACATAAAGTTCGCAGAGTCTTCGTACTTCATCAATTGCCAGGCTTCGTCGACAATCAATATGCGCTTTTTCTGGTCAGATTTTGTCTTGTTCCAGATGTAATTGAGCACGATATACATGGCCACAGGGCGCAGTTCGTCTTCGAGGTCACGAATGTTAAACACCACCATCGGATTGTTAATGTCGATGTTGCTGGGCTGGCTAAAGATGCCGGCAAAAGTACCGGTGGTGTATTTGCGGAGGCGCTGAGCAAGCTGTGGACCACTGCTACCCATGTGCAAAAGTGTGTCGTAAAGGTCCATGATCGTTGGTGGCGGTGCGGTGTGTGTCAGCGGGTCGTTGGTTATGCCTGCGCGGGCGTAAGTTTCAATTAATGCGCTGTCTAGGTCGGATTCTTCGGCCGGGCTGAGTGCGGGCATCATCATGCCGCCACCGCCACCTGCACTTGCCATTTGGGCTTGGGCGCCGCCCATCATCAAACGAAGTAGGCCGTGGAGGGTGATAAGGTTGGAGCGTAGCGCATTATCTGCTTCTTCGACGTCAACGACCTTTGGCAGGTCAAACGGATTAATACGCGTAGACGAGCTAAGACTGAGCCGTACGTAGGCACCGGCAACGGCGTCACACATGCGCTGATATTCGTTTTCGGGGTCGATAATGAACACTTCGGTGCCAAACATCATGCTTCGTAAGGCTTCGAGTTTGACAGTAAACGACTTACCGGCACCAGACTTTGCAAAGACCACAGAGTTGCCGTTTTCTAGAGAGAATCGGTCAAAAATAACCAACCCAGAGTTGTGCATGTTAATACCGTACAAAATGCCGTTGTCTTGGGTTAGGTCGGCGCTAGTAAATGGGAAACTGGTACTCAGTGCACCGGTGCTAAAGTTACGGCGAATCTGCAATTGATCTACCAACTGTGGCACTGTGCTGTTAAGCCCCTGCTCTTGCTGGCTGGTAGCTGGCTTAGAATAAATTAATTGTTGCCCAAGCATCGATTCAACTTTGTGGGCTACAAACTCCAATTCTTCGAGTGATTCAGCATACAGCGTAAAATACAAACCAAAACGGAAAAAGCGCTCTTCGCCGACCTGTAATTTATCACGCATTTCTTCGGCGTCGATGATGGCTGCTTGCTTGCCAGGGTCGCGGATACGGCCTTTTTCGGCGTCGATTTGGATGCCAGCCTCAAGCTGGGTAACTTTTTTGCGGAGGTTTTCGAGGACCACCTGGCTTTCTACGGGGTAGACGTACATCGCCATATCAACCACTTCGTCGATGTTTACCATGCCAGATAACCAGCCAGTGTAAATTTGCCGTGGGTAGCCATACACGTAATAGGTGCGGGCAAAACGGGTGCCCAGGCGGAAATAGTTGCTCGAAAATTCAATAGAACTTGGCGCGATAAAGTCGCGAAGCGCGGTAATGCCCTTTTGGAAGGCGATTTGTACTTCTTGCTCTTCACGGGCCTTTTGTGCCTGCGCAATCGCAACCGGATCTACTGCTTGTTTTTTACGCAAAGCCATTATTGTAGCTCCCTTTGCAGGTGTGCCTGGGTTGCCACGCCGTCACCCTTGGTTATTATGTCCGCACTCAGGTCGTCGAAGTTTTTAAGCTGCTGGCGGGTGGCGGTATCGGGGTTGTAGGTGTCGTAATATAGTTCAATCAATTCTTGGGTATCGAGTGGTAACCCCTGGATGCTGCACTGGAGTAAGCCAGATAGCACGGACTGTACACGGTTACGCAACTCGGTCTTTGCTTTTTCTAGGTCGGCTTCGTTAATCACCACATGTTGTTCTTTGCTGTTAAATAGCCCCGCCAGGCCAGTAAAGAAGTTCTTGCTCTGCGTGATTGCCTTCTGCATGTCGGCAACTGGGAAATACGGCACCACCACGTAAAATCGTTTATCCATGATGTTTGTTTGCTGAGAAAGCTGGTCGATGTAGGTAATGTAATCTTCCATCAGGAGTGCTAACAGCATGTTGTCGTGCTCGGTGCGGATTTTATCGAGCTTTTCGATGTATGGCTGCAAATCAACTCGTTGTGAGCGGGTAAAGATCTGAATTGGAAAATACAATGAATTAAGAAACCCTTGGTAGCTGTATTCGACGGCTTCTTGCTCTTGCCCGCTCATCAGGTCGAAGTTAATGCTCTTGACCATGATAACCGATCGGAATGAGCCGTCGTTCATGATAACGATGCCGTCACGGATTTCGGCGATTTGTAAGGTGTTCTGGGTGCTGTTTGGGTTAGTTTTGTTGACAACGACCGCTTGCTGACCGCCTGGGCCTGCGGGCATTGCGCCACCACCGACCATTGGCTGGGCAACACCCGCAGACATACTACCCATCATCGATGGCTGCAATCCTGGGGTGGCGGTTGGCGCAGCGGTGCCGGGTTGAAGAGGTTGCTGTGGAGCTGGCGGGATCTGTTGCTGAGGCACGGCACTAGGACCAGGGTACGGAGGTTGAGGTACCATGGGTTGCTGCGCATACTGCTGTGGCTGGTTTGGCGCTGATGGATTCATGTCTAGTATTGCCCGCCCCCGTCCACCGGACAAAATAGTTAGTGTAGTGCTATGACTACTTCGTCCTCACCGAAGGTATCATCGGCTGCTTTGTGTGCTTGCCGAGCGATGGTTGCTACGTTGAGGTCGTTGTTATTTGCAAGTTCTAGTATAGCAGGGTTGGGTGGTGGTGTCACCGGACTTAGTGGTGCCGCAACTGGTGTTTGTTGCACTGCGGCGGGCTGATTTATGGGAGTCGGTGGTAACGGTGCAGGCGCTGGCTGCGGTGGTTGTATGCCAAGTGGCTGAATGGTCTTGAGGTGTGCGTACGACGCATCGGGTTGGCTGTGTTGCTGTTTAAACTGTTCGCCCAGGGCTTCTTCTGCAGCGGTAGGCTCGGCAGCTTGGACGATACCAGGCTGCGGCGCGTCGGTGCCGGCACTCACAACTTGCGGCGTACTAAACATTGCTTGATCTTGCTTGAGTTTTGGCGGCTCAACGGGTTGGTTCAGGAACCAGTAATCTGCTGCTGGTGTGGGCACCGGATTGCCTACCTGTTGTTGCGTCTGAGCTTTTGAAAGCGGGGCTGCGGGTATTGCCATTGCTTGCGGCTGTGCCACCGGTGCAGCGGGCGCACTGGCCTGGTTCATCATGGCCATAATTTGCTGACGATGTGCCTGGGTCGAAGCATTAATCATTTCATCGAACTGGTGTGCGATGGGGTTGTTCTGGGCGTCCAGGATGTCGTCGGCAGCTTGGACGTCAATCACTTCTTGCGGGGCGTTGCTCATTTCAACTAATCGATCAGAGTCGGAATTAGCTTGTGTCCCAAAACCTGGCTGCGAATACACGCTCGCATTCACATTTTTGACCGACCAACCACGGCTATCAATGGTGTTTGCCAGCGTAGACAATCGGCTCTTCACCTCGTGCTGAGATAGCCCGTTAGTCCGCATCTCAATGATTTTCTTAGGCACAGTAATGGTTACAAGTTCCTTGACGCCACTTTGGTCCCAGATACGTCGCCTTGGTTTGAATAGAAAACGCAACTTTGCCAGCGCCCATATTTCGGTTGGCTGATCTTTGCCAAATGGAAACGCAAAGAAGCCGGTAAACAGCGCTGGAGGTATGAAGATTACGAGCAAAAAAGTCACATGCTTGCTAATGGAAAGGTAGCAAAAATACAGGAACAATACGGTAATGATGGCAAAGATAAACTGGCGCAGCGTTAATGGCCCCAGCAGCTTATCTTCCGCTTCGATATCTTGGATTACTTTATATGTTGCCATCTACGCATACAAGTATAAGGGTTAAGCGCAAACTCACAAATAGGTGCATGCAAGACCTTTAGATATTTACGGCAGTAATAATCCTGTCTTTGTTGGAATACATCCCGGACAATACGTAAGAATTAGCTAACTCCAAGTCCTTAGCCAACCATACGTTGACACTGTTAGCTCTATAAACACTAAAAGCTCTGTAATTACACTACAGAGTATCTCTTTAAGGCACGATGATGCGTTTTCGTGCTGCAAGTGCAGCAAATAAAGAAGGTGGCAAGTTCTGAGGTTCGTATGTAAAACCGTCCGGCCTTGTGCCCATGTAGCCAATGATATCCGCTTGCTTGGTGAGTAGTTTGCCTTTTACAACAGAACGGTCGCGGATATCATCGGGTTCCGCATAACCACCACTAGTGTATCCGGGCTTTCTTTGCTCCTCGAGAACCCATCCTTCATAGTGAACGGATTCGCCTGTGACTTTATGCATACGCCCAAACAAACCGCGCTGGTATTGGTGTGGCGTATAGTCTATGGTTTTGTCAATCGGCACGGCATCACCAAGAAGTCTTGCAACAAGTGAGCTCACTATTGCAATATTCTCTGCTGTCCTGGCCTGTCTTTCGGCAATTGCAGCAGCTTCCCTAGCAGCTTTTACTGTTTGTTCTTGCTGTGCCTCTGCAATCAATTCGTAAAAATTCGTGGCCATTGTGCTTACTATTATAACAAGTATCGGTAACTTATGCAAATTAAGCGGTTAAGTCTACGGCCACGACTCCAGGCTCTAGGGCCCCCAATATCCAGGACTATGAGGTCCAATCGTAGGTGCAGGTGCTGGACCTGGTGCTACACCTGGTGCAGGAAGAGGTATTGCGTAGGCATTCAGGTCGTTTCTAAGATTGACATCGGCTTCAATTTGCCTGACTCGGGCCTTAGCCTCCTGAGTGTTTTTGTACGCGCCACCATCTGCTGTTGCGTATCCTGGCTGACCGCTAGCGGCGGCGCCCGCAGTTGCTGCCTTGGTCTGGTCGCCTGCAGCGAAATTCCGCAAGTTGTTCGCTGAGTTGGCTGCATTTTTACGAACTTCTTCATTGTGGACAAAAGTGCCACCAGTATCTTTTCTGAAGGCTTCCTGTATCGAGTTAAATTGGGTCTCAAAGCTCCCTTCTGTCAATGCAATTTGGTCGTAGGCTTTCGAGTTGGCGGTTTCTTTTAGGTGTGACTTCCAGTCGTAGCCATCCATACCGGCTGGTTGTACGAGCTGCCCACGCTCTCCTTCGAGCTTAAAGCGGCGCATGTCGGAACGAATACCCTTATATGGTATGGCGATGCCCTGCCATTTGCCGGTCGCGGTGTCCTTGTCCATGCCCATTTCATTGGCCATAAACTTGTAATCTTCCCATGCGTTGTCTTGCTCCTCTTTTGTCCCAGAATCGGCTTTTTCTAGGACGCGGCTGAAGGCACCAATCTTTTGGTCTGGCGTGCTAAAGTGCTTGTTTGCAGCCCGTATTTCAGATTCAGTATGCCACGCACCGTCTGCAGAAGCCCACTGGTCATGCCCGCTATCATTGCCCGCCGTACCAGCCGCCCGATAGCGCTTAGGGTCACCACTCTGCCTTAGGGCAGCTAGTCTTTTAGGTGAAATGGTTGCAGCACGAACAAAGCCATCGTGACCATAATCGTTAGTGGTTTTCATGTGCTGCATAGATTTTTGTATATTAGCTGCTTGTCGGTCATAAATTGCTGGGCCACCACCAATCATGCGGCTAGCTCTACCCAAGCCGAACCTGCGGTTGCCATTTCGTGTCTGGAACTGTGCCCGGCTTTCTACCACGCCTGCTCCTAACTTGGTTCTAACACGGTTGCGTAAACTGTTCTGATCGTTGGGGTTCCCCAGTATTCCCTGGTGGGCTTTTTTGCCATAGTTTGTGAGCAGGTCATGAGTCCTTCCCAAGATTCCGCCGGCAATTTTAAAAGCGTACGGAATAAGCAACAGCGGCGCGAGCATAGCAATGATGGTTACATAGATTGCGACTAGGTCTTTCACGACAAGATATTCCCCACAACAACAGACATAATGTTACCAAGCGCGAACAGCACGGTAATAATAGGATATACCAGTAAGGCCTTAAACAGCGCGTCCCACCACTTTTTGAAGTATTGTTCGGTGTTGGGCAGGCAGTACATGGCGAACGCAACCGGCGATACGGCTACCAGAAACACAATCAACGCCTGTCTTATTAATATGGTAAGCATTATGGCGAAGAGTATCAATATGGCTGGTAAGAGTACGAACACCGCAAATAATGCTGCAAGTTCGGGGATTATGCCCGATATGGCCCAGCCACCCAAGATCGCGGCGCCCCAAGCTAATGTCGAACCTCCAACCGTGACATTAAGCTGAAAGCCGCCAGATTGATGGAAAGGTGCTTGCAGGAGCTCTCGTAGTCCTCCTCCTGCGACGTTCATGATATCCACGAGCGCAGCAACTATATAGAAAGAAAGATTTACAAGTATTCCGGCAATGAGTATTCTCGGCAGAACTTTCTTGGCGGTATATGCGTCAATTAGGCCGCCACCTATTGATTCGCCAAAGACAATAACAAGCAAAGCTATAACCAGAAAGGCATCTCCATAAACCCTAAAACTAGACCATGCCACAAAAATTTCGCTCGGATCACCAGCGGCGTTTTTAACAGTTAAAGGGTTTACTACCAGCAGGGGCGTAATAAAATTATTGTACAAACCATCTATGCTCGTAGCGAGCAAGTTAATACCCTGGCATATAATCCATGACAAGGGGAACCCACTACTTTCACATGTTGGCTTACTGGTATCGCTACAGTTCGGAGTTGTAGAAGTGCCGCACGCTCCTCCGATTGGAGCTGAAGTACTACTGTCCTCGATATAAATCTGTACGTTTGCTCTGCCATAGGCCGCACAGCCACTCTCGTTAATGCTCAAATTCCAGACGGCACTGACTGTGCTACCGGTCGTGGCGTTGGCCAAGCCACCTGGAATACTGAAAGACGGCCTGGCATTATCGCCCTGGCAGCCACTACCACCCGTGGCTATGTAGTAATCCGTTGCGGTTGGGTCAGAGGCGTCATAGGGTTGGTCGATGACTTCTGTCTCATGGTTGTCGCCATTGCTGAAAATTGTCTGTATTTTCTTGTCTTTTGCCCAATAGTTTGCGACCAGGTTGTACGCGCCTTTATCTACGTTAAGCACGCTTTCCACTTGAAGGTTATTGACATGGCTATTATGTAGATTGAACGTTGCGTTTGAATAGCCGCTAAAAGTGTTCATCTTATTGGCAAAATCGGATACCTTATTCAGGGTCAAGTTATCGTCCTTTATCGTGATGCTTGTGTACTCCTGGCTGTTGTCGTTGTATGTGGGCAGTGTTGGATCGAACAATGGTGCTGTTGTCATCGCGTATGTCTCGTGATCGTTACCATCCTTTCCCCATTTTTGCAATACAAACTGGGCACCGGCAAAGCTTATGGTACTCTGGTTTATATACTTAGCCGCATACTGTGCGTTGTTGCTAAAATATGTCAGGCAGTCTTGGAGTTGCTTGCTGTTATTGGTTACTTTGGAAAGTAAGCCACCCGTTGGGCACTTGTCACTGTTTCCACCAGCAATGGCACCACTAGTAAATCGTGTAGCATCAAAGTTGTTGATGCCCATATTGGATACGGTCTTGCCGTCTATAGGATTATTAAAACTAATAGTCTGACTCGAGATGTCAACCCTTGCAGCCAGGAAATCAAAAATACAAACGTGGCCGAAAGTGTCACGATTATCACATTTTCCTTCCGTAATAAATCCATAGAATTGTAAAGGATCCGTTTTTGACTGTAGCAGCAGTGCTGACTGCTTGCATTGCTTGCTATTATTAGCAGAGTCAAAGGTAATGATGGTGTACTGATTATTGGGGTCATTGGTACCCTTGAAAACGTCCTTAAGGCTACTAGGTACTGGATGGCTACTTGTGTTATTGATGCTAGAACGTAGGTCATTTGTACCGTCTGTGCCACCATCTAGGCCATCGTAAGTTGCGTTGGAGTCCTGAATGAACATGTTGTTCTTTTGTGTCGCATCAATGACGCTTGTGGTGCCTCCCTGGAGTTCGGCATAACAGCTGTAGCCCGTTTTCTTGTCTAAGAGCGCAAGCGGTTGTTCGGTCTTTGAGCCGGCTGCATGGGCTATCTGAGCGGGGAACGATGTCAAGATACTCGAAGTGAGCAGGATAGCTAGTACCATGAGCCACTGCCAACGAATTGATTTTATAACTTTTTTCATCACTTTTTTGTACTCGACGTGTCACTAGTATTATATACTGGGTTGCTTACAAATGACCAGACCTTATAGCCGCTCGACCCCTCTTTTTCGAGTGTTACTAAGAACTCGTAACTCCCCTTTGTACCTTGGATACTGTACGTCATGACTTCACGACCATCGACGATGGTCTTTGATATGTAGTGTGGCTTTTCACCTTGAAAGAATATATGTAGCTGCAAAACAGATTCTGCCCATTCACCACTACTCGTCTGCTGCATCGCCGAAGCGGTAAACAGTTTGTACGTTTCCGATGGTTTGTTTGCCAAGGCGAGATGCACGAATTGGTCGCTAACCGAAAGGTCTGCAGGCTTAAAGATTGTCTTCGACACAAAAGTAATGGCTGTTATTAGGCCAATAACTAAAACTAAGGCTATCACCAACTTGCGCCGCATAGGGTATATTGTACATGCATATGATATTTCCCACCACGTTTATGTCAAGCTTGAGCGCCTGATTTCCCTGACCCACCTGCACTTTAACGAGTTGCTGAACCTAAAAAGGTTTTGGTACCTTATTTGTGTCGTCAAAAACATAAACAAGGAAACCAAAACCATGGATATTGTACGGGCTAGTGCCCAGTTTTTACAAACCGTTACGCCAGTATTTCCCCGTAAGGTGCGCGGTCTGGTAACGTTTGGCTACCAAGCCTTGAGCTTGCAGCGCATACAGAGCGTCAACAGCAACGCGAGAAGTGTTAACCTGAACCGTAAAACGGCCGAGAGTAGGGCCTACCGGTTAGCTAAATCCCAGCTACTCCGTCAGGCATTTCCAAGGCTCATTGACAAACTTGGTCTGGTACAGAACGGCGACCACATCGCCGTTGACTTCAGTGACTTTGGTATTGTCCAGGCGCTCATGTTTGCGAAACGTACTGACGGTGGCCGGGCTTTGCCAATCTGGTTCAAGGTCTTGCCCTACGGTTGGACAAAAGAAACCAGCCAGAACGCATGGGTTAACCAAGCTATTAGTGAGTTCATGGAGACGGTGGGCGTACACGTGATGTTAGTCTTTGATCGTGGCTTTGCAGCACCAACCATTGTTGAATACCTGTGTCGGCAGGATATATTGTTTGTCGTACGTATTAAAGGCGACAAGAAGGTGCTCGGCCGCAAAGGGGGCACCAAAGCTCGCTGGCTGCCAGCCGGGCTGCACCCCGTGTGGCTGTACGGCAACAGGCTCAATCTGGTCGTAACACCAGAACCGGACGGTGACAGCGAACCGTGGTATTTGGTAACCAACAACCTGGGCCTGACCACCGAAACGGTAACCATTATCTACTACCACCGATTTGAGATTGAGGAAGTGTTTAAAGATGCCAAACATCTGTTTGGCCTGGAGTACATCCAGTTTAAGCTACCCGAACGATTAACGACGATACTGTGGTTTGTGTGCCTGGGCTTTTGGTTACATGACTACCTTGAACGAACAATTGTGAGCAGTAGGACAGTAGTACAAAAAGCCAAACAAGGCCTCGTCCAAAGCCGCACCCATTACTGGTTAGAGCAGATTAAGCATGCCTTGCAGGCTGAAGCCTTGGCAACGATTGCTGGAGCAGGTCGTTAAAGTGCAGGTGGGTCAGCTGATTTCCTTCTTGTCTTTTACGGAAAGTTATTCCATAATGTCAGCAGAAGTCTAGTTACAAAAGAACATGAAAAAAATAAATATGCACCTCGCGGGCTTGCGATCTAGCCATAAACTCCTCTCCCCTCTTGTGATTTTACTTGTGGTTTTTGGGGTCATGGGTCTTGTGCCGCAAAAAGCTTTTGCAGCAGATCCCGGGACTTGCGTTGTTACTGTGGAGCAAGGTGCGACGGTGAGCAAGGTCGGAAAATGTACTGATTACGTTAGTAATCCAGACGGTAACGGTGTAGCGGTTGACCCTACAAAGTGCTACGAGTTAAGCCAGCACAACGGGACGGGAACCGTCACCAAAGAGGTTGCGTGTAGTGATGTTACTTCGTCGGGTCTGGCTGGAGTGCCTGATCCAACAAATTGCCCTGCCGGTCAGATTTATGGTAACGCCGCAGGCAAATGTATTGAAAATACATTTGGGTGCGTCGAAGAGTCAGGGGCAAGATACGATGAAATTGACGGTTGCGTGTATTCCGCTAGTGCATTGGATACGCCAACAACTGTAACTTGTCCCGATGGATCAACGGCGGTGGCGCTAAGTGCCTGCCCTCCTTCCAAAAATCCTGAGTCTGGACCTGCCGGTGACACTTGTGGCGATCCGCCAATTGTAACAGCGATAAACTTTGGCTGTTCGCACAAGGGTAATCCCATCCTGGATCTTACCTTCGCCATTATTCGTTTTCTCTCTATCGGTGTCGGATTTGTTATAGTGGGTTCCATGATATGGGCTGGAATCCAATACACAACTTCTCGAGGTGACCCGAAGGCAACGGCTGAAGCGATTGGGCGAATCCGCGCTAATGTCTTTGCTCTTTTGTTGTTCGTGTTTGCTTACGCTATATTAAACTATCTTATTCCGGGGGCGATTCTTAAGTGATGACGAATTTCTTTTTGCGTTTTGGTACGGCAAATGTTCCTTGTGGGGATGGTAAGGGCTTCTTAGGTTTCCCTACCTGGTATCATTATCTTAATAGCATATCAGATGCCTCTGCTGCTAAAACTTGTGTGCCACAAATCACCGGTATAAATGATATCTGGCTGATTGTGGCCGCGGTTATAGAGATACTGCTGAGAGTTGGAGTGTTGGTTGCGATTGGTATAATCATTTACGCCGGCTTTCAGTACGTTACGAGCCAGGGAGAGCCAGATAAGACCACTCAAGCCAGAAAAACAATCATTAATGCTGTCATTGGCCTAGTTATAACCATCTTCGCCGCCGCCATAGTCAATTTTTTGGCAGGGAGTTTCTCCTCGTGATCGGTAATCTGGTTCTTCTGCTAGCCAGTGTGGCCGTAAAAGGTAATTGCGACACTGATTGTAGCACGGGCTTGCCGGGAGTAGAGGCTAGTAGTGTCAATGTACAGCAAATAATACAAATTGTCTTAGCTTCACTTGCGGCAATTGCCGTCCTCATTATCGTATTGGCCGGATTGAAGTTCGTAACCTCTCAGGGTGATCCGCAAGGCGTCGCCAAGGCTCGCCAGGCTATAATCTTTGCCTTAATTGGACTAGCCGTCGCGGTGAGCGCCGAAGCTATCGTAACGTTTGCATTGGGGCAAGCATGATGAGAAAGAGGCTTCAGGTATTGATACTTGCCTTCTTGCTGCTTTCACCTACTGTGGCGAGCTTTGCTACTTCATCAGTAAGTGCAGCCTCACTTAATCTGTTTGATGGTATATGTAATGGGCCTGATGGAAATAAGACGGGTACTGATGCAAGTCAGACCGATATTTGTAACGAAGAAAAAAACGCCGGCAAAGGCAAGACAAATCCAGTTATCACCGGGCTCAAAATAGCCATCACCATCACCTCCATCATCGTAGGCATATCGTCGGTCATAGTCCTCATCATCTCCGGTATGAATATGATCACCGCCAACGGTGATGCGCAGAAGGTTGCTAAAGCTCGCACGAGCATCATCTATGCCCTAGTTGGCCTTGTTGTGACGGTGCTAGCAGTAACGGTAGTGGCCTTTGTGCTCAATAAGGTCTAAGATTAAATGGAGAATACGTTATGATGACGCGAAAAATAAAGTATCTTACACTCAGTTTGCTTGCGGCGCTCAGTATTGGCCTCTGTGCTGCACCGTCTTTAGTGTCGGCTACGCCAACTGATTTTAAGGGCGATGCTTGCTCAGGCGTGAACTCGCTGCAGGATTCTACCTCCACTACCTGTGCTACCAATGGTGGCACGGCCATTAATAACATTCTAACTCTAGTGATCAACATTTTCTCGGCTATCGTTGGTTTCACGGCGGTCATTATGATGATTATCGCTGGTATGAAGTTTATAACCGCCAACGGTGATGCTAATGCCGTCAGTGCGGCTCGACAGACCATTATCTACGCTTCCGTTGGACTGGTGATTGTGGTCTTCGCACAGCTGCTTACGCACTTTATCTTGCAGCGAACGTCAACAGCGGGACTTTGTACTGTTGGCGCCAACGCCGGTAAGGTTCAGGGTTCAGACCCTGCCTGCAAGTAACGTGATTTGAATAGTGACGCCGTATTGTGCTATAGATATAAACTGAAAGAAAGGTAAACATATAAACTTATGAAACGACTCAAAGAACTTTGTCTAACGCTCGGTATATTGGGCCTTGTGGCCGCTCCATTTGCCTTCACCGCTTCGGCATCTGCGGCCTTGGACCTCCAGGGTGGTGTGACGTGTGGTACAAACGGTGACGTATCTGGCACGGGAACGTGTGCTACCGTGCAGGGCAATCCGGGTAAGAGCGTGAGCGACATTTTGGCGCTTGTTATTAACATATTGTCCGTTATTGTCGGTTTCATTGCGGTTATCATGATTATTGTTGCCGGTATTCGCTACATTACCTCCGGTGGCGAGTCGAGCAATGTGGCGACTGCTAAAAATACAATTATCTATGCCGTTATTGGTCTGGTGATTGTGGTCTTCGCACAGATCCTGGTTCACTTTGTGCTCAAGCAGACCTCTAATGTTGGTAAGTAGGTATCGTAGTAAATAATAGATCACTATAGAGTCTATCGGCTTGAATAACGTTAGCTCCATGTGATATAAGTAAAAGAAAGTAACGAAAGGTAATTTGATGCTTAAGAAGTTAAAAGATTTTTGTTTCGCGCTTGGCGTGTTTAGTTTGGTCGCAGTACCGGTTTTGATACCTGCTGCAGTTTCTGCCGATATTGCTGGCCAGCTCTGTAGTGGTGCCAACGCTAACAACCCAAGTACTACCCTTGATCTTACTGGTAACGGCGACGCAAGCTGTGCAAGTGACACATCAGGCAGCGGTAGCTCTATCCAAAAGGTTCTGTCGCTTATCATCAACATCTTCTCGATTATCGTTGGATTTGTTGCTGTCGTGATGATTATCTTTGGTGGTATTAAGTACATTACCTCCGGTGGTGAGTCGAGCAATATCTCTGGTGCCAAGAATACGATTGTCTACGCCATTATTGGCCTAGTGATCGTTGCTTTGTCGCAGGTGCTCGTGCACTTCGTGCTTGCCAAGACCGCAGCTACAACTTCTGGCAGCGGTTCAGCTGGCTAATCCTAGAACAGAACTACTCTGTACCAAAAAAGCTCCTCGATCGAGGAGCTTTTTTAATGCCTGGGTTTCGAGCCGCGTCTGCCCTTCTCATTTAGGTCAGCTTACTCTAGGACATTACGGCCACCAAATATAAAAGCCCTCCTAGCGAGGGCTTTTATAAATCATGTTAGTGATTGACTTAGAGAACTTGAATCTTCTTCACGGTGTCTTGTTTGACCTTGCCGAAGCTAATAGTCAATACGCCGTCTTTTAACACTGCTTCGATGTCTTCTTCCTTTACAGGAACTGGCAAAGCGATGGTTCGCGAGAACTCACCCCAGTAGCATTCTTGCAAGAAGTAGTTTTCGACACCATCTTCGTTGCCAGCACTTAAGGTGCCATGAACGGTGAGCTGGTTGTCCGAGATGCTTACATCAAGATCATTCTTGTTTACGCCTGCGGTGCGGGCCTTTACGACCAAGCGCTCCTTGGTTTCGTAGACGTCAACGGCTAGTTGTCCAGGAACGGCTTCGTCTTCGTCCCAGTCGTCAGTTGCTGGCTGTGCGGGTTGCGCCCCCTGCACTGCGACGCTTTCGACTGTTGCAGTACCTAAATCGTCATCACCCAAAAAGGCTGCCGTTAGTTCGTCTTCTTCCAAAAGCAAATCGTCATCGCGGTTGCGTCGTGCCATTAATTAATTACCCTCCTTACTTGGGTGCGGACCTTTACATTCCCGCACATTTTGGCACAAATCTGGCGCCTTAATGCTCTCGTACCTCTATGTACGCTCTGCTTCGGGGCTCGACTTTGAACCAAACTGCGCAAAAATGTAAAGGTCCTGAATCAGCTGAAAAAAACTAGAATTGTCTTGCCTTTTTGTGTTATTAGCAGTATAGCTTAGTACCTTAAGAGTGTGCAACAGTAGATGGCGACATTTACAACACATTAAACACAACAACTATGTTTTTGGATACAATTTTAACTTGACTAGCCCCCTACGAGTGTCTGGTTGCGAAGCTAAAAGCAGTCTATATGTGTTCACGGTGTCAGACCAGCCTCGCGGTCATACCGGATCGCTGCTACCGCTGCCGCCGGATTAGCACTGGTGGCAAAACTTGCCAGACATATCACGCTCACATAGTCGTATACGCTGTAAAGTCTCGTACAGTGTACGAGGGTTTGGCAAAAGACCTGGTCTGGTGCCTAAATTTGGCAGTGCTCAAGCCACTGCACAGGAAATGGCAAGGCTTATGAAGACAATAATGTTCACGGACGAGCCGGTTGTACTAGTTTCTGTCCCAACTGCCTCGTCACGAGTCCGAAAACGTGGTTATGACCAGGCACAGCTATTGGAAGACGATTGCTCATGAAACACGCCTTCCCTACACCAACGCGCTGCGACGGTTTGGTCAACATCACCAAGTTGGCGCCAATCGTGCCCAGCGCCTTACCCAATCGCAACAAGCGTATCGTTGTGTGCGGTCCAAAGATCTTCAGGGCGCGCATGTTGTGCCTGTCGATGACGTCCTGACAACTGGCGCAACGCTCGAAGCCGCTACCCGTGTCAGCGGTTTAGTCTTTGCCCAAGCCTAGATTCCTGCTATAATCACCTCTGTTCTTGGAAGGGTGTCCGAGTGGTCGATGGAAATGGTCTTGAAAACCATCGTGCCAGCAATGGTACCGTGGGTTCGAATCCCACCCCTTCCGCCAAGTTGTATTTCAATATACAATATCCCGAGCGAACTGCAGCTAAGGGAAAAGAGCAGCCGGAACGACGAATTTATTCGGCGTCCCGCGCGATGAGGAAAACCGTAGGTTTGTCTCATTGTCCTGGAGAGGTACCCAAGTGGCTCAAGGGGATGGTTTGCTAAATCATTAGGGGGGAGCAATCTCCCGCGAGGGTTCGAATCCCTCCCTCTCCGCCAAACAAAAAGATCTAGCCTTCAGTGCTGGATCTTTTTGATTTGTTGAGCGTGCGCCGAATCCCTCTTAAGCATTTTGGCGTAGAAATTATAGGTACAGATGAACCTTGATGGCCTTATCAACCCGTTCCATTATGCTGGAGTCATCGATAAAACCAACCAGCTGTCCGCTTATTCTCTTTTTATCGATTGTTTTAATTTGATTTGCCTTTATAACACTCGCGTTTTTTAGCCCTGCAATTCCTTTTTCTACCAAAACCTCGTAGGGGTAAGGGTTTTTAGTAGTAGAGCTAATGGGGAGAATTGTTACGAGTGGAGAATACTTATTGTTTATATCGTTAGATACCACCAGAACCGGCCTGGTTTTTTTAATCTCAGCACCAATCGTAGGATCCAAATTAACCCAATATATTTCACCTCTTTTAATCTGTTGCAAAGGCATGGATTTTACTCTACCCCATCGCCTATAGTGTGCTCAAGCTCTTTGTTAAGCTCAAGATCTTCTTTGGCAGTAGCTTTATAGCCCTCTTCTAGAAGAACTTCTAGGCGTCTTTGTTCCTCATGCGCAAATGTTTCTCGAAGAGACTCAGCAACAAGTCGACTTCTGTTTTTAGAAGCTTTGAGTTTAATGCCCAGCTCTTTTGGCAATGTTATGTTGAACCTCATAGTAGTACTCATAGTGTACCTCCTTATACACACAATTATACACAATTTTTTTAAACTAGACAAGTCACGCTCTCTTCTCACACTGCATTTGTTGTTCCGAATCCTCCACCAGATAGCGCGATATCCCTACCCCTGAGAAATGACTGTGTTCCTTCCCTATCCGACTTTAGCTTTAATCAAGAACCATGTACAATAACGCTTATGGATGAGCCTAGCCCGGTTAATGGTGGAGTAGTACAGCAGCCGACTGAATTTAAGCCAGGTGATACCATATCGCCCAGCGGTGCTGTTGTTACCAATCCTACTGTTTCTCAGCCGACCGTATTAGTTGCAGCACCCGATTCTATTGCCCCACAACCCACGCAACCCACAACGGCAACACCCGCTGTGCCTGAACCCGCGCCAACACTTCCATCGCTAATTACTGAGTCCTCAAATACAAAGCCGGACGAACCAAGTTCTTCAGAATCCCAAGACGCCCAAGATGACGACTCCATTACCTGGACAGCGTCTGAATTTATCGCCCATGCCAAATCACTGAACTGGTATCTAGCCCTTGGCCTCGTAGGGATTGTCGCGGCTGTGATCATATTTTTATTGACGGGTGGCGACAAAATCACGACCGGTGTGGTCGTTATCGCTTTCTTGTCTCTGGGCGCGTATGCCTCGCGAAAACCACGTGAACTACAGTATAGCTTGCAAGATGGTGGACTTTCTATCGGCGGTAAATATTTTCTGTACGATGAGTTTCGCTCATTTTCGATTGTCGACGATGGGGCACTCGCCAGTATTGTATTCAGCCCCATGAAACGCTTCGGTCAGTTACTAACCGTCTATTTTGATCCTCGTGACGGCGACGCGATTATTGATTTATTGAGTGATCGGTTGCCTTTAGAAGATCGCCAGCACGATGCAGTAGAACGCCTCATGCGAAAAATCCGCTTCTAACCCGGAGGCGACCGCTGAATTTGGCACATTTTGGGCCGAAAATCTCCGCTTCTCACTCCACCGTACCTCTAGTACGCTTCCGTTCCGATGCTCGCCTTTCATCCCAAACCGCACTCAAATTGAGTGGTCGTGGGCCCGTGGAACGGAAAAAACGAGCCACCGGTGCTAAGGGTGGCTCGTTGGTTGGTGTATGGAATTGAAAAATTAAGAAGATCGGTCGTGGCGGCGTTCTTTGGTAAACAGTTTGTGCTCCATGCGGGCTATGAAGTCGCGGCGCTTAGTGCGATTGTCCCACTTCTCATATTTGTCCATAATTTGCTGTGCGTTGTCTTCTGACATGCTACCCTCCCTTTAACTTGTTTAGGTACGGCCATTATCGTACTGAAGACTAAAACAAGGCTGTAAACTTTCTTACATGATCGGTACAATGGAGCTAATATGAATTTTATTGAGCGATATTTACACAAGATTGATCGCTACCAACAAAAACATCCGGCCATTGCCTTTTCGCACGCCGTGGTCAAAAAATACAGTGAAGATCAGGGTGGCTATCAGGCGGCGCTCCTGACGTATTATGCCTTTTTATCTCTGTTCCCACTGTTACTGGTCTTTACAACCATCGCCCAGTGGCTACTAGGAGCTGATTCGCATCTGCGGACGCGCGTTATTAACGGTGCAACTACCTATTTCCCAATCATCGGCAGTCAATTGCAGCACAATGTTCATGGCTTCAGCAAAACAGGTTTACCACTGTTAATTGGCCTACTCGTTTTATTGTATGGTGCGCGTGGCGTTGCCGACGCCTTTCGGCATATGGTAAATCACGTGTGGCGCGTGCCTATTACTGAACGAAGCGGCTTTTTCCCGGCACTTGGGCGAAGTTTTAGCATTGTGTTCCTGGGTGGCTTTGGTCTTATTAGTTCGGCAATCGTCGCCAGCTACGCCACGTCATCTGGTCGCGATTATGGCCTTAGGGCACTCTTTATCGCAATTAGTGCAATTGTGCTGCTCGCTTCCTTCTTATTCGTGATCAAAATGGCACTCAATGGGCCGGCAAATATCCGCCAGATCTGGCTCGGCGCCACCATAGCCACTGTTGGCTTGCTCATCTTACAGAGTCTAGGAGGCTATCTTATTACCCGCGAACTAAAGAACCTCAATAGTCTATACGGCACATTTGCCGTGGTACTTGGTCTGCTCTTTTGGCTCTATCTACAAACGCAGATAATCGTCTACGCCATAGAAATCGACACCGTCCGGACCCTAAAACTCTATCCCCGTAGCTTCCTTGGTAAGTGAGTAGGGCTTCGTAAAATAGCAGATGTTGCCCCAAACTGTGCTACTTCAGGAAAGCCGTAACTGCTCACTGCCTCAAGAACAGAGATGATAGTTGGCTTGCAAAGTCACGACCGAAAACTGCCTAATCTGTTGAGCCGTTGGCCAATCTATACTTATTACGGAAATCCCTCTGGCGTTTCTCGTGGTAATATGCTAAGATTACCCCTGTTGCATTTTCGATTTACCACTGGTAGGGGGAAAGAGCAGCCTTGTACCCGTAGCTCAGCTGGATAGAGCGTCGGCTTGCGGAGCCGAAGGTCGTAGGTTCGAATCCTGTCGGGTACACCATTTTTGCAAAAATCGGCAAACAGTCACCAGCAACCCCTGTAGATCGCCAAAGGTCGCAGTCCTAACACCAGAGAACTGCTGTATGAAGTACTGACGATCCTCAGAGATATGCTGGAACCAGACGGCTGGCTCATAACTGAGCCGGCCGTCTTTTAGTTGGAAGTCACTTTCGAGTGTAAGAACTTTTGATTTTTATAATTACAACTAACAGATTAAACAGATGCAATATCCAGTAGGTTACGTATTTGCATAAAACGTAACCTACTGGTAGAGTAAGGCTCTGTAAAAGTTGGACTTTTGCTTTTTAAAGTAGTAACATTTAAGTATGAAAACAGTTACCGCAAAAGATTTCCAGCTTAACCAGTCGAAAATGATGAAAGAGGTAGCCAAAGGCACCATCTACCAAGTAACGTATCATGGCAAACCATGGGTTGAGCTGCATCCTGGTTCAATGCAGTCCGGCCCCCGCCTAGGGTCAGTTGAAGCGTTTCGTGAATCATTGCGAACGGAGCTAGCCAGTACTCAGCTCTCTTCGGAGCCTGATTATAAAGCCCTGCGTCGACAACATATTTCTAAAAAATATTCAGAGTAGGACACGGGCAGATACATGAAGAAAATCTACCTGGATGCTAACGTATTACTTGAGATACTCTTTCACCGTGCTCGTTATGATAAAGTGGTAGATTTACTCGATACCATGCGTGATGTTCAATTTTGCGTGTCGGTATTGAGCATTGATTTAGTTATGTATTTTGTAGAAATCGAGAAGCAGTCAAAAGACAAAGCTTGGGAATTCCTCAGCAACTATCAAACACTGGACATGACAATAGATGACGCTGAATGGGCGCACGATAATGACCGGGGTGATTTTGAAGATGCATTACAGGTTAGTTGTGCACGACGTAACGATTGCGTCGTAATGATAACACTCGACCAAGGCCTAGGAAAAATGTATGGCAACTTCCTAACCGTTCAGACCATTCGGTAGTCTCGTAGCACTAGAATCATTCTGAATCGGATACAATAAATCCGCTCTGCTATGATTAGGGTATGCTTAAATACCTCTTGATTTTGCCACTACTGGTTGTTCTGTTTGTATTGCTAGTCGGGGCTGAGGTGCTAATTGCCAAAGGTGGCCCGAAGCTGGAATTTACGAATCCTCCATCGGTACCAGCCAAGCTTGGGGCGGGTACTCCCCTTACCTACGTTGTTATGGGCGATAGCACCGCTGCCGGTGAGGGTGCTAGCAGCTATAAAACTGGCATTGCCGACACCACGGCCCGTTATTTGGCAAGGAACCATACGGTGACCTATGTAAACGTGGCAATTTCGGGTGCCCGCACTCACGATGTTTTGGCCACGCAAGTTCAAAAGGCCGTGAGCTACAAGCCAGACGTTGTATTGCTAGCAATCGGCGCTAATGACGTTACGCACGTAACCTCCAGCGGCAGTGTAAAGAAATCCGCGCAACAGATTATAAACCAGCTAATCGCCGCAAACTGCAACGTTAAAATCGTATTAACTGGCTCACCGGACATGGGGGCAGTCCCCCGCTTACTACAGCCCCTGAGGTGGCTTGCTGGCGCTAAGACCAACAGTCTGAATGCAACTTTTGGCGAGCTGGTGCGCGACAACAAACTTACCTTCGCGCCGATTGCCGCCAAAACTGGTTCCCAGTTCCGGCAAAACCACGCATTGTTTGCGGCCGACCACTTTCATCCAAATGACCAAGGTTATGCTACCTGGATGCCCGTACTAGAACCTGCTCTTGATGCAGCCCTCGAAAATCAGCCAACGCATTGCTAACTTTACCTCAATAGCTTGGTAAAATAACAGATCAGGCAGTACAATAGCATCACGTGGAGAGGTGACCGAGTGGTTGAAGGTGCTACTCTCGAAAAGTAGTGTGCCCTTACGGGTACCGAGGGTTCGAATCCCTCCCTCTCCGCCAAGTGATCGACGTTTGTAACCCTCGGCATGAGTTGACCTGCCGGGGGTTCTTTTGTTGTTGCGCGGGGTGTGCTGCTCGTGGGCTATGACTGCCGCCACGACGGGTGTCGGAGCGGACGCTCAGTAACTAAAGAATAGCGGAGCCGTGCAGCTGCGCAGACGAGACGTTTGAAAGGCTCTTTACAAATTATCGGGTTATTCTGTATAGTATAGTTATGTATATATCTAGAGACATCGAGAACCAGATTAAAGACCTACTCGCAGATAATAAAGTCATCATCTTGCTCGGTGCTAGGCAGGTGGGTAAAACCACCCTGCTTGAGCCGTTCGTGAAGGACCGTAATCTACTGCTCAACTGCGACATAACGATAGATAAGACTCGTTTAGCCGCTGCGAGTACGCTAGCACCCAATGAAGCTATGCAATTTCTCGGTAATCCACCGCTTCTTGTCATTGATGAGGCGCAGGGATTTCCAGAGATTGGTCGGATTGTGAAAGGCTGGTACGATGCACGCGTAGCTACCAAAATCGTGCTGCTTGGCTCGTCGAGTCTTGATCTGCTTGATGCTACAGCAGAACCGCTAACGGGCAGAAATGAAAAACAGTACCTAACACCGCTATTATTTTCAGAGATACTGAAAAGCCAGGCGTGGTACTCCCCGCAAATAACCCCTGCGATGCTAAAAGATCAGTTTAGTGATCAAATCCAGACGTTACTGCTACAACAAATGGTATACGGATCATATCCGGCTACTGTTACGGCCGACGACAAGGAGAAGTATGTACTAAACTTAGCCTCTGATTACTTGCTCCGTGACGTTTTACAGGGTGGACTTGTGAGATCACCAGAACCAGTCAAGCGACTACTGGAGCTACTCGCACACCAAGCGGGCGGCGAAGTAAGGGTTGACGAGTTGCAGAGGATGTTGCAGATATCGCGGCCAACAATTGAGAGCTACCTTGATTTACTGGAGCGTTCCTACGTTATTTTCCGTGTTCGAGCGTATAGTACCAACCAGCGCAAAGAGATAGCCAAAAGTAGCAAAGTTTTCTTCTGGGATACTGGCATCCGTAACGCGCTGCTCAAAGAGTTCTCCATGTCGCCATTGCGTAGTGACGTTGGTTCTTTATTTGAAAATTGGGCAATTGCTGAGGTCGCTAAACGTAACCTCATGGCCGGAAACAGGGATACCCTATACTTCTGGCGCAAAACAGAGGGCAGCGAAGTTGATCTGATAGTCAAGGGAAAGGATACCTTTAGGGCTTACGAGTTTAAGTGGTCGAAGCCAAGTGCCACGGCTGGCTCAAAGAGCTTTACGAACACGTATGGGATCCCAGTTGAGATCATCACCAGAGACACAATAACGGATCTACTCTTATAGCAGACAGGGAGAGAAACCTTGCTACGGACTAAATTTAAACGGCACCCTTAGGTTTCACCTTATCCGAACCACCGTGCTTTGCGCCGCACCCCCCTTCTCTCTTTATGATATTTCATGGTCCTTGCTGTTTTATTATCATAAGTATACCTGCTTCGATGAATTACCTATCCCCTGTCGTTTGGCGTAGTATCCCCCGAAGCGTAAACTATAGGCAGACCATGAAAGACAGTATTTTTACCAAGATTATTAAGGGTGAAATCCCCTGCCACAAAATCTACGAAGACGATAAAACCTTCGCCTTTCTTGATATATATCCTCTCATGCCTGGCCACGTACTGGTTGTTTCCAAATTACAGATTGACCAAGTAGATGATTTGCCCGAGGCGGACTACCAGGCCATCTTCAAAACCGTCCAGAAGGTTGCCAAGCGGGTGAAGGAAGTGTTTGGCACGAGTCGTGCAATCATACAAGTATTGGGATATGATGTCCCCCACGCTCACGTGCACGTAATCCCTTCTGATGCTAGCAAGCCATTCTTCGAAGCCATCGCCGCTCATCTGCAGCACGACAGAATGGATGCCGAGCCCGATCACGTTGCGCTAGCCAAAATTGCCCAGCAACTCGCCTTCTAGTTTGTGCTCTAAACTGTTACACTGAGCTTATGTCTAATGGATTAGTTGCTTTGTTTTTTGGTGTCGGTGTCGGTGGCTGGGCTTACTCTCAGCTTGCGAGACGTAATGGTAATGCTAGCCCTGCTAGTAATGCTATGGCTGCTGCGGGGGCTGGTTTTATTGCCGCAATCTTTATCTTTACCTTCTTCAGATTCGTTCTTCATTTCAAGTAGGGCTTCCGAAAAGCAGCACATTTCGGGCGTAAATCTCCGCTCCTCATTCCACCGTACCTCTGGTACGCCTCCATTCCGGTGCTCGCTTTCCATCCCAAAATGCACCATTTTTCGGAAGCCCCGAAGCCCCAGGTAGCTGTTTCGTACTATTCGCTTTCCTAGTTTGGGTTGAACTGGTACTATATGGCTATGGATGAGAAGGGGTTGGGTCGGCATTTACAGGCTGCGCGGCGGTCGGCAGGTCTCACGCAGCAGGATTTATGCCATAAGGCAGGTTTAAGCTATTCAACGCTTACCAAAATTGAGCGTGGCGCCATTAGGGCACCATCTATTTTCACGATTCAGAGCATTGCTGAGGCACTTGGTGTGACCTTAGATGAATTACTCGGCGGTGCAATCACCCGTCACGCCGTAAAAGGTGTTTCCAGAGGCGGTGTGCGCTTTGTGTACTTCGATATGAACGATGTGTTGATCCGCTTTTATGCATCTGGTCTTACACAGTTGGCCCGCGACAGTGGTCAGCCAATCGATGTTGTCGAATCGGTCTACATGCAGTACGACAGCCAGGCTTGCCGTGGCGACATCACCCTAGACCAGCTAAATACCGTCTGGGCCGAGCGTTTAGGCATTATGGTTGACTGGAAAAAGTACTATCTTGAAGCAGTCGACAAAATGCCCGGCATCGATGAGTTGGTCAAATGGACAGCTGAACGCTATCACTGCGGTATTATGTCTAATACTATGCCTGGTTTTATTGCTGCCCTGCGCGAGCAATCGCTGCTCCCAGCGGTCAATTACGATGCAATTATCGACTCATCAGTAGTTCACGCCCTCAAGCCAGAGCTAAAAATGTTCGAGATTGCCGTCGCCAAAACTGGTCTGCAACCATCGGAAGTTCTCCTGATAGACAACGATCGCTCGAATCTAGTTGCCGCCGAAGCCGCCGGCTGGCGCACTATCTGGTTCGATAATTACCAGCCCAACACCTCAATCGAAAGCATCCGTACCGCTCTTGAACCCGCCAAATAGCCCAAAGGTAACTAGCCGGTTCCCGCTAGCGGGAAAGCAGCTAAACTAAGCCTTAGCAAACCGATCGTACTCCGCCTGAATACTAGCCAGTAGTTGTCTAGCCTCTTCAAGCTGACTATTCGTCTGTTCCACAATCTCCTTGGGCGCATTATCAACGTACGCCTTGTTGGCAAGCCGCTTCTCCAGCTGCTCCACAGCCCGTTTCTGAGCCTCTTGCTTGCCTTCTAGCTCCTTCAGGTAGCCTTGTGCTGTTTCAGTGTCAATATCCAGCCAGCAGCGCGCAGATGTGCTCGTTAGATACAAACCGTTCCCGTCACGCACCTCCGTCACATCTTTAAGCCGTGCTAATCGCTTAATAAGCTCAGCATTTTCACGCAATACCGACTCGTCCGTGTAATACAGTGTTGCTCCAGAAGTTTTGAGCGCAGTGGTAATAAAGCGCGATTCAGTCACGATAGCCTGAATTTCCTCAAACATTTTAGCGGCTTTAACGTTCGCCGAATGAATCTTTGGCCACTCGCGCACCGCCAATATCGAATCCCCTTCCCACGCCAGCGTTTGCCAAATCGTCTCTGTTACAAACGGCGCAAATGGATGCATGATCACAAGAATTGCCTCCAGACAGTACGCCAAAAGCGGCAAATTCTGTTGAGCTTTGCTGGCTTCGATGTACCAGTCCGCAAAATCGTCCCACACAAAGTGATATAAAACCTCGTAGGCTTCGCTGAAGCGATAATTATCCAGATGTTCACCAATCAGATCAGTAGAATGTTGTAATTTGCTCAATATCCAATGATCGGCTGCGGTCGCCGGTTCTGGCTTGGATGGTTTGTAGTTATCGCCAATCAGATCTTCAATATAACGAGCAATATTCCATAGTTTGTTACAGAAGTTACGGTTAGCTTCAATCTTGCCCCAGCCCCAACTCTGATCATTGCCCGGCGTAACCCCCATAATCAACGCCATACGCAAGGCATCGGTGCCGTATTTGGGGATGATTGTTAGCGGATCAATGATGGATTCCGGACGGCTCTTGCTCATCTTTTTGCCGTCTTCGGCGCGGATCATGCCATGCAAATACGTCGTCTTGAACGGGATCTCACCGGTGATGTACGTTGTTGTCAAGATCATACGGGCCACCCAGAAGAACAAGATGTCCCAGCCGGTTTCAAGCACGTTAGTGGGGTGATACGCCTGAAAATCGGCACTTTTCCGGAGTAGGTCGTCGAGTGTCAATGAATAATCCTGTGCCAAATCTTGGTCAATCAGTGTGCTCCACGTCCAAAGCCCCGAACTAAACCAGGTATCCAAGGTATCCGGATCCTGCTCCCACTCGTGCCAGCCCTCGCTTTCGTCGGTCGGCGGCTGAACGCCCGCATACGTCTCTTCCCTGCCGTCCGTATCCTTTCGGTACCAAACTGGGATGCGGTGTCCCCACCAGATTTGCCGGCTAATACACCAGTCGCGCAGGTTATCGATCCAGTGAAAATACACCTTTTCGAAGCGTTCGGGCACAATGTCGATGTCGTTTTCGCGAATAACTAGCTGCATCACCTCTTTCAGGCTACGTTGCTCCCCTTTCCACTCCACGGCTGGCTTGTTAACGTCAATAAACCATTGCAAGCGAATCTGCGGCTCAATAACACCCTTGCCTCGCTCGTTTACCGCGATGTTGTGGGCGTAGTTTTCATCTGTTTTTACCAACAACCCCTTGCCTGCTAGCTTTTCAACGATCTTGTCGCGAGCTTCGGCAATCGGCATGCCAGCAAATTCTTCGGCAATCGGCAGTAAATTCCCGTGAAAATCAATAATCTGCTCTTTGTCGAGCCCATGCCGCTCAGCAATCTCAAAATCCACCAAGCTATGCCACGGCGTAATCGTCATAACACCGGTACCAAACTGTGGATCAACTGATTCGTCTTTGATGATCGTGGCGGTAATCGGCCCATTAATCCATTCGGTTTCAAAGGTGTCGCCGTGTTTGTATTTAGTATATCGTTTGTCGTCTGGGTGCATTACCACGTATTTATCGCCAAACTTGGTTTCCGGACGAGCCGTACCAATTTCAAATGGTCCGTACTTGAAGGTGTAAAATTTAGCCTTTTCTTCGACATACACCACCTCGTCGTCAGATACGTTCGTTTCCAGGTTTGGGTCCCAGTTTACAATGCGGCTACCTCTGTAAATTAGCCCGTCAGCGTACATTTTTACAAACGTTTCGTTTACGCAGCGATTCAGTGTGTCATCAAGTGTGTAACGCAAGCGCGACCAGTCAGCACTAGCGCCCATTGCGCGCATCTGGCCGAGCATAGTCTCGCGACTATTGCCCACAAACTCCCTGGTCCGTTCCAGGAAAGCCTCGCGCCCGATTTCATGCTTGGTAGTTCCCTCTTCGGTCAGCTTCTTTTCAATAATGGCATTCACGGCCAGTGCGGCGTGATCCGTACCCGGCAGCCAAAGCACATCTTTGCCATGCAATCTGTTATAGCGAGCCATAATGTCCTGCAGTGTCAAAAACAGCGCGTGCCCAATGCTCAATGTTCCCGTTTCGTTTGGCGGCGGCATGGCAATAGAAAAATGCTCTTTTTTAGAGGTCGGATCGGCCAAAAACACCCTACTTTTCTCCCAAAGCGCATAAATATCGCTCTCGTACTCGCCTGGTTCATAAATTTTTGGCAACTTCATATGAAACTCTTCCTACATTTTTTGACGTTACTACCAGTATACCACCTCTGTAATTTACATGCTCAAATTAGGTTCGATGTCGAGGGTGTAGGGGTTAGCGGCGGGTTGTCCCAGGCTGGCCTTAAAGTAGCCAAGTGTGGCAATCATGGCACCGTTATCGGTGCAAAGTTTAAAGTCTGGAAACTCGATAGGCAAGGGGAGTTTACTGGTTAATTGCTTGCGAAGCTCGCCGCTTGCAGCCACGCCGCCAGCTATCACAACCGAAGTGGGCGAGAACTCCTCAATAGCCAACAGTACCTTATCGACCATAGTTTCGACCGCAGTCCGCGAGAAGCTAGCTGCAATGTTGGCTTTCTGAGCTTCAGACAGTCGCTCTGGTAGCTTTGTAGAGGGAAACGTATAATCTTCCCCGATTTGTGCCTGCGCCAGCCGTAAAACGGCCGTCTTGAGCCCAGAAAAACTAAAGTCATACTTTTCGGCCATCTTAGCTTTCGGCAATTTGAAGGCATACGCGTCCCCAAGTTGAGCTATCTTCTCAACATTCGGTCCGCCAGGGTAGGGAAGCCCGATAATTTTGGCCACCTTGTCGAACGCCTCGCCAATCGCATCATCCTGAGTCTGCCCAAGCAGTGTGTAGTCAAAATGATCCCGAAACAGCACTAACTGACTGTGCCCGCCCGAAACAATGATGGCCAACATCGGAAAACTTGGTTGCGACTGGCGCATCACAAGCCCAGGCAGGGAAGTGCTCGTCAAAAAGTTAGCATAGATATGTGCCGCAACATGGTTGATCGCATACAGCGGCTTATCATGCGCAATCGCCAGCGTTCGGGCCGTCAAAACACCCACGAGCAAGCTGCCACCCAGTCCCGCGCCATACGTCACCGCAATCGCATCAATATCGTCCCAGGTGCACTGCGCATCGTCTAGCGCCTGTTGGATCACTGGCAAAATCGCCTCAATATGGCTCCGCGCCGCAATTTCCGGTATCACCCCACCATATTTCGCATGCAAATCCATAGAACTAGCAACTGCATTGCTGAGCAACCTGTGCCCATCCTCAATAACAGCCGCAGCGGACTCATCGCAACTCGTTTCAATCCCCAAAACCTTCATATGTTATCTAGTGTAGCAAACTACAAATTATTATAAACTTGACACAATAACAAATAAGTATAAAAATATTGACAAATCACAAGCTTTTTGTTACTATGTACTCATCTCACACAAAAAACAAAAAGATAACGTAATAAATTTAAAAAGAGTGGAATAATCATCATGTCAGAAGGAATACCAGTACAAGCACCAGACCAAGCCCCAACGACCATACCGGACGTAAACCGTGATGATATCCTGGCTCAACACAGTCATATAGATGAATACGGCCCCGAACAGGACATCACGCTTGCAGATGCAACAGCCACAGAACAGGCTGATTTAGAGCAAGTTTTTAGTAAAGTTGCCGACTTTGCCACCAACCCCGACCGCAAGTTTGCCGCTGGTGGTGATATCATGAAGGCAACTGGCATGAATCACCAAAAGGCCTTGGAGCTTGGCTTTAAAGACTATGCTGACCTGGAGAAGAGCGCGCTCGGCTGGAAGGGTGAAAAAGACGCAGCGGAGGCTAAGGAATCCGCACAAGCTGCCGAAGAAGCAAGGCTAGCTAGCTATAAAGAAGAACTCGCCAGCAAAGATAAAGCGTGGCGTGCAGAACGCGACCAGTATCGCAATGACCGTGACCAAAAAGCCAAAGAAGCCTTGGGTGCAGGTTCGTATAAAGAAATGCTTGAGAATGGTGGTAAAATCGCTTACGAGAGTCGTCGCAAGGTAGCCGAAGAAGCAACCAAGCAGCCAGGTGTTCTTATTGTTCCAACTAACGAAGTTGCCGAAAAACGACAGGCCGAGTATGCGTCCATGCTTCGCAAGTTTGATAAAGCACTTTTGGCTGGTGCTAAAAATTCTAGCCCAGTTCCGGTGCCTCAGCCAGGTCCTGACAAAGACGAGCAAACTCCCGACGATGCAGGCGTACCAGGCCCTGAAGACCCAGTTATATTGACGCCTCACGTGACCCCACTTGACGTTCCTGGTCAAAACCCAGCAGACTATATACCAGATCCCACGCTTCCTACGGAGGTGCTCGACCCTGTCGTTCCGCAACCATATGTGCCGAGTGTGCCAGATGAGTCCGTCGCACCAACCCCTGATCCCAACAAATTAGGCATCTTTGAAAAACTAAAAATCAGTTTTGGATTTGCTGAAAAAGTATCAGAGGGTTATGACAGAGTCTTGATAGATGAAGCTAAGCAGGTTGCTGCAGTTTTCGGAGGTCTGAGGCGTCAATATGATGGTGGTGGCGCTGTCGAAAAGGCCAGGCTTTCTTTTTCAGAAACCTTTGCCCGTATGCCCGTGCCGCACACTGTAGCTGATGCGCTTGAGAACATGCACGGTGCCTACCGGCGTGCGCGCTCATTCCTCATTGATAATAAAGACAAGCAAGACACCTACGCCACCGCAACAGTTGTGCAAATAGTTGACGAGAACAACTTAAAGCACCTTATCGTCGGACATGCCGGTGATAACCCTATTATCTTGTGGCGTGATGGACAGAGCCAAGATGTTGTTCACGAGCATGGTAAAGGTGGTACGGCCTACAATGTTCTAGGTCACAGCCGTAGTATTGATATGGACGAGTTTGTTCCGGTGGAGCTGCAAGCTGACGATAGCATTATGATAGGCACGGGCAAAAATCCCAGGGAGTTCCTTAGCGAAGACGAACTCTTATACGTTTTTAGTGCTCCAAATCCGCAGGAAAGCGCTAATAGACTGATGCAGTTGAGCGGGGATGAAGACGATAAGTCGGTTATCGTAATTCATGTAGATGATCATCTTAGTCAGGCGTATCGTCTAGATGATGACTCTAAAGCCGTGTATCCTTCAGCAAACGTGAGTAAATCTCCTGTTCCGCAACCCCCCGTTGCACAAAAGACTCCTCGCCGTCGGATTCCTCGTCTTCGCCGCAAATCGCACTAATCAGCACGCGTTTTATCTAGGGTGGACCAAACGTAGTAATGCCAAATACCAGACCGATCATTGAGCGGTCTGGTATTTTTGTTGCGTCCAACAGGGTCAGGTTGTTTAGTAGCTTTAGGATAATATTGACAAAATGCTAATGTTTTGCTATTGTATATATACAAAACATCAAAAATAAAACAACATTCAATGGCTAGCTATCATGACAGAACAAGCACCTCAAACAAATCTACCTGACGGTGGGTTTCAGGCATACGAGCAACAGCAGTATGCTAGCGCTGTAGATCAAGAACCTGTGGCACCTACTGAGGCCGTGGAGAGACAAGCTGCGTTAGAGGCGGTGTTCGGTGATGTTGCAAGCTTTGCAGCCAACCCCGACCGCAAGTTCGCTGCTGGTAGTGACATCGCGAAGGCTACCGGCATGAACCACCAAAAAGCCATGGAGCTTGGCTTTAAAGACTATGCCGACTTAGAGAAGCACGCAGTTACCTGGAAGGCCGAAAAGGATGCTGCTGCAGCTCTAGAAGCTGCCGCAAAACAAGAAGCAGCCAAAGAGGCTGCATACAAGCAGGAATCAGAGGACAAAGATGCCGCATGGAAAGCTGAGCGCGAAGAGTATCGCACAAATCGTGACCAAAAAGCCAAAAAAGCCCTGGGTGCAGGTTCGTATAAAGAAATGCTTGAGAATGGTGGTGCGCTTGCGTATGAGAAGCGCGCAAAGATTGCCGCAAAGGCTGCAAGGGAACCAAGTGTTCTTATTGTTCCAACTAACAAAGCCGCCGAAGAGCGCCAGGCTGAGTATGCGGCGCAACTCCGAAGTTTTGACAGGCAGCTTAATACTGGCAAGAATGCGAAAGAACCAGCAGCTTTGCATCATCCTAGCTCGGATGAACACGGTGCTAAAAACACTCAACAAGATCCAGGCGAGCAGCTCGATATTTTCTTGGATAAGTTATCCGACAGGGCACACGATGACGTGATTCTCGCACTCAGAGCGGTTGCTGGAAGTCATGCCGGTAGCGAGATTGATATGCATGGACTGTTTACTGGTAGTGTTCTTAATGCGCAAGAGCGCCAAGAGCTTTTAGAATTATTTGAGAAAGACGGTCGTATAGAGATCAACCGGACCGGTGACTGGCAGGATGATGACGGTTTGCCTAAATCGGTAAGGGTTCCCGGCGAGTTTACGCCAGGAGCTCCGGACCCGAATCCTTTTGTTGATCCTATGAGCAAGGAAGCTTTGGCTGAGTTTAGTCGTGATATTGAGCCTGATTTGTTGCGAGAACTGGGTACAGAGCTTGATGCGTATACGCGACTGGCTGCTGGCCGGGAGCGGGTGTCTATGGCATCACGCGAATTTAGCGATAGCAAGGTTGAGGCGGCTCGCACACGGTACGAGACAACTAGACACAAAATAAATGTCCAGACTGCTATGAAAATGCGAGAAGCAGGCTATAGCGAAGTCGAAATTTATTCCGCTATGACGTTGAACGATAAGACCGAAGCCAAGCTGATTGCGCTGACTATACGCGGCCACGTTGAACAGCTGTCGAATCCGGAGGGCCGTTTTGCCGAGAAGCGTGCACGCATGCTTAGTTGGTGGGCAAAACAGGGTGGCGACATGCTGTTCAAGAAAAAGTTTGGCTTTGACCGTGAATTTTTCTCGAAAGACAACATTAACAGCGACTTCTTTAAGGCTAAGAGTCTACGCGGCACGCTAAAAAAGGCTGGCGTTATGGCTGCTGTTGGCCTGCCAGTTGGTATTATCGCTGGCGCTGCGGGGGCTGCACTGATTGGTCCTTTGGCTGGTGGTGCGCTGGCTGCTGCGGGGGCTAGGGGTGTGGCGCGCGGATTATTGTCTGCCAAAGTTAATCAGGCTGCTAACGCGTCTACGGTTGCCAAGCAGCAAGCTGAGCATCGTTTGCAGAAGCAGCTGGAGACCATCGATGCTAGGTATAACGGGCTGATTGCAACAGCTGCGAGTGGCGACAGGTACGTATCGGTAACGGATCTGTTTGCCGAAGGTACGGCGAATTCTGTGGGGCGTAACCGCCGCCGCCTTGTTGGTAGCGCTGCGCTTGGTGCGGTCATGGGTAGTGTTGGTGCGAGTGTTGCTCATCACCTTATTGGTGGCAATAGTGGATCACACAAATCTGTTGGGAATCGACCTGGCGGCGTTCACGAATCGACTAGTCCGAAGCCAGCTCCGTCGAGTTCACAGGTGCCTGGCACAGGACGACCTTCGTCGCCTCCAGCTCAGACTTCTCCAACAAATCCTGGGAACGGTTTACCAGGACCTGGCGAAAAGCCACCGGTTGGTGGCACTGGCAACGTGCGGTTTACATTGAGTAACGGTGGTGGCGATAGCTTGTGGAACGAGGTTTCGCAGTATAACAATGGTAGCTTGAGCCAGGCACAGATCAACAGTGTGACGCGGGGAATTCTGAAAGCTAACAACCTTAGTTTGAGTCAGGCAAGGAACTTACCGGTAGGCTTTACGTTTAATATATCTCCAGACCAACTCCAGGCTTTGATCGACGAAGCTAATACGGCCAAGTCTTAGAGTTTTTTGTGAGGCTTGGTTGGCTTTGATCGTCCAAGACCGTATACTTTTGTCTATGAATCCCCGTAAGATTGTAAAGAAGTTTATTCCGAAGAAGCTGTTTTCGGTCGTGGAGCCATATGGGCATTTGGGCGAAGCGGTGATTGAGAATGTGTTGTTTGGGTTTCCGGCGCGGAAGCTGAAGGTGATTGGGATCACCGGGACGGCGGGGAAGAGTACGACCTCGGCTCTGGTTGCGCATATGTTGCGCGAAAACGGCTATAAAGTAGGGTTAATGTCGACGATTTCGATTGATTACGGTGACGGCAAAGGTGCGGTGCACAATACGTCGCGCATGACATCGTTAGGTTC
Source organism: Candidatus Saccharimonadota bacterium (assembly GCA_013289705.1). Taxonomy (GTDB): domain Bacteria; phylum Patescibacteriota; class Saccharimonadia; order Saccharimonadales; family UBA4665; genus JACMPA01. The sequence goes on from JABCZM010000002.1 coordinate 126,866, forward strand.
ACTCAAGATGCTGCAGGCTATTAAACAGATGCGAGCTAATGGCGTTGAGTGGCTAGTACTGGAGACAACCAGTCATGCACTGGCGCAACATCGGGTGTGGGGCGTGCCGTATAGCATTGTGGCATATACCAATTTGAGTCACGACAATGCGGATTATCATGGATCGTTTGAGAATTATCGGGCAGCCAAATTGAGGCTGTTTAAGCAGTGCAATCGCAATAAAAGGGGCTTGCGGATTGGGGTGGTGAACGCCGATGACCCAAATGGTGTGTTGTTTGCGAAGGCGATTGCCAACCCGGTGACGTATGGGATTGAAGATGGTGATTTGCGGGCTAACGATATTGACTTGCAGCCAACACAGAGTCATTTTTTGGCTAAGGTTGGTGACGATGCGTATGAGGTGATGACGCAGTTGCCGGGGACGTTTAATGTATACAACTGTTTGGCGGCGATTGGCGTAGCGCGTGCCGCTGGGCTGAGCAAAGAACAGATTGAAACGTCGGTTGCTAGCCTCAAGAGTGTTGAGGGGCGAATGAATACGATTGATGAGGGCCAAGATTTTGGGGTGATTGTGGATTATGCCTGCACGCCTGATAGTTTTGAAAAAGTATTTGCGGCAGTGCGACCGATGGTGAAGAACGGTCGGATTATTACGGTGTTTGGATCGGCGGGACGGCGTGATGAATTGAAGCGGCCGATTCAAGGCGAAATTGCTGGCAAGCAGTCAGATATTGTGATCTTGACCGAAGAAGACGACCGCGATCAGGATGGTATAAAAATCCTCGAAGAAATTGCTACTGGTGCAGAAAAGGCCGGCAAAGTTAAAGACAAGGATCTGTTTTTGGTTCACGAGCGTGAAGCGGCGGTGCAGAAAGCGGCTACCATCGCTCGGGCAGGGGACATGGTGTTGCTGCTAGGCAAGGGCGAGGAAACGGTTATTATTACTAATAAGCCAGGGTATACGCCAGCTCCGGGGCATGTCTATAACGAATCGACTGATACGGTGCGCCGTGAATATAACGAAACTGATGTGGCGCGGGGCGCGTTGAAAAATCGTTCTTAATGCCCTCTTGTCGGCGGCTCTGGATTAGTGCCGAGTAATGGAGTATGCTTATTTCAGTAAAAGGCAAATATGAATACTTTACTGAAACCGCTACAAGTTAGAGAAACCTTGCTTCAGAAGAAGGTTAGAATATTCACGGCGCAAGACTTTGAGAAAATATTTCAAACTACGGCTACGCAAGCGAAATACTTCTTGGAAACACAAACGAACCAAGGCTTACTGACACGACTGAAGCGAGGTGTGTATGCGCTCAAGACCGATCTACCCAGCCAGGAAGAAATTGCGAACAGACTCTACAGGCCCTCCTACATTTCCTTTGAATATGCGCTAGCTTATTGGGGGATTATGCCCGAAATGCCATATACACTGACCTCGGCGACCACGAAACCGACGAGACAGTTCACGGTTAACGAAATATCCTACGCCTATTACAGTATTCAAGAGAAGGCGTATACCGGCTACATGCTCATAAATACTAATAGACGTATTTCAGAAAAGGGCAAAATAGCATCCTTAAATGAAATGGTACAAAAAGACCTAAGTGTTGGCTCGTTTCTGATGGCTGAGCCAGAGAAGGCGCTTGTTGATTACCTTTACTTCGTAGCCCTCGGAAAGAGGATGGAGAACGATCGCTTATTTATTGAGCCTGGTTCGATTGATAAGACAAAGGCGCATTCATATGCAAAGCTATACAACAAAAAGAAACTCACTGAACTTTTAGGAGGTCTCATATGATAGCCAATGATGTACTAGCAACAGTAGCTATTAAATATCAAACAACTGAGCTGAATGTACGACGTGAGTACATGCAGCACCTATTTCTGTCTTACTTTTACCAGCAACCTCAAGCAAAAGAGATCTATTTTAAGGGCGGAACAGCACTGCGAATTGTGTATGGTAGCCCTCGTTTTTCAGAAGATCTCGACTTCGGGTCAACGCTGCATGACATAGATGAAATCGAGAGGGCAGTTCTAGCCACTCTGATCGAGGTGCAAAGGGAAGGCATTTCCTCGGACATTATTGAGTCGAAAAAGACAAGTGGTGGCTACCTTGCCGTTATTGATTTTGTTCTCGGAAAAACAGTAATCCGGCTACGATTTGAGGCATCTTTCAGAGAAAAAGAATTGGAAAGCGAGACTGAGACTATCGTCAGTGACTTCATACCGCCGTATATTATCAACAGTTTGGCGCAAGAGCAGTTGATAGGTGGGAAAATTGCTGCACTACTTGACCGTAGAAAGCCTCGAGATTTTTATGACCTCTACTATTTGCTACAGAAAGGGTTTGTTTCAACACAACAAAAGGCTCTGATGCAGCAAGTAGTACCGCTCATTGAGCAGACGGACATTAACTTTACCCAAGAGCTAAAACAATTTCTGCCCCAAAGCCAGTGGCCTATAATCAAGGATTTTAAAACTGTTCTAGGGCGTGCGGTTAAGAGGTTCGTATAGAATATACGCATGCTCTGAAAATGCAAGTTTAGGGCTTGTTGTGGGCCATATAGTTGCTGTACCAACTATAGTTGTGGCCCAGGAATTTGGCGATGAGTTCGATGCCCAGTTCGGCGGTTTTGTTTTTTTCGTCCTGGAGGGGGTTGTATTCGACGACATCGATGCCGACAATGTTGACCCCATTGTGTAATTGACCGACGTATTCGGCTAGAGTGGAGATTTCGCGGTAACTCAGGCCTTTGGCGTTGGGCATGCCGGCGCCAGGGGCATAGATTTGGTCGATGCTGTCTAGGTCGAGGCTGATCCAGATGTTGGGAACGCGGGCGGCTAGATCGTCGATAAGTTTGATGAGTTCTCCCAGGCCCTTGGTGAGTACGTCGAACAGACTAAATGAGGTGAGATTTTCACGGGCTATGAGGTCGAGTTCGGCTTGATCCCAGTCGCTACCACCGATGTGCAGGAGGTTTTCTTTAGCTAGTTTGGTGCCTTCGCCATGGACGTTTTTGAGTGCTGGTGCGCCAAAACCCATCAGGCTGGCAAGGTGCATGCCGTGGATATTGGCGGTTAGACTGGTTTCGTCGGTGTTCATGTCACCGTGGGCATCGAAGTAAATGAGGCCTAGCTGGCCGTGTAATGCCACGCTGGCGCCAGATACAGCGCCGAGATTTATGGAGTGGTCGCCTCCTAGAACAATGGCTTTTTGCCCACTGCGGACGCTTGACTCGACTTTGTCTGCTAATGCTTCGTTTACGCGGACGATTTCATCCAGATATGGAAGCCGAGGATTGCCGGGTTGCAGGTTACGACGGTCGGTAACGGCAATGTTACCCTCGTCATTAAGTTCAAATCCGACGCCAGTTAATTTATCGGTAATTTGTTGATGGCGAAAGGCGTCCGGACCGATGTCGACACCAAGGTTTTCGGCTCCGAGGTCTAACGGCACACCTATGAGTGTTGCTTGTGTTTTGCTCATAGCGCTTATTGTAGCAAAGATTTAAGATCCTGGGCTTGACGTTAAGTCTGCACGTTAGGTATAGTTACTGAGGATAGTTGGCACTCTCATGGGTAAAGTGCTAACGGACAAGTTTTAATAGGAGGATTTACAGATGAGTACACCACTGCAGCCATTAGGCGATTATATTGTGGCACAGGCTGAAGAGGCAGAAAGTAAGACGGCGAGCGGGCTATATTTGCCTGGTAACGCGCAGGAAAAACCAAAGACTGCCAAGGTTGTGGCTGTTGGGCCGCTTGCAAAGCAAGTAAAGGTTGGTGAGCGGATTGTCTACAAAAGTTATAGCAACACCGATGTTAAAGTTGGCAAAGAAGAATTCATCCTTGTGAAGGAAGAAGACGTTTTAGCGACAGTGAAGTAACTATGGAGAGTGCTATGACGACAGGCAATGACTTTGGATTTCTTGTCGTTATCTTTTGGGCCATTGGTCTCATCATAGCAATCCCCGTATTGTCGACAGCGCTAGTTATGTATAAAAAGAGCAAGATAAGGAGAAGATAATGGCTAAGAAAGTTTTTTATGATGATGATGCTCGCCGACGAGTGCTTGGCGGGGCAGAGATTTTGTATAGTGCGGTAAAGACAACTATGGGGCCTAAGGGTCGTAATGTGGTGATTAGCAAAAGCTACGGCTCACCTAGTATTACGCATGATGGCGTGAGCGTGGCTAAGGCTGTTGAACTGGCCGATGTTGATGACGAAACGTTGGGTTACAAGGTTGGTGCTGAACTGATCAAGCAGGCTGCTTCTAAGATGAACGATGTTGCTGGTGATGGCACAACCACAGTTACGGTGTTGACGTATCATATCTTGAACGAGGCAAACAAGCTGATTGCTGCCGGGCATAACCCGATGTTGCTTCGCAAAGGGCTTGAATCTGCAGCACATGAGGTGCTGGGTAAGCTTGGTGGTATGAGCGAAGATATTCAGGGCAAAAAGACTCGTGTGGCCGAAGTGGCTACAATTTCAGCCGGTGATTCGGTCATTGGTGATCTGATTGCTGATGTGATTGAAAAAGTGGGCCGTGACGGCATTGTGACGGTAGAAGAAGGCCAAGGTTTGGCGTTGGAAGCCGAAGTTGTGGAAGGCTTTACCTTTGACCGTGGTTTTGTGAGCCCTTACATGGTAACGGATACGGCTCGTATGGAGGCTGTGTACGACAAACCAGCGATTGTGATTACTGATAAGAAAATCACCTCAATTCAGGAATTTTTACCGCTGCTTGAGAAGTTGGCAAATGCTGGCAAGAAGGACCTAGTAATTGTTGCTGAAGATGTTGAGGGTGAAGCGCTTGGTACATTGGTACTAAACCGCTTGAAGGGTGTGTTTAATACCGTTGCAATCAAGGCTCCAGCCTTTGGCGATCGCCGCAAAGATGTGTTGAACGACATTGCTATTTTGACTGGTGCACAGGTAATTACCGACGACCGTGGTATGACATTTGAAAACGTTGAACTTGATGTAGTTGGTACGGCTCGTCGCGTTATTGTAACTAAGGACGAAACCACCATTATTGAGGGTGCTGGTTCTGAAGCTGAGGTGCAGGCACGTATTAATCAGATTAATACGCAGACGGATGCTGCAACCAGTAGCTACGACAAGGAAAACCTAGAAAAGCGCCGCGCTGCATTGAGTGGTAAAGTTGCCGTTATTAAGGTTGGTGGCGCCACCGAGACGGAAATCAACGAAAAGAAAGATCGTGTTGATGATGCTGTGCACGCTGTAAAAGCTGCATTGGCCGAAGGTATCGTACCTGGCGGCGGCGTGACGTTGATTAACCTGACGAGTGCTGTAACTACATCGACTACTGATGATGACGCGGTGACGGCAGGCAAGGGCTTGCTTGTGAAGGCACTGGAACAACCGTTCCGTATTTTGCTGACGAACGCTGGCCTGAATGCAGACGAGTGGTTGCCACAAGTAAAGGCTGGCAAACCAGGGTTTGGTGTTGATGTGAATAATGCTGCCAAATTAGTTGATTTGAAGGCGGTTGGCGTGATTGATCCAGCGCGAGTTACCAAAGAGGCCTTGCAGAATGCGGTGTCGATTGCCGGAACAAGCATGACCATGGGTGCACTGGTGGTTGATGTGCCTGAGCCTAAGACTGCTGCTGCGCCTGATATGGGCGGCATGGGCATGGGAATGTAGCAAACGCCGCCGCTTTGATATCTTGACGGGGCGTGTATACTTTACGATATGGGATTGTTTAATCGTCAAAAAAGCAGTGATATACCGGTAGAGTTGCGACCATACTATGATCCGCCAGCTCCTGCAACACGGGGTTGGGTTCGATGGATTGTACGTATAATCGTGTTGCTAGTCATTGTTGGCTTGCTTGCGTTGCTTGTGGGATGGGCTTGGCACGAGTCGCACAAAACTAGCGGTGGCACATCTAGCCCAGCGGTCTCCACTAGTGGTGATGAAGGCTCGGCAACGTCGGGTTCTGGTGCTTCATCGGCACAGACGCCAAGTGCTAAAACTCCTTCGTCAGCGGCACAAAATAGTACAAATAGTGATAATTCGGGCGCAGCTTCGTCTTCGACACCAAACACTACACCGGGCACTACACCGGCTGCTTCGGCATCGGCAGGCGCTGCGTCCTCTAGCGGCACGCCGGCTACAACCTTGCCAAGTACCGGACCTGCCGGTGAGCTTCTGGTATTTGTCGCCGCAGCCCTGATTGGTGCAAGCTTCTACCAGCTTCGCCTCCGCCAAAAAACCAATTAGCACAGATACCCAATATTATTGGGCTAGTTAGTGGTGTTGTTCTGTGTGAAGTAGTTAATTTCGTTGACGATATCGAGTAGGGCTTGGGCGCGCGATTTTTCGTTGCTAATTTGGCCAGCAACTTCGTAGGCGGTGCGAATTAGATCTTGGTTATCCGAAGCCTGGATCATCATCATGGTAGTACGGAATTTCTCTTCTGGAGATTGGTCGAGTTGACCAACCAGGGGGCTTAACTGCTGTAAAGCTTGTTGCTTGATGTCGAGCAGGTCATTTGCACTGATGGGTGGAGTGCTGGTGGCAGGGATTGTACTGACTACGATCGGGGCGGTGCTCGTGTCTAGTGAATCGTTTGTAGCTGACTCTGATGGTGTAGGATCCGAAATACTAGCCGCTAGAGTCGTGCCACCTACGTAGCCATCGGCTGCTTGGGCTTCAAGTAATGGTTCGCTGCTGAGTGGTGCAGACGGTGTAGCTGCTGCTGGGGGTGCAGCGACGTAGGAATTATCGGCTCCGGGTGCTGTTTGATCTACAATGGCCCCTGCTGGCGGCTCGATATATGTACCGTCCTGTGGTTGTTGTGAATCGTCGTCTTGGTGCCCAAACATAAATACCCCCCTGAAGATCTATAAAGCTTAATAGCGCTTACGCTATACTATATAAAAATGAGTACTCGAACACAAGGCGGTTAATTGATGTTGGATGATCTAAAAATGATTCACGAGCGTGACGCCCAAGATGCGCTCGGCATTGCCGAAAAACAATGGCAGCAGCTCGAGCGGCGATTTGCATACGCACCGCTGTTTACCACCGACCATATTTATAACGTTGTGTATGCCGGTATGGGTGGATCGGCTTTGGCGGCATTGCTAGCACAAACATGGCCGACTATTCAGGAGCCTTTTGAGGTTGCGCGAGGCTATGACATTCCGTCGTATGTTAACGGTGACACGCTGTTTATTGCGGCAAGCTACTCCGGAAATACCGAAGAAACGCTCGAAGCACTGGCGCAAGCCAAGGTAAAAGGTGCCCAGATTGCTGTCATTGCGGGCGGTGGCAAGCTGGTCGATATTGCTCGTGCCAAAAACTATCCATTGACCATACTTCCAAAAGTTGAACAGCCCCGATTTGCAGCTCTATATAATCTCAAAGCCTTGGTGGATCTGTTTGAGCAAGCTCACTTACTTCACGCAGACCAAGCTGAGCTTGGTCAAGCTGCAGATTTTTTGAAAAATACCGTGTGCGATTGGCTACCTACCGTCCCGACGAAGCGTAATCTTGCTAAGCGCATCGCACTAGAATGTATTGGCAAATCGGTAGTTATCTACGCCGGCCCAAAGCTTTTCCCTGCGGCATATAAGTGGAAAATTGGCTTCAACGAGAACGCCAAACAGATTGCCTGGGTAGGCCAATTTCCGGAGTTTAATCACAATGAATTTTTGGGCTGGAGCAAGCAGCCGGTCAGTAAACCGTATGCCGTTATTGATGTGCGCAGTAGTTTTGAGCACGAACGAGTCCAAAAGCGTTTTGCAGTGACCGAACGTTTACTATCCGGCCTGCGTCCCGCACCAATTGTGGTTGATGCTGTGGGCGAAAGCCTGCTCGCACAACTACTCTGGACCAGCGTACTTGGTGATTTTGTGACGATATATACGGCGCTGCTGAACGGGCTAAATCCTAGTCCTGCTGAGCTAGTAGAAAAGTTTAAGAAAGTCATGGAGGAATAAGCTATGGATACGAATGCCCAATCACCAATCTTCGACCCAAAAGATTTTAGTAACGAGCCATATGTGAAGCGAGTCGAAAAGCCGTGGGGCTATGAACTGCACTGGGTGCGTGAGAATGCACCGTACATGGGCAAAATTATGCACGTCGATGAAGGCGAAAGTCTAAGTTTGCAAGTGCACGATCAGAAAGAGGAAAGCTACTTTATGATGGCCGGCAGGGCCAAGCTTATCTGGGAAAACAACAAGGGCGAGATGATCGAAACCGAAATGAACCCTGGCTTTGGCTATGCCACTCAGGTTGGCCAAAAACATCGCATCGAAGCGATCACGGATTGTGATGTTATAGAGGCGTCAACGCCAGAAAAAGGAACCACCTGGCGCCTCTGGGACAAGTATAGCCGTCCCGATGAGACCCCTGAGCAGCGCAAGAAAGAGCGCGGCGAACGTTAGCTCAAGCATTGCTATATAATAAGAGGTCTATGAGGCAGTCATCGGTTCATCGGCATCCGCGTACGCAGTTTCTGCAGATGTTACTGCTTTCTACGGCAACGAGTGTGGCCTTGTTTGGGGTTGGCGTGTACCGCAACCATAGCTGGGGCTTTGCGTACCTCATTTGGAACCTGTTTTTAGCCTGGTTACCACTGTTATTTGCCGGTTGGCTGATTTATGTACTGCGCCGAAAATTATGGTCCAGCTGGGAGGCTTTAGTGGCTAGTTTTTTGTGGCTGGCATTTTTGCCCAACAGCTTCTATATGGTGAGCGATTTTATCCACTTGGAAGAAGTAAAACGGGTTGATATATTGTATGACGCCGTGATGTTTACGTCTTTCATTTCGGTGGGCGTGGTGTTAGGTTTGACTAGCTTGTATCTGGTGCATCAGCAGTTTCGGAAACGTTTTTCGATTCGGAGCAGTAACGCCTGGCTGGGATTCATATTTTTGCTCTGTAGTTTTGCGATTTACCTTGGTCGTGACCTGCGCTGGAATAGTTGGGATATCCTGACTAATCCCGGTGGTTTGGTGTTTGATGTGTCGGATCGACTATTGCACCCAAACGCCTATCCTCAGATGTTTGTAACAACCTTTACATTTTTAGTGCTGATTAGCATGATGTATGGCCTGGCGTACAAAGCTGCCCAGCTGGTTATGTACGAAAAACCCGTTAAAAACTGAGCCTTGCATAACGGATCTAATTATAGTATTGTACTATCCTATGAATCACGTAGTTTCACTAGTCTTAAACCGTCGCAGCTCACGTATTTTCGGGAGTTGTCCTTGTCGTTAGTATAAAAATAAAGTTCCTTTGACAGCTCCCGGTAGGGAGCTTTTAATTTTAAACGGAACATCACATGAAACCATATTTTAGAAACTACAGCCCAAAAGGCCCCGACTACGGGAAGATAATTGCACAGCTAAATACCTGGTCCGTGGGCTCAGGCACCATGAAAGAGATCACTGCAGAATCGGCAGCCGGCTATCCATATAGACTATCTGCACACGAGCCTGGAACGGGTGTATTACTTGGCAACATTGCCGTTACCAATTACCAGCTTGATGGTCACGTAACGCTGGGTGCGCACGTGACGAATCCGGCATATTTACGTCAGGGCATTGGTGCCGCCTTACTTGGTGAGGCGCTTGGTGAGCTATTCCATGTCTTGCCAGATATGCAGTCGTGTGTGGCGTATGTAAATAAGCAAAGTCTGCCAATCTATCTGGCTACAGGCGGGGAGCTGAACGAAAGAGAACGAGATGTCATAACTGGTTGTAACTACGTTGTTGACATGCTGGTTCCAGCTCAGGAAGCAGGTTGGGCGCGCGGCTATGGACTTGCCACGGTTCATTCGATAGCGGAGGTAAGATAAGTGCTCGGCTTACTATATAATGGAGTGTAATGAAACAAGAATTAGAACAAGCCATGCAAGCGGCAGTGAAAGATTTGTTCGGTACAAGTATTGCGATTGAACTCACGCGGCCCGATGAACAATTTGGTGACTATGCTACCAATGTGGCGCTGCAGCTGAGTAAACAGGTTGGCAAAAACCCGCGCGAAATAGCCGAGGCGCTAGCCGTGAAACTGCGTGAAACCCTAGCCAAGAAGCTCGCATCTGTATCTGTTGCGGGGCCGGGTTTTTTGAACCTTACATTGTCCGATAATGCGCTCGTAAACGGGCTATTGAGCAAACCGGCACAGCCGTACGCTGGCAAAACGGTAGTGACGGAATACTCTGATCCAAACATCTTCAAGCCCCTACACGCTGGCCACCTCTACACAACATTGGTTGGCGATTGTGTATCGCGCTTATTTGAACGAGCCGGTGCCACGGTAGTACGGATTAATTACGGCGGCGATGTTGGCCTGCATGTTGGCAAGACTATGTGGGCGATTGTAAGGTATTTGGGTGGTGAGCACCCTGAAAAACTTAGTGAAGTTTTGGAAGCAGGGCGTGCAGCTTGGCTTGGTGCCCGCTATGTTGAAGGTAATGCTGCCTATGAGGACGACGAAGCTGCTAAACAGGAAATTATCGCTGCCAACAAGCATGCCTACCAGCTTCATGCCGAAAATGACTACGATTCAGCCTTTGCGCAGATCTACTGGACCTGCCGAACATGGAGCTACGATTACTTCGGTGTGCTGTACGAACAGCTCCAAGTGCATCCCTTTGAACGCTATATTCCAGAGAGCGAAGTAACTCCCATTGGCCTGCAGACAGTACGGGAACAATTAGCCGCCGGTGTGTACGAAGAGAGCGACGGCGCAGTTATTTTTGATGGCGAGAAGTATGGTTTGCATGCCAGAGTATTCATCAACGCGGCCGGCTTGCCAACCTACGAAGCCAAAGAAGTTGGTCTGAGCATTATAAAGTGGCACGATTATCACCCCGATTTGTCGGTCATTATCACCGGCAACGACATTACGGAGTACATGAAGGTGGTCATGAAATCTATCGAGCAGTATGAGCCGGATTTTGCGCATGTCACCAAACATTTGCCACACGGTAATGTCAAATTGGCCGGTGGCGTAAAGATGAGTTCGCGCAAGGGCAACGTACTGCTTGCATTGGATATTATTGATGCCGCACAACAGGCTGGCCATGAGAGTGGTCGAAATCCATCCGAAGATAGTATCTTGGCTGCCGTTAAATATGCCTTGGTTAAAAGCCGCATAGGTGGCGATATTATCTATGATCCTAAGGAGTCAATTGCGCTAGAAGGGAATAGTGGCCCATATCTGCAATATGCCCATGCCAGGGCTCGCAGTATTTTGGCAAAAGCCGAATCTGCCGAGACCGAATTAAATAATCTGGAACCTGCGGAACGGTCGCTGCTACGAAAAATTACCGAATATACAGAGGTAATCGACAAGGCCGTGGCCGACCTGATGCCACATCACATCTGCACATATTTGTACGAGCTTGCCCAAACGTTCAACCGTTTTTACGAGCACAATCGAGTTATTGATGATCCGCGCCAGGCTGTTCGTTTGCAGTTAGTGACGCACTATGCAGAAACGCTGAAAAATGGCTTACAGCTTTTAGGGATTACTGCCCCAGAGCGGATGTAGCCGCTGGCTCAGGCAGTACATATTGACAGAGTTGCTCCTAAAGCGTACGCTAAAAGTATATTTAAAAGAGTAACTATTATGACAACGGTTACAGCCAAACAATTACGCGAAAACTTGAGCCTGTATCTAGATCGTATGGAGGCTGGCGAAGAAATCGCGGTTATTCGGCATTCAGCAATAATTGGTCGGCTCAAGCCTGCTCAGAAAGCGCGGAAAGGTAATGGCATGGCGGTCGTGGCCGCAATAGGTGAATATCATAAATATCTAGATGACAATGGTATAAAGTTTGACGTTGACCTCAATAAATCAGTGAAAGAACTCTACCATGAGGCACTGAATAACGATCCAAAATACGCACAATACGTCACGAAACGGCGGTAAGCGTTACTTATGGAACGTATCTTTGTTGATGCTAACGTTATTTTAGAAATTATGCTTCGCCGAAGGCACTATAGGGAGGCGCTTAAGGCATTAGCTGTCCCTGACCGCTATTTTGTCATTAGCCCACTTACCGTACATCTATGTTATTACTTTTGTTTGCGTGAAAATGTTGATTTCAAAGCAGTTTCAAAAATTCTTGCTGCATTTGAAGTTTTGCCTATGAACGGGCAGACGGTGCAGCTAGCCCAGGAACGCTGTGACGGGAATGATTTTGAAGATTGTCTCCAATCGGTTTGTGCCGAACTTGGTGGTTGTGATGGAATTATTACCTTGGATAAAAAGTTCCAAAAGTACAGTGGCACTCCATTACCGGTAGCGGTTTTATAAATATGGCGGTTCGGCTGCCTTTTTTCTGGTGGTGTACAATAATAATTAATGATAGATGTAACTGACGAGGAATGGAAAAAGAAGCTAACGCCGGAACAGTACTCCGTGCTACGTGAAAAGGCAACTGAGGCACCGTTCACCGGCAAGCTATTGGAAAACCATGATGGCGGGGATTATAAGTGTGCGGCCTGCGGCCAGGTAGTCTTCAAAAGCGGTACCAAGTTTGAATCTGGCAGTGGCTGGCCTAGCTTTTATGACCCGGCAAACACGGATGCCGTGAAACTGGTCGAAGACAATAGTTATGGCGTGAGCCGTACCGAAGTTGTGTGCGCCAACTGCGGCAGCCATTTGGGCCATTTGTTCCATGATGCCTACGACCAACCGACAGGCGATCGCTTTTGCATCAATTCTGCCGCGCTTGATTTTCAAAAAGAAGACTAGCAGTTGCCGGTGTAGTATTTTTCGCCCCAAGCGGCCATTTTTTGTAGAACGGGAATTAAGTCTTCACCCTTTTGGGTGAGGGTGTATTCGATCCTGGGTGGCACTTCGGCAAAACTTCGTTTGGTGATAATACAGTGTTCTTCTAGGTCGTCAAGGCGCTGGGAAAGGGTGCGCGGGTTGATGGTGCCAACAGATCGTTCTAGCTCGCTGAAACGCTTTGAACCAGCCGAAAGATCACGCAAAATCAGGGCAGTCCATTTGCTGCCTATAATCTCCATGGCGCCGGCAATACAGCCAACTTTTGGTTCTAAACTGGTGTGAGTGGTTGTCGTTGATTTCATACTTTACAAAGTATAGTATAGGCTTTATACTAACAATTAACTATAAAAAGTATAGCATAAAGGAGCCATTATGACAAAACTAGCAGTAATTATTGGTAGTACTCGCCAAGGTCGCCAAAGTGATCGCCTGGCCAACTGGGTCGCCAAAGAAGCCGCAAAAAAGGCTGACGTAGAAGTACTTGATTTACGCGACTATTCAATGCCGTTTTTCGATGAGGCAATTAGCCCTCGCTATAACCCAGAGCGACAGCCAGTGCCAGAAGTGAAGAAGTGGCTCGACAAAGTTGCTGAATTTGACGGTTACTTTGTTGTAACGCCCGAATATAACCGATCAACGTCGGCCGTGCTTAAAAACGCTCTTGATACCCTTGGTTACGAAGCCAACAAAAAGCCTTTTGCCTTGGTTGCTCACGGTTCAAGTGGTGGTGCGCAGGCTGTTGCTGGCCTTCGTATTACGCTGCCTGGTATCGGTGCCTTTACCATCCCAGAGGCGCTGTTCTTCAGTGACCACCTCGGTGAGTCAATTAGTGACGACTTCGAACTGAGCGACGAAAAGAAGGCCAACCCCTACGGCCCACAAACTCAGCTTGAAACTCAAATCGATAGCCTAATTTGGTACGCCGACGCCCTCAAAGCTGCCAGTAACTAACATAAGTTTGAGAGACGTATGTGTCAAAAGAGACCTTGTGAAAGGTCTCTTTTGTTATAGCCAGCTGTCTACGCCACCGTGATGTGAGCAGGTGCCAGAGCGACTTTGGCTGAAGCTATAGGAACCGTCTCGACACTGAGCGGTTGCCCCCTGTGGTGTACTTGAGCTGGCTTCGGGACTGCAGACTGTAGTACCTACAGAGTTGACATACGTGCCGTTAGTGCAGTTTGGGGTTGGTTCGGGCGCAGGCGTGGGTGCAACGGTGATTGGCGCAGGCTCAACAACGGGTTTGCGCGCCACGTATGTGCCAATACTGGTGATGGTGTTGAGCGGCTGCTGAGTAACTGCTGTTCCTGTGTGTTTGCAGCCGCTTAGCTTACTTTTCTTATATGTAGCAGTATAGGTAATGAGTCGTTTTCCAGTGTGACCAACCTGGATGACATTAGACGTGCCTTGGGCTAGGTTAGTATCATTTTGTTCAACCGATTTATATCCTATTACCTCTGTTTTTGTGATGGTTTTGGGTGTGTTTTGGCCCGCAACTTTTTTTGTGCACGGTGCAAGCTGGGCTTTGGTTTGAGCCGCCGCCAATACAGGGCTTGTTGTAATAGAGCCGAGGACAAGTATGGCTAGTAAAGTGCTGCTTAATCGCCGGTAATTTGAGCTTTTTAGAAGTAGCTTCATGGCTAAGCGTAAGTATATACCAAAAATCTTAACCACAAACGTTTTCAGGGTCAATGAGTGCAGAGGTCTACGTACTAGACTATAGGGATAATAGTTTTTAGGGCTTCGGGGAAGGTTGGTGGGTTATAGTATACGTATGAAGATTGATAAAAACGCTGCGCCAACTAAGTTGCTATGGGTAGATCTGGAGATGACAGGGCTAGATATTCAAAAAGACGTGATTATTGAAATTGCGGTGGAGGTGACGGATTCTACGACTTTCCAGACACTTGCCAGCTACGAAGCGGTGATTCATCAGCCGGAAGATAAGTTGCAGAATATGAACGAATGGGCAGCCAATCAGCACGCTATTAGTGGTCTAACGGAGCGCGTACGAACAGAAGGTAAGCCAGAAGCCGATGTGATCCATGAACTAGTCGGCTTTATTAAAGCGCAGTTTGGGGACGAGCCAGCAATTTTGGCAGGGAATTCGATTCATAACGATCGCAATTTTATCAAGCAGTGGTGGCCAGATGTTGAACAAGTTTTGCATTATCGGATGCTTGATGTCAGTAGTTTCAAGATAGTAATGCAGGCTAAATTTGGTGTGCAGTTCGAGAAAAAAGAGACTCACCGCGCGTTTGACGACATTCAGGCGTCCATTGCTGAGCTGCAATATTACCTAGAATGGTTCCGTCAGAACTAAGCCTGTCCGATAATAGTGCAGTTTGGTTGTGGAAAACTTTTATGACTATAGACTGACAACCGAGAAAAAGCTTGTATAATGCAAGTAAATGCTGCTAATGCTTAAGAAAAATAAAAATATGAATATGCGACGCAAATGTGTGCAAATGTCGGCGTTTATTCTCCTGTTTGTTGTAGCTAGCAGCACGCTGCTACTAAACACGGCTTCGGCGGCTATTGCAACTATCTCTGTAAGACCAAGTAGTCAAACTGTGCAGGTGGGCGCAATGTTTACGGTTGATTTACGTGTGGATCCCGGTACGTCCGTAAATATGGTCGAGGCGAATGTCAATTTTGACCCCGCACAGCTTGGTTATATAAATATTGATACCAGTAGTTCGGCCTTTCCTGACCAGTTAGCCCAGTCGGTGAGTAGTGGTACGATTAATTTCCAGCGAAGCGTTGGTGTAGGTGGTAACGATGTTAGTAGCGATGCACGGGTGGCGATTATGACGTTCAGGGCGCTTACTAGTGGTAGCGCCTCGTTAACCATTAGCGGTGCCGACTCGCATAATGATGCCGGTTCGCTTATTAATCTGTCGCCATTCAATACTGTGGTCACCGTATCGGTACCGGCCTGTCCATCGGGCCAAACCGGTACCCCACCGAATTGCGTAACTCCTGTAGCACCCACCACCCCCACGCCTACACCACCCACACCAACGACACCAACAGCACCTACGGCAACTCCTGTGCCTCCAACCTCACCAAAAACCTGTCCATCGGGCCAAACCGGTACCCCACCAAACTGTAAGGCGGTCCCAATAACACCGAAGACCGGTGGCGCAACTAGTGCTAATCCCGTCGCAACGACAACACCACCAACAACGACGGTACCCGCCACGAGCGCAAATGATGCGAAGCCGGTTATTGGTTCTCAGAACGTGCAGTTTACCCAAGCCGTTATTACAACGACCAGCAAAGCGCCGACTCAGGTTTATATCGACTATGGCACATCTAGCGAGGCACTGAGCTTGCAAACGCCGCTCAGTGAACTGGGCACAAGCCATAAGGTATCACTTGATGCAACACGGTTAACGCCTGGTCAAACGTACTATTACGTTGTGGTGTCTAAAGATCAGCAGGGTAATACCGCGCAAACGACTATGGAGTCGTTTACTACAAAAGGCATTAGTGTGACGATTAAGGTGTTCGATAGTAACCATAAGCCAGTCACCAACAAAGCGGTGGTGTTGCACTCTGTGGCCTATAATGCGACTACGAACGATAAAGGCGTGGCAACATTCAATAATGTTGCGCCTGGTGCCCACGAACTGACGTACGCTGTGGGTGACAAGACGTATAGTCAGAATCTGGCAGTTAGTAACACAATTAAAACTGCAACGGATGGGACGCAAACGGCAGCAGCGCAAAATGTATCGGTTGTCTTGGCTTTCAGTCAGAAATCTGGAAGCGTGGCAGCTATATGGATTATGGCTATTGTTCTACTGGTTATCATTGGCTTCGGTGTATTCTTCTTGTTGTCACGCAAGTTCCGTAAGGCTGCCGCCAGAGCGCCTTTAAAATCAGAACCGGTAATTGTTGCTAGTCATGACGACGATGTGGTGGCTGCGCCTCTACCCCTACCTTCACCTCCACTTCCGCCCCCGTCTCCACCTCTAACTCCGCAAGCTCAAGCTGTAGAAAGTATCGCTGCACCGCTCAACAATGTACGAGAACCAGAAAAACCAGAACCTGGAAGCACGGTTGCGCCGTTTATCCAGACACCGGTAATCAGTCCTGTTGCGCAGCCAGTTGTTGAGCGGCCGATAGCTGTGGTAGCACAGCAGCCAATGAGCAATCAGCCTTTAGATAGTGATGGCGAAGACGAGCCTGGTGCGTAGATTACTTATACGCCCTACACACCAGTAGTGCCGTCTGCCACAGCGGCACCACAATCTCAGATAACATTGCAGCAACCCTTTGAGTACAACCGACCTAAGCAGGGATGCCATTAGCTAGCTTAGCCAATAGTTTGCTACAATCTATGTCATGGATCACAAAAGTGTCGAAGAATATATTTTAACTATGCCAAACGCGCGGCTTGATTATCCGTTTGGCAAAGATGTTGCGGTCTATAAAATTGGCCAAGCCGAAGATGCAAAAATGTTTGCGCTTATTTCCGAAGGCAAAATACCAGTCCAATTGAGCCTCAAGTGCGACCCACAACTCAGCAAGGTGCTCCGCGAAAAGTACGAAAGCGTCATGCCGGGTTATCATTTGAACAAAAAGCACTGGAATACCATCGTACTCAGCGGCCAATTACCATGGGACGAGATTAAGGGTTTAATTACCCTCAGCTATCGCTTGGTTACCGAAGGCTAGCTCTGCTGCTTACTTTGTTGAATAAGTAGTGCTGCATTGCCAAACTCGGTGTTCATGAGTTTGCGACCCTTTACTCCTGGGTCGGCCTTATATGCGGCTCGTAATGCTTCCTGGTAGCTCGCCAGATCGTTCTGAATAATGCTCGTGAACGTAGTGTCGTAGGTACTGTTTGCTTGGGCGTTGGCTAGCTCGGTATCGGTGAGTTTGCTCTGTTTTAGACCCAACAGTGCCGGGTTTACCTTTTGCTTGTTCTGGGCAAGGTAGGTGTTTACCTGTTGTTCGGCGCTGATCATACTCAGTTGGACGGCGGTTGCCAGCTCCAGTGTATCCTGATTGTTGCTCGCAAGTTGTCCAGCTGCAGAAACTCGAATAAGCTCGGTTTGCTCCTGTAGTACAACAGTCATCGGTGCAAAGTTAGGTCCTGCACCCTTGAGGACAGACATCAAAACTGCTGCCAGGATGACCAATATGACCAGGCCAGTCACGGCAACGAGCACCCGTTTTGTGGTTGAACCACCACCAGCAATAAGACTTGGCTTCTTTGACGGCAGTTGCGGATTAAATATAAAGTCGTAAGGGTTTGCTGGATTTGGTGGTTGCTGCATTGGTGCGCCCGGGTTTGGTGCAGCCGGCATCGGTTGGTTTGGATTCATCTTATGTTTATCTTAGCAAATGTTGCCCCTAATCCGCTACCACTTCAAACCTACAATATTGACAAACTTAGCTAAGTAGACTAAGATTTGGATATGAAAACGATAACCATACACGATGCCAAAACAAATTTGAGCAAATACATTGCCGCTGCCAAACAGGGTGAAACAGTGTATATTGGCGGCTTTGGCAGGCCTGAGGTACAGCTTACAGTCATTCCAGTGGCCGCAAAACCAGCCAAACGCCCACTAGGCTTGGCAAAAGCAAAGATTTGGGCTGCGCCCAACGCGTTCAGCGAAGAAACCGACAAAGAAATTGCCGATTTGATGATCAACGACGGTGATTTGTAACTAATAGTATGGGAAAATCGATTCTCATAGACACGCAAGTGCTAGTCTGGCTCTTTCAAGATAGGACAAAGATTGGCGTCCAGGCACTTGCGTGTCTAGAGGCGGCCAATCAGCCAGTGGCCGTAAGCTATATATCAATTATGGAGATAGTTATAAAAGAAGCTGCGAACGGCAAATTACATTACGATGATAAGGTTTTTGATGACCTAGCCCTCCTTGACATAGAAGT
Source organism: Candidatus Saccharimonadota bacterium (assembly GCA_013289705.1). Classification (GTDB taxonomy): domain Bacteria; phylum Patescibacteriota; class Saccharimonadia; order Saccharimonadales; family UBA4665; genus JACMPA01. The sequence continues at coordinate 145,567 of JABCZM010000002.1, forward strand.
TATCACGCCGAGTCGTCCGCTTTTACAGTACTACCATATTTTTTCGCCAGATAACAAAGACCCGTTCGATAATTTACTGATAGCAACGGCCTTGGAACAGGGATGCGACTTTATGACGACCGATCACAAAATTCTAGGCGCACGCATTCCAGAGCTCGGCGTTATCGATGCCGCAAAATAACACTTTGGTTACAACTTTGCCATAGACTCCAGAATGGGCTAGTTCTATCTGGCAGATACACATGTGAGAGCCAGGGAAATCTGGCTCTTCTTCATATGGGGTACAATAGGGGTACATGGATGCAGTAGAAGAAGTTAAGGCGCGGCTTAGCATCGAGGATGTGATTGGCGAGTATGTGCAGCTCAAACGGGCTGGGCGCAACTGGAAGGGTTTGAGTCCGTTCGGGAACGAAAAGACGCCTAGTTTTGTGGTGAGTCCGGAAAAACAGATCTGGCACGATTTTAGTTCGGGTCGTGGTGGCAGCATGTTCAGCTTTGTGATGGAGATGGAAGGCGTTGATTTTAAAGGCGCCTTGGAACTGCTGGCCCGCAAAGCCGGAGTAGATCTAGGGCAGTATCGGACGCAATCCGGGCAACGCAGCGGCCCCCGTAAAGAGCGTCTGTACGAACTGTTGGAAACCGCCACACACTTTTACCAAGTGCAATTTAGTAAGAACAAAATGACGCTAGAATACGTGTTCAAAAAACGTTTATTTACCAAAGAGACTGCCCTGGAATGGCGGCTGGGTTACGCACCAAACAACGGCATGGCACTGATAGATTTTCTGGCTGCCAAAGGTTTTACCGAAGAAGAATGTTGGGCGGCCGGTGTGTGTTCAAAGGGTTATCGTGGTACGCAAGATATGTTCCGTGGCCGGCTGATGATTCCGCTCCAAGATCCACAGGGCAGGGTGATTGGCTTTACGGCTCGTCAGCTCGATGACGATCCAAATGCCCCCAAATACATCAACACGCCACAAACGGCTCTGTACGATAAAAGCCGCCACATTTATGGACTGCACCTAGCAAAAGAATCAATCCGCAAAAAGAAATTTGTGGTTATAACAGAGGGCAATCTGGACGTGATTGCTAGCCATCAAGCCGGTGTGCGTGAAGTTGTTGCCACGGCTGGCACGGCACTGACCGAACCACATTTGAAGGCTTTGAGCCGCTTTACGGGTGATATTCGCCTTTCTTTTGACGCCGATAAGGCTGGCATGAATGCCACTGAGCGGGCAATCCCAATTGCGTCGCGAGTAAAAGTTAGCCTCAGTATTATCGACATCCCCAGCGGCAAAGATCCCGATGAACTTATCAAACAAGACCCCGAAATCTGGAAGGCAACCATCGAAAAACCACAGTACGCCCTCGATTGGCTGATGACTCGCTACAAAAAACTGCTCGATATTACAACCGCCCAAGGCAAGCGCGAATTTAGTGATGTGTTACTGCCCGTAGTTCGGACTTTAACCGATCCGGTTGAGCAAGATCATTACATGTTAGCCATCGCCGATGCGGTGCAGGTAAGCAAAGACGCACTCGAAGCCAAGCTCAAACAGGGAGCTAGCGACGAAATCAAGCCTTTGAAACGAACAAAAATTATTCCGCAGCAAGTCGATAAAAAACTCGTCGAAAATACCAAAGCTCAAGACCGTTTCCTGGCACTCATGTTGCTGCAGCCCCAACTCCGCGAATACCTAGAGCTTATGACTCCCGAAATGTTGTTTAATGACGAAGGCGAGCAGCTGCTGCAGTTTCTAAAAGACCATGCCGACTTTAGCGGTGCGCCCGATACGGCGCTAGAGTTGAAGCAGATTGGCGATTATGTTAAAATTGTAGTATTACAGTATGAAGAACTCTACCAAGGTCTCGAGTTAACTGAACTTCGTTACGAAGCAGCTCGATTGCAGGCCCGCCTGGTGGAACAATATGTCAAAAATCAGAAACAAATAGTAATTGCGAGCTTAGATGATGCTGACTCGGCAACGACTCAGGCATTGTTAGGTGACGTAAAGCAGCTCGACGCACTATTAAATCAAGTAAAAGGCAGGTAATTTATGGCTAAAGCTAAGAAACAAGATGACACAACGGCAGACTCAAAAGGGCCAAAGGCTACAAAATCGGCAAAAGCAGCTAAATCAGCAGCACCAATTGACGCCGAAGAAGCAAAAAAGCAGCTCATAGACAAGGCGAAGGCCGATGGCACCGTGTCACAGCGTGATATTTTTGCGGTTATTCCTGATACCCCCGAAAACGCCGAAACGCTTGACGCGTTGTACACCGATTTGGCCGATGCCAGTGTCGAAATCACCGCCGTAGATCCCGACGTTGCTGCTTTCACTGATGAATGGGCCGAAGAACCCGAAGAAGAAGTCGTGCCCGAAGCAGCCGTCTACCTAGAAGACGACGTTGCTGACGACTCTGTTCGTTTGTACCTCCGCGAAATTGGTAAAATCCCGCTGTTAAACGCCGAAGAAGAGTTGGCACTGGCAAATCGTGTGGTAGCTGGTGACCGCGACGCTAAAGACAAGATGGCCGAAGCAAACATGCGTTTGGTGGTGTCGATCGCCAAGCGTTACGTTGGCCGTGGTTTGGACCTGCTTGATTTGATTCAAGAAGGCAACACCGGACTGCTGCGTGCCGTTGAAAAATTTGACCCAGACAAGGGCTTTAAGTTTTCTACTTACGCTACCTGGTGGATCCGTCAGGCCATTACTCGCGCCATTGCCGACCAAGCCCGTACTATTCGTATTCCTGTGCACATGGTAGAAACCATTAACAAACTACTTCGTACCCAACGCCGTTTGACCCAAGAACTCAACCGCGAACCAACCAACGACGAAATTGCCAAGGCAATGGAAATTGACGTCGACAAGGTTGAGCACATCATGAAGATCAAACAAGATATTTCGTCTTTAGACGCTTCGATTCGCGACGACGAGGAAGATTCCGTTCTGGCTGACTTTATCGAAGATGAAGACACCGTATCGCCCGAGGAGTCAGCCACTGGTCAGTTACTCAAAGAACAAGTCAAAGACATGCTCAGCGCCCTTACTGAACGCGAACAAAAAATTCTAAAACTTCGCTTTGGTTTAGAGGACGGCAAAAGCCACACCTTAGAAGAAGTTGGCCAAGAATTCTCTGTTACCCGTGAACGTATCCGCCAAATCGAAGCCAAGGCACTCGCAAAATTACGAAAACACCGCGACGCCAAAAAATTACACGATTACATACGGTAAAATAGGTAGTAGTTATGGTGAGTAATATTAAGATTATCGGGATTGCTGGTACAAATGGCTCTGGCAAAGATGCTGCGGGTTTAACGTTGGCTGATCGGCATAGTTACTTATTTGTATCTGTTACTGACTTGTTGCGTGCGGAATTAAACCGTCGCGGCATTCCCGTAGAACGTGAAAATTTGCGTGCGCTGAGTGCCGAATGGCGCCGCGAATACGGCTATGCAGTGCTAGTCGACCGAGCAATCGAAGAATTCAATAATCTCAAGGGTCAATATGTTGGTGTGGCGATTGCGTCTTTGCGTAATCCGGCCGAAGCCGACCGTATTCATGAACTTGGCGGCCTAGTTATGTGGATCGATGCCGACCCAAGAACTCGCTACGAACGTATCCGTGTTAATGCCGAAGCCCGTGCCCGTGCTGGTGAGGACAGTAAAACCTTCGAAGAATTCCTAGCCGAAGAAGAAGCCGAAATGAAGCCATCCGGCGATGGTGCCACGCTTGACATGGGCAGCGTCAAAAAGAAGGCCGACCTTCTACTGTTCAACGACCAAACCGATCTAAATGAATTCCAGAGTTTCATTACCGAACAACTGTTTGGCGTTCACCAAAAAGACAGTTAGCTGCTATATGACTCTATCGGCGTAGCGAGGCAAATCTTTATAGTTTCTTGATTGCCGCATCGTATAATCCATGATCTGCCACAGCTGCCGAAAAGCGTCAGCAACGTGCTTGTCGCTTATTTTAATAGCGTATGGCTCGCTGGCATATATGTAGAGAATAAGACCATCCTCGCACGTAGACCATTCTACCGGTGCAGTGTAGCTGTCTCGTGGCAACCAGGTGCGATGCAGATTAGTGTGGGTATCAAGAGCCGGATTATTGACTGCACCTGGAGCATCGGGAGTGAACCCATAGCGTTGGCCTTTTTTGCCGCTCCAAAGGTGACGGATCTGATTCATGGTCGTGAAGCCCATGATGGGTATGTCGGCTCGTGTGTGTATGGAGCGTACTTCAGCTCCTCTGTCGGCCTGTTCCTTATAGAGCTCAATGAGAGCCAGTCGACCTTGGTAGACTTTAGCTTCGGTTGGATCTTTGGCAGACTTGCGGCTTTGGATAATTCGCATTGCCTCTTTAGTGGCTTTCTCGAGTGCTACCATCTTGTTTCGGGCTTCGGCCACCAAACCTGAAAGGGCCACTGGGTCATTCGGGATATACGCAACCTTCTTATTAATTATTTCTTTATTCACAAGACCCATCTCAACTAACTTATCAGCCAACTTGTAAGCATTGGTGCGCGATAATCGTAAATAAGCGGCAATAGTAGCGGGTGAGGAAGGGAAATTATCAATGATATACAGGTACGCGCGCGCTTGCTGAGGAGTGAGGCCAGCGCTGATTAGAGCTTGTTCCATGAGCACCATGATAGCATATATTCTAAATTTTGTGAATAGTATTTTCACAAAGTGATATATAAATTAACAGATATAAATTGAATAGTTTGTATACGTATGTGGACACTATAAGTATCTAATGATATAATTATTAACATAAATCAAGTTAAGGCAGTAATTAACCTATGACACAGTATCAATCTTTTGAATCATCTGCACTTGCAATTGATGAACGCCAGCAAGCGGTTATTAATGAGGCGCGTTTTTTTGAGCCATATAAAGAAGAGTTAGAAAACCTGTTTGGAGCTTTAGGTCGAGAAAGCGAGTGGTCTGATGATCCAAGCGGCTTGGTCGACTATATCCGCCCAGGTTGGATAGGTTTTGAGCACGGCAACAGTACCGAAAAGGATCAGTTCACCACCGAACAATCGGCTGCTGCGATGCTGTTATTACATAAGCTGGGCCTAGTACAAGAAACATTGCCACCGGATAGTGTCCATTTTAACCGGGCAATTGACGTGGGTGGCACGTTACAGGCGGATGTACGTCGTGGCGGCGTAATACACAAAGCAGTAACGGAACATGGAGTCATAATTGATGTCATCGATAAGTGGGATGGCCAACGGCCGCGTGAGTCAAGGGACGGTACAAATAAAGAGATATTTGCTACTGACGGCCGCTTTGCCGGCTATGATATCTATAACAATTCGTGGGTGCGGGAGGCGCTGGTACGTGGTGACTTCCATGGTAATGAGTGGGCGTTGACAGAGGCACAGCTTGGTCGGATTGCGATGTTGAAATTGTGGGGTGGTCATTTATTGCCCCATCGTGTTAACCTCGAACTTCTCGACAAGAATAACCCACATCAAATTGTCCGAAAACCTGAGCCCGGTGTGCCTGCGCGCATTGTGAAAAGCCATGAGTTTGTCACGGACGAGGGGCAGCTGATTACTATCCAGAATGCGGCAGCAGTTTCACGTGGTGACGCTCCATCGCGACACACAACCCGCAGTAGTGCCATCGAGTGGCTTCAGAATAATGATATTCCACAAAACGCTCAGGTATTGTTTGTATCCAGTAACCCCCACACACTTCGAACGGCGCAAGATACCCATGCCGTATTGCAAGAACAGGGGCGGGGAGATATTCAGCTAGTTGTGGCCGGTGCTAGTGCTCCGGCAGGTGCACCAATCCAGTTGTTTTTGGGCGAAGTCGGCCGCTTGATCGACAATGATGTAAAACGGAACTACGAGGCATAAGATGTCGCGGATTGCGATTACTGGAGCAAAGGGGGTGGTGGGTAGGGTGCTGACTGAGCAATTGGGTGGGGTACATGACATTATCCCAATCGATTTACCTGAGATTGATATTCTAGCCGATCCAGACAAGCTTAAAAGGGTATTGGAAGCGGCTGATGTCGTGATTCACTTGGCTGGCGTGTTTGGGCCTAAAGCTGAGGGTAAGGAAAATTGGCTATCACCACATCAAGATCCAATCAACACGCGGTTATTCGGGATGGTTATGAATATGGCAACTACGCTAGCTGAAAATCACGAGCAAGGTCCTAAGCAATTCATTCACGCTAGCAGCATCCATGTCGAAGATACACTGGGTTTTTTGGGACGCAACAGTGGATTACTAGTGGCCAAGCCAAATGAATTTATGACTGAACCGGCTAGCGGCTATGGCCGAAGCAAACGGGCTCAAGAAATTGCAGTTCGCCACCTTGCACCAGTCTTTACCCGTGGCGCGGTAAGTGTTCGACTGGGTGGCGTGACATCAGATAATCTCCCACTCCAACAGCACCGGCGGCCAGAGGTTCTCGACCATGAGCAACGAGTTTGGCTTGAGCACAGCGATCTTGGCAGACTGGTAGAAAACCTCATCGAACAGCCACGAGTTGGACAGTACGATGTTTTGTATGCTATATCAGCTAATGATGGGCGATTCCATGATACGGCAAATAACTTCACTTGGCAGCCACAAGCTAACAGTAAAGACTACTAATGCAGTAGGGCTGAATAGGCCAAAGCATTATTTGTAGAGTTGGGCGTGAGTACCGACGGCTACAAAGAGAGCGATGTCTGGTTTGTATTCGCGGTAGTGCAGGCGTAGGTCGCCACCGACGCTTATGGAGCGGTAGCCTTTCCACTCGCCGTAAAGGATATGATTACGCAGATTTTTGTGGAATGGTGTCTCGGAGAATAGATAGATAACGTCGACTACCTGATTTCTTTGCAAAGGCGTGAGGCGGCCAGCGAAATGTCGATCAAAATCTGGGTGAAACTGGACGCGCATTGGTCTACTCTACTAAAGAATTTAGGTAGGCAACCGCTTCTTTACCATTAAACGGGCCAGCGAATTTCTTGCCGGCCTTAATATCGGCTTCTGTTTGCTCCATGATTTTTACGAGGTAAGGGGTGGGCTCCAGCGTACGGGTAAATCGGACTTCGTCACTTTTTAGCAGCTGTTTGATATTGGCCACTACCAACGTTGTGGCGGGGATTCCTAAGTTATCAGCGTAACTTTGAAGCTGTTGCCTGGTTTCAACGTCGAGACGCAGATTCATTGTGGTTGTTTTGGTGGCTACTTTAGTCATGTATCAATTGTATATCTTTCGTGTACTTATATCAACTTAGACGTCTAAGCAGTTTTCAAGTGTTTGCGGATGTGGTCTGGGTGATGATCGGCCAACAATTTCTCGCGGGTATGGTTCCTGGTGTGGCGCTGGAACAAGCGTAGCAGGAAGTAGATTGCTGCAACACCGACAATGGTGAGCCAATCCATGAAGGTTAGTGCGCCAGCGTGGAAGTAGGGGCGAATCCACGGGTTGTACGAGATATTTGCGATACAGAAAAGTGAAACTGCAAACGCGATGAGCAGTTTTTTGTTGCTCCAAATATAATGCGTAAAGAAGCGCTCGTGCTCATCGGAACGGACGAGCATGATGTTTACGAACTGGCATAGGGCAACGCTTGCGAAAGTCAGTGTGGTGGCTTGGTAATACAGCATACTGTGGCTGTCGATGTTCACAGGGCTGAAGCCACGACGCACAAAAAAGAACAAGAAGTTAGCGTAGGATAGCCCGGCGGATAGCAAACCTAAGACGATAAAGCTTTGCACGGCTGGTGGGTTGACAATGTGGTCACGCAGCCGGCGGGGGTGTTCGCGCATTAGCTCACCTTGAGCAGCATCCCAGCCGAGAGCGGTAACGGGCGATATCTGTGTAATGACGTCGATGGCTAATATCTGTATGGCGCTGATGGCAATGGGTATCTGAAACAGCACATGGCATGCCAGACCGATCAGCACCGCCAGTAGCTCGCTGGCGTTGGCGTACATGGCACACAACGCGGCCTTGCGAATGTTTTTGTAGGTTAGGCGGCCTTGCTCGACGGCGCTAATGAGTGTGCTGAAGCTATCGTCCAACAACACAATTTCGGCGGCGTCTTTGGCGACATCGGTGCCGGTTTTGCCCATTGCTACGCCAATATCGGCGCGTTTGAGTGCTGGTGCGTCGTTAATGCCGTCGCCGGTAACGGCAACCACACGGCCACTGTTTTTGGCGATTTCTACAATCCGTAGCTTGTCTTCTGGCGCCACTCGACTAAAAACTGCACCACCACGGTCGACGAGTTGGAGGATTTGGCTGTCCGCTAGTTTCTGTAACTCATCACCGAGGATAATGGTGATGTCCTCCGGCTTGTCTGCTAGGTTGGCGTGACGAGCAATGGCTTCGGCTGTTGTGGGGTTGTCGCCGGTAACGACAGAGACTTTGATGTGTGCTTTGCGGGCGGCAAGCATGGCGGCCGGTACTTGTTCGTGAAGCGGATCGATCATACTTACTAATCCAAGCAGCGTAAAGTCCTGTTCGATTTTATCCATTTGCATATTTTTTAGGTCAGTATCTGCGGGCAAGACACGGTAGGCGAATGCCAGGTTGCGCATGGCCTTTTTTGCCATGGTGTCATTATATTCGGTGAGTCGCTTGCGGTCGGCTGACGTTAATTTTCGCTCAAATATATGGTCGTGCAGCTTACTGCTACGTTCTAAAATTGATTCTGGTGCACCTTTGGCAAAGACGTAAATTTTGCCGTCATGGTGGCGCACGGAACTCATTAGCTTGCGGGCAGAATCGAACTGGAACTCTTTTATTTCTTGGCTGGAGGAGTCTAAACCGTCGGGTACAATACCAGCTTTGCGGGCCAGGGTAATCAGTGCACCCTCCGTTGGGTCACCAACGACGTACCAAGTGGCATGCTGATCGTCTGGTGGATTCACGTGGGCGTTACTGGCAAGTACGGCCGTCGAAAAGAACAGATTTAGTTCTTTTAGCGCCGTTGCAGTCAGCGGTTTTTGCTGTGCATCAACCACGCTGCCGTTGGTTTCATAGCCTGTGCCTGTCACGTCATATTCGGTTTTGCCAATCAAAAGGTGTTCCACGGTCATTTCGTTTTTAGTGAGTGTGCCGGTTTTGTCGGTGAGGATAACGTTGGTGGCACCAAGCGTTTCAACCGCCGACAGTTTTTTGACTAATGCTCGGGCTTTAGCCATGCGAGCTGCCGTTTGCGCCAGGGTGATGTTTACTTCAGCTGCCAAGCCATTTGGAATCATAGCTGCGGCAATGCCAATGGCAAACAGTAAGGCATCGTGCACGCCAAAGTTTGCCTTGAGCGCAACAAGTGTTAGGACTACTGCCAAAATCAATGTGCCCTGGACCAATCGCTTTGCCAGGTTATTCATTTCTTTTTGCAATGGCGAACTGTCGGTTGTGGTTACTTGGCTGAGCGACGCAATTCGCCCCAGCTCGGTGTTCATGCCGGTGCCGACTACAACGCCGTGACCATGCCCAGTTGCTACCGTTGTACCCATAAATAACAGATTGTGGCGGCTGCCAAGTGGTACATCGCCAGCCATAGCATGCACAAACTTACGGCTCGGCTGGCTTTCGCCGGTCAGTGCAAAGTCATTGGTGGCCAGCTCTTCCTCATCCAAAATACGCAGGTCGGCGGGCACGGAATCACCCTCTTCTATGTATACAATGTCGCCCAGTACCAGTTCACTGGCATTAACCTCGCTCAATTTTCCGCTCCGAACGACCTTTGCCTTGGAGACCAGCAGTTGGTTAAGGCTTTCAAACAACGTCTCGGCCTTGTGCTCCTGCAAAAAGCCAACCGTGGTATTCATAAGAGCAATGATGATCAAAATCGTCGCTGTTTTCCCATCGTGCAAATACAATGAGAGCCCAGCGCTGACCAGCAAAATAATAACTAATATATTCTTAAACTGGCGCGCAAAGGTTGTCAGCGTACTTTCGCGGTGCACCTTGTGCAACACGTTTGCCCCCAAACGCTCCAATCGTTCCTGGGCTTCGGCTGGCATCAACCCAGTTTCGTTCGATTTCACCTCTGTCAAAACATCAGCAGGTGTCAGCCGATAGTAATTTAAACGCTTATGCTCGTCCATTAGAGGTAATTATACCTGTTATGGAGACATTTTGCTTATGCTTGCATTATAATCAATTATATGACACACTAGTATCTCTTAAAGAGATTTTGGACCATATGACGAGTATAGCGCATAACAACACCTATCCTATCGATGATGCACCTGATTTGCTAGGGCCTGAAGTCGGATTACGAAGCTACATGGGTGGCAGGCTGGTTGCTGGGGCGGCTTCTGCTGCTGACGACGAACGTGGATTAACTCCGTGGGAGCTTGAAGCGAATGGTTTTGCTCCGCCCGAATCTCCGTCCGAAACTTTGTCCGATCCACAAGAAGCATCGGCGCAACCAGATTCTGCTGAAGCCGGGGATGCCACGCAGGAATCGGATCTGCACAAAAACAGCCGTTCCTTTCTGCGCAAATTGCTCGATGTAGAAACGGTACCAGAGGATTTGACTCCGATGAAGCTTGAAGGTTTCATGGATCTCGTAGGATTGCTGTATGTGCAAAATATCCCGGTGGACGAACGTAGTCAGCGCAGGAACATAACAACTGCCTTGTATCGCATGACCATACTTCGGATGCACGTTCGTGGTGCTACAGACAAGGAGATGATTCAAGCAACGCCCGTTGCATACCAGGGGATGATTCGCGGCGTACCACGGGCTGTCAGTAAGACGCTGCACAAGCAGGGGTTCTCACCCGAAAGATTACGGGATTTGCTTGGCCGTTATTTGGCGGGGGATGCTATCGACTATTCACATGAGCAGTCTGAGCTCGAAGCTGTATTGGTGGAGCCAGCTGCCCCGGAAGCTATCGACTTGGAATCACCCAAACGACTAGTTCCAAGTAAGCCAGACCCGGCGCTGACTAAAGAAGTGTTGGCCGCAGGAATGATCGCCAGTGCCCACAAACTGCTGGGCAATATCCTGAAGGATTACGATGATAAAGCGCTTCGGCTGCTAGCTGGACACCTCGTGGGTATGAATAACCTTGGCCCAGAAGTGTTTGACGCAGGTGCTAAGCTACGCCGTAAACTTGAGTCAGCGCAAGCCAGTTCGGTTACCAATACCCGTGTTGGTCATGATCCAAAGGCGAAGCACGTTATACATAAAAAAGAACTTGTGCTCATGCAATCGCTACTTCCAAGCTTTGGTGAAGATCAGCTCCAGCCGACAACACTGCGGGCCGTGTTTCGTGCCGAACAGGATCGCGAGCCGCAATCTGATCTGACATTCGAAATGCTACAGAAGGTAGTTCTCAGAATTTTGCGAAAGATTGACAAGGCAAAAAAGTAATCAGACCCACCAACGCTGTATACTGGAGCTATGGCTGAAGAGGTGACGGTAAGAAAGAAGCTCGCAATCATCGACGGTAAGTCGGTGTTTTATCGTGGCTACTATGCAATGCCTAATTTAGCGACCAAGGACGGTACGCCCACCGGTGGCGTGTTTGGCTTTGCAACTATGGCACTTGAGGTCATTCGTCGTCTAAAGCCAGATTATGTGGCTGTTGCATGGGATAAACCCAAGACCAATATTCGCAAGCGCCTAGCGCTGTATCCAGAATACAAAGCTGGCCGCAAACCGCCACCACCCGATTTTTACGCCCAAATTCCGGTACTGCAGGATTTGTTGAAAGCATTTGGCTGGCCACTGTACGAGCTGGACGACTACGAAGCCGACGACATTATGGGCACGCTAGCCGTGCAGGCAACTGCCCAGGATATTGAAACGATGTTGATTACCTCCGATATGGACATGCTGCAATTGGTAAATAGTCATGTTAAAGTCTTTGCGCTCAAAAAAGGCCTGAGCAACATCGAACTATATTCGCCAGAGAGTTTCACGGCCAAATACGGTATTGATGTGCACCAATTTATCGATCTCAAAGCACTCAAGGGTGATTCGTCCGACAACATTCCAGGCGTGCCTGGCATTGGCGAAAAAGGTGCGGTCCAATTATTGCAAGCATATAAGACACTCGATGGAGTGTATGAAAATATTGCGCTCATTAAAGATACGTTGGCCAAAAAACTCGAAGCTGGCAAAGATCTGGCCTATCTGAGTAAAAAACTTGCCGAAATTTGGCTCGATGCACCAATTACATTGGACTTGCAGGAAGTTGATGGCAGCAAGGCCGACCCGGCAGCCATTCAAGACAAGCTCCAGAAGCTTGAATTTCGTAGCCTTGCGCGTCAATTACCAGAGATAATGCAGGTTCCAGTCGATAATTTGCCAAGTGCTGGCAACACCGAACTTAAAACTGGCAAAAATAGTATCATCGACTCAGCCGCGGCATTTAAAACGGTCAGTATTCCTGATTCTGCACAACTTTTTATTCATTCAAGGTGTGCTGGCAAGCATGGTCGTGATCCGCAGGTGTTGATTCTGAGTGCGGACGGCATCACAACCTATACGTTTAACCTCACAAAACTTGATTTGCAGGCAGTTGGCTCGTATTTTTCGGCGCTGAGCTCGGCTCAACTTGTGGGCTACGATGTAAAGTCAACGCTCAAGGTGCTGCTGGAGCTTGGTGTTACATTACCCCCCGTGAAGCACGATGTGCTCATCGGCGCATTTTTGCTCAATAGCTTGCGCCGTGAACAAACATTGACCGATCTTGCCCAGGCAGATTTAGATTACGATGGTTCATCATTTGAAGAGCTTGATATTGAGGAGCTAATGCAGCGAGCGCCAGAGATAATGAGTGTAATTGCTGGCTTATATGCGCAGCAGACAGATGACCTTAAAGCACTGCCAAAAGTGGCTGATTTGGCTCGTGATATCGAGTGGCCAGTAATTCCTGTGTTGGCAGGAATGGAATATGAAGGTATTGGACTTGATACGGCGTATTTAAAAAAGTTTGCCATCCAAATCGACGACCTTATTTCGGACTACGAACAACAAATTTATGGCATAGCGAACCAAGAATTTAACATCGCTAGCCCGGCCCAATTGGCCGATATTTTGTTCGAAAAGCTACAGTTGCCAACGCAGGGAATCAAAAAAGGCAAAACGGGGTACTCAACCGCCGCCAGCGAGCTCGACAAGCTCCGCGGCAAACACGAAATTATCGACCTTATCACGCAATACCGTGAAGTCGCCAAGCTCAAAAATACCTACGTCGATACGCTCCCAACCATGGTGGACAAAAATTCCCGCATTCATACCACGTACAACCTAACCATTGCCCAGACTGGCCGGTTGAGCAGTATCGATCCAAACTTGCAAAACATTCCGACTCGTACCGATTTAGGACGTCATGTGCGCACAGCTTTTGTAGCGGGCAAGGGCAATAAACTGGTGAGTGCTGATTATTCGCAGTTCGAGCTTCGCTTGGCCGCATATTTGGCCGACGATAAAGAACTGGTAGATATGTTTAACAGAGATGTTGACGTGCACACTGCCACCGCAGCGCAAGTCTATGGCCGAGAATTGGAGGACGTTACCAAACAGATGCGCCGCGCCGCGAAGGTCATCAACTTTGGCATTATGTATGGTATGAGCCCGCACGGCTTGGCAGTGGCCGCCAGCATGACGTATGAGCAGGCTGGCGCGTTTATTGCCCGCTACAAAGAACTGCGTAAGCCGATGTTCGACTATATGGACCGGGTGCTCGAAAAAGCCCGCAAAGATGGCTATGTTGAAACCTTATTTGGTCGCCGTCGCCCCATGCCCGATATTCATTCGTCAAACTTCATGGTGCGCTCTGGTGCTGAGCGTGCAGCTATTAATGTGCCAATTCAGGGAACAGAGGCGGATCTAGTAAAAATGGCCATGATTCAGGTCGATAAAAAACTCCGCGCCCAACACAACGACTGCAAAATGTTGCTCCAAGTCCACGACTCAATCGTCATTGAGTGCCCCGAAGCCGTAGCCGACCGCATAGCCGTGCTACTCAAGGAAGAAATGGAAGGTATCTACGAACTCCCCGTGAAGCTAACCGTCGACACGACCATTGGCGACAATTGGGGTGAGTTGTAGATGCGACCGGATGTGGCATATAAAAATTTGGCCCTACTTTCGATACTTCTAATCTGTAGTACTACTACATTTATGGTTTTCAAATGGCGAGGCAATAAGTCGATGTCGCTTAGTTTGCATGCCGCGGCACATCGACAGGCATATCTGTTATTTGCGACTGTTTTGAGCATCACCGGGGTGCTTTTTTATTTATTTCAGATCAAATGGCTGGTGCCAGAGTTTCATTTATCGCTCGCGTACAAAATCTTTGCAACACTTGGCTTAATGCTTCAACTACTAGCCGCTTGGTTCCCAGATGTTAATAAATTAGAGCGGCGTATCCACCGGCTATGTGCGTACGGCCTAGCGGCGAATATGACAGTACTTCTGGCGTTTTTGGCAGCAACAGGGCAAGTGTCAAACTTTGCCAGGGCCGTGTCCGTAGTCGTGGCTGTCGGTATGCTAGCGGTTTGGTATATTTACATATTTGCTCCTAAGCTAAGACCATACTATTTGCTTTACCAAAGCGCCTATATAATGGGATTTTTTGCCGCAATACTATCCGCAGTGTATGGTTGACAGATGATACAAGATCAACGGTTAGTTTGGAATAAAAAACATACGTTGGGCGATCACGAAAAGTACCGTAATGACGTGAATCTATTCGCCAAGATGGTGTTGCCAGAACTCAAAAAAGGCTCAAGCTTGCTCGATTTAGGTTGTGGAATCGGTAAAGACGACAACTATTTTGCATCGAATGGTGTGACGATTACGGCAACTGATTTTTCTGATGTTGTCATCGCCGACGATATCGCCAAGTACCAGCTGCCAAATTTGGCATTTGTCGTTAGTGATTTGTCCGAGCCGCTGCCACACAGTGCCAATTCTTTCAACGCCGTGTACGCACATCTCTCATTGCACTATTTTTCGGACGACAAAACACGTGAAATTTTCGCTGAAATCGCCCGTGTGTTAAAACCTAGTGGTAGACTGTTCTTTGCCTGTAAATCGATTCATGACCATCTCTACGGTGAGGGCGAAGAGGTCGCCCAAGACACATTTGTACGCAAAGGCCACATCCGCCACTTTTTCTCACTGGATTACTGCAAAGATTTACTCGCAAAAGATTACGTTGTCGATCGCTTGGAAGAAATTAGCCAGGATTATGACGGTGATCCGTCAACGTTTATCTATTGTTTTGCTACAAAGAAATAGTGGTATGTATCGCTGTCGAGAGGTGTTTATGATAAGCAATGTCAGCTATTTTACAGACTTTCTATAGCAAATCACCGATACTCATGCTCGTACTGGAAATGCGGTTGATTGCTCGCGACGGAAATAACAGGGGGAATTATGGCAAGAGGAACGTTAGACGTGCTCAATGGCGAGCATCCGGATAGGCGATTTGATGAGATAATTGCGCATAATGCACGTCTTGAAGTGCGCGACACTCTGGAAATTCTAGGCAAGTTTGCGCACGGCGCAGTCCAGGAGTCGCTTAATTCGCTGGCAGTTTTGGAATATAGTGCCGGTCAGTTAGCTGTTGGCGGTGGCGCACATCCGATGGTAAGGTACGTGTCATCTAACTGATAGAGACGTATAACTTTGGATCGTGCACCCGTAAATAGCCTGCGCCGGATTTAGCGGCGATCTGTGCTGCTTTTAGGTTGATTTCAGGATCGTATTTGTTGGCGCCAGGCACGTCTTCACCAGTTTGTGAGTCGGTAGCCAGGAAGCGCTTGCGCGAATGCCCGATCATAACTTTTTCATCTGGAACGAGCTTGGCAAACTCCAGTAACTGCCAATTTAATTTCATGCTTTTGCCAAAGCCGATGCCAGGGTCTAGAATAATATTTTCGGCCGGAATACCGGCAGTAATAAGCTTGGCTTTTTGAGCCAATAATTCATCACGAACTTGGTTTATAGCATCTATTTTGATCTGTTTGTGGGCTAATTGAATGTCGCCGTGTGCTGTGCGTGGCAGATGGCTAATGATAGCCTTTAGTCCGTGTTTGGCAGTCACTTCGATCAGCGCTGGGTCGCTAAAGCCAGTTACGTCATTGACGATAAAACTTCCATATTGGGTGGCCCGTTCTACGATTTCTGCATGGCGGGTATCAATAGAGATTTTGCCTGGATACTTTGGTATCAACACCTCTACAATTGGCTCAAGTCGGCGCCATTCTTCTTCGACCGAAGTTGGCTTTGCCCAGGGGTTGGTCGCCTCACCGCCAACATCAACCATGCTGGCTCCTTGGCTCAATAATTCCTCGGCGCGCTGTAACGCTGTAACGACACTCAGGTACTCGCCACCGTCACTAAAGCTATCCGGCGTTACATTCAGCACGCCAACCAGTTGTACGCTCATATTAGCGAGTATAGGCGACTTTGTTATAATTTGACACATGGCTAATGAAAAACTATTTCATGTTGGCGTCAAAGCGCTCATTACCAACGAAGCAGGGAAGATATTAATTTTTGATGCCAATATCAAAAACTTCGACTTTCCGAGTGACGCAACACCGCATAGCGACCTGCCGGGCGGCCGCGTAAATAATGATGGCGAGAGTCTTTTGCAGGCTCTCAACCGCGAAATACTAGAAGAAACAGGTATTACGCACGTTGAGGCCATCGAATTCATGACTGCCGTGATGTCGGATGTACAGATTCCTATATCCACAACCGAAAAAGTCGGGTTATTACTGATGATCTACAAAGTTACGATTCCCGTGGACAGCAAGATAGCTATCAGCGACGAACATATCAGTTACGAATGGGTTGACGAAGCCGAAGCAAAACGGCGTCTAGCTTACAAATTTACGACAGCATTTACCGATCTGCTCTAATCAGACTAGGCTGCTACAATGATAAGGTGATAAAAGCGATTATTTTCGATTGTTTTGGAGTGTTGGCGACCGACGGTTGGCTGCCATTCAAAGAAGAGCATTTTGGGTACGATGAAGGTTTGTACGCGCAGGCCACTGATTTGAACAAGCAAGCCGATGCCGGACTGTTGGATTATGCAGAATACGTACATCAGATTGCGCTTTTGGCCGATGTGACGGATGCAGAAGTGGCATCAAATCTTGATAGTAATGTGCCAAACAGGAAGTTGTTTGCCTATATACAGGAGCGGCTGAAGCCGAACTACAAGATCGGACTTCTGAGTAATTCTGGTGGAGATTGGCTAGACCGGATATTTAGCCCCGACCAAGTGGCGTTGTTTGATGCCACGGTATTGTCGTACCAGTTAGGTGTTGTGAAGCCGGATCCGCGTATGTACGAGGCAATAGCTCAGAGATTGGGTGTTGCGCTCGACGAGTGTGTTTTTGTCGATGACCAGCAGCGGTACTGCACGGCTGCCGCCGAGGTTGGTATGCAAACGGTCTACTATCAAACGTTCGATCAGACCAAGCGCAACCTCGAGAAGTTATTGCAATAAAGGCCTTGTAAAATAGTGCTAATGGTGATACTATATGTGTATTAAATTGAGAGTAGGTAGAAACTGTGCGCTATTTCGTTGGTTTTTTGATCACCATTGGCCTGATTGTGCTTATTTTATTCCTGTTGCTCAGTGGCGGTAAGCCGTCGGCACCAAAAGTAGCACCGCTCAATCTCGAAACATACGCCTACACCAGTTCTACTGCACAACTTATTATTGACGGACCAATTGTTTCCGACCAGGATCACCGCGAAGTTCAGATTGATGTCAGTGCAACAGAGGTAACAATCAATATCTACCAAGGTTATGAGCAAAACTTGCTGCAGACCAAGACCTATCCGAACAACGACCGTTCATATGCAGTTTTCTTGCATGCGCTGCAGCTTAATGGTTTTCAGCTTGGCGATAACAGCAAAGCCTTCTCTGACGAGCGCGGGCACTGTGCAACTGGTGAACGCAATATTTACTCGTTCAATGATGGCAGCAAAGATCTGTTCCGCTACTGGTCCACAACTTGTGGTTCTGGAACTTTCAAGGGCATGGTTGGTCCCAACGTCTACCTGTTCCAAAAACAAGTGCCTGACTATGCCAAGCTGACTGCTGGCACATCTATCTAGCGTAGGACCTCAGTCTGTGGATTAGCGAATGCGGAAGGTGATCCTTTTTTCTGTTTCTGCGATTTTGCGGAGTTCGGTTACGTTTAAGCGGAGTGTGCTTGCAAGTGCGGCGCTGGAGGTGGTTACGATGATGTCACGTTCGCGTACCAAGACTTCAACGTCTTCCTGGAATCGATCGGCTACAAACTGTTTAATGGCCTGCATTTCGGGTGGTTCATCAAAGTCTTTTTTGGCCAGCAGATCGGCAAGGGAATTCGACATAGGACTCTTATAGTAGCGCATTCATCCAGGCCTCCACAAGAAGTATTGGTATACTTAATAGTAGCAAGAGGAGAATTATGCCCGAATTACCCGAAGTTGAAACGGTGCGCGCCGGTCTGAGCCGATTGATTGTTGGCAAGCAGATTGCTGCAGTTGATTTTGACTGGCCAAAAAGCTTTCCAAACACCAAGGCAGACGTGGATACTTTTCTGATTAGTGCCAAGATCATGGCGGTTACGCGACGAGCAAAGGTGTTATTAGTTGAGCTTTCTAGCGAGTATAGCCTGGTTATTCATCTCAAGATGACTGGCCAGCTGGTATTTCGCGGCAAAAATATCGAGTTTGGTGCGGGTCACCCAAGTGACTCATTAATCGGCCCGTTGCCCGATAAATCAACGCGCGTGACGTTGCAATTTACAGATGGCAGCACGCTGTTTTTTAACGATCAGCGCAAGTTTGGCTGGATACGATTATTGCCAACCGTCGAAGTTCTAAACCTCGCCTTCTTTCAAAAAGTTGGCCCAGAACCACTGGCTAGCGACTTTACCTGGCAACTCATGAAAGACCGCTTATTGCGGCGCAAAAACACAAACATTAAAGCTGCATTGCTCGACCAGTCGGTCGTGGCAGGCGTTGGTAATATTTATGCCGATGAAAGTTTGTGGGGAGCTCGTATTCATCCTGCGACGATGGTACGTGACCTGTCTGATAGTAAGTTTAAGGAACTGCATAAAAGCATACAAGCTATCTTGAGGTTGAGTATCGAAAAGGGTGGCTCCAGTAGCCATACTTATGTGAATGCTGAAGGCAAAAAAGGCAGTTACATGAACTTTGCCAGTGTGTTTCGTCGTGAAGGTGAGCCATGCCCACGTTGCGGGATGACTATTATCAAAACGCGCGTTGCGGGGCGCGGAACGCATATTTGTCCAAGCTGTCAGCGGGTCTAGCTGGCTTGGTGCTACTTTTTGCTGAGTTTTTCTAGGAATTGTTCGACTTCGGCTGGGTTTTTTAGGCGGTAGTGGGCTTTGGTGGTGCCACGTCCAACTTTGATGGTGTATGCACTCGCGGGTACGCCAGCAAACATGTCTTCATCGGTGTAATCGTCCCCAATGGCTAAGACAAAATCGGGCGATGTACTGTGGAGCCAAGCAATCGCAGAAGTGCCTTTATCGATGCCAAGTGGCCGGACTTCAAGAATTTTGTTGCCTTGTTTGACTTGTAAGCCGTATTTTGTTGCCATCGGCTTCAGTACGCGCTTGAGGATTACCAGATATTTATGCGCATAGTAGGGGTTTGCTTTGCGGTAGTGCCATACCAGGGCCGCGGTTTTGGTTTCTACAAAAGCTCCGGGTGTCTTAGCGGCATATTTTTCGAGTACTGGTGCGATTATTGCTTGCCAATTATTGCTTGCTGTATTTGGCGTGGTTTGCCAGTCTTTATCGGCTGCTTTTTTCGTAAAAATACCATGTTCAGCAACCAGTGAAAGGTGCAAATGGCCCAACCATTCGTCCAGGTTTCCCCTGCTGCGACCACTAATAATCACCACGGTATTATCTGGTGTTTGAGCCAGTTTGCCCAATAGTCGTTTTACCTTTGGTGATGGCGCTGCGTCTTCTGGTCTGCTTGCAAATGGCGCCAATACGCCGTCGTAATCGAGCAGAATGAGCCGCTTAAACGAGCGGTTGTAGTCGTCGACAATCTGTTTTTGCTTTAAATCGGACAAGCTGGCAGTTGGACCTTTGCCTAACGTGTTATTTTGGCGTAGTGATTTCATAAAGCCGCCCGCCCAGGTATGAATGGTTGAATCGGCGATGGTTTGTTGCATGATGGCGACTCGCTTGGCGAACTTCTTCCTTGGCATATTTATGGCACGCTTTAATCCGCGCACGAGTGAAGCTGGTTTGGCTGGATCAACCATGATGGAATCTTTTAATTCTTCGGCTGCCCCAGCAGTTTTGCTGAGCACCAGGACGCCGCTATGGCCTGAGCGACTCGCCAAATACTCCTTTGCCACCAAGTTCATACCGTCGCGGAGCGGTGTAATGAATGCGATGTCTGCTCGTTGGTATAGTGCCCGCAGCTGCTCAAAACCTAGCGATACATACTGGTAATCAACGGGTTGCCAATTGCTTGTACCAAAGGTGGTGTTTATCTCCATCACCAACTTTTCTAGTTTTTCTTTCAGTCTTTTGTACTCTTCTATGTCGGTCCGTGATGGCACGGCTATCATGACGAGCCTGACTTTTTTATGTAGATCAGGATTTTGCTCCAGGAGCGTTTGGTAGGCAACCAAGCGTTCTACCAGGCCTTTTGAAGGGTCCATCCGGTCGACGGTAATAATAATTTTCTTGCCCCAATACTTCAGTTTGAGCCGCAAATATTCTTTCCTGACACCCCATAACCTGTTAGCTCTGCGCCATTTTGCATAATCGATGCCAATTGGGAAGTCAGTTACGCGTACGACGCGGTCGCCCAGCAACACCTTGCTTGGCTGTATGGTACCAAGATCGTAGTGCCGGACAGATTCAAGAAAGTTATTGGCGTACGGCACAATGTGAAACCCAACTAAGTCAGAACCTAAAACTCCGGCCAACAGCGCAGGTGCGTCGCGTAGTTTTGTAAAGCCTTTCATGGGTGGAAAGGGAATGTGCAAGAAGAAGCCGATTTTATCGTCTGGCCGTTCTGCTCTGAGCAATGCCGGCAGCAACATTAAGTGGTAATCATGAACCCAAATATTACTTCCGGCGTTGCTGCGGGCCAGTACCGATTCGGCATAGATCTTGTTTACCTGCCGGTAGACTTTCCAATATTCGTCTTCTTTTTCGACTGCTGATTTACTGAGAACTACATCATGAAATAGGGGCCAAAGTAGCCGATTCGAGTAGCCGTTATAAAAGCCATCAATCTGTTTTTGCGTCAGGAATACCGGGTAACAATTGTGTTTAAGTAGTTCGTCGCTGATGATTTGGCGTTCTTTTTCGCTTAAATCATCACTGGCCAGCCCTGGCCAGCCAATCCACTTATTGCGTCGATTATTGGCGTACGAGGCAAGCCCCATAGACAACCCACCGACACTCGGAAAAAACTCTAACTTTCCTTCAGTCTTCTTGACGCTGACAGGCAAGCGGTTCGATACGATAATAAGACCCGGACTCATCTGTAAGCATCATTGTACCGTAGCAACCATTAAATCAAAATGAAATTCCCCACAGGGAACATGCACAATTCTCTGCGGGTCCCCTATAATGGGGTATATGGTTCTGACGTTGAGCGGGGAAAATGGATTTGGGCTGAAGAGCGAGCTGCAAAAGTTGGTGGCTGAGTTCTTGGCGGAGCATGACGAGTTTGGGCTGGAGCGGATTGATGCCGAAGAGGTAGAATTTCCACGTTTGCAGGAAGCATTGACGAGTTTGCCATTTTTGGCGGATAAAAAAATGGTGGTCCTGCGTCGGCCATCGTCCAGTAAGCAATTTGTGGAAGTTGCAGAAAAGTTGCTTTTGGAGGTACCCGAAACGACAGAGGTGATTATTGTTGAGCCAAAGCTCGACAAACGGTTGGCTTACTACAAATTTTTGAAAAAAAAGACCGATTTTCGCGAATGTAACGAGCTTGATGTGCCTGGTTTGGCTCGCTGGCTGGTTGCGCAGGCGAAAGAGCAGGGTGGGTCGGTAACGACGAGTGATGCGCAGTATTTGGTCGAACGTGTTGGTGCGAATCAGCAATTATTGGGCAATGAACTTGAAAAATTACTGCTCTATAATGCTAGCATTACCAGACTAACAATTGATTTATTAACCGAGGCAACGCCGCAAGGTACGATATTTCAATTACTGGAGGCTGCATTTGGCGGCAACGCCAAAAAAACGCTCGATTTATACCGTGAACAGCGCAGCCTAAAAGTTGAGCCGCCACAAATTGTCGCCATGCTTGCTTGGCAGCTGCATGTGCTGGCGCTTATTAAAGCAGCAGGTGACCGATCGGCTGATGCTATTGCGGCTGAGGCAAAAATCAGTCCATTTGTGGTGCGCAAAAGCCAAGCAATTGCTCGCGGACTAAGCCTCAGTGAACTCAAAAAACTAGTAGCCGACCTACTAACTATAGATGCCCGTAGCAAACGCGAGAACCTTGACGCCGACGAAGCTCTGCAAAACTACCTACTAAAACTTGCCAGCTAGTGACCACTGTTCGACCAAATGGTTTTTTTGCATACCCCACCCCGAACACATTACCATTTCAGGTATAGTATATTCTAAACTGTATTCTAAATATTTTTACCGACATATTGACTAAATATGTAGCATAAGCTACAATGTAAATTAAGAAAAATAGTCAAAAAGGAGATCGCATATGTTTGCATCTAATCTAGCTCGGCTCAGGGCTAACTCTAACCTATCGCAACAACAGGTTGCCGAGAAGCTCTATATGGCACGAGCGACCTATGCCAATCTTGAGGCTGGTAAGAAATCGCCGACACTTGAGCAGCTGAACGCTATAGGTGAATTGTTCGAGGTACCGACTTTCCAGTTGATTGAGGGCGTATCATCGCAGCATAGCTCGGCTGAGATACAGCCAGCACGGTTTTCATCAGCCAATGATGACGACATAGTACCAAGGGAGACGGTCACGGAACGTGTGGACACTCTCCGCGAGGTACTGCTCTATGTACTTGATAAGGTAGGTGCAAAACCGAATGTAGGTGAGACGGTTCTATATAAGTTGCTCTACTTTATCGATTTTGACTACTACGAAAAGACCGGTAAGTCAGTCACTGGCTTACGGTATATGAAGAATCATCATGGCCCTACGCCAACCCAAACGTTTGTAGCTGTAGTAAAAGGCATGGAACAAAAAGGTGATCTAGAAATTGTTAGTACAAAATACTTTAATCATATTCAAAAGAAATATTTACCCGTGATTAAGCCTGAGCTGAAATACGTTAATGGTGAAGAGTTGCGACATATCGACGAAGTACTCGCTAGGTTAAGTGATAAAACAGCTACGGAATTATCTAGCCTGTCACATCGAGACATGCCATGGCTTGCGACAGCTGACGGATCCAACATTAGCTACCAACTGGCAAAATACCGAACCGCCGATACATCCGTGAAAGAGATTGAGGATGAACTTTGACCAAGCGCCAGAATTTGCCAAAGAGCTAAAAAAGCTCAGCAAAAAATGGCGCAGACTACCAGAGGACTTGCTAGTCTTGCAGGCAGCAATCACTACGTTATATATGGGTGCAAATAGTTTACGGGCTGCACACACTCGTGAAACATTCTTCTCGACTAAAAAGGGTGCCGTACTCACTGTCCTAGGTAATAGTAGTGAAGTTGTAAAGGTTAGACTTGATTCCCAGGACTTAGACAGCGATAAGCTGCGAGTCATCTACATACAACGAAGTGATGACGTACTACTCATCGAGCTTTTTGCTAAAAACGAAAAGCCTAGGGAGAGCCAAGAGCGAATTACAAAGTACACAAATAGATAGGCGTAGAACTTGGAGCAAATGCATGTTGTGAGGGTGTATACTCTCGATATTCTGAGATAGTAGATTTTCCACAAGCCTGACACACGACATTTTTCATATCTTGAGTATGCCAACAATAATCTCCTCAAAACAGAATTTGAAGTAATCGGCACTTTTTAGGGTAGCTCTTAGCTATTAATGCCAAAAAAACAAATTAAAACTCCACAAACGAACAAATATAACACCTAGCTAACTCACTGAATATATCTAACCCTCTATGCATCTATATGAAACTACCTAAGATAACGAGCAGAGAACGAGAGCTACTAGACCTTGTATACAGCTATAGATTCATGACGAGAAGTCAGATACAGGTATTTATAGGTCATACAGATAAACGGAGGATTAGTGCGTGGCTCAAGAATCTCAGGGAGAAGGAATACCTAGATTGGATATATGACCCGAAGGACTTCTACGCCAAAACCAGGCCAGCCGTCTACCACCTGGGCATTAACGGCGTACGCCACTATCTAGAGCTGGCACGTGAACAGGGCATCCATCCAGTCGAGGAAGTCCGCAAGCGCTATCGTGAAGCAAGTAGAAGCCGGAGCTACATTGATCGCTGCTTGCTCATTGCCGACTGTTGCGTAACCCTTCGCCTGGTTCGTGATGACAAACCAGATACTTGGTATGCCTACGACAGTGAAGCTTTCTTAATTAGGCGTTTGAAGAGTTTCTTACTCAAGAGGCAGCTCCTTTTCTTTCTTGCTATCAAGTCGCTTGCGCACCTCTTTGATGTTATCGGGTTCCACAACATGCTCTTCCGGCATAACACCCCCGATGCGTCCTATAGCCTCGCGTACCTCTCTACCAACTTGCCAGTGCGTGGTTTTAGCGACGCCGTCACCCACCAGTAACCCATCTTCATCCTTTAGCTGCTTAAGTATTTCGTTGGTCTGAGTTATGCGGAACTCATTTGCAGCTAGCTCTGTGATGCCCGCGCGGTCTAGGAGTCGGTCTTTGCTCAATCCTTTTTTCTTCTTAATTTCAGCCATTTTCATTTGGTACATGCCTTGATAGCCCGCATCTAGAAATACGGCTATGTCGTTTGCACCAAGATTGGCGGCAGATTGTACCAGATCATTGTTCTCTACGGCTATCCGATCGCTAATCATCACCCGCTGCTCGTCAGTGCTGAGTGCTAGATCGGCTGTGCCAGCGACACGTTCTTTAATAACTTCAGTCGCCCACTGTCGAAACTTAGTAGCGACTTTTGAACTGACACGATAGCCCACGGAGATAACTACATCAAGATTGTAGTGGATAACACCATAGTTTGGACGGTTTTCCACAACTTTAAAGATTTTCTTTAAAGTGCTCGCCACATCCAGCTCACCATCAGCATAGATGTTCTTTATGTGCTGTCCAATGTTCTGCACCGTCGTCTCAAAAAGTGCAGCTATCTGCTCTTGAGTAAGCCATAATGTCTCACCATCAAACGCTATATGGACAGGCGAATCTGGCTTGGCGCCGATGTATATGACTAACTCGTTTGGGCGGTTGCTATCCATACTCATAATTATACCCCTACGTACTTCTAGCTAATTACTTGCTGTTAGGGGATAGTCGCCTAAAGGTTGTCTCACGGCTTCAGGATACCGGAACGGTAGCCGTACATTGTACCCAATTTGGTTTCTCAGTCGTTCGGTGTCTAGTAAATGCACTTTCCCCGGACTGTAGCTAATAATGCCCATGTTCTTGAGGCGTGCCATCTCGCGGCTGACGGCTTCTTCGCTCATACTAATAGCGCTAGCAACCGTCTTACCACTAACTCTCGGAATCGTGACCACTTCTTGCTCAATCGTCCCAAAGCGGCTGGCAAACAGTAGCATCCGGTAGGCGATACGTTCGCGTGTTCGAGTGTATTCAAGGTTCTCAACTCTAAGGGTATAGATTTTGAACTGGTCAACGACTTGATTTAAGAGTGCCTGCTTACGTTCTGGGTGACTCGCCATGAATGCTTCAAATGCTTCGTGGGTAATCGTATAGACAGCTACATCGGTTTCAGCCTTTGCACCAGTTTGCATCGGCATGTCCTTCGGACGAAGGTTGAGTCCACTGACAGGAAAGACTTCGTGTTTGCCATAGAGCATATGGACGAAGGGCGATGTATTTGTCGCAGATCCATATATCGCTACTAGCCCTTCTTTGACAATGTAGACTGGCTTTCGAGCCCAACCACCAGGATATACGATAATATCGCCTCGTCGGTAGTGCAGTAATGCCGCATGGGCGAGGAGTAGTTCAAAGTCATGAACAGTTAAATATTGTGAAATCATGGGCACACCTCTGTACCCCAAGGGGTAACCATGCTTTGACATTACCGGATAAATATTACCAAAAGATTAATTTTGATAATTATCAATTATTTGAACACTGCTCATGGTTTTTCACATCTGTAAAAGTACTAACAGGGGTCGCCAATTCATTCTAATTATGTTATGACACCCTATTGCCTCACTTACAAGGCTCGTGATACAAATTGCACGTAAGGGAGTAACAACGATGACACGGAAAGACAAACTAAGGTCCTTAGCGCTATACCTCGCAGTTGGCCTGACTGGCATCATGACGCAGCAAGTATTCGCGGATACGGCGGGGGTTAGTAACGTGGAGAGTTTTATTAAAAGCATCATCACGGTGCTAGCGAGCATTGCCGGTCTCGTGGCGACCGGTTTTTTTGTGGTTGGTGGCTTCAGCTACATTACTAGTTCTGGCAATCCGGAACACCTCGACCGCGCGAAGAAAACTATTCTGTACTCGGCCATTGGCCTGGCGATTACTATCGCTGCCTTCGTGATTAGTAACATTGTAACTACCCTGGCGACGAACGCCTTCGGGGGCTAACCGGCGATGAACGCGCCGACCATCCTTACGCACATGGCCGACGCAAATACTGCAGCTGGTGTGATGCATTCGTACGTAGCACCTGTGATGGCCACCCTCTGCATCTTTGCCTCACTAGTCTCGGTTTTCTTCCTGATCCTTGGCGGCCTCCACTACATGACCAGTGGTGGCAAGCCGGATAATCTTGACCAGGCTAAGCGCACGATTCGTAATGCGCTTGTCGGTCTAGTTATTGTGCTCGGAGCTGGCGTACTTACGACAGTCTTGAGTAGTGCCTATGCAACGCATGGCACCAGTACTGGCGGACAACTACCAACCCTGACCGAGTTGAGGCCAACACCTGTTTCCAATGGCTTGATCGACGTCCTCATTAAAGCGATTACCGGGCTACTCAATAATATCGTCCAGTCGATTGCTCAGCCGTTCTTGCATGCTCTGTCGTTCTTTACAACCGCAACCCCACTCATGGCAGATGACTCTGGCGTGTTTAATCTGTGGCTGACGATGGTAGCCATCGCCGACGGTGCCTTTGTACTGGTGGTGGCACTGCTCGGCTTCCACATCATGAGTGGTGCTAGCTTTGGCCTCGATGAGATCGAGTTTAAGCACCTATTGCCAAGACTCGCTGGTATCTTCCTGCTGGTGAACACCTCCATCTTTGCCATCGATGGCATCATTGAGTTATCTGACGCCATGGTACAGGCTGTTAATGCGACGGGAGGTTCAGCTTCAGTTTGGGATGTTCTCACCACGGTTGTACAAGGTTCTGGTGGGTTAGGGGTCGCAGCACTACTGATCATGGTGGTGTTCTTAATCTTCGCCGCGATTCTCCTGGTCTACTACGTTGGCCGGTTGGTGACGCTGTACATTGGGGCAGTGTTGTCACCAGTCGTTCTGCTACTTTGGTTAGTACCGGGTTTCCGCGACTTCAGTGAGAGCGCTGCCAAGGTCTACGTCACGACGGTCTTCGTGCTATTCGTCCATGTCATTATTTTGCAACTCGCGGCCTCGTTGTTTGCGGGTTTAGTCGCCACCAGTCCAGATCATACGCCAGATACCCTCATGGCGATGGTGGTTGGCCTTGCCACCCTCATCGCCCTCCTCAAAACCCAAGGCGTCATGACCCAGCTGAGCTATGTCAGCGTCGGACCTCGCACGGCACGGAAGCTTGGTGGCCAATTCATGACCGGTGTCAGTTATCTTAGTGGTAAGGGTAGGTTCGCCACGGCGGCTGGTGCTACTGAGCGATCACTAAGCGGTAGCCGCCTGGTACCTGGTATTGCTTCGGCTCCAAAACAGAGTGGTTCTTCGGGGGCTACTGTCATTAACCGTTTGCCCAAACAAGGTAATGGCGGTGGTCAGACTGTTATACGGGGCACCTCAAGTGCAAAGACAAATCGTGTCCGGACTGGCGAAACAACTGTCGCACTGAAGCTCAAGCCGACCACATCGAAACCAAGCCCGTCATTTGACCCGACTAATATTGACTCGAAAGGAAAGGATAAGCCATGAAAGTCACAGTCGTACCCGCTCAAGTCACCACTGTTGAAGACCGCATTGCCGGTACTCTGGGTTTAAGCCAAGTATTGCTTCTGGTAGCACCCATCTTCCTCGGAGCGGCGCTATATGCGGTGTTACCACCCAACCTGCACGTCGCTATCTATAAGTTAGTGGTTATCATAGTCCTAGCCTTAACCTGTAGTTTGTTAGCTATTCGGATCAAGGGCAAGATTGTCCTGTTCTGGTTAGTCGTGGTTCTCAGTTATAACCTCAGACCACGCTACTATCTGTATAACAAAAACAGCTTGCTCCACCGTGAGCAATACCAACTGGTGAGTGCGCTGGAGACTGAAACTGATGAAGAGACAGAGACAGGGGAACGGAGCCCATTAGCACGACTCTCTGTCGCCGATACCGCCCGTGTCCATGCCTTCCTCGACAATCCGGCCGCTAATCTGACGTTTGAGAATACCAAGAAAGGAGGCCTCTATGTTCGCATTACAGAAATCAAAGAACAAAGCTAGCTCCCGCCAGCAGATCGACATTAAAGGTGTCAAAGACGGCATTCTGATCCTGCCGAACCATCACTACCGCGTGGTGTTGCAAGTCGCGTCGGTAAACTTTGAACTGAAAAGTGAGGACGAACAAGATGCCATCATCGATACCTACGAGAGTTTTTTGAACTCAGTCGGCACGCCACTTCAGATACTCATCCGTACGCGAGAAATAGATATGGACAAATACCTCGGTGATCTCGATGAACGCCTGAGTAGCGAGACTGAGGAGGTCTACATCCATCAACTGAAGAGTTATAACGAGTTTATTCGCTCGCTTATTACGACCAACAAGATCCTCACGCGCCACTTCTATGTCATCGTGCCATATAACGCTGGGGGCAAGATGGACTTTGAACTTGTCAAAGAACGGCTCAACTTGACGGTGGATATTGTTGCCAAAGGGCTCGCCCGACTTGGCATGCATGCCAAAGAACTATCGAGCCTCGAAGTCCTCGATCTCTTCTATAGCTTCTACAGCCCGCAGCAAGCCAAGATCCAACCACTGACCGAACAAGCACTACAACTAGTCCATGCGTCATACATCCAAAAAGAGGAGCTATGAGAGGCTTAAAGATCAAGTTCAGCAACAGGTGGTTCAGGGAATTCCGCAACTACCATAACGTACTGCGACAGAATTCGGTTGCGGCTACCTTCGATATCTTCAGCCGCTTCGACCATATGTTGGGCAACAACTTTACCGCCTTCTCTGGCAACTGCCTCATGGCGCCCCGTAACTTCTT
>JABCZM010000003.1 GCA_013289705.1 Candidatus Saccharimonadota bacterium
ATCCCAAAGCAAACACAGAAAGTTCACCCCAAGAAACAGCTTAGTTGGTTCAAGCAGGCTTGGGAGTATCTGCAGCGGCTCCTGCGTACGCCGCTGCTGCCACCGATTCCGGTGACTCAGTTACAGATTGGAGGGAAAAAGTGAGTGTGGGTCAGGCTCACAGCTCGTCGATAACGCTTTGTGCTATAGTAAAAGCCGACATGAATCCATCCACGCCATCATCAGAACCCGTCTTACCAGAAGACCTTAACCTTCCCGAAGATACGACGACTCCGGAAGGTGGTAAACATCGCGGTGCGGTGCGTGAAGTACTATCAACTATTGGCGTACTGATTACGGCGCTAGCCGTAGCATTTGGCTTTATTGTGTTTGTGTTTCAGTCGTACCAAGTTTCTGGGCCAAGTATGCAACAAACCCTGCACGACCAAGATCGGCTGATTGTCTGGAAATTACCGCGAACATGGGCAAAAATTACCGGTCATCAGTACGTACCTAATCGTGGCGATATCATCATCTTTACCGAGACAAACCTGGCTCAGTTTGGCCAAGAAAACACCAAGCAGCTTATTAAACGAGTGATCGGCTTGCCTGGCGACCGCGTTGTAGTAGCAAATAATACCATAACCGTATTCAACAAAGCACACCCCAAAGGTTTCCAGCCGGACAAAACGCTGCCCTACGGCGTAAACATCACCGAACCCGCACAACAGCCTGGCACATTTACCTTGGCTAAAGACGAGATCTTTGTCTGCGGTGATAATCGTACTAACTCGCTTGATTCGCGATTCTTTGGGCCTATTAATACCAGTCAGATTGTTGGTAAACTGGCTGCTCGCATCTTGCCGCTTGATAAAGCTGAGAAGTTTTAGTCTCTAGTTATTTTCGAGCGTGCTGAGCAATGTTTGCAGGTGGTCATCATCGCGGAAGGTAATCTCTAGGCGGCCGCCATGAGCCATACGCTTGACGTGAACTGGGGTTGCCAGACGTTTGCTAAGCAGTTTAGTTGCTGGGGTTTCGGTCTGGACGCGCTCGTGGGTGGCATCATGTTCTCCAACACCTTCTTTGTGGCTGGTGACATACCGTTCGGCTTGGCGGACCGACCAACCGTTGGCAATAATTAATTTGAGCAGTTCGGCTTGTTTTTCGGGTGAATTTTTTAATGCCAGAATTTGGCGAGCGTGGCCTTCGCTGATCTGTTTTTCACGCAGCGCTAGCTTAGCGTCATCGGGTAATTGCAGCAAACGGACGATATTCACTACTGTAGAGTGAGCCTTGCCAAGCCGTTTGGCAATTTCATCGTACGGCGTACTAAATTGCTGGTGCAGGCGCTCAAGAGAAACTGCTTGTTCTAGCGCCGATAAATCTACGCGCTGGACGTTTTCGATGATCGAAATCTCTAATTGCTCTAATTCTTTTGATGTCCGAACAATTGCCGGTACCTGTTTGAGCCCTGCAATCTGGGCCGCACGCCAACGGCGCTCACCAGCGATAATGCGGTAGCGAGTGCCTTCGGGGCTAACAACCAAGGGCTGCACGATACCGTACTGCTCGATTGATTGAGCCAGTTCCTGTAGTGCGATTTGATCAAAATGTTGGCGTGGCTGATCGGGGTTGGCGTCGAGTAGTTCGACGGCAAGCTTTTGAATCCGTTCGTTTTCTTCCACCAAGATCGTTGAATCAAACGCGGTTGGCAACAACGAATCAAACCCGCGTCCTAATCCTGTCTGTTGCTTCCCTGCCATATGTTCTTCTATAGTACCATAAGCGCCGCGCACCACAGACTCACTCTAGCCAAGCCGCTGTACGACTTCTTCGGCTAGTTTTTTATACGCCCTTGCACCCTTGCTCCACTTGTCGTGCTCAAAAATTGTTCGCCCAAAGCTTGGGGCTTCCGCCAAACGAACATTGCGTGGAATGACTGTTCTAAAAAGTTTCTCACCAAAATGTTTGGCGACTTCGGTCTGGACTTGCTCGCTCAAAACAGTTCGTTTATTGAACATGGTGAGTACGACACCCAAAATTTCCAGATGTGGATTCAAACCCTGCCGCACCAGCTGAATCGTATTAAGTAGCTGCCCTAAACCTTCCAGCGCAAAGTATTCGGACTGTACCGGAATCAACACTTTATCGGCAGCGACCAAAGCATTAATAGTTAGTAAACCCAGGGCCGGCGGACAATCGATAATCACGACGTCGGCATTGGCTAGTTGCAAGGCTTGGCGCAAGCGAGTTTCGCGTTCGGCAACGTTTACCAGATCAACTTCGGCTCCAGCCAAGTTGGCGTTCGACGGCAAGACAAACAAATTCTTATTAGTAGCCTGCAGCATGATGTTTGTTAGCTCGGTTCGGCCAAGTACTACGTCGTACAATGTTGCAGACAGCTTATTTTTATCTATGCCCAGTGAACTTGTCGCGTTGCCTTGCGGATCAAGATCGACCAATAGCACCTTGCGCTTCGCCGTTGCTAGTTGTGTCGCCAGATTCACAGCAGTCGTTGTCTTGCCAACGCCACCCTTCTGATTTACTACTGCAATGATTGTTTGTGTCACTCTGCGTCTACCCTCATCTTAAGCATAAGTATACCACCAGCGTCGCCTGCTTTAACAGCGCTTTCATGGAGCTTAGAGGCAACTCCATGACGTCACAGTATGCATAACCGTGCGTGCTTCAAACCAAGAACCGTCCACTTTTCTGGGCAACTCATGCTTCCTAATCATTTCCTGCATAGCCTTATACTACTAGCTGTTTAGTGCTAATCTTTCACGAGTACTATTTATACGACACCGCTGGGCACGTCTTCGTTTAATTACTGGTTACTGGAGGCTATTTATGTAAGTTGCCCATTGATCGTTAGTGAGCACAGTCGAGCTTTGGATAAACAGCAGGTAGTCCTTCAGACTAAACACAATCGTCTGGGAATTATACTTTTGGTTTGTCAGCAGATAGGCACCGCCTTGATTGGTTTTGAGCGGTATTAAGGCGTTTAAGTTTTTGGCAGCTTGGGTTACAGCCGTCTGGGCGTCGGCGGTAGAATCGACCTTTTGCTGGCTAACGGTAAACTGTTTGCCATCGATGTTATCGATATAGCTGTAGCTTTGTTTGGTAGCGTCGTAGCGGCTATGCGTGTTATCTGGCGTAGCAAGATTCGACTTACCGGCTGGAACCATTGGTGCAAAGTCGGGTTTTGGCGCACTAATGTCTGGCGCAGTAGTGCCGCCACTCACGGTAGCTGCTAGGCCTTTGGTGGCAATCGATTTATTATTGGTGGCTACATGCTTGGTTATAACACCGGTAGCCGCCAAAACTACCAGCACAGCCATGACGCTAGCACCGATAATCAAGCGCTTCTTTGTGAACAGCCCCCGAAGGCCCTGAAGCACAGCTTTTGTTCGTTTGAACTGGGGCTTTTTGAGCCGAATCTGCGGAAAATTGATCTGTATTGATACCCCCGCAACCGGTGGTACAGCTGGCTTTTGTTCCAGCAAAACAGGCGGCGCAACTGCTTGTGCTTGCAGAACCGTAGGCCGATTGGGCAAACTAGGCTGCCCTACAGTGCTTAGCCAAACTTCGCTTGCACGGACTGCAGGCACTACCAGCGGCCGATTAAACGGCACCGCCTTACGGCGAACAACTTCTTTTTTACCCGGCGACATATCCAACATTACTTACCATTATACCGAATATGTTTAAACAGAGCAGCATCCCCGTTTATGGGTGCGCGTCGAGAGTTGTTTGCTGTTCATTGACGAATGTCTTTCCATCGCGTAGACGCTTGCCTGGCCCTGGCGAGAAGTAAAAGTCATACTTGGTGATCTGTGGTGGCGTAGCGGCATCTGGGAAATTAAAGCTTTGAGCTTGATCGATATCAAATGTAATATCCCAATACCGCGCCGCACCTTGGTCGACTCCGGAAGCATCAAGCGCCTGGAACGTTATGGGTGAACCGTATGCCGGACCAGTCCCCAGACCAGTTAATGTAGTGCCAAACTTCTGCCCCCAGCCTTGTGTAGAAGCGTTGACGCCAGTAGCGGTTTTAACGCTGATTTTCCAACGATCTATATCTACCCCACTAATCTGGGCATTAGTACCTAGTACGTACAATTGGCGAAATGTAGCGTCCGTTCCGAAGTCAACATAACGACTATAGGTAGCATGAATTGCCTCTGATAGTTGGCCGCTCTGCTGCACGACGTTTGTAGTAATGATGTTGGTACAGTCGTCACCACCACTTAGAAAGAAATAGCCGTTGGAATAGCCAGCTGCCGACCCAAAACTGGCCGTTGCGAGTGTATTGGCGGGCTGCTGCCAATCGCCTACCGTTCCGTTACCGTTGACGGCAGCAAAATTAACATTGTTCGTGCAACTGGTAGTGGCAACACCGTTGCGGCCTCCAAATGTATAGATGTAGCCATTAGCACCTACCGCAGACATACCAGCCTGTTTATACGGCATGCTATTGTCGAAGCTCCAGGCACTAATGTCACCGCTTGATGTGTTTGGTGTGGCAACCTGCACATCTGCATAGTAGTTTGTGCCATCGTAACCACCGATGACAAATAAGTAGGCACCGGCCGAAACTAAACTCAGTTCACGTCGAGCAGTTGTAAAGCCGGCTGTTGTCGAGAACCAGGTCTTGGATATGTCACCACCGGTGGCAAGTGCTGGGCTGACAAGCACTGTGCTTTGGTTGGTGCCACTATCATTACTCCCGCCAGCAACAAATATGCGGTTAGCATAGACAACTGCACTAAATTGAGTGCGGGCCACTGCCCCACTGCCGCTATCGCCAACTGCACCGGTAGCCGCCGTCCAAGCAGCGGGTGCCCCTGTTGACGCATTAAGCTGGCTGTAATAAGTATTCGAAACAGCTGTTGTTAGGGCGCTGCCCGTTTGACCTCCCATATAGTACAGATAGCCATTCAGCGCCACTAATTGCCCAAAGGCCGTGCCAGTGGTAAGTGTCGGACCAGCAGTCCAACTACCAAGTGTACCGTCAGCTTTTATCTGCGCATAAGCCGAGGTGTTATCGGTGGCCGTACAACTAAGGCTAGAGACCGTAAAAGTACTACAGCCGCCCGCCACATAGAGATAGCCGTTATATACGGTTGATGCCATACCTACTCTATTTGATTGACTGAGATCTCCCGCATAAGTATGCGCCGTGTTCACCCAGCTGTTTACCCCAAGATTATCGGCATTGTAGACAACAAACGATTCATTGGCAAATGTCGCCGTATCATCCGGCGTTATGTTGGTACAGCCGCCTGGTGGTGGGCCAGCCAAGCAGCCACCCGTCACATACATAAAGCCATCGCCAACCGCAACCGCCGGACTCCAACGAGGAGTAAGCGTCGAAGTCGCAGATTTTGTGAACAAATGGCTTGCATCACCAGCAATATCGCCCGTTCCACCGGTGGAAAGGTCTAGCTTGCCAATTTGCACATCACCATAGGTTGTACCATTTGCGCCGCCAGGTGGTCCGGTGGTGTCGGCAGCATTATGGCCGCCAATGACATAGAGATAGCCGTTTATAACTGCGGCGACCGTTCGGCGTCGCGGTTGTGTCATGGTGGCGGTTGTCGCTTGCCAAGTTGTGCCGCTTACGGCTACAATATCTCCGCTCGAATTTAGTTTGGCACGAACAACAGTGGCCAGTTGATTATTTGCCGAATCAATACCACCGGCCAAATAGATATAGCCGCCGTAAAAAGCCAAACCAAAGGCAGCACGACCGTTGGTACCTATTTGCAACTGCGAGCCAGCGCCACTCAGCGCGGTGAACGTTCCAGGTGCCCCCGTGCTGGCGTCCAATGGCGACTTTTGAACTTGGCCTGAATAGTTGCTGCAAGCTATACCAGTAGAGCCATAACAACCGCCCACAGTGTACAAAAATCCGCTGGACGCAAAAGCTCCAAGCTCACTGACTGCTGTGTTAATCTCCGTAGCTGCAGTAGTAGTTTGTACCCACGTAGCGGTGGCGCCAGTACTGGGATTTGGTGCCATGTAGTACACCGATTTGTTATACGCTGCACCATCATTGCCCCCTACCACGTAAATATAGCCGTTATACGTAGTAGCGGCGGCACCGGCTAAGCCACACTGATCTGTTTGGCCACCAGCATCGGTTGCACAGTTGTTATTGCCCCCGTCACCGTCAAAGTGCAGTGAGGTTGCATTTGTGGCGACCGTATTATTAGTCCAGGTGCTCCCTAGGGATCCGTCAGCATTAATTTTGTCATAATAGGTGATGTAGTTTGCCGCTCGCTCGCCGTTACAAGAATACGTACCACCCGACAAACTAGTGGTAGTACAACCGCCAATAAGATATAAATAGCCGTTGAGGACAACCGTTGACTGCCCAAATAATGGCTGCGCGCCGTTCGCAACCGAAAGCTCTGTTGGGTTACGCTTAGCACTAATGTCGCCAACCGTGCTGTTAACTGCCGAATACGTAGTTGTGAGCGTTGTTGTGTTACAGTTCACGCCGGTCGTTGGCATTGCACTACAACCGCCAATACTATACATATTACCGTTATAGCCGAGCGTCGGCGTACCAACACGAGTTAGTGTACTAGTGCCGCCCTGCTGGAAGTCATTGGGAAAGAAAGTTCCCAGGCTACCGTCGGCATTAATTTGAGCTAGCTGACTATAACCCAAGGTAGTCGTGCACGCTCCATTGCTATTAACCGCACCGCAACCCCCGCTAGCATATATATAGCCGTTATAAATCATGGTAAATTGCTCACCAAGGTTCTCGATGGCTTGCGTTGTTTTGCCATCAATACTAACCAAGCTGCTCCCCGTTTTCCAAGAACTATCTGCTATAGAACCGTCGCTCGCAATCGACGCATAAAGTGTACCTGACTGCAACGACGCACTCGCCAGCGTACCAGTATTACCACCAACAATATACAGATGTGAGTTGTAGGCTTGCATGTCCATACCAAATCGGCCAGCCGGCAACGAAGCTGTCGCTGCGCTAAACGTCCCTAAGTCGCCGTTTGGAAGAATATTTGCATGGAGTACAGCAGTCTGAGCGGTGCCAGCACTATTTAATCCTCCTGCAAGATACAATGAACTGCTCGACACGGCCGCGCCGTAATCATAGACCGGAGTCGATGGCTTATTGGTAGTAGTGCTCCAGTTGGCCAGCTGCGCACCATTGGTAAAAGCACTGTACGATTCGGAAGTCACACGAGTGTAATACACAGCATCGGAGACTGTTCCGCCAGCGGCAGTACTCGTAAACCCGTTAATGCCATCAATGATGTAGATATACCCGTTATACACGAGTACCTGGAATCGAGAAAGCCCTCCTGACGGTAAACCACCGTAGTTTCCATCGGTAAAACCCGCCAAGGTACCATCAGAGTTTATCTTCGTCTGTTCAATAAAATGCGAACCACCCCCGTTTGATATGTTGGTTGTAGTACCAGCAGAACCCCCAATCACGTAGAGAGTACCTCCGTAAACCACCGATGCCCCCAAGAAATGCGCTGCGGCCGTACTAACAGAAGCACTATTCCAAGTGAGTAAATTTCCCCCTGTTAGGGGGCTGCGTTCAAAGTTATTATTGTTTGGATCGACATATACATTGGTTTCGATATTGGCATCAAACGAAAATAAACCAGAGCCACTCGCAGCCGTAACAGTCGGATCGATGCTCAATGGGTAGCTGGCATCTTTTAGGTGATCGACCACAACGTCGAGCTTATCACCACTGAGCACATAGTGGGCGTGCGTATCTGATAGGTGGTTATCGGTTTGTTTGATAACTGGAGGTGGCAGCTGAAAGAGTAGTTTATCTTTGACCGCTTTCTGCTGGGCTTTTTTGAGCAAGGCCGCATCTTTGGCATTGCCAGTACTAATATTGCCGTTTAAGGGTAGGCTTGAGCCATAGACACCGATTGAGCCATCTTTCTCAAGCCGAGCAGCATACTGGTTGCCAAGATCCATTTCGTAGCTGTACTTTAGGTTGTCACCGATGTAATGTTCCAGCGTCACGTCCTGTTTGACGCCAATTGCCCCAGCCGTGTACACCAGATGCCCACCACCGTTAAAGGCCGGAAATACCACACGGTTTTGCTGCTGCTGGCCCGTGCCCAGATTAAACAGCGGTTTGATAGTAAAATCGACATTGTTGACAGGATCGGTAACGTCAACACCTTTGGCTGGATCTTGATATATCGCCGCTTTAATAAGTGAACCGCCAGCGCTAATATCACTGCCCGGATCAGCCGGCTTGTAGCCTTGATTGAACATGTACACTTGCTGGGAAGTATCTAGCTTGAGCTTGTCGGCCATTGATTGATTCGTTGGCAATAGGACAGCATTTTCGCCTGGATTGAGCGCATATACCTTGTGATCAAACAAGTTCTGCACACTTGGGGCAATGACGCTCAGCAATATCACAACTATCATCCCGCCAAGTGCCACCCGGCGTCTGGTGGTTCTAAAATAATGCTGAAAAGCTCGACTAAAACGCTGGATTTTTTTGTGCGCCAAGAATCGTGGCATGCCAAATCTGATGTTGATCGTCTTGACGCGATAGGTCGCCGCCTGCTCTGCCGCAGATTCTGATTCAGATTCGAATTGCGGCTGCTGCACTACAACAGGCTGATGCTGCTTGATTGGTCGAGCTTGATGGACAGCTTGCAGCGGCCTAGCCCTGTAGGCAGGCGCTTGGCGCGGGCGACGAAAATCATCCATATATCTAAAAAGCCATTCCCCTATTGCTTACAATTCTAGCACATCTGTTAGCACAAGGGTGAGCTAAAACCAAAAAGCCCAGCTTGTTTTACGGGCAGATTTTAGGGTTTGAGTAGGAGCCGCTTGGAAGTTTTTGGAAGGTATGAGAAATCATTATCGAAGCTGACTAACGTGGCGTCATACTGGGTAGATAAGGCTGCAATCCAGAGATCATGATGTGATAGTTGTCTGCCCTGTTTTTTGAGCCATGCGGCCAGTTCGACGTACAAATCGGTAGTTATGCTGTCGGGGAATAGCACGCGGACTTTTGTATTTGCCAAAAAACGAGCCAGTAGCTTTTCGTTTTCGAGCGTGCGGCTGCCGAGCGCAAAGCCGTAGCGCAATTCAGCAATGGTCATCTGGGGCATGAGGATTTCATCGGCCGATACTACCAATTTTGCCATTTCGAGGTGCCCACGGTCGATTTCGCTGTAGGCAGTGGTGTCAAACACATAGTACATGGGGCTAGGCTTGCTTCTTTTTATCGACAGCCTTTAGGTCGCGGATTGCTTGTAGCGATGCAGCATCAATAGCGTTAGCACCAATTAGCCACGAAAAATCATCTTCCTGCGAGCGCATATCGAGCCGCGCCGCTTGGGCAACGTAGTCGAGCACGACCTGATTAAGGCTACGGTTGCTGATTCGTGCCTGGCGCCGCAAGAAAGCATCCAACTGTGGCGGCACTGATCGAATGGTGTATTGTGCTGTCTTCATGCCTACATTATAGGCACTTTGCATACAATAGTCAACAAAGCAAAGCGACAACTCATACGACAAAAATAGGCATATTTTTAGAAAGTACGCTAAAAATGTCGTATGAATCAGTCAACTACACCACTAAGAAAAGTGGGTCGCTGGCGATTTGCTCGCGGAAGCGTACCTGCTGGCGACGATCACGCAGTGATAGTCTTTTTAGTAATCGGTCTTCTTGTTTTTTTCGATCTTTTTTCATAGTGGTTGTCTCGCTTGTTTGTTGTGTGTTTGTTTGATTTTGCCAGTTCGGAACTGCCTTTGGTGGTGGTTCGCGGGTTGGTTGGTAATGGATGGTTTTCATTTTTTGCTTCCTTTTCCTATTGGTTAGTGTAGTTAAAGTTAAGGTTTTCGATGAAGGCGCTAGCGCTGTTGCTGGCAGTTACATCAATCTTAAAGATGACGTAGTTATTGGCAGTGAAGCCGCAGGTCGAAAGATCATTTGGTGAGGTTGGCGAAACGGTTTGCCAGGTATTGGTAGTGCTGGTGACGGCAATGGCCGATCCACAGGCAGATACGGCGCCACCAGTACTCTTAAAGATAGAGTAGCCGACACTGGCGTTCGTGGTGTTGTCGACACGACCGGTCAACGAGGTGCTGCCTAGGACAAACTGCTTGAAGGTTGATGGCAATTTGTAGGTAACGTAGACGCTATAACCTTGGCTGCTTGGCTGGACAGATGTCCACTTGTAGAAGTTACGTGCGTCGCCAGAGTTACAGATGTTCCCTGTTGCAGGCACTACCAAGACAGAGGCTTGATTGGCGCAGAAGTCGGATGTGAGCGTACCAATGCCCGTACCGTTTAGTACCGCACCGGCGTATTCGGGTGTCAGGGTGATATTACTGTTTGGTGCGGCACCACAAGCACCCCAGACAGTGCCGTCGTAACATTGCATCTTGCCCTGGGTGGTATCGAAGTACATAGCGCCAGCAAGCGATGCGTTTGCACCGGTGAACGGTGTGCCAGCAGCCGCGTCGAGCTGGAAGAGCGTTAGTCCTTGGCTCGCTGCACCGCCAACCTTCACAACACCGGTGTTTTGCGTGGTGGTTCCCTGCGCTACAACACTGAGGTTATCGATGAACAAGCTGCGAGTTGTGCTATCTGTTTGAGCAATAATCACGTAAGCGCTGGCGCTCGAAGTAGCAGTGAACTTACAAGTATATTTAACAAATTTGCTGGCGATACTAGCACTGTCGTACGAACCAGCCGCACAAGCTGCTGCCGAAGTGGCGCCATCGGTGCTGTAGAAGACCGAAAGAGTTGGACTGCCACTGCTAGATTTAACAGAGAAGCTAACATTGTATGTTGAGCCGCTAGTGAGCGTTAGGTTGTACCTTGCACCTTGGTTCGTACCAGTTGTTGCTGCTTTAATACCCGCAGTACCGCTGGCATATTCTCCACCTGTGGTGTCTTGGGTAACTGTTGCCGAACCAAGGGCCGACCAGCTTGTGGTACCAGTCTCTGCGCCACCGTTGGTTGCGATATTCAAACCACCGGCGGTGTTGGTGCTATCAATGCTGATCAGGCTGGCACCAGCTGAGTTTTGCACGGTAAAGGCAGTCGAGTTATCGGTGGTCGACTGCACTGCCGTGCCAGCGCTGGCCTGGATAGTAGTGCTGGTGCTCTGGATCTTGGTGGTGGCGGCATTGTTGCCAAGCAAGATGTTGGTGGCCGTACCGGTAGTACCACCAAGGTTACCCAAGCCCAAAGTACCAGCTGCGACAGCATCAAAGTTTTGTGCTTGGGCGGTACCGCTGATGGTAGCACTGCCCAGGGCAACCACGTTGCCGGCAGCATCAACGGTGAATTTAGCGGTTGGGGTAGAACCAGATTGTAGGCTTAGGAGCTTATCGGTTGACGTATTAGTGGTGTCGGTGCCGACAATTAATGCGGTTGTTGGGGTGGTGTTTGAGCTAACGTTCAAAGTAGTTGTAGCGTTCGTGTTGGTAATGCCAACGTTGCCGGTGATGGCGGTAGCAATCGTACCGTGACCAATGTTAATTTGCGTAGCATTGGTGCCGCCAAGCGTAATTGCTGCGCCAGCGCCAGTATCGAGCTTGAGGGTGGTTGCACCAGAGGTAGTAATGTCGGCAGTCTGGCCACCAGCCAGCGTGGTAACACCCAAGGCATTAACGGTAAAGACAGAGCTGGCACTCTTTTGCAAGTTCAATAGTTTGTCGCTGGTGCTGTTGGTGTCGTTCACGTTAATGACGGCGTTGCCGGCACCGAGTGCGCCAGACTGGGTCAGATTGATGACCGAACCAGTACCACTGTTGCTGGCGTTCAATACTGCACCGCTGGCGCTGGCATACTGCTGGTTGAGGTTGATGATGTTGGCACTATCGGTGCAAGTGCCGGCAGTTTGTGCGCAGGTACTCTGCAAGTTGGCCAATGCGCCGGTAATGGCATAGGTACCGCCAGCACCGTTTTGGGTGTTGCTGCGTGTTAAGTTCAGGAAGTTACCAGAATCGGTCACCGTACCCGAAGTAGCCGTGTTGGTGCGGGTTGGGTTCACCAGAATCTGGCTACCCGTAAATCCAGTCAAACCACTGCTATTTGAGCCGTTCAGCACAATACCGTTACCGCTGGTAATGGCGCTGGCGTTGGTAAGGTTAATGCCTTTGCCGCTGCTAAATGAGCTAGAAATGCTAATGCCCGTACCAGTAGTAATACCGGTGGCAATGCTCAGGCCAGTGCCACCGCCAACTTGAGTGATGCTCTCCAAAGCTGCCGTTGAAGCCGTGTCGGCGTTCGAAAGTTGCAACAAGCCAACCGAGTTATTGTTGGTAGCGTTGTTGGCCTGGGTAATGTTAAGCGCGTAGGTACTGCGAGCACCGTTCGTCAGATCCGATGTAATGCCCAGCGTACCGGTGTTATTAGGCGTGTAGTTGATGTTACGCGTGCTGCTATCGACCGTCAAGATTGGGCTACTGCTAGAATCTTGAATCTGGAAAACACCAGTGGTGTCGCTACCGTTTGCCCGGACGATAACCGAACCAGTTACGCCAGAACCGCCGGTGGCACCAGCCTGCAAGATAAGGTTACCGCCATTGACAGCGCCAGAACCACTCTTGCCAGCTTGAATTGTCAGGTTGTCACCAGTAGTTGCGGCAGCTTCTTGGTTAATGTTAACTAAGCGGTTGCTACCAGCGCCAAAGAACAAATCAACACTGCCCGTGGTTGGCGCAGTGGCCTTGATACCAACACCGGTGTTACCAACGTTGACGCTGTATGCTCCACCCTGCAAGGCCAGGCTGCTCGAGCTATTGGTTGAGCCAATCGTAACTGTCTGAGTAGCAGCACCGGTGGCAAGTTGGACAGTGTGAGCAGTAGCGCCGTTGAACAAATTAACGGTGGCGTTGGCTTCGGCGGTGAAGCTGGCACTAGTGTTGCCGATGGTTAGAGCGTTGGTATTGGCGTTACCGATGTTTAAGGCTGCTGCACCACCGGTGTCAATACCCAAGGCTAAAG
The DNA here is from genome assembly GCA_013289705.1 of Candidatus Saccharimonadota bacterium. Classification (GTDB taxonomy): domain Bacteria; phylum Patescibacteriota; class Saccharimonadia; order Saccharimonadales; family UBA4665; genus JACMPA01. Next base: position 12,971 of record JABCZM010000003.1, read on the forward strand.
CACCGTTAGTGTTAATGGTAGCCGCTTGCAAGAAGGTAAAGTTGCTACCGGTAGCATTAAGCGTCAAACGATCCGTGTTGTTGGTACGGAAGTTCAGGGCATTTGCATCGTTAGTGCCTAGTTCGGCCGCAGCACCAAACAAGTTACCACCTTGGACAAAGGTTGCACCGGTGCCAGTGGTACTACAAGCAGTCAGAAGTCCAGAACCGTCTTTACAAACAGTGGCCGTGGCGGCTGCACCACTGTCGGCGTAAGTTAGCGTACCAGTTGTAGAAACATTGCCATTGCTGCCATTAACCTGGAATTGACCAGTTGTGCCAGCGGTAGCACCGCCCAGGGCAACCACGTTGCCGGCAGCATCAACGGTGAATTTAGCGGTTGGGGTAGAACCAGATTGTAGGCTTAGGAGCTTATCGGTTGACGTATTAGTGGTGTCGGTGCCCACGATAACTGCTGTCGTTGGGGTGGCCGAAGTAGCAACATTCAAGGTCGTAGTGGCGCTGTTATTGCTAACGCTGATGATACCAGTGTTGCTGGTGCTGCCCAAGCTCAGTCCACCAGCAGCAGTGACGTTAAAGTCCTTAGAAATGATTGCCAGCGTGTGGCTAGCACTAGTACTGATGGTGCTGTCGGCGCCGGCAGTCGTGTTGATAGCGCCAGCACTCTGTAAGCCAATTGCCCCTGCGCTGGCGTTGCCGATGGTCGTGGTAGCACTACCACTGTTGTTGATGTTTGTTGCACCCGTGATGGTAGTGGCACCAGTTAGTGTGCTGCTGCCCGTAACGCCAACATTACCCGTAAAGCTGCTTGTGCCGGTAACATTTACACCACCTGCCTGAACTGTTAAGCCGCCCGCAACAGTCGCGACCCCCGCTGGGCTGACACCAAACTGGATGGCACCAAGGCCAGTGGCAGTGTAGGCGCGCAGATCTAGCAAATCATCGGTCTGGCCACTGTAAGCCTGGATATCAACAGAGGTGTGAGCAGCATCAAGTGTAATTTCTGGAGTGCTACCACCAGCGCTGTTGTTGTAGCCAGTCTGCAAGGTTGAACCAGCGCCATTACAGTTACCACTATCGGTACAGATCGTGTATGAGCCGGCTGCCAAAGTCGGTACGTGCAAGGTAACGTTCGCAGTTGGGTTTGCAAAGTCGATAGTAGTTGCAAAGGTACCGTTGGAAGCGCCGATGGTTGAGCTTGCATTCCCCTGCAGCGCCAAGGTGCCAGTAGTGTTGCCAATGCTGGTTGCAGCCGTACCAGACACATTTATTTGTGCAGTTCCGGCGCTGGTAATACTGCCTATGTTGCTCAAATTACCACTGTTATCTAAGCGGATTGTACCACTGGTACGGAGGTTAGCTGTTGTATTTATATCACCAGTTACATCCAGTGAATAGCCCGGGGCTACATTGTTGATGCCAACCCGGTTGTTTGTAGTATCAACACTGAAGATATTAGTAGTACCAGCAGCATTCTGAATCTCAATGGCGGCGGTAGAATCAGCTGTGGGGCGGATAGCTGGTGTAGCAACTGCAGTCGTACCAGTCAGAACAGTACCACTAATGGTGTTGCCAGTAGCAATTGTGCCAAAGGCCGTAATCGAACCGGCGTTCAAAGCGCCAACCTTTTGTAGGTTGCTATAGGTAAGTGTCGAATCAATTGCATTATTCTGGAGCAAACCGGCACCAGAGATTATGTTGTTAGCACCAACAGAAAGGATGCTGGCGTAATTGTTGCTAGCGCTAAAGTTCAGGCCGACAAAGCTGTTGCCACTATTTACGGTTACATCACTAAAGTTAATGCCGCTATTTGTGTTAGCTCCACTAGTGGCAGCGCCCGTGAGTGCAATGTTTAGGCCGTTATTGGCAACGGTACCAGAGGTGGCTGCATTGTTTTGTGCAATAGATACGGCACTGGCGTTGGCCACCGACGTCTTTGTAAAGTTACCGCCAGTTACAGTTAATGAACCGTTCGCATCGATGCTAGCTACTGGCGTACCACCGCCATTGGCAACAAAGTCCGCAATATCCCCGCCAGAACCTTGTACCGACAAGCCGACTTTGCTGGCAGCTGCAAGCACGCTCAGCGTACCGTTACTGATCTGCGTAGTGGCGTTTACGCCAGCAAAGGTGCCATCGTCGTACAAAATACCGTTGCCAATGGTGTTTGAAGCCGTGAAGCGAGCAACATAGTTAGTAGTACCCGTGCCGCTAATGCCGTTGATGGGAGCACAGTTGTTAAGAGTCTGAAGACAAACAGTATCAGTAGTGTTGGTGTCGGTAGGAATCGACAGGACTACGGCATTACCCTGTGCAGCAGTTGCCAATGAAACCGTGTTTGTATTGGCTGCATTTGCAAAGGTCAGCTGCCCTGTCGTGCCTGTTGGGCCGGCAATACCGAGGGTTAGACCACCACTGCCCTGGATGGTCACGGTGCCAGTGAAGTTTGCAGCGCTGCTAATAGCCTGGCCGTTGATATTACCAGAGGTAATAGTGCCCGTCCCAGCATTGACGTTAGCGTTGTTGGTGACAATGCCACCGTTGGCATTAAGCTGGCCACCAAGCGTGGTAGCACCAGTGTTGACGGTGAGCGTATTAGTACCAGCGATGCTCACGTTACCGCCAAAGCTGCTAGCACCGGCAGTTACAGTTAGCCCATTACCAACCGTTGCGCCATTGGTGACATTCAAAGCACCGATGGTACCAGTACCAGAGATGGTGGCGTTGTTGTTCACCGTCAGTGCAGTACCAGCGCCGCTAAAGATGTTACCAGCTGCGCTGAAGGTATTAGCCTGGTTTAAGTAAGCAACATTGCTCAGTGTGCCAGCAGTATTAATGTTAGCGCCGCCGAGTTCAAGTGCCTCACCAGCACCAGTGGCGTTGACAACGTTACCTTGGACAGTTGCAGTCGTGGTGATGTTGTTACCAGTAGATATAGTACCGAAGCCAGAAGTGATAGAACCAGCAGCCAAGGCGCCAGTACCGGTGATGTTGCCAAAGGTACCTGCCTGCAAATTCGTGTTGGTAATGAAGCCATCAACAAAGGCCGAGCCATTGTACTGCAAAACAGAGCCAGTAGAAGGCGTCGTAGAGATGGTTAGTGTCTTGCCCTGGAGCTTAGCGATGGTTGGAGCTGGGTAGCTACCAGTTAAGTCACCGCCAGGAGTGCCAACTGCCAAACAGTTATTGAGCGTTGCGAGACAAAGGGTGTCGGTGGAGTTAGCATCGGCTGGAATGGTTAAGGTTACGTTGTTGCTCTGAACAGCAGAGGTAATACTAGTAACAAAGCCATCCGTAGTGCCGTCGCCAAAGCCAATACTACCAGCAACCGAGCTGCCGGTTACGGCGCCAATAGTACCGAGCACTAGTTGACCGTTTGCGGTGTGTTTAGCCAAGACGTCACCGCTGGAGTTTTGAAGCTGGAAGAGGTCAGCGGTTTGGCCAGACTGGCCTCTTATGATTTGGCCTATACCCCCTGCCGCACTTGGTGCGACGTATAGTTGGGTACCTGCAGCATTCTGGGCACCAACCGATAAGTGTCCCCAGACGGTGAGAGTACTCGAACCCGTTCGACTGATCTGCACATCCGAGCTACCTGATCCGCTGCCAAAGTTAAGCTGGCCGTTGGCACTAATGCTAAGCCGAGGAGCCGTATCACCAGCTACTTGGGTCTGTAGCGCAATGCCTGATCCCGCCGAACTCGTAAGACTCTCTAGCGCAGACGTCTGCCCTGCCCAGCCTTGAATAGTTATGCCTGTCCCCGTTGGTGCTGTTGGCGGCAAGCCAGCAGTAGCAGCTGAGCCGGTATCCGTATAAGTGACCGTCGTGCCATTAGTAATGGTAGCCAAAAGCAATAAGCCAGAGCCAAAGGTACTAGTTGTGTTCCGGTAAATCTTATAGCCCGTCGCACCAGGTACCTGTGTCCAGTTAATAATGCTGGTGTTAGTGTTGAGGGCCAGCACGTTGCTGGCGATAGTCTCACCTGCGGCATTGGTTGCCGTTACAATGTAATAGAAGTTAGTACCCGTTGTGCTTGGGCTGGTGATAACAGGGGTGGCGAGGTTACCAAAAGTATTTGAGACACCGCTCGTATAGAGGCCACCGTTATTGGTGATGCCCGACAACACCGCACCGTTGGCGTCCTTGTTCTGTAACAAATCAGCACTTTGGGTAGAGGCACCCTGCAGATATGCCGCCACCACAGTAGGCGCATTGTTCGTTACTTTAAGCAAGCTCTGGGTGTTGCCAACGGAGTTCAGTAAGCTAATGGATTTGGAACCCAAGAAACCATTGGAATCTACATATGTTACGTTGCCACCGACCCCCGCAACAGATAGTAGCAGCTGGCTTGGGTTAGAGTTGGCGCTACCATTTCCACCTATCGCCAGCAACGGTGTCGCGACAGTGCCAGCTGGTAAGGCACCACTGCCGGCCGCACTGGTTTGGTCGTTGTAGACGTAGTTGCCGGTGCTGCCAGTGCTGGTAACTGAACCAATTTTTAGTTCACTACCGCTGACGGTACTGCGGTAAATATTGTAGCTGGCAGCACCAGGCACACTACTGAACGTAACGGTGTCGTAGTTGGTGCCGCTGAGCGTTGCATTACCGGTTGCGATGCTGACTTCTGTGCCAGCTTTCGTTTCGCCTGCGGCATTAACCGAGCTGACGCGGTAATAATAGGTGGTCGAGCCAGCTGTACCGACGGTGCCGAGCGTTACAGTTGCGGGGAATATTAAGCCGTTTATGGTGTTGGTAGTGCCATTGGTATAGAGGGCACCGCTGGCGTTGAAGCCAGAGAGAAGGTTAACGTTATTGTCCTGGTTTTGATACAAATCCGCAGTACCCCCACCCGTATTGCGCACGACGATGCCACCACCGGCCGTACCGCTTCCATTCGACAGAACTTCTAGTCTGGCAGTAGAGCCGATGCTGGAGATGTTACTACCGTTACCACCGTTGCCAACCGAAATTCTTGCAACGTTGAATTGACCGCCAGTAAAAACGGCGTTGTTAAAACCGGCGGCGTTTCGGATATCCAATACATCCACACTACTACCGGTTGCCGCTTGAATAACAGCCGCCACCGTTGTGCTGCTCGCACTGACAATATTAAAATTAGCCGTCTGGTTACCGGCGCTCTGGTTCTGAATATAATTAGCCGAGCCACTGGCAGCAGCAAAGCCACAGTTAACGCTGGTTTGCAGACAAATCGTACCAGATTCATTTGGTAATGATATAGTCTGGTTAGCGGTGAGCGTAGTGGTGCTGATGGTGGCAGCAAAACCATCGGCCGCGCCATCAGCAAAGTTGATGCTACCTTGAGTGGTACCCGAGACGGTATTGTTGCCAAGGGTGAGCTGGCCAGAAGCGCTGAAGCTGGAGAGGACGTTGCTCGAAGAGTTCTGCAATTCTAGGAGGTCACCAGTTTGGCCTGCAATACCCTGGATGATCTCACCAACCGTTGCCGAGCCGGCCGTACTGACATTAAAACGAGCGCTGAGGTTAGCACTTGTTCCAACAGAGACAAAACCCCTCACGTACGAGCCGTTACCCACCGTTAATATCCGAGCACCGCTCTGAGCGTTGGCCGATAAAATATCACCCGTTTGGCCCGACCAGCTTTGCAGGGTTAACCCTGTCCCTGTCACGCTGGTTGGTGGCAAGCCAGCGCTCGTAATAGCACCCGTATCAGTAAAGGAAACTGTGCTACCACTGGTCAAGGTAGTGCGAAGCAGTGAACCGCTCGTAAAGCTGTTGCTTGTATTGCGGTAGATCTTATAGCCCGTGGCACCAGGTACTTGGTTCCAAGTTAGCGCACTCGTGTTGTTGGCCATGCCAAGAGAAGTACTACCAACTGTTTCACCGGCAGCATTGGTAGCCGTGATCTCGTAGTAGTAGCTGGTACCAGTGGACGTAGTGGTGAAGGCTGGAACGGCCAGGGCGTTGAAAGAGGATGAGACACCGTTGGTGTAGAAGCCACCATTGCTGGTAACGCCAGAGAGGACGGCACCGTGTGCATCTGTGTACTGCAAGAGGTCGGCCGATTGGCTGGCAGCACCCTGAATATAGGCCGCAACGGTGGTTCCCAGCTGATTCTGTAATTGCAACGCAGAGAAGGCTGTGTTATTAGCGTTCTTAAGAACAAGGCCACCGCCAATGGTTGTCTGATTACCTAGTCCGACACTAAAGAGGGTGTTGCCACCACCGCTCTGAACGTTAAAGACAGTGGCCGAGGCACCGTTTGACCCTCCAACCGTAAGCGTTGCGCCAAAGACCGATCCCGTAGGAAGCGCGCCACTCGGAGTAATAGTACCGGTGTCGTTAAAGGTGTAGTTGCCGGCACGGCCATCACCGGTAAGAGTGGCCATAAAGAGCTCACCGCTAGCAGTACGCCCATACACCTTGTAGCTTGTGGCACCAGCTACGGGCGACCATGTCACGGTCACAAAGTTACTACCGCTCAAAGTAGCGTTACCGGTGGCAATAGAAACTTCTGTAGCAGGAATGGTCTCTCCCTGGCTGTTGAGTGCCGACACGCGGTAAGCGTATGTTGTAGAACCGGCGGTACCTGAGGTACTCAAGCTAACCGTGGCTGGCGAACTTAGCCCAAAGAGAGTGTTAGCCGCACCGTTGGCGTAGATGCCACCATTGGCATTGAAGCCAGAAAGCACATTACCATTGGCATCTTGGTTCTGGATAAGATCACCAGTTTGACCGGCTATGCCACGAACACCAACTATAACCGCACTGCCTGAGCCGCCAGTATTACCCGATAGCAATGCGCCATAGCCTGAACCCGAACCAGCAACAGAGGTGCCAACGTTCAGGCCATTGCTAAAGAAGGCGCGGCCAGCCGATGAAACGTTCACCGACTTCGTGCCACTTAAGTTATAAATCTGCAACACATCAGCCGAGCCGCCAGCAGCTCCTTGAATAACCGCAGCCACTGATGTGCCACTGGCGCTTTGGATATTAAGGTTAGCCGTTTGAGCACTGGCACTCTGGTTCTGGATGAAATCAGTGCCATTCGTAGCCTCAAAGCCACAAGAACTAGAAGCCTGAAGACAAACGGTACCAGAAGCATTTGGTAAGGCAATAGTTTGATTGGCAGTGAGGGTAGTGGTGTTTAAGGTTGTGGTAAAGCCAGAGTTACCATAGTAGAGATTGCCGGCAGCGTTAAAGCCACCTAGGATGTTAGCTGAGCCATCTTTGAATTGGAGCAGATTGCCGGTTTGGCCGCTCCACCCCTGGATCTTTAGGCCACTTCCAGCAGTATTAGTCGGCGGCGTACCACTAGCCGTAAAGAACCCACCAGACGCATCAACCCCCCAGTTACAGGTCGTTGCGCCCGCCGGGCACGGTATGCTCACCGCAAGCGTCGAGGTATAGACATTTTCGGCACCGGCTGCAGTACCACGATAGACTTGGTAGCTCGTTGCACCCGGTGAGACAGGCCAACTAATGACCCCCGAAGTACCATTGGTGCTCACTTCATTGGAGGCAATCGTCTGACCGGCGGCGTTGACAGCCGTAATCTCGTAGTAGTACGCCGTACCACCACCACTGGCGAGCGAAAGCGTTGGTACGGCCAACGCGTTAAAGCTGCTGCTGACACCGTTAGTGTAGAGACCACCATTGGCGTTAACGCCAGAAAGTACAACGCCAACACTGTTGGAGTTCTTATATTGCAGTAAATCAGCGGTCTGACTGGAGGCACCCTGGATATAAGCAGCAACCGTGCTGGCACCGGAGTTCACAAGCTGAAGAGCGGGGCTACCGGTATTATAAGTGTTTGCCAAGCTCAGACTGCCCTTGATGTAGGTTGTACTGCCACCGTTAATACCTACCTGAACTAGCGGGTTACCACTGGCGTTATTGACTACAAGCGTACCTGCAGATGGAGCACCACTGCCACCGTTAATAGTGAGCACCGAGTTTACGGAACCCGTCGGCAACGCTCCGCTTCCAGCAGCACTCGTCTGGTCGTTGTATGTATATGTTGCGGCATTCGTTGAAGTAACCGAGCCAATTTTGAGCTCGTTCCCACTAACGGTGCTGCGATAAATATTGTAACTACTGGCGCCGGAAGCACTATTAAAGGTCACCGTATTGTAGTTGGTACCGCTTAACGTGGTGTTGCCGGTAGCAATACTCGTTTCAGTCGAGGCGATCGTCTCACCCTGAGCACCCACCGACGAAACACGGTAGTAATAAGTAGTCGAGCCAGCCGTACCCACCGTTGCAAGCGTCACGCCCGACGGATAGACTAACCCGTTTAATACGTTGGCCGTGCCGTTTGTGAACAAGGCACCGCCTGCATTAATACCCGAAAGAATGTTGCCATTGCTATCTTGTAGTTGCAACAAGTTGGCAGTTTGGCCAGCCGCACCTTGGATAGTAGCGGCAACGCCGCTGGCGCTGGCGCTCTGAATGTTAAAGTTGGCCGTCTGGGTGGTAGTACCGTTCTGAATGTAACCAGTGCCGCCGGTGGTAGCGGCAAAGCCACAAGCTGCGCTGGATTGGAGACAGATAGTACCCGAAGCATTAGGCAATGAGATGGTCTGGTTGGCGGTTAGCGTGCTGGTGTTGAGGGTGGCAGCGAAACCATCAGTAGTGCCGTCACCGAAGCCAACGCTACCCTGAATGGCAGCCCCAGCAACAGCACCAATAGTGCCTAGTACCAGTTGACCAGTGGCAGTAAATTTGGATAAAACATCACCAGACGCGTTTTGGATTTCAGCAATGTTAGAGATCTGGCTGGCGTTGGCTGCCAGTACCAAGTCACGACCACCAGTTGTTGACCTCACGCCAATCTCACCACCCACGAGGGCTGTACTGCTCAATACCCCAACTTGCAAGAAACCATTGCTATTGAAGTTCGTATAAGTGGCGGCGGTCGGACTATAGAACGATTGCAGAGCACCGGTCTGCCCACTCCACCCCTGGATTGTCAAACCAGTTCCGGTCACAGCGGTAGGTGGCAAGCCAGCTATCGTGGCCGAACCAGTGTCCGTGTAGGTTACCGTGGTGCCATTGGTAATCGTCTTAAGGAGTAGGCTGCCACTCGTAAAGCCGTTTGTGGTATTACGATAGATCTTATACCCGGTAGCACCAGGTACCTGGGTCCAGTTAATAACACTCGTATTAGCGTTCATAGCCAAGGTGTTGCTGGCGATCGTTTCACCGGCCGCGTTAGTAGCGGTAGCGACGTAGTAGAAATTGGTACCAGTGGTACTCGGACTGGTGATAACCGGCCGGGCTAGGCCGTTAAAGGTGTTAGAGACACCGTTGGTGTAGGGATCTCCGTTGGCGTCGACACCAGAAAGGAAGGCACCGTTGACGTCTTGCAGCTGAAGAAGATCCGCCGATTGGCTGGCAGCGCCGCGAATGATAGTAGCGACAGACCCAGAGTTACCGGCAGTGACACACAACGCCTGGACACCACCGCTACAGACAGCAGCTCCACCGCTTACCCTTAGACTATTCGCCGCTGTAGCCAAGCCAAACCGGTCAACAGTAAAGCTCGCGGCGTTGGTGGTACTGCGAACGATTAAGCCACTCCCTACTGTGCTAGAAGTCTGGGGCGTACCAGTAGCAGCCGTCAAGCCTGTATCGCTAAAGCTGGCTGCACCGGTGGTAGTACCAATTAATAATGTGCTGCCCGAGAAGGCCGTACTGGTATCGCGGAAAATCTTGTAACTGGTAGCGCCCGGCGAAGCCGTCCACGTTAAGTTAACTGTCTGGTTACCAGAAGTTGGTGTAACCGAGACAGCACTGTTAGCGGTGGTTTCGCCGCCACTGTTAACCGCCGATACTTCGTAATAGTAAGTAGTGCCCACGGCTAGGCTACCGCCACTAGCCAAGACAGCACTGACGCCCGTAGGAACAAGCAACGCACCAAGAGTAACCGTAGTACCCTGGGTGTTCAGGTTACCGTTGGCATCAACTTTTACGAGCGTGTTAGCGTTACTATCTTGCAATTGCAACAGGTTAGCCGTCTGGGCCGTGAAACCTTGAATTACAACACCTGTCGTGGTAGCCGCCCCTGGTGCTACAGCTAGCTTAGCGTTGATGGCAGCCGCTAAGTCGGTGCTCGCCACGCTCAACCGTTGAGTGGCGTAGACGTCACCGGCAGCATTAACATCGAGCACCGTCAACGGCGTTGAGTTCCTAACCTGAAGAAGATCAGCCGTCTGGCTGGCCGCACCCTGGATAACAGCAGCAACACTGCTAGCGCTGGCACTTTGGACGTTGAAGTTAGCTGTTTGGGTGGTAGTGCTATTCTGAATATAGTTAGCCGAGCCACTGGCAGCTGCAAAGCCACAATTGACACTGGTTTGAATACAAATTGTACCCGATTCGTTAGGTAGTGAAATAGTCTGGTTGGCGGTCAGCGTGGTAGTATTCAGGGTAGCGCCAAAGCCGTCAGTGGTACCATCCGCAAAGGTCAGACTTCCCTGGTAAACAGTGCCACTTGTCGCAGGGACACCAAGCGTCAGTTGACCGGAAGAATTGAACTTGCTTTGGACGATACCGTTGCTATCTTGCAGCTGGAAGAGGTCAGCAGTCTGGCCGGAGACGCCACGGATAGCTACGCCGACAGTACCAGTACCTTGGGTACCAACACTTAAACGTCCACCGTAAGAACTAGTCGTACTAATAAACACCAGCCCGTTGCCCGAAGCGTTGACACCAAAGATAGGATTACCCGTAGAGCTGAGGGCAGTCAGCACATTAGTACTCTGGCCGCTCCACCCCTGTAATGTTAGCCCCGTTCCTGTCACACTTGTTGGAGGCAATCCAGCTATAGTAGCCGAACCACTGTCAGTGTAGGTAACAGTGGTACCGTTGGTAATAGTGACCAGGAGTAAGCTACCACCCGTAAAGCTGTTGGTGGTATTACGGTAGATGTTGTAGCCCGTGGCACCAGGCACTTGGGTCCAGTTTATGACGCTGGTGTTGGCATTCATGGCCAGTACATTGCTGGGGATGGTTTCACCGGCGGCATTGGTGGCCGTTACGACGTAGTAGAAGTTAGTACCGGTGGTGCTGGGGCTGGTGATGACGGGGGTGGCAAGGCCAGCGAAGGTGCTATTGGTGCCATTCGTGTAGAAGCCACCGTTGGCGTTGATGCCAGAGAGAACAGCACCATTGGTATTGCGGTACTGCAATAAGTCGGCCGTTTGGCCGCTAGCGCCTTGGATGTTGGCGGCAACGGTAGAAGTTAAGCTGTTCGTAACCGATAAGGCCGAGATACCAGCCCCAGCGCCGCTGTTGGCAGCGTTAATACCGGCGTTGCCGAATAATTGGCCAGCATTGGCAATTGATAAGCCCGTAGCACCGGTGGTCTGAAGTACCTTGAATAATATGTTACCAGATGGTGCCTGATTAGCATTTAAGGTCAGGATTGAACCAAGAGCCGCCCCCGTTGGCAGCGCCCCGCCCCCCACAGCACTAGTCTGATCGTTATAAACGTAGGTTGTGGCACTGCCGCCGGTAACACTGCCAATTTTGAGCTCGCTGCCACTAACAGTACTTCGGTAGATGTTGTAGCTCGTTGCGCCAGGTGCGCCGTTAAAGGTAACTGTGTTGTAGTTTGTACTATTCAGCGTAGCGTTACCAGTTTCGGTTTGCTCTGCCGAAGCTATGGTCTCACCCTGAGTGTTCACGCTGCTTACTCGGTAGTAGTAATTAGTGGCACCACCCGTACCAACATTGCCGAGCACAATACCTGTTGGGAACGTAAGCCCCGAAAGTGTGTTAGCCTGACCGTTGGTGTAAATACCACCCGTACCATTAAACCCAGACAAAACAAGACCATTACTACCCTGTAGCTGAACCAAATCAGCAGTCTGGCCAGTCTGTCCACGAACGATATTACCAATTGTTGTGGTCGCATCGGCTATAATCGATAATTCGGCTGTTGTTGCAGCCGCATTCAGTCCCAAGTGCCCAGCAGCCGTAAAGCCCGCCAAGCGAGCACCGCTGCTGTTTTGGAACTGCAATAATTCACCGGTTTGGCTGGTAGATTGCTCAATCACTGCCGTATTTGTGGTTGTTGTGCCGCTGTTCTGAACGTAAAAATTACCTGCCTGAGCGCTCGCACTCTGGTTTTTGATAAAGTCAGTACCGTTTGTAGCCTCAAAGGTGTTGTTACAACCAGCCAACTGATTGCTGGCATTCAAACAAACAGCCACATTGTTGCTGGCCGCGACGGGGTTACTGAGCACAATCGTGCCCGCCAAGCTCGTCGTAATAGCACTTCGGCCAATGGTAACGGCGCTAGCGTTTGTAGTGCCAATTGTTATCGTGCCAGCCGTACCACCAGTAGCTACACCGCTGTCGATAATCACATTACCAGTGTTACCATTGGCAGCCGTACCGCTTGACACGGTAACGTTGCCCGAGTTAGCAGCACCAGTAGCATTACCAGAACGCACCGTAACGGTGGCACTGCTAAAGCCACTGTTGAGATCACCACTTTGGAACGTAGCGGCATTGCCATAGCTCTGGAAACTACCATTTTGGGAACGGATGTAGCCGTTAGCGACAACGTTCCCGCTGCCAAATACCTGGAATTCTTGGATACCAGTGGTACTGAGCGCGTTGATGAAGAAACTGCTGCTACTTCCCTGAAGGATTAAGCCGTTTTGGGTGGCGGCCGAAGTAATTCGCTCCGTTGACTGAAAGTGCGTAAAGCTAGCACCAGAGAGCGATGGGCTAAAAACATTACTGGTAGTAAGGCTCGTGTCGCTGGCAATGGCCACAACCGTTAACGTCTGGCCACTGGCGGTGATAGTGTCGCCCACATTCAGCTCGGTGGTAAAGTGTGTGCCCGTACCAGTTACGGTGGTAGTACCACTCGTGGTAAGGGTGCCCGTACCAGTCTTCGATGCGCTGCCACTGACATCAAGCGCCGCACCAGGCGTTGCCGTACCAACACCTACATCACCACCCTGTAAGATAGCCGCGATGCCAGTTGTCCCCGTAGCCGTAACGCTCAAAGCCGTGCCATTACTGGCTCCAGTTAGGGTGGTAGCGCCACTGGTTACCGTCAAGGTCTTGCCGCTAGCAACAGTGGTATTTTGGTTTAGGTTGACGCCACCCGTAGCATTGGTAGTGCCAACATTTAGCACTGTCGTACCAGATGGCGTATCAAGTAACGGCGTTAGCAAACTGGTGCCCGCGGTGCCGCTCCCGTCGATGTTAAAGTTGGCAGCAACCTGTTGGGTAAGCTGGTTTTTGATGAAGGTACTACCTCCAGCAGTTGCAAATCCACAAGCCGTGTCACCCTGGTAACAAACAACCGCCGCTGTGCCAGTGGTAGGTTTTGGCAGTGTCACCGTTAGATTGCCAGCGGCCCCTGTGAGCACATCACTTTCTAGCGTCAGGCTGATATTGTCGATAGTACCATCACCCAGCACAACCTTGCCTAAACTTGCACCACTGCCGGCAGTCACTTTACCCAAGCTCAACTGGTTACCCGTGCTATTAAACGCGCCGTTGATATTACCGCTGTTATCAACCAACTGGAACAGGTTACCCGTCTGGCTGGCAGCTTGATTGATCACTACTGTTGGCACCGTCGCACTGGCAGCCGCCTGCACAAAGATGCTGCTTTGGCTGGTGCTTGCACCTTGCACGCTCAGCAAACCACTGTTGGTTGTCGAGTTATTAATGCCCACAAAGCTGCCATTGTCAAAAATACTACTGCTGCCAATGCTGTTGCCAGCACCAGTGTCAAACTTCGCCACAAAGTTCTGGACGCCAGAACCCAAAATGCTACCACCAGTACCCGTACAGTTGGCTCTGCTCCTCAAACAAACCTGATCGGTGGCATTGGTAGGATCGTCAGGAATCGTAATCGTTTGATCTTGAGACGTTGCACCCTGGAACACCAGCGTACTCTTGAAGCCGGTAGCCTGGTTCACAAACGAAAGATTGCCGGCCGAAAAGGCATACGGCACCGCTGTTAATTTCAGCCGTGGCGTCATCTCCCCGTCAGCTGGCGTACAGCTGCCAAACGCACAGTTGGCCGTACCACGAACCGTCATGCCCACGTACAGATTTTGGTCCCAGTTGATGCTTGGAAACGGTGTAATGCTGCCAAGATTGACTGTCAAATAGCCGTTAACAACCCGCACCGCCTGGCTGTTACTGTTCAGGTAATCTTCAGTCCAGAGGCTGCTACCGCCAGTGCTCGTGTTGTACAGGTTAAATTCGACGTTGTAGTTACCATCAGGGGCAATAGCACCAGCCGCTGTCATCAGCTTAGCCTGGAAGTTGACCGTATCAGCAGTAGCCGCCTCAGTCTTCCGCGGCACAGCCACAACCCCAACCACCAAGACGGCCAACGCAACCACCATCACCCCTCGAAAAACAAACTGCCCCCTCGCGCGCACGCGCGTACGCGCAAAAAGCCCACCAAAAACAGATTGAAGGCCACCAGACTGTGGTGCAGTGTGGTCCGAATGTGAGCATCGGAACGCAGCGTACGCAAAGAGTACGTGAGCATCATCGGAGCGCAGCAGTCGGGCCGCAATGCGCCATAATCTGGTGGCCGCCCCCAGTATAACCACAAACACCCCTAAGAGTAACCTCTTAGGGGTGCGTGCAAACAGTTTCTGCTTTTCAGGTGTTTGTGTGGGCATTAAGCTTTTGATTTTAAATTTTATTAAGGCAGATACGTTTGTGGCATCTGTCTGCAATGATTATCGCTTATGCCAACAGAGGCCGACAAGAGGTTTTCGAACAAAAAATATACTCGCCCTTATGCCTTTCTAACAGCACCTTTTCCTATAAAAATCGTAGTTATATTAGCAACATTAGAAGCATAAACGCTGTACACACCTGTTTCTTCTTATCCAAAAGAGATACATCCCATGCAAAATAGTTGTAAAATTCTTAACACTAGACAAAAAAGCTCAAAACTTATCCACAAGCGGTTTTACATTTTTCCAAATTTCCCGAAATATAGAGCTCTTTTTAGCAGTTTTACAGTACCAAAACCAGTGCCAGCACACCCGCCATTGGCCATGTTAGCACCACCTAGATCAAGCCTATAGATTCAACGATATAAAGACCGCTTGCAAGCGTCATAATCAAACAAGCCAAGCCACCATTTGCCATATCCAGCCCAAACTTCCAAACAATTACCGTCAGTACACCCATAAACCACCAAAACCAGTGCCATTAGCTCATTATCATTGTAAATATTGCATCGTATTGAACCAACCTACCTGCTGTATCCGCCGCTACCACAAACCAGTGTTGTGACAGTAACACCCCTGTTAAATACCCGAAACAGACCCTCACTCCTCACATTATCACAAAGATCGTTGTAAATAATAATCCAATCTACGCAAGGCAACCCCCCAAAAGAGCCCACGCACAGCTAACGGCACTCTATTGTTAACGACATGTACCCGCACATCAGTAGCCTGGCCAAATCCAAAGAAAAGCAACAACTCATCAGAGCTAATTATAAAACACGCGAAGCCCAGGGCTTTCACAGAATGGTGCAGTTTGGTTGAAACCTGGTTACCGAAGCGGACGCGTACAAAACGCACGGTGAGCATCGGAACGGAAAGTTTCGGCCGAAATGTGCCGTCCTGTGAAAGCCCCCTACAACTCTAAGCGATTGAGGTAATTTTGAGTTTAGTGTGATGCTGACGATGACCACGCACCGTATGCACACGCTTCTTAGCCTTATAACGAATAGACATGACCTTGTCAGCCTGAATATCTTCAGCAACAACATCCGCATTAACCTTCACCTTAGCAACTGTTGGCGCACCAACGTCAGCCTTGTCGCCGTCAATCACAAGCAGCGCGTCAAAAGAGATCTTACCCTTTTCGGACTCAACCAGCTCAACATCAAAAGTTTCGCCTTCGCTTACCAAATACTGCTTACCACCGGTTTGAATTACTGCTTTTTTCATTATCTTTACCTGTTCTTATCGTTAGAATTACTAGCTAATTACATAGAAGTTTAACAGATATAACCGTCCCTGTAAAGTCCATCAACCTTGCAGTATTCTCTTGTAATCTGAATGTGTATACAGAATGCGCACGATTTCTACATGAGAGGGTAGCACAACATAAGCTATAAGATAATTGCTGGCCAAAAGGTAGCGAATACTTTGGCCGCGCGAGCCCAAAGAGGCCAGACTTGGCCCAAGTTCAGAGAAATCTTTTAACTGGGCTGCTACACGGAGTATGCCGTCCGTAATGTCTTGTGCAGCAATGGGGTTCGCCAAAGTTTCGTGAATGTACGCAAAAATATCGCCCAAATCCTCCTGCGCGAGTTCAGAAAACTTAAGGATCATAATTACACGTTGTACTTCTTTGCAACCTCTTCAAGCGTGGCAGATTTTCCGTGCTTCATAGATTCTACGCCGCGCTCTAGAGCGCGCAGCAAATCTTCCTTAATGGTCTCTGGATCAAAATCATCTAGCTTGTTAATGATGTACGTGCCGCGACCGTTTCTTGTCAGGTACACAGGGCTACCTGCCGAGACTTTTTTGAGTACCTCATTGTAATTACGTAAGTCCGAAATGGGCAAGATGGTTGGCATATTATTTTTCTCCTTTCACCCCAATTGTAGTGCAAATAACACGCGAATACAACAGCAGACGGTCAATGTTGACAGCTCGAGAGAGTATCAAAAGTCATGAAATTTTTATGAAACTTTGCGGAGGCTGACCGTCAGCGCCGTGCCCTCAACTTTCACGATTGTACTAAACCGTTCCGGAACCTCGGCAGGCAGTTTGCCAGCAAGCTCAGTAGCCAGTGTCTCGTCAAGAATAGTCGTCTTATGTTCGGCAATAGCCTTCATAACCTCATCATCATCCGTTTGCAAGCTCAAAGCAATCCGATCATCCACATTAAGTCCGGCCGCCTTGCGAGCCTGCTGTACGTTCCGAACCACTTCGCGCATCAAGCCTTCACGCTTGAGTGCTGATGTCAGTTCGATATCAAGCTTGATACTTGGCTCTTTGCCTTCTTTACCCATCACTTTTTTAACATTTAACTCCTCTGCCAAGATGTTCTGCAGCTCTATTTTGTCGGCATCCAGAATATCAAACGGCAGCACAACCGTAGCGCTTGCCAGTGGCTGGCGAACTTTGATGCCAGCCTCAGCACGCGCCGATAAACCTTCGTTAATCAGTTGACGAACTGCCGCCATTTCACCCAATAGTAGTTCATTAACGTGCCCAGCCTTTGGCCAATTAAGCAGATGCACGGACTCGCCAAGCTCACCACCAGTTAGTTTCAAAAACAGTTCTTCGGCCAGAAACGGTGTAAACGGCGCCAAGATCATGCTCAGCTGCAGCAAGACGTAGTGCAACGTTTTGTATGCAGCATTTTTGTCGGTATCATCCCCAGCGCCTGCGGCGATATTTGATGATTTCCAGAATCGGCGGCGAGATCGGCGGACATACCAGTTGCTGGCATCGTCCAAAAACGGCAAGACCTCAGCCAAAGCGTTAGGGATGTCGTACCCGTCCATGTGTTCAGCAACATGCTGACTTAATTGATGTAATCGTGACACCACCCATTGATCTAGTGGATTATGTAACTCCTCCGATGGGTCATTGATTGTACCGTTCCATCCCCACTTATCAACGTCAGCATATGTTGTAAAGAAGTCATACATATTCCAAATCATTGCCAATTTTCTCTGCACGTCTTGGACTTCTTTGTCCTTCAAGGCGAAGTCTTCGCCGTTCAAAAGCGGACTTTGCAGTAGCAAGAAGCGTAGTGCATCTGCACTATATTCGTCCATCAGTAAATTCGGATCAGTAAAGTTTCCGAGCGATTTGCTCATTTTACGGCCATCATTGCCGGCAACATTGCCGGTTACAATAACATTTTTGAAGGCATTGTGGCCAAAGAGTCCAGTATTCACGGCATGGACATAATAGAACCAAGCCCGCACCTGGCCCACGTACTCAACGATGAAATCACCAGGGAAATTGGCCTCGAACTTCTCTTTGTTTTCGAACGGATAATGGAACTGAGCAAATGGCATGCTACCACTCTCGAACCAGCAGTCTAATACCTTATCAATTCGGTGATAATCAACACCACCAATCGTGAAGGTAATATCATCAACCCACGGCCGGTGATAATCCTCTAATTCAACACCACTTAATTCCTTAAGCTCCGCATAACTGCCAATGACTTTAATGTGTTCTTTGCCGTCTTTGTCGGTGCCTTTCCAGACAGGCATTGCCGTCGCCCAGAAGCGGTCGCGGCTAAGATTCCAATCTGGCGCGGTCTGCACCGTTTTTTCGAAACGGCCGTGCTTAATGTGCTCCGGAAACCAGTTGATGTGCTCGGTGTTTTCTTCGAGCATCTGGGTCCGCTGACCAGCAACATCCATAAACCAACTAGGGTGAGCCCGATACATCAGGCGATTACCCGTGCGTGGGTTGTGCGGGTATTCGTGACGAATATAGTCAATCTTCCAAACCACACCCCGAGCTAGTAACTCCTTGGCAATGGTCTTATTAATCTCCCAGACGTCTTTGCCCTGCCAGTCACCTTCGCTATACCTACCATACTCATCCAGCACATGAACAACGGGAATACCCTTTTCTTTGGCCAAATCGAAGTCCTCTTCACCATATGCAGGCGCCAAATGCACAATACCCGAACCATGCGGATCTTCAATATCGGTACGCACGTAGTCGGCATGCCATACCTTCTGAGCGTTTTTGCCCCGATCTTCAAATAATGATTCGTACGACAGTCCCACCAGCTCTTCGCCGCGGATCATCCGGGTTACCGTGTAGTCAAGCGGATTGTGCTTCTCATCTGTTAAAACCGCGCCAACCCGATCGCTGGCCATGATTAACAGCTCACCATTTACCTCAACCTCACTGTACGAGGAGCCCTTGTTCACGGCGATGGCGGTGTTTCCGGGCAGTGTCCAGGGTGTTGTTGTCCAGGCCAATAGGTAGATTGGTTTTTTAGGATCTGCTTTTTCGTCGCCAACCGCCTTGACTGCATCAAGCAGCTTAAATTTCACATACACACTAGGGTCAGTGACTTCAATGTAGGCGCCGGCATCCATCGTTACCTCGGCCTTGCTGAGCGGCGTGGCCCACTTGGTGTCATACATCAGCACACGTTCACCCTCGTAAATCTTGCCTGATTCGTACAATTCCTTAAAAGCCCACCAAACGCTCTCCATATAGTCCCTGTCCATGGTGCGGTAAGCATCCTTCATATCAACCCAACGGCCAACGCGATCAACCGTATCTTCCCAAAGCCCGCTGGTTTGCACCATACTTTCGCGAGCAGTGGTGATGTAATCGGCTAAGCTAATCTTCGTACCAATTTCATGGCGATCAGTGATACCGAGCTTTTTCTCGACAAAATTTTCGGCCGGTAAACCGTGACAATCCCAACCCCAGACCCGCTCCACACGCTTGCCCTTCATGGTCCAGTAACGCGGTACGGCATCTTTAATAACACTGGAAAGCAATGTTCCAACGTGTGGCACCCCTGTTATAAACGGTGGCCCATCGTAAAACACATAGGCGTCATCTTTTGGCCGATTTTCTACCGACTTTTCAAACGTCTTGTACTCTTTCCAATACTGCACCAAATCCTTCTCGTATTCGATCGCCTTGCGACGCTGTCCTGCCTTGTATTTCATGCTGCCTCCTCAAGATATCCATATTTACTCTCATTTGGGTACTCGCCACGAATCGAAATTTCTGCCCATTTTTTCATTTATTTGTCTCCCTTACCATTCGTATAGATGGCATCGTGTCGGCGTGCCGATATTCCGACCCCTCTATCTTCTTAAATCCTTGTTTCTCATAAAATCGTTTTGCGCGGCTGTTATAATCCACAACCGCCAACTCAACTGGCTGATGCGGATCCCAAAAGGCATCAGCAAGGCCGAACAATTGCTGAGCCAACCCAGTCCCCTGATAGTCCTTATCGATATAAAGCGCACGGAGCTCTTGCTTTCCAGTGTGTCGTGAGGCGTGTAACAGTGCAACGACTCGCTTGTCGACACTGGCAATTCGGTACAACTGTTCCGGATCGGCCAAAAATGACCGCACATAGTTACGGCTTTCTTCCAACCTCTCTGACGAGTCCCAATCCCGCCATTGCTCACGAACCCAAGCCTTGCTTACGCCGGCCTCATCGTTTGGATAAGTATTTAGCCAAGATGCGGCGTGAAAAGCACGAATAGCTGGCACATCGTCGAGTGTTGCCTGGCGTATAACTGGTTGCTTATTGACTAACTTCATGGCAAATAAAAAATCCCTTTTGTCTGTCAGAACCCGTAATCTTGTACGATTTGGGGCGGTACCATCTGACTTCCAAAAGAGATTATCCTCTTGTTTGGCGCTTCGTTGTGGCTATTACGGGCTGTCCGTCGAGATCTACTTGGCCAAGGCCGTTCTGCTCGCTGCTTCGTGGTTGATAGCCACTCATCTCTGTCATCAGAGAACGCATTTCGCTTCTTAATATAGCGTAAAAGTACAAAACTTACAACAGACCACAGGCTAGAGCACCTTAAAATTAAGAGTAGACGTACGAGACAACTTCGTCGAGCAGCGGCAAATTATCGCCTTCCCACATCTTGAGCACCGAGCCATCATCACGCAGCGCCAAAATTGCTGGCTGCCGCATAATATCGTACAAACTAGCAGTTGAACTACCGTCACGGCTATCGTAATTTAACACTTCCATCCTGCTACCATCATGCCGCGCCTGATAATCACGAATAAACTCCTCAACAGCGCGAGAAAATTCAGAATCCGGCCGATAAAGCACCACCACTTTCATAAATCTAAGTGTAACACACAGCGGCCAGCGCTAGCTATCTCCTAGCGCCACAAAAGCTGCAACGCCAAGATGAAACTCGTTATCGCAAAAATGTTAATCACAAACTTATTGCCCTTTTTGACAGCAATATGAGCGCCAATAAAGCTTCCGAGTATCGCCGTTGGCAACGCCACCAAGCCAAACTGCCAGCTTGGAATACCAGCAAACAGCAATATAGTCAGGCTGGTAACGGCGACAATCAGCTGCATTGCTCGGCGCGTTGCACTAGCAGTCAACGCCGTCATTCCAAAGCAAGCCATCATAACAATACTTTGCAATGACCCCATACCCGAACTCAAGGCAGCTTGCAGGGCAACCAGCAAAAACACCAATACATAACCCAAGGCATGCACCGGAGTCGAGCGTTTTTTCTGCTCAATACCAATATTACGAATGTAGAGCATCGGTATACCAACCACCAAAATCGCACAGCCAGTAATATGCTGCAGCACATCCTGATGTTTCACACCCACACGCACTAAAAAGGTACTGCCAACCGCGCCACCTACGGCACCAAGCAGCGCAAATACAATCACCGTTTGACGATTGGTTAGTTTTTCACGATAGAAGCGCGCACTACTGCCTGTTGCCAAGCCGAGACCACTGAACTTACTGGTCGCAATAGCGGTGGCCGGTGGCAATCCAAGCAATATCATCAATGGCACACCAACCAATGACGCACCACCGCCAGAAGCACCACTCAGGATAGAAGCCACCAAGTTTATGGTCGCAAAAATAAGTAAGTGTTCCATGCCACCCTCCCAAAAAAATGGATTATTTAAATTATTTTTTTGCCAAGAAAAAAGGGCCTTTCGGCCCTTTATCTAGGAGTGATCCTTGCGCAAGTTGTGTACCATGCTTTTCACTGAACGCCAGTGTAGCACACGTCCCAAGATCACCACAACCACAATAGCTGTTTTTCTACGAACAGCCCGTGGTTGAACCGCAGGAAGTACAGACATAGCAGCTACCTGCCCGTTGCGTCTGGTTACCACAGTTGTAACAGAGTGGTGCAGTCGAATCTTTGACCTTTACCTTGTCTGCAGTGGCGGCAACTGGCTGACTCACCGTTGGCGGCAGATCAACCTTTTGATCATTCACAACTTCTTTGATTGGCTCTGAAACCAAAACTTGTGGAGCCGAAACTTCAAGTAAGCTAGTTTGGGCTTCTGGCATATCGTCTAAATCGGCCAAACCAAGTTCAAGACGATCATCAAAGCTCAAGTAATCGAGTGCCAAGCGGCGCATGATGTAATCTGTTAGCGAGCTAGCAGTCCGAATATCTGGGTCGTCAGTAATGCCCGATGGCGCAAAACTGGTACCACGAAGCGTTTTAACATAGCTCTTGAGTGGCACACCATACTGCAAACCATGGCTAATACTAATGGCAAACGAATCCATCAGTCCAGAAAGCGTTGAACCCTGCTTGCTCACACTAATGAACATTTCACCTGGAGTACCATCATCGTACTGGCCAACCGTAAAGTAACCCTTTAGATCAGCTAGTTCAAAATGGTAGGTACGACTATTGCGAACCCGTGGTAATTTGCGGCGGGCAGGACCCTTAACCACAAACTTTTCGACCACCTGCGGCTCAACAGCAGCCACTGCCGAGGCAGCATCTTTGACTTCGCCATCCTTTTTGCTATCTTTCTTCGTTAGGTTCAGTGGCTGGCCAACTTTAGAATTGTCGCGATAGACGGCAACAGCCTTGAGACCCATTTTCCAGGCATCAACGTGCAATTGTTCGATGTCTTCGACTGTAGCTTCTGCTGGCATGTTGACAGTTTTGCTGATTGCACCAGAGATAAATGGCTGCACGGCCGCCATCATCTTCACGTGTCCTAGGTAGTGAATAGGGTTTTCACCCATGGCGCACGAAAAGACCGCTTTGTGTTCTTGCTTTAGGTGCGGTGCACCATCAATCTTCTTTTCGGTGTCGATGAAAGCCACAATGTCATCGATTTGCTTCTTCTGATAGCCAAGTGCCTTCAGGGCACGTGGAACAGTTTGGTTGACAATAACCATCGTGCCACCGCCAACCATTTTCTTGAACTTCACGAGTCCAAGGTCTGGCTCAATACCTGTAGTGTCACAATCCATCATCAAACCAATCGTACCAGTTGGAGCCAACACGCTGGCCTGCGAGTTGCGCACGCCATACTGCTCACCAAATTCTACAGCATCATCCCAAGCGGAGGTTGCGGCGCTCAAAAGTTCTTCACTCACCAAACTTGCATCGATAGCCGAGACCGCTTCGCGGTGCTTGCGCAGTACCCGCAGCATGCCCGCACGATCTTTATGGAAGCCAGCAAATGGTCCAACTCGGCGAGCAAGCTTAGCGCTCGTAGCGTAGGCCTGACCGGTCAATAACGCCGTGATTGTTGCAGCCAAGGCACGGCCTTCGTCACTGTCGTAGGGCAAGCCAAGCGCCATTAGTAGGGCGCCAAGGTTCGCATAGCCAATACCAAGTTCACGGTAGGCTTTTGCGTTCTTGGTAATGTTCTCGGTTGGATATTCGCTATAACCAACCAAGATTTCCTGAGCCGTAAAGATCAGTTCAGTAGTGTGGACAAAGGCCTTAATATCAAACGTGCCATCGTCGTTCAAGAACTTCAACAGATTGAGTGATGCTAAATTACAAGCCGAGTTATCCAGGTGCATATACTCACTACAAGGATTGGAACCGTTAATGCGACCGGCGTTTGGCGTGGTATGCCAATCATTAATAACCGTGTCGAACTGCATACCAGGATCAGCACATTCCCACGCAGCTTCGGCAAATTGGCGGAATAGCTTGCGAGCTTTGACAGTTTTCACTGTTTCACCAGTGGTAACGGCCTTCAAATCCCAATTATCATCATTTTGGACGGCTTTCATGAAGTCATCAGTGACACGCACCGAGTTGTTAGCATTCTGATACTGGACACTAAAGATGTCTTTGCCGTCCAAGCTCATATCAAAGCCGTTTTCTTTCAGCACGCGGGCTTTGCGCTCTTCGATTGCCTTAGACCAGATAAATTCTTCGACATCAGGGTGATCGACATTCAAAATAACCATTTTGGCAGCACGACGTGTCTTGCCACCGCTCTTAATTGCGCCGGCCGACGAATCCGCGCCACGCATAAAGCTCAGTGGACCAGAGGCTGTGCCGGCACTTTTGCCCAAGCGTTCAGCGGAAGAACGGATCGAACTAAGGTTGAGCCCTGCACCCGAACCACCTTTAAAGATCATGCCTTCTTCTTTGTACCAGTTCAGAATAGAAGCCATCGTGTCTTCAACGGCCAAAATAAAGCAGGCGCTCGCCTGTTGCGCACGCTCGGCCGCACCGATGTTAAACCACACCGGCGAGTTAAATGCCGCTCGTTGGGTTGCCAAAATATACTTTAGTTCCTCGCGGAAGTCTTCGGCTTCGGTGTTGCCGCCTTCAAAATAGCCTTCTTGCAGACCTTGACGAGTCACCGTATCAACAACACGGTCGATCAAGTGACGAAGTGAGGATTCGCGCTGATCGGTACCAGGGGTACCCGTAAAATACTTTTGGGCCACAATATTAATAGCGTTCAGCGACCAGCCTTGTGGAAACTCAACGTCTTTCTGCTCAAACACCGCTTTGTTGGTAGCCGGATTGGTGATAATTGAATCGCGCTTGGCCCATTTGAGTTGGTCATACGCCTTCTTACCAGGTGTTACGAATAGTCGCTCGACCCCCAAACTTGTTGTTTGTCCCATAGTATTTTACCCTCACTTCTTATGGGCGACTGGTGGTGCCAGCCTGCCCGTTTTTATTAATTTTTTGATAGTTTTTGTTGGAGTTCGCCGTTGGCGTCTTGTCTCTCAGGCAAGACGCTTGGACTGAGCTCGCTGCGAACTTTAATTTCCTTCCACTTCAGAGGGGTTTAAAATTCGGAGAGAGCTGTCAAAGGCATTTACCTTTGACGACTTCATCTACTGCACCACTCTTGGCACTTTGGCCGTTTTGCCGTGTTTGATGTGTGACAGCTCGCGTTCGAAGCCAGCGATGTCTTTGAAGCGTCGATAGACACTTGCAAAGCGCACATAGGCTACCTCGTTGAGCTGACTCAGCCGTGCCATCACGAGTTCACCAAGCTTAGCTGAAGCCACTTCATTGTCACCGCACGCGTATAGTTCCTGCTCAATATCGTTCACCAAGGTTTCTAGCTGCAAGCTCGTAACCGGTGTCTTCTCACAGGCTCTATATAGGCCCGCCAGCAGCTTAGAACGATTAAACAGCTCACGTACACCATTATTCTTAATGACAATCAGCTGCGGGCGCTCCAGACGCTCATAGGTCGTAAAGCGATACTCACAGTTGGTGCAGCAGCGGCGGCGGCGAATGGCTTGGCCATCGGCAACATCACGCGATTCGATAACTTTAGTGTCGTCGAACTGGCATTGATTGCATTTCATTAGTGCCTCCGTTCATGTAGATTTCGAAGAAATCTAGTGTTCATTTGAAAGTGCTGGCGACATATACTTTTGTCTATATATAGCGCTTTGTGTTTCTATACTAGCCCTAGCTATAGCGCTTTGCAAGTAATTTTTGTTGTATTAATCCGCACGATTCTGATCTGTTCTGTCGAAAAATTACAGAGGTGAAACAAGATTATTCTCACGCGCATTTATAACAACGAGTCACGATTACGGTCAACCATCCCAAGTTTTTCGGTTTGCAGGAGAGTTTTCACTGCGTAAGTTAAGCTTTAGAGAAAATCAGAACCGCTTGTGCTCTGAATCGACTTTTGCCTCTTTGTCATCAGCTTCTTTTTTGTTGCGCTTGGCAAGGCGACGCAAGAACGAAGGCTTTTCGAGCTCTTCTTCGACATTGCCAGAAACAATCGGTTCGTGCTCGGTGTGACTTGGCGTGATAGTATCGTCTTCATCCACATCGTCGTCACTATCGCTAATCGACCAGATGTTTGGCATCGGCGAATCAGACTTGAAGTCACTCACCGCAGGATCATCAAGGCTCATATCAATATCCGACATAACTTTTTCATCGGTCTTTGGTTCGGCCTGATCGGTGGCAACTGCCGGTGCAGTAATTGGGCTATCACCCTCAGCAATTGTCGCTTGACGCTGCGAGAAGTAGGATGCGTCGAAGCCAGTAGCAACAACCGTAATAATAACTTCGTCCTCAAGATCTGGACTGATGGTTGCCCCAAAGATAATGTTAGCATCGGGGTCAGCAGCAGCCGTAATCGTTTCGGCAGCACTGTTAATTTCGTGCATCGACAAGTCATTGCCACCGATAACGTTAAACAGAATACCGCGAGCACCATCGATAGACACCTCAAGTAATGGCGATTCAATTGCCTGCTGAGCGGCTTCAAGCGCGCGGTTTTCACCACTGGCGCGGCCAATACCCATCAATGCCGAACCGGCATTACTCATCACTGTCTTCACATCGGCAAAGTCGAGGTTGATCAACCCATGAACCGTAATCAGATCAGAAATACCCTGCACGCCTTGACGCAGCACGTCGTCAGCAACCTTGAAGGCTTCCATGAGTGGTGTCTGACGGTCGATTGTCTGCAATAGGCGGTCGTTAGGAATAACAATTAACGTATCGACCGCTTCGCGCAGATGGCCAATTGCCAAGTCTGCGTTGCGACGACGCTTTTCGCCCTCAAAGGCAAAGGGTTTGGTTGCAAAGCCAACCACCAAGATACCCTCTTCTTTGGCGACTTCGGCCACAACCGGGCCAGCACCGCTACCAGTGCCACCACCAGCACCGATGGTCACAAACACCATATCGGCACCCTTTACAGCAGCGCGGATTTCTTCGCGGGATTCATCGGCCGCACTGTGGCCAACAGATGGGTCGGCACCAGCGCCAAGCCCACGAGTCGTGTCTTTGCCAATATGAATTTTCTTCTGAGCTTTAGAGTGATGTAACGCCTGCGCATCGGTGTTAAGTGCAATAAACTCGACGTTTTCGATGCCAGCTTCAACCATGCGATTGATAGCCGCACCCCCGGCACCACCAACACCAATCACTTTAATTCGGGCAAATGTTTCGATAGCTGGTTCAACGACTTGTGGCATAGTTACTCTCCGGCTCTAATTAATGTTTTCTATTATAGACTGCTGCGGAGAGAAGTTCAACAAATGTATCCTGTCCATTTATGTTGTATTCTACACAACTATTGAATGTACTCAACCAGAAATGACATCTCTCTGAAATAATAATTTTTTTATCCATCTTACGAGTAAAAGAGAGCAAGAAATTACTTCTTAAAACGCTTCAGAAATCCTTGAGCCATACCCAGAGCATTGCCAGCAGCTTTTTGAGCCCCAGAGCTGTGGCCACCACCAGCAGGAGAATCCGGCAAAAGCAGCATATCCAGCAACATCAAGCCAACCACGGTGGCAAACGAACTATCCTCAACCGTGTCTACCAAGCCGCCAACCTCTTGAATTTTGCCAACTCGGGCTGGCAACTGCAAAGTTTCTTTGGCGAACTCAGCCAAACCAGGCAATTTTGCAGTACCACCAGTGATAATCACCCCACCAGGTAGCTTGCGAGCTCGACGAATTTTTTGCAGTTCTTTATTGGCGTACTCTAACAACTCTTCGACTCTAGCCTCAACAATCATCTGTACCTCATCCATATCAAAGCTAGTTACTAGCTTTCCAACCGTGATATTTGCGGTTGTTTTGCTCACTTTTGCCAAACTAGCATGCTGGACTTTAACCTGTTCGGCCAAATCAAGGTCGGTCTTCAGACCGATAGCCAAGTCGTTGGTGATATGCTGACCACCGATGGGCAATACTGCAACGTGCTGGACCTCACCGTCTTCAACAACGATCAGATTTGTCGTTCCGGCGCCGATATCAAGCAAAACCGTACCAGCCTCTTTCTGCTGACGAGTCATGACGGCTTCAGCTGCCGCCAAACTAGAGACAGTATGGTGCGTTGGACGCAATTCTGCCTTCTCTAGCGCAGCGTCCAAGTTTCGCAGATTTGGCGTTGAAGCCGTCACAATATGTGCATCTACCTCAAGCCGAACACCGTGCATACCAACTGGATCTTTGATGTTTTGCTGACCATCAACACTGTAATTCTTGGCAAAAAATTGGATAATTTCGCGATTTGGTGGTAACTGGACCACTGTTGCAGCCTCTTCGACTCGATAGCGATCTTCTGGCAAAATCTCGCGGTTGGCGGTGCTAATTGCAATCACACCCTTAGAATTTATGCCAGCCACATGTGAGCCGTTCACGTTCACTGTTGCCTGCGAAATATGGTAGCCACTGATGCGTTCTGCCTCTGTTATTGCCTGCACTACCGCTTCGGCAACATCATTGATATGCACCACAACACCTTTGCGCATACCCAAGTTTGGTGCCGAACCGTGCCCAATAATCGACGGCTTATTGCCACCGTTGGGGTCCATCGTTCCCACAACACAGCGCACACTGGCAGTGCCGATATCAAGACCTACAAAGTGATTAGGTTTCATGTTGAAGCTAGTATAACGCTATAGCTTCCCTTATGGCAAATTTGATCAGGCAAAGTAATAACTCTTTGCCTAGACTCCGGTTAAAATCTCAGCCCCATCTTCGGTAATAAGCACCGTATGTTCAAAGTGCGCCGCCCAAGATTGGTCCTGTGTCAAAATCGTCCATTCATCATCGGCCAAATACACCCGATGCGTGCCCAAAGTAGCCATCGGCTCAATCGCAATCGTCATGCCAGCTTGCAGCCATGGACCAGTGTTAGCTCGGCCATAATTAGGGATGTTGGGATCTTCATGGAATTCGTGGCCAACACCGTGGCCAACCAAATCGCGCACAATGCCATAACCCTGCTTTTTGAGCACCACCTCAACAGCCGCACCAATATCGCCAGTTCGCACTTGATCATGCACTGCAGCAATGCCAGATAGAAGGGATTGCTCGGTGTATTTCACCAGGTCAGCGTGTTTTTGGTTCAGCGTACCATTAGCAATAACGCTCAATGCGCCATCGGTGATCATACCCCTATATGTCACACCAAAATCCAGGCTGACAATATCACCAGTTTTAATAAATTTGTCAGCTCGTGGAATACCATGAACTACTTCTTCGTTCACCGAGATACAGATAACCTCTGGAAAACCGTGATAACCCAAACAGGTTGGCGTACCACCAAGCACCTTTAGCTCACGTGCAGCAATGTCGGCCAACTGTTTGGTGGTAATACCACCCGCAACTTGACTCTTGACCACCTGCAGCACTGTCGCCAACATGCGACCACTTTCGCGCATTGCTTTAATTTCACTCGCCGTTTTTACTCGTGTTTGCATGTGCTCCCTAAGAAGTCAGCTGCTTTTCTTCAGCAGCGGCTTGCACCCTATCATGAACTTCATCAACACTGCCCAAGCCATCAATCACGACCATCGGTACACCTTTAGTTTTATAAAAATCGATGAGTGGACGTGTCTGTTCTTCGTAAATCTGCAGACGACGCTTGATAACCTCTTCATTATCGTCCGCGCGGCCACGACCAAGCTGACGCTTAATAAGCTCTTCTTGAGGAGTTTCGAACAACACAATAGCCGTAACTTCACGGCCATGCTTAGGCAAATGTTCAATCAGCCACTCGGCTTGATCAATGTTACGAGGATAGCCGTCGAGCACAATGTGCGCAGGGTCTTTCATGTCGCGCAAGGCATTATCGAGCACCCTGGCCGTCATTTCATTATCAATAAGTTCGCCAGTTGCCATACGAGCCTTAACTTCAGGATCGGTCGATTCGCGGAATAATTGGCCAGTCGATAGCCATTTCCAGCCATTACGCTCAACTAACAACTGCCCCTGCACACTTTTACCCGAACCCGGAGGACCAAAAAACAAGATCATAGCTTACGCTCCTAACTTTTGTTTTACTAACTTAGCGATCGTACCACCGTCAGCAGTGGCACCAACTTTTGCTTTTACCTGGCCCATAACCATCCCCATATCCTGGGCACTGTTGGCACCAGTGGCAGTAACAACTTCATCAACAATTTTTCCAAGTTCTTCGGCAGACAATTGAGCTGGCAGATACGCTTCGATCAATTTCTTTTCAACTAGTTCCGCTTCGGCGCGATCAGGACTACCACCCCGAATATACAGATCAGCACTCTCTTGGCGCTTCTTGGCTTCCTTAGAAAATAGCGCAATAACTCCGTCATCAGCCATCAGCTCATCGCGCTTGCCACTGGCCACCTTGGCATATAACAGCACACTCTTCAGGGTGCGCAAAGATGTGGCCTGCTGCTTATCACCAGCTAGTAACGCCGTCTTAATATCTTGCTCAAGTTTCTGCTCTAACATACGAATATATCCTACCACAGGAGTTGCATTTTAGTAATCTAGATCCACAAAACCTCAAGCCACGGACCGATTTAGAGGACTATAGTTTGACTCTAGCGCTGGCCTAGTTTTAGCTTTTTGACTTTGATCACTTTGCGTTCTTGGCGAATAATCGCTTTGGAGCGGCGATCACGCTTACTCATTGGCTTCTCGAAATACTGACCAGTCTTTACGATGGCGAGTACGCCAGATTGCTGCACTTTGCGGTTAAAGCGACGTAACAAGTTCTCGGTTGATTCTTTGGCGTCTTTTTTACTTACTTGTATCATAGGTGTTAATTCTACCGGAACAGATAAGGATTTGCAACCACTTTCTTACATAAACAATGCATGGCACAGGCCTGTAAACCAAACTGAACTTTTCGAATTTTCTATCCAACCTCTTTAGAGGCAACCAGAGGGAGTCATAAAAAATTCGAAAAGTTCAGTTTGGTCACCCTAAATAGGGCTAACTCGTAATGGTAGTTTTTTTCTGGGTAGTTCGTTGTGATTTTAGAACAATGCTCTGCAGCTCCTTGAAGATCGGGAACTGTTTGTTAGTGTAGTACACCTTCGTGTTTCCCTGTTTTTCAGAGAACAAGAAGCCAACTTTTTCCAAGCGCTTTAGTTCACGCTGAATGTTACCCGCGTCTTCTTTAATAAGCTTGGCAAGACCACGGACATGGGTCTTAAAATCTGGATACTTTGCATAGATCACAATGATCTTGCGACGAACTCTTGATGTGATAAAAATATCCAACATTGTACTTTTCCCTCTGCCCAACACCTTAGTAGTTGTAGAAGCACTAGCCTCTTATTGCCCTTATATTGTTATTGCGACAACGTCTAGTATAAACGCGTAACGATGCATTTACAATACTATTTGCATCACAATTTTTAATTATTCGATAACAAATAGCATACCTCGTTTTTCTCCGTAAGAACGGCCAGGGGACTTCTGCAAAATAGTGCAGTCTGGTTGAAACCTGAGCACCAGAGCGCAGGTGTACTACAGGCATGACGAGGACCGAAGCGGAAGGTTTCGGCCGAAATGTGCCGTTTTTCAGGAGTCCCCTCTATAATAGAGATATGGGATTCTACACTGTCTGGGTACGGAGCTTAAGCTATCGTGGCCGCGAGCCACTCACCTATAGCTGTGCCAAAAAACTAGCCACTGGCACAATTGTTTGTGTACCACTCCAGAAAGAATTTGTCCTAGGTTTTGTCGAAAAAGAAGTTTCTGCACCGAAGTTCGCAACCAAACCAGTCGAAAAAGTATATAATCTGCCGCAGCTGCCAGCCCAAACCATTAAGCTAGCAAGCTGGTTACGAGATTTTTACGCCACAAACCTTGGTACCGCAACCAATCAACTGCTACCACCAGACCTTTCAGACAAAACAATCGAAACAGTTTTAGGCCCAGAAACCGTTGTAAACAAAGCACAAGCAATACAACTACCACCTTTAACAGTCGAACAGCAAGCTGTTGTAAAAAAGATTTCAAAACCTGATACCTACCTCCTTCATGGCAAAACAGGCAGTGGTAAAACTAGGGTCTACATCGAACTAGCACTCCAAGCCGTTGCGGCTAGCAAGTCAGCTATCGTATTAACCCCAGAAATCAGCCTCACCTCCCAACTGGCAAAAAGTTTTCAAGGCACTTTTGGCGAGCAAGTCGTCGTGCTTCATTCACAATTAACACCGGTACAACGGCAAAAAATCTGGCTCAAAATCTTAACCACCCAACCGCTTATCGTCATTGGTCCAAGATCAGCCCTATTCAGCCCTGTTTCAAACCTCGGTTTAATCGTAATCGACGAAGCCCACGAATCATCTTACAAACAAGAACAAGCCCCCTACTATCACGCCCGCGCCGTAGCTTCGCAACTCGCACAATTACATCAGGCAAGTTTGATTATTGGCTCGGCAACACCGTCGGTGAGCGATTATTTTTTGGCAGAGCAACGCGGCAAACAGATTTTACGGATGGAAAAACTCGCCCAACAAGCAAACGATGAAGCAACTCACTTCCAGGTAGTTGATTTGCGTGACCGATCACAGTTTAGCCGCAGCGGGCACTTGTCGAAGCCGCTCCTTGACGCTGTCCGAACAGCACTCGGCAAAGGCGAGCAAAGCCTCGTATACCTCAACCGCCGTGGCACCGCCCGCGTGGTTTTATGCGAAAACTGCGGCTGGCAAGCACTGTGCCCACACTGTGATTTACCTCTGGTATATCATGCAGACAGCGGCCGATTTCGCTGCCACACCTGTGGCTTTAACCAATCCATCGTCACCAGCTGCCCCACCTGTGGGCATCCATCAGTTACCTTTAGATCATTTGGTACCAAAGCCATCACTGAGGAAGTCCAAAAATTGTTTCCAGAGGCCAGAGTCCAGCGTTTTGACACCGACAATAGCAAAGCAGAGCGTTTTGAACAACACTACGAAGCCATCAAGGCTGGTGACGTCGACATTTTAGTAGGCACACAGCTACTTGCAAAGGGGTTAGATTTGCCAAAACTGAGCACCATCGGCATCGTACTGGCCGACAGTAGCCTGTATCTACCCGATTTCTCTTCTCAGGAACGTACCTATCAGCTACTCACTCAAGCTTTGGGTCGAGTTGGCCGTGGCCACCGTAAGGGCTACGCCATTATCCAAACTTATCAGCCAGATAGCCCGGTGCTACAATCAGCCATATCTGGTGAATGGGATGAATTTTACAAAAACGAATTAGCTGAACGCCAAAAATTCCACTTTCCGCCCTACTATCACCTCTTAAAACTCAGCTGCAAACGCGCTACCTACGAATCAGCCGAATCAGCCGCCCAAAAGCTCAAAACAGAAATTTTACAACAGATACCAGGCATTCAGCTAGACGGCCCCGCCCCGTCATTCCACGAAAAACTCCAAGGAAAATTTCAGTGTCAATTGGTGCTCCGGAGCACGCACCGTCAGAAACTGTTGGCCGCCATCAAACTCTTGCCAGCTAGTGGGTGGACTTACGATATTGATCCTATAAATCTCCTGTAGTAGTCTAAATATTTTTCCGGTCGCCGTACGGCTCAGCCTGTCGATAGATTTGCTGAGGCTACTAGTTGTTCATTTCAGGAGAGTTTTCGCTAAGTGCAACCGGAGCGAGCTTTGCTCGCCCCTTCGCGCAAGCGCTCTCCTGAAATGAACAACTAGTAGCCTCCCCGCCACCGCTATCTGTTATACTAGTGCCAAGAACTTTCAGACTGGACTACAATTTGAAAGTTATAACCCCAAACATATGACAAAAGATCACATTATTACTTTGCCAAATCCGCACTTGCGCGAAAAGTCCAAAAAAGTTGGTATCATCACCGATGCTATTAAAAAAGTTGTCCAGAATATGCAGGCCGCAACTATTGATTGGGAAGAAAGCCGCAATCATGAAGTTGGCGTGGCTTTGGCAGCTGTTCAGATAGATTCACTTCTTAAAATCGTCGTGGTTCGTAATAATTATGACAACAAAGATGATCATACCTTCGCGATATTTATTAACCCAGAAATTACCAAACTCTATGGCGAAATCGTCGAAGACTACGAAGGCTGCCTGAGTGTCAAGGACGTCTATGGTAAAGTCCCCCGCTACACAAAAGTCAAAGTCAAAGCGCTCGACATTCATGGTAAAGAGTTCCGCGTCACCGCTGAAGGCTTCCTGGCCCGCATTTTCCAGCACGAAATCGACCATTGCAACGGCGTAGTGTTCATCGACCACATTCACGACAAACCGAACGCATTCTTTCAACTAAAAGAAAATGGCGACCTGGAGCCGCTCGACTATGACAAACATGTCAAAAACAATCGTATTCTTTGGTAGTGGCCCCGTTGCCGCTGCATCGCTAGAACTTCTAGCCAAACATACCCCTATTGAAGCGGTCATTACCAAGCCACAGCCGGCACATCACAAACAAATATTCCCTGTCCTAGCCACCGCCGAAAAACTTGGGCTCAAAGTATTGACGCCAGATGGCAAAAAGGAATTGTCGGAACTATTTGCAACCAAACCAGCCGTTAGCAAACTGGGCATCGTAATTGATTACGGATTCATTATCAACCAAGATGTGATTGATTATTTCCCGCTTGGGATTTTAAACAGCCACTTTTCACTGCTACCAGAATGGCGCGGTGCCGATCCAATTAGTTTCTCAATCTTGAGCGGCCAGCAAGAAACTGGCGTCAGCCTAATGCGCATTGTCGAAAAAATGGACGAAGGCCCGATACTGGCCCACGAAACATATCAAATACCAGCTGGAGCAACTACACCCACGCTAACCGAAGCGCTAATTAAAGTCAGCGACAAGCAACTACAACAAGTGCTCCAGCTTTATTACGATGGCGTCGCAAAAGTAGCTCTCCAAGAACAAGTCGCGTTGCCTGGCCACGAAGTAGTCAGTTACTCACGAAAACTTTTGAAAGCAGACGGCGTTCTCGATTGGACAAAACCTGCATTACAACTGGAGCGCGAGGTTCGGGCGTTCATCGAATGGCCAAAAAGCCACACAACCATTGCAGATAAAGAAGTTGTAGTAACCAAAGCCCACATTATTCCTGGCAAAGGAAAGATAGGAGAAATTTGGAGAGACGGCAAAAGCTTCGGTGTTTGTACTACAAAAGATATATTTGTCATTGACTGCCTCAAGCCAGCCGGCAAGCAAGAAATGCCAGCTAGCGCCTTTTTGGCAGGATATAAAATATAGCTATATCGATCAGAGGATTTAATCGACATGAATGAATTGTTACAAAAAAGTGGTAAAAATTGGCGCAAATTTACGTTGCAAAGTGACGCCGTGGTATACGAATCGTGCATACACGGAAACACCAGCTCAAAAAGGCTTCCATTCGACCAAGTAGGCTCTATCGGTACAGATTATGAATACCTAACCCAGCAAGAATACCGGTATCCGCTAGCTATGCGGCGGGTAATCTTTGGATTATCCTTTGTAGTAGCTGCTACATGTTTTGGCCTAAGCGGTGCTCTCGAACAGCCCGCCGGCCACATGACAATTCCTTCAGTTATCTTGGTTATAGCCGGCTGGACGGCATTACTGGCAGCCGTTAGCGCCATCTTATTGCAATCAAGAAAGGTGCGCCTAAAGAGAATATTCTTTGCTAGCGGCGGATACATGACCTTCTATGCACGTGACAATCAAGATGCAGATCAAATCGAATCATTCTCGGCAGCATTCGCTAAAAGTGAATTAGCGCACCTTAAAGAAAACTTTTTACGGGAAATCGAAACGAACCCAGCTGGTTTGGAGCGACTACTCAACCATCTTAGTGAAAAGTCACAATTTACGAGTAAAGAATACCGGACATACCTACAGATGATTCAGAAAGCAGAGAAGAAAACTTCCTCAAAAACTAAGAAGAAGTAGGCACACAATTCCAGCAAAGGCTATTGTTGGGTTGGCGGTTGCTGTGGCGGCTGTAGCCACTGCTGATCTTGTTGCGGCTGGACAGGTGGAGTTGGTGGGTAATACTGTGGTTGTGGAGCTGGTTGCTGCGGGTATTGGGGCTGGGCAGCAGGCGGTTGCTGTAAAGGAGCCTGTGGCTGTAGTTGGCCCGGATTTACCTGAGGGTTTACAGCGTTTTGCTGGGCAGCAGCCAAGATTTGTGGTGCAGATTGAGCAATCTCTGTTTTTAGCTTCTCGAATTCTTCATTTACAATCTCTTTATAGTTTGGAAAATTAGTCTCTAGCCATTTGAACGCACCAGCGTCGTCTTTGGCTTCGAAGTACATTTCGAACTCGTCAAGCTGCTCGTTAGTCATCTGATCGGCCAAGCGCATGCCAACTCGCATTTCTAGCGTCTCGTAGATATGGCTCAACAAACCACGCTTATCATCGGCAGGCAGTGTGCCGAGACCAAGTGTTTGCAGTAGATTGTCGTCTATTTTCAGCATTTTATTCGTTCCTTATATTCTCATTTTAGCGCACTTTTGGTTTTTATAAATGGCGCTCTTTGGTTTCTCTTGTGAATAGCTCAATCCGGTCGCCTTCTTGGAGCTCGACTTTCGAGGTTGAGCGGAAACTTAGGCCGCACATTTCGCCTTCGAAGACTTCTTTGGTTTCTTGCGGCCCACGTTTGAGGTTGGTAATTTCAACATCAGCGATTTTTTCATTGTCGCGGGTAATGCGTGCCAGCGCAGGCACAACTAACTTGCCTTTGGTGACCTCACCGCCACATATGACCTCTGTTTTGGTCGTCTTGAAGACGGCTTTGACAACCAGCCGTCCTACTTCGGTTTCAATGACTTCTGGAGCTAGTAAGGCGCTGAGCTCTTCGCGGGCGTCATCGATCAATTCATAAATAACTTTGTACATGCGGATGATAACTTTGTCACGATTGGCAATCTGTTTGATGCCGTTTGGCAGTGGCACGTTGAAGCCGTAAATGATAGCTTTACTGGAGTGTGCCATGTGCAAGTCAGTTTCAGTAATCGGGCCAACGCCCGTACCAACCAAGCGGATAGCGACCTCTTCGGTATCAAGTGCCTTGAGGCTGTCGATAACTGAGGTTAAGGAGCCCTGTACATCGGCTTTAATGATGATGTTTAGTTCGTTCACTTCGTTGTTGCGGTTAATCATACGGATCAGTTCTGTGCCTGTGATGTCGAGCTTGTTACCGCCAGCACTCTTGGCGGTGGCGCTTTGTTCGGTGAGGCTGCGGGCAACTTTTTCGTCTTTGACCACTGTAAATTCGTCACCAAACTCTGGCAAAATCTTGAAACCAGTAATGACCACTGGTGTCGAAGGTGGTGCTTCGCTAAGCGGCTTTCCCATAGTTGATTCCAGGTTACGGATTTTGGCATAGGCTGAACCAGCAACAACAAAGTCGCCGCGCTTCAGCTTGCCAGCCTCGACTAAGGCGTGAGCTACTGGGCCACGGCCGTTTTCGACATGAGCTTCGATAATCAACCCGCGGGCTGGTACGTCAACGTCGGCCTTGAGTTCTTCGACATCCGTTACAAGCAACAGCATGTCGAGTAGTTCGGGGATACCGGCCTTAGTTTTGGCAGATACTGGCAGCACAATGGTGTCACCACCCCATTCTTCGGTTAATAAGTTGTGCTCGGATAATTGCTGCTTCAGGCGGTCAATGTTTGCGCCTTCTTTGTCCATTTTGTTGGCGGCAACGATAATTTTTACGCCTGCTTTGCGGGCAAATCGGATGGCTTCGATGGTCTGTGGCTTGATGCCGTCATCGGCAGCCACCACAATCACCACAATATCTGTTAATAATGCGCCATGTTCACGGATAGCCGCAAAGGCTTCGTGGCCTGGCGTGTCCAAAAACGTGATTGGCCGACCGTTATGTTCAATCTGGTAGGCCGAAATGTGCTGGGTAATGCCACCAGCTTCGCCCTTGGCAACTTCGGCACCACGAATAGCATCAAGCAACGATGTCTTACCGTGGTCAACATGACCCATAACCGCCACAACAGGTGCACGGGCGATAGCTTTATCGCTCATGGCCTGCTTTTCGCGGACCGGAATTGTTTCGTCGACAACTTGGCGTTTGAGCTCAAAATCGAGGTCTAATTCTTCAACGATGATCTGAGCGGTATCAAAATCGATCCGCTCATTCACCGTTGCCAAAATGCCATTCTTCATCAACTCACCAATCAGGCGAGTGACGGGAATACTAAGGCGTTCAGCCAGAGTGCCAACGGTGATCATATCTTCAACTTCAATTGTTGTTGCCATCTGTTAGCACTCCTTTCGGCCTTACGACCCTTAATTTCTAAAACTTACAAAACTTCGCGAATCGGTACAGGGTTTCCGAATGCCAGCCTCTTACTTCTTCGCTTTTAAGCTTAAAGCAATTTTGCGGTTTTCGGTGTCTATATCGAGAACTTTAAACTCTTTTTTCTCATTGAGCTGGAAGATTTTTTCTGGGTCGATGGCTTCATCGTCACCCATTTCCGATACGTGGACCAAAGCTTCAACGCTCGGGCTAATCTGTACAAATGCGCCAAATGGCGTAATACGAGTAATTTTGCCTTCAACAACGTCGCCCTTTGAAAAGGCTTTGACTTCGCCGAGCCATGGATCTTCAAGCATTTGCTTCAAGCTTAAGCTCAAACGGTCTTTGTCGATAGCGATGATCTTTGCTTTGACGGTGTCGCCAACTTTAACGTAGTTGCGTGGGTTGTCAACGCGTTCCCAGCTGATTTCACTGATGTGAATCAGGCCTTCGATACCATCAACGTTCACGAATGCACCAAAGTCGATTACGCCAGTTACGACGCCTTCAACTTCATCACCAACTTTGAGTTCGCTGAAGCGAGCTTGCATGTCGTCTTTGACAGCTTCTTTTTCGCTAAAAATCAGCTTGTTATCTTTGCGGCTAACATCAAGAATGCGTGCCCGCAAAGTTTGGCCAACTAAGGTGTTCAACTTCTGTAAGATTTCGTCTTTATCGGCACCAGATACCCGTGGGTAGTGACCAGCAGCCAGCTGCGAAACTGGGAGGAACCCGCGGATGCCTTCTAATTCTACAAGCAAACCACCTCTGTTAGCGTCATAAGGAACAATATCGACAATCTCGTTGGCGTCGAATGCGCGTTGCAATTCGTCCCAACCGCGGTCTTTAACGGCACGCTTCATGCTGAGCAAGGCGTAGCCTTCGTCCATTTCTGGATCAATCACGCTGACGGTAATGGTCTGGCCGACTTCGAGAACCTGGCCGTGGCCAATCTCGCGGCGCATAACAATACCCGTTCCGCGCGGGCCCAAATCGACCCACATTTCGTGTTTTTTAATAGAGGAAACAACTCCCTCGACCACGTCTCCGGTGGCTAGTTCTTTGACGTCGCTGCCTGCTAGCAGTTCGTCCATCGTGATAGTACTTGGCATAATGTATGCCTCCTTTATCTAGTCTTGGTTCTTCAGGCCAAGATGGTGTATTTCTTCAGATGGTAGTGGTGCTAAAACTTCTTTCGGAGCCCAGCCAATTACGTTTCTGTAAGATTACCTATATTGTACCCCATTTTTCTCTGTAGGTAAAGTCAGTGCTCTTGCATTATCCTTAATAAGTGGTATTTTAGAGTATTAAGCGTACTGTAACACTTGTAAGTTCGGAGTTTTTAACGATGGCTACAGATCATAGCCCAGTAGTTGGACCGTTGGTCGCCACAGAACAGCTACCACCCGTGTACCTGATTTCGGGTGAACTTCCTGGTACCGGCGCAACAACACTTGCCAAAAATATTTGTGCCGTCCTGGCTAGCGGTGGCGTTGAACCTTTTACCTACAGCTTCGGTGAAGCCGTCAAGCAAGAACTTGGCTCAGCCAATGAAGCCGACCTTGCAAAAATTGGCGAAAAAGTGCCAGACCCAAAAGAGCGCGACCGCCAAATCTACCAAAACCTGCCGACCGACCGACCAGCTGTCGTTGAAGGCAAATACGCCACAGCCATGGGGCCAGGACACATCGATTCCGGGCGTCCAGTTGTTAGTATCAATCTCAGCTCGGCCGATTTATTTAGTGCCAAACGAATTCTGGAGCGTGAAGGAACAAGGCTAGAGCAATTACTTGTCGAAGGAGATCCAGACGGCAGGTTACTCGGCCACCTTACGCATATCCGTCAGCGGAAAGCTCGGGAGGATGCTATGCGCGCCACCCTACCCGATCGGAGTACAACATACCCAAACGTAACTTCTCACTCGTTTGATACCAGTCAATTTCTCGGGCAAGAAATCTCGGCGAAGATATTGCTCGGTGAAGACTTTAAGGGATTTGTGCCCAACTGGGAACTTAGTAGGCTCAAAGACGTGCATGGCAAGCTTGCCATGATCAGAGCGCAGCTGAATGGCAATATTCATCCAAGTGATGCCGCTCATTTTAGCCACCAGTTTGAATCGATCGGCTATCATATTGGCGTGCTGGGGAACATTTACCATGCCGGCGGCATTAACAAGGTACGGGACGAGCTGCGAAAGTCTATTACTGACTGTTGGTTTGGCCTAACCATAAAGCGAATTCCCCGCTTCTTTACAACCGAAGGCCCAGTACCAGGCGAAAAAAGCCTAACTCTAGATACAGAATCCCAAGGCTGGACACCAGAATATTACAAAATTGCCGAGGCCTGGCCGATCCTTAGTTCTATACTCAACAAAAAGGTCGTACTC
The DNA here is from genome assembly GCA_013289705.1 of Candidatus Saccharimonadota bacterium. Classification (GTDB taxonomy): domain Bacteria; phylum Patescibacteriota; class Saccharimonadia; order Saccharimonadales; family UBA4665; genus JACMPA01. The sequence continues at coordinate 53,329 of JABCZM010000003.1, forward strand.
GACCCATTTGCGGGCGCCGGCACGTTCCTCAACCTTTTGGTAGCACGCGGTATTGTTAAGGGAGCAATCTATAGTGATATCGCCTATGCTGGCGGCCAGCCAATTAACGGAAAAGGCCAGCTCTACGAACCACGCCTTAACATGCAAGCCGCGCAGCTACTTTTTGACGATCTGCCGTCGTGGTACAAGCCAAACTTTAGTATCGTAAAAGGCCTAGAATCGGCCGATGCCCATAAGCTACCCCTTAAAGATAACTCCGTTGATTACGTTTGTACTGATCCGCCATACGACAAGAATTGCCCTGGTGGACTCGGGGTAACATTTGGAACTCTTGACGAGTCTTTGCGGGTAGCAAAGCGTGGAGCAGTTATGATGGTCCCACTTGACTGGGTAAAGCAGCTCAAAGCTCACGGGGGCTACGAAATTAAGACACTGACTGGTGATATTTCACGCGGCAATTCAGGTTTCCCGATTTGCTATGTTAAGATCACCAAACGTAAACAATAAACACTATTCCCAGCTACGGGTTTCGTTAATTAGGTTCTTTTTCCGATAGACGCTTTCAAGGTCGACACCGAAGCGGTTTGCGAGCTCAAGCAGGTAGTTTAGTACATCGGCGAATTCTTCTTCGAGATTGTCCTTGTCTAGTGATTTAGTTTCACCCTTAAAACCCGTGTACTTACGAATAGCCTTGGCAAGCTCACCAATTTCTTCATTCAAAAGTAGGAATACTTCCGGCACCGAATTCTTGTCCCAGCCGTTTGCCCTGCATACAACATCTAGGTGTGTTTGTATCTGCGGTAGCGTTGGCTCTGGGGAAAGTGGCGGTGTTTTCATCCTAAGACTGTAGCATAACTTTGACGAAATTCATTATAGTGGTTAAAATAACATATAACCCGCTCATGAACCCTGAAGAAGCCAACGGTTTTAGATCTTTTGATGTAGCCGGCGACATGCACGTCGCTGCTCTTGCGGACGTGGATTTTGATAATCTAAGTGAAGCGGAACTTGTGCTACTCGACAGAATGACCGCACCAGCCGAGCAAGCCGAACAGCCAACTAACCCAAACGAACTGCTGATTGCAGATATCGGAAAACTTGCTACTGCGGAGACGGCAAAGGCGGTGCAAAAGGCTGCCATTCGCCGCGACGGCCGTAAGCCAAAGGCCGCGCTAGAGGCAAAAGTCGAAAATCCGACACCCAAGGGCGGTCGGGGTAATTTCCATAAACACCTGCGCACCCAGCTCACCCGATCTGGCAAAATAAATGCCAAAGAAGCCCTGCCAACCGAACAAAAACGCCTGCGAAAACGCAAACGTAAATAATAACGAAACACGAAGGCGTCGCTGGAGAACCTAAGGTCTCACCTTTACATCTGTTAATTTATGTCATTCAGGTTTCTGGATGATTTGGATAGATGAGGTGGTAGAATAAATGATATGTACGCAGGAGTTGATATTGGAGGAACGAAGACGCTGGTAGCAGTGCTGGATGATGATGGTGTCATCCAAGAGTCACGCAAGTTCCCCACACCACATAATTATCAGCATTTTATCCTGGAACTGCAGCACGCTGTTGCGTTTCTAGCTACAAAAGATTTTAAAGCTGCCGGCGTGGCAATCCCTGGCAGGCTGGACCGCAAACATGGCAGAGCACTCAAACTTGGTAATTTACCGTGGTCAAACGTGCCCGTGCAGGCCGATTGCGAAAAGATATTTCACTGCCCTGTCGTGATAGAAAACGACGCAAATCTGGCAGCGCTCTCCGAAGCCATGGTCCACAAAAAATACCACAACGTGTTGTACGTAACCATTAGCACGGGAATCGGCACGGGCTTTATATCCGATAAAACCATTGTCCCGTCACTGGTCGATGGCGAAGGCGGCCATATGATACTGCCCCACAACGGCAAGCTAGAGGAATGGGAAAGCTTTGCGTCTGGGCGAGCAATTTTTGAGCATTATGGCAAAAAAGCGGCCAATATTACCGATCAAGGGGATTGGAAAACCATTGCTCGCAACTTGGCGTTGGGGTTATTTGAGCATATCGCACTACTGCAGCCAGATGTCATTATCATTGGCGGCAGCGTGGGAACCTATTTTGAAAAATACGGCAAATATCTGAAGGACGAACTCGACAAATATGCCGTGCCGGTAGTGCCAATCCCCCCTGTTGTAGCAGCCAAAAGACCGGAGGTGGCTGTTATTTATGGCTGTTACGATCTAGCAAGACAGAAATTCAATCATGGACAAGCTGCTTAGATCACTCAAAACTAGCTTCCCCGACCTGGATTTTACTGCAGGGGAAACATTTTGTTGGTCACCCGAAACACATGAGGTTTTTTATAAAGAACAAACTGGCAACGATGCGCGGCCTGAATGGTCTTTGCTACACGAAACTGGGCACGCCTTGCTTGGCCACACATCGTACAAGGCGGATATTGAACTGTTGAAGATCGAAATGGCTGCTTGGCAAAAGGCACTGGAGCTTGGGACGAAGTTTGGCATCAGTATTGACGAAGATCATATTCAGAATTGTCTGGATACCTACCGCGATTGGCTGTACCGACGCAGCATTTGCCCCACCTGCACTAACAAGAGCCTGCAACAGAGTGATATGCGACATTACCGTTGTTTTAATTGCCACACTATCTGGCGAGTCACACCCTCGCGCTTTTGCCGTTCATACCGCTCGGTACGAAATGTTAAAAAATCAGCCTTGGTGTTTCACGCCAGCGAAGAACTGTAAATTTTAGGCACAAAAAAACTCCGCCGAAGCGGAGCTTGATTGATAGCGCAGAGCGCGCTTACTGCAACCAAAGAAAGAAGACTAGTCTTCTTTCTTAGTTCGGCGTGAGATTCTACCACCACGTGCACCAGCGATGCGGGCAAGTTCGCGGTTGGCAAAGAAGCCACCAGTGTGACCTTTTTTACCACCGTTAGCACCGATTTTTGCATAAAAATCAGCACCATACTTTGCTTTGTTTGTTGCAGCAGCAGCTTTGCCGCCAGCTTTAGTTCCAGCCATAATCATGACTCCTCTGTTTAATTAGTTGCCTCACCTCTCGAGCGGAAAAACAAAAGGGTCCTGCCTGCACATGCTAGATGCACAAACCAGAACCCTCTAATCTCTCTTCGAAATTACGCTTATGATATCACGTCATTGCGCTCATGTCAATAAACTTTTAACAAACTACGCTGGCAGAGGTGCTATTGCTATTTCACCTCTGTTAATGTAAAGTTATAGGACTATGCCGATGAGTACAGAAACACAAACCTTTAAGGACGTAACGAGCGCTATAGAGCTTGGCCTCGATGCAGGAATACGACAACCGGGGACAGAGGCCGATGAATCCCACTACAGAGTTGCCCAAAAGACCGCGGTAGCAGCACGTGGGCTTAATGGTCCCACTGAGCTCCATATAGAGGCTATAGCCACTGGCAGCTTAGGTGATATGGCAACAATTGCGTTTAGCGCTTACGCTGCAGGAAGATCTACGGGTAGTCCGGCCCAGGTTGCCTTAAACAGCTTGGATTTACTAAAGCTTGGCAAGCTATCAAACCCAAGATCGGCTCGGCTTTTGGGTAACCACACAAACGTTCTCTTTGAAGAAAAGCCCTACGGATGGGACCTGCGTCACATGTTTAAGCGAGGTGCCCTCATGGTAGACCACGAAACATTACAAGCCCGCTACCGTACAGATATCAACACACGTATAGACGAGGAAGTCGCTGCAAAAAAAGGTTGCCCTGCGTTTGGCATGATTATGGAAAGGTTTTACCAGCGTTACGTAAGCGTAGTGTTCGGGCCAGAACTTGCGAGCGAACAGCAAAGGGTACTAAACTTATCTGCCTAGCCTAAATGACACAAATTAACAGATGTAAAGATGAGACCTTTGTGCTTCTTCAGCAGGAGGCTAGAAAGCTTCGGAAGGCTTCCGGACCATCAATCTTACCGGTAATGATCTGACTCGTTAGCTCGGCCAGCGGCAACTTTGCACCATGATTTTTGGCAATCGTGTTAATGGAGTGGCTGGTGTAGTAGCCCTCGACCGTTTTTTGACCAGGATCGTTATTATTGCCGTTGCCTGATGCAAGTGATAATCCGTACTGGAAATTACGACTCTGTTCGGATGAACACGTGAGCACTAAATCGCCAACGACGCCTGGTGCCAACAGATCATAATCGGCAAAATGCATAGCCTTTGCCAGTGTATGAAATTCATCGAGCGCCATATTAATCAATCGGGCACGCGTATTGGGCCCAAAGCCCAAACCCTGGGCATAGCCACAAGTAATAGCGTAGAGATTTTTGAGCGCGCTCGACAGCTCTAATGACCGATAGCCACGGCTTGGCTGAACCTTAAGATACGGTGTTTGAAGCATAGCCTGAATCGTAGCAACATGTGCCTCATTCTTATATCCCAACGATACAACTGTTGGCTCACGATCAACGATTCCTTCGGCGAATGATGGACCGATCAAACTGTAGTAGTTCGGGTATCGCCCCAAGCTACGCACAATCTGATGCACCATCAGATGTGAGCCTTCTTCAATTCCCTTGCTACAATTTACGATAATAGTATCGTCGTCTATATATTGCTTATTGTCCGTGATAGCCTGGCGCATAAATTGTGTTGGAACCGTCAAAAAGATGATGTCTGCTGACTGGCTCAAAAGCCGTGATTCTGCCACTTCCGCATAGTCGTATGTGAGCCCATTTTCTTCTACCAAAGAAGCAATCGCCTGCCCAAACTTCCCTAAACCAATGAATGCAATGTTCATAAGCTTCTTATTATAAAGCAAACCAGCCGTAACAGCCCCTTTTCAAAATATGAAATAACAGATGTAAGGGTTCGACCCTAGGATTTCTATGAGGTCTGTGCTAATCTTTTTTGGAGTTCTTTGTCGAAGGTCGCAACCTTGTAGCCTTTTACTTTATGCCAGGCGGCTAGGACGCAATCTTCAAAATCCAAGTTTGTGTCCCGAAAGACTTCTATGGCCAGTTGGTCGGTTTCATCAATACTTGCTAGCGATGGGTAGCTATAAAGCGCATCGAAAACCTGAGCAACTTGCTGGCGATTATAGCCTTGAACACGAAGGATATAGGTGACTTCGGCCAGATTAACGCGGTCCACAACCAGGCTATTTGGCTTGCTAATGGCAAGCAACTTAGCAACAATATTTGCCTGCTCAACTACGTCATTTAAAAACCAGCGAAGGATATAATTGGCGTCCAGCAACGTCACAAAAGGCCTCGGGCAATGGCATTTTGGCGCTCACCAGGAGTCAAAGGTTCGTCGTTCTTTGGTGGCCCAACCAACATACGTAGCTCCTCGGCCGATATCGGCGCTTTGATAGCCAACGTATGCGCATCCAGCTGAACGATCTTGGCACTGCCGCCAGCCTTCAACCCAACGGCATCACGCAATTTCTTTGGCAGTGTTACCTGACCCTTCGATGTAATAGTATATATTTGATTCATGCTTACTATAATATCAAATTCATACTATTCCTGTAAAGTATTACTTTTTTAACACAAGCAGCACGTACACGACACAAACTAACAGATGTAGGGGTGAGACCCGGGAAGCCATAAGTTTTCAAACTCTACGACCATACCATCACAGCCAACCCAGATCATGAAAAGAGCTTTTTTCGAGGGGCTCTTTTATAATTTGATACTCGGCTAGTAACGATAAATATCCACATCGTGTCCATCAAGTTTAGATAAACGCCGTAGTATCCTTTGTGCACCCCATCGGCTTAAATTTGTTTCTGTCCCAGGTAACCACCAATCTCGATTACGATCCGTAACACGTCCTTTTACGGCCTCCAGGCCTCCCTCGTATGGCCCAACATTTCTACAAGTAGCAGAATAGACAGGTACACCAGCACCGGTGCTCCAATCATACCTTCTGTATATGTCGACTTGCCGAACACTAGCTTTCTGTGCGAGGGGCAGTTGGGTTGCCGCCGTGATAGTCCAGCTTGGAGGAGTATACTCATTTGTGCCGCCGGCCGCCATAACCAGAAGCTGACTCGCGAATAATGTCTGGGATTCGTGGCTGGCAAATTGATTAATATGCCACTTCAGCCGATCAATTTCATGTACAAGTTGACTAGCCTGCAGTTGCGTGGCTTCACTCATGAATAACTCCTTTTGTGTTACCATAATCCTATTAAGAAGAGAAATATGCAAGCATAAGAAAAAAGCCCTCCTTTCGGAGAGCTTTTTTATAATTTGGCACCGTGCTATTTTCCCAGGGGTGGACCCCAAGTATTGTAACCGCTACGAGGCTTGACTGCTGTGTTCGGGATGGGAACAGGTATTTCCCTCGCGCCATGGGCACCAAAGCACATGAGACACCCGCTTTCGCGGGTTTCTCATCGCACCTTACCGAGTGAATCGGCATTTCGCTTGCAGCGAAACCGGTGCTACTCTTCCCAGCCAGTAGTAAACTGAAGCTGAGCCGAGGTTATTGGTGTCCATGAGTTTTGTTACAAATTCACGGATGAAATTTTGAAAATACAATTTATTCTTTGAAACAAACGAATATTTAATGGTGATAAACACCAATAACTAGTCAATTGCTACCTTATATCTTATCTCCAACTAGTAAACCAGCCGGAGAGGCAGATAAAAGGTCATAAAAAGTCGATGGGACTATTAGTACGCTTCGGCTACATATGTTGCCATACTTCCACCTTGCGCCTATCAAACTGATCGTCTTTCAGTGTCCTCATAGGGAAATCTAATCTTGAGACTAGTTTCGCGCTTAATATGCTTTCAGCGCTTATCTATTCCGCACATAGCTACCCAACAATGCCCTTGGTAGAACAATTGGTACACCAGCGGTGCGTTCATTCCGGTCCTCTCGTACTAGGAACAAACTCTCTCAAATTTCCTGACGTCCACAGCGGATATAAACCGAACTGTCTCACGACGTTCTGAACCCAGCTCACGTACCTCTTTAACCGGCGAACAGCCGGACCCTTGGAAGGTGCTCCCCCTCCAGGATGAGATGAGCCGACATCGAGGTGCCAAACAGCGCCGTCTATGTGAACTATTGGGCGCTATAAGCCTGTTATCCCCGGGGTAACTTTTATCCGAAAGCGCTGCCGATACCACATTCTTGTACAAATGTACTGACAGCGGAAAACTTACTCCGACTTTCGTCCCTGCTTGAGTTGTAGCTCTCACAGTCAAGCTGGCTTTTGCGTATATACTATCGATTCGATTTCCATCCGAACCTAGCCAACCTTTGAACGCCTCCGATACTCTTTAGGAGGCAACCGCCCCAGTTAAACTACCCATCAGACACGGTCCCGGAACCAGAAGATAGTAACGAGGGGCTCAAAACCTTTAGGTTTTGTCTCATTACCATTTTGTGGTCCCGGTAAGAATAAGATCGTATTAAGGGAGGTATTTCACTGGCGACTCCACTTTCGCTAGCGCAAAAGCTTCAAAGTCTCCCTCCTATGCTACACATAATACGACCCGATCCAATGTCAAACTGTAGTAAAGCTCCACGGGGTCTTTTCGTCCTGCTGCGGACAGACGGCATCTTTACCGTCAATGCACTTTCACCGAGCTCTTCGCTGAGACAGTACCCATATCATTACGCCATTCGTGCGGGTCAGAACTTCAATTTAGTTAGCTATTCGTTTCCGAATAGATCAGACTATCTTTTCATCTCGCCAGAATTCTTAGGAGTTCCTCTTTGGTATTGCGTCGAAGACCAGATACATTCATAAGATAACTCTCATTAATGATTTCCGTAAGATGCTCAACATTTAAGTGTTTTGACTGATTAATCAGTAAGCACGTCCGTGTGAATATCTCAAAATCCTGCGCTTTAGTTGTTCGTAGTGGATATTCTTGAAAGTGCGGGATGATTCGTGTAATTAGATCACCGATCGAACGTACTTCATATTTGTACATCTGATCGTGTTTACTAAAACGAATTGCACCACACCCGAAATAGGCATGAATGTCTTTCAGTACCTGAAGGCTGCGTTTATTCTGTGCGACACTGAAACTTGGTCTTACTTCTATGCCTGTTTTCAGTTTTGCACGTCGGTTAAAACTAACCGAAAAACAACCTTCTCCATCTACAAATCCTGTTATATACCAAGAAAAATCCGTAAATTCCTTTTTTTGACGAGAGCCAACGTATTGTACATCTTGTTTCATATGTACCTCTCCTTTCGGATCAGTCGTTACGGCTTCCATTCATTTACATGAATGATTGCCACGGGATTGTCATTGTGCCAAATATGACACTTTAGATTTCCCCGTTATTAGTTGGTTTACTCTAAGCAGATCACTCTGCTTTTCAGGCAAATTCATTACCTGACAAGGAATTTCGCTACCTTAGGACGGTTATAGTTACCGCCGCCGTTCACTGGGGCTTCAGTTCGCACCGTGAAGCACTCCCCTTAACCTTCCAGCACCGGGCAGGCGTCAGCCCGTATACATCCACTTTCGTGTTAGCACAGACCTATGTTTTTGGTAAACAGTTGCATGGGTTCTTTAGCTGCGGCCCCCTCACTCTATCAACCACGATAAAGTCAGTAATTGGGGTCAGCTTTCTAATTGATATGTCTCAAAAGCTTGGTAGACATACATACGTAAGAAGTTAAAAACTTACGTAGTAATCATTGATTGTTTTCAAAAAGAAAACTGGCTACAATTGTTTGCTTCCTACTCTGATTAACAGAGTGAGGGGGCAGGCCTTATTCCGAAGTTACGGCCGCTTGTTTGCCGAGTTCCTTAGCGAAGAATCACTCGTACACCTTGGTCTTCTCGACCTGAGCACCTGTGTCGGTTTGCGGTACGGATGATGTTGTACACACGATAGATTGCTTTTCTAGTCAGTACTTTCATTGGAATTCAACCAAAAGGTCGTTTCATTCGTGCCCATTTCTGACACTTAGACGGATATAACCATGAACCCGCTCCAACTAATATCCCGCGCACATCTAACAAATACAACACCAGTACGGGAATATTAACCCGTTGTCCATCGCCTACGCTACGCGCCTCGGCTTAGGACCGACTAACCCTGGGACGATTACCGTGGCCCAGGAAACCTTGCTCTTTCGGTGGGCAGGATTCTCACCTGCCTTATGGTTACTCATTCCAGCATTCTCACTTGATACCGCTCCACCGAACCTCACAGTTCGACTTCTATGCAATATCAACGCTCCTCTACCACGCCACAATAAATTGTGACATCCATATCTTCGGTACTATGCTTAGCCCCGTTACATTTTCCGCGCGAGATCTCTTGACTAGTGAGCTGTTACGCACTCTTTAAATGAATGGCTGCTTCTAAGCCAACATCCTAGTTGTTTAAGAAATCTCACCTCGTTTCCCACTTAGCATAGATTTGGGGACCTTAGATGATGGTCTGGGCTGTTTCCCTTTTGAGCGACGAGCTTAGCCCCGCCGTTCTAACTGCAACGATACCACAGATAGTATTCGTAGTTTGTCAAGGGTGGGTAATCGTAAGACCCCCAGTCCGAAACAGAGCTCTACCCCTATCTGCTACCACGTCACGCTAGCCCTAAAGCTATTTCGAGGAGAACCAGCTATCTCCGAGTTCGATTAGCATTTCACCACTAACCACAGGTCATCCGGGCGTTTTGCAACACACTACGGTTCGGCCCTCCACGCACTTTTACATGCGCTTCAGCCTGCCCATGGTTAGGTCACTCGGTTTCGGGTCTATTTATTATTACTTATCGGCCTATTCAGCCTCGCTTTCACTGTGCCTCCGTCATATGACTTAGGCTTGCAATAACAAATAACTCGCTGGATCGTTCTACAAAAAGCACGCTGTCACAGAATAAATCTGCTCCAACTCCTTGTACGCACACAATTTCAGGTTCTATTTCACTCCCCTTCCGGGGTTCTTTTCGCCTTTCCCTCACGGTACTAGTTCACTATCGATCATACAATATATTTAGCCTTGGAGGGTGGACCCTCCAGCTTCAGTCAGGATTTCACGTGCCCCGACCTACTCGACACATAAATGATAAAGTTTGCGGCACTTTGCATACCCGGCTTTCACGGTCTCTGGCCAGTCTTTCCAAACTGTTCTGCTCGCATCGCAATTTTCTAAAACTTTATGCAGGTTGGTGTTAGCGCCTGCTTCCAATCCCGACATCTCCACGAGTGGAGATTTCAGGACTGGTTATTTATATGTCACAACCCTCTTATAACATTCGTCTAACAACTTATTTACCCTTTCATCTATCCTCGAGAGGATAAATTGCCAGGCAAAAGTCATAAAAGTTTGGGCTCTTCCGCGTTCGCTCGCCACTACTTACGGAATCGTTGTTTACTTTCTATTCCTCGGGGTACTAAGATGTTTCAGTTCCCCCGGTTACCACATCATCGCCCTATATATTCAGGCAAGTGTCATATGACATTACTCATATGGGGTTTCCCCATTCGGATATCTCCGGTTCAAAGTTTGATTAGCAACTCCCCGGAGCTTTTCGCAGCTCTCTACGTCCTTCTTCGGTATTGTATGTCAAGGCATCCTTTGTGTGCGCTTGAGTAACTTTTTACTAATGTAATGAGGCAAACCCGAAGGTTCATCTCAAAACAGTGCAATTGACTAGTTATTGGTATCCACTACTCGAAAGTAATGTCGCTCCAATAGCCGTTTGTCTTCATTGACAGTGAATGTCACACATATAACATTCACATCTAAATTGCTTTTCTCATTTCATGACCAAATTTTTAAGCTGCTCGTAAACTCGATAACTACAACGCCCATACATATATTAATTACATGTGAGGTGAAGCATTCACTTGAGTTTACGCTGGATACTGCATTTGTAAGCATTTACATACAGGCTCAGTGCCTAAACTCAAGCGCTCGAACAATCTTAGCAGGAAAAACAGGGGCGGTCAATACTACGGCGTTGCTTTATTTGCTACAATTCTTTCCCTGAAAAGGTCTTTTACTCTGTACCACCTTCACCGGTAGGTGTAAGGCTCGATTTAACTCTACTGCTGTTAAAAAGCTTCGGCCAGTACAAACCCAGTATTATATTAATGCTGGACAATTCATTATCGGCCATACTCTCTGATTCGTCGCAATCCACCATAAGCAAGATAAACAGCATTTTCAACCCACTCCGGCCAGGCCCTTACTCAATTCCCCAATTGGCCATATATGATGATAAATATACTACACTATAACTTCTTTGAGAAAGCATATTTTCCAACTATTGGGCAACTCTTAGGATATTTGTAAAAAATCTTATAGAACAACATTGTATAGGCCCTTATGATTAGCATTGAAACAAATATGGGATGGAATCTATGAACTATCAGTCTTTGGAATTCCTAGAAGAGGGAGGAGCGTATGATGATACAGCAGCGGTTTGCCAGCAGCCAAGCCAATCAATCCAATCCTTCTTCGGTTTTGTCTCATGCTCTAAGGCAGTCAAGCGTTAAAATTGTCGGTCTTCTGCTCTTTTTGGCAGTTTGCGTCGCAGTCTTTGTCTTAACAAGTCATACTTCGGCCAGTACTGCGCACAACACTTCGACACTGCATCAACCGTCCCCTACCCAGTTAACAATCACCCAGCACACGGCAACCTCACCACAGAGCCAAACTTCTAGTCAGCCCCAATCCGGCCAGTCTAGTGCCGCACCCTTATCTTCAAGTTCAGTATCAGATACTACTAGCAGCTCTGGCAGCTCATCTGGCCCATCGAAGACACGGGTATCGGTTAATGGGCAAGACATACCCGTTCCCCAAAATGGGACAGTACAAAAGACCATCTCAGGCACGGACGGATCAACATCTGTGAGTGTTTCGAGCAGCAGCCAAAGCAGTGGCGATTCCTCTAATAATTCGAGCAGTTCAACTGAACTAAATGTTTCTAGCCAATCGTGGTCTGACACCAGCGGTAGTAATACTACTACCGCTACAAATGGGGTACCCTGACAGACTATGCTCCAAGATTTTTCTTGGGGTCATTCGACTTTGGCAAATTAGCCTAGTTTGCCAAAGTCGGGTGATCAAGCCCGGAGAATTATTACAAATCTAAAGGAGGGTACGTATGAAAAAACAACTCTACCGCGCAGCAGCAGCTACTGTATTGGGCTTGAGCCTCACTACTGGAATGGTTGCAGCCGACAATAGCGGAACAATAGCTGGGCCAACTGGGCCTAACTCAACAAACACTATCAAGGCGACCACGCACACAACTCGTGTCGTTAAAAATAGCAATGTGTTGAGCGCAGCAAACACTAACACACAGGGCGCATTTTCTGGCGACTCTGGTGTTTTTCACAACACCACCGCTGGTGATGCAACAACTGGTGATGCAATGAACGCAAATAGCGTTAGCGCATCGGCAACTGTTAGCAACACACCTTCGTCGGTGGCCGCAGAAGCAGGCGCTGGCAGCATGAATGCTACTGGCACTATTGGCACAACTGGTCCTAGTTCTGTCAACAAAGTCAGCTCTTCGGAGACAAGCACTGTCGTAGTTTCAAACACTAATGCTCTTAGTGTCGAAAACTCCAATCACCAGCTTGCAAGCAGTGGCGATGCAAAGGTTGCAGGCAACACGACTGGTGGCTCAGCTACCTCTGGTGACGCAAGCAACACCAACAGCAGCACTTTCAGCTTCAACGTTTCTAACTAATCCTTAGAAAATTAGAACTAAAAGTTAATGCTACTCAGAGGGTAAAGGTCAAGTCTGGCCTTTACCCTCGCAGGGCCCAGCCTAGTGGGCGCAGTTATCAAGGATTCCCCACCCTCTTGCAGTTCAAGCACCGAAGTGCAGGAGAGAGGAGCAGCTTTGACCGAGAATTCGACACACATAAATCACCGGAGGTTTCCATGCCGAAATACCTATCAGTAGTCAGAAGTACCGTAGCGACAAGTTTTGCACTGCTTTTACTGCTTTGTTTGCCCGTTCGGTCGATAACATTCGCCGACGACCCAACCGTTTGCACAGCTCCGTCTTCTAGTACGCCGGGCGTACACACGCCAACTGGCGCTGATTCGGTCACGTTTACCTATCAATGCACCGGGCAATACGCTGGTCTATGGACCAACGCACACTACGCATACGATCCAGCTACTGGCAATCGGATTGCGCTAGACCCAACAACCTTCACCTACAACCCACAAACGGGCCTGTGGGATTACACATCCTGGGACTACAGCGCGTCAAAGGGCATCTATGTCGCCGACACTCTATCCGTCAACACGCCGCCGGCTGGCTCAGCAACCGTTGGCGGTCCAGCACCAGTGGCCAGTCCTTCGCAGAACGACAGTAGCAACAACCCGTCCAGCAGCAATACCGATGGTGCCAGCAACACGCCACCAAGCACCCAGGGTAGTTCTGGCAGCTCACCAGATACAACCAAGCCACAGACGCAGGCGTCCACAACCAGCCCAACTGGCTCCAGTAGCCTCAATACAAACGGCACCTTCAACACCACACTCAACAATAACACCGGTGCAGTCATGAGCAACGTTATCATTTCTGGTGCTGGCTCTGGTAACAGCTCGGTGCTCGGCAACACGACTGGCGGTTCGGCTGCCACCGGAAACGCCCAAGCCATTTCGAACATTATTAATATGCTCCAATCATCAAGCAGCCTTAACGACCCCAACCTTGTAACCTTCACCGCCAATATTAACGGCGATGTCAATGGCGACCTACTACTGGACCCGTCTCAGATCGGTAGCGTCCAGCCATCGAACACCACTACCACGCTCAATAATAACGTCACCTTCAACAACTCAACAGACGCAACCATCAACAACAATATCAACCTCGATGCAACCAGTGGCAATGCCAATGTGAGCAACAACACTACTGGTGGCGATGCTAGTACCGGAAACGCTGCGGCCGTCGCCAACATTGTCAATATTCTGAACTCAGCCGTGAGCGCTGGAAAATCCTTCATTGGGGTTATCAACATCAATGGCAATCTGAACGGTGATATTCTGTTACCTCCGAATTTTGTCGACACACTTCTGGCCAGCAATGTGCCCCACTACACCGTCAACACTTCACAAATCAATAACAATGTCGTTGTTACTAACGATAACAATGCGTCAATCAACAACAACGTCAACGCTAGTGCAAATAGTGGTAATGCTACGGTAGCCGATAATACCTCTGGCGGCACTGCCACCAGTGGCAGTGGAGAAACAAACCTTACCGTCTTTAACCTCACTGGTAGCAGTGTTGTTGCCAGTAATGATCTTCTGGTGTTCGTAAATGTCTTAGGAACTTGGTACGGTATGATACTGAACGCACCGGCTGGCACCACAGCCGCCGAACTTGGTGGTGGCGTTACCAGTAACACGGCGACCATCAACAACAACGCCACGCTTACCAGTGCAACCAATCAAACCATCAACAACAATATCAATGTGAACTCCAAGAGTGGCAATGCCAACGTGAGCAATAACACGTCCGGTGGCAACGCAAAGACTGGCAACGCATCATCAAGCATCAACCTTCTGAACCTCATCAACGACAAGCTATCGCTGAATGGCTGGTTCGGTTTACTCTTCATTAACGTCTACGGCACCTGGAACGGCAGCTTCGGCATCAACACCAGCGCCGGTAAACCACCCCTTAGTACACCACAATCAAGTGGCGGCAACCCTTCTGGTCAGATGTTCCAGTTTGTACCTGCCGGCACGATTCCTGGTGGTAGCAACAGTGGCACACCACAAAGCCACCACCAAAGCTCATTCACCGCTCCTAGCACAAATAGCAGTGGAACTGGAACCAGCGGTGCCAGCACCCAAGGTGTCGTGTTGGCCGCCAGCACCATCGAAACTCCCACCAGTCACACAACAGTATCCACGCCATCACCAGCCGAAAAAGCCACCAATCACTTCATCTTACCAGCCCTGGGCATCGCCCTTGCCATCATCATCCTTGCCGCCGGTGAACGCACTCGCTCACTCAAAAAATAACAACAAAAACCAAGCGACATAAAACAAGCCGGAGCTGTATGCATAGCACCCTTGTTTTATGTCTCATTTTTAGGTAGAATACATCGGTAGTTTGGCGAAGAGAGATAACCATTCAGTACATTCATCTGGGGACATAGCTCAGTTGGCTAGAGCACCTGCTTTGCAAGCAGGGGGTCCAGGGTTCGAGTCCCTGTGTCTCCACCAGACTTGTAATGTGTATCTGGGGCTGGGGCGATTAGCTCAGCTGGCCGGCGAAGCCGCAAAATAATATTGCGTGGCACGCGCTCTAACCAGCCAACGCAAATCTTCCCTAGTCAGGCAAAATTTACAACTCACATTAACCCTTATAAGGGCGATTAGCTCAGCTGGTTAGAGCGCGTCACTGATAATGACGAGGTCGGAGGTTCGAGTCCCTCATCGCCCACCATCTAGATAAAATAAAACACCTACCAACAAGCTAGGTGTTTTTTTATCCCCAATCAATACCGACCACACCTAGCACTTCATCCAAGGTCTCATCCTTACATCTGTAAAATCACATCATCTAACGTCGCCGAAATCATCCTGACAGAAAAATCTTTTGTATACTAGTGTTATGGGTTTAAAAATAACTGCGGCCGATCAGGATGATATTTCTACCATTGCCACCATCTTAACCGAAGCAACCGAGCACAAAGCCGCACATAGTGATATGGCTTGGGGCACTGGGGCGCTTTCACAAACGAAGAGGTAGCCGAATACATGGTTACGCATCCTATGTACATCGTAAAAATCAGCACCGAAGCCGTCGGCACTTTTTCAATCACCTGGGAAGATACACACACGTGGGGCAAACAGGAATCAGATGCCGGCTACATTCACCGTCTGGCCGTTCGGCATGGCTTTCATGGCAAAGGTCTGGGTGAAGCAATCATTAACTGGGCGGCAGCCGAAACCAAAAAACAAGGCCGCACACTACTGCGCCTTGACTGCCCTTTAGACAATAAGAAGCTCCGAGCGTACTACGAAAAACAAGGCTTCATACAAGTCGGCACCAGCAAAACAGACCAAGTCGATGGCTACACACCCGCCCTCTACGAACGCAAAATTTAGATAAATAAAAGTACCCTCGCAGAGTGCTTTTTTAACCAATGTACCGCTTGGAACATGCATACTTGGCTCGCTGAACCTAGCCCCATGATTTAGCCGCTTTTAAAGCTGCGAGTTGCTTGATACACGCTTGGTAAGTTGCGCAACCCACGTGATCGTGTCAGCGGCCAACCGATCAGTTTCAGCCTTGTCCGCAATTTGCAGTTCACTTAGGTTAAAAGCCACTCTCTTTTGTAAATCGGCGGTATCGCCATTCGCAAACAGGAATGAAATATTCGGAAGATTGAAGTCCAGCTGACCCATGAAGTCAGCCATAGCTTTTCTGGCTTGGAAATATCTGCTTGGCTCATCACCATCAAATTCATAGTACGGTCGTCCCCCGATTACCGCGTCTGCAGTGGCAAAAGTTTCCAAAAGTGTACGTGACTTATTTGCAATACGTTGCAGCACCTCAGGCGACGTAATGAGATGCCCCAGCAGGTGAAAAGCCCTATCGTGGACAGCTACCATAGGTTCTGCCGCCAGAGGCAATTCTGGAGCCGGTTGCGCTAAACATCGTAAGAACGTAAAGGAATCAAATCGACCCTCAGGGTACTCCACAAATGTACGGTCAGCTACCCCAAGCAGCTCCAGCCGGTCATTAATATCTTTAGGGTCGGCCAGCAGTAAAGCGGCAAACGACCGCGTTCCATCCGGGTCTTCACGACTATCAAGACGTATATCCATCGCCTGGGCTAGAGGTAGAAGCTTCGATCTTTTACCGAATACGTGTTCTGCTTGAGCCAAGTCCGTGTATTGTGTCCCGACGCTCGTATTAAAATCAACAAACTGCGCGTCAACAGGAAAACGACTATCTATAAACTTTGTTGAAATCGCACCGAGAAACGCCACGCCTTCATCATTCTGGCCTCGGTACATCTCAGAAGTAACATCCATAGGATAGAATTCTTGGGATGACTTCTCAACCCCCTCTTGCACGTGATACTCAGGGTGCAGATTATCAAGCCAACCTACCTGGGAGGCTCCATAGAAGAAATCCATGTTGGTAACTTGCTCGAACACATCAGACATGGAGTGTATTATATCATTTTATGTTTATTTAACAACCTTACCGTGCCTACTATGAATAAATAAAAAAGCACCCTCGCAGAGTGCTTTTTTATAAAGAATGTTAACTATTGAATAGTGCAAATCAAACGTCGAATTGAAGGTGTTTACAGAAACTGATATCTTGTCCAAATCCGAAGATTTGGAAGAGTAAATTGTCAGTACTGATTTAACAATTTACCAAGATCGACCTAGCTCGCAAAAGATTGCTCGTTTTGCTGCTAGTTTTCTCCCTAGAAAGGAGGTAATCCATCCGCACCTTCCGGTACGGATACCTTGTTACGACTTAACCCCAATCATCCCCCCTACCTTAGGCCTAGTCTAGCTAAGACGTCAGGTATTGGTGACTTTCATGGTTTGACGGGCGGTGTGTACAAGACCCGGGAACGTATTCACGGTAGTGTGCTGACCTACCGTTACTAGCGATTCCAGCTTCATGCAGGCGAGTTTCAGCCTGCAATCCGAACTGAGACCGGCTTTGATGGGATTTGCTCCAGCTTGCGCTTTGGCAGCCCTTTGTACCGGCCATTGTAGCGTGTTTGTAGCCCCAGACGTAAGGGAAATACTGACCTGACATCATCCCCTCCTTCCTCCCTGTTACCAGGGCAGTCTAGCCTGAAAAATACAACAGACTATAAGGGTTGCGCTCGTTGATGGACTTAACCAAACATCTCACGACACGAGCTGACGACGGCCATGCATCACCTGTCACTTGGTTCCCGAAGGCACCATCTCCTTTCGGAGGCGTTCCAAGGATGTCAAGCCTGGGTAAGGTTCTTCGCTTACCATCGAATTAAACAACACGCTCCACCGCTTGTGCGGGTCCCCGTCAATTCCTTTATGTTTTAGTCTTGCGACCGTACTCCACAGGCGGGATGCTTAACGCGTTAGCTTCGCTACAAGAGGGGTCGATACCTCTTACAGCTAGCATCCATAGTTTACGGCGTGGACTACCGGGGTATCTAATCCCGTTTGCTCCCCACGCTTTCGTGCCTTAGTGTCAGAAATGAGCCAGTCACCTGCCTACGCCATCGGTGTTCCTCCCTATATCTACGGATTTCACTCCTACACAGGGAATTCCAGTGACCTCTCTCATTCTCTAGCTTAGCAGTTCAAATAATGGGCACGGGGTTGAGCCCCGTCATTTCACTATTCGCTTACTATGCCACCTACGCAACTCTTTACGCCCAGTAATTCCGGATAACGCTTGGACCCTACGTATGACCGCGGCTGCTGGCACGTAGTTAGCAGGTCCTTATTCATCTGCTACCGTCATATTCGTCACAGATAAAAGCAGTTTACAACCCTAAGGCCTTCATCCTGCACGCGGCGTTGCTCCATCAGGGTTGCCCCCATTGTGGAAAATTCCCTACTGCTGCCTCCCGTAGGAGTCTGGGCCGTTCTCAGTCCCAGTCTGGCTGATCATCCTCTCAGACCAGCTAATGATCGTCGCCTTGGTGAGCTTTTACCTCACCAACAAGCTAATCATGCGCAGGCCGTTCCCAAACCGCCGGAGCTTTAGCCCGAAGGCCACATGCGGTATTAGACACCATTTCTGGTGCTTATCCCTCAGTTTGGGGTACGTTCCTACGTGTTACTCAGCCGTCCGCCGCTCGTGTATTCTACACTTATAATTCGATCTCCACTCCGCTCAGCTTCCCTAGCCAGGGTCACCTTGTTTCGCTTTAAGAGTAAACTCTCACAATCAAATGCTAAGTGCAGAACCTTACCGCTCGACTTGCATGTATTAGGCACGCCGCCAGCGTTCATCCTGAGCCAGGATCAAACTCTCCAAAAAAGAATCTAATCTAACTTCAGTCGAACATGTGATCCGAAGACCACACTGACTTATTTAAAACAATTCAAAAATCAATTGACGTTGATTTGCACTATTCAATTTTTAACGAACTTTCGGAGACACTTTAAGAAACCTATTACACGTCCTCAATTTGTCCGTCATCAAACAATACACCATCCACGCACTTTACGTCAAGAGGTAAATAAGCATTACATGTAGTAATTGCTACAACTACTAAGCTACGGCTTCAGCCATTTGCGACACGAAGCTCAGGTTTAGTTCAGGGGTGCGATACGCACGCGCACGGGGATCATCAGAGTTACTAGTCATTGCAAGCTGTATTCTCGAGCCTGTTAGATCGGTGCGATCGCCAGCAAGCATCTGGTGTAATTCGTTGTCCGGATTGTACGGAATACTGGCATAGGTCATGTCAAATATAAACATTAGTCTTTACACTACTGGGGGTCGTTCAGGAGCTACTGGCAGAATCTCTGCAGGTCCAGGTGGTAATTGGCTTAATATGACATCTTGGATTTTACCGTATGCGATGTTGGATCTTTCGCTGTAATGCCCTGCTGAACTAAGACTTGCTACACCACCTATAACAGAGAGTCCTAAAGCTATTATTTCAACAGCCAGAGCGTCTGGCTGTGTTTGCTGATACCTTGCATCGATGGTAGTTTTTGCGGCATCAGCCCCAAGGAAGATTGTTGTCCCTAAAAGAAAAGCACCCGCAGTGCGAGCGGCAAACGCAAATGTGTGATTTTTGCCCTCTTCACGCCTTAAAGTCTCCAGATGAGCTTCGATTGGCGACAGTGCTTCAGGTTGCTGTCTCGACATAATGCATTTACTCCTAATAACTGTATATATCCTGAGCATACGCCGAAACTTAACAGATACCAAGCATAAGCAAAATGAAGTAAAGCAGCCTAATCCAAGATCGAAATGCCAAGAATAGTAGCCAAATCTTGCCGACCAGCTTCGCTCGTCAGCTCAATTGCAATCGGCACGATCGAAACATAGCCCTTTAGAAGCGCGGCTATATCTGTCTTCTGATCCCGAATATTCTCGATTTCCGGTGTTCCTGCATTTTTAAATATAGTGCCGTTGCCCGCAAAAACTGAGCCGTATGCCTCACGATGAGGCCAAGTAACCGCCCATGGTGCGTCTGGTTTCACGTTGTAAGGCAAATTTATGGCGATCACCTGCGTGTTTGCTGGAAAACCAGCAGCCATAACTTTGTCGACAATTTTTCGAGTAATTTCTGCTGCTGTTTCTAGCAAGGGAATGAACTTTTGGTCATTAAAATCAGCCCCCGGATATTGTTTTTTAAAGTTCCAGACGGACGATGCAAAAGCTGGTATGCCTTGCAGCCCCGCCTCCAGCGCCGCACCAACCGTCCCAGAACTAAGGATATGCGAATGGCCAATGTTTGCACCAATGTTAAGGCCCGATACTACCAAATCTGGCTTTTCGTGCAATACCTGATACATGCCAATTTGCGTGCAATCTGCCGGTGTGCCATCGACCGTGTAACCTTTAAATTCAGCGTGTTCGGTGGGCGTAAGTGTTAGTTCACGATGCCCGGTGATCGATTTAGCCATCCAGCTCTGTTCGTTTGCTGGCGCAACTGCAGTGACGTCATACTTACCGTCCAACTCCTTAAGCATTGCACGGATACCGGCTGATTTGTAGCCATCGTCATTTACAACTAATACTTTTTGCATGAGTTACTCGGCGGCTAGAGCTTGCGCTTCGGCAGCTTCTTCTTCGTCTTCGAGTTCGTCGGTTTTATCGACAAGAGCCAGGGATACGACTTCGTCGCTGTCGTTGAGGCGCATGATGCGGACACCTTGGGTGGCACGGCCGAGGGCTGGAATGGCTTTGATTGCCAAGCGGATAGTTTGGCCATTCTTACTGATGATGATCACCTCTTGGTCATCGGTTTCACCGAGTGTTTTTACGGCCATCAGTTCACCAGTCTTGCTGTTTACGACGGCAGATCGGATACCGACACCACCACGGGCGTGCGGCGTAAACTGGGCAACTTTGGTCTTTTTGCCGTAGCCAAACTTACTGATTACAAAAATACTGGAACCTTCTTCAACAATGTCCATGCCAATCACGCGGTCGTCGCTGCGCAGTCGTATTCCACGCACACCACGGCTCACACGGCCCATAGGTCGAGCATCTTTTTCGTGGAAGCGGATTGCCTGGCCTTGGCTGGTCGAAATTACGACTTCATTATCACCAGATGTCATGCGGATCCATTTGAGCTCGTCGCCGGCATCAAGGTTTATGGCAATCAAACCGCTAGTTCGGACATTCTGATACTGCTCAAACGGCGTTTTCTTCACGACACCGCGAACGGTACACATAATCAGATTCGCCGCGTTGTGCGTCTTAGAAATGTTAATCACCGCGCTGACAGTTTCTTCTGGTTGCAGCTGCAATAAGTTTACAATTGCCACGCCCTTGGCGTTCAGGCCAACCGCTGGGACTTCGTAAGTCTTCAAACGGAACACTCGACCCTTGTTTGTGAAGAACAGTAGGAAGTCGTGCGTGCTAGCGTTTACGACGTGTTCAATCACATCTTCTTCGCGGGTGGCCATGCCACGGCGACCCTTGCCACCACGCCCTTGGCGCTTGTAATCAGCAATCTGACTTCGCTTAATGTAGTTTGCCGCTGTAAGTGTTACAACAACTTGCTCATCAGCTATCAAATCTTCGTCGCTCATTTTTCCTAGTTCGCTTGGGATAACGCGGGTTCGACGTTCGTCACCGTACTGCTTTTTCAATTCCAGCATTTCGTCTTTGACAATTTTAAGGATCTTCTTCTCGTCGGCCAAAATACCTTCGAGTTTTGCAATCAGTGACATCAGTTCGGCTAGTTCGGCTTCAATCTTGCCGCGCTCCAAGCCCGTTAGTGTGCGCAGCTGCATCGCCAAAATCGCTTTAGCTTGGATTTCGCTTAGCTTGAATTTGGCAATTAGGTTAATTTGCGCTTCTTCGCTGGTCTGGCTAGCCCGAATCGTCTTAATAACTTCGTCAATGTTATCGAGGGCAATCTTCAGACCCTCCAGGATGTGCGCACGCTCTTTTGCCTTACGCAGTTCGTATTCAGTCCGGCGACGAACCACAACCTTACGGTGCTTAATGTGCTCTAGCAAAATGTCTTGCAAGCCCAGTACACGCGGCTGAATGCCGTCGATCAGCGCCATCATGTTGAAGTGAAAACTCGTCTGCAACGGCGTTTGCTTGTACAACTGGTTCAATAATTTCTTTGGATACGCATCGCGCTTCAAATCGATGACAATGCGCACGTTACCACGAGCAGATTCGTCACGCAGATCAGAAATACCACTGATTTTCTTTTCTTTTACCAAATCGGCAATCTTAATAACTAGGTTTTCTTTGTTCAAGGAATACGGGATTTCGCTAATCACAATCTGCGTTTTACCCTTGGCGTTCTCGACAATTTCGGCAATACCGCGAGTCACAATGCCGCCACGACCAACCGCGTAGGCCGAACGAATGGATTCTTTACCGTAAATTACGCCGCCGGTTGGAAAATCGGGACCTTTTACAAATTCCAGTAGGTCATCGAGCGTCGCGTCTTGGTGATCGATTTGATACACCGTCGCATCGACAATTTCCGTCAAGTTATGCGGTGGAATGCTGGTTGCCATACCAACGGCAATACCGATCTGACCGTTCAACAGCAAGTTTGGCAGCTTGGCTGGTAAAACAACTGGTTCTTGGCCTTGGCCGTCGTACGTGTCACGAAAATCGACGGTTTCTTTATCGATATCGGCAAGTAATTCGTCAGCAACCCGCGCCATTTTGGCTTCCGTATAACGCATAGCAGCCGGTGGGTCTCCATCCATCGAACCAAAGTTACCCTGCCCATTTACGAGCATGTAACGCATACTCCAGGACTGTGCCATGCGAACCATCGAATCGTAGATAGATGAGTCGCCGTGCGGGTGATAATTACCCATCACCTCACCAACAACCTTGGCGCTCTTACGGTGGCGTGAGCCACTACGCAACCCTTGCTCGTTCATGCTGTAGAGAATCCGACGATGTACAGGCTTCAAACCATCTCGAACGTCAGGCAGTGCACGATCAATAATCACGCTCATCGAATAACGAAGATAGCTATCTTCCATGACGTTTTCAACAGTACGCAGTTCTACAGTTTTGGAGTGCCCGGAATCTAGCACATCAGCCGCATTGGCCACCCCACGTCGGCGATCATCCATCGAAACTTCTACATGCCGCGTTGGCTCTACGGATTCATTGGATTCGTTCATAGGTTCATTAATTGGAGTCATGTCGTCAGCCATATTAAATATCCAAATCCTTTACGAATTTTGCATTCGCTTGAATAAAGTTTTTACGCAGCTCCACCTCTGTTCCCATCAACTTATTAAAGATTGCGTCAGCCCTTTCAGCGTCTTCGACCTTCACCTGCACCAGCACTCGTTTTTCTGGATCCATAGTGGTATCAAACAATTGGTCAGCATCCATCTCGCCCAAACCCTTGTAACGCTTTTGCTCAATAAAGCCAGCTTGGCGATAACGTTCGTCGCTATCATTAACTTTCAAACCTTCCTTTTTGCGGGCCGCAATGGTTTCGTCAAGCACTACTTCGAGCGCATCTTCGTCATAAATAAACACACTGTTTTTGCGGCCAGCTTTTACTAGCTCAAACAGTGGTGGTTTTGCCAAATAGACATGCCCACCATCGACAACTGGCTGCATAAAGCGGAAGAAAAATGTCAGCAGCAGCGTGGAAATGTGCGAACCGTCAACATCGGCATCGGTCATAATAATGATACGGTGATAACGCAGGCCTTCAAGGCTAAACGATTCCTCAATCCCCACGCCCAAAGCTTTAATAAGACTTAGGATTTCGTTGTTGGCCAACATCTTATCGAGCCGAGCTCGTTCAACATTCAACACCTTACCACGCAGTGGCAAAATCGCCTGGGTTTTACTGTCGCGACCAGATTTGGCAGAACCACCGGCGCTATCACCCTCTACCAAGTAGAGTTCTGAAGCGGCAGGGTCTTTCGACGAACAGTCGCTGAGCTTACCAGGCATCGATGCACCATCAAGCACACCCTTGCGAATAATGTTTTCGCGGGCAGCACGGGCAGCCTTGCGAGCACGCGAAGAAAGCAGCGCTTTGCCAATAATTTTCTTGGCAATTGCTGGGTGTTCTTCCATGTAGTACGCCAAGTTTTCACCTAGGACTGTCTCGACGTAACCGCGAATTTCCGGGTTACCCAGCTTGTTTTTAGTTTGACCTTCGAACTGCGGATCAGGCAATTTTACAAGGATAATCGCAGTTAGACCTTCGCGGCAATCTTCGCCGGTTAGGTTTTCTTCTTTCTCTTTGAGCTGGCCGCTCTTGCGAGCGTAATCGTTAATCACACGGGTTAATGCCGAACGGAAACCAGTTAGGTGTGTACCACCGTCAGGGTTCAGCACGTTGTTGGCAAACGTCTTGATTGTTTCGGTGTAGGCCTCGGTGTACTGCAACGCAATTTCTACTTGTACGTCTTGCACCATTTTATCAACGTAAAAAATGTCTTCGTCGACAACGTCTTTGCCAATGTCCAAGTGTTTCACGTAGCTCTGGATGCCACCTTCGAAATAAAAGCCATAGCGCTCGCCCGTTCGCGTGTCTTCTAGGCTAGTGCGGATACCCTTTGTCAGATACGCAGCGTGCCGCAAGCGGTCCAAGATTGTCGTGTAGTTAAACTCAGTTGTTTCCTTAAAGATAGTTTCATCGGCGTAAAAAGTGATTTCCGTACCAGTGCGATCAGTCTTACCAATCACCTTCAGATCGCCCAGCGGCGCACCTTTGGCGTATTCCTGCTGATGGATTTTGCCATCACGGTACA
This sequence comes from Candidatus Saccharimonadota bacterium, assembly GCA_013289705.1. Classification (GTDB taxonomy): domain Bacteria; phylum Patescibacteriota; class Saccharimonadia; order Saccharimonadales; family UBA4665; genus JACMPA01. The sequence goes on from JABCZM010000003.1 coordinate 78,221, forward strand.
CAGTTACGATCAGCTTATTTGAAAGCGCGTTGACCACACTAGAGCCCACACCGTGCAGACCACCAGAGACTTTGTAGCCGCCATCACCAAACTTACCACCAGCATGCAGGACGGTCAGGACTGTCTCAACAGTACTTTTACCGGTTTTAGGGTGAATGTCGGTTGGAATGCCCCGTCCGTCGTCTATAACGGTGATCCCGCCATCAGGCAACATCTTTACTTCAACATATGTCGCATGACCAGCTAGAGCTTCGTCGATGCCGTTATCGATAATTTCCCACACCAAGTGGTGCAAGCCTTCAACACCCGTACCGCCAATGTACATACCTGGTCGCTTACGAACTGGCTCCAGACCCTCTAAGACTGTAATTTGACCGGAAGAATATTCTGTATTTTTTGTTGTTTCTTTAGCCACTTCAAATAACCCTTTTCGCCTTTTTTGATGCTGCTTACGACTTAGCTTATACCCACTTGTATAGATATTATAGAGTAATTTGCTTCCGTAAACAACCTTAACTGCCTAAAGATCGTCACCCTTTTGGCGCAGATTACCATCGTGATCGATAAAGATAGTGTCTTCGGGAGCACCCTGCTCTTGTGATAATTCTGACTGAGTACCAGCCGCCCGGATAGGACCGGTCGTATCTGCAAGATGCTGCTTCAGCTCGCGCGCGATACGATCAACTTCGTTCCTTTCGAGCTCATCACTCGAGATATTTTGACCCACCTGCGTTGGAAGCGGCAGCTCATCAGGATAATCTGTACTCAGTGACCCACTTTCGGGCGCAGCTTTTGGCTCGATGGCAACTAACTGTGGCGTTGCTGGCCGCCCTGGGCTTGCCGACAACGAAACAGGCTGATCCACTTGATCAGGTAGTGCAGATGTACTACTGGATGCCAGTAAATCAGTTACTGACGGTGCCGTCTGTGGCGTGGGCAGTGTTGGTGGTGGTGGTGGCGACGCTGGCATGTATGGATTGGCAGCTGGCTCACCAAAACCTGGAGCCGCAGCTACTGGTACTGGAGTGGGCTGAGGAGTCGCAGGCTGGTTCAGTACGGGTGCTTGTGCCGGCACCGTTGCCAGTGGCGTGGGAGCGGAGGCAGAAGCAGTCGACGACTGACGTTTTGTAAGCCAATCATCCAAGAATGAAGAACCAGCCGCTGCTGGTTTTGGCGGTAATTGATACGCAGAAGTCGGTGGCACGTTAGCCGAAGCTGCAGGCTGCCAAGGGCTCGCCGCAGCTGGTGCTGCACCAAAGGCTGGTTTTGCTTCGGGCTTTGTCGCCATCCGTTCAAATATCTCCGCCTCAACTAAAGCACGTGGCCTACCATACTTAGCAGCAGATAGCTGCTTCAATGCCTCGCCAAGCTTTGGATTCGGATTACCAAACGGTGGTAGCGTAGCCATACTGAACGGTTGAGTTGGGACACCATTAATAAGTGTCCGAATAATCGTGTTGCGGTTCGGCACACGCAGTAGGTCATCACTGTCAAAAGTTGGCTGGAAATACTTGCCCAAGCTTTCGACATCATTCTGACCAATACGGAACGACACAATCGTACCAATGTTACCAAACACTGCATCACGAATTTCCGGTGTTAACTGCGTTGTAAACTGGTTGCCAACGATCAAGTTCAAGTGATATTTTCGAGCCTCGGACATGATGGTAGCAAACGAATCAGTCGAAAAGTTCTGGAACTCATCGACATACAAAGAAAAATCTACACGCTCTTCTTCTAATATATTTGCTCGGCTCATAGCGGCCGCCTGGAACTTCATGACAAAAATCATACCCAGCAGTTTGGCATTCATGTCACCCAATCGACCCTTGCTCAGGTTCACCAACAAAATTTTCTTGTTATCCATAATGTCGCGCAAATCAAAGGCACTCTTAGTCTGGCCAATAATGTTACGCATCATTTCGTTACTCAGGAAGGCACCGAACTTACTAACAAACCAAGCCGTCACTTCACCCGACTCGTTGGAGCGCTGCGACGCAGGGTACTGCTTGAGCCAGAAGTCGAGCACGCTTTGATCTTTTACATGCTGTATTTTTTGCTTCAAGAATTGTGGATCGCGGAAGAGTTTTGGAATATCAACAAAAGTTCCTCCGTTAGGATCGGCCATAATAACTAATGCCGCATTTCGGAACATGTCTTCATAACGTGGTCCCATGATTCCCTGATGTTGTGGGTCATACAACTTGTAGAGCATGTTCAGAGTCTCTTGAATCAAAAAGTCCTTCTGATCTGGGTTCTGAAATTCGAACAAATTAAGCCCCATTGGGTAGTCCATATCGGCTGGTGAGAAGTAGATAACGTCCTCGGTTCGCTCACGCGGAATCATGAGTAACAATTTTTCAGCCGTGTCACCATGTGGATCGACGAACGCAAAACCGTTGCCACTAACCATGTCCTGAAAGGCCAGGTTTTCTAGAAGGGTCGACTTACCAGTACCTGTTTGTCCGACGACATATATATGTCGCTGACGATCTTCTAGGCCAATCCGAATCGGCTTCTTGGCCCCACGGAACATATTGTAGCCCAGCAGCAAACCATCGTCTGGCACATTTCGTGGACCGTCCACTTGCTTCGATTCCTGGCGAGTCACCTGCGACGTCGGCATGTCCTTTTGATCGGGAAAATGGAACAAGGTTGCAAGCTCCACCGAGTTCAATATATTGTCCGTATGCTTCTGTGGAAAGAAGCGCATGATATAGCTTGTTACAAAACTATCGATGTCTTTGGCTGGCGTGAACTTAAAACCATTTCTTCCCGGTGCATCGAACAACGAAAAGCTCGCAACCATGTTGCGCAAAATTGCTTGTGAACGTTGTGAGATATTCGACGATGCAATCAGTCTAATCTGTACTTCGTAACCTTGGTGCCGCGTTTTATCATCAATAGCATCCAGCGTTGCCTGTTCTAAATTTGACAACTCCTTCTTGTTTCCTCCACCGTCTTTTTTCTCTTCGGGCGCTTTGATTGGTGCCATAAGCAGCTGTTTTCCAAACTGCGCAGCACCGCCCTTTTTGTCCTCGCCTTTGCGCTTTTTGCTTGCCAAACTTGAGGCTTTTTTGCGCCATGATGGGTTGGCTGGCCTGAGTAAAATTTGGATACCTGCCCCGTCTTCTTTATCGAGTGTTGCCAATGAATTCAGCACCGACTGCATGGCATCGCGCTTCAAATCCTGATAGGTCGCAATCGGATAGGCGTACGATTCTTTCAAATTCAGCTCACCGCCTATAGTAGCGTTAATCTTGCCCACTTGGTTAAAGATGTTATGTTCGGCCACTTCTTCGAGCTGAGCCGTCGGGTAGGCACTTACAACCGCCTGCTGTACCACATCAACCATCGTCACGGGCACCGATGCATAGAAATACACGAAGCCCTGGCTCCCAACAATCTCGAACCCAAAGTGCCGCTGCCCGTAGAATCTCGCCTTAAAGCCCTTCTGCAGCGTACTACCCACGATGTTATAAATTGTCTGCGCCTTAGAAATTGTTTCATCAGTTACATCGCGCTGATCACGGCTGCCAACTTCGGTATCATCACTCTGCGGGGGCAAATGAATCAGCAGCGGCACCATCTTGAGCGCGCGCTCGTAGTTCTTTTGCTCGCGCAGGCTGCTGCGCATATAAAAATACACCCCCGTAGCAGTCAATCCAGCGACAACTAAGAAAATTACCAATATTATTAGAAAAATCACCTAATCACTCTCTATTCCGTCAACTTCACGACTTTGCCGTAACGCTTTTGTAAATAATCAGCCTTCATGTGGGCCATTTGGCGATTCTGCTGGAATGGATCGTCCACCGTACTGCCAACAATCTGCTTCGCTTTTAGTACCCACTCTTTTTCGATACGATCACCATCATCCGCAACAGCTGGGGTCATAGCCCCCATTGGATTTTCAGGCGCAGCAGCAGCTTGTTGATTGGCTGCACCCGTTGCCGTCATAAAAGCCGGTATTGTTGGTTGAGAACCAAACTGTTGATTCGGTGTAGCAGCTGGCACGCCTTCCGCACTTTGAGCAACAGTTTCAACCCCAGGCGCAGCTTCAAACTGGCCCTCCTGAACGGGCTGAGGCAAATTCAAATTAGTCGACGGGTTAAAATCGGGATTCATTTAGTTCTTATTATACAGTGTTCAGGCGCTTGTTCGCTAGTGCCGGAATGCGTCAAAAAAAGCCTATGTTTTCTTGGCAGTAATATACGAAAAATAAAAAGACAGCACGATCACCAGTGGTATTGTCGCCAGCACATCCTTTGACGTCAGTTGACCAATCGACTGCATAGCAATCAAAAGCGACAATACCAGAGTTGATGCCAACGCAATCCGCTTCTTGGTATGCGAACTAAACGGTACAACCCGCTCGACCAATGCCAAGAAAAAATCAATCAAGGCATACATCGTGAGCGCCAGCAGCGCAAAACCAACAACCAATACAAACGAATAAACACTCACCGGGTTAATCAAGCTAAAAAACACCCCGTCGCCAATAAACAGCACGATTAAACGAATAAGCTTGCGGGTACGATGTGATTGCAAATTCATAACTCCCTTAAGTTTATACGATTCTCGGCTTTTAGTGGAGCGCTGCAGCCGGTTCGGCCAACAAACACATATGGCCTAAGGAGGGCGCTCCACGCAGGGTGAGCAAAGCTCGCTCCGGTTGCACTTAGCGAAAACCCTCCTTAGACCACACGTGTTGTTGGCCACAAGAAGTAAAGCCCATAAAAAAACACCAGCTACAGAGGCAGTTAGTGTCTTTTACGTTGATGATAAATTGTAAACTGGTGCCGAGGCGACAAATCCGCTTAAAAAGATAGACTAAGAAGCGCTTGTCGCCAACGGCGATGACTGACCGCTCCAATCACCTTGAGGGTGATACAGAGCGTTGGCACCCCATCCTCCTCTTTAGTTGAGTAGGTGAGGTGTTGGTTTCCGACACAGCCCTGAAACAACGACTATGCCAGTTCACCTAAATTGTAAGTACGTTTTTGTTTTTGTAGCTTACAGGTTCTAATCTACTACATACGTCCCGAAATGTCAATAGGCTTATGCTTACCACCGCTCGTTCACCCAAGCTGCTCAGCGCCCCACATTACTTATGCACAAAGGCAGTTCAAGCTAGCAAAACACTGGCTGTTTTTTGGTACCTGTTAGATGCGCTGCTGAACACGGAAATCCACGGGCCAAAGGTTATACACAGCTTCATAAAAAATAACCATAAATGTTATTGACAGTAACCTTATCTATCCACTATATTACCTGTAGCACTGAATAAAAAAAGTGCTCAAAAACAAAAAACGACAAATAGAAACGACGACTTCTCGCAAGTCGTCGTTCCATAAGAAAAACAATCAAATAACAGATCAAACCAATACCTTAAAATAGCACACCAAAAGCAAAAAAACGTCCGAAAACTAAAAAACCTCGACACCTCGCAAGTCGAGGTTTTTTTATGGGAACATACTCAGAAGCCAAGTTCGGGCACCGGGTTTGGCCGGAGTCGAGCGGTGAGACTTTGGCCGAATAGCGCTGCCATCCCAACCCATTTTTCTGTAACTAAAAGATAATAAAATGGGCGATCTCGCAGGGTCATTATGGTAGCGCTGCCAAAGACTCGCTGATTGACGCCGCCATGAAGACACTGCCCTTGGGTTTTTGGTTACTTTGGGGCTAGGCCAAAAGTAACTGGCCAGTTCCCGCCAGAGGGAACATTCCAATTTGACGGCCAAAAGAAGATGAAAATAAGAAGTTGTTACTTTTTGATGAAACCTCATCGCTCATGCTTTGACCCCAGATAATCATCCCGTACACTGCGAATATGAGCACAAAAGTCCAACGCGTTATAAGTCTAGGCAACGACGACATCGCCGACATAGAATGCCACCTATCAAACAGGCTGCCCGGCATTGTTATCGTCAGCGTTGCCAATAAAGCCGTCGACGAAGCCACAGAGCGCATCAGAGGTGCACTTACCAACAGCAAGCTCCAATTACCCAGAAAACGCACCACTTATTAATTTAGCTCCCGCCGATATGCCAAAAGATGGCAGTAACTTTGACCTGGCTATCGCTGCCGTTATTTTGGTCGCGGGCGGTCAAGTCACCTATAAGTTCAGTACCTCTGAAGCACTGCTGGAAGAATTGGGGCTAGAAGGTGATTGTTAGGCCTGTTCGTGGCATCATCGGTAAACTGTTGGCCGGACGAACCAAGAGTATCACCACCTTCTTTATTCCAGAGGCCAATTTACGGCAAGCCCAGCTTGTACCGAACATCACCCTCATCCCTGTTCCAGAACTAGCCGTATTATACCGATACCTCTGTGGAATGAGTAGCATAAACCCGTCGAAACGTGCAGGCCAAGCGTTACATAAAAGCCGCCAAAAACTGAACAAAGATATGACCAATGCCGATATCAAACAGCTCGCCAAGGTCAGTGCTGAAGCCAAAACACTACTAGACGTCGCATCAAAGCGCTTAGAGCTATCCGTCCGCGCCCACATGCGGTCTGTTAAGGTCGCCCGAACTATTGTCCACCCAGAAACAGCAGGACCATTGAACCCACTCACATCGGCGAAGCCCTGCAATACCGCAGCCAAAGCAAAAACCTGTAAATACAATTGACCTCTGATGTCACATCTGTTACAATTCATCCACTTAACAACTAGGTTGCTTAAGGGGATAATGCATGCTCCCTTAAGTGGTTACAGACTTTCAGATTTTAGTGCAGTTTGGCTGAAAACCGAGCACCGAAGCGCAGACGTACCAGAGGTGCGATGAGCATTGGAGCGCAAGTTTTCGGGCAAAATGTGCTGAAAGCTGGAAGTCTCAAAGAGAATAAGGAGACCTAAAGTATCAGCAAATATACACGCCTGAATGAGGCCATTCGGGCACCTCAGTTGCGAGTTATCGACGAGGAAGGCAAACAACTCGGAGTTCTCTCGCGGAATGAGGCGTTAGACTTAGCTCGCGAACGCGAATTGGACCTGGTAGAAATTTCACCAGATGCTAATCCTCCAGTCGTCAAGATTGTGGATTGGGGCAAGTTCAATTATCAGCGAACGAAGCAGCAACAACTGAATCGTAAGAGCAGTAAAACGCTCGAGATGAAACAGATGCGTTTTGGCCTTAAGATTGGCGACCATGACCTCGATATCAAGATGAGTAAGGTTCGCAAATTTCTCGAAGTTGGTCACAAAGTAAAGATTACCATCTTCTACCGCGGCCGAGAGCTCGCTCACCGAGAAATAGGCTTCAAACTAGCCGACCGAGTCATCAACGACATATTTGGTGATACAATTGTAGTCGATCAACAGCCGCAATTCGCCGGCAAGCAGTTAAACTTCGTCGTCCGTAGCAGCGGCAAGACAGCCGTTAAAGAAACACTAGACGAAGATAAAGCCCCGGGAGCAGTAGCAACAAAAGCCCCGAAAGATAAGGAGATAACAGATGCCAAAACTAAAGACGCATAGCGGAACCAAAGACCGCGTCAAAGTCAGCAAGAACGGAAAAGTCCGTGCTGGCCACCCAAACAAATCTCACTTTTTGCAGAAAAAGAGTGGCAGCCGTAAGCGTTCATTGAGCGGCTTGGGCACAATTGTTGGCAAAAATGCCAAGAATCTAAAGAAGAAATTAGGAGTCTAGCACTATGCGAGTTAAACGAGGCGTACCTGGTCACGCCAAACACGTCAAAATCCGTAAGGCAACCAAGGGCTACAGTCACCCAAACCGAGTCAGCATCAAGCGTGGCCGCCAAACCGTCACTAAAGCTTTACAGTTCGCTACCCGCGACCGCAAAAACCGCAAGCGAACATTCCGTGAGCTGTGGAACACCCGCATCAATGCTGGTGCTCGCCTGAACGGCACAACCTACAGCAAACTGATCGCCGGCCTCAAGGCTACTGGTATCAACCTGGATCGCAAGATCTTGGCCGAACTAGCAGTCAACGAGCCAGCCGCCTTCACTGCTGTCGTCAAAGCCGCTCAGAAGTAGTTAGCTACTTTCTCGGACAGCACAAAAAAATCCCTCACTGCCTTATTGCATGAGGGATTTTTTATGTATGGCGTTGAGGGCCTACACCACTTCTGTCGGCATGGGTGGTTCGATCGGCTTGAAATGATGCTGAAAGGCAACCGCTTGGTCTATAAATTCCTGGGCATTACGCAGCCTCAGCCCTTGCATTATCTCTTCTCGCTGCATATATCCGCTGTCATAAAAAGTCTCTACCGCCTCTGCATCTGGACGCATGACAACCCTACTAAGAATCAAGCGCGGAAGCCACAGCCCAGGCTCAAGATCGTGCTGCACCAGCAAAGACTCACGCACTTGCTTCGTGGAAGTCGACCAGCTGCGATTAGCCGCAACAACACCAATCGTCGAAGTGACATCCAGCACATCACCAGCCGCGCCACGCGCAACACCAAGCTCAAGTTGTCTGGCACGCGCAGCCGCATCACCAATGCGTAGACTTTTCCAAGAGCGTGCCAAATGCTGCCAAGTTGATAGTTCGGACGTCCGAGCAGGTTTAGCGGGCCGATTTGGTAAATTTCGTTCTACCATATGGAGCAAGTATAAAAGTTTGCATAAGATTTGCAAGCTTAAGGAATATAAAAACTCCTCACTGAGGAGGAGTTTTTATATAGTCAGATTATCTATAAGCCGGGTTTTGTTCTGGGTTCTTTTTAGGGAACCCTTTGCTAATCATCTATCTAGGACTAGCGTTGCCGCTAGGCTCAAGCGGGTTTTATGAACTGCTCTCGGCGGGAACCTATTGAGAACATATCTCCTTGCAGCAGGCAGGGTTTACCGATTTGTAACGTCACCGTTACCAATTGTGGGCTCTTACCCCACTCGTTTCATCCTTACCTAGCCGAAACTAGGCGGTATCGTTTCTGTGGCACTTTCCCTAGGGTTGCCCCCGGTCGCCGTTAGCGACTGCCATTCCCTTCGCTGCCCGGACTTTCCTCGTATATTGCTACACGCGATTAGCCGATAATCTGGCTAATGCTTTATTATATACTATATACGTAGTTTTGTGTAGAACCTTTGAAAACCGCACAGTTTTTCAAAGGTTCTACTGCGAACGGGTAATACCTAATTCCTCATCCAGCGCCCGATTTACTGCGGTATCCGCCAACGTATTCAATTCACGGGGTACATGAGTAAAGTTGATATGCTCGAAACTAGCCGCCAGAGTCTTAATAGTGTCATGGAGCGCCCATAATTCACGGTTTTTCACCTTAAAAATGCCTTTTAACTGATTCACCACCAACATGCTATCCATATACACTTCAACTTTTTTGGCACCCATTTTTTTGGCTTCTTCGAGCCCCATTTTGAGCGCAGTATATTCGGCCTGGTTGTTCGTGGTCATACCAATATAGACGCCCTTATCAACAAGCACAGTGTCGTTCATGTCCAAGATCACAAACCCACTGGCCGACGGCCCAGGATTACCACGAGAACCACCATCACCATAGACTTTTACAGCGTCCACCTTCGGAACAGGTGCTCCAGAATCATCGTTTGAACCTTTAGGATGAAACTCAAAATGGATAACTTTGACCACTGTTTCGATGTTCACATTCGGGCCATAATAATGCTGGTATGTTCGCAGCATATCGGCTTGGCTAGCAAAGTCCTGATGGCCCGCTGCGTCATCATTATTTATCTCGCCGAGGCGTTTTTCACGCACACCCGTAATAACGCCAACACCAATCACCTGCCAAGTTTCGGGCCTATCCGCAACAACCTTATCAATCAGCTCAACCCTATCATTCACCGTTAAATCTTTGTCATCATACAAACGCCAGGTGGTGGTTTTCTTTCCCTTCATAATCAACTGCGCTAAATCGTGCTCAAATTTTAGTTTTTTCATGTCATTTCTATTCTACAATGATACTTGTTTTGTTCCCACTTTGGGCAAGATCATTGCTCTTTATAGTCATAGATAAGGTATACTATCCTCTGTTATCGGGGTGTAGCGCAGTTGGTAGCGCGTACGGCTGGGGGCCGTGAGGTCGCAGGTTCGAGCCCTGTCACCCCGACCATTTTTATATGACACAGAATAACACCTATAAAGGTGAGACCTTGGATTTTTTAGATAAAGTTTGGTTACGTGATATCGGGTGGCAGGACAAATGAGCCTTCTTGTTCTAGCAAGTAGAGCATATGTGCTTCGCGTTTACAGTGTTGGTTGTAGTACCGGAGCTTTTCTGGATCCTCAATAATTGGTGCTAGTGCATGGTGGTGCGGTTTCCAGTCGGCTTGATCTTCAGGCAATTGCTGCTGCAATGTGGCGGCTCGGTTTCGTAGCTCCTCTTCACTTGTTTTATATTCGATGGCCTGAAGCCTACCCATTATTTCCTGAGCCCTGAAGCGCATCCATATATACTGCTTCGTCTGATAATTGGATGTTCTCTCTTAACTACTCTCGGTCATAATGTCCCGTTGCCATCTATTGTTTGTTCTGCGCTTTCTTTTGTGCGATTTGCTGTTGCTGTTTGGCAATAAACTTATCAGCTTCTTTTGAAGCGTTGGCAGCGATATCGTCCAAGATTCCCATAATATATTCCCCCTAATCACCTACTACCGCGAGTATAGCCAGTCCACGAATATTCCGAAGTTATAAATCTTACGCTAAACATCAAAGGTTGGGCGCCGGCTTGATCACCTGAAAAAATTCCAGGTGGGTATCCAACAGACGCAAACCACGGTCTACGATCGTCAGGATTCCCTAATGATTAGTATTCAGATAATCATTCGCCGGCCACAGCGCACCAAAGCACACTGCATACCCAACTAACCCTAATTATACAGATGAAGCTGGCGTTACGGTAAAAGATTTAGAACAAAATTGTTGAGATTAGTAAGGATTCCGCCGAAACCACCGAGTAGCACAAGCCCAAACACAATAAACAATCCCATCGGTTCAATCTGATCGAACAGCCGACGAATCGAATCTGGCGCAAAGGCATACAGCACCCGTGAGCCATCAAGTGGCGGAATTGGAATCAAATTAAACACAAAGATCGCCACGTTTAAGCCAACAAATACGGCCAGGACATGTTCAATCATTGATCCAGCCGCAAAAGCATTGGTCAGCAAAGCCGCCAAAAACGCCATCACCAAGTTAGATAACGGGCCGGCCGCCGAAATCAGCGCCGAACCGAAATCATCATATTTTACGCGGTTTGGATTGAATGGCACCGGCTTGGCCGCCAAAATAGGCACGCCAAACAATACAATCGTCACAATTGGCAAAATAACAGTGGTCAGAGGATCAATATGTCGCATTGGATTAAAGCTTACCCTGCCCTCGTCGAACGCCGTCGTGTCACCCAGCAGGTGGCCAACATAGGCATGCATAAACTCGTGCACCGTCAGTGCCACCAAAATAGAACCAACCAAAATAATTAAGTCAGAAAAAGTAATATCACCAATCATCTTAAACATAAGTATACCAGACTACAGTGGTTGACTCTTATCTGTTATTGCGGTACAATCATGAGTCGAAGTTATTAGTAAAACCAGGGACTCCCACAACAAGGATATATATGCAGATATGTGACATTACCGGCAAAGGCAAGCAATACGGCAGCAATGTCAGCTTTTCTCAGCGCCACACCAAGAAAGTTTGGAAGCCAAACCTTCAAACCAAAACCCTCGTTATCGATGGCAAAAAGGTAAAACTGCGCGTCAGCGCCCAGGGCCTTCGTATCCTCAAGAAAAAAGGTCTGGTTGGCGCACCTGAAGTTGCAAAAGCAACAAAATAGCGTCACCTTGATCTAAAAAAATACCTCCGTTAGTGGAGGTATTTTTTATTTATAGAAAAGTATAGCTAGGATTTTTCTAGGACAACAAGCTGCGTGACTTCGCCCAGCTCACCGGCCTTGAGTTTCAACTTCGAAACAGTCTCTTTTGGCTCCATTGATAGTTCTTTGAGCACGTGTGCCAGATCTTGCTGTGGCATCGGGAAGTCCAACGACTTATCGGCATAATGCGTTGGAACGATAAGCTTTGGCTCAACTTCTTTGATAACCTTAAGCACACCAACTGCATCAAGCGTGTAGCCATTACCACCAACCGGCACGAACATCACGTCAACTCGACCAATCATCTCTAGCTGCGCATCAGTAATATTAGGAAAGATGTGGCCAACAAACAGCAGGCTCAAATCACCAGCGGCCAGTTTAAACATCGTCGCCTTTTTGGTACCAGGCTCATCAATGTGCGCCTGAGCGGCAACACCAACCAGTGATACATCGCTGACTTCGTATTCCCCAGGGTGGTCAAACATCAGTCGGGCCGGTAATTTGGCTTTAGCATGTTCGCCAGTAAAAAGTGCGATGTCGTCGGCTTTTAGGATAGATTTGCCACCCAGCACCGCCAGATTATCATCAATCACAAAGCGAGTACCCTTGTAGGTCACTACCAAACAATTTGCACCATAAAACTGAATATCCATTTTTTCTCCTTACTTTTCGACAGCTACGGTTGTTAGCAGACCGATTTTATCCAAAACTACTTGTTTCTTGGCTTCGATAATACCACTAATAAACCGGTCATTAATCTGTTGACGATAGGTAAAGTCGGCCAAGCTAAGCACCGTATAGCGTAATTCCTTGCCCTCTTTTGCTTCTAGTTCGGTGATGAACTTATCGAGCGCATTTTTATTGACGTTACCGACCAGCAGCAAATCAACACCCGCCCGCTCGTCACGCGTAAACTGACCGGTAAACACCACAAGCTCAACTTTGCCGAGCGCTTTGTAATCTTCGTCGACAGATTCGGCGTCTTTGGTAACAGTGTTGGCCTTCTTGCCACTGCCAAAGATTGCTAGCAGCGGGTCATAAAACTCATACTTTTGATTAACTTCGTAATACAATTTATTGTCGGTATTTTCGGAAACAATGATGCCAATGCTTAGCAAATTTGACAGCTCACGGCGCACCGAATTGATTTGCTCGTCGATTTTGCGTGTAATTTCACGCACAAAAAATGAGCGGTTTGGGTTGCTATAAAATAGCTGCAAAAGCTTTACCCGAGTCTTTGATCCAAACAGTTGTTCAACCATAGATACATTGTAACAGACATTGATACGGCTATACGAACTAGTTATTCAATAGTGTTGTGATAAATTCTACGGCTTCAATACTTTTATCTTCGGTAGTAAACCAGTGAATACTATTATTTCGTTTAAACCACGTCCGCTGTCGCTTGGCTAAATCAAGTGTAGCCTTGATGATTTTTGTACGGGTTTCATCCAACGTTTGCGAGCCTTCAAAAAACTCTTTCCACTGATAATAGCCCACGCCTTTCATAGGTTCTGCATCCCAACCATACTTGTTGGCAAGTACTCGAACCTCTTGCTCCAAGCCAGTCGCAAGCATAGCGTCGACTCGCTGCTCGATTTTAGCCTGCAGTTCATCACGCGGGACACTTAAACCCAACATAATCGTGTTTTCGCGCAGCTCTTTTTTTGTTGGCCGCAAGCCATTATTTTCGATCAATCGAATCACCCGCCGTTTGTTGCCCAAGTCGATATCGGTCGTATCGAGACCCAATTCGCGTGCCTTAGCCAACACAGCGTCCAAGCTCAGCGCGTTCAGTTCGGCTCGAAGTCCTGGGCTCGATGGCGGCAAAAACCCATAGTCAAAAATAACACTATCTATATATAAACCCGTCCCACCAACTAAAAATGGCAATTTACCCCTAGAAATAATGTCCTGAATCGCCTCATTTGCCAGTTTTTGAAAGACAACCGCACTAAAACCTTTTGCGGGATCGGCCACATTTAACAGATGATGCGGTACGAGCGCTTGTTCGGCTATAGATGGTTTGGCGGTACCAATATCAAAACCTTTGTACACCGTCCAAGAATCGGTACAGATAATTTCGCCATCGAACCTTTGGGCCAGTTCAAGCGCCAACGCCGACTTACCCGACGCGGTTTCACCGACAATAACAACCAGTGGCGAGCCTTCGAACATAGTATTAACGAGCGAACTGCTGGCCACCGTTTACCTGCAAAATGTCGCCGTTTACGAACGCTGCCTCGTCTGAAGCCAAATAGAATACCGCTGGAGCAATATCGTCTGGCTTGCCGAGCCTGCCAGCTGGGATGTTCGGCAACATCATCATTCGACGATCTGGCGAAATAGCAGCACCAAAGAATCCAGTACCTTCGATCACCCCTGGTGAAACGCAGTTTACCGTCACTCCTTGTGGTGCAAGCTGCCGCACCAACGTACGCATCAAGCCATGAACACCAGCTTTTGCCGCCGAATACGCCTCACCACCAGACTGGCTACTGCCAGCGAAGGCTGCCAAAGAAGTTACATGGACAATGCGCCCGCCAGGCTTGGCAATCAGTGGCAAGCACGCGTAAGTCATCAAAAACGTCCCGCTTAAGTTCGCTGCAATAACCGAGTTCCATTTCTCTAAGGCTTTGTCGAGCGACAGATTTGCATCAATATGCCCGGCTGAACCAGCACAATTAACCAATACATGGACCGTTGGATGATGCTTGTATATAGCCTTAATGGCCAAGCTAACCGACTGCGGATTGGTAATATCAACTTCTAGCACCTTAATGTTATCGGGATATTCTTTTGCAACTGTTTCAAGTGGCTGCAAACGCCGACCCATTATATAGACATAATCGCCATTGGCTGCAAATTTCAAGGCAATGGCCTTGCCCATACCGCTACCGCCACCAGTTACTAGGACAACTCGTTGTGTACTCATACTTCTTATAATACCCTACGTAGTCATTGCCACACAGGTTCACAAAAAATGAAGCTGTTTGTTGTCCGATCCAACACCTTCCGAACCATCCGGCCACCAGACGAGTTTTTGGACGTCAACCATGTAATCTTCAGATACGATGTAGCCCTCCGTTTCCAATGCTGCCTTGTGGCCTTGCCGGCCACCCGGATAGCCAGCAGCCAAGCCACCCTGCTTATTCACCACCCTTTGCCAAGGCAAATGCGGATCGCCAAAGTGAGCGATACCACCAACAATCCGTGCCGCGCGGGCATTGCCGCACAGCACCGCAAGTTGGCCATACGTCATCACTCGGCCAGGTGGAATCTGAGCCACTACCGTCTCTACTCGCTCCCGAAAGCCCGATTCAATGTGTTCCATTAAATCCAAGCCTACCCATGCAGTGAAGTCTTGAGCACACGAGCCTTTGCCTCGTGGCCAACGGTCTTCAAAAATTCATCAATCAGCACATTTTGTGGCTCAGGCTGCACCGACATATCTTTGCGAATTCGCGGCGTCACTTGGCCAGTCTCGATTTCCTTTTCGCCAACCACAACTGTGTACGGCACCTTCCAAAGCTCGGCGTCACGAATCTTTTTACCAACCGATTCATTAGAGTTATCGACGGTAATCCTTAGACCTAAATCTTGTGCTTTTTTGACAACACTTGCCGCAAACTCTACGGTGTTATTTTCCTGATTTACGGTGATTAAACGCACTTGCTCCGGCGCAACCCAAACCGGAAACTTACCCGCTGTATGTTCAATATAGACCGACAAAAATCGCTCGATAGAACCAAGCAACGCACAGTGAATCATCACCGGCTGCTGAGCCGTACCATCTTCGCCAACATATTCGAGTTTAAAGCGTTCTGGCTGCACAAAGTCTAGCTGCACGGTGGCAACCTGGTGCTCACGACCAATGGCATCAGTTGCCATGAAATCGATCTTTGGACCGTAAAATGCCGCTTCGCCCTCGGCCTCAAAGAACTCCAGTTGATTCGTCTTTGCTAGCTCGCGGATTGTTCCCTGGGCTTCCTCCCAAAGATTCAGTTCACCGAGGTATTTATCACTCGCATCACGGAAGCTCAAGCGGGCGCGCAACGACATACCAAGTGTCGTGTAGAGTGTTTGCACATCCGATATTAATCCCGCCACAACATCGGAAACTTGATCGCGTCGAGCATAGGCATGGCTGTCATCCTGCGTAATTGAGCGCACTCGGCTCAAGCCACCAAGCTCGCCGGTTTTTTCATCCCGGTAGACCGTCGTTGTCTCAAAATATCGGATTGGCAAGTCGCGATAACTCCGTGGTCGCGAAGCATAAATCTGGTTATGATGCGGGCAGTTCATAGGCTTCAGTACAAAACTATCAGAGGTTTCCTGGCTTTCCACCAGAAACAGTTCATCGCCAAACTTATCCCAGTGCCCAGACACTTTATAAAGATCAGTCTTTGCAATATGTGGGACAAATACGCGCTCAAAGCCGGATTCGCGGCGCAACGACTCGGCAAATAATGTCAGCTGCTCACGCAGCACAGTACCGCGCGGTGTAAACAGGGGCAAACCCGAACCAACCAAGTCCGAGAAGGTAAACAGATCCAGTTCTTTCCCCAGCTTACGGTGATCACGCTTCTTTGCCTCTTCGAGCATGTCCAAATATTGCCGAAGTTCCTTTGGGGCCTGAAAAGCCACGCCGTAAATCCGTTGCATCTGCGCGTTCTTTTCGTTGCCTCGCCAATATGCACCCGCAACGCGCATTAGCTTAAAGGCGCCAACTTTGCCAGTTGATTCCACATGCGGCCCACGACAGAGGTCAGTAAAACTTCCATCCCTGTAAAACGACACGTTTTCGACTCGAGCATCGCCTTCGGCAATGGTACCAAGTTCATCGGCACTCAAATCCTTGGCAACGGTTGTGCCAGCCCGCTTCAAATCATTCAAAAGTTCTTCTTTATAGGGCTGTTTTGCTTCCTTGGCCCAAGCAATTGCCTCGTCCACCGGCTTTTCGAACCGTTCAAAGGCCACATTACTTTTAATGATTTCCTGCATCTTGGCCTCAATCTTGCCAAAATCAGCCTCGGAAATCTTTTCTTCGCCCAAATCAACATCATAATAAAAACCGTTTTCCACGACAGGTCCCACACCAAACTTGGTAGTTGGCCACAACTCAGCAATAGCAGTTGCCATAATATGCGCCAGCGAGTGTCGCATGGCGTATAAATTGTCTTGTTTCTGATTTTGTTGGTTTGATTTATCTGACATAGAGTCGTAGCTCCTTATCTAGCGAGAATTAAAAAGACACGATGCTTGAATGATCTCGCAATTCATTCAAACCTCGCGTCTCGGACCCCTTTTATCTTACTAAATTGGGGTGGTTCCACCGGACTTTTTTCCAAATAATTTCTAATCAGAAAACACTCATTGGAGTAGATTAACGTCCTACTACCTTCTACGAAGCTCCGCGGTTGGTGAATTCCGCCTCATCACCCAACTCCAACTATACTACAAGCCCAAAAATTTTGCGACCAATGAAAAAGCAGTTCAGTGATCTCGCATGTCACTGAACTGCTTTATTTGTGTAGCGCCCTAAAAGCGCTCTCAAAACTTCACCTAGACTATGTTAGCAGTACTAGCATCATATGGCTAGCCTTTTAGTATTGTCATACTTACAATGGGGTTGTGGATAGAATTTATCGTCTTTATACCGTCCATGATATATGTATCTATTGCTCTAGCTCACAGATGGTATAAACTTCCAGCATATAATTTTACGACCCTAGACAACAAGATCCGTCATACCAAAGAAAAACACCCCTTATAAAAAGGGGTGTTTTTCTTTGGTGGGCCCTGGAGGATTCGAACCTCCCACCTCCACAACGTCAATGTGGCGCTCTAGCCAAATGAGCTAAGAGCCCTAAATTACCTTCCAAAGACTATATCGCACTTACCCCTTAAGCGCAAGTCCAAAATAGCTTGATTACCCCTGTTAATAGCGCTTACGATTAAAGAGCATAGAATTGACAAGGCACACAGCTTCTGCTAACATAGACCAGTTAAACGAGAAGTTTGAGGTTTGAAGAGCAAAAAAGCAAGTCCGCTTGATACTTTTAGTTTGTTTTACGAAGAACTTAGTTCTTCTAAATCAATCAACCGGATCCGTCGCAATCGCCCAGTTGTTACCGCGTCGTCATAAGATCGCAGAACAAAAAGGCACCATTACCACCCCTAGTCGGCTTAGCTGCTAGGGGTTTTAGATTGTAATGAACCACAGACCGAGGCCACCCAAGCTAATCTTTCCACTAGTTTCCAATAGTTTTACACTAGCATTATGCCCAGCGTTATGACAATATATAGCCATGGTTTGTATTTATTGTAATGGCGAAACAGACGTAATAAATTCCCGACCCCAGAAGCGACTGAATCAGATTTGGCGACGTCGCAAATGCCAAGACTGCACGGCCGTGTTTAGCACCCACGAACGCGCATCGTACGAAGACGGTTGGCGAGTCGAAGCTGCCAATGGCAGCCTTACACCATTCCTAAAGAACAAATTATTCCTAAGCCTACACACCAGCTGCGCACATCGTACACAAGCCATAGAAGATGCCACCGCCTTAACAAACACCGTTATCAGCCTGCTACGTACACAAAACAGCCAAGGCCTCATAGAAGCGAACAGCATTGTGCTCACTATCCAAGAGGTGCTCAATAACTTCGACAAAGCGGCAGCCGTGCATTATCAGGCATTTCACCCGCTATAGACGTAGTGCTATTTTCTGCGGATTCGAGGCAAGCGGTGCCTGCGAACGGTCTCTTGCTCGGCATCAGAATTGATACGCTTGCCGGACTCGCTAATAATCGTTTTTTCGGTGGCGTCGAATTTTGAAAGATACCAGCCAAACATCAGACGAGTCTGTGAGTTAAACGCCGCTAGTGAGTTGTAGAAGACGGTCGTAAACGGTAAATACGCCCATTGAATAATCATAAACAGCGTTCGATGGCGTTTATAGCGAGCAGGCTTGGGCGGCAACGTCTTAAGAGCCAGAAACAGTGTAATAAACACGAGCACCGTGGCCACCCTTTGGATGTTGCCCACAATTACTGGCGCCTGGATTGCATAGATATTATCGGGCTTAAAAAACCCAGGGATAAAACCACCGCCCAGCACAAGAAGCGGACCAACAGCCCACGTGACGTGACCTTCGAGTAGTCGCGCAGTCTTGGCAATCAGATCAATGCGAGGCACCTTATTCTTCTTGAAAAACCCTTGGTTCACCACATATGCCACATCCGATGCACCATATGTCCAACGCCGCAATTGCGTAAACTGGGCTCGAAGCGTTTTGACATAGCCATCGGTAAGCACAGCATCTTGGCCAATCGGCAGATGGATTGGATAGACGCGGTAATTACCATCGAATCGAAAGTACGAACGCCAAAATTGGTGGCCATCTTCTACAATAGTACGCACACTCCAAAAATCAGTTTCGATAAGCGCCGCCATGGGCTGAGCATGTGCCGAAAAGTTACGCAAGGCATGCTGCCGCAACGATGTTACCAGATGGAAGAATGAATTACCCGTCGCAAGCACGCGCATCGGCGCCGGAGCATCCCAAATATTATTCGTAAACAACGCCACTGGCTGGAACGATGCGTGCAGCGGGTCTGGAGCAGCGGCATACGCGTAGCTTAACGCGGCAAAATACTGTTTATCGGGACGATTATCGGCATCTAGCGTCGTAACCACTACTTTGATCGGATCGATGTCGTGATCTTTAAGATACGTTTGCAACACACGGCCCGCATAGGTCACATTACCGCCCTTGCCTATCAGCTCACCTGGCATGCCCTGAGGGTGTTTGACAGCAAGCGCAGCCATGAACTTGCCCTGGTAATCAGCAATCAACTCGTTGGCCCGGACTTCGGTCTGTTTGCCACCGCGCTCTTCGTAGGCCAAGATAAAAATAACCTTTTTCATGTCGTAGTCCGAGTTCAGTACTGATTCGATTGTTGGCACAAGCGTCTCTTTGGCTTCTTTGTAGGTTGCCACAATAACAGCGTGAATGACATCGTTCGGTGACACAAACAGCGGCTGAATTTGCTTGCGTGCGAGTGCAGCGTAATGCCATTTGGGGCGCTTCAGGCCAGGCTTAATTTCGCCAGCATCAAGCTCGTCTACCATATCGCGCCACTGTAGCTGCTGGTGATGGCGCATAGTTTGGTAACCCTGCACCACGCGCGTTGCACCGGCAACACCTCTGGTAAAGTTTATAAGCAAGTACACAAACACAAACAACGCCGCAAACTCGACATTAATAATACTCAGTACAAATGGAAGTGCTAGCATCGACCAGCTCAAAAATCCGGGCACAATCTCAAAAAAACGGTACCAACCGTGGCGATCTTTTTCTAGAGGAATTTCGATGTCAATCATAAGACCAACAGCGCGTAGCTCACAATCATAGCCAGCACAAGCAGCAAGACGCCCATACCGAGCACAATTACCGCCAACTGCCGATGGATCCGATAGACACGAAGACTAAGCATGACATGGACCACCAGCACGATAAGTGCAAAACCAATAAAAGCCGCCAGGCTAAGCACGCCACCGTGCATAAATCGGTTAATGTCTGCCTGATTGGAACAATTTCGACACTGCACAATAAAGCTACCAGTGCCATGCTTACCATTGCCAAGCATCAGCAGCACCACTACGCTAGAAAGCACCGCCAAAAAGACATTGGTGCTTAGCAGCAGCAAAATTAAACGATCATGAAAGTACTTCGGTGGAAATGTCATAGAATTAAGCCCTTATTGTATCACTTTGGCCGTTTGTATGGGAGGATTGCATGAATATACAGTTTATTTGGCTAGTATTACCATTGAAACTATGTATAACTGTGTGCTACAATTCATACATGATATATAAAACCATACTTACCAGTAAAGGCACAACAACTATCCCAAAGCAGATTCGCGATGCGTTGGGGGTCAAGCCCGGTATGTTGCTATCGTTTTCCAAAGACCAATCATCGGGCGAATATATACTTAAACGAGCTCAGACCATCACAGAAATTCGGCAAGCCAATAAAGTTGCCCTACAGCGAACAAAGACAGCAAGCAAAGAATACGTCAATGGAGCTGGGTATAGCGCACATATTGCCCAAAAGTTTGGTGCTCAGTAGTGTTAGATACAAATATACTACTCGATTGGCTGCTGGCTCGCGACACAGCCAGAACTGAGCTCATAGACAAACTCTTTGCAACGACAAAAGAGCTACACATACCGGATGCCATAGTTGTCGAGTTAGCATTTGCACTTGAGAAATTCTATGAACTGCCAAGGACTCTAGTATCGGATAATCTTCACAAAGTCGTTGATGAGCCAATTTTCAACTGCAATCGAACCCTATTCCACCGAGCCTTAACCGATTACTCTACACACCCTTCTTGGTCATTCCTCGACTGTTGCTTGCTGAATTACGCTGAATTGCAAAATGCATTACCAGTTTGGACATTTGACAAGAAGCTCGTAAACCAGAGCGAAGGAAAAGCACAATCACCTACTACCTAAAACAAACTAAGAAAAGTAGAAATAACTAAGAGCATTTCATTAATTTGGTGCGAGTAGAGAGAATTGAACTCTCCTCTCAACCTTGGGAAGGTTACATATTAGCCACTATACGATACTCGCTGGAGCCACCTCGGGGATTCGAACCCCGGACCTTCTCGTTACGAATGAGATGCTCTACCAACTGAGCTAAGGCGGCATGTGCTAAATCAGGGCATATTATAACAGCTCTGGCTGCGCGAATCCTAGACTTGTTACACCGAACGAATGTGATTATTAAAATTTTATGATATAGTATTCTTCATGTCTGAGATATACGAAGAAATTCCCCCTGAACGCCTACGCGAGTACACGAAAAGAGCGCGCTTATTCACAAAGTTTGCGATGCAACCTGTTTTTGACGATTTAGTTGCTAAGGATTTAAAGCACGTCATGCAAGCTGCCCATGTTTTAACGATACTTGATTCTAAATCAGATCTAGTGAGCAGTGGGGCCGCAGGATTTCTTGAGAAGGACACATTGCAGACGGAATTTAGTAGCCACCTTGAAGAAATTACAACGTGTGGAAACGGTATCATAGCCGGAGCCGAGCAATTCCTGGAGGATCGCGCTGAGCTAGAAAAAGCCAGCAGAAACTATCTGGCAGGTAAAGTGCACATGCACCAAGCACATCAGGAATGGGACAAACAAGAAGCTGCTCAGATACCAAAGGAATTACCGAAACCACCCCTTCACTAAAACCATCAACGCGAAACCATTGCTTTTTAAGCCGCCGCTTGGTATGATTACCCCCGTTACTTCGGCAAACTAGCCAAAGAAGCCAAATCTGGACTCGTAGTGAAGTGGTTATCACGCCTCCCTGTCACGGAGGAGATCGCCGGTTCAAATCCGGTCGGGTCCGCCAAGATGCTTTTGTTTAAAGGAGTCTCCTCGTGAGGCTTCTTTTTTTGATGATAAAATAGAGGTATGAGACTCAAAGAAAATACTAACAATTGGCGAGCTCGCGCGATTATACGGCGTGATTTTAGGCACGACCCTAGTGAGCCGGTAGCCAGCTTCAAATCTCACAAGGACACTCACTCTTGGTGTCGTGGTAAAGTCGGCGTGACGCATGATATATCATCGAATATCGAAAAAGGCTTTTTCGGTGAGACATATAAAATCGGTAGGTGCTCTAAGTGTAAAAAGGTCATGTTTTCCAGAGCGTAGTGTCTGCTTCGAGGATGTACAAACAGCATTGACTCCAAGGTATTACTTACATATAATGAGTAATATGAACTATACCTATAGTATTACTAGCAAAGGTCAAATCACCATTCCTAAGGAGTTCCGAGATAAGTTGGGGTTGGATAAAATCGGCAAGGCTAATCTTCGGATGAATGATATGGGTGAAATTGTCGTAAGCCCCCCCAAGGACTTGGCTGCAGTGCGTTCAATTTTAAGCACACCGTCTTTCAAAGACACTCCTTCCGAGAAAGAGCAGACTATCGGCTCGGCGTTAGCCAAGAAATATGGCATTCGTTGATACTAACGTGCTTTTACGATGGTTGCTAGGCGACCATAAGGAGCTTAGTCCCAAAGCAGAGGAGCTGATTAAGCATGCGACCCCTGCGACGCTACTTATAACAGATATCGTGGTGGCCGAAATAGTATACGTTTTGCGGAGTACTGGCCGAGACCGCGAACAGACAAGCGAGGCTCTCTTGCTACTCGAACGAACAGAGGCTTTTAGATATGAGAATAAGGACTTGATACTTGAAATAATCGGACTGCTGACTGAGCTAAAACTAGACTTTGCAGACTGTTACTTGCTCGCGCGTGCACGTCGTGAAAGCGTTGCGGTTGAGACATTCGATAAAGCGCTGGGCAAAGCGCTTACAAAATAACCATACAACCCGCCAAGTGCAAACGTAATAAAAGACTCTTCTCTTGGAGTCTTTTTGTTTTATGAGTCTACGCCAGCTCCCTAACCTTCATGCCGAAGCGTAGAGCGTTTTCTTGAGCGGTTTTAATAATTTCATTCGTCGTATCGGCGCTAATGCCAATTTCCTCACCGAGAACGATCAGTGATTGTCGGCCCAGCGTTCCATAGTGCTCACTATCTCGTTGTGGATGCGGACTTACTACAAGGCGAAGCAGGCCTGTGTAGGTATCAATACCATCCGTGCAGCCATTAACGTCACCAGTCGGTAAGAGGTTCTTGACTGCGGCTTCTTGTAGGCCAATTCTTAACGGCCCTCCGCCCAGTACAATTGCCGTTAAGTGATCATCCTCAATATCATGCCTGTAATTCTCTTCTGTCATTGTTGCGATTGGGTACTCTCCCGCTGCAAACGATTTTAGATAATCTTCGGGCGGTATCGTGCCGTAGTCAGCAAGAAGACGTACAAACACTCCTTGCCGTGCAGCTGCTGCTTTAACTGTCTCTGGCGTTGGCATACCTATCACTGCACCATCTTTAATCTTAAAACCGAGTGCTTCTCTAATTCTTTCGGTTCCCCGTACAAAATCCCACGTGTCAGCCTGGGTATCAACTGTCTGTCCGAACTCATTTCCAGAAACAATAATTTTACGTTCGTATCTTTCAGCAGCAGGAGCCTCAAGAGCCATTGCCACGACCTGGCTAACTACCCTAAAACTACCTTCTGGCAAGCTATCAAGCTTGTGGGGCCAAAAGGAGGCAAATTCTGGATTGTTATCAATATCGCTGTATGGGCCGCTCTCTACTGGACGCTGGAAAGGATCAATCCCCACTGGCAAATTTGTGTATGAGATTAATCCCTGCCTATTAAGGACGCGCATAGTGCTGCTCGGATCCAATATCGCAGCCGCACCTAAGCCAATTGTATCTTTATCATTTAAAGGTACCTGATTTGGTGCCGTGTCTCTTTGGGTAAATTCAGTCATGTTTGCTTACTTTACGTATAAAAGCATTCTATCATTCTTTAGTCAATTTTGAGGTTGATCTAATCAATATTTTATGATATTATTAGCCTTATGTCAAGTCCTGAATCTCCTAATCCTGCGGGCCAGATTCCAGAGCATCTTTTACAATATCCGGTTGAAAAAAGTGATGGTGGGCTAGATCCGCTAATTCATAATCCGGATATTGCGCGGGAGGTTGCTGCGGCACTGCAGCCCATGGCCGACCAGGTGATTGAAGAAATTACTGCTTCTCGGCAGCGAGGCGAATTATCCCCTAATCGGCAGTACGCCTTATTGGAAGGACCAAAGAAACGCGCAATTACGCTTGAGCAAGCACACTACAAACAACACGGCACAACTAAAAGTGAGGTCAGATATGTACTCAGATCGATGGTAACAGATGGACTTGCGGCAATAGAAGATGAGCTTGCAAGTACCCCTACGGCCGAACGACAAGAAGAGCTTACTGCCCGTATAGTACAGCTTGCGTGGTTAAGCCCAATTGTCCTACTGAGGAAAAAGCAACACGAGGCAAGGCTCGAAAAGATGAGCCAAGAGGATAACATAAGGCAAGAAGGAAGCGATAAAAAGCAACGTTTCAAAAACCAGGTTAGCGAGGTTTTAGAATCTGGTATCGATACCGAAAAAGCCGTGTGTGAAATAATATTTGATACGGTCGATAACGGGCAGTCGCTGCCCAAGCTAAAGGATCCAGCAAAGCTCCTCAAAATTACGGATACCCTGCCCCATAAAGAACTACTATATAAAAAGTTAGGACTAGAAGAAGTCGTGGAAACGATACTGCCCGACAATTATGGCAACCTCGACGCATTTGCTAACGGGCGTTCACTTGACGACCCACTGTTTGGTAACGTATATAAAAGCCAAGCAGAAAAAAATAGGAAAAATGCAATCCAGTACAACGATACGTTAAAAGCGATACAGCCACTAACGGTTGGTGAACTAAAAGAATACATGGCAGCAATGAAAGAGTATAAAGACATTCGAGCTGTACCCGTCAAAAGACTGCTCAACCTTGCCATGGCAGGACTATATGTTAGCCTCGCGGAGGCGAACGCCGCCTCGGAGTAGTAGCAATGGGCTGCTCGTATGTACAACGCGGTACTTACAATAGTTAAAGATACAGTGTAGACGAACAGCTCGTTTTAGTTTTGGCCATATGGGGGCGGGCGTGTATGATAGGAACTTAAGGAAAGTATATGTCTGCAGTTGCCCCTTTACCCGTTCTTGCCATACCTCAGTTTTCGGCTGAGCATATCGACATGGCGTTAGTGATGGCTCAGACAGCCCCAGATGAGTTTCGCCGTGCCCAACTGTTGACGATGTCGACACTCAATCATCCTTTGAAGGCATTCTTTGAGGCTAAGATTGGCGCATTCGGTGCACGTGGCGAGAGCGAAGCATGTGACCGGTGGATGGCAGGCTATGCTATTGGACATAGTGCCTTGCGGAGCGCTGCTCCCGACGAAACACCACTGCCGAAGCGCACGACCGACGAACTACACAGCTTTGCGCTGTTTATTCACCGTAACCCCCTTGCACTCAGTAATCTTATTGCGCAAGATTACGAAGCCCACCCTACTATTCCAGCCCTGCTTGGAAAGGTCGAAGAATTTAATGACGGAGATACTGCTGGAGCACGCTTTATACTCGGTGCCTACGGACGATGGGCAAACCCCAACCGTCCAGCCCTAGACCTTCCTTTCGTAGCAGAGCCAACCGTACCAAATGGCCTCAGACGGTCTCGGCAGAAACAAGTATTCGCCCCTCTCCGCCAACGGTCACATTAAGACTCTGACGAGGTATTGCTAGTTCCACGAATCGAGACAATGTAATGCCGCCAACATTGTGGCCAAACTGCTGTTCACGCACTACGCGTTCCGGAATCTCCGACCCTGCGGTAGCGACTTGATCTTCTGGGTTATCAAACGCAAACGGAGTTAGTCGCAGAAAAGCCCAGCCTCCATCATCACCTTTTGTGAATAACGCGCCTTTGGGCAATCGAACACCATTGAAAACCATCGACTCGATGCTTAAATACGAGGTATTCGTACCTAATCTTTTCTGGAGAAAATTTATACCATCTTCGGCCACAGCTTGTAAACTTTTGGATTGCTCGACCATCTGACGCCGACCGACTTTCACCAGTGTAGCTTCGTTTGCTGATTTTATAAAATAGCCCGCCACATCACCGCAAGCACCTGTGCTGAACTCAACCTTATTACTCGTTACGGGGAGGCTAGTTTCTAATGGTGTACCCGATGGACGAACTAAGGCATCATCAATCATGCCCAGCAAAGTCCCGGCAGCCTTTCCGTCAGCATCATGAAGACTAGCCTGCCACATAGTACGAACAATTGCCTCTGCGGTGACTGCATCGGCCGATTCCATGCCAGCACTGTCATCAAGTGCATCGTGGACATGTGATGATAATGATCTCGCACCGTCGAACTTGCCTTGCGAAATCTTCTGAGCCAAAGCATCACCAAACATAGTTTCGTCGTATGGCGCAAACAGGTTGCTCAGCCGCAATCGCTCAGGACGATCAATGCCCTTGGCAAGTTCCCGAGTCATTTCGGTATAGACTGAACCCATTGAGTTTTCGGCGTGTGGCGACATCATATTTGCCTGCATCCGAGGACTAAACATAAGACCTGCTGCATCTAAAACCGCCGAAAGCTCTGCTGCACAAACAGTTTCTATGAACGGAACCGCTTGGTGTTCACGATTATTTGGTTTCGATGCAGCCTCAACATAAAAATAACTGGGGTTCTGTGTGGCTTCATAGTAACAATTACCTGTTTGCTTATCGGTAACCAGGCGACGTATTGTGCCCTTGCCCCACGTAAGAATTGTTTCGTTATCTGTCTCGGTTAGTTCTAGCTCTACGCCGTGTTTGCCAGCCAGCACATCGACCAAGACTTTGGCTTGATCGGGCTCGGATTGCATTGGCAGGCGTAGATAGCTGGCGGCGCCAATATCTTCTAAGAACGCCAACGAACCCAACGGATCAATCGCTGGATCAAAGCTGGTGGTCCGAAAACTTGCTGGCACATCTGGTGATGCTTTGAGAGCAATTTGTGCCTGCTGCATAGCCTGATGCGCTGGTGATGCGGCAAAGCGCTGTGAAACTGCATCGCGGAACATGCCCTGTGGGAGATCGTAATCTCCCGTTACTTTTGGGCTGGAAGCTGGTGAAGCAACACGGAACTTAAGCCTGTCCCGCATAGCACTCATTTCGAAGGAAGTATCACCGACTGTAAACGTCTTCACAATGCGTGATTCATCCGCCTCAAGATCATTTTTGCCAGCTTCAATAACTTCGCGGGGTTCCAATCCAACAGCCTCGCAGCCAATGAGTTCATTAGCATACGAACTCATGCCATACATAGTGTAGCTACTGCCATCATTTTTGATTGAGGCTAGCATGACATCTGGATACTTAATCCTATCTTTTTCAAACGCGCCCAATAGTTGCTCATTTGAGGCCTGCACTGCCAGATTGTATCTGCCGTCTTGCAGTGCTGCTAGATTATCAATACCAGTGTTCAGTGCTTCGGCGGTCATCAGGCACTAGCCTTGGCCATGCGCAACTTGTCAAAATTGTCGCTAATCTGGATTAAAAGAATATATTTCATCGAACTTTTTGTTTTTAAAGGTTATGTTATAAACATTAGCATTATATTTGCTCTAAGTCAATTTAAGCGTTCTAATATTAGGCTCTGGGTGTGGAGTATGCTGGCCGTGCAACGATTTCTGCAGACACAGCGACAAAAACTTGCTGAAGAATCAGTGCCGACTCCGGAAATCTGACTTTTAGCCCCCTTATATTTAAGTGTACTTGAGTTGACAAAATAGCAAATATTTGCTATTGTTTATATTCAGAAGTACCTAAAAAACTAAAAAAGAAATTAACAAAAAATGACCGCACCAGCACCGGCCGAAGCAATACCCCACGGTTTGACCCCTGAACAGCAATTACTGCTTACCAACGGCATGGATCCATCCATGATGGCGATGGCGCAAGTAGGTACATACGATCCTTCACAGCTTGGTGGCGAAAATTATACAGTCGGTACCCAAGGCTATTACGAAACCGGAACACCCCTTGCAGCTCCCAATGAATCAACGGAAGCTACTCAGCAAGCAGCCGAAACATCCTTAGTTTGGGCCGAAACTAAAGCGCTAGAAAATGCCCGTAAGGATGGATCAAATGTGTTTGCGGCAACCGAGGCTGCGCAGCATGATAAAGACGTTGCACGTGCACGGCATGCCATCGAAGAAGCGCTTGGTGCTCCCATCACAAAAGACGTCGAAGAGACAGCCGTAAAGTCGGCTATTGATCAAAGTGCCTACAACACAAATCGTAGAGATAGCATTGCCCACGCTGTTGCTAGTGGTAACTCGCCCGTTAAGGAGCTAGCTGCTAATCTGCCAGTTAGTGGCAAATTAAAACAGTCGAGCGAAGGGCTGAAGCAACTGGGTGATCTGGAAGAAACATTTAATGGCAAGATTTCTACGCTCGTGGAAAACGTATCGGAAGACACCAAACGCACACTTGGTGATATCGGTATTAGCGAAAAATCAGGCGACCTTAACTCTCGTATTATTGAAATCGCTGGTGCAAAGTTAGCCACCACGTCGGAAGCCATGAAAGCCGAAAAGCAAGCCGTTGGTGAAGATGTTATCGACGCACTGGCCAGTAACAAGCCTAGAATGAAAGACCGCGATCGCGAAGATTTAATTAAACAACTTGAGGAACACGATCCGAAAGCACTCCGTGGAATTGCCTATGCTGTTGCCCTGCGCAGACGCGGTGGTTCACTGCACGCTCCAACCAGCCGCCAAGCTGGTAAAGATGTCATGGCTTTAAACGGCGAAATGCCCAAAGCTGCTTAGTCAAAATAGCCCTCTGGGCTGATGGCTGGCAGTAAGAGCGTATACTTGAGTTATATGGGGAAACAGCAACGATTGGTGCTTGTGGTTAGTATTCTGGCATCGTTTGTGGGTGCGTTGGACGGTTTTATTGTCAATATTGCACTGCCCACGATTAGCCGTAATCTTGGCGGTGGGCTGGTGGTGCAACAATGGGTGGTTGATGCCTACCTTTTGACACTTGGGTCGCTAATTTTGATTGCTGGCTCGTTGTCTGATCTGTTTGGGCGCAAACGAGTGCTGTGGTTTGGGCTTGTTTGGTTTGGGATTACGTCGCTCCTGTGTGCGGCAGCACCGAATGGCACGGCACTTATTATTGCTCGCGGGTTACAAGGTATTGCCGGAGCACTGCTGGTACCAAGTTCACTGGCAATGATTATATCGGCTTTTTCGGGCGCTGCGCAAAGTAAAGCCATTGGTATTTGGACGGCTTGGTTTAGTATCGCCGCGCTTACGGGGCCGCTCTTGGGCGGGCTGATTATTTCGATTTCGTCGTGGCGTTGGATTTTTGCTATAAACGTCTTTCCGATTGCTATAACACTGTGGCTGATGCGATCACTTGAGCAGCCTGAACGTGTTAAATCTGGTGTTAGAGTGGACTTTTTGGGCGCCAGCTTATGTGCACTTGGCTTGGGCGGTTCGGTATTTGCACTGATTGAACAAGCCCATTATGGTTGGGCAAGCCCAGTTATATACGTGCCATTTATGCTTGGAGTGTTGGTGTTGGCAGCCTTTATTCGTTACGAAAGTACTCATATAAACCCGATGTTGCCGCTTTCGTTGTTCAAGGTACGTAATTTCTACGTTGGCAACGTGGCGACTGCAGCAATTTATGGTGGGCTGTCGATGTCGACCTTTTTGATTGTTATAACTTTGCAGCAAGTTGGTGGCTACAATGCACTAGAATCGGGACTTGCACTGTTGCCAGTGACAGCTATTATGTTTCTGTTATCCTCACGATTTGGCGCATTGGCAGGCCGATTTGGACCACGATTTTTCATGGCCAGTGGACCGATGATTGCGAGCATCGGATTCTTGCTGATGCTACGTGTGCAATCGCATGTTGGATACGTTTCGCAGCTACTGCCTGGCGTGCTACTGTTTGCACTTGGGTTGTCAATGACCGTTGCTCCACTCACCTCTGCGATCTTAAGTGCTATTGATAGCAAGCAAGCTGGTATTGCGTCGGCCGTTAACAACGCCGTTTCAAGGATTGCGGGGCTAATTGCCGTTGCAGCGCTTGGCTTATTAACCGGGAGCAAACTGAGTATTGATGGGTTTCACAAAGGCATCTTTGCATCGGCGGGCTTATTGCTGGTTGGTGGCATTATTTCTGCGATCGGCATTCAAAACACCAAAAAGCAGACTTAGGCAGAGATAAAAATTCAGTTACCTACTGGGTATTGATACGAATATAGGTGTGTGGCTTTTGCTTGGCTTTGAGCGGGTTTACATATTGGTTGATGTTCTGGAAATTGAACACGATATGTGCGGCGTGCACTTTGCCGCCAGTAACGTCGATAACTTTATCGATTTCGAGTGCGTAACCGGTGTTGATTATGGTTGAAGATTGGCCAGGCTTAAGTTTGAACAGTACGTCGAGCACGCGCGGATCGATGTCGTGATTAGTGCGATCAAGCTGTATGCCATAATCACCACCGTTGGCCTTGGTAGATAAATCGTCAGAGACAGTCGAAGCTAGCTTTGCAAAGTCCGCACCGGCTCCCACCTGGGTGAGCGCGTTCTGGGCACGAGTTTGGGTACCGATGTCGAGTGCTGCTACCGTCTTCTGCGATAGGAGCTGCTGCTTAAGTTCACGCTGAAAATCTTTGACCGTCCAACCCCAAAATTCACTGAGCACGTTTTTAAAAACTTGATCACTACTGCCCAAACGGTTTTCGGAGCGAACCAGGTTTACTTCGCTGGTGACTTCATTGTCACTAACCGTAACATGGTTTTTTGAAGCCAGCTGTTTGATGTAGGCGTCTTGAATTACCTGATTGAGCGCGTCTTGTTCAAGCTTGGCCAGGTGTTTTTTACCGGCTTTGGTGCTGAAATCTTCCTTTTGCTGTACTTGATAGTAATGGACTGAGTGGCGTAGTTCGAACAGGTAACTTTCGTATGACACCCAGGCTGGTCCGGCCTTGGCAACGGGGAACGGAATGACTTGCGTCACGCCATACATGAAGGTTGAGGTTGATTGGAATTTATACAGCTGCAGCGTACAGAAGGTGAAAAAGAGCACGACGGCAGCAATGAGGAGACCACTTGTAATAACCACCACGCGGCGCTTGGAGTGGCTGAGTGGATAGATGTACTTGCGGGCGCTGGATAAGACTTCTTCGCGGTGTTCGGCGACGGTTTCGTTGGTAATACGCGGCAAATTCTGGATGGCTTCGACGAGCTTGGCGTCGGCTTGCTTCTGACGACCGCGCAACCGCGAGGGCATACTTAATTTGGGAACCTTTTTTGGTACCTTAAACTTAGGAATTGCGAGTTTGGCTATTTTAGATTTCTTCTTCATTGTCATCGTTAGCAATTGTGCCGCTGGCAGCAGGTGCAGGCTGCGTGGTAGTGATTCCCTGCTCGCGCAAGATACCAATAATCTTCTTCTGGATCTTGGCCGGATGATGCACGTCGTGAATCACCAAGTCTCCCACGTAGGTTTGCATCATTATTGTACCAAATCCTAGCAGTGTTTCCTGCAATCCGGCAATTTGATAGTTTACCATTTGGATTTGATTGAGCGCCATATCGACCACACTGCGGTTGAATAGCCCCTTTTGGGTAATCTGCAGCAGGCGCTGATCGGTAATAATAAACACACTAAAATACCAGCTAATATACCAGGGTGCAAAGATTAAGCTACCGATGACAATGCTGCCCAAGAGGCTTAGGCCAAACATGGTCATGCTGGGTGGGTTGTTTGGCTGGGTATAGGTAAGAACCACGGTATAAAGCGGGCCTATTAGCCAAGCGGCCATGCCGAAAATCAGGCCTTTACGCATTACTACTGGATGTTTACGAAACACAAACAGTACTTCTTCGTCGTCGAACTGATCATTAAAATATTTGTGAGGCTTGCCGGCAGTTTGTTTTTTTGGCATAAGCGTATTGTACCCTTCCTACCCACCGGTGTAAAACTATGGCGTTTGTGCTTGTTCTAGGAGCTGCATGGTTAATTCGAGCGGTAAACCGTAAATACTCTGATATTTGCCTTCAATTTTGTCGACATATGGCTTGAGCAGCGGGTCATCGATGGCAAAACCACCAGCCCATTTGAAGGGCCTACCCGTTGCCACGAGCTGTTTGATAATATCGTGAGGGATTGGCCGAAAGTAGGCGGCGGCACTGTCGAAACCTTCGACGCGTTTGCCAGTTTGGGTATTGGTAACCACGACGCCAGTATTGGTTTGGACTGGTTTATTTGGCACATAATCTGCCAAGTATTGTTCGGCCTGCTCGGCAGATTCGGGTTTTTCGCGCAACTGGCCATCAAAAACCGCCACCGTATCGGCCGTGATGAGCAGCAGCGGCTCGGTAATGCGTTGCACAAGGGCATCTGCTTTGGCTCGCGCTACGAGCAGCGGTAGTGTTTCTAGATTGTCGTCTCGAATCTGTTTTTCATCGATGTTGGCAGGCACGACGGTAAACGTTAGACCAGCGTCTTGGAGGACTTTCTGACGCGCTTCGGACTGCGAACCAAGGATTAGCTTCACTGGTTATTGCCTGGCACATCGATGGTGAATAGAAGTGGCAAGTGGTCGGATACGTCGACATCCGGACAGGAATGATTGCTCACCTGCATGCCAGGGCTAACAAACGCCATATCGACTACTGCACTGGCATAGCCGGGGAATTTTACCAGGTCTTTGCGGCGCAGGTTAAAGGTTGTGGCCAGCTCATCTTTGAAGATGTTGGTGAGGTTTGCTTCGATATTTTTTATGGTCTGGCCGTTTGGTGTGGCGTTGGTATCACCTGCCAGAATGACGTTTGGCTTGTCTTTGACGGCGTCAACGATGACTTGACTCATTCTGAGCCGTTTTTCACTGTCATGTTCACCATCTAAGTCCCAAACACCTTGAAAATTAAACAAATTCAGCTCAGTACCAGCCACATCGACGACAATATGCTGCAGATTACGCGGTGACGTCTCGTAGTTTGGGTAAATGTCGACGTAGTTATCGTTGTATGACTCATTAAAAAATAGCGGTTCGTAACGGTTGGTGATTGGGAATTTGGATAGTATGGCGTTTCCCTGTTCGACCTTGCCAAATTCTTCTACATACAAAAGCGTTGGTGCGAAATCACTATCGGTAAATTGAAATAGTCTGGTAAATTCGTCCATGGTCCGGAATCGCGGTTCGCGCGCTACGTTGTGATCGTTAAACACCTCTTGCAGCAGCAAGATATCCGGATCTTCAGCCTTCAAAAACTCCAGTGCGTTGTCCCACAACCTGCCACCGTGCCAAATATTGAGTGAGATAATCTTGATCTTCATGCCGGCTCGTTTCGTTTCGATAGATACACTTCAGGAGTCAAAGCCACAACAGCACTAGCCGTAAAATCTTTGACATTTCGGGTAATGATTACCGATGCGTTAGCCGCCAAAGCTGCTTGCTCAATAACCGCATCTTCAAAATCAGTTATCTTACTTTTTTGAGCAGCTTTGAGTACGCTACTGGTAGCTGGAACGGTCTGGAACGTCTGCAATAACCAGTCTAGCTGCCGTGCAATCTCTGGTCTAGGAACTTTTGCCGCTTCTAGTAAATAGGCAAACGTCGTCACTATGTGTGCGCTAATATACAGATCGTAGCCACCAGACTCAGCAAGTTGCAATATGCGCTGTGAGGCTAAAAATCCTGAGCGCTCAAGCAGCACATCCATAATAATGTTGAGGTCAATCGCTATATTTTGTGGCATACGCTGATCTTATTGCTGTTTTTGAATCATCAATGGCGTAGGTTTTGAGTGATCCTGCCATCTGCTCAACACTTGGGACTGGGCGTGCATCGGCGTGCAACTTGCGCTTCATGAGGAACTCCGAGAACATGCCAGAAACTGATGTACTACTTCTGCGGGCCTGCTGATGAGCAAACTGCACTAGTTCTTCGTCAATACTGAGGGTGAGTTTCGTTTTCATACGTATATTTTATCAATGTATACGTATAAATGCAAATTAACTAATCGAATAATTGGTGCCCCCACCAGGAGTCGAACCTAGAGCTTCTCCTTAGGACGGAGCTATTTTATCCATTGAACTATGGGGGCGCTAGAGTGATTATACTAGAAAAAATGACCGCGAGTTGAGGGGTTTTGCCTTGTGGTGCAGTTTGGTTCAAAATCGAGCACCGAAGCGGAGCGTACATAAAGGTACGTGATAATTTCACGGTGAGTGAAATTATATGCCGAACCCGATTCGTCCATTAACTAAGAAAAGAAGACGAACTGGCGTGAATATAGCATCGGAGCGCAGAGTTTGGGCCGAAATGTGCTGCAAAGCAGAGGCCCGACTTTTAGCTACGTTCGAAGTCTTCGTAGAGGTGCATATATTCTGATTTGTCGTAGTCGAATAATTCAGCCTCAGCAAAGAACAGAGCGACTTCACGCTCGCCGCTCTCTTTTGCGTCCGAAGCATGGATAAGGTTACGACCAACGCCAATTGCCAAATCGCCCCGAATACTGCCAGGTGCCGCCATGCGAGGATTTGTAGCACCAACGATAGTACGAACGGAATCGATACATTCAAAACCTTCCCAGGCCATGAGCACCACTGGCGAACTTTTCATGAAGTCTTCAAGCCCGGCGTAGAAGCCCTTTTCGACATGTTCGGCATAATGAGCCCGCAAAATTGTCTTGTCCAAGGCTGCAAGCTTCATGCCGATTAGTTTAAGACCCTTGCGCTCCAAACGGCCAATAATCTCGCCGACAAGTCCACGTTGCACGGCATCTGGTTTGGCAATAATGAGTGTTCGTTCCATATTTTTCCTTGTTTATATATCCGTAATTGTAACAGATTGGAAGCCTGGTAACCAAACGGTCACATGTAAGTAAGAACCATGCAGCTTCCGTTTCTCCAGGCGGATTCCAGACTATGCTTTTACAAGCATGTCTTTGCCTAGGTTCAGCCTTGCGAAACGGAAGCTGCATGGTTCTTGGACACTGGTTTGTTTGAATGTCGTACAATGAAACATATGCGTTTTGCTAAAGCTAAGACTGATTTTTTGGAATATTTGGAGATTGAGCAAAATCGTTCGCAGAAGACCATTGCCAACTATGACCATTATCTGACCCGCTTGCTCGACTTTGCGGGCGACATACATATTAGCGACATTGATGCTGAGATGATTCGCAAGTGGCGATTATGGCTTAACCGGCTTGGCACAAATGTAAGCGACGAGCTGGGTAAAACGACGCAAAATTATCACCTGATTGCCCTGCGCAGTTTTTTGAAATTTTGTGCCAAGCGAGATATCCCAGCACTGCCCGCAGACAAGATTGAACTAGCAAAAACGGTGCGCAAACAAGTTACGTTTTTAAACGAAGAAGAATTGAATAATTTATTTGCTCAACCAGAAATTACCTCTGTTGCAGGCTTACGTGACCGAGCAATTCTGGAGTTACTTTTTAGTTCTGGGCTGCGTGTGAGTGAGCTTGTGGGGCTCGATCGGGACCATGTAAACTTAAAGCGTCGAGAGTTTATGGTGCGTGGTAAAGGCCAGAAAGATCGACCTATTTTTATTAGCCAGCAGGCGGCATATTGGATTCAACAATACCTGGATAAACGGACTGATACCACTCGCCCGCTCTTTATGCGTTATAGCGGTACAAAGAAAGTAGATTTGACTGGTAACTTCCACCGCCTGACCGTTCGAAGCGTGCAGCGGCTGGTGGCGCACTATGCGCTCATGGCGGGCATTACAAAGCACGTATCGCCACACACACTGCGGCATTCGTTTGCTACCGACCTACTTATGAACGGTGCGGACTTACGTTCGGTTCAGGCAATGTTGGGGCATAGCAATATTGCTACGACGCAAATCTATACACATGTGACTGATCCACATTTAAAAGCAGTGCACGAAAAGTTTCACGATACACATCAATAAGTAGTGGCAAAACCCGCGAAAATTCTTGTTAAGGTGCTGAGCAAAGTTCGGCGGGAATATTCGTGTCGTTTCCGTCATTTGCGTTATGTCCAGAACCCAGTGTCGTAAAGCGCTTACAGATACCATCTGTGCTTTGCACTGCATCGGTTGGGACTTCGCCACCGCCACCGAGTGGTACGCGGACCTGAATACGCTTTAGGACGTCTTGTGCCTTGCCGGTCACATCGATCAAGGCCTGCGAGCCACTAAACGTGCTACCGCTAATGGTGACGTCCGCCGGCCAGTACACTGAGGTCAGTCGAGCGTAAGAATTTGTGCCGGGAGGTGTACCACTCGTGCCAGCAGGTACCCCGCTCAACTTAACGGTGCATGTGCCCGTTGTTGCGCTAGTATTCGGCGTGCAACCCGCACCAATAACAAGTCCTGGAGTTGCAGCACTCGGTGAGAATGACACTCTGGGAATACCCGTGTTGTTAGTAGGCTGGAAGTAAAATGACTCAGTGCCATTTGCCATTACATCCGGATCACCAGGCGATGCTCCATTGTAAACGTCAAGCCGGACAAGTGCGTATGGACAGCCGCTAGTGGGATCAGTATAGGTACCGCTCGGCGTAAACGTACCAACACCGGCAGACGGGACGCAAGTATTTGCCCCAGCACCCTTTGCATTCCAGCTAATAACAAGATCCGAAGCATCGGTCATGTTTATTACAGTTGTTTTAGAAATACCAGGGGCGACCGACAGCTTAATGCTTGGCACAGCCTCGGTAACAAGCGCGCACGTGTAGCTAACATTACCCACTAGACCAGTTGTCATGGAGTTGTCGCCTGTAAATTGATCACACTTTGTGGCATCAGCCGGGGCGAAATGAGCAGCAGGATCCTTCAACTTAGCTATAACGTCATTCACGCCTGTTTCGGCCGCATAGTAGGCTTGGCTGCTCAGTTGGCGATCAAGTGTTTCGGTTTGGTTACGTCGGGTAACCTCTGAAAAGCCTAGGACAATTAAGCTAATTACGATGATCATTATCATCGTAACAATGATAGATACCAAGCCAGTCTGATTGAGCCTGTCGAGACGGTGTTGTGGGCTTATGTTATTACTCATGCTTACTCCTACTATTGTACCCTTTTACGACCCGATGTCTACGCGTACTTCTACCGTTGTTTGTAGTTCCGAAACGGCGCAGAATTGTGAACCGGCTTGGCTCTTGCAATGAACTTGTGCGGTTGGGCTGGCAAGCTGAGCATCGGTAACAGTACTTTGTCCGGGAGCACAGCTACCAGCACTGGTAGAGGACAGCGAGCCATCACAGAGCAAGTCGTTATCGCCATATGCTACTTCGATAGTGACCGTGTACAGGTCGGTCGTACCTATACGCAGCACGTTGAACTTAGTTAGGCGCATATTGGCCTGCAACATCTCTGTGCCGCCAGTCTTTGTCTGAGTAGCTGCACTGGAGCAACTAACGCCTGGCTCACTATACAAACCGAAATCCGCTGGTGCACC
Source organism: Candidatus Saccharimonadota bacterium (assembly GCA_013289705.1). Lineage (GTDB taxonomy): Bacteria > Patescibacteriota > Saccharimonadia > Saccharimonadales > UBA4665 > JACMPA01. The sequence goes on from JABCZM010000003.1 coordinate 116,073, forward strand.
TGAATTGTGGAGTTCGTTGCCACGCGAATAGACAAACAACTGACTGCCTAGACAGATGTAGCCGGGCGTACCGCCCCAAGACGCAAGAACAGTAGGAGTACTTGTCATAGTACCCGGAGCTGGTAATGCACCACCAAACTGAATTGCCTGGGTAACACTATCCATAATGCTACGTGCAGCGTTCTGAGTGGTTGAGCTATTGATGCCACGATAGTAATCGTTCGTAAAGTGAAGCACGCCGGCCGATATAACAATCAAGATTGTTGAGAAAACCATAGTGGCTATCATCAATTCAATAATGGTAAATCCAGCTTGTACACTTCGATGAAGTTTATGAAATACACTCATCACTGCTGAGGCCTATAATAAAGTTGCACGTCTGCCTTGGATGATGAGCTCAGAAGGCTGGTCCAGGTGACATCAATCGTATACGTGTGAGTAGTGGGATCTGGTGGTGAAATCTTTAGCGTATATTGTGGCTGTTGTGCCGGACCGTTAGCCGGCTGACCATTACTGAGCACAATACACGGCGAGTTAGGGGCGGCAATACGGGCAGGAGCGCCAGGTGTTGGAGTACTGTTAGGATTAAAACAGTTGAATCCGCTAATTGCAGCACTGTTATCGCGCAGAAACTCCACCTGTGTCTGGGCTAATTTTAACGCTTGGCCATGCTCCTGGGAATCTTGCTGAGCGCTCACATCATGGTTACTCGATGCGTATGCGCCAGCCAATACTAAGCTGACAACAGCAATCGCAATTAAAACCTCAACAATGGTATCGCCCGCTTGGCGGCGTATGTGTTTAATCCTCATGACATGGCCCATCCTTTATTTGCAGGGCGACCGAAAGCTGCTGGCCGTTGCCGCCAATTGTTATTACGCCGGATTGATTGGTGCTACCGCTGTTAAAACAAAGCGTAACATTGTTTAAAGAAACCAGGTTAGCAGCGCCAAGCCTATCAACCACGTCGGCACCACTGACGTTCGCCCAGCTACCGGTAAACCTATACAGGCCCAGCTGCTGAGAACCGGACTGGAGATTGCCCCCTCCATCGTATGATGCAAGGTTTGTTACAAATCCCACCATCATGGTGCTTGAACCGAGAACGTGAGAGATCGTAGGAGTAGGAGTCGTTGGAGTAGGATTGTCTAAAGAGGTTGCCGATTTGTAGGTCAGCTGGTTTTTAAATGGATACGGTGTCGACTCATCGAGTGCGCTAGAGTTTACGCCGGTACCAGGGGTGCCAGGAGCAAGCGGTGCGAAGTGGAAAGTCGTAGCAGTTGGTGATGTTTGCTCCTGACCGGCGACAAGTCGATTTGCCGCTAACGGGTAGGCGGTAAAATCATTGAGTGTCGTGCCGCTACTAGGACCAAATCGAAGAGCCTTACCAATAAAAATACAGTCGCCATTCTGCCCCTGCTGACCAGAACCTCCATTTGCAATACTTGGATACGTCGCGCCAGCGGTACAGGTAAAATTACCGCTAGGAAAGTAGCCGCTGCTTGTTTCATTGATAATCTGTTGCAACTGCTGCTGCACATTGTTAATGGCAACCATAAATTCGGTCTTATTCTGGCGACCACTTACTAGCACTAACGCACTAACTGCCAATAGCGCACTCACCGATAGTACGATTAGCACCTCGACAATGGTAAAACCACCGCTTAAAGACCGATTGCCACCCTTTTTCATGAGTTTTTGCTATATCGCGGAGACTTTCCTTTACGGCTTCGCATACAGTGCTCCTTATTCAGTCGAATTATACCATAAGCGAATTGCAAGTTGCGAGCACGAAAAATAGCAGAATTTAGCCCAGGAGTGTCCGCGTATACCAATCAATCATACTCGATCCAAACAGCACCGCAATAAGCGTTGCGATGAGTAAAAATGGGCCGAATGGTACCCGTAGTTTGAGCCCTTTGCGAGCCTTGAACGACAGCGGCACACCAACGATTGTTCCTACCAGCGATGCAAAGAACAGAAGCAGTAACGCCTTGAGTGGCGTGCCAGCCAGCAAACCGAGCACAACCGCAAGCTTGACATCACCGCCGCCTATCCAACTACCCCCAGAAACTTGAAATAACAGATAGAACAAGCCGCTAATGACAAACGCACCGAGCACCGAATTTACAAAAACCATCGGGCTATGACCCATATCAGCAACAACGCCAGCCTCGATGAACGCAATAACAATAAGCGGATACACTATACGGTTTGGCAGTAGCAGCCAGCGAAGGTCGTAGACCGCGAGCGCCATAAATGCCACTACAAAGAACAACCAGAAGCCAAACTGCACCAGACCAGCCCCGTGCAGCGCCAAGGGCCAATACAGATACGAACCAGCAAAGACAAGCGCAGTCACAAGCTCTACCAGTGGGTACTGCCAGCTAATGAGCTTCTTGCAGTAGCGACACTTGCCTCCTAGACCAATCCAACTCAACAGTGGCACTAGATCCTTGGCCGCTAGTTCGTGATGGCAATTTGGGCACATTGAGCGACCATGCATAATCGACAGCTTATTAAGCTGCTTTTTGTCTGGGTGCTTCTTTGCCAATAATGTTTCTTGCTCATGCAATCGCCACACAAACGCATTCACAAAACTCCCTAAAATTAGACCAAATATGGCGAGTATCACGATAATCATTACCGTTATGATAGCACAGCTGAGGTTGCTACTAGATAGCTTCGGTTAAAAGACGGACACGCAAACCAGCCACACGTGCCTTGGCCAACACATGGTCATTTGTCCAAAATTCTTGAGCGCCAGCTAAAACTGCCGTTGCCAGATGCAATTCATCATAAGCCTTTATGTTTGCATCCTTCGCAGCCGATAGACTGGCAGCCTCTAGAGCTATAAGTTTATCCACTGGCAAGAAGCGCATGTTATTAATCGAATCGAGCGCTTCAAGTGCCAAAGCAGACGGTTTTCGCATAAGTTCGGTGTATACCAGTACCGATGCTACGCCCTGGTAGTCGCCGCCGCTGATAGTTTCGAGTAATGCACGGGCAGCGGCACAAAACTCACTCCGGCCGTCTAACGCATAGATAAATATATTCGTATCGAGCGCCCGTATCATACACCTGGAGCCTTTTGATCACGATCACGCCAAGCTCGAATTTCCTTGGCGGGATCTTCACCGCCCCAGAAGCCATCCAATTTACCATAGTAGTCCTGAAATGATTTCTGCTTTTCAAGAACTATCTGGCTTTTACGTGATTCTATAACTCTCAAACGGTCACCCTGTTTCACGCCGAGACTCTTACGCATCGCACTAGGCAGCGTAATCTGCCCCTTGCTAGAGATAGTCATAGATACTTCTTTCATACTTTTAGTATAGTAAAGCGCCTCAAAATGTCAAGCAAAAACTATCACCTTACTTTTTCTAGGTTCTAAGAAAACTGTCCTCTTAGAAAATCGCCAGACAAACGCATTCACAAAACTCCCTAAAATTAGACCAAATATGGCGAGTATCACGATAATCATTACCGTTATAGTAGCAGAACCTTTGTACAATCGAAACTGGCAAGTTTTTAGTCCTCGCCCAAGACAGTCCTCTGGACTCATCTTTCGCCAGTGATGGCAACAATACCATCATATCGTCACACAAAGAAAACGGCCACCGAAATGGCCGTTCTAGGAACAGTAAAGTTTACTGTCTAGGAATCAGTACACTGTGGAATGACACCACTACCAGATTCAGTTACGAAACCTGCAGCCGTAGCCCGTGGCGAAGCAGCACCACCCGTAACCGTGCTTGTAGCACAAGTACCGCCTATCCAAACATTTATCGTACTGGCAGCAGTTGGCTCAGCTGGCCCTCTTGCACCGATGGTAAAGGCAACCGTAAGACCACCCTGTAGTTTTCCCACGTAGCCAGTTGCACCAGAGGTAGCACATGCAGACACCGCAGCCTTGTCCATACATACATTGCCAGTAGCTGGGTCGTAGAATGCACCTACAGGTGCTGCACCGTTATGGTTAGTCGTGTAATCACTAACATAGCCAAGAACGGTAGATACGCCGTTACGGACTTGGGTGTTACGCGAACTACGCTGTAGGTTTGGCACAGCCAAGAAGACGATTAACAGAATCAAACCGGCAATAGCCAGCACGATCAAGACTTCAATGATAGTGAAGCCTTCCTGAGATTTACGGTTTTTAAGTTTATTTAGCATGTTGCAAGTGCCCCTTTGCGCGTATTTAAATTAATGCTTATGCTAGGATGATACTGGTCCGTTAACAAAAAAGCAAGTGTTTTTCCACAGAGATTAATTAGCGTTAGCTACTTGGTTGTTGTCGGTGCAGAACTGGTGGCGGTTGGACTAGTGAAGTTACTATTACCCGCCAAGCCATAGATTGGCAGCAGCACGGCAGCAACGATAATAAAGGCTACGACCCCCAGTAGCACCATCATCACGGGTTCGATGATTGATGATATAGCGGCAACCTCGTTGTCGACCTCTTTTTCGTAGTAGTCGGCGGCTTTAGCCAACATTTCCTCCATGGCACCAGATTGTTCGCCAATTTTGAGCATGCTTGGTACCAAGGGCAAGAAGTTGTTGTCGGTAGCCAGGGCGTCGGCCAGCGATTTACCACCACGAACTTGTTGGGAAGCCCTTGCTAGCGAAGCTTCTATGTGTACGTTGTTCACCGCCTTGCCGGTAATATCTAGCACCTGCAATAATGGTACGCCACTCGCAACTAGCGTTGAACCAGTACGCGCAAAACGGGCCATGTACATCTTCATAAATAGCCTGCCAATTGGCCAGCCGCGCATTTTTAACTTGTCGATAACTTGCTTGCCCGGACCGGTACGTGCCCAGCGGGTCGTAACGAATACCAGCACGACTGCCACAATCAGTACTATCCACCAAAAATGAGTTAGAAAGTCGGAAATCGTCAATAAAACACGAGTTACAAGTGGCAAGTTAGCACCAGGCAGGCCATTGTAAATAGTTTTGACTTGGGGCAAAACCTTTACAATCATAAAGCCCATTACAACGCCCATTACAACCAACACAATAACTGGATACATTAAAGCACCACGAACTTTACTAACCAGATCGGCGTCTTTTTCTTGCTGGATCGCCAAACGGTCTAGTGCTTTATCAAGCGTACCAGAGCTTTCGCCGGCAGCAATCAGGCTAATGTACACCTGGTTAAATACCTTAGGGTGCTTGGCCATGGCCGCAGACAGTGTTCCACCACCCTCTACGTCGCTCACAATCTGGTTTTCAACTAATTTGAGGGATTTACTACTGGTTTGCTCGTTAACACTGCGCAGAGCTTGCAACAATGGCAGTCCAGCATTGATGAGCGTGCTTAACTGGCGACTAAAGAGCACCCTGTCTTTTGAACCAACACGCTTGCTAAAACCACCAAAGCCTTTTTCTCCCAACGAAACATTAATGGGCGTGAGGCCTTGGTCGCGAATTAGCTTAACTGCTGCGCCATCACTATCGGCCTGAATGGTACCTTTTACCTCCTGACCAGTTGCCGTATTACGCGCAGAGTATTTGTAATTTAACACCGCCTACTCCTAATCTCTCATTAAGCGATCGAGTTCATCAACATCAACCGCGAAGTTACGTGCTTCATCGTAGCTAATGGTTCCAGCGTGTATTGCGCCAACCAACATCTTGTCCATGCTCTGCATACCAAATTCGGCACCAGTCTGGATAACGGCGTCGAGCTGATGGGTCTTGCCTTCACGGATAATGTTACGCACGGCCGGTGTAGCCACCAAAATTTCGGTTGCAGCGATACGGCCGCCACCAATCGATGGCACCAAACGCTGCGAGGCAATCGCCATAAGAATGTTGCTGAGCTGGGCTCGAATCTGTGGTTGCTGGTGTGGCGGAAACACGTCAACCATACGATCGATAGACTGGGCAGCGCTGTTTGTGTGCAGCGTAGCAAACACGAGGTGCCCGGTTTCGGCAATTGTGATTGCGCTGGCGATAGTTTCGAGGTCACGCATTTCTCCAATCAATACCACGTCCGGATCTTCACGGAGTGCAGAACGGAGTGCCGCGCTAAACGAGTATGTATCGTAGTGGACTTCTCGCTGGACGATGACTGATTTAATCGACTTGTGAGTGTATTCGATCGGGTCTTCGATAGTGATAATGTGACTGGAACGTTCGGTATTAATCTTATGAATCAGCGCGGCCAAACTGGTTGACTTGCCAGAACCAGTTGGGCCAGTTACGAGCACCAAACCGCGCGGAAATTCGGCAAATTTACTAAATATCGGCGGCAAACCAAGCTGCTCAACAGTCAAAATTTCGTTCGGAATTAAACGTAAAGCCGCGGCTAAGTTACCACGCTCGTGGAAGGCGTTGACACGAAATCTACCTAGTTCGCCAAAGGCAAAACTGAAGTCAAATTCTTTGTCTTTGAGCAGAATTTGCTTCTGGTCTTCGTCTAGAATGGCAAATATAAGTGTTTCGACACCTTCCTCGTTGAGCGGGTCTGCCCCACTTACAGGCAGCAACGCACCGTCAACACGAATCATTGGCGGCAATCCGACCTGAAGGTGAAGGTCCGATGCCTTCCTTTTTACTACTTCCTCAAGGAGGATTTCGATTCTTGGTTGTCCTTGCATGACTGTCTTCCCACCCTGTTTCTTGTCTCTATTGATTAATTACGCACTATCAGCTGATGCCACCCTGTTTACTTCCTTGACCGTTGTCTTGCCGGTTAAGGCTTTGAGGAAGCCATCCTGACGCATCGTGATCATACCTTCTTTGCGAGCAAGCGCTTCGATTTCCGAACTCGTTGATCGCTTCAGGATAAGATCCTGAATAGGTTCACTCACGTCAAACACCTCGTAGATCCCCATTCGGCCACTATAACCTCCTGGTGAACTTGAGCTGTCTTTGCCCCTGGTTAAAGTATAAGCATTATCACCCCCAAGTGGCAAGGCCTCATAGCCAAGATCTTTGGCAACAGCTTCGATATCAGCATCGGTTTTTGGCAATATCGGGCCCAAAACTTCTTTAATTGCCGCCGTTTCGGCCGCATCGGATTGATACGATTCGTGTGCCTCACCAACTCGTCGCACCAGTCGCTGGCCAATAACCGTGTGCACCGTACTGGCAATAAGGAATGGCTCGATGCCCATATCTAACAGACGCGGCAAAATACCGGCAGCAGAGTTTGTGTGCAGCGTGCTGAACACTAAGTGACCCGTCAAACTAGCTTGAATTGCCAGCTCGGCGGTTTCTTTGTCACGAATTTCTCCAACCATCACCACGTCGGGGTCTTGACGCAAAATACTACGCAGCCCGCTGGCAAAGGTCAGCCCAACCCCAGCGTTTACCTGGATTTGGTTGATGCCGTCCATTTTGTATTCGACCGGATCTTCTAGGGTTACGATGTTAATACTATCGCTCTTGATTTCATTGAGCAGCGCATACAATGACGTCGATTTACCTGAACCAGTTGGGCCAGAGGTAAGGATCATGCCGTTGGTGCGCTCAAGGCCAGAACGAATCGAACGCAGTGCGCGACCAGTGTAACCCATCTGCTCCAATTTGAGGCTAGTGCCTGATTTGTCGAGCAATCGAATCACCACCTGTTCACCCCAAATAACAGGGGAAATTGCAATACGAAGGTCAATATCCTTGTTGTTTACATGAATGGTAAACTGGCCGTCCTGGGGAATGCGATGTTCATCTATTTTTAAGTTTGCTAGGATTTTTATGCGTGAAATAAGTGGCGGTTCAGTCGCTTTGGGCAGCTTCATGGTTTCACGCAAGACGCCGTCGATACGACAGCGAATTTTGAGTTCACGCTCTAGTGGTTCGATATGTACGTCGCTGGCTTTGTTTTTTGCAGCATATTCCAAAATTGACGAGAGCGCCTTACTAATTGGCGAGTCTTGGACAACCGTCTGTATTTCTGTGATTTCCTTCTTTTTTGTCAGCTCGTCAAGATCGGTTGCGTCCTTGAAGACATCTGCCATATCGTTATTGATGTTTGTACCGTACTGCTTCAGAACATTGCGTATACCCTCTTCACTTGCAGCATATACTTTGAGCGGTCGACCGATTTTATTCGATAAAAAGTCAACCGCCTGAATGTTATCAGCGTCCAGCATAGCTACCACCAAACGGTGCTGGATTTCGCCCAGCGGCACCGCCATGTAACGTTCTGCAGCTTCCGAAGGTAAGAGTTCTAGGACGGCTGGATCAACTTTTGCTTCAGTAAGATTTACGTACGGCACCTTGCCAACTCTGGCAGAAGCACGCGTCAGCTGCTCGTTGGTAACTTTGCCGCTATCTACCAATAACCCAAACAGTGGAATGGATTCTTTTTCGGCACGAGTAACCAGTAAGTTAAGATCCTCACGGCTTATTGCCTGATCTTCGACAAGTACATCTTCAACCTGTTGCTGGGCAGTGCTCGATAAAACTTTCATATTTCCTCAGGCCGTCCGCTTTGTGAAGCTACGGAGATCATAACCCTCAAGCCTACTGCGTCTGGCCGTTAAATAGATTTTGGTTGTTGTTTGAGCCAATTTGGACTAATTCTGAGGGGTCTACGCTCGTACTATTGAAGTATTTCGTACTCGGAGTCTGAAACTCGGAACTAATGACGTCAACCACTTCAACCTTTTGTTGTCTGTTCTTGGGGGTTACAAAGATCTTGTTTGAAACAAAGAACGATACAATGCCGCTCACAAACACGATGACTACAATTAGAGCGATATCTTTTTGTTTCATTTTACTACCTTCTGCGTGATGTTTAACGTCTTCGCTGGCTGATAAAAGGTCTGAGCCGTAATGTTCAATGTAAGTTTGTCTTGACTGCCAGAAAGGTCTAGTTTCTGAACCTGGATTGGCCGAATGGAGTGTTCAAGCTCTGCAATAACGCCCTGGATCGATTTGTAGTCGCCGGTTACCGACGCTTGAAAAGGTATCGGTTGCGGCGTTGGTGTTGCGCTGGTCTGGTTGGCACCCTGGGCAATTTCGTCATCGAAACCACTAATACTGTTAATCTTTACCGGCTGAGAACTCAGCATAGTTTGCAGGCTGGTTACAAGTGCTGGGAAGTCGTAGGTACTTGGCAAAGCATCTAGGACAATCTTTGCATTATCGCCATCTTGTGGGCCACTACCACCAAGATTACCACCAATCGCATTCTGCTGGGTGCCCGTAAATTTCTTATACGAGTTGTCGAGCTGGTTTGCGGCCGTAATATCGGACTTTAGCTGCGTGAGCGTCTTGTGTTTTTCGTTGATGACACGGTTCTGGTAGCCAGCTTGCCCCACCAAGGTCTTGGTAGCAACCAAAGAGAATACAAGAATAACGGCTGCAACACTTGTGACGATGACAACTGTTGAGTTAGCTCGGTCAATCAGTTTACGTTTTGTTGAAGGTCCGCCCGCCATGATTAATTCCCTGCCTTTTTAAACAATGCACTGGTGTTCGAAACAGAACCAGTTGGCACATTCAAGGTTACATTCGCATTATTGCTGAATATTGCTGGATCAAAGCTAAAGGTCGTACTGTATGTCACGCCTTTATCCCCTGTTGCGTACGAGCTCAATACTACCTGGCTAAAGGCTGGCGGCAACGTTCCTGTTGCACCATCAACCTTATATTGAGTTGCCTTGAGCGTATCAACAAATACGTTTACTCGGTCCAAGCCGGTTGAGTCGCCGCTCAGCGTAATAGTGTTCAGTAGGTAATCGACATCAATTGTACTAATCGTGTCTCCGTCAGGAGTTAGTTGTGATAGATAACTAAACAAGCGCGATGACACAACCTTATTATCGTGTAAGCCAGTCAAGGTGTTCAGCTGATTCTGTACGGTCAAAATTTTATCAAGATCGGGGACTGACTTGAGGGTTTTGGTATTGGCAGTAATATCGTGATCGAGATCTCTGAGTGTTTTGGCCTGTACTACATAGACCGTGAGCGCGCACAGCACAAATACAAACAACGACACAGCACTGACGGCGACAGCAATCAGCAGCACCATCCGCTTTAGTCGGTTGGCTTTAACATACTGCAACTTTACGTCTGGTAGAAGGTTAAATTGAGTCATTCGTTGCGCTCCGCAAGGCCAACAGCCACGCTAAACTGATTGGAAAGTGCCAGTAGTTCTGCCTGACGATCTGCCGAGAAAGCGACATTGCGCCACGCATTGCCAATTTCCACGTTGAGTCCGAATTTGTTTGCCAAATACAATGGAAATTCGGGGATAGTCGAAGCACCACCAGTTACGATAATGCGATCAATTGTTGCTCCGACGTAGCGCGTTTGGAAGAACTTAATCGATTTATCGATTTCGGCAGCCAGCAAGTCGACGGTACTAATAATTGCCTGGTAGACCTGGCCATCGAGCTTTTCCTTGCTCAGACCAAACTTATAGACAAACTGCTGCGCTTGCTTTTCATCGATGTTGAGATTCTGTTGAGCTGCGCGGATAATCGCATCAAGACCGGTTGGAATTGCGCGAGTCAAACGTGGCGCATCGGCGACGCTAATCACAAGATCAGTACCCATTTGGCCGATGTCCAGAATTAACTGTGGCAAGGTCGTACCTGGTGGCACCAACGCACGTGGTAGCGCCAAATTCTCTGGTTCAAATGCAATAACATTCAGCCCAATTGACTCAATCATGTCGAGTCGTTCTTCGATAAATTTGTTTGGGATGCTGCTAAGTAAGATCTCGACTTTATTTTTATCCTTTGGCGAGTCACCCAAAAGTGCCCAGTCGATTTTGCTTTCCGCTGGTGGTGTTGGAATCAATGAATCTGCTTGATAGCCAATTGCTTTGCCAAGCTCATTCATCGGCAGGCGGTCGAAGTCTGCAACCGCTGTAAACACACGGCTCGAAGGCAAGCCAACTGCTACGTTGTGCGTTGACACGCCTGATTCATGCACTAGTGCATCGATGAGCTGGGCTAGCTTCTGTAGATCGGCCTTGGAATCGCTCATGCTTATCTTGCCTTCAATTGGTACGTAGGCGTAGCGCGAAAGCGTCTTAGTAGCACCAGTGCCGTGTAGCTCTACGAGCCGAACGGCTGTCGTCCCGATATCGAGACCAAAGAAAGACGAAACCCCACTCAGTATGCTCATAATTACTCCGATTATAGCATAAGGACTACGCCTACATGCAAGAAAAAACTACGAAAACCTACAACACCGGTGGCAAACTGGTAATAGACTCGTAATTACATTTAGGGCTACAGTTGAGAGTTGTGCCGGTGCCAGTGCTTGGAAGCCAGAGTTCGGGAGTGTAGTGGATTGATTCGGCGGGCCTAGTACTGGCGGCATTGAGGCTACTAAAGGTTCTGTCGAAATCAATTTGCTTGGCTAGGACTGAGCCGTAGATGGTTAGGGGGTTGTTGCAGGTATCGAAGTCGGTGGATTCAGCTGGATGAGCTAGCGAGCCATCATAGCAGGTTGCGAACTTCCCGCCTGCCACATACAATCCGTGCAATTCGCCTACGGCACCAGACACATATATGTTGCCCGTTGCGTAAATGTTCAGGCGTGGTGCCGAGCCTAGGGCGTAAGGGCCATAGTCAAGGTCATCGTCAATATAGACGTCACCGCTCACTCGAATTGTTATCTGTTTTTGCGGTGAAACCGATTCTTTCGTATCGGAAGGGTTATTGATGTGCAATGTGCCGGAGTTGTAGGTTGCAGCGTTCGTCGTCGGATCAACAGGCAATGAATCAATACTCTCTAGAGCAAGTACACCACCGCCAAGATCACCAAGATAGGGGCCGGGGGTGAAAGGATGACTTCCGCTAGCCGAACTGGTGTAATAATCCTTAATGCAGGGCAAGTAACCAAAGCCACCACCATATTGACCGGCGCTATCGTTGACGTTGACGAGGGGGCTAGAACCTCTGTTGGCAAAGGACAGATTGTGGGGGCTTGAGGTTGAGGCGCCGACTGGGGTACCAACATTACTGAGCCCTACCCCGGCGTTAATGCTGGTGGCAAAGGATTCAATATTTCCTAGTGAGAAGGTGGCAAGTTGTGAGCCAGCACCAATGAAGTTACCAGACGGGTTGTTGTTATTGTTCCATGACTTAACGCCAGCTGTTAGTAGTTGAGTACAGCTACCGGTGGCTGTGCTAAAGCCGGAACCTGCAGTGACATCACCGCCGAGTACGTTGAAGTATGGCTTGGTTACGGTGGTTCCATGGTCACCACAGAGTTTTGTTGTGCCGGTGCTGTTCGTGGTGCTATTGCTGGCTGTATGACCAGAGTCGTACCAGTTCCAGGTGAGATAGTAGGTGCCGCTTCCAGTTGGGGTGAATGAAATCGGTTGAGACACGAGCGTGGTAGTACCACTACCATACGGCACCAGATAAGGCGACGTGGTGGTTGTTGGTGTGGTTGTTACTACTGGGCCAGTTAGACCCGGACCCTTAACCGTAACGCCAAAGCCTGGGGGGGTTGGCGGCGGCGTCGTGACACCGCTTGCCTGCACGGCGACAACAAAGCTTGGTGCTGCGTTGGCTTCGAAGCTACCTGGGAATGTGGTTTGGCTTGGGGCACAAGCTATGGTGGCACAGGGGCCAACAGTTACTGTTTTCTCTGTGTTACCGCCTATTTCTGTACCGCTAGAATCGACGTTTATGGCGTAAATGTAGAAGGTGTGGCTGGCCCAGTCGGTGGAACGACCAGGGTGAGAAGCTGCGGTGCCTGGCGGATAACTAGTGCCGGCGCTGCCGGTATTACCTGCTTCAAGATCTGCTAAGCTGACGCTTACCACGCCACCGGCAACTGAATAGGTGGTGTACTGACGGTACGGAGCTGAGGCGGGATACCCCGAGGCATCATGGTCTTCGTAAACGTCTACCCTGACTTTGCGGTTGGCAGCGGGGGTGGTGGTGCTGTAGTCGTCGTCAGTGGCAGAGAGTTTGAAGCCGTCGGTGCAGGTGGCGGGGGCGGTTAGGGCTGGGAGATGGTCGATTGGTACACAAACTGCTGGGCTGCGCCCATCCAGACTGCCACTAGAATTATACGGGCTGAATGCGACCGTACCACATATATACTTGTAACTACCATCGACGCTAGTAACCGTATAACTGGTAGCACCATTGTCGTTGTGATCATACGGTGACGCACCATCACTAGAATAAGACGCGCCTGGTGCAAGTATTCCCCCACCTGTTGTCGACGGCGCTATTTCATTATGCGATGCGGCGTAGTATGCTCCTGTTTGATCGCTGTTGCTGTAGAAATAGCGTGGACCGTAGCTAAAGTGAGCAGTACCACCTTCGCTGTCGTTAGACATGGTGCTCGTGAATTTGATGCTATTACCGGACTGGGCACTAGACGGAGCGGTCGTTGTACCCGATACACTCCAATTTGGCACAGGCGCACAGATATCTGGGGTACGTGCGGTTGCGGTGTCGTTATGGCCATCCCATATTCCATCATGATATGCCCCATTTCTGTCATAATACGCCCCATGATATGCCCCGTAAGAGTAGTTCCACGACACTGTTTGGCACTGGCCCGGAGGAATGTGAAAGCTAATTGTCTCAGAACTTATTGTCGAAAAATTACCGCTACTAGTATTTCCATCTCCAAGATAGAAACCGTTGGTGGTGCCGCCATAAGTTCCGCCCCGTGGGCTAAAGCCAGTAACATTGCCAGAAGCTGCTGCAAACTTATAGAATTGCGCCTGAGTAATGTCATAGCCCGAATTTCCACATACAAAAGCTTGCCCGTAAAAAGTAGCCGTTCCGTTACCATCCGCACCGGTGCTACTATTATAAGTAAGCTTATAAGCCCAATGGGTATACTGATTATGATTACTCGAGCTCGGCGGGCCAGCCTGAGCAGGACAACCATGAGCTAAATCAGCAGTCAAATTGTCGGCAAATACCTTTGTTGGAGATCGGAGTACTAACAACATCGCAGCACCAACAAGAACTAACCCAGCCACATAGAAAAGCATCCGGCGCTGGCTTCGAAATCCGATCATGTTGAAAGAAGCCTTTGATTTACCGTGATTTTACGTGGTGGCCCATTTTTCGGCCGCACAGGATTTACCGGTCTTGAAGTTTTCTGACTTGGCGAGACCACTGTGCTGTTCTTGTTGGAGCGCAGCAACAAGTAGGTAACCCCCGCCACCAGAACCACCAGTAAACAGCCTAGTAATATCAAAAGCATTAGCTTACCTTTGATTTTTAAAGTATGCCTACTACGGCTTCCCACAACCACGCCCACAGTTTCGGAGGTTTTGGCCTTTGATTTGAGCATACTCATACTTACTTCGCAGTATAGCAAAGCATAACTACAATCACCACAAGTTTTATGGATCAGCTGGACACAAAACTATCCCGGTCTACAACACCGGTGGCAAACTAGTAATAGACTCGTAATTACAGTTAGGACTACAATCTAACGTAGCAGTACCACTAGTGTTTGGAAGCCAAAGTTCTGGAGTGTAGCGAATTGATTCGGCTGGGCCAGCACCGGCATTAAGACTACCAAAGGTTCTGTCGAAATCAATCTGGTTAGCTAGGACTGAGCCGTAGATGGTTAGAGGGTTGTTGCAGGTGTCGAAAGCGGTGGTTTCGACCGTAGCATTAGCACAGGTGGCAAACGTAAGCTTAGCTACATACAGGCCGTGCATCGTGCCAACACTGTGATCCACCGAGATGTTACCCTTTGCGTAGACATCAAGGCTTGGCACGTTAGTCAGGTCGTAGGAGGCGGCATACCTAACATTACCCGTGACAACAACGTTACCATTGACTGCGAGTTGTACGTTTAAGCCAGGGTTCAAGGTACCGCCTAAGTTTATACTGCCACTATACGAATAAATACCCGAGGTCGTAAAGGTTGACAGGTCGACATTGGTAGCAGTCGACGGATGAGGATCTTTAGGATAGGTCTGCGTGTAATAATCCTTAATACAAGGCAAGTAACCAAAGCCGCCGCCATATTGACCGGCGCTATCGTTGACGTTAACGGGGGGAGTAGGGCTATTGGCGAAAGAAAGGTTGTGGGGGCCCGGGGTTGGGGTGCCGACATTACTAAGTCCCCCACTCGTGTTAATACTGGTGGCAAACGACGTAATGTTTCCTAATGAGAAGGTGGCAAGTTGTGAGCCAGCACCAGTGTGGTCTGGACCACCGTCGTTATTCCATGACTTAACGCCAGATGTTAGTTGAGTGCAACTACCAGCGGTGGTGCTAAAGCCGGAGCCTGCCGTGACATCGCCGCCAAGGACATTGAAGTACGGCTTGGTTACGGTGGTTCCAGAGGTAGGGCTGCTTGCAGGACAGAGTTGTGTCGTGGCGGTACTGTTGGTTGTTGCATTGCTGAGCGTGTGACCACTCGTAGCATAACCCCAACCCCACGTAAGGTAGTAGGTAGTGTTTGGGTCGGGTGGCGTAAACTTAATTTGTTGAGACAAGATGGTGGTGCTACCACTGTCATACGGAACCAGCCTGGGCGGACTAATAGTTTGTGGTGTCGTTTGTACTGCCGGACCGGTCACACTTCCCTCGTGAACCGTTACACCAAAGCCTGGAGCGGCGGCGGGCGGTGCGGATGTCACACCGGTTGCCTTGACCGCAACCACAAAGCTTGGTGTTGATATATTGGCTTCAAAGGTACTAGGGAATGTGGTTTGGCCTGGTGCACAGGTTATGATGGCACATGGGCCAACAGTCTTTATTTGTTCCGTATTACTTCCTACTTCTACACCACTAGAGTTAACACTCATGGCGTAGATATAGAATGTGTGGCTAGCCCAATCAGTTGAGCGACCTGGGTGAGAGGCTGGTGTACCAGGGGGATAACCAATACCGGCGCTGCCGGTATTGCCCAGCTCAAGATCTGCCAAGGTTACATTGACAGTGGCACCAGCAGTTGAATAGGTGGTGTACTGACGGTATGGTGCTGATGTGGCAGTATAGGTTGAGGCGTCGTGATCTTCGTAGACATCTATTCTGACTTTGCGGCTTGAGGCGGGAGTCGTGGTGTCATCGGCGTCAGTGGCAGACAGCTTGAAGCCAGCGGCGCAGGTGGCGCTGGCAGAGAGGGCTGGAAGATGGTCACAGGGACCAGCAGTGACAGATACTGGCGTAGTAGTTCCGTAAGTCACCAACACCTGGGGGCTGCCAACATTGTTGCCGCTGGCATCGATACTTTGGGCATAAGCTGTATACGTCACCCCGTCAGTACCAGTACTCGGCGGTTCATAGGTATATTCATGATAGTGGTTGGCGGGCGGGCTAAAGCCCGGCTCTTGCTGGTTGGCGGTTACGGTTGCTAGCAATGCGCCATTAGCGTAGAGGGTGACCTTCACATAGGAACCAGCGGCCCTATTGCTTGCACTACCAGGATCGTCAGGATCCCAGGCAGTGCCGTAGACTTCCGGCTTGTTATTCGAATCGTTACAGGTGAAACCGATGGAGCCGGCAGGTCTGTTGTCTGCCGAGGGACAAGTAGCAGGGTCTATTAGGGCCTTATGGTCTGATATGACATAGTCACCGGCGGCATTCAGAACAACCAAATCCATGTATTTTATGTTCCAGCTGTGGTATGTGTTATAGCCAAAGCCTCCACTACCGGTAGTCGCAGTGTACCACCCTGACGCTACACTACCAGGAGTAAAAGTAGCTGGAGATGGGTTGCCAACGTTGGTACCAATTGCTTGGTTTGCGTCATCCACCGCAAATTGGTACCCTGCCGTCACGCCGGTTTGGGCAAAGTCGACTTTGCCGCCTGCAGGGTCGCAAGCCAGGGTCATCTTACCTACCGGTGGATTATTGTTGCACACGTTGTAAGAAGGCGAGGTAAAAGTCCCGTTCGACGATATATCATTGCTACCGTAGTGAGAGCTGCCGCCATATTTAAAAGACACGCTGGCACAGGTGGCAGTAGAAACCGAAATCGACCCAACATACGCATTGACGTAACGGCCACCGGCGCAACCACTTCCTGAACAGCCAGGATCAATATCTCCTAAGCCAAATGGGCCGTAGTTGAAACCGGAGTTGAAACTAGCACCCGTCCCAAGAGAAGCGGTGAAAGTTCCACTAGCCTCAGTGCAACTTGGACCATTGCAGTAACCACCAGTGTACTGACCAATTTTAATCGAATGCGGAGGATTCGCGCCACCGCCACAGTAGTATGTTTCGGTCCATATGTTAAGCTTGCCGCTGCTATCAGTAGATGCGCTAAAATTGCCGCTGCTATCGCCTGGGTAAATCGCAAATACCGTATGATAGCTAGACTGGCAGCCAGCAGCAAGTCCTCCCGGGTCGCCTGCGGCGTCAGCATAGGCCGGCGACGCGTGAAATGCAAAAAAGCCCGCACCCACAGCAAGACACAGTGCAGTACATAGTAGCAGTTTGTGCAGTAGCCTCATTGCAAATGCCCCATCTGACTTGCCTCAGGACTTAACTGCGGCTGCGGCTGCTTTACGGGTCTTGGTAGTATCTTTTGCTTTGGCAGAGGAGTAGTGCTCTTGCTTGTGCTGTTTGCTTGTTTGGGCTGCTGACCGACTTTGTCCCTTATCACAATGGTGCTAATTATAACGATAACCAGAACCATAAGACACAATAGCCCAATCGCCAAAAGTTTAAAGGCTTGGCTGTGTTTGCTTTTGCCACCGACAAGAATGTTGGGAGCGGAAGAATCACTGGGCTTTTTACTAGATCCGCGCATCTTATAACGTAGTATAGCAAGGCACAAGCAGTATGGCTACCACTTCCTAGCAGATTCACCTCGCCACCATCTTCCCTATTAATCAGTCCTCGCATCTGTTAGACTAACCTAATGGCTCAACTTTCCCTCTCCATCGTCGGCCTTCCCAACGTTGGCAAATCTACCCTATTTAATGCCCTGACAGATAGCAATGTGCTGGCCGCAAATTACCCCTTTGCTACTATCGAGCCAAACACCGGCATCGTGCCCGTGCCAGATGTACGGCTCGAAAAATTGAGCAAACTGTACGGCAATGCACCGATAAAGCCAGCCACCGTCACCTTTGTAGACGTAGCCGGGCTGGTAAAAGGCGCCTCTGAGGGCGAAGGCTTAGGCAACCAATTCCTCAGCCACATTCGAGCCACCAACGCCATCGTCCAAGTTGTGCGTGCCTTTGACGACAGCAACGTCACCCACGTTGATGAAGCCCACGATCCAAAAAAAGACATCGACGTCATCAACACCGAACTCGTCCTAGCCGACCTGCAAACAGTTACAAAACGCCTGCCTCGCGTCCAAAAAGAAGCCAAGGCCAACCCAAAACTCAAACCATCGCTAGATTTGCTCGAAAAAATACAAACCTATCTTGATAGCGGCAAACCAATTTTTGCCAATGACGATTTGCTAGCGAACAGCCAAGAATTGTTCAGTGATCTCTTCTTGCTCACCGCCAAGCCAATCATTTACGTCTTTAACGTCGATGAAAACGGCCTGAGCGATAGCGCAAAGCAAGTCGAACTCAAACAAATGGTTGCGCCAGCCACCGCCCTATTTATCTGCGCCAAAATTGAAGATGAACTGCGAAGTCTAGATGAAGACGACCGCACCGAACTACTGCAAAGCTACGGCCAAACCGAATCTGGCCTCAACCAGCTGGTGCACGCCGCATACAATACGCTCGGCCTGCAAAGCTACCTAACAGCCGGCGAAAAAGAAGTCCGTGCCTGGACAATTCACCAAGGCGATACCGCTCCGCAAGCCGCTGGCGTCATCCACGGTGACTTTGAGCATGGCTTCATCGCCGCAGAAGTCGTCGATTGCAACGACCTACTAACCGCCGGTTCCCTCACCGCCGCCAAGGCCGCCGGTAAAGTCGCAACTGCAGGCAAAACCTACATCATGCGCGCCGACGACGTCGTAGAATTCCGCTTCAACGTCACCAAATAGTGCCCAAAACCCAAACAAACCACTGTTAAAGGCTTTTCTACTTGAGTGCAGTTGGGTCGATAGTTGAGCACCGAAGCGGAGTGCACTTTAAGGTGCGTGAGCATCGGAGCGCAGGCTAGCGGCCCAAAATGTGCCGAGTAGACAAGCCTGCGCCCTACCTATCCCTACAAGTTTGAAGGTAATGGCGTATTCATCGCCCGCGAGCCCAAGAATCGACGCTGACGACTCATAATTGGCAAGCGCGTAGACGCACTAATAATTGGTGGCACATGGCGATATTGCATTGGGTGGAATTGCTGGGTCGGCATCGGCGGCAGCGGCTGGTGTCGAGCTGTTACCTGGAACTGCCCCGAAGGTACAGCCTCATATTGATATTGCGGAACATATCCGGACTGTTGGGCCTGTTGCTGCAGTTGTTGCTGGAACTGTTGCTGCGCCTGAGCCGTCTGCGCATAGTGCTGGCGAATATCCATAACTCGCGTTTGCACAAAGTGAAACATTTTTCGTAGCCGGGCGTGATTGTAGGCCGTAAAGCGCAACGACTTGTTCGTAGTGCAAATGTGAATATTGGCACTCAACAGCCGATGGTTATAGTCAACTTCGGAAATCATGTCAAACCGTATGTCTTCAAGTGTCAGATACATCGGTTTCTTGTCGACAAGCAAGACTCGTTGATCAGTTGCAGCTAGAAGCGCAAAGCCACCTTCGTAGCTACCATTCACCACATGTTCAACACGCTCACCAGGCAAGAGCACATTGGCAAGCTCCTTTAACTCAGCGCGACCCCAAAACTGGAAGTTGCAGCCAATACGTTTGAGCTGGTCCTCTAATTGCTTGAACTTTAAATCAGCCATCTTTGTCCCCTTCCACTGGTTACGATCTAATCATACGGCTTTACACCGATAAAAGTCGGTAAGAATGCTCACTAACTGGACACGATTTATATCACAAAAACGCCACGTAAAGTCCACATCAATTATGATCATTCCATGAAACTTCTCTGGAAAACTAGTTATGAGCCCCTATTTGTGACATAATTGATATATGTTGGCTACCCTAAAACAAACGGCCGAACTAGTAGAATTCTTCCGTAAGGAAGGTAGAGAAATTTCTTATAAAAAAGGTGAGTTTATTATTCGCCCTGGTGAATCCCCACCAGGCATTTTTTATATCTACCAAGGATTGGTTAAAGCCTATGACATTACCAAGTACGGTGAAGAAAATTTACTTATTATTCGCAAAGACCACGAAATCTTCCCACTCATCTGGGCAATTACTGGTCAAGAACGTAGCGTCATCTATGAAGCCCTAGCGCCAACCGTTGTCTGGCAAGTCAGCCGCGAACAATTCCTAGAATACATGCAAGGCCATGCTGAAACACTGGCACCGCTGCTTGACATGACCATCGAAATGTATCGGCTGCACGGCGAACGCATCCTCAATCTCGAATATCGTTCAGTACGTGAACGCATCATTTCATTTTTGCTAACCATGAGTCGTCGTTTTGGCCGAACTGACGAAAGCGGCACATTTATTGGCGTACCACTCCGACACCAAGACGTCGCCAGCTCCATCAATGCCTCGCGCGAAACCGCCAGCCGCGAACTAGCAGCCATGGAACGCAAAGGCCTAATTAAAAGTGAACAATCCTACATAACCATCCTCGACATGGACGCTTTACGCTCCCACTTGCATAGATAAAACACTCCGCCAGCCCAGTAAGTTATGTACTGGGCTAAACCCTCACTTCCACTCAAGGATAATCTTCTCAATAATTTCGATGATCTTGGAGTGGTCCGGCACATCATTCATATCATAATAATGATCAGTCCACATATAGTCTTCAATCACGCTCAAACAGTAGATTTCGTCAGCAATCATGTGCATACGGTCCACCGCCTTAAGGCTGGACAACGGCGTAGCAATAATCAGCTTTTCCATCTGTACCGGCTTTAAATACTCCATGGCAATATCAATCGAAAACGCGCTTGCGAATCCGTCCGACACCAGAATAATAGTGCGACCCCTCAGTAAATCCTTACTAATCATGCCACCGTCACCAATCAGCCGCTGCATGTCCTGCATTTTGCTCATTTTTTCTTGTTCTACAAAGTGATAATAGTCCGCGTTAAGCTCCTCGATTTCGCCCTCAGAATAGGCAGTGTTATAAGCAAACGAGCCGGTCTGGCTAATACCGGCGAATGCCTCAGGCTCCATAGGTAGGTGGATTTCCGCCGTCTGCAGCATCATCAGTACACTGTGCAGCTGGCTAGAAATTTGCGCACCAACCACTACGCCGCCGTCGTTCAGCGCAACAACAGCACAGTTTTCGTACCGATACTTTTTAACAAGTTGAGCGGCCAACATTCGCCCAGCCTGCATGCGACTCGCAAAATACATAAGCGTATTGTATCAGTTGGATTACAGTTTTCGGAGTAAATAAAAGCGTTCGAGGTTGCCTTTTGAACCCGCAACTTGCGAATCCGCCTTGTCTTGAATCATAAACTTCGTAGTTGCCCAGGTTTCAAAATCTTTTAATATATCGCGTCGCATTTTATCGTTTTTGATTACACCTTTGTGCTTCAAACTACTTTGCGCAGCCTCAAACTGTGGCTTTACCATCATAACCAGCTGCGTCTGCTTGGTACAAAGTGTGGCGATGTGCGGTAGTAATTCCCGCAAGCTAATAAACGACACATCGGCCACTACAATATCGATTTTCTGATCTGTTACAAAATTTCTGATATCGGTCTGTTCATGTAGTTCAATCTGTGGATTGCCATGCAAGCTCGGATGCAATTGGTTCGTGCCAAGCTCCACCGCAATCACCTTTTTGGCACCATGCTTCAGCGCATAATCCGTAAACCCACCGGTGCTACTGCCAACATCAAGCACCGTTTTTCCCGTAAAATTAACGTGCAAAATCTCAGCAACCGACGCCAACTTCAATGCCGCTCGCCCCACATATTGCTGTTCTGCCGTCACCTTAACTTCATCGTCATCACGAGCCAAAAACCCCGATTTCGTAACTGCCCTGCCGTTAACCAACACTTGCCCAAGCTTAATATAACTTTCGGCCTGACTCCGTGTAGAAACCAGTCCCCGCACCACGAGCATCTGATCGAGCCGAGCTTTCATCGTTTCTCCAAATTTAATATTCGCACAACCTCGCACTGGTTGTCATCGAGCAGCCGAACAACTACAACGCTATCAATAATCTCGACATCTCCTTCGTTACGACCGATGTTACCGTGCCTTGTAATGTGTGCAATGTACTCATCAAGAATCCATTTGTCCTCAGAATTGTTCAGAGTTCCAGCGTTCTTCCGAACAACGTCAATCAATCTCTCATGCAATGTTTTTAGCAATTCTTGGGTAGCAATTACGTTAACGACAACGTCTTTGCTGGGACCAAAAGACTCCTCCGCACCAACAATTACTTCAAACCGCTCCAGAGAACAAACATACTGTGCAATAGCACCAATTAGCGATGCCTCTTGAGCGTCTGCAACATAGAACCATGGCACCAGCGTAATGTGTAGCGGCCAAGCTCGCCTTGATCGTTCAAATATATAACCAACCGGATGCTTTTCGATTAAACTCACCAGCAATAAAGCACCCGGCTTCATACTAACTACTCCTTAACACGTTCGCGGTAAGCACCCGTCGCAGTATCGACAGAAATAAGATCGCCCTGCTTGATGAATGCCGGCACGCGCACCGTTACACCAGTTTCAAGTGTCGCTTCCTTGGTGATCGAACTACTCGTGTCACCTTTGACGGCGTCTTCGGTGTAAGTCACCACTAACGGCACATTTTTGGGTAATTCAACGTTGATTGCGCGGTCATCGAAGAACTGCAGCTGCACCACATCGCCCTCTTTCATATAACCAGCACCGTCGCCAACCAAATCGGCCGAGACTTCAAACTGCTCAAATGTTTCGCCGTTCATAAAGAAGAACACTGTGCCATCGTTATACAAGTATTGGACACTTTGATTGCTCACATCGGCGGTATCGAGCTGTTCGTTACCCTTAAAGGTCTTTTCCAAAACTTTTCCGTCAATCAAACTTTTAATACGCACATTGACGATTGAACCACCGCGGCCCATCACCTTCTGGCCGTATTCGACAACTCGATACGGTACGCCGTCCAGCTGAAACAAGACACCTTTTTTCAAATCAGTAATACTCAAACCCATTGGTTAATCCCTCTCTTCGGTTAATCTGTGTAACGTATCTATAAGCGTGTCTGCCTGGCTCTGCGAAATAGCACCCACCACAGCTTCGGTCATAATCAAACCGCCCAAGGCGTCGGCTTTTGCGCTCAAATCTTCCGACTTTGCAACGTATGACTTAGAAAATGCAATCGCCGCTCGTTGCAGCTGCAGCGTCATATCCGACTGCGTGTTGGAAGCCCCAAGAATTCCGCTCGTCGAGCCACCACTAAACCCCGGAAAACCACCAGGCTTGATTGCCACGACTTGCTCAACAAAATCATCAATATTCATCTGTTCTCTCATCATATTCCTAAATGAGTCGTTCGCCTATAGTTTCAATTTGCGCTGTTAATTGCGCCACATCCACCGCACCAAAAATATTGTATTCACTGGCCAGCAATATATGTTTACGCACTACATCGAGCCGTTCTTTTGCCTGTTTTGCGTAGCGAAGTTGTTCGTCGCGTGTTTCGCTCAGCTCGTAATCACGAGTATCGAGCCGCGAATCTGCCAGCAAACTTCGAAGCGATTTCACCACCTTCCGCTCATCGGCTGGTAAGTTATACAGATCAAGCGCCACCAAAGTAGCCCGAACCTGTGTTTCGAGCCGCTTGACCAAAATAAACGGTGATTGCTCCACCCCTGTTATGACCTAGTTGTTCGCAACAAATGGAACCAACGCGATGTGCCTAGCACGCTTGATAGCAATCGCCAAACGACGTTGCTGCGCTTCGGTCAAACCAGTCTTCTTGCGAGTTTCAATCTGTCCGTACATATTTACGTAGCGCTGCAAGGTCTTAAAGTCCTTGTAGTCAAAAAATGCTACATCCGTTCGATTCTTAAAAATCTTTGCCATAATCTAATTCCTTAATCTAATTAAAACGGTATATCGTCTAGGTTAATTGGTTCATCACCGATGTCTTCAATTACAACATCGTCCTTCTTCTTGCTTGGTGTAGGTTTGCTAGCTGGTGCACCGTCATCTGATGATCCAGCGCTGTAGCTGCTTCCACCGCCCTCACCGCCATCGCGGTTGCCGTCTAGGAAGGTTACGTCGTTAGCAAGTACTTCTACTTTGCTGCGCTTCTGACCTTCCTGTTCCCAGCTGCGAGATTGCAATCGTCCCTGTACCAAACAGCGACGACCTTTAGTAAGGTACTGGCTGACACGTTCGGCCAATGGTCCCCAGGCAACGATATCGATGTAATCGGTCGCTTCCTGCCACTCACCACTGGCGTCTTTGTAGCTGCGATTTAGCGCAAGGCTAAAGCTGGTTACATTCTGCCCATTCGGTGTTTGCCGAAGTTCTGGGTCCCTAGTTAGGTTACCCATTAACGTTACTTGGTTGAGACTTCGTGCCATAATTGACACTCCTTTCTTGTAGGAAACTATGTCCTTTAGGTTTGTATTCTTACGTTACGCTTTGAGTTTTACTACGTCAAGCGCATTTGAATGAGACCCTCTTATTCTTCGTCGCGACGACGTCGAGGGCGATCTTCGCGGTCACCGCGTTCTTCACGCTCATCGCGGTCAGAGTCGTTGGCGTTTTCACCACGCGCAGCCGCTTTGGCAGCCTTTTCGGCCTTTTCAGCCTCTGCTTTAGCAATTGCCTTCAGGTCTGGCTTGGTAATCAAGAAACGAATAACTTCGTCCGTGATGTTCAAGGTAGCTTCCGTCTTACGGACCCCTTCACCAGGCATGTCAACGGTGTAAAACACGTAAATTGCGTGCTCATTTTTCTTGATTGGGTATGCCAGCTTGCGCTTGCCCCAATTGTCGACATTAACGACCTTACCACCGTTGTCAGCGAAGATTTTCTCCACACGACTGGTAGCTTTTTCCAGATCAATTTCTAGATCTGGGTGATATAAAACAGCAACTTCGTACTGATTCATCTGTACTCCTTTGGTTAAGCCCGTACTCACACATTGGATACGAGCTGAGTTAATAGTGCTAGCAGTGTACCCTAATTACCCCTGTTGGTCAACTCTAGAAGCCGGCGCATCCTCTATCTATACAATAGCAACGGCCACACAGCTGGGCCCAGGTTCTTAGCCTCTGATACGTTTGATCTCGCTTCCAAACCATTTTGCACTGCTACGCACTGATCGCTTCATAGTCTTTCTGTCGACATGAACCAGCCCAAACTCCGGCCACCAGCCGTAAGCCCATTCAAAATTATCCAGCAAGCTCCAGTGCAAATAACCCTTAAGCGGCACGCCTTTCGCCAGAGCCCTTTGCATGGCCGCAATTGTTTGCTCAAGCCACCATTGTCGCTGTTTGTCTCCGGCGTCTGCCAGTCCGTTTTCGGTAATTATCATTGGCAAACCGTACCTGTCTGCCGTTTTTACCAGTACGTCATAGATGGCACTTGGCTCCATGTACCAACCCAAATCGTTATGCGGATTGTCCGGATTTTTCTCTTTCCAAAGCCAAGAAATGTAGTGCGTGCTATAAAAGTTAATACCGATAAAATCTAACTGCTCTCGCACGCGATTCAAAAACCACCAGTTCCACACCTGACCCACACTCACTTTTTGACGAAATAAAGAAAACGACCTAAAGTTTTTGTTGCAAAACCAAAACAGAAAGGTCGTTTTCAATGTCTACACTACAAAAACTGTCAGCTGCTGTCCAGCACCTAC
>JABCZM010000004.1 GCA_013289705.1 Candidatus Saccharimonadota bacterium
TGCTGTAGGTACCAGCTCCAGCAGCACTTACAGCGCCGGGGTTGAGGCTACCATCTGCATTATGGGCCACGGCCAAAAAGCCATTGAGGATGTCACCCCAGGTACCATCGTCTTTGCCGGGAATTGGTAATCTTTGTGTCATGCTACTTTCGCCTGGTTACCCCTCATAAACGCACGTAAGGTATTAAATTAATAATAGACTCGTGGAGCATACGTGTCAAACAGAGAGCTCGTTAAAAACCACCTGAGCCATAACCTTTGGTTTGTTTCTTAGGTTTGGGCAATTTGAGCCTTGGCTTCCACATAGCAACCGACTAGCTTACCTTAGGAGTAGTCTTATTCTTGCCACCATAGCCACTGCCACTGTATCCCACTAGAGACTTGTGGGTACCAAGAGACTTCCCCGTTAACAGCTCGATGACCGTACTAAAGCCAAAAATGGAGGCAACAGCCAGCACCATAATACCTAAGCACTCCTTACGAGAGACTTCTTTTTGCATGAGAGCTTGAAGGTGTGTAGTTTGCATATTTTTCCCGTTGTTTCTACATACCAGCATAGCATAGTGCTTACGATTCTACATTTCAAACAAGCTGGCATACTGCCGCAAAACCCCTGTAAGATATATAGTCAGGCCATGCGTCACCCGTACCTTACAGCATGCAGCCCATGGAGAAGCTGCTCCGAGGAATAGTTTTACTGAGTTTTATATTGACACAAATCATGTTAGTAGCTATACTATTTACATACTTAACTATATTTATATCTACGCGTCGTGAGGTGGTCTAGCTGTGACACGTGAGGAGATCATTAAGAACCTGTTCGAACAGATGAGCGTTGCGAAACGCGGCATGTACACACGTATGCAAGCCATCACCAACGGCTTGCCCGTTTCACGTACACAACTTGAACTACTCTTTACCATTAAGCACTTGCAGCCAGTGAGCTTCAAGCAACTTGCGGCCCAGCTGCAATTAACACCTGGTGCCATATCTCAGCTCGCCGATGGTCTCAATCAGCATGGCCTGATTGAACGCGAAACAAATCCAAACGATCGGCGAAGCCAGACATTACAACTATCCGGAGATGGCGTAACATTGCTGCAGACAATCGAGAAGCGTCGCCGTGAAACCATGGAACGAGTTGTGAAAGATTTAACAAACGAAGAATTAACTGTATGGCTGCGCATCCAGCAGAAAATGATCGTTGAACATCAAACCGTACTCGATAAGAAACAAACTGACAAAGGAGAACATGAGTGATACTTACTTCATTATTCCATAAGAAGGCTGTCCGCAAACCAAAAGTTGCAGCCCTTGCAGCCAACCAAAACGCTGCAAGCGTTACCGTTCAGGCACCAGGCGCCGAAGAACATATAGAACGCACGCATGCTGAGATAATGGTTATCGTCACGGCCCTCATGCTTTGTATGCTACTTGCTGCACTCGACCAAACCATTGTTTCAACTGCTCTTCCACGAATTGCTAGCGATCTACACGGCCTCAGTAAATACTCGTGGGTTGCAACCTCATATCTTCTTACCAGTGCGGTGGCAACGCCACTCTATGGCAAGATTAGTGACATGTTTGGCCGTAAGAAAATCTTACAAAGCGCCATTATTATATTCCTCGTCGGCTCAGCACTTTGCGGTGTCAGCCAAACTATGAACCAATTAATCTTCTTCCGTGGCCTACAAGGAATTGGTGCCGGTGGCCTCATGACACTCGTACTAGCAACAGTCGGTGACGTCGTCTCACCAAGACAGCGAGGTAAATATCAAGGTTACTTCAGTGCGGTCTTTGCCATCGCAAGTGTTATTGGACCACTCCTTGGTGGTCTATTCACTGATCACCTAAGCTGGCGTTGGGTATTCTATATTAACCTACCGATCGGCATTTTCGCGCTGTTTGCAATTGCAGCTCGTCTCCACTTACCCGTCAAGCGAGCCCAGCACAAAATTGACTTTATTGGATCCGGCCTCTTAACCGTAAGCGTAGTGAGCCTGTTACTGGCAACCGTTTGGGGTGGCGTGAATTATCCATGGGGATCAAGCCAAATTATTGGCCTATTCGCAACGAGTATCATCGGTACAATCCTATTTGTCTGGTGTGAGCACTTTGCAGCAGAACCAATCATCCCGCTCGAGTTGTTCAAGGGTAGCGTGTTTCGCATCTCGGGTATCCTTAGCTTCCTTGTCGGTATGGTAATGTTTGGAGCGCTCATATTCCTACCGGAGTATCAGCAGCTCGTACGTGGTGATTCCGCAACAAAATCGGGCCTTATGCTGTTACCGCTCGTTGGTGGCCTAATGGTTGCGTCATTGTCCGCCGGCAGGCTCATCTCTAAGTTTGGCCGCTACCGAATATTCCCAATTATCGGCACCATCCTCTTACCGATCAGCTTCTGGCTCTTTACGCACATCGCCGTGGACACAAGTCGTCTCTACCTCGGAATCTGGATGGTAGTTCTTGGTGTGGGTATTGGATTCGTTATGCCGGTGCTGACTCTTGCCGTACAAAATGCAGTAGACCGCAAATACCTTGGGACGGCTACCTCAATTGTCACATTCTTCAGAAGCATTGGTAGTTCGCTCGGTGCAGCAATCTTTGGCGCCATTCTAACAAACCGTTTAGCGTACCATTTGGACCATACATTACCGGGGCACGTTGGCACCAGCGTTGCCAAAAATTTCACCAGTGGCGCCACAAGCCTGAGCCAGTTACCAACCAATACTATACATACCGTTCTGGTCGCCTTTGCAAACTCATTTCATGATGTATTCCTCCTTGCCATTCCATTTGCGATCTTAGCATTCATAACAGCACTCTTCCTCCGAGAGACGCCACTCAAGACATCCACGAAGCAAATGGCCGAAGGTGAAGGTCTGGAGATTGCCCACTAATGAGCGTAAAGAAACCCGTCATTAAGGTCACGAACGTCACGAAGGAGTTTGGCAAGTTTACTGCGGTCAGTGATGTCAGTTTTAGCGTTGCAAAAGGCGAGCTCTTTGCACTGCTTGGCCCAAATGGTGCCGGTAAAAGTACAACAATCAAGATGCTTACGACATTACTGCAGCCGACGAGCGGGAGTCTAGAGCTGGCCGGTCACAATGTCGTCGAGGATTCTGATGCTGCTCGGCGAAGTTTTGGTATTGTCTTCCAAGATCCAAGTCTGGATAGTGAGATGACGGCATATGAAAACATGGAGCTTCATGCAGCGTTGTACGGTGTCGCCAAGAAGGGTGTCGCTAAACGCATTCAGACCTTGCTCACACTCGTAGAGCTATGGGATCGTAGGAAGACACAAGTCAAAAACTTCTCTGGCGGCATGAAGCGTCGGCTGGAGATTGCCCGCGGGTTACTCCATTACCCGCATGTATTGTTTTTAGATGAGCCGACGCTTGGCTTGGATACACAAACTCGTAATTTGCTGTGGGATTATGTCAAAAAGCTTAGCCATGAAGAGGGTATGACGGTGTTCTTTACGACACATTACCTCGAAGAAGCCGAAGCCGTTGCTGATCGTATTGCCATTATTGACCACGGCAAACTCGTCGCACTTGGTACGACGAAGCAACTGACTACCGAGACAAAAACGAAGACACTGGAGCAAGCCTACCTTGCACTCACCGGTAAAACCGTCCGCGATGAGCAAGTCGATAGTCACGAAAACTGGCGATCAATACGTCGATCGAGGGCGATGCGATGAGAGTAATCTATATACTTTGGCTCCGTCAAATCAAGCGCTTTTTCCGAGCAAAGTCTCGTATCTTTGGCGCAATTGGCCAGCCACTCCTGTTCCTCGTTGCCTTAGGATATGGTATTGGCTCGATCTATGCCAAGGCCGGCCAAGGTAATTATCTTGAGTTCTTGGTACCGGGTATCATGGCTCAAACAGTACTGTTCTCCGCCATGTTTTATGGTGCAATGATCATGTTTGACCGTCAATTTGGATTCTTGAAAGAGACTCTAGTCGCACCAGTTTCACGCCTAAAGATCATGCTTGGTGGAGCACTTGGTGGAGCAACAACCGCAGTCATACAAGGCCTCTTGGTACTTATTATCTCACTCGCACTTGGCTTCCGGCCAGAGCATTGGGCATTAGTGCCAGTAGCAATTGCTATCTTGTCACTCCTAGCGATAGCAATCGCCTGCTTCAGTTCCGCAATCGGTTCGTTCGTGCAAGACATGCAAGGCTTCCAAGCCATCAACCAACTGCTTGTTTTCCCCTTGTACTTCCTGAGTGGCGCACTATATCCACTTGATCACGTGCCGACATGGTTACGTATTGTTGCCGAGTTCAACCCTATGTCCTACGCTGTTGACGCCATGCGTGACACACTAATTGGTCAAACGCATTTCGGTCTCATAAAAGATCTCATCGTCTTATTCATTGTCGTGATTGCGATGATAAGCTTTGGTGCGTACCGCTTCCGCCACATTGAAGCCTAAGGCTACTTTGCTAGATTTGGTCGGAAAACTCGAGCCACGACTGTACTTCGGTCAAGCCAACCAAATTGGCGGCTGTCGGTACTAGCCGATAGGCTATCGCCAATAACAAAGACTTTCTCTTTATCTATCTGCTCGATCCGCTTCACGAGTTCTCGATTATTTTTCCGCAAAATAACAACCCGTCCGGGATGTAGTCTCCGGAAAAATGATGTCGCTATAATGATCTGGCCGGGTCGTAACTTGGACGCCATACTTATCCCAACAACCCTTTGAAATAAGATTGGACGTTTCATGAGAAGCTGCTTCCTTGTATGTACTATCTAGGCTTTTTTAGTAGCCCAAAAGATTTCCGCAATCTCATCAATCATGTCAAGCTGAACCAACTGGACCATCAGGACTCGTAAGTACAACGAACGGTTTTGAAACAAGAGCCGTAAACGTCTACGCAGGTTCACCGGGCGCCAAGTCCGCAGCAGCGAATCCGCACGCCGTTTCACAGTACGATGTTGCATGTTACCAGGTTTCCCAGCATTAGTTAGTATACTTGCTAGTTTTGTAGCTTCGTCGCATAATCTGCCGTATGGGTAATGCTACGCCAGAGTTTCCAGCCCCAGATGAACCACCACGGATCCCTCCTTTTTCGATGTTACATGCCACGCAAGATGAGATTGATGTACGTTTTGGCTATATTATGGACGATTTACATCTTAATAATATTGAACGAGGATTTGATCCCAAACCACCAGCTGCAGTTCGCCTGACACGAATTGGGAACTTCTTGTTAAAATCTTTACCCCATTTTCGTATTGAAGGCTGGTAGGCATAACTAGCCGACGACTCGAATCAAGCTGATAACCATACTATGAGAAACTACTTCCGCTTTTTTGCCATAATTAACCTGTAACTAGCGTTGAACTACAATTACCAATTCCAATCGAAGAACTTCGCACGCTATTGCGTAAAAACGGGGTAAAAACGGCGTCTGTTTTTGGTAGCTATGCACGCGGCGATGCAACTGCTAAAAGTGATCTCGATTTATTGGTTGAACTAGCCGATGGCAAGACATATCTCGACCTAGGTGGTCTACAATATGAGCTTCAGGAGCGTTTTTCTGTAAGAGCTGATATTGCAACAAAACTAAATCGTCACTTTGAACCATACATAACTCCTGAATTGGTCAGTATCCTGTAGCATGATTATTTGGGACATCAACTTGCAAATTTGGCTGCATAGATTGACTTGCTAGCAAGCGAAGTTTGATTGTGATAGCAGTGACGATGGCTCTCCAAGTACAAGTATCTTTACCTGATATTATTAAGTGATGATTAGAATCGCAGAATCAGCACGAGACTATACAACATTATTGGCAATTCAAATTGAGTGTATAGAAGGCTTAACTGACACCTATACACCTGATGAAATCCAGCATTGGGTTGACTATCTAAAAAATGAGACTGCCGATAGATACTCTGAGTATAACAATACAGTCTATGTCGACGATTCTGGCAAAATCGAAGGCTTCATATCGTGGAAAACGACAGAAGGCTCATCTGCCAGTATAGAAAGCCTCTACATTCGGAATTCGTATGGCGGACGAGGAATTGGCAAGCTCTTGTTACAGAATGTTGAGGCAGATCTACCAGGAAAAACAATCCATGTTCGATCAACCCTAAACGCTCAGTCTTTCTATGAAAGAAATGGCTACATATACACAGGAAAATCAATATCTAGGGCAGGTTTTATGATTTCATTGCTCAAGAAAAAGTTATAGATCGAACATCGTTAGACATAACCACTGCGATAGCTCTCCAGTTTAGGTTCGTGAAAGATTTCTTCGGAGATGTTTTTGCTATACTTGGCCTATGACCAAAAGCCGAAACGTTACTTTGGCACTACTTGCGTTGATAACTTTTCCGCTCATCTTTTTTGCTTTACAGATTTACATGCCATATACCGATAGGTCATACGTCATCCCTCAAACAGGCTGTTGGAGTGGCGGTATTTCATTTATAGACAGCCGGAATTCTACTTGTTCAGGTAGCCCGTCTCATTCGGTAGGTTTCCCATTTATTATTAACCAACAAGGCGTCAGTCTGACAAATCATGTCCTCAGTGTCTTTGCCGATTTAGCCCCAGCAATAATTGTGGAGATACTGCTAATTCGGTTTTACAAAGCTAGTAAAGACGCGTATTTGCCTCATTAGGTCAGCCTGAAGCCGGTTGTCATACATGGCCAGCTTCATAAACCCTCAATACACCCGTGTTTAAACCCCCCTGTGTTGAGGAGTTTTTTATTGGTATAGTAAAGCTATGAAGATCAGGAAACTTTTTCGCAACACATGGCTAATCGTCGGAGTTGCTTTGCTGATTGGTCTTGCAATTGGGAGCCTGGTTACTAGGTGGCATTACAAAACTTTGTACAAGAATTATGTCTATTGCGGTAACTCTGTGAGCTATTATGACAAGACAGGTAAGATTAAACTGTACTCGCAAAACTCCTGCTCTCAATAGCCCTAGTTAGATTGGCGTAGCAATGACGATGGCCCTCTAGTTCAGATTCAGGAAAGACATCTTCTGAGGCCTTCTTTGCTATACTGCCTGTAATGTACGTTCGAAAAAGTAAAAACAAAAAACTGGACAAGTTAACAACAGTGATTGGCATTTGTATGCCGATCGTTACACTGCCCCAACTTTATACCGTGTTGACTTCAAATGATCTGAAGGGAGTGTCGTTGATCACCTGGTCTTTTTACACACTTCAAGCTGGAATATTTGCTGTATTTAGCATTAAACACAACGAGAGACCGCTCGTTATTACATACATCCCCTTGTTCGTTATTGAGTTTGGAATTGTAATCGGCTTACTGTTACGGCAACAGTAGCTGCAATAACGGTGGCTTTCATACTGCCACTTCTACCGGAATCTTTTTAGTCGTATACTTTAGTCAATGATCGAAAAGAATAACTCGAAATTACTAGGAATTGTTGGCATCGTTGGCACTCTTATAGGGATTGGGCTTTTTATTTTGGCAAAGTACATGCTCACGAACCATGTTTACTCCATCTCTCAAACCAACAAATCACATGCCGTGCGGAACTTAGGCTTACTAATGCTGCTCATTGGCATTGTCGCAATAATAATCTATCTAATTAGAGTTTTTGCTAAACAGGCTGGCAAGCAAAAGTAGCAGGTCTATTTTCCTCAATTTTGGTCATAGCAGAGTGACGGTGGCCCTTCATACCACCTATGTTTAAAGACCTTTCAAGGGAGTATTTTGGTTCCTCAGGAATCTTTCTGCTTTTAGGCAAGTACGATTCGATGCTGAGTTTAACTGTTATACTGCAGACAACATGATCAACTACGATACTGCGGTGATCCTTGGTTCAAGACCACGTGACGGAAAAACGTGGCGATTTCCTTCTCATGTCTACTACAGCCTTGACCGGGCAGTGGAGCTCTATAACAAGAAAAAAATCTCATTTATCACGGTGTCCGGAAAATGGACACTCAATTTCGACGTACTTCATATTACGCAGCCATTCACAGAATGCGAAAAGATGGCTGACTATCTACTAGCTAAAGGCATCCCAGACAATGCAATACTGCGCGAATCGGAATCAAAAGACACGATCAGTAACATCTACTACCTTAAGCGACAGATTTTTGAATCTAAGGGCTTGCGAAGTCTGCTTTTTATCGCGGCCGAGCCACGACTTCCACGGATCGAGTTCCTCTGCCAAAGAATACTGGGGCCAACATACAGTCTGCACTTCGAAGCAGTTGCGTATGCACAAGACGAGGTTTCGCCGAACGAACAGCGCACGCTCACGAAACAGACAGCTTTTTTAGCCCCCATGAAAGATGGTGACGACGCATGGTTGGATGGAAAATTTTATGTTGGACCTTACTATGATGCCGTTAGGAATCGAGTGATAGAACGTGCTGCCCATGAGCCATTACTCTACCTTGCTAATCCGCCCTGGTCTGCTGCAGCGTAAGGGCACTTGGAATTGGACGACCCGCACTCGGTACCCACGAATAGCTTCCGCCCGGATATTTGGGCCATTGAAGATAGTGAGCGTTACCGTAGCTTATCATGCTATCTGCGGACCGAGTGACGATCTTAGCAGTACGACCAGGATCTAGAAAACACCCCCACAATATCTTGTGCCTTGCGAAGATATACGCGACAGACTCAGCAGGCGTCACGCCCTGGAAAGTTGAGCTTTCGGGCCGCCCGTCAAACAACGTGATGTGCGTACGCTCATCAGTTGATTGGTATACCGCCAACCGTACCATTGGCACATTAATAAACGGTGGGTCACTGCCAAGGGATGGATCATCATTTATCGGATTACTCGCAAAGTTGCTATCAGTCAGAAACGGCCCGACGGAAATCGCCCCCTGAATAGAGCTGTCCAACGGCAAAGTGTCGACCGACCGGAATTGTATGTCGTCCTGACCATCACTTCGGAGCAGTCGAGGATTGCAGCGAAGAACGGTATCGTAGGCAAATAGGTCTAGACCACCAGACGCACTTCTGCCGACAGCCTGAAAACAGCCGTTGCTACTGGCAAGCAAGCCAACATCGACCCTCTCGTCGCTAGGGGCGATTAATGGTGAGTATCGAGAATGTTCATCAAGAATCCGGATCCGTTGTTTGCGGGCCCCAACTTCTTCATTAAAAGCATGCCGTATAACAACGTTGCCATTACCAAATACGCTGCATTCGGCCGGATGTGCAGAGCGAGAACCGCTCCATGTTACTGTGTGATTATTAATACTGAGCTCACCCAGAGCCCGGACAAACCGTACCGACAGCCTCCCGTCTATATCCGCCAATAGCGCCTCTCTATCCACGACTGGCAGGCTTGCCGCATAACCCCGCTTCTGCACTGCCAGGTTCAATGCCTGTTGGCGCGGCGTACCGGAACCCTGATCGGCAAGATAGAGGAATGCACCACTTATGGCAGCCGTCGCCTCTGGTACATTGGCCAAATAATCCGCCACACTGCGGCCATGCCGCTCCACATGAACTTCGGCAGCAACAGCATTATGAGCGAACGATAAATCATAAATATTCGTAAATCTATTATCTGCCAAAGATTCAGAACTAACGGCTAACTCGGCGTGCCCACCAAGTCTATAGGTAGCATCAAGTGCCTGCACGTCAACTTCACGCTCAATTTGCTCGCGTGCTGCCGATGGAGTCTCGAAATCATATTGGAGTGCTGGCTGCGCACCACCATCTCCAGCGGGACGGTAATACTCGATCATAGATTTACTATACAAGTTTGTTGGTTTTTTATCCATAATATTCGATAGTTTACCTATCCTAGCTTGCCTCCTCGTATTTGGTTATAGTTAGACTGTAATGAAAAACGCTCTATTTCAAACGATGTCGTTCCCGGTTGTTGGTTCAGAAAAATGTGCCTGTGTCATTGCTGGTTATCGTGGAAAAATCGCCAGCTATAAAAAAGTCATAAAAATACTAAATAACAAGGGCTTTTCGGTCATAGCCTATGAACATAGTCCAGCCGTACTAAGCAGTGGTGACCCCCAAACACTTCTGAAACTAGTCGAGGAAATCGGTAATGATTTTCTTCATAAATCTACTAACTACAAAGAGGTGATTTGTGTTGGTGCGAGCATCGGGGCAGGTCTTTGCTTTGCCGTCCAAAACAAAGTCCCTAACGTAAAGTATGGCGTTTATGCAGGTGCTGGCGTTTCACCACCCGAAAATATTTTTGAGGCACCTCTATTTTATGTAGTGCGAAAAAAGTTTAAGAAATCAGGCTTCACCAAACCTGAGCTTAAGAAAGCCTGGCAAGATATTGATGTTGTACCAACAAAGCTCATAGCTCAAACACCCTTTGTTATGGCACTTGGCAAGAAAGACAGAATTGTTAAATATGACAAAGCCCTTGGCACGCTAAAGGCATGGCAGCATCAGGGACAGCATATAAAAATCATTACTAAACCTACATTGGGGCATTTTGGAATCATTCGTTGGTATAAAGACCATATTGCAGAGTTGCTAGTTGAGGCTGAAGGTCTAGAAGCCTAATCTCAGTTGCGATGGCAAGCACTATGAAAGAGTTCTTCGGGGGTCTTCTTTTGGTATACTTGTAGAGATGAAAACGATAGACACAACGATTAGCACTCCCGAATTGTTAGCCATGGCCGAAAAAATGTACGGAAACTTGGTTAAGGCGGTGGTTGACCTTCAAAGAAATATCCTCGTAGTCGATGCCGAGATGCACGCCGATGAAGAACAATACTTGCTAGAACAAGGATCGAAGCAAAATGATCTTTGGGGCATTAACCTATACCCCTCTAAATTTGGAGCTGATGATTTTATCGAATTCGATTCAATGATAAACATACGTCCCCGACAACAGAACATGTCGCGTGGTATTGATAACCCTAAGATTCGAGAGCAAATCGTCAAATTAGTAAGAGAAAAGGTAATCGCATGAGCACTGCCTACGAGATTGACGAGTCTAGATGGGCAAAACTAGATATATTTAACCAAATGGGAAATATCTATAGTGAAGTTGGCCGATCTTTTAAGACACAAGGACAGGAAAACTCCAAAGATCATGAAGAAGCAGTTAGTCGCGCAATTGACTTGTTTGATGTCACTGTTCGTATTCTTATTGCTAAAAAGTCACCGGAGGCAAAAGAGGTACTTCGTGCTAAAGAACAATTTCTTGATCTAGCGGTTAGCGATAAACCAACTCCTGAGTCTATACAAAGCCTCGACAGATACTTTATGCAATTTGCTGTAGCCGCACGACTTAATAGATAAGCAGCAGATAAAGTTAGTTTTTGTAATTAGATGTCCTGTTTGTATCTGTTAAGTAGTTATAATCCCGTTGAATATAAGCGTATAATAGAGCCTGTGAGAAAGCTAGTTAATATAGTACTAGTTCTCGGCTTCCTGTTTGTGGATTTCTTGTTCTTTCATGACATTTTCAAAGCAGGAGAATCTACGAGCATAGCTCAGTATCTTACGGGTATTTTGAGCATCCTTGTTTTTGTTATTTCAATCCAATCGCTAATGAAAAATAATAAGAACGCCAAAAGCTAGTAATTAGTTCTGCTACACAGGCATTCGGCAACCACAAAAGAAAGGGTACACTAACGCCTGATATGACAGACCCAACGATGCGCCGAAAGGCGAGCGACAAACTCCTGCGGAAAGTCCCAGAGATCACCCTTTTATTCTGGGTCATTAAGCTGTTAAGCACGGCTATGGGCGAGTCGACATCAGACTATTTGGTTAATCAGTTCAATCCGTATGTTGTAGTTATTGCAGGTTTCATCGGGTTTGTTGTTGCACTAGCCTTGCAATTTAAAGTTCGGCGCTATATAGCTTGGATCTATTGGCTAACGGTGGTCATGGTGGCAATCTTTGGCACTATGGCTGCCGATGTGGCGCATGTTGCACTGGGGATTCCGTATATCGTATCGACCGTGCTGTTTGCCGCTGTCTTAGCTGTCATCTTTATACTTTGGAACAAGTCCGAACATACACTGTCTATCCATAGCATCGATACCCGTCGTAGAGAGGTTTTTTATTGGGCAACGGTGCTGGCAACATTCGCGCTTGGTACTGCAGCGGGTGATTTAATCGCCTATACGGCCAACCTTGGTTTCTTTTCGGCCGGCATATTATTTGCTTTAATGTTCGCGGTTCCAGCCGCTGGCTACAAGTTTTTCCGCTGGAACCGTATACTTACTTTCTGGCTTGCTTACATTCTAACCCGACCACTTGGCGCTTCGTTTGCCGACTGGACGGGCAAAGCCCAAACCACTGGTGCGCTCGGCTGGGGTGACGGGCTCGTTGGAGGAGTTTTGGCAGTTTTAATCGTCGTATTCGTTGGCTATCTCTCGATGAGCCATAAAGATAGTGCGGCACTGGATCGCTAATCTAGGGAAAAGTTACGCTAGTGCGGCAGATTTTCTAAGTTTAATCTCGTGATTGTGGCGGAAAACTAGTGGGCACTCTGACATAAACAAGGCCGCGTCCCCGTACGAAAAATGATAATTATCACCTTGACTATTAAAAATCAAAGTGAGACGATGGAAACTTCCTTTTAAATTTCAGGCATACCATGTTTAGACCAGAAAACAACTTCCAGCTTGGCGTATTCGACATCAACGGCACGCTATGCACCGGTAAGGATGGGCTAACAGACACAATTAAGAACGGTTTTAAGAACTTACGAGCACAGTCCATCCAAACCACTGTTGTTACTGGCCGTGGAACTGGCGGCGCAAAGGCATTACTTGGTGATGATTGGGACAAGATTGTCTCACCCGGTATGCCAATTGGCGTAGAAAACGGTGCAAGGTTGGTGGCAGAAGACGGTAGCAATCTCCGCTTTCACCGCATTAAAAAAACAACCCTGGACGCAGTTATTGATGCAACTTTGCTGGCAGATGGCGCAGTAGACTATCTGGCATATACTCCGCAAGAGCCAGGCGCTAAAGATGTTCTGTGGCTACCCAAAGGTAAGTCTCCCAAAGAATATCTCCTGGCAAATGGCCGGCATGTAGAAATCATGGACGAATCCGTAACACGGTTTGCAGCACGAGTGGGCTGCGATAAAGCTTGCATGCTACGAGTAGGCACGCAGTCACCAGAAGTTAATGGCTTGTTTGAGGGGATGAATTTTTTCCTGAATCAGACCGAACTTAACGTGCTCCCTGATGGAGTCAATAAGGCAACCGGCGTAACAGACATTGCCGAATATGCTGGCGTTGCGCTTTCACGAGTCCTCGTAGCAGGTAACGACTACAACGACCTACCTATGCTCGACCTCCCCGTTGCTAGAAAGATATTTATCCCTGATACGCCCGAGCTTAGACCAAGCAGTGCAGATGTCATAAGCTTGGCTTCTCCACAAGAACTAGGGGCATACTTATGGGGAGTTGGGGCGTGAATCAAGAGAAGACTTTACTATTACCAATTACTCCTCTGTTCTTGGAGTTGGGTTTATCAAAATTAAAAGCAGTCTGCCCTAAAACGTAAACTGCTTTGGATAAACTATTGTCTGAGGATCGGTATATTGTATGAGCGTTTCCGAGAAACCCTCTTTTCCAAGACCTGCCTTACCGAAACCACCGAAAGACATTTGCGCGTGCCGAAAAGTCGGCAGATCATTGAATATGATACCTCCCCAAAGTAAATCTTTAGCCAAACTACGCATAGACGCTTGTTTTGCCACATAAATAGATAGTTGAATACCGCTGTTTATGTAATCACGTTTGATAGTACCTAGTACCTCTTGATATCCTAATTGACCATCGTACAAATGCACGAATACAATTGGGCCTGGCAGGTCAAAGCAAAGTATTTGTTTGACCCAATCACTATGGAAGCCGGAGACGGCATACATAGCTGGAGAGATATGGGCACCGTCTACTTTAAGCTCTAGCAATGTTTCAACATGTGGTGCAAATTCTAGAATCTTTTTCACTTTGTCAGCAGAGCTACGTGCATAGTCTGCAGTGATTAATGGGCCAAGGCGACCAGTACTTTTGACTAGCTGGAGCTTCGACCGCAATTCGGTCACAAAGTTGATTCTCTCGGCTGGGATAAAAATATGTTTAATGGATACGCAACGCTGACCATTTTTGGCAACAATGCCTTCAACCAAGCGTTCCGCAAGTTGGTCATCATACTGTTTGAAGTCCGGGGCAAAGATCACTGGTGAATTACCACCAGTCAATTCCATATGGTACTTCTTGACCCCACCGCTCTTGATAATTTTCTGACCGGTGATGTAGCTACCGGTGAACGAAATAATGCCGATACGATCGTCTGACGTCACTTGGTTGAGAGTCTGTTCATCCTCCTGATCCGTGAAGTATACCAATCTGTTGCCACAGGCTTTGTGAATGAGATCATAAAGAGCCCTGCCGCTTTGCGCAGCTAGCGGAGACGGCTTAAACAGCACCGAGGTACTGGCGAGTAAGCCCGTTGAGATCTTGTGAGCTGGAGAGCTTAACGGACTGCTAAACGGTGTAATAGCCAGCAGTGGTCCGCGCGCCAATCGTCTTTCTCGTATGATTTTGTCGCCCTTTTCGGCGAGGGTATCTGTTAGCGCATCAGCATGGGTCTTAGCCATAAGAAAGGTAGCTATTGCTCGGTCTATTTCTTTGGTGGTATCTTGCTCAGTGAGCTTAACTTCGCTGACAATTAATTGACGCAAACCGTCGCGATTGTTCTCTATCTCCCGAGCAATGTCACTGAATATTTGTCGTTTACTCATAGAATCTAAGTCCGCAGCCACAAAATAGTCCGACTGGAGCTTTGTTAGTGTTGCTTCAAGCTCTGTAACCATCTAAGCACTTCCTAAGAAACTCATGAACTCGGCCTTATTCTCGACCGGAGTTGTGGTTGGCCGGCCAAGATCTGGTCGTGAGCCCGTGGACGCATATACAACCACCGCTCGTGGTCCATCGTTTGTATCAAAATCCAGAGCAATTAACTCAGCTTTGGTGTGGATGATGGTCACGCTACGATAGTTGGCGCTAGTGAATATCCCTTGCCATTTTAGGACTGTTGAGACAGTGGGCTGACCACCAGTGCTCTCGTAAGCACCGTTGTCGATAACTATGTGGGTCAAATTGCGTAATTGGTAATAACCAATAGTCGCCAGCGTGCCCATTTTCATAAGCACCGCTCCATCACCGTCTATGACGAAAACCTTCTTGCTCGTTTGCATAGCTATACCTAAACCAATACTCGCAGCACAACCCATCGAGCCAACAGTTAAAAAATCGAAGTGATGAGACTGACCGGCCTGTTCTCTAAGCTCATAAACTTCGCGTGAGGTTTTGCCAGTCGTTGTAACTATCGGTGACTCACCAATTTTTGGCAACAACAGGCTCAAGATTTCTTCTCGTTGCATATATTCAGCCTGGACTGACTGGGCAGGACTACCCCTGGAGTTTATAATCTTTGGTCGAAAGATCAAGGCGACCGGCTTTTGATGAGAGGTCGCAGCAGCTTTCAGCGAGGTGATCGTTTCGGCTGTTTCAGTGACATCGGCGCTTGCGAATTGGTACGGTATTCCCATATCGCGCAATAGGTCAAGCATGATACGACCCATCTTCTTGTGCTGTGGTTCATCGCTCTGACCTGGTTCACCCCTCCATGATAAGAAGATTATGGCCGGGATACTGTACACCTCTTTATCCATCAATGAAGTTAGCGGATTTACGGCGTTACCCAAACCAGAGTTTTGCATATAGATGATCGGGACTTTGCCAGTGGATAAGTGATAACCAGTAGCAATCCCGACTGCTTCGCCCTCGCTAGTAGCAATGACGTTTTGTATAGGCCCAGGCTCCGTACTAAAGCAACTCAGTAACCCTTCTAAATAGCTACATGGTACCCCTGTTAGGAACAAGAGATCTTGAGCTTTTAGTACAGTTATCAGGTCGACAGCCTTCATTATGTATTAAACCTTATCTGCCTGGTTTAGCGGTATTAGTTCGAGTAGCTCAGGCATTGGCATACACTGCTCATCCGTCTCGAGAGAGCGACCATTTTGTAATATTTCCTCGGCAACTAACTTCATTACTGGATAAGCGCTACGCAGTAAATGATTGGCATATATCACAACCTTCACGCCAGCATTAATAAGTTCGGCTTCAGTCACTGAATTATACGTTGTAGGCACCACTACCAATGGCAACTTCAACCCTAGTTCATGGTATCGCATACAGAAGATCATAATCTCATCAGCGGTTTTGTGCTTACTGTGAATCATGATGGCATCGGCACCAGCCTGAGCGTAAGCCTGAGCTCGCGCCAAGGCATCATCCATACCCATGTTACAAACTAAACTCTCAATGCGGGCAATGATCATAAAATCAGGACTGATTTGGCTGGCTTTACCAACACGAATCTTATGAGAAAAGTTCTCGATAGAATCTTGTTGCTGGTATATTTTGTCACTGTGCAGAGAATTTCGTTTCTTGCCTATTTTATCTTCTACAATAACCGCCGAAACACCTATGCGCTCCAGTCTCCTTACCGTAAATGCAAAAATCTCAGCCAGCCCCCCATTATCGGCATCAATAATTATAGGCTTAGTTGTCACGGCCATGATCTCCTGTACAGTATGTAAGCGAGAAGTCATGTCGATAACGGCAATGTCGGGCATCCCTTTTGATATTGCATCAGTGAGACTACCTTCCCACACACCGTCGAATTCAAGTTCTTGGTCATCTTTACGTATCCGAGCGTTCTCCACTATCAAGGCAGTCAAGCCGTTGTGAGCCTCTAGTATCCGAACAATATCCTTGCTCTCCATTAATTGTCGTAGGTGTCCGATCCTTAGACTTCCTAAGCTATCCATTTTTTGTATAGTATTACGCATATAGTATCTTTCTGGCAACAGTATCTAGCTCTGTCACCGATAGTGAGTTAAAAATAGTTAGACCAGGCAACTCATACATTACCCGTTCGCGCGTGGTAATCGGATTTCTTCCTTTAGGTTCAGTTAGATAAATTGCAGCTTCTGGTGCATATTTTCGAATATAAGAAACGGCACCCATCATGCCCATAACATCACCAGCAACTATCACTATTGCTTTGACGCCATGCATGAGGGCTGCGCTAGCCAGAAAAGTTGGTACGTTTGCTTCTATCAGATCACCGCCAGCTTCCGCAACAATAATATCAGGCTTGGAAGCATTCAGACGATTTAATAAGGTATACGTCCCCGCCATAAATCGATCAGGTGACGTATAAGTTGTAGCGAGACCAATCTCTGGGAAATCCATAGCCTCATGAGCCCCTGCATCACGTAACTTGTCAATGTCGCGTCTTCGACCCGTGCCAGTCAGTTTGGTGGCCGCTACGGATAGACCGCATCGAGACAGAGCCCCTATCAGCCCAGCTGCGCTAGTAGTTTTGCCAACTTCAGCACTTGTACCACAGACTAAGATGACCGGAGCAGTAGCGTTAAGCTCTGCGTCATGAGCACCATAAGCATCAAAAATATCAACCACACCATTACTGTCCGTGACTAGACCAACTGCTTTTAATGACATCGGCTTATGACCACCAGCTGGCATACCCGATGATATACCGACAACCCCTCCAGCCGATAATAAATGCAGCTCGATTCCATCATCTATTCTAATGCCTGTCTCTGGCACATCTCCAGACTCAGAAGTCCCAGAGTGACGGCTAGCTAGTACACCGATGAAATGATCACCTTTTTTTAGTAAGCGGTCGATACCCTGCCGGTCCTCGACTTCCATTCTAAAAGCGGTATCGCTTGCTACTTCGACAAGGACAAGATTACCTTCATGGCCCAGTCCCTGCTGCACGCTACAGGTGTCCCGGAAGAGGTTATACGAGCGGATATTCGAAGCAATGCATTTGACTAGACTACCGCCGGCCGTGCCGATAGTACCTGAGAGTTTGTGATTTTCAGGAAAGTAAAAAAGAGCTTCTGCTAACGATGCCTTCATAGCTATCCTTTGTGACGAATCGTTAATTGTATCACTAAGAATTTAATTTTTACTGCACTGCTGCTACTCGATGTATCCAAGTACCCATTCAATAATAGCCATACGTACACGCAAACCATAATGTACCTGATCAAAGTAGATTGCCCTCGGATCATTATCTATAGCTGGATCGATTTCACCAACACGTGGTAGTGGGTGCATCAGCCTAGCATCCTTACGCATCAGAGCGATTTCTTTAGCTCCGATTACATATTTCTTGTCAGCACCAGGGTTAGCTTTGAGGAATTTCGCTTGTTCGTCCGTCAAACGCTCAGTCTGAACACGAGTCCAGTAGACTATATCTGCTTCTTTAAATGCAGTTTCTAGCTCGCTGGTCTCTGTGTACTTCAGGCCTTTCTCGTCGAGCATTTGCTTGATATCATCACCC
The DNA here is from genome assembly GCA_013289705.1 of Candidatus Saccharimonadota bacterium. Classification (GTDB taxonomy): domain Bacteria; phylum Patescibacteriota; class Saccharimonadia; order Saccharimonadales; family UBA4665; genus JACMPA01. The sequence continues at coordinate 18,381 of JABCZM010000004.1, forward strand.
ATTTCGAACGTTGGTGGAGAAATAAAGGTAAAGCTATTGCCAGGATACTTTGCCAGTAACTTCGTAAAACTTCGTGCCGTACGACCGTTTGATAGGTCACCACCCATGACTACCTTTAGATTACTGGTACGACCAAGCTCTTCGCGTGCCGTATACAAATCATACAGCCCCTGCGTCGGATGTTCACCACTGCCGTCACCACCATTAACAATTGGGACTGAGGCAAACTCGGCAGCTCTTGCAGCGTCGCCAGCTTTGGCAGAGCGCAACACTATAAGGCTCGGTAAATATGCTGAGATGACACGAATAGTGTCTTCAAGTGTTTCACCCTTGGCTACTGAAGAAAATTGCACACTCTGGCTACCCTGCACACCCATGCCAAGATGCTCCGCGGCAAAGCCAAATGATTCGTAGGTTCGGGTCGACTCCTTGTAGAAGAGACGATGTAATATGTGACCCTGCAAGGGACCACCAGGACGATGAAAACGATTCTTATCATCAAAATTCTTTGCTGCGGCGTCGGCATAGGTAAACATTCGTTCAATCAGCTCGGTATCTAGCTGGTCAACACTCAATAAGTGACGCAAATTTTTGCTTGCCATAAATATACTCTCCTCCTCATAATAGTTTACTATCCTTGGCTACCCAATCCAGTATATAGCACTAAGCCTTGGATTCTAGTCCTATTCTCTAGTTTTGATAGTACCGAAGCGTCAAACAAATATGTTCAGGACCATTACAGCCAAGTCGACTACAAAAAAGCCTTCACACCAGCGGTTCGCAACAGAATCAAACAAGTACCTGGACTAGAGCGACAGGCCGCTGAAGTTGCTGATGCGCCTGATGTCAGCGGGAAATAAAGTTACGTCATCGCTTCTAGCTATAAACTGAGCACCCGTAACCTGCGCGGCTTCGTAATCCGCAATGGCGTCACCGAAAAAAAGAATCTGATTTGGATCTAGTTTTAGCCTAGAAGCTATAGCCTGTAGAGCGGTCACTTTTGAATGTGGATAGGCATAGATGTCAGTAAAATATTGCAACATATCGTGGTGCTTCAAAATTAGTTCGAGCTCAGCCTTTTCTGATGATGATGCCACAAACGCAGGCAGTTCATTCTTCTGCAAGAACTCCTTAATACTGGATATCAACGGCAGCTGTAATGCGTTCTGTTTTAGTTTGGCTCCATAACTTTCGGCCAGAGCCTCAAGGGTTTCATTGGAATAGGGTAGCTGCAGGATATTCTTGTAAATATGCTCGAATTTTATGCGTCGATTAATTCCCCGCTCGCGCCGATTATACATATCAATCGCCTCCAGATGTTCGGGGAAATCAGTAAACAGTGACTTGAAGGTTTCAATCTTATAGGCTTCGGAGTCGATAATAACTCCGTCAAAATCGAAAGCTAACGCTTGGTAGACTACCATTTCGTTGCCCATTATAGCATCCAAGTCAGCAGTCATATACCGTTAGGAGAGCATCTTGGCGATGTCGAAGGTTAAAACTGTGACGTTCTTTTCTGTCTCGTAAGCCGCTTCTTTGGTCTCTAAGAATTGGAGTACTCTGATAATGCCGCCGCGTGTTACCAAAAGGACTTCACCATCCTTATAATTTGCATCGATGACATGCAATAAGTCCTTTAACCTCGTAACAACTTCTTTCAGAGATTCGCCGCCAAACTCGCCATAGTCAAATTGCACGGTGCGATGCAGCCGTTTTAGCTCTGCGCCAGAGGGCATGTCGTCCCAAGAATTACCGGCCAATGAACCCATTTTTACTTCGGTCAATTCAGGAGTAGCAATAACCGGCACCGACAGAGCGGACCCAAAAATACCTGCGGTCTTGGTTGCCCGTTGCAGAGGTGACGAGTGTATATGTGTAATGCCTTTGGGTAGCAACGAAACCGCATCTTTAGCCTGCTGAATACCTTCTGCTACAAGCGGCTCATCGACTTCTCCGTTCACAATACCTTGTTGGTTCATTCCTGTAAGCCCATGACGCACAACGTAAATCTTCATACTTTTATTTAACAGCACGTGACCTGTTTTGAACAGCGGGCTTCCAAGGGGGGTGTTACTCGCTGATAATCGAAGTGTACTGTAGTTGCGTCGTTAGTTTTGGTCAATTTTGGACAATGAATCTTAGGTTTATACGTTATGATGAAGTCATGAAAACAATTGCAATCCGGTTACACGAAGGACAAGATTTACTGCAGGAGATACAGCGGCTTGTGGCCGAACACGGTGTTCAGGCCGGTGTTATCTTGTCTGGCGTCGGCAGTCTGAAGACGGCGGCGATTCGAACACCCGTGCTTGGTGAAATTGTAAAATATATCCGCCCGGCGACGGTAGAAATAGCTAGCTTGCAAGGGACGGTTTCGGTTAACGGTTGCCACGTACATATCACCGTGTCGGATGTCGATGGTATTGCAAAAGGTGGCCACCTCAAGGAAGGCTGCATTATTCGTACGACCTGTGAACTCGTCATTGGTATTCTGGACGACACTGTTTTCAAGCGTGAGCCCGACGAACAGACAGGCTTTAGCGAACTTGTAGTCTAAACTACTTTGAATTCTTGGACGCGACAAACTGCGTCAGAAGCGCAGCGGCAGCCAACAATGGGATCACGGTTGTGAGCAGCCTAAAGAAATCGTGGCCTTCTTTGTACCAGGTAATTGGAACCGCAATAGTGTAGGCCACGTAGAGTGCGTAAATCAGTCGCCCTTGCCATGATGACGGCAGATAGCTTTTACGAACAGAGACAAACCACGGCCTGTTTTTTACTTTTTTAGCTTTTTTCATGATAGACCTTCTGCTTATAACTATACATAACCGCAGCGAAATTTCAACGGTCTGCCTCGCAAGTCTTTGTGTTGACACGATGAGTCTTGCAGCATATAGTTAACAAATAGGTTAACTATTATGAACACACCCTATAATTCACCTCAGTTAGATAGCGTGCTTGATGCCTTAGCGAATCAAAAGCGCCGTGGCATCATTCATGACTTATCGCTACACCCTGCCACCGTTGGGCAGCTCGCCCGTAATCATGAACTTTCGTTGCCAGCCATCCACAAACACATTCGAACGCTTGAAAATGCAAAGCTAATTATTCGTAAAAAAGCCGGTCGCACTAATTTTGTCGCTCTCGACAACCGTACTTTGGGACTAGCTCAAAGCTGGATCATGCAATACCACACTGAGTGGGGCAATACGAAAGCCACGCTTGAAAATTACATTTCCAGAATGCAGGAATGAATTCTGGGAACGTGACAGTTACATAATTAGATAGCTCAGCACCCTGAGCAGAAGGAGACAAAATATCATGGGAAAATACGTATACATCTACTACGCGGGCGCAGGTTCTGACGGTGGCAACGCCGAAGAGTGGGGCGCATGGTTTGGCAAGCTTGGCGACAAATTGGTTGACGGTGGTAACCCATTTAACGATGGCGGCCAAGCCGTTCACGCTGGCGGTGTTATGCCAGTTAAAGACAAGCCAGCCACTGGTTATTCGATTGTAACGGCCAATAGCATGGACGAAGCTACCGAGCTAGCAAAAGGCTGTCCTTTGATGTCAGCCAAAGACGGTGCAGTCTGCGTTTACGAAGCCTTAGCTATGTAGTTTAGGTGGGCCATTCGTCAACTCAAACGACCTTTGTGGTCGTTTTTGTTAGCCGATGCTTACACCGAAGCCGTGTAGCGTTCGTTCAAATCAATTTTCAAAAGACCTGAAAACGCTTATGCGCTATACTAGTGCTTAAGATGAGGCGGCAACGCAAAAGCGAAGGTGGGTTTACACTCGTGGAGCTGATGGTGAGCATGGTATTGCTTGCCACCGTTGCCTTGAGCATGCTTGCGTTGTTTATATCACTCGTAACCAGCGCTGTTGTTGCCAAGCACGAAGCAGTCGCGACCACGTTGGCCACAAACCAGATTGAATACCTCAAGTCGCTTCCATACGATAGTCTGGCAGTTGCAGGTGGCCAAATTTATTCGACAACCTATCTGCCGGCCACCGCAACCAAAACTTTGAACGGCACAACATACACCGTCACCACGGCAATTAATTATGTGGACGACGCGTACGATGGTTGCGCCAGTGGTATTAACACGTTTCCGCTTGCTCAGCGGCCAACCTATTGCCGGAATTATCCACCCCCAACCAACGTGCCAGATACCAGCCCATACGACTACAAGATTTTGGACGTCACGGTTACTAGCCGCGGTGGTGCGCATTTGGCTGAGCTTAGCACACAAGTGTCGGCCCGCGTGGCCGAAAGCGGTAGCACCAAAGGTGCACTGTTTGCCAAAGTGATAGAGACAACAGGCAGCCCTGTTGCGGGTGCTCATGTGACGCTTGTTGATGCCAACCTTGGCGTGAGTTTGGGCGGGGACAGTGACGAAAATGGTGTCGTGCCCTTCTATGATCTGCCGCCAGATACCACTGGCTATCACTATGTCATGACTGCCTCACTGGCTGGCTATTCGACGCTCAAAACCATTGCTCCATCCGGCGCACTTCAGCCAACCTATTCCAGTCAGAATATCGTCGCACAACAGTCTTCATTTGCTACCTTGACCATCAAGCCACAAGGCGCAAACAGCCTGCTCGTGGAAGCTACCGATCCAAACGGTACAGCACTCAGCGGCGCAAAAATCTACATCAAGGGCGGCTACAAGAACTACACTGCCACCACCGACACGACTTACTATTATGACAACATGCAGTCCGGTGATTCGCGGCCAGTAACTGATGCAAGTGGCTTGGTTGGCATTTCTAGCCTTGTATCGGGCAGTACCAGCCTAGTGCCTGGCAACTACATCTTTTGTGGAGACACAGGCGCAACAAGCTGCGTCAATGGCAGCGGGTCTGCTTTGTACGTGGCTGCAGCCATACCATATAGTGGCACCACCGTGTTCAATCCTATTACCGTACCCATAGAACCAAATACTCCGGCAAACACTACTTACACCTATAACAGCCTGAATTACATACAAAAGGTGCGGCTCATCCTGACAACTTCATCGACATTTCCACGCATCAATACCATTACCCCCTACGATGTGAGTCTGGCGAGCGGTGCAACAAACTTTGCGTTCACTGTTAACGGCACGAACCTGAGCGGTGGCACTGTCAAATTCCTGCAAGGCGCCAGTACTTTTATTGCCACCTGCAGCGGCTCGAGTTCCCAGCTAAGCTGTACCGTGGACATATCTGCAGCAACTGCCGGCAATACCCAGATGGTCTTGACCGCAGGTGGCAATACGCTTACCATTCCGTCGAGTTTGATGCTAGGAGGACTCATTGTTACGCCATAAGCTCACAAGCCAGCAAGGCTTTACGATCGTTGAGCTCACGATGGTCATTATCGTTATTGGTATTGTTGTGCCGATGTTTTATCTGTTTTTTAACAACTCGTTGTCGCAATATTTGACGCTTCAGAAAGACGGCAGCGATTTTACCGATCTTGCCTACCAATCACAACGCATCGGCAACGTGCTGCGTGGCGCCACTGATATTGTCAGCGTCAGTGCCGATGACATCAGCTGCTATGCCTACTTTTCACCCAACGACACCTACGTATCACTCATTCACTACTACAAAACCGCCGGCAACACACAGATGCTAGCAGACGTAACACCCATGACAGCCAATCCACCTATTGGTTCACTCATCACCGCCAAGAAGCAAACATTTAAAATCATCAACAACTTCTACCAGTCACCAAGCTTAAGTACTTTTGTATACTTGGATGAGACCGGAGCGCCATTGACTCTGCCAATTGCCGACGAACATACCATAAAAGGCGTTCAGGTAAACCTGGCCGCAAAAGGTGGAGACAACAGCAATCAGGCCATAACACTCCAAGTTAGTTTACGAAACAGGAAGACAAATTTATGATACGCCCGCGACCACTTCGACTCGATGAAAAAGGCTTTTTAATGCCAGCAATCTTGTCGTTTATCATCGCCATGGGAATATTATCGGGTGCGGTGCTTGAGGTAATTTTGACCAATTTTAATACCGTCGGCAACAATCTTGATAGTCAAAAAGCCTTCAATATAGCCGAAGCGGGTGTCAATTATTATTTGTGGCATTTGAGTCATAATGGTGCCGACTTTAAAGACGGCCAGAGCACCCCTGCTACGCCTGATCCAACCTTGGGCTACGGGCCATACGTCCATACCTACATCAACGCCGACGGGGCTACCGAAGGTACCTATACGCTTTGGATTAATCCGCAAGGCAACGGTTCAACCGTGGCTACCGTTCGATCGATTGGCCAAGCAAAAGGTAGTAACATCACCCGTACCGTTAGTGCACAGCTAGGGGCACCGTCATTTGCAAGCTACGGTGTGGTGTCTGATTCAGCATTGTGGTTTGGCAATAACGAATCGTCCGATGGTCCAGTGCATTCTAACCAGGGAATTCGTATGGACGGATCGTCAGATGCCGAAGTTAGTAGCGCAAACGTGTCCTATACGCCAACCAATGCCATAGGTGGCTGCGCCAACAGCAATTGCTCGCACGACGGGGTTTGGTGCGATCCAAGTGTAACGGCACCCGTCAACTGCAACTCGCGGAACAAGCTCGACTGGAAGTTTAATCCCCCGGCAGCTACCGTCGACTTTAATGCCGTGTCGAGCAGTCTTTGCACGATGAAAAAAGTTGCCTTTGGTGATGACTCCCACACATCGGCGTTGGTGGGCGGTCCAAATCCTTGCTCGCAAACACCCACGACACGGACCGCCGCCTACATTCCTCAGTATTCCAGCAGCGGCTCGTTTAGTGTCAGCAAAGGCTACCTTATTAAGCTCAACAGTAATGGCACATACGACTTATCGCTGGTAAACAGCGAAGACGACCGGCTCACACCCTACACCAGTGCGCTCGGCACAAGCACAATCAGCACTAGCCCCTATGTTGGCAAAACCGGGATACCAATACCACCGTCTGGCGTCATTTTTGCCGAGGACAACGTGTGGGTATTAAGTGCGCCAAACTTCCATGGCAGAGTTACTATTGCATCTGGACGATTAGCCAATAGCAATAGCACCAACATCGTCATCGCCGGCCCGCTAAAATATTCAACCAAAAACGGTAGTGATGCGATTGGCCTAGTTGCCGAAGATTCGGTGTACATTGCACCTTATGCACCCACGACATTTCCATACGAAATCGACGGCGCACTGTTGGCAGAAAACGGCAACGTTCAGTTCGGGGAAAATGGTACTAACAATAATCCTGCCAGTTATCGGCGAAATTCTAGCTCATGTGGCCCTGGCTGGATAAACAGTAACCAAAACTTCATCTTCTATGGCTCAGCCGCCATGCGCCAAACCTGGACCTGGAGCTGGCTGGTTGGTAGGCAAGGACAAAGCTGCGGTAACGCCGTATACGATCCAACCTACAGTAACGCAGGTGCAACCGGCTGGTACATAACAGGCTTTGAGTACAGTACGACACAGTACGACTACAACCTGCAGTATGCACCGCCACCAAGCTATCCTGTGACGAGCGGCTACAACGTGTTGTCGTGGCGTGAAGTACTCACAAAACCCTAAATTAACGACTTTTATAGAGGCAAAATGAGTAGCGGACACCCTTTTCAATACGTGATTCGCTTTTACTGACCAACCTATACGCGTCTTTGTAAGATGGGTAAAACTGATCGCAATCAAAGTCACCTTCAAGCTCCGTCACATACAATTCGTCGGCAAGCGGCAATGTTTCCGCAAATAATTCAGCGCCGCCAATGATCCACACGTCTGTTTTACTAGCCAGAAAAGCCTGTAAATCGTGAATAACCGTTACGCCAGGTATGGCAAGATCCTGATGTGAAAGTACAAAGTTCTCGCGACCAGGCAACGGGCGCCGAACGTCCTCGAAAAAAGTTTTGCGACCCATTAGTACTACGCCACCATGAGATAGCGTTTGCTGGTTGAAGTATCGTTTATCGGCTGCTGGAGTCCACTCATACTTGCCGTTTTTGGCAATGCCGCGCTTGGCATCCAAGACGACAATATGGCGAATCATATTAGCGCCTCACGGGCACGAAGTTGGCTCAGTAAATAAAACGAACCGGTGATAACACAGACTTTTTCTTGGGCGTTCAGCAGTGTTTCGTAGGCTTGGTGTTGATCGGCTATAGCCATAACGTTGGGCACTCCTGCTCGCAAGAATAGAGCCACAAGTGCGCTAGGTTCAATAGCGCGGGCGGGTAAATCTTGTGAGGTATTAAACGTCGTGACAATGACCTCCGAAGCAAAATGAGCCAAAATTGGACCGAGATCTTCAGGCTCCTTGCCTTGCTTAAGCGCCAATAATACCGCCGGCTTAACACCAGGATAGGCATGTTGAAAGCTCCGTACAAATGTCAAAAACTTCTGAGCATTATGAGCACCGTCCATCACAATCATCTTGTCACCTACGCGCCGCACATCCATGCGGCCAGGCACTTGGACTGCCTGCGTTGCACGCAAGGCCTCTACTGACACATCGGGTAGACTGTCACGAGTCACCAAGTAACGAAAGGCTCGATAGGCCAATAACCAGTTGCGTTGCTGATAGTCTGGCATGTCCGGCCGTAAATCTGTCGCATAGTTTTTGCGCTCATCTTGCTCTGTAGTGAGCACCAAATCCGCATGATGCAAAGCCGCCCAATCAACTGCTACTTGGGTAATTTCTGGAGCCTGCCGGTACATCACCGTCGTGTTGTGCTCGTGAATAATACCCACTTTTTGTGCTGCAATCTGCGGCAGTGTTTTGCCCAACACGTGCATATGATCGTAGCCGATATCCGTAATAATGCACAGTTTGTCAGCACGGTCGGCCACGTTCGTGGCATCATGCAAGCCGCCCATACCTGTTTCAATTACCGCATAATCCACACCCACACGCTGGAAAATCCAAAAACTAAAGGCATAGAGTAATTCAAAATACGACGGTTTTTCGGCAAGCGTATCAACAATTGCAAGAAACGCTGCCAGGCCATCACAGAAGTCTTTTTCGCTGATTGGCTTACCATCAATTTGGACGCGCTCGGCAATACTATCGACATGTGGCGAAACTGTAAGGCCAACTTTTTTGCCTGACGCTCGCAGCAATGCCGCAACAAAATAAGCGGTTGAAGTTTTGCCGCTCGTACCGGCAATGTGTACCACCCGTGTCCGGTTTTGCGGATCGCCCAATAATTTCATGAGTGGGCGAATCCGGTCTAGCGTCGTATCTTTACCTGTTAATTGGGCAACTAACGGCACGTACGGCAAAAGTGCTGCGTTGGCTTCAGTAAAATTCTGAATTTTATAGGTTTTTGCCTCTTTTGACATGTATCAATCTTACATTACTCTACGAAGATGGTACACTAGAGGAACCGCTTTGCGCCCGTAGCTCAGTGGATTAGAGCATCTGTCTTCGGAACAGAGGGTCGGCGGTTCGAATCCGTCCGGGCGCACCAAAAGATATACTGATAGGATAGATTTTGCATCAAGACTCTCGACAAGAGGGTCTTTTTTATTTGCTATACTTGCCCTATGCAACTGCCCCACGCCAAAAACATCATACAAAAAACTGAAGCATTTTTGACAAGCCATCTGCGAGCAATTACCTTCATTACAGGATCTGGACTTGTTGGTATGTGGACAGTCATACGGAGCCTCACAAATGGCGTTAATTTTGACGTTGTTGGGCAAATAGGCGTCACCAGCCAATGGGCTCACGGCATGCACAATGGGGCCCAATTGGGTGCCACCAATTATCTGCTCAAAATGCCATTCTACTTTGTAGTAAACCAGCTTGGGTTTTTGAGTCCCCATGCAAAGTTGCTACTGCTGGCACTCGTCTTTAATATAGCGACCTTTGTGCTGCTGATTGTGCTCTTCGAGAAGCTGCTGCGGCTCTATAAACTAACACCAAATAATTGGTTCTATCTAACGATGCTGTGGCTGGCTTCAATTAGTGGACGCGTCTACTGGCTGGATTATGCTAACTCACGCAACCTGGAAACAGTTGGTGGCATATGGGTACTGTATTTGGGTCTGCGCCTGTTGCAGAAACCAGATTGGCGACGAGCTGTGGCCACCCTTGGCGTTGGTGGCATTGTATTTTTTGCCGATCAATTGCAGCTATATATTATCGGCGGAGGACTAGTGTTATACGCGGGTCTGCTTTGGCTTCATCGGCGCAGCAAGCGACAATTTGTTGGCAGCGCCATTTTAGGCGGATCGATAATCGGCGGATATATAGTGGCAAAAATCCTGACAACCATTGCCACAACATTGTTACCTGTAAGTTTTCTGGTAGCGCCCAAAAGCCCCCAAACATTGTCGCTCCATAGCATCGAACAAATCACACTTGGCTTTGGTCGCAGCACAGCGCGGATATTTGATAGCTCCTTTTACTCGGCAGCATCAGCACCTAATATGCTGCGTGAATTTATAAACGCAGTAGTGCTCGTAGGTCTAGTACTACTGGCCATGTATTTGTGGCGACAAGCAAAACAACGAAGCTTGGCGACCGTGTGTGGCTGTTGCATACTGGCAGCATACGGAGCCTACGGAGTCAGTGGCCAAGCTTCGCAGCCAACAACCGAGCGATACCTCATTATGGTGCCCTTATTACTCGTGCTGCTATGTAGTAGTCTAAATGGTGCAACGATCAGGCGACGGCTGGTGAACATTCAATGGGCTCTAGCCGGTATCTTGCTACTTAGCGCCGTTCTGACATTTGGCGCATTGGTTGTTAGCTGGCCAGAGCGTTATAGCAAAGACGCGTATATTACTAACACGCTCACCTTTTTGCAACAGCACAACTTCGACGTTGCCGTTTCATCGCGCAACGGCATACCAGTTACTTATTTTTCCAATGACCGCACCATTGTTGTTCCTGCTATCTGTTCGCCAGATCGTAAGCTCATAGAAAGTGACCTTTTCTTCGACAAGGCAGCATTTGCAACCGTACAAAAACAAGCCAACTTGGTGCCAATTATCATCCCGGCAGGTGGCATACGCTCCGGCAATACAACCTGCACCGTGCAAGACATAGAAGCACAATTAGGGCAACCATCGAGTCAATTAGTCGTACCTGGCATAGGCATTGCTGATTTGTATCAGCCGAACCGTATCCGACTAGCCGACTAAACTATAGGAACTATCTCTTATGATAGGTATAATGTCGCTTTATGGCCCAACATACGATAGCAGCGCCAAGCCGCGCCACAACCAAAAAGATAGCCCGGCCAAAACCACACCCAAAAACACCGGTCAAGTCAGCCAAGCGAGCAACAGCCACAGGGCACAAAGCAAAACCACAGGGCGCAAAAATTACGCTATCATCACAGCTGCTAACGCTTTCTTTTGTAGTGGTTGCATTGCTGCTTGTTGGTAGTATCTTTGTACTGTTTCGACAACAGTCACCAGCAACGACAGCGTCACCAACAAACCTAGCAGTATCACAGCAAGCTGGCAAACCCCAAGTCTCAGGCAATCCCAACAACACACTCACAGCATTGGGCAAGGATAACAGCTGTACCCAAGGCATCTTGCTGGATGTTATAGCCCACGAAGATGACGACATCTTATTTATGAACCCCGACCTCCAGCAAGCCGTCGCGGCCGGTACCTGCGTCCGTACCGTGTACGTTACTGCCGGTGATGATGGCAACGACTCGACTTACTGGCAAAAACGTGAACATGGTCCAGAGGCGGCATACGCCGCCATGGCAAACATGCCCAACGCCTGGAACAGCAGTACAGCGCAAGTAAGTGGACATACCGTGGCGGTCGACCAGCTGCAAGCCGATCCCAAAATATCACTAGTTTTTTTGCGTTTGCCAGATGGTAACATATCAGGCAAAGGCTTTAGCAGTGACCATTACGAATCGCTGCAAAAATTACGAAACGGTGAGATCAACATCATGCACACCGTCGACGGCAAATCCAGTTACAGCGAGCTGGGACTTGTAAAAACCTTGCGTAACATCATGTACATTGATCGCCCCACTACAATTAACACCCAGGCCTTCAGCCCAGAACTAGCCAAAGGCGACCACCCCGATCACCAGGCAGTCGGCTACTTCACTAGTCTAGCCGCGCTAGCATACGCCGGTAACGCATCACTACACCGTTATATCGGCTACCAATCAGGCTTAATGCCCATTAATCTTAGCGCCAATCAAATTACCATCAAGCAGGCCGCATTTTCGGCATACGAAGGCTATGATTCTATGATTTGCAATACCAAATGCTTCAATAGCTTTGTCTACCAAAGATATCTTGGCCGCGAATACCAGCAAACGGGTGCAACAAATTAATCGACAATGACTATCGACTTGAAAATCTTGGTCTTGTACAAATAAAAATTCCAAATAACCGTAATCGCCAGGGCGATCGTCCGTGACACAACCGCTGGCCACACGTGCACAAACAACTTTGTTACCAAAATCGTAAAACCAAGATTCCAACATAGCAACAATGTAGTGGCTATGAGCTGCGAAATGACCACACGGTGTTGCATTCGTTTGTCGCCAAACGTCACCAGCTTTTGCAGCAAGAACGACACCGCTGTGCCCGCAATAAAACTAATAATTACCGCATACACCGCACTCGCACCAAGTCGCTGCGCCACGATAATAATCAGCAATTCGAGCAAGTATACGCCGCCACCAACAAGTACATAGCGAACGCCCGAACGCTGCAACAACGTCCGTAAACTAGACTTCACCGTCCAACCCAAGCGACTTAGCTTTGTCGATCACATACAATGGTCGATTCTGAGTTTCGGTATGAATGTGCGATAGATACAAGCCAATAATTCCCTGCGACACCAGCAACACACCAACCAAAAACAGCACTAGTATCATCACATATGCTCCACCTGTGGCGTGCAAATGTAGCGGATCACCAAACAGCAAGTTTATCACCATACCAAGGCCCAGTAACACCGATAACGGCAACACAAAGGCGCCAATATAAGCCGTTATATACAACGGCGAGATACTGAGCGAGATTACACTATCAACAGCCAATTTAAACAGTTTTCTAAATGAATAACCCGATTCACCAATCAGCCGTGGATTAGCCGTAAACTCAATGTAGTCACGCTGATAGCCCAGCCAGTCAATCAAGCCACGTGTGATCCGATTACGCTCGGTTAAGCGCACAAATTCCTGCTGCACGGAACGATCGATCAGTCGAAAGTCACTCGAGCCAGGAATTAGTTTCATGCCTGTAAAACGATTGAACAAACGGTAGAACCATTTTGAACCATACCGTTTTACCAGGCCCTCTTTTTGGTTGTTTGTGCGCACACCAACCACCACTTTACTGCCAGCCTGCCATTTTGCCAGAAACTCAGGAATCAATTCGACTGGATGCTGGCCATCGGCGTCAATCATGAGAATTGCTGCACCATGTGCTGCATGGATACCAGCGCTCGTGGCGATTTCTTTCCCAAAATTTCTGGATAATACCACTAATTTTGCGCGTGAATCGGCAGTATGCCAGGCCCGCACAAGTGCTGACGTATTATCGGTGCTGCCATCGTCACAGTACACTATCTCGTATTCACCGTGGGTTGCGTGTTGTAAGACCTTTTCTAAGGCATCATGGAGCACCGCCAGGCCTGCGCTTTCGTTATACAGCGGCACTACAACAGAGAGTAATGGGTTTGTGAGTTTTGTCGTCATCTCAGCCAAGTATATCAGATGCGCACCGCTGTTGTCCGGAAGCTTTACTTTTTGGTAAAAAGGTATACAGTTTGCAATAGCGAGCCAAACCCCGGTTTCGCTATCAGCTCTGTGCCAGCTTACCGCAGTAAACTAACTTCGGAAGGCACTTCGAAAGGCACAAAAATCATGGCAAAGGCCAAGAAACACCTCACCACCGGCACGCCACGCATCCGGCTTGACGTCGACAACATCGCTCCTAAACCCAGCGAACCATCTCTGTTATTGCTCCGAATCAAAGAACTAGACCGCGAATTCGCCCGTCAGACCAAACACCTCATAAAAGTCGCGAAATCCTTCAAGAAGAAACCAACCGACCACCACGATTAGCTAAAGTCCGTTATACTATTCGATCCCAAACTGGACCAGCTACAGCTTCGGCAGCCAATTGCTGCAGCACGGCGGAATCAACTGCCGAACGATCTTCCCAGACTATTACTTCTCCTGGCGTCGCTGTCTCGGTAGCATCATCATGAAACATCACGTTAACCATCAACGCATGGCCAACTGGCTCGCTACTTACCTCTGGCCCAGCGCATCTTGGCACAAAACGTAATCTTTCTACTTGCGCGTAGCTAGTTACTCTTCTCCCTGCTATCTCTCCGAGGGCAAGATGCAGATCATAGCGAGTTAACGGTGTTGTGGTTCGTGCTTCGAATTCGGCGTCTGAAATTAAATCACCAATAACAGCACTAGACGCCTCGGGCCCAGTTAATGTACCGATCATTCTACTTCCTTTTGTTTAAAAACCTTGTGCTTACTATTATATTCCCACCTGTAAAGTTCTGCGAACCGCCTCTGTTATAATTAAAAAGTATCTCGCACCCGTAGCTCAGCTGGATAGAGCGTTGGTTTCCGGTACCAAAGGTCGTAGGTTCAAATCCTATCGGGTGTACCATCTTACTTATTGCTTAATTTAAAATGTCGCCAGCTCAGTCTTGACGCCGTGGTATAACTTTTGTTATACTTAAATTATATGAAAACTGCTATATCAATCCCAGATAACGTATACAAATCGGCCGAAGAGTTAGCTCGTCGGCTTGGTGAATCGAGAAGTGAATTCTACACGAAAGCAATTAAAAGCTATGTCGAGAAACAAAAAGGCGACAAGGTTATAGAGAAGCTCAATGAAGTTTATAAAGATGATAGCTCAAAACTTGACGTTGTACTCAATAATTTTCAGATTCAATCTTGGGCCAAAAACAACCCATGGTAAAGCGTGGCCAAATATGGTGGGCGACATTGCCTACTCCAACAGGTTCTGAACCAGGTTTCACCAGACCAGTGTTAGTGGTACAGGCTGACAGTTTTAATAAAAGTCGTATTAATACAGTCGTAGTCGTAGCAATTACTTCAAATATGGCTCTGGTTGAAGCACCAGGCAATGTGAAATTAATAAAAGCTAAATCAGGCCTCGTTAAAGACTCCATTGCTAATGTTTCTCAAATTATCACGTTTGATAAAGACTTCCTTAGTGAAATAGTGGGCGAGGTAGATAGACTAACAATGAATCAAGTCGACGAGGGAATTAGATTAGTGTTAGGTCTGTAGACAATAGCCCATAGAATCTTTCTAACCGAGTCGATAATGTTGTACTATTTTACCTATACTATCTCGATGATTAACAGGAACGAGAAAATTGAATGCGATTCATAAAATTAAAATTCAGAGCTAAAGCAGAGACCAAAATTCAAAAGCGATTTCACATGCCCAAAAAGGTTTGGATTCCACTTGCCGTAGTACTGGTCATTGCTGGCGTTCCGGTACTAGCTCTGGGCTGGATGGGGTTTGTCCCAGGACTATCTACTATCATGGGCAGTACCAGTCAGCGAAACTTAGACGTGAATTTTACGCAGCAAAATCTGGCGAGCTTCCAGCAAAAAATGCCCTTGGCCATCAAGGATGATACTCTAGCACCAATAAACCCAATTAATACTGAGCAGAAAGAGTTGTTGGCACAGCCTATACAGGCGCAAAACGTGGCACTAAGTCAAGAGGACGTAACCGCCACCCTTAACTCGTATCACTGGAGTTGGATACCCGTCAATAATATCCAAGTACGTCTTACGGACGGCACCGTAGAGGTATCGGGACTACTGAATAATGACCACCTCGATGCCTTCGAGCAATACGTTGCCAATGGCCACTCCCTAAGTCCAAGTGTGGCGAATGCCATAAGTTGGTCAAAGCATTTTAGAAATTATGCCCCGGTGTATCTTAGAGCCAAAGTATATGTAACCAACAATGTTCTGAGCTTTAAGCTGGAACAAGCACAAATCGGCCGGCTCGACATCCCGCTTGGCCTAGCTGGATCAACACTGCGTCAAGGAGTTTATGCCAACATAAAGGCCAATAATCTCGATATCCAAACGGCTTACTTTAGTGACAAGACACTCCATTTTGGCGGCACATACCCAAGCGTGATTTACGTTAGAAACTAGCGTATCCAAGGTGGATCGTATTAATTACCTCAATCTGACAACCGGATTATACTTCTTCGATATCTGTCACGATTAGATCCTGCACCCGTTGTGTACGAGCCCGTTTTACAATCGTCAGCGCATAGAAGCCAGCACCAATTGCTGCCAAACCACCAACAGCCAGGCCGACCCGCGGGCTGCTGTGTTCGCTAATATAGCCGATAATTGGGCCGCCAATTGGTGTTGAACCCAAGAACGCCATTGTCCACAGCGCCATCACACGGCCGCGCATCTCTGGCGCAGTTTGTAGCTGCAACGTGCTATTAGCCACCGACGAAAAGCTGATAGAGCCAACACCAACTAGCACCATTGCTAGCCCGGCAACGATAATATTTTGAGCCAGCGAAGTCGCAATCATGGCCACGCCAAAACCGATTGCTGCAACAGCGATCGCTCGGGGCATTACCTTGCGGCGGTTTGCTGTCAAAACGCCACCAATCACCGCACCTACCCCCATGGCTGCCATCAAAAACGAGTAACCCGTGGCGTCACTATGGAAGGTTTTACTGGCAAATATTGGTAAGACCGTTGGAAACTCATAGGCAAGCGTGCCAATCACGACCATCATAAGTAGAATCGTGCGCACCGCTGGCGTGTGCCACGCATAGTTAAAGCCTTCGCGTAGCTGACCACGAGCCCTCGCCAGCGGCTTGGAAATCTGAAAATCACGAGCCCGCATAAGCTTCAGACAAGTCAACACTGCAATGTACGAAAAAGCGTTCACCAAAAAACAGTAGCCGATGCCGATGCCCGCAATCAAAAAACCAGCAATCGCCGGACCAACAATCCGTGCCATGTTAACCTCTACCGAATTTATAGTCACAGCGTTGGTAAGCTGTTCTCGCCCCACCATATCCAAAATAAAAGTTTGCCGCGTAGGGTTATCAACAACTTGCACAAAACCAAGCAAAGCCGCTAGCACAAACACCATCCATGGCTCAACCACATGAGTAAGCACCAACACAGCCAACGTCAGTGACAACACCAGCGCTGCCGTCTGGGTAACGTAGAGAATCCGGCGCTTTGGAAAGCGATCAGCAATCAACCCACCAATTGGCCCAAACAGTAAAACGGGCAAAAACTGCACTGCCGTAAGCAATCCAATATAGGTGCCAGAACCAGTCAGCTTAAATATTAACCACGTCTGGCCAATAGTTTGCAGCCATGTGCCACAGAGCGAAATACCTTGGCCAATAAAGTACAGTTTATAATTCCGTACCTTTAGCGACGAAAACGTCGTGTGGCTATAAGCTTTTAATTTTTGTTCCATAACGCCTTTCTAGCCGGTTTTGGTGATGCTTGCTGTACAAAGTCGACAATGGTATCGTAGTCTACCTTCAAAAAGTCAGTCGTATCGACAAATAATATACGGTCCGAAAAGTGCAGTGGTTTATAGAGCAAATTAACCCCGATGATACGAAAAACTGAGCCAAAAAGCACCGATGCGTACCAACGACGATCATGATGCCCAGGGTGGCGTCGCCCACTTTCGTTGCGAGCCACAAACCGCCTGAACGAAACCAGGCCTTTAGTTTTGCAAAATAGTTCGTTCACCACAACTCTGTCGTTTAGGCACGCTGCAAGGCGTTTTTTGTCACTGCCATAGAAGTTTGACTCAATAATAACCGACTCGTTGCGGGCAATATAGCTCTCTATAATTTTGAAGAATTCGTCTTTTGCCAGGTTTTCGTACCACGAGAAATTCCAGGTACTACGTGCTCCAACATCATACATAGGTTCCTTGATTGCATCTTTACTTTCGTAAGCTATGCCCAGACGCTCCGCAAGCACCTTGCCAATTGCCGTTTTACCGGTAGCCTCTGGTCCCGATACAATAATTAGTTGCATGATTCCAACCGTAGTATCCGCTAATTTTGACTGATTAATCTTGCCTGCTGCAACACAGCGTCGAGGTGCTCACTACCAAGTTCAGCCCTAGAAACAGCCTGAGCTTCGTCGTTGCAGGTTAGCACACCAAAGCCAATCGGCATTGATTGATCCAACTGGACACGTAAAATGCCGTTGTTTACAAAATTGCAGACGTAATCGAAGTGCGGTGTATCGCCTTTAATGACACAACCAACCGCTAGCAATGCGTTATACCTGCCAGACTTTGCCAGATGCTGTAAAACCAAGGGAATTTCAATTGCGCCGGCTACGGGAAAAATATCGATTTGGTCACTTGCTATCTTATAGTCAGCAGCCCGCTTGACGGCACTTGCTTGCAGCTGCGAAGTAATGTGCTGGTTAAACTGGGCTACGACCAGTCCGATGCGCCAACCACCGGCGTCAAATGGTTCAAATTCAGCCTTTTGTGCTTTTTGCATGTTCATCCTCTTTAACTTTTTGGGCTTTCATTATGTTCACAACATACTTTCCAATAGTGTCGAATTCTAGATTTACCTTATCGCCAACACGTAACATGTTAAGCGTTGTATGCTCTAAGGTATGTGGAATAATTGCCACACCCAGTACGTTATCGCTCAGTTCTGCCACTGTCAGCGACACACCATTAATCGTGATCGAGCCTTTAGGAATCACCAGCTCCTTGTTCACTTCGGGAAATGCAACAGACACTCGCCAGCCGTCCGCTGTATCGATCTTTTCTACCGTGCCCGTGCCGTCAACATGCCCCTGGACAAAATGGCCGCCAAACCGATCACTGACGCTTAATGAGCGTTCTAGATTAACGCTTTCTGGAAGATCCGCTCCAAAAGAAGTCTTGTGGAGTGTTTCGGGCATCAGCAAGCATTCATAAGAATCTTCGTGAATTGCCGAAACCGTTAGACACACGCCATTGGTGGCGATTGATTCACCCAACACCAGATCGTCCCAGCCCTTTGGCCTTTTAAACGTCATGGTTAAGCCGTCTGCGCCCGACTTCGAGCCCAGCACAGCCGTCGTATGCGTAATAATCCCCGTAAACATCTGCTCTAAGTATCAAGCACCGAGACAATTGTTGCAAGCCTCAGACAGTCTAGGGCCAAATACGTTTGCGAGCCTCGTCACTCCCAACGGTTGTTGGGTTCGGCTATACGTTAGTTGCGAACCAAGCGCGAGCAGTAGTTTCATCGTTTTTCATAGCAACCAACAGCTCATCGATTGAGTCGAAGGTCAGATTCGAACGATGAAAAAACTGCACGTCCAGCGTAATATCGTGGCCATAATAATCAACGTCAGCGATGTCCAACAGATGTGTTTCGACGCGGCGACCAGTATCACCAACTGTTGTGGGTGTACCGATAAAGACGAGCGCTGGCTGGTGCGTATATTGTTCTAGATCGGCAAAGCCAAAATACACACCATCTGCAAGATTGGTGTTGGCATCAATATTAGCTGTTGGGTAGCCTAGCTTTCGGCCATTGCCTTTAAAATGCCTAACTGTACCTCGTAGTTTTGCTGGGAGTGCATTGCTCATAGACCTTAATTATACGCACTTTTGTCGGAGAGCTTTTTGCTATTGGTCGTGGGTGTCGTACCATAAGAGCAATGCACCATTTTACGCCGTTGAGCGTTTTGGCCTTTATTGTCTCGACCTGGTTTGTGGTGGAATGGATTATCCGGATCATAGCCGTGTTTATTGTGCCCAAAAATCGCAAGCCGTCATCTGGCACGGCATGGCTGATAGTCATATTCCTGTCACCAACACTGGGCATTATCGCCTATTTTGTTTTGGGAAGTCCCAAATTACCAGCGTCGCGTCGATTGGCTCAAAAGACACTGGATCATTTTATTAGCGAGACACTGGCCATGTTTAAACGAGACCGCGATAGTAGCAAATTGCTAAGTGCCGTGCCGCCAGCAAAATATCAATCACTAGCAAAGCTGAGCGAATCACTAAGTCGCCTGCCGGTTTTTGGCGGCAATGACATAGAAATCTTGCCAGAGTACAACGAAGTAATCGACCGAATTATTACTGACATTGATGCCGCAAAGCACAGCGTGCAGTTGGAGTATTTTATTATTGCGCTGGACACCACAACAGAACCACTATTCGACGCGCTGGCCCGCGCAGTTAAACGCGGCATTATTGTCCGGGTTATGTACGACGCATTATCGGTCCGAAAATTCCCCAATCTCAAAAAAATGAAGCAACGATTCACGGCAGATGGCGTACTGTTCCAACCGATGCTACCGCTCAAATTTCCTGGCAAAGGTTATATGCGCCCCGACCTTCGCAATCATCGTAAACTAGTAATCATTGATGGCCGGATTGGCTACACTGGGTCACAGAACTTGGTTCAGCGCGACTATCACCGCAAGGACGAAATCTATTACGACGAGCTCGTGGTACGTGTGCAAGGTCCAATTGTTATGCAGCTAGCCGCACTATTTCTGACAGATTGGTTTTCGGAAACCGGTGTCTTGCTAGACTATGAGGCGGCTAATATCATTCCCGCCAGCATTAGCGCGTCCGGCCACTCGTTGGCACAAGTTTTGCCAAGTGGCCCAGGCTATGAAGACGAAAATAACCTCAAGTTATTTACGAGCCTTATCCACCTGGCGGAGCATAAAATCGTCATCACTAACCCGTATTTTGTGCCTGAGGAATCACTCATCACCGCAATTACCAGCGCCGCCAAACGTGGTGTTGATGTGACCATGATAAACTCCGAAGTTATTGATCAGTGGATGGTCGGCCACGCACAACGTTCGTTTTATGAAATTCTGCTCCACGCCGGCGTAAAAATCTATTGGTACAAGGCGCCGATTTTACTGCACTCGAAATTTATAACTGTTGATGATGATGTGGCCACAATTGGTTCAAGCAATCTAGATATTAGGTCGTTCGAATTAGATCTGGAAGTTACATTGATTTCATACGACCGTAAAACAGTTGAAGAGTTACGCAACATCGAAGCCAGCTATTTAAGAAAATCAAAACAGGTGACGCTAGCACAGTGGCAAAAACGATCGCGTCGACAGCGGCTACTAGAAAACATTGCCCGGTTAACGTCCGCGCTGCAGTAAAACTAGGCAGCTAGCGGAGTTAGCGTCAGCTCTTCACCGCCAATATTGCGCGCAAAATAGCTATCGTGACTAATGTAGAGCACGGCACCGTGATAATCTAACAGGGCGTTTTCGAGCTCTTCGATCGATGGCAAGTCAAGGTGGTTGGTAGGTTCATCTAGTATCAAAATCTGCGGCTCATCGCACAGCATACTAATGAGCTGGAAACGGGCTTTTTGGCCACCACTGAGTCGTTCGATTGGCACTTCGCCGTCGGTTGACGGGTTAAACAGATACTGGCTCAGCAGCTGCTTGAGTTTGCGGTCAGTAAAGGGCACATCCTTTTCGTCAAAGACTTGTTCGATGGCTTCGCCCAAGCGCAACGGCAAATACTTGGCAGCGATTTCTTGTTCATATAAGCCAAGTTTGAGTTCTTTGGCCACAGCAATGTTGCCACTAAATTGCGTAGAAGCCGGCGTTTTATCAAGAACTTTAGCCATAATTGCTCGTACCAATGTTGTCTTACCGGCACCGTTACGGCCGTGCAAACGCAGTCGTTCGCCTTCGGATAACGAAAAGTTCACGTCTACAAACAACGGCGTATCGCCATAACCTAAGCTTAGTTTTGTCCCCTGTACAAGCAGGCGCGACGTTTTGCTCTCTTTGCCAGAGGTATCGAGCGAGATATTCTGTGATTTATATTTTTCGTAGGCACCGGTCATCTTGACATTCAGTTCTCCTGCCGATTCTCGGTCAATCCAGAATGATGGTTTTTCGGCCTGAGATAATTTGGCTAGTTCGGCCTCGGCGCGCTGTTCCTGCGATTTAAAACGGCGAATCGTGCCCGGATCACGAGCTTTTTCTTTCATGCGTCGAAAGCGGATCACGTCGTTTTGCAGGTTGCCAATCCGCTTTTGGGTTAGGTCGTATTCGTTGACTTGCGAAGTCACTTGGCTTTTGTTGATGCGCAAATATTGCTCATAGTTGCCACGAAAGGTGTAGGCTCGGCCGTCGCGAATTTCGACAATTTTATCTACCATTTTTAAGACATCGCGGTCATGAGTAATAACAACAACCGCTTCTTGGGCGGCCGTAAACCACTTAATAAACGACTGTTTGGCAACAAAGTCCATGTGGTTGGTGGGCTCGTCAATCAATGCGATCATGCCGCGGGCGCGCTGTACTTTTATCAGTTCGACCATCCGTTTTTGGCCACCGCTCAGATCACTGAGCGGCCCATGCAGTTTTTTAACATCAAGCTGGTAGTCGCCAAAGGCTTGCTCTAGCTCGTCTTCAATCTGAAAATAACCAAGTTGGCCAAATCGTTCCAACGCATCGCTGTAGTGCTGCATTTTGGCATTACTGTCGCTCATGTGTTCTGGATACGTCGAAATCACGTGATATAGTTCTTCGAACTCTGGCAGGTCGCCCTGGATGTACTCCAGTACTGTTTTGTGCTCATGACCATGATGTTCCTGGCGGCTCGATACCACGACCGTGCCACGCTTAATGCTAATGGAACCTTGAAAGTCTTTATCCTCGCCTGTAATAATGTTTAACAGCGTCGATTTGCCAGTGCCATTGCGACCAATCAGCCCAACTTTTTCGTTTTGTTCGACATCAAACTGCAAATCGGTATACAAAACTTTGTTATCGAACGACTTTTCGGATATATCAACGGTGAGTAGCATAGTCTATAGATTGTACAGAGGTACGAGCATATCACCAAGTGTGGTAAGACGCTATTGCTTGCATAACATCGGGGCTTATCACTACACTAAGAGGTATTATGGCTTACAACACACTCGATCCACTACCATCGCTCGACGATATCGCACTCGCCAACAAAGACTGGGTTCAGATGCAGCAAGAGCATGCTGATCCAATTAACGGTACGGTGGGCGTATTGCTCGACCAAAGCACCGGTAAAGCGTTACAACCAATGGTCGTCCAAGATGCTCGAAGGCAAGGCCTAGAAGAAATACTAAGTGGCAATACGTTTGGATATCAAACCCAGAAAGGTCACGAGCCATTCCTAAATGCCGTGAGCGAATGGGTGTTAGGCCCAGAATTATACGAAAACCGTCGTAATAACCTACAAAAGCTTCAGGCTTTAGGTGGAACGGGAGCATTAACGATGGCGAGTGTCGCACTCGGCGCCATGCTAAGCAACCCTGGCCAAGCAAAGCCAAGCCTAGAACTTGAAGCCGGCTGGGGCAATCACAAAAGCATCTTCGGTGACGTTTTTAACATATCTAGCTACGAGCACCTCGACGAAGCTGGCAACTACAATCATGTAGGCGCTCTTGGGGCGATTGAAAAACTACATCCGGAAGCTGCCGTTTTACTCCAGGCTTGCGGCTATAACGATGACGGCATAGACCGAACACCCGAACAATGGGATGAGTTATTTGTGCCTATCAAAAAGAAAGGCCACGCGGTCATTATTGATGCAGCCTATTTAGGACTGGCTGATGGTTTTGAAGCCGACACCTATCCTATTCGCAAGTGCGTGAGTGAAGATATTTTAAGTTTCATTTGCATTTCGGCATCAAAGAACATGGGCCTGTACAATAGCCGAGTTGGTGCTCTATTAATAGCCAACGCGGACGCAAACCGTGGCCGCGATCAGGCCGAGCGTATTATAGGCAAGATTCCGGCATGGGTCAGAAAAACCTATTCAAATCCACCACTTGAAACAGTGTATGGTGCCGGACTGGTGCTCGGTGACACGAACTTACGAAGACAACTAGAGACCGAGATAGAGGCTAGCCGCCAATTACTCCAACTAAATCGACGATCACTAGCCGCGATACTTGGAGACAAAGCACCAACTATTGGCGCCGGTAAAGGCCTTTTTATGAAATTGCAGCCGGAGGCTTTTAGTGACGAGCAACAAGCATTGTTTCGCCAAAAAGGCATCTTAGTACTCCGTAGCAGTGCACGATTTAACATCGGCGGAATTAAACCAGAACATATACAACGAGTTGGGTCGGCGTTTCTTGAGGCACTTGCCTTAAGACCAAAACTAAGTTAGCCGTTCTAAGCTTCGCCGCTGCGGTCTTTTGGAGCTGGCAAGCCAAGAGGATGGTTGAGGTATTTGGCTTTTAGGAGTGCTGTTTCTAGCGTTTTGAGGACTTGGTTGGCTTGTTCAAAGCTCATGCCGATGCGGCCAACGGGTAGGCGCTGGTTATTATTGGCACTTTGCGTAAAATTAAGCGTAACGCCAGCTTGATTGATGCTAATATCAACGCCGTCAGAGTACATGGTGCGCATGTCCATGGCCAGCAACATGACCATTTGTTTGTTGTGGAATGCGGCGGCGGTGTTTTCTTCAATACGGAATTTGTGTGGCGATGCCTCACCGTCGTAGCCCGCTAATTCCCAGAGCTGTACGGCTTCTTGGTCTTGCATATTGTAGTGCTGAATCAGGAGTAACAGAATATCTTCTGGTGGCCGTTCAAAGCCATTTTCGATCCGGCCAAGCTCATCAACCTCAATTTCGACCGCGCCAGACGCTTCGTGCAAGCTTTCTTTGAGCTGCTCACGCAAATACTTGAGGTGTTTGCCCAAACTTATAAACGGTGGTGTGTTGTGTCGTTGCTCACTCATACCCTCCCATACTACCCCTCATGGGGGTTTCGACGCAAGCGTAACCAGGGTGCGCGAATGGAGAATCGACCTCACCGGAATAGTGCAGTTGGGGCAAAATGTGCTGTTTTGGGTAGGTCCCGTATAATACCTGTATGAACATAAAAGAAAATGTGTCTTTACGAGATTATTCGACCATGCGGCTCGGTGGTACGGCACGCTACGCGGTCGATGTGACGTCACGCATGGAACTCGTTGAGGCCCTAGACTGGGCAAAAGCGCATAACTTGCCTGTGCAGATGGTTGGTGGTGGCAGTAACATTATCTGGAAAGACGAGGGCTTTTCGGGACTGCTGCTTGTGAACAAGTGCATGCATTTTGAAATCTATGCCGAAGACGCGCAAGATCACTATGTCACCGTTGGCGCAGGTGAAAATTGGGACAGCGTGGTGGCACGTACAGTAAGTGAAGGCCTGACAGGAATCGAAGCTTTAAGTCTAATACCAGGTAACGCCGGCGCAACCCCAGTCCAAAACGTGGGTGCCTATGGCCAAGAAATTAGTGATGTTATGTCTAGCCTAGAAGCATACGATAGCGTCGAGAAACGGTTTCTGAACATACCGACCATGGATTGCGGATTTGGCTACCGGACATCACGGTTCAAAACGACCGATAAAGGCCGATTCTTCATTACGGCCATCACGCTGCATTTACGCCGAGGCAACCCGGAACCGCCGTTTTATAAAGGCCTACAAGAATATTTTAGCCAACACCCGCTGGCACACTACACGCCACAAACCATTCGTGAAGCAGTAATTGCCATTCGATCGGCCAAGCTGCCCGATCCAGCCGTTATTGCCAATAATGGTTCATTCTTTGCCAATCCGATCATCGGTGAGGACATCTCTATACAACTGCGAGCCGACAACGCGAACGTGCCTTATTGGCCAGTGAATGATACGCATATAAAAATTTCGGCCGCATGGCTCATTGAACAAGTCGGGCTCAAAGATTATCACGACAGCGAAACTGGCATGGCAACTTGGCCAAAACAGCCATTGGTATTTGTGAACGAACAGGCAAAAACAACGGCTGATTTATTAAAATTCAAACAAAAAATCGTGTCCGCAGTGCAACAAAAGTTTGGCATCACGCTCGAACAAGAGCCCGAACTACTTCCCTAACCGACAGCTCGTGCTATTTTTCACCAGGCAGCGGGAAAGCTTTGGTGAATGCAGTGATTTCTTGATGAATTTTGGCAAGTTTTTTGTCGTCACTGGCGCTGGTAATAGCCGTGTCTATCCAGGCAGCTACTTGATCCATTTCGGCCTCTTTGAGTCCGCGGGTGGTAAGTGCCGGGGTGCCCATGCGAATACCACTTGGGTCGAATGGTGGACGTGGGTCATATGGCACAGTGTTCTTGTTTACCGTAATGCCAGCTTTGCTCAGGGCGTCTTCGGCTTCGGCGCCCTTGAGGCCCTTGTTGGTCAGGTCTATCAACAGCAGATGGTTATCGGTGCCACCAGTTACAAGCTGGTAACCCTTGTTGTTCAGATTTTCGGCCAAACGTTTGGCGTTTTTTACAATTTGGTGACCGTATGCTTTGAACTCTGGTGTGGCTGCTTCACGAAGAGCAACCGCAATGGCGGCAGTTTGGTGGTTGTGCGGGCCACCTTGCAAGCCTGGAATAATGGCTCGGTCAATCAGCGACGGCAAATTTTCTTTGGTGCGTTCTGGCTTTTTGAGCGGATTAGATGGATTACCATTACACAAAATCAGTGCGCCGCGTGGGCCACGAAGTGTTTTGTGGGTGGTAGTCATAATCACATCGGCAATGCCAGCCGGTGATGGATGTGCACCAGCAACAATTAAACCAGCAATGTGCGAAATATCAGCCACTAGGAATGCGCCGCAAGCATCGGCAATCTTGCGCAGCTTTTGCCAGTCAAAAATTCGTGGATATGCCGTTGCGCCAACCATAATCAACTTTGGTTTTTCGCGCATTGCCATGTCGGCCATACCTTCGTAGTCCATATAGCCATCGTGGCCGGTACGATACTGCACCGAATTGTAGATGGTTCCCGAAAAGTTCACCTTGAGCCCATGTGTCATGTGGCCGCCAAAGTATAGTTCTAGCCCCATAACTGTGTCGCCAGGATCAGCCAGTGCGAAGTAAATGGCCTGGTTGGCAGGCGAGCCAGAATATGCCTGCACATTTGCATGACTCACTCCAAATAGTGCTTTTGCGCGATCGCGTGCCAGGTTTTCGACCTTATCCACAAACTCGCAGCCACCGTAGTAACGCTTGCCTGGGTAGCCTTCGGAGTATTTGTCGGTTAACCGCGAGCCAAGCGCCGTGAGGACATCTTGTGACGTATGATTCTCGCTTGGAATCATCTCAAGCCCATTACGCTGTCGATTTGTCTCGGCTGTAATTAGTGCTTCAATTTCTTTGTCTTGCATCGAAAACTCCCCCTAAAAATAGATTACTGTCTTATACATCCTCCACCAGTAGTTCAAGTCAGCTAAATCATACCCACCATTGTATCAATCCCTCCACCAAAAACATACGTAAGTTTGGTCATTAGGGTTATAATTGCAGGCATGGGTACTATTCCTCAGACTATTGATGAGCTATTGAATCTTTGGGATTCTTATCTGTCACAATTGGATAAAGAGAAACCTGAGGATGTGGCTTCATGGATTGTTGGAGCCGTTACTAGTAGCGATCATTGGGATGGGTGGGAAGAGAATGAGAAAATAGAGGAGATATTTGAACTAGCAGCGGCTCTCGAAGTTCTTCCACAACACATAAACAGCATCACTAGTGATAAAGACATCCCAAAAGATTTCGAAAGAATTAAACAGCTTATTAGTGAGCTCCGCAGTGACAACAGCTACATGTAATCCATAAACCGTTCTTGCAATTAAAATACCATATATGGTATACTTCTTGGACTTATGAACAATACGAACGAGAAGATTGGGCATTTAATTGCTCAGATACGACAAGAGAGAAATCTCACCCAGGCCGAATTTGCGCGCCGCCTAGGCACCAGCCAATCTGCCGTTAACCGGATGGAGCACGGAAAACAAAACCTTAGTCTAGAAACACTTGGGCGCATCAGTGATGTCCTAAACAAGCAACTTATTTCCTTGAGTGGCTCTGGTACCAACCTGCGTATCGAAGGCGGCCATGAACTCCACGGTGAAATTACCCTCAAAACTAGCAAAAACGCCGCTGTTGCGCTACTTTGTGCGTCGCTACTCAATTACGGCGTCACCCGCTTCCAGTCGTTCCCACGCATCGAAGAGGTCTTCCGTATCATCGAAGTACTCGAAAGTATCGGCGTACAGATAAAATGGCTTCCTGGCAACGACATCGAGGTTCGACGCCCCGAAGTATTGCAACTCGAAAACCTCAATGCCGAATCGGCTCGCAAAACTCGCTCCGTATTAATGATGATCGGCCCGCTGATGCACGATTTTAAAGAGTTTAAAATCCCCTACGCTGGTGGCTGCAAATTGGGCGAACGCACCGTGGCCCCACACCTGTTTGCACTCGAAGAATTTGGCGTTGGCATCGTGGCGACCAAAGGCCACTATAACGTCACGTCCGAAGCAAAACCAGCCGGCCGGATTGTACTCTACGAATCAGGCGACACCGTTACCGAAAACGTCCTACTTGCCGCAGCGCGCACACCCGAAGAAACCATCATTCAGTTCGCATCGGCTAACTACATGGTCCAAGATGTTTGTTTCTTCCTAGAAAAATTGGGCGTCAAAATCGACGGCATCGGCAGCAGCAGCCTTACCGTTCGCGGCGTAAAGCACATCAAGAAAAATGTCACCTTTGCCCCTACCGAAGACCCAATCGAAGCAATGTTCTTTGTGTCTGCGGCGGTCACTACTAATTCACAAATTAGTATTAAGCGCGTACCAATCGATTTTATGGCACTAGAGCTGCTAAAGCTCAAGAAAATGGGGCTCGAAGTCGATCAAACCGAACGCTACAAAGCCACCAATGGCAAAGCCGATCTTGTCGACCTCACAGTCCACAAGCATAGCGGCAAACTGCGTGCCTTGCAGGAAAAAATTCACGCCAATGTCTACCCTGGCCTGAACCAAGACAACCTGCCCTACTTTGTGCCAATTGTTGCCGTGGCCCACGGTCGCACGCTGATTCACGACTGGACCTACGAAAACCGCGCCATCTACTACACCGAAATGACCAAAGTCGGCGTCAACGTCGAACTAGCCGACCCACACCGTATTTACATTAGTGGCCCCACAAAATTCAGCGCCGCCGATGTGGTGTGCCCACCGGCGCTTCGCCCAGCCAGCCTGCTCCTCATCGGCATGCTTGCCGCCAATGGCATCAGTGTCCTGCGTAACGTCTACACCATCAACCGCGGCTACGAAGACATCGCCGTCCGC
Organism: Candidatus Saccharimonadota bacterium; assembly: GCA_013289705.1. Taxonomy (GTDB): domain Bacteria; phylum Patescibacteriota; class Saccharimonadia; order Saccharimonadales; family UBA4665; genus JACMPA01. The sequence continues at coordinate 47,562 of JABCZM010000004.1, forward strand.
CTAAACAGCCTAGGCGCCCACATCACCGTCCTCAATGATATGTAGTCACCTCTGGGAAACGTGCTATAATCACGTGTAGCTCAAGGGAAAAGAGCAGCCGAGCGGGTGTAGTACAGCGGTTAGTATACAAGTTTTCCAAACTTGGGATCGGAGTTCGATTCTCCGCACCCGCACCAGTTTCTATGTAACATACGATACCTCCTATAAGCAGTAATGCCTGTTAGCCTTGCAACAGTTGCACATAATCAGAACGAGCATATAGTATTCGCACAATACGGACTTCTTGGGTAGTCACTTTGTAAATAACCAAATAGTTGTCAACTAGTAGATAGCGGTAGCCCGCAAGCCTAAGATCAACATTTGCTAGGTTTGCTCCTAGTTCGGGAAAATTAGCAAGCAGGCTGTGTGCGTTGCAGTACTTTTGTGGCTATATTACGAGCCGCAATCGGATTTTGCAATTCGTCTTTAATGTATAAAAACAGATCGCCAAGATCACGCTCGGCGGCAGGCAACAGCATTACTTTCATAACTGTATATCGAGCTTCTTTGCGACTTCAGCAATTGGCACTGTCTTGCCATCTTTAGCGGATAGTTCGCCCTGCTTGATTTCGGTGAGTAAGCTTTCGGCAGCCGTTTCACGGTCGTAATCATCAAGCTTAGAAATGACGTAGGTACCTCGACCATTACGTGTTAGGTACACTGGCTTGTCGATGTCAACTCGATTTAATACGTCTGTGTAGTTTCGCAGATCAGATATGGGTAAGATTGTAGGCATAATGACTCCTTTCAACTTTATTGTAGCAAATATACACGCGAATTCAACAGCAAGTAACTAATCTTTTAGAAAAGCCCTGGCATTGGATTCGTCTCTTGAGTCAACCAACAAACCATTGTCATCATCAATGATACCGTCGGTCAGAGTTGCTATTGCAACCGCAATTGCGTTTTGTAGCACCCAGGTCTCATGTGTCCTGGAAGCAAAGGTGTCAACACTCCATTGTAGCCGAGTTGCAAGGCACTCCTTTAAGCGATCTCTAAAACTTTCATCAATATTTGTTTGATTTGGATGCTCCGGAACTATATATTCGATAAATTCTTCAACGTTATCCTCGCGTATATCTTCACCAAATTGAGGATAAAAACCAAATCTCAAGACTGAAATGGACTCTATTTCGGTAATGTCAAAATTCTCGCCTTTTTTCTGGGCATTAACAAGGAAGTGCTGCGACAACTCAACTTCTGTATACGGTTCTGGGACGGTGGCCCCATCACGAATATAGGGCTGAACTTGGATATGTAGTCCTGTAAGTGACGTATCAGACACTGCGAGCTGATCGATCGTCTCATTCACTGCGTTAACAAATTGTTTGAGCGTAACAGGGCCTTTGGTGCCTCCGTATATAACTACATCTCTGGACATTTTAGGTATCTCCTAATGACAATTCATTTATAGTGTACACCACTATTCAAACCATTCGCAGGTACCGCAAACAATATAGGCCTGGGTGGTGGTAATGTTGGTTTTACAGAGTAGATGGGCTAAAATCAGATAGCAGTATCGTTCAACTTGTTTAATGATGCTGCACAAATAGTTACGGTGCATCGCCCTGATAGCTCAGATGGATAGAGCAGAGGACTTCTAAGCCTAAGGTCGTTGGTTCGAGTCCAACTCGGGGCACCACGTTTTTCTCATCCGTTATTTTGAATAGAATATTAAGCACCTTAGAACATCTGGTAAAATTAAATCATGAATTGTCCAACTTGTAATAAGCCAATGCGTAAAGTTCGTTGGGAAATAACGAACAATTTTAAGATTGGCAAAGATTTTAAGGAGTACGACAAATTTACGTACGAGTGCAAGGATGACGATGTTTGGGTTACGACCGAAACACCCTTGGCCAAAAAGCAGCCGGAAAAGTCCTCAAAGTAGCTCCTACTTCGTCCATAATCCTGCACCAATGATATAGTTTTAGTATGCCTTATATTCCAAAAAGTGATCGACCACAAATTGACGAACTATTAAAACCTCTAGTTGCACATCTCCGTAGCCTCCCCCTAGAGTTGCAAGATGGCGCATTGAACTACGCTGTTACGAGAGCCCTGAAGGAGCTATACGAACCAAAGTATTTCAATTATAACCGTGCGATGGGTGTCTTGAGTAGCATTCAAGCAGAGTGGTATCGCCGGGATGTTGGCCCATACGAGGACAAAAAAATTATTGAGAATGGTGACGTCTAAACTGGTAATGCGGTTCGGACCCCAGCCAATACACTCCACCATTTTAAAACATTCCGGATATTTTTCATTGTATTTACATTTAGTGATGTCATTGACATTACAAAGACATCACTCTATTATTATAGTATGAGAAATATTCAGATTACCGTTCGAAATGTTGATCCGTTGCTAAAGCGACGCATCAACAAACTGGCAAAGCTCAAATCGATGAGTATTAATGATTTCGTGCTTAGTACCCTACAGGACAAAGTGGGAGGCGTGAGCTCAAAGGAAACAATAAACTGGCGAAGCTATAGTGGTTTAGTAGATGCAGCGGGCATCAACCAGTCGGTACTTGACGACTTTGAAGCGATTGATAAAGAGATGTGGAAAGATCTATAAGTGATTGCCGTCGATACAAATATTGTCAGTGCCCTGCTCCGAGGAGAGAAGCTTGAACTACCTAACGAAGAGCTCTACATACCGTATGTTGTGATGGCAGAACTACAGGCGGGGATTGCAGCAGGCAATAATCCTGGAAAGAATCAGCCAGTGCTCGAACGTTTTTTTGATGATTCAAACGTAACGACAAGCCCTGGATTGGTTCCTGAAACAATTCCCTTTTATGTGCAGATATATGGATACCTAAGAAAAAATGGTACACCAATATCTCCAAACGACTTATGGATTGCAGCTGAGTGTATGTTTTTATCGATGCCCTTGCTTACGTACGATAAAGATTTCAGTAATGTGCCTCAGATTATATTAGTCACAAACAATTGAACCGAGAGAGTAACCTTTAGGTAAGAAAAGCAATAATGACTACTAGCCACAAAGAAAATAGTGAAAAGAACTTTGGGCTAGCCTGAAACCGCCTCACAATGTTAATGATTACGACCCCAAATATAAAGTAGAATGGTATATTCTGGAACGAAGAAACGTGCCACAAGTCACCAGGGTAGTAATAGTAGAGATACCTGCCCAACAAGAGCTTAGCGCTAATTGTCAGCAAAGCTTCCAGTAGTAATGCTTCCAGACAAATAATTAGCGCCAGATGGCGAGTCCTTACTATTGATTTTGCTTTGAGCGTTCCGTGCAGAAGGTAAAGATGTAATCCATAGATACCCCAAGTGACTACGGCATAAGACGAAGTGTAACCATCGTGAATCGGCAAAATATTGTAACGCCACAAGGGATTACCAAACACGGTGTTGTATACAGTATCGAGGAATACCTCGCCAAACAGACCAACCATTGCCACAGTAGAGAAGTAAAGTACCGCCTGTTTTAGTTCGATTCTCTTGAATTTATGTGCAATCATGCAATTTACCACATATACGATAATCGCCCAAATCAGTGCAAATAAGACCAGTTTGATAGAATTCATTTTCATAGCTTACGCTATTGCTGTTTCCTAGATAGAGGGACGGTTCTCGCTTTATTCACTACGACGCACCGATGTATCTGTGCGTTTTTAGACGTGAAGTTCGGGGTTGAAAACTTCGAGTAGCTTTTTTATCGTTGGAAAAACTTTTATCTTTTGAGCTTCTTCTACATTAAAGAATTTAAGTTCTAGGCATTCATCCGACGGTATAAAATTTAGGCTTTCGAGCTTAATTTCGTAGACAATATTTGCCATAAACGTTTCGTGACCAAGCCTAGGCCCAGTAATAAAATACTTGGGCGTTGACGAGATGTAGGTCACTTCTAGACCTGTTTCTTCTCTGATTTCGCGCCTTAAGCCTTCAATCGGGTCTTCGCCATGATCCAAGCCACCGCCAATCATATCCCAATTACCATTGTCCTCGCGTGACAACAAAAATCGTCCGGTTTCATCAACAACTATGCCCTTCACACTCACACGGTAAAAACTCGGCTCATTCATTGCTTCATAATAGCAGCTAGGGCTATACAAAATAAGTCCTATGAAGACGAACAAAACTGTAACGCAAGACGCGTATCAAATAAACTGTGCCGCGCGGACGCTGTTATACTAGTTAAGATCATAGTACAACCACTAAAAAATCGTAGAAGAATAGGAGACCTTACGTGCAGACAATCACCCTTGTAACTGGCAATAAACATAAGCTCACCGAATGGCAGCGGATGATTCCGGCAGCAATTGAACTAAAATCGGTTGACGTAGACTTGGACGAGATACAAAGCCTTGATGTCGAGGCGGTCATCACCGATAAAGCAAAGCGAGCATATGCAATTGTTGGCGAGCCGATTATCGTTGAAGATGTGTCGGCTGGGCTCGATGAACTCCACGGCTTGCCTGGATCGTTTATTAAGTTTTTTAACGAAAAACTAGGTAATGATGCACTGTTTCAGATGACAAAGATGACCACTAGCCCCACTGCAACTGCAGTTTGCGTGACAGCGTATTATGACGGCACAAGGCTGTTAATTGGCCATGGTGAAGTTCGGGGCAGCGTTGTTGCGCAGCGCAGTGATAACGGCTTTGGCTTCGATAGCTGCTTTGTGCCCGCCGGCGAAACCAAAACCTATGCCGAGATGCTTCCCTCCAAAAAAGACACCCTCAGCCACCGGGCAAAAGCCATCAAACAACTCGTTATAAAAATACAAGAACTAGCCTAGTCAATGTACACAAATCGTGCTACAATCACCTCTGTTCTGTTGCGATTTAGCAGCAAAACCAAAACAAGAGGCGTAGTTCTAGTAACATGCGCATCGACAAGGCGGACTTAGCTCAGTTGGTAGAGCGTCGGGTTGTGGTTCCGAATGTCGCGGGTTCGATCCCCGTAGTTCGCCCCAAATAAATTTAAAAATCTATTGACAATTACGTCAATAGATCCTACACTCCTTGAGTTATGCAATACATACAATTACCAGCAACAGGTACTGCAAAGAAGGCCACTTCGGGGTCTTGTTTTGCTATTGCATAAAATAATTTAAGCAATCGCCATCTCAAAGCCCCCTCAAACGAGGGGGCTTTTTTATTGGCAAAAAATAGGAGAAATAATAATGAGTGAATTAGAAATATTTTCAAGTACCGGTCAGTTGGGCACAGATGTGCGCCAAGACGATCGACTGTACCATAACGCCGAGTTTTTCTCGGCAAACTACGACCATGTAGAAAACCAGTTTAACAAGCTGCAAGTGGAGGCGGATGCTCGGCCGGAACCGATTAGCAGGGTCGTGTATAGAGGGGTTGTGAGCACAGAAGTTTTAGAAACCATACAAACAGGCGAACTCAGGCAAAATTTGGAAGTAGCGTTGCCATTAATTGAATTTTCAGCCAGATTCAGCGCACTGCGTACCTCACCACGTTTGGGCTGGCTAATCTACCTTGGGCACAATGCCACAGATCGAGCAGCCACACCACTGCGAGAAGCGGCCAGCGATCCGCATAGCCAGCCAGCACCATCAGCCTATTCGCCCGTTGAACGAGTAGAACGAATGTTCCAAAGAGGACAATTAATCCGAACGACAATCGAAGCAAGCGACGTAGAACCATTACAGGAACTCTGGCAGCCGACTTTTGGCTGGAGTTTGCAGGAAATTGAAGCGCTACGTAACCGCTTAGAGCATGAACGCCAAGGTCCAGAGCATGAACGCAGTGTTTGGTTTGCGGCAACCTATAGCGGCGGGCTTTTGGTAAGTGCTGCCATGGCGGAACGATTGATTATTCCGGGTCCCGACGGCCCGATAAATCTAGTCGAAAGTACCGAATGGTGCACCCTGCGTGACAACGACAACCCACAAAGATATACGGGTCAAGGCTTGATAACAGGAGCTTTAGTAGCAGTCAATACGCAGGTTTTGCACAGTTTGCGTGACAATGTGAATGGTCCACCGTTGATCTATGCAGAATGCAACGCCACCAGCCAATCGCATCGTGCCGGATATGGTGCTGGCTTTCGAATACCAACTAGGGACTACGCTCCGCAGTTCATACCAAAAAATGTTACGGTGAATGACGGCATCGCACCAACCGGTTTGCGCGATTTTAACTTTCTGTATTTGAAAAGGTCGATACAGGCACAACACTACAATCAACGAGCAACCGATCGAATTTTGCAGATTATTGAGCGAGGTCAGCTATGATAACCGTCTACACCGATGCCCATAAGGCTCATAATCCACCTTACGAAATCTACGACGGCAAACTTACACCCTACGCCGAATCGGCAGACCGGGCAGAAGCCATAGTTGCCGCTCTACAAGTCAATCAGCTCGGAACAATCATGGCACCACGACAGTTTGCAGCCCACCATATACGAGCAGTGCATCAGCAAGCGTACATTGATTTTTTGCGTCAACGCTCGCAAGGTCTCAAGACTGACGAAATTCTGTATCCATCATATTTTATGAGTGATACGTATGCGCCGGTCACCGCCAATACATATGCTGCGGCCCGTGCAGCAGTGAACGCCGCATTGACTGGTGCACAACTAGTATTGGATGGGGAGCCGGTAGTTTACAGTCTGTGCCGGCCACCGGGCCATCATGCAGGCCATCATGCTATGGGTGGGTACTGCTACTTCAATAATGCCGCGATTGCCGCGCAGTATATGTCGGTTAAAGGCCGCGTGGCGATTCTGGATATCGACTTTCACCATGGTAACGGAACACAAGATGCTTTTTACGACCGTGATGATGTGCTGTATATATCAATTCATGCCGACCCGCGAACACGCTACCCATACAGCAGCGGTTTTAGATCGGAACGCGGCCATAGCAAAGGACGGGGATACACCCATAACTTTCCTTTGGCAATTGGCACTAGCGATATGCAATACCTAAAAACACTGCAGCGTGCACTCAAGGAAGTTACCGATTTCAGACCAGACTTTCTGGTTGTATCTGCCGGTTTTGACACGTTTGTCGCCGACCCGATTGGTGGTTTTTCCTTAAGCAGTGATATCTACAAAGACATTGCGGAACAGATTAACATGCTCCACTTGCCCACCCTTTTGATTCAGGAAGGTGGCTATAATGTTGCATACTTGGGAACACTTGTAGCGAACTTTTTGACCGGTTTTGGCCGTATATAAAAGTCCGGCAGGTTTCTATTTCTTTTTGAATAGAATACTGCCAACACTTAAGACAACGGCGATAAGACTAACTACTAGAGGGACTGTGGTGTTACTAGTTTTTTCGGTCGGAGTTGTTGCGCTGTCGGTTAAGTCGTTCACGACTTTTGTCACCGAGTATGGTCCGGCGTTGCCTGTCGCATCATCGCTACCTGCTGGCTTTTGGTCCCAGTGAACAGTGGTACCATCGGCGTAGGTTTGGTAGGCTTTCCAATCAAGTTCCGTAGCATTTGCCGGGACTTGGGCGCTAAAGCTAAAGTCCTGACGTTGACCAACCGGAATCGCGCCATCGCTCCAGGTAATTGCCATCACTTCGGGGTCTTTGCCAGTACTAGTAGTTGTCTGAATAGTCCAACCATCCCTGCTGGTTGGCGTCACGTTGGTCACGCCGACAGGAATAGCAAGCTTTAGATTCACCACTGGCGTCTGCTGCTCATTAGGTACACTAACGTTAAACGTCAGCTCGCTGCCAATACCAGTTTGGCTAGGCGTCACAATAACGTGCGCGCTAACAAATGCCGGAGCACTCAACAGCGCAAGTGCTGGGATACTTGCTAACATTTTTCGAATCAGACCAACATGCTTCATTTTAACTCCTCGTTTTACCACTTTTACGCTTTATACCAGCGAGTGATTTACGATCTACGAAGACTCGAATACCGACCATTACCACAATTATTGCTAGTGTCATACCAACGAGCAATAGCTCTGTGTCAGCATTGGATCTTTTAACGGCCGTTGCCACGCGTAGTTCGTAGTTTGTTGTGAAGCTTTTATCGGCCGAACTTTTGGCCGTCCCAATCACCACAATTTCGTAGACATCAATCTTCGGAAAGATAACGGTTGTGATACCCGTTGAAGGATTGCCCACAAACTCAGGGCCTACAGAAACCTGCTGAATTCGTTTGCCATGCTCAACCACCTGCAAGTTAATTGTGTACTTACTTAGCTCAAACTCGCCAGTGTTTTTGTATAAGAGGAGTTCTAGCTTGGTGGGGGCACCCGCCATGGGCTTGTCGTCTGGTGGTACATGCAATACTGCCACTGTGCCGTTATTGGTCTTGAGAATATGCGCCGAGGCAGTTGGAGCCGGTGCAAACAGTAGCAAAAGACAGAGGCACAAGCCGGATGTAAAGCGTTTGAATGTCTTGTCCATGTATTACCTTTTCGAAAGTCATCAATCACTAACTGTTAACTACTATACCGTGTTGTTCTATAAATATGGACTCTAGAACTTGCGTAGCATACCGGTGGCCGTAAATGTCTGTGCAACTTGCTATAATAGTCCTTAATTAATAGGGGGAAACGTGTGTTTCATAAAGTCCGACATTCCGTGCGTCAATATTGGCAACTTGTAACCGCCATCGTAGCAGCACTTATCAGCCTTGGCTTCCAGCTTTTTGGGCCACACGTTATAGGAAACTGGATACTTGGCGTCACCTCGCTACTGTTGGTCATACCACTGCTGGTAGATATGTGGGAAGATGTTCGAACCGGCACCTACGGCATCGACATATTGGCCGCCACTGCGGTAGTTGGTTCTGTCGTTCTGCACCAATATTGGACAGCAATTGTGATTGTTATTATGGTCGCCAGCGGCGAAGGCCTAGAGGCGTTTGCACAGCGACGAGCACACGGTGAACTGAAAGCATTGCTTGCAAGAGCACCTCAGCAAGCACACCTTATTCGAGGCCGAAAAAACCTTGATGTTGCGGCAAGCGAAGTACAAGCCGGTGACAAAATAATCATTAAATCTGGCGAGGTTGTGCCAGTTGACGCAATCATCCTTGAAGGCAAAGCTAGTTTTGACGAAGCATCACTGACTGGCGAAAGCCTGCCGGTCACAAAACAAGTTGGCGAGCAAATCTTGAGCGGCACCATTAATATGGATGGTGTTATCACCGCAAAAGCAGTCCACACTGCGGCCGACAGCCAGTACGAACAGATTGTTTCATTGGTGAAAGGCGCTGCCAATAATAAAGCACCGTTTGTGCGTTTGGCTGATCGCTACAGCATTCCCTTTACAATCACAGCCTATATTATTGCGGCGGCGGCTTGGGTAACTGGCCACCATGCTATACGTTTTTTGGAAGTTATTGTGGTTGCCACGCCTTGCCCGCTGTTGCTTGCGGCACCAATTGCTTTGATTTCCGGGATGAGCCGAGCCAGTAAGTACGGCATTATCATCAAAACTGGTTCCGCGCTAGAGCGCCTGGCAGAGGCCGAGACGTTCGCGTTTGATAAAACCGGTACGCTTACCGAAGGCGAGCCACAAGTCGATACTGTCACAGCCTTCAAGCCATATAACAAGAATGAAGTTCTGGGCCTGGCTGCCAGCCTAGAATACGGTTCGGTACACGTGCTAGCTCAGGCCATTATCAAGGCAACTGACACTAAACATGTTAACTTTACCAAGGCAAAGCACCTCCAGGAAATTTCGGGCAGTGGTATGAAAGCAATTTTGCATGGCAAGGAGGTGCTTGTTGGACGGCTTGGGCTACTCGCAGAGCATGCGGTTGATCTGGCACAGCACAGCGTGCCAAAGCAGACGGCAACCTATGTGGCAGTCGACGGCAAGTTAGCAGGAATCATCACCTTCAAAGACGAACCTCGTGCAGAGAGCAAGCGCACACTGGAACAACTCAAGAAATTCGGTGTTAAAAATCTACTCATGGTAACAGGCGATAACAAAGAGGCCGCTCAAGTGGTTGCCAAAAAATTGGGCATTGGCAAAGTCTATGCCGAAGCCTCGCCTGGTGACAAGCTATATACCATCGAAAAACTCAAAGATCGACCAGTCGCTTTTGTTGGCGACGGCGTAAACGATGCACCAGTCCTAACTGCCTCGGACATTGGCATTGCACTCGGCGCTCGTGGCTCTACTGCAGCCAGTGAGTCAGCCGATGTGGTGATTATGCGCGATGATATCAGCTACGTAGCCCAGGCGGTTGGCATCGCGCGGCGCAGTTTTAGCATCGCCAAACAGAGCATTATCATTGGCATTATGCTCAGCCTAATCCTGATGCTAGTCTTCGCCACCGGCAAATTCTCACCACTGCTCGGTGCCGTGCTGCAGGAATTTGTTGATGTATTTGTGATCTTCAACGCCTTGCGTGCCCACTTGAATCCAAAAGCCGAGGCATAGCCACTACCGTACTTGGGTTAACACGACTGCAACCACCAGTGGTACAAGCAAGTTATCAAGGCCTTCGACAGCCAGATTCTCAAGCACGGTTGCCACAGCCGCCAAACCAAGCACGCCAAACCAAGCTAAGCGTGTTGTATCGGCGCTATATCCCAACAATATCGCCGCCGAGATTACAAAAAATGTCAGTGTGCCAATGACTGTCTTGGAATGGCCAAACACATGATATTTCTTTCCTTTTTTAATGCCGTACTCGACGCCAACCACGGCCGCCATACCATCCGCCACGCTCATTTGCAGTAGTGCTGCAGCGTAGATACCCTTGCTGTGTGTTATAAACGTCAGTAGCCCCACAACCAGCGCAAAATACATCTCACCCCATGTTGGTCGTTGCACGCTATGAATCGCCTGGAAAATATGCAGCCATTTAGAAATAAGCACCACAATGGCAAAACCGACACTCAACAGACGGATTTCATTCCACGTCAAAAAAAATGGCCAGAAAGCCACAAACGATCCAACGGTTAAGTGTATAAACTTTCGACTTAGCTCTGAATCAATCCGATGTTTACGCCACCAGAATTCCGACGCACATAAAACCAAAAAAATCAGACCCACCGCAGCAATAAAAAGTAAAGGCATTAGTTCTATTGTACTCCAGGATACTAAAGGCAGATGATCTGGTCGGGGTGGCGAGATTTGAACTCACGACCTCGTCGTCCCGAACGACGCGCGCTACCAAGCTGCGCTACACCCCGTAATAACTAATAGGCATTTTAGCAAATTTAACCCTACACAAATAGTAAGACGAACGAATGCTGTTTATAAATAGGAATGAACACTCTGGTCGGGGTGAAAGGACTCGAACCTTCGACCTCAGCGTCCCAAACGCCGCGCGCTACCAACTGCGCCACACCCCGATACTAGGGTGTTCATTCTTAGTCATCAACAACCGTGATTGTAGCAAATAACAGATGAAAAAGCTAGGGTTCGTAGATTTGGCGCACGGCTTTGGCGGCAACAGCCAGGGCCGTCTGAGTATCAACATCGACCAAAACAGCGTTAAATTGGCGACGACCGGTAGTTTCTAGCAGGTTTCGTGTTTGAATGTCATTGTACCAGCGCGGGATGACGCTGCCGAATGTTACGCCAAGCGACGAGTCGAATGAGCCACACATGCCAACGTCGGTTTGGTGGGCCGTACCATCGCCCAACACCTGCGTATCGGCTGTTGGCACATGCCAGTGATCACCAATTACCGCCGTTACCTTGCCGTCCAGATATTTACCAATTACCACCTTTTCACTGCTAAAATCACCGTGAAAATTCACAATCGTCGCAACCCGTGATACATCCTTTTGTGATAGCAGCACGCTATCAATCGCTTTCAGTGGGTTGTCGACTTCTCTGCCCGCATCGCGACCAACAATCTTGCCAAGCAAGCTCACAATTAGCACTTTGCCTTTTGGGCTATCGACGTATTTATAGCCCGGGCCTGGACAGTCATGCATGTTTATTGGACCGGTTACTGGGACGTTTGGATCATTGAGCAGCGAAAAAATTTCATCGCGGGCTGGCGTATGATTGCCACCCGTAAAGCCATCCACGCCAGCCTTTTGAAGACGCCGATAGTCAGTCACTCGCATGCCCTTGCCTTCGCTGACGTTTTCGGCCTGTGCAATCACCACATCTATCTGTTCGTCTTTGCGGAGGGCCGGCAAAAGTTTTTCGATAACTTCAATCCCAACCTCGCCCATGACATCACCAACATATAAAATTCGCATAGGCTTTATTCTACCTGCTTACTAGCATAAGATGCATTAACAGTAACAGGCATAAGCTAACATTAATACTCTAATTTCACACCGGTTTTTTGAGCAATTGTTTCTATCCAGCGTTCTAGCCGCGCAAGTTGTGCATCGCGAGCGGTGTTGTCTTTTTCGATATCATCGAGCCGTTTCAGGAACGCGTCGAGCGTTGCAGTAAGGTGATCAAACTTTTCCTCGAGTGTATCAATCCGCGAATCGAGTTGTTTGAATTGTTTATCGAAGTACGCAAAAACTTTGACCCCAAATTCATCAAGTGCCTGATCCAAATCCTGCTTTGTAACAAAATCGCTCATAGGAACTTTATTGTACCACTCAGACGTGCTATTTGGCGAACTCGATGGCACGGGTTTCGCGAATAACGTTTACCTTGATGGTACCAGGATACTGCATCGATGATTCGATTTTGGTGGCAATATCACGGGCTAGTTTGATGGCACTTAGGTCATCGATAGCTTGTGGTTTTACAAACACACGGACTTCGCGGCCGGCGCTGATGGCGTAAGATTTTTCGATGCCACTAAAGCCGTTAGCGATGTTTTCGAGCTCTTTCATGCGTTCCACGAAATTTTCGGCCGAGATATTGCGAGCACCGGGGCGTGAGGCAGAAATGGCATCACAGACACGCACAATTAAGGCCTCAACGCTCGTGGCCTCGACGTCGTCGTGGTGTTGTTCGGCAGCCAGCGCAACTTCTTCTGGCGCGCCGTATTTGCGTAGCATTTCACCAGATATGTGGTGATGCTTGCCTTCCATTTTGTGGGTCAAGGCCTTGCCCAAATCGTGGACCAATGCTGCGTATTTTGCAGTCTTGATGTTAGCGCCAAGTTCTTCGGCAATGATACCCGCAATGTGTGCCATTTCGGTGCTGTGTTTGAGCACGTTTTGGCCATAGCTGGTACGATATTTTAGCTCACCTAAGAGATGCAATACTTCTTTTGGAATACCGATGACACCAACTTCGCGGGCAGCATCTTCGCCAGCATGAACGACTTCTTTTTCGACTTGTTTCTGAGCTTTATCGACGACCTCTTCGATGCGTCCAGGGTGCACACGACCATCTTTCAACAACAGTTCAAGCGCAATCCGAGCAACTTCGCGACGAACCGGATCGAAGCTCGAAAGCACGATGTAGCCAGGGGTGTCATCAACCATAATGTCGACGCCAGTGGCACGCTGCAGGGCCTGAATGTTACGGCCTTCTTTGCCGATGATGCGGCCTTTCATTTCTTCATCTTCCAACTTGACGCTGGTAATAGTGCGTTCGGCAGTAACTTCGCTGGACATGCGTTCCATGGCGGTAGCAATCACGAGTGCGGCTCGGTCTTCAGCGTCTTCTTTGGCTTCGTTTTGCAGTTTGTTGACCAGGCCAACCAGGTCGTTTTTGATGTCGCGCTCAGTCATCTGCATTAGCTTATCGGCGGCGTCTTCTTTGGTAAGTTTGGCAATTTTTTCGAGTTTTTCTTGCTGTTTGCCTCGGATGTCACGGATCTCGTTTTTGAGCTGTTCGACTTCGTCTTCTCCCTTGCGGAGCGATTCGGAACGCTTGTCGAGTTCATCGAGCTTGCGGTCGAGCGTGGCTTCACGTTGCATCAGGCGGTTTTCAATATCTTTGAATTCGTGACGACGAGTTTGCTCATCTTTGCGAGCTTCTTCGGCGACTTTGTTGGCATCTTCGCGAGCAGCGAGCACTAATTTCTCGCCTTCTTTTTTGGCATTTGCTAATGCCTTTTCGGACTTATCTTGAGCTGAGCCCATTCGTTTCTTGGTCACAACTGCATTCGCACCAAATCCGGCACCTGCAAAAACTAGAGCAATAACAGCAAATAACACTGGCAACATAGCATCCTCCCCTAAAAACAGACATCGGTAAAAGCAATCGCTATCACTTCACTAGCTCTCTGCCGATCTGTATCTGGTATTCAATTAAATTTTAGAAAACAGTAACGCGGATTTGTCGTCTCTCTAACGCATTTCCTACTCTAAAATATACGCCGAAACTCGCTCAGGCGCAATCTAATAGGAGAACCTACACCGAATGGTACAGTGTAAGCTGAAAGCTGAGCATCGGAGCGGAAGATTGTGCCCGGCGTAGGTCCTCTCAAGCCTGTGTGGCGTAGACTAGTACCCGCTCATTGAATTCATTCGTACCAGGGATCACGTCACCAGTGCAAGTTATGAGGTTAAGCCCAGGCTTTGTGGGGTCAACCGGCGTAACCGCAGACTGCATATCTACGTCGTTGTGATCATACACCTGGCTTCTCACGACTTTATAGCTCATGACTTGGCCATCACCACGTTCGACTTGAATCAAATCACCAGCCGCCAACGTCTTGATGCCGTAAAACACGCCGTGGGAAGTCCAGCTGGAAACATGGCCATCAATCAATGTTGCACCGGGCTGGCCGGGTAAGCTACTTTCGTTATACCAGCCGACATCAAACACGTTATTTGGTGTTGCTAGCGCACCGCTATTAAGAATACCGAGCGACAACACACGAGCATGAACACCCAATTTTGGTATGTCTAGATAACGCGGCAACGTGGGGCCAACAGCGTAGTTGCTTATAACTGCAGTTGACGGCCTGGCGGTACTCGGCGGCGTCGTAGTGGTGGTTGCGGTAGCATGAGCACCGGCAACGCTAGCCGTAGCACCAGTGCTGTCGGTGGTAGCTGGCTGATCAACCGCAGCTTTTGCCAAGGCAGCAACTTTTGCGTTGGCTAAATGATTCGTGCTTAGTGTCATTGCACTAACTCCAAGGCCAACCACAAACACGGTCACAGCCATTGATACCAATGCAAGCTGGGCTTTCGTATAGCCTTTCAGCGGGTGGCGAACTGAAAATTTCTTGGCTTCGGGCTCTACTTCTGGTGTTGCGAAGAACGGCTGGCGTAGCAACACTGCGGAACGCTGGGGCTGGTGGGCTTTGAAGTTGACTGGGTGAACTGCTCGTCGAACTGGTGCTGTCGGCGCCGCCACAACAACTGGCTGAGGCTGGGGCGCAACCGGTGCAGGAACAACAATTTTTATAGGTCCCGCATCCGCTCTATGCTTCAATGATCCTTGTTTGGCAGATACAGCCACAAAATCATTGAAGTAACGGGCGGAAGGACGGGCGGCAGTCTTATCGCGCGACGACTGCGCCGAGCTCGAAGGCTGGCGCAGTCGTCCGCTAAAAGCGGGATTGTCGAGACCGATATGAGTTCGGTCGGACATATATTTCTCCCTTTTAAGTCTTTCTTATAGTACCCGTCTAGCGTCGCTTTGCAACTGGCTTCATACGTCGTGCCGCAAAGAACAGTGCACCTGCGGCTGCGACCGTGGTTGCCAGTACTGGTGCTACTTTAGCACTTACAAGTGCAAAACCAGTGTCTGGAGCCTTAGGTGTTACTGCGGCAGTTGGTGCCGCCGGAGTGGCTGCGGCAGTTGGTGTGCCCGTGCCAGTACCAGTGCTACCTGTTCCTGTTCCTGTGCCGGTTCCCGTACCGGTACCAGTCGAGCCCTGACCTGGGTATACACCGTTGTCATTTGCGTTGCTCGCGTAGGCAGTGGTAAAACCGTTTGCGTTAAACGTGGTAGCCATTATCTTATCGGTTGCCTCCTGGACGTCAAATGTCGTACCATTTGCCGACAAAGTCAAGACTTGCAGGTTAGCGGTACCCGTTCCGTCAATAAGAACGAAGTTACCGCCAGCACCAACAAAGGTTTCCAAATATGTACTGCCACTTCCGGTAGCACCCTGTAGAACAACTTGTGCCTTACTGTCAAATTGCAAAGTAAGGTGCACGCCAGCTGAACCAAAGTCGGACGGTGCCAACGTAAGTGCAGTCTCACGGCCAAACTCAACTGAATAACCAGAGTTTGGAATAGTTGCAAGCAAACCATTCGTTGCGTTCAGTGCAGCTGCACTGTACGTGAAGTTACCCGGATCCGTAACGTTAGTATCGCTGACTTTAAATGTTACTGGGCCAGTTACACTGCCAGCAGTAGTGCTTGGCGTATCGCTTGCCTTAACACCATCTAGTGTCAAGGGGCCGCTATCGGAAATAAAGCCGGCTCTCAGGTAGTTAGTCGATACGTGAGGCGTGTCAACTTTTAAGGTCGAACCACTAGCAAGAGCTTGAACCGATGAGCTTGTGTTACCGCTGAGCGTAATACCACCCGCCACAACTTCCATACCTGCAGGTGTGCCCGCAACCTGGCCAGTAATAGTTTCTGGCGTGGTCGCAGTATTGAATGTAAGCACAGTGCCATCTGCCCATGTACCTGAAGCAGTATCAACGACATATGTTGTTGGGTTAGTTGACCAGTTGGTCTCCGTTCCAGCAGCTAGTGTTGCACTAGCGTTTTGCCCAGAACCGCTACCAGCAAGGATAGAACCGGTACCAGCCCAGTAGAGCGGGGTTGATGCAAACACTGAACTAGAGGTCAATGCAAATGGTGCAAATGCCGTACCAATCACCAAAGCGGGGACAACAATAGTCCTGCTCAAAGCTTTTAGCTTTTTCATTTTTGTTTCTCCTGTTGTTTTTTAAATATTTGTTTCAGCGTTTTGTTTACTGTCGCTGCACTCAGGATATCACTCCGGAATGCAAAGTCAATAGTGTTTATGCTAAGTCTTTGCCGCGTCTGACTGACTGTAGAAAACGAAAACTAATTTGATGGCTGAAGCGCAAGCTGGTAAGCAACCGATTTTGCCACGTGACTCATGTCGAGTGACTGACTAACCTGATTATCACTCGTGCTATCCCTCTTGCTTGTGCGAAGTTGCACGTCGGCCAGACCATTGTGTGTACGTGTAATTGAGACGGCGTTTGTAGTCAGGCTGTCGGCAACACTCAGGCTACGACCACCACTTAACGAAACTGCAAGTCCAGTCAGGCCAACAAAGCCAGCGACAGCAATCATTACTATAGGTAGCGCATGTTTATGCAGTTTTTTCGAATTCATGATTCTATTCTACTTCCAATTAAAGCTAGATTCAATGCCCGATATATCGACACTACCAGTGCCGCCAACGGCAACGGTAAAGAAATTATCGCCATTCGATGCACTGTGCAAAACCGAAACGGTGCTGAGTGTCGTGTTTTGGTTGCTGTTTGCCGTTACGAAGTAGGCCTGTTCTCCTGCAAATGAACCACCGTGCTGATCAGTCAAGGTATAGGTACGAGTTGAAGAAGATGCCCCACTTAGAAGTGTTGGTACGGCGGCTTCTATAGATTTATTGAAGTTTGTACTATTCAGGGAAGGCTCAGCAAAGCTTTCGATGTCGTACACAATCGTTGAAGCGGCTGCGGTGTCACCATCCATAGCTTTGATAGCGCAGCTACCAGCCGTGGTAGCAACATGCAAGGCCGCACTCATTTGCAAGCTGTAGCAAGGTGTATCAACGGACTGAAGGCTTCCACTCAAGCTAGAACTGCTATTCGAGCTAGTGGTAGTGGTACCATGCTTCAAACTTTGGTCTTTGCTAATCAAATAACCCCAAAGTGCCAGTGATATCAGTACCGCCAAGATGCCAAAAATCATGGCCAAGATGCCAAGGACTTTTTTGGTGTGCAGCGAAAGACTGCCCAATACAATACCGGTAATGCCAAGCGCAAGCCCTAATATGGGGATCAAGGTGGCGGGCAGGGCAAGCACAGCAATAATCAAGCCTATGATCGCCCGCACTTCACCCTTTTGATGCGTAGGAATCTGCCCCGGCATGGCATACGCAGGCACAGAGCCACTAGTAGCAAACGCGGGTGGTGCAAAGCCAGGAGACGGCATCGAAAAACTAGCTGCTGGGGCTGGATTTTGCAGCACTTGCTGGGTAGGCATGACAGTTGGTTGCGTGACCGAAGGAGTAATTTGAGCACCAATCACCGGTTCCACAACCTGGGGTTGGATCTGATCGGGTACTATAGCAGCCGGTTGTTGCTGCATAACGGGTTGACTGAACGCAACGGGGGCAACAGGGGTGGGTGGCATAGATACACTGGCAATAGCTTGGCCGCAATTGCCACAAAATACCGCACCGGCGTCGAGTGTTTGGCCGCAATTTGGACAATTCATGAGTGATAATTCCTCTCGGATTTTAGTTACTTTTGTATGTTGTAAATAATTCGAGTTTATTTAAGCACGTTTGCCGCAATGAGCGCAATATAGGTTATGCTTTGGATTTGGGAAACCACATGAACGGCAAAAACTGTTATGGCCAACAGCGGCCAAACCAGCCGCCTGGTCGCGCTCGCCAGCGCGCATATAAAACAAAAACAAACAAACCGTCATACCAGCTGTAATCATTAGTGATAAGACAACCAAAAGACCATTGCCCGACATCAGACCAAGATCATACAAACCATGCAGCAGCATAGCCGCAACAAGTGGCACTACAGTGGCCCATTTCGACTTATTCGATAACTTATTTTTAGCCAAATAGTAGCCGACCATCGCCGTGGTCGCGGCATGGAAAAACGGCGTCAAAATAATCCGCACAAGCCCAACCTTCGCGCCATATGAAAACGTATACAGAATGTTTTCCGGCACGCCAAAGCCCAATCCTGCAATGGCAAAATAGATAACACCGTCGGTGTGCTCATTAAAATAACGCTTTGGATACAAAAACAGCGCTAACGGCAAAAACTTACAAGCTTCTTCTATGATGCCAACCGCAAGCGCTCCTAGCACCATAGCAATACCCAATGACGCACCAGGCTTTAAGGTAGCGGCGGGGATAATAAGATACTCCGCAAAGGCAGCAACAATTGCACCCAGAAAACCAAAACCAGCAGCAACCCACAGTGCACCAATTGGCTTTTTTTCACCACGGTCATGGCTAATGAAATACCAAGCCAAAGATATTGCCAGGATGATAAAAATGATAACGGTCAGAAAAATTGTCATGATACGTGGGGCTTTTTATGCAGTATAACCGCAAGCACTATGGGTGCAAAAAAGATTTTACTTTTTTTGCGGCGTAATGTTTGGCAGTGCTCCGTATTCTGGAATCGTAATTTTTTCATCTTCTCCCTGTTGCAACCTTGCAATCCCGTTTTCCAGCCACGCAGGATCTTCGGTAGCCACAATCGGCACGCTTAGGCTATACGCCAGGGCATTTGCCACTGTTAAGCCAATCCGAAGACCGGTGAAACTTCCTGGGCCCTTGAACACAACAATACCTTCCAAATCATGCAACGTTCTCGATTGGCTTTTAAGCAACTCGCCAATCTTGATATGAATCGTTTCCGCTAGCTCACGATGGGCAAGCCATGTATTGTAGGCCAATTGCGTGTAGCCATCAAACAGGCCAATTTCTGCCTCTGGTTTATCGGTCCGAATTACCAAAATTGCGTGCACTGCTTCGTAACCGCCTCATTAACCCTAAGATGGCGTGCTACAGCTATCAGCCGACGTGAGTGTTATCTGCACCTGTCGGAAGAATGCATCGCCCGCAGTAGTATCCGAAGTATCGTTTGTTATTGGCTGAATCGCAATTTGAGAGGCCGGTATACCGCTAATGCTCTCCAGATCAGACTGAACTTTGTTATTGCGTGCATCTGCAAGCGACTCGTCAGGTGTTGCGGAGTTAACGGACGATTCAAGTTCTATGACATATTTTTTGCTGGCGTCTTGCGCGTAGAAATTCTTAAAGTCGTTAAAGACAGTGGTTGGATCGGGATTGCCCCCAGCCGTGTACGTCGCGACGTCCGAATCAAATTCCAACTGGAAGAAGACTGAATATGTACCGTTCCCGTTCGCTGTTGGTGAGCCCGCACCCACGTTTGAAAAGAATGAAAAGTCGGTAGGAGTCAAACAGCCGGAAGTACTAGAGGATGCTGGTGCAGACTGCGCAGTATCTGTAGTGCTTGTCGCACTCGTTGTGCTTGCAGTGGAACTACTTGGCACTAAGGCTAATGTTTCGTTACTGAAGACAAATGAATTGACAACACGTTTACCGCTGTCCTTTTCAATAATGGTTCGTGCATATTTGTCGGTTGCGCCATCGAGCGTATACAAATAATAGCCTTTCCCGTCTGCAAATTTGCTTTGGCTAAGGCTGTAGCTACCATGCACTTTCGGGCTAGCATTTGTCAGAAAATCTTTGGCAGTACTATCGCCGGTTAGATCAACGGCTTTTGTGACATCACCTGTAGTAATACTATGCATAAACGCACTCGACAAGCGCTTTGATTGGGCAGCTGGGCTCCACAGTATAAACCAGCCAAGCACCAATACAATCACTAACAAGAGGACAACACCGCCAATAAGACCAATGATAAGACCAACTTTTGATTTGCCAGCAGCCGTTGGCATCACGGGTGGCACGGCAGCACCAGCCACCGCGTTCATGGGGTTAAAGTTTTGGGGTGTTGGCTGTTCGGGTATAAAACTTTGTGGAGCCGATTGCTGTAGCGGCAGAACTGGCTGTTGCGGGGTTTGCTGCTGAGGGAGGAAATCCTCGGATGGAACTTGCGAGGGAACTTGTGGTTGTTGAGGCTGCGGATACTGTTGTGGGTTCATTTTTGTTTTCCTTATTAGTTAGGCTGATGATACTCCTTTTTCAGCAACAGTTTCAAGCTTTTTGAATAATCGGCTGCAAATACTGGAGCGACGCTGGGGACGTGAAGCTGAATAGCCGTTCCGTTTCGCTCGTACTTTTTATAGCAATAGTAAGCTTGTCGGCTGGCAGTACATTTTCGACAATATTGGCCCATTCGATCACCACCACGCCAGTTGGATCGCTCACTGCTTCCGCCAATTCGTTGGCCACAATACCAGGATCGTTCAGGCGATAAAAATCAAAGTGATACAGTGTTCGGGCCCCGGCACGATACTCACGGGAAATTGTGAACGTTGGACTCGCCACCGTATCAGTACTGCCCATGCCTTTGGCCAGCCCACGAACAAATGTCGTCTTGCCACCACCCACGTCGCTTATCAGTTCAATGACTTCGCTACCGCGCAGCTGGCTGCCCAGTTGCACCGCGAGCCGCTCGGTGTCGTCTAAGCCGGTAGAAACGATTCGCCAGGTCAAGTCAGTATTCATAATATACCCTATGCTACCGCGAGAACGGTGACAATCGCAAGTATCCAGGGGTAGACTGGTGTCACCTGAGCAACATCAATAGTGAGAGCGGGGCTTGTCACTACACTAGCCGTACTAGATGCTTGGAAGTGCTGGCCGCTTTGGCAGCGCCATGAGTGTTGCTATGACTAATGGGGCCTAGGCGCAGAGTTCGGAGCAAAATGTGCTATTTTGTGGAAGTCCCCTAGTATAATAAAGATATGCTTCAATTGAGTGCCTTAATCACAAATCGTCCGGTCATGAGCTTGCGTACCGGCACACAGGTTGCAACTGCCGTTGCGCCAATTATTAACCCCAATAATCTCAAAATTGAGGGCTTCTATTGCACCGATCGCTTCGATAACGCCGAACTTATCTTGTTATATCAGGACATCCGCGACACCATTCCACAAGGTTTTGTCATCGACGATCATGATGTGTTAGCAGAGCCAGAAGAATTGGTACGCCTAAAGAAAGTTTTAAGTCTGCAATTTCAACTCATCGGCAAACCAATCGAAACCGTCAGCAGACACAAAGTTGGCAAAGTATCCGACTTTGCAGTCGAAACAACTACCATGTATATTCAAAAAATTTACGCTTCACAGTCGTTGCTCAAAAGCTTTACCGGTGGCAGCCTGAGTATTGATCGTACGCAAGTTAACGAAATTACCGACAAACGAATCATCATCAACGACCTGCTCAAGGGCGGGCCAGTCACCGCGCCCGCAGCTGCTAGTTAATCCTCTGTTTCTTCGACCTGCAAAGCTGACTTTATATCATCGTAATTAAAGCCTTGGCGTGCCAAGAATTGCATCAGCTTTAGATCGTCCTGGTATTTTGTTTGCTTCCGTTTTTTGGCAACTAACTCCCGCAAGATAGTCCGCTCATCTGTTTCGTCTTCTTGTAACACCTGTTGGATTACGCCGTCCGGCACATGTTTTTGACGAAGTTCTTGCCGTAAACGGTGTAGAGAAGTGGCCTTAAGCAGCCGTCGGTTCGAAACCCAAGACCGTGCAAAGGACAAATCATCAATATGCCCAAAATTACTTAACTTGTTAACTATCTGCGAAGAGAGTAGGGGATCAGCATCTTTCCGCTTCAAATAAAACTCCACTTCCCATGTCGATCGTGGTCGGATTGCCACATACTGCAACGTGCGATTGTAAAGCTTATCGTCCAGCGACAGCTTTTTGTAGCCCCGAACTTCTTCCTCTGTTAATTCCTGTCCATTGACAATCTTACTGTCCAATAATGCCATATCACTCAGGGAAAAAGAGTACTTCCCTTCCACAAATATCGAATATCTCCCCTGCTGCTTGACCTGTTGTTTGATAGCCGTGATTTTCATACGTAAAAATGGCTAAACGCGTCAACGAGACCACCGGCAACTTGATCCGGCGAGTCACGAATAAGCTGCTTTACATCTGCCACCCTAAACCATTGTACGGCAGTTACTTCGCTTTGCTGGATGACAAACTTTGTGTCGCTGGGCACGACGACTTTGTAGACTTTGTTGAAACGGTTGAGTTTGCGGCCTTTAAATACTCGACTACTTTGATAAGTACCAATTTCTTCTAATTCAACATCTTGGACACCGAGTTCTTCGGCCAATTCCCTATTCGCAGCCGTGAGATAACCCTCGCCACCATCGACATGTCCAGCCGACGAAACATCCCAGCAATTTGGGTATGCGTCCATATCAGAGCTTCGCTTTTGCAGCAGTATTTGTCCGTCCGGATCTTCGACCATAATATACACAATCCGGTGGAACCAACCTTTTTCATGAGCTTCCGGCGTCGATGCAACACCAATTGGCTCGTCGTTTTCATCAACAATCTGAATGGGTAAATGCATTATTAAATTACCTATCTTCCTTGTGCAGGTTTTTTGCGAATAACAGCATCTTTTCTAATGTTTTTGGATTTACGGCCGTTCCTTTGTTCTCAAATCCAGCCCTTTCAAGTACGCCCACTGAATTTTTATTCTGAGGTCGAACATAGGCAATGAGCGATGCATAGCCCGCTTCTCTGGCAAGCTCGCACAGGGAGCAAACCGCGTTTGTCATGTAGCCACGGTGTTCACCAGTTGTGTCTGCCCAGTAGCCTATTGGGGCATCGACAGGGTCTGGTGATTGCACATCGACAGCACCCACGATATCATTATCGGCGTTACGAATTAGATACACGAAGGTCGTCGCGTTCGTCCAGCCAGCATCTGCATGCTTCACAAATTTCTCGGCGTCTTGTAGCATATAGCTGCCATCCGGCCCACTAGCATACTGATGCGTCACCCAATACCCAACCAACTCCTGGCTACACACCTCAGTAATGCTTTGGAGATCCACCTGGCTAATCGTTTCTTTTTTGAGCGGGATAAGTCGTGCTTCGCCGCCGCCAAACCGCTCAAAGACAATCATTTTATCAAGCAAACTAGCCAGTTTTGCCACGATAATCTATTCCTTTATGGCTGCTTCGCGAACTTTTTTGGAGATTTCTTCCATGACTTTGGGGTTTTCTTCTAGGTAAGTTTTGGACGCTTCGCGACCTTGACCAATTTTGGCATCGCTATAGGCATACCAGGCACCGGCTTTTTCGACGATGTTGTAGGTGGTTGCCAGGTCAAGAATGTCGCCGGAGCGGCTAATACCCTGGTTGTACATGATATCGAACTCGGCTTCGCGGAATGGCGGCGCAATCTTGTTTTTGACTACTTTAACCCGCGTACGGTTGCCAATAATTGCCTCGCCAGCTTTGATTTGACCAATACGACGAATATCCATCCGAACCGAAGCGTAAAACTTGAGCGCATTACCGCCAGTAGTGGTTTCGGGGTTGCCAAACATGACGCCGATCTTCATACGGATCTGGTTGATAAAAATCACTGTGGCATGTGAACGGCTAATAACACCAGTTAATTTACGGAGTGCTTGACTCATCAAACGAGCTTGCAAGCCCATGTGGCTATCGCCCATATCACCTTCGATTTCGGCTCGAGGTACTAGTGCGGCAACTGAGTCGACCACGATAAGATCAACCGCGTTGGAACGCACCAAGGTTTCAACAATTTCTAAGGCCTGCTCACCATTATCAGGCTGAGAAAGCAGCAAGTTTTCAACATCCACACCAATGCGCTTGGCATAGGCTGGGTCGAGTGCGTGCTCGGCATCAATAAATGCTGCCGTACCGCCCATTCTTTGCACTTCGGCAATCGCATGAAGTGTTAGCGTTGTTTTACCGGATGATTCTGGACCATAAATTTCAATCACACGGCCTTTTGGAATACCACCACCAAGCGCTAAGTCGAGCGAAATACTCCCCGTTGGAATGCACTCCACTTTTTGAGTGTGCGCATCGCCCATTTTCATAATAGAACCCTTACCGAACTGTTTTTCGATAGTTTCTAGCGCTAACCCAAGTGCTTTGGTCTTACCATCTTCTACGTTTGTCGCTTCCTGAGTTGCTTTGTCTGTCGTCTTTTTTGAGTCTTTTGCCACGTCATTCCTCCTTTGGCTTCGTAATTGTTAGTCGCTGGCCCGATAAAGATCCCTCTTGCGGATCCCTATATTATACCAACGATAGATATATAGCAAAGCTAAAACGCTTACGCCAACTATTTCGCAAAGTTTCATTTTTTGACAATAATTCGTCTGAAAAACTGTCCGATTCATCTGGAACATGGTGTAATTATGCTTACGTTTTTGATGTATAAATGCTAGACTAGGTCCAGGATGGGTGGATCTATAATAGGCCCGGTGGGCAATAAACAAACATGAGAATTCCTGATTCTTTGGTCGAAAAACTGTTGAAAGCAACGGGCAAGTTTAGCGCGGAGCAACTTGCTGCAATTCGCGAACAGGAAGTTCAGGAGAAAAAGCCATTGCAGGATCTGGTCATCACCAACAATCTTCTAACCGAAAAAGAACTTACCAAGCTTTACGCCGCGGAAATTGAAGTTCCTTTTGTAGAATTAAACGCCAAAGATATCAAGCATGACGTCCTGAAAAGCCTGCCAGAGCGCATCGCTAGGCAGTATCGAGCCATCGCGTTTGATGTCGACAAAGATGGCGCGCTATCGATTGCCATGGGCGACCCAGACGACATTCAGGCGCTCAATTTTCTTCACAAACAACTCGGCAACAACTTGAAGATTTTTATTACCACTGATACCGTTATTCACGGCGCACTGGACCAGTATCGAGGTAACATCAGCAGCGAATTGACCAAGGTTATATCCGACAATGACATTGCTGACACCGAAGACGACGAAGTTAACGAAGACGATCTTGCCGAAGATTCACCAATTGCCCAGACCGTTAACTTGATCATCGAATACGGCGTAAAAGCCAATGCCAGCGACATCCACATCGAACCACGTGAAGGTTTTGTGATTGTGCGCTACCGCGTCGACGGTATTTTGCGTGAAGCCAATAAGTTACCTCGCAAGGTGCTTGGCGCGCTGGTTTCGCGTATTAAGATTTTGAGTAATTTAAAAATTGACGAACACCGGGCACCGCAAGACGGTCGCTTCAAAGTTGAAGTATCGGGCCAAACGTATGCGCTTCGGGTGTCTACTCTGCCAATTGTTGACGGCGAAAAAGTGGTCATGCGTATCCTGAACGAATCCACCAAGGCACAAACTTTCGAAGAACTGGGCTTCTGGGGCGAAGCACTCAAAAGCCTAGAGCACGCCATCGTGCAACCACACGGTATGATCATGGTCACCGGACCAACGGGCTCTGGTAAATCAACAACCCTCTTTAGTGTGCTGAGCCTGCTCAACACACCCAATGTGAATATTTCGACCGTCGAAGATCCCGTAGAATATCGTATTATTGGCGCCAATCAAACCCAAGTTAATCCAATCGCCAATATGACCTTTAGTAACGGTTTGCGGGCACTACTACGGCAAGACCCAAATATCATCATGGTTGGTGAGATTCGTGACGGCGAAACTGCTGATTTGGCTGTTCAGGCAGCATTAACTGGCCACCTGGTATTTACCACCTTGCACACCAATAACGCAGCAACCTGCTTGCCACGGCTATTAAACATGGGTGTCGAACCATTTTTGATTGCCTCAACGCTGCGAATTGTGATTGCTCAGCGATTAGTGCGCCGTCTGTGCGTAGAATGCCGCGAAGCATTTACCCCTGATGCAACCATGTTGGCTCAGATAGAAAGGATATTCAAGGTTACCGATGCGAGTTCAATAAAGCAAATTCACGAGTTTGAAATCGCTGCACTCGCCGACGGCATTGGCAAAAGTCCAAAAACCAATGCGAACCAGCTTAGCAGTAGTGAAACGAGCATCTCTCGCTTGTTCAAAGCACACGAAGAAGGCTGCGAAAGCTGTAATCACACCGGCTACAAGGGCCGTATCGGCATTTATGAAGTGTTGACTAATAGTGAAAACATCCAAAAAATGATCGTCAACAACACCAGTAGCGAAACAATCGAGATCGAATTGATCAAAGAAGGTATGCTAACCATGCAACTTGACGGTTTGATAAAAGCACTGCGCGGCGAAACCACGGTTGGCGAAATACTGCGTGCCACCGCCCAAGAGTAGTCTATGAAATTTACCTACAAAGCCCTCAAAGACGGAAAAACAGTGACTGGCAGCGGTGAGGCATCAAGTAGAGATGCGCTGGTTGCTAGTCTCAGTAAACAGGGCCTGCATCCGTTAGTTATTAAACAAGACAAATCAAAAGCTGGCGGATTTTTAAGGCTCGGCGGCGGTTCAAAAAGGGTCAGGCTACAAGATTTAATGATCTTTACGCGTCAGCTATCGACGATGATCAGCGCGGGCGTACCGCTAGCCCGATCGTTGGCAGCCCTACAGGCCGATTCGGAAAGCCAATACCTTCGTGAAGTGATTGGCGCTATTAGTCATGATGTCGAGGGTGGCTCACCCCTTGGCGACGCCTTCGCCAAATATCCTAAAGTTTTTTCTGAAGTCTACGTGAACATGGTGCGCGCCGGTGAAAACGGCGGTATTTTGGACGAAATCCTAAAGCGTTTAGCTGTCCAAGTCGAACAAGACGCCAGCATCCGCAAGAAGATTAAAAGTGCCATGATGTATCCAATCGTCATCCTGACGGTAACTGTTATCGCCTTCTTTGGCATCATGCTGTTTATTGTACCAAAGATCGGTAGTATTTTGCTGTCGCTCGGCGGCCCAAATGCCAAACTCCCCATATATACACAAGTGCTTTTAAATATCAGTAACTTCTGCGTGCACGCCAGTATTATTCAGGCCGTTCCGGGCATTGCTAGTGTTCCATTGATCGGAAAACTACCAAACTTGGTATTTATCGTGCTGGTTATCTTTGTTGCCGCCTTCTACTTTCGGCGTTATATTCAGACACCGAAGGGCAAATATTGGTTTCACGGCATGTTACTTCGCACACCGATTATCAAAACTATTATTCTAAAGATCGCCATCGCACGTTTTTCGCGAACCTTTGCGTCGTTAATGTCATCGGGGGTCAGCGTACTCGATGCATTATCGGTTACTGGTGGTGCCATCGGTAATAAAGTAATCGAAAAGGAACTAAAAGACGCAGCCGCGCAAGTACGAAACGGTAAACAGCTGAGCGAGCCAATTAGCCAAAGTGACCATTTTCCACCAATCGTGGCACAGATGCTTGCCGTTGGTGAAGAAACCGGACAGATTGATACCGTGCTGGTTAAAGTAGCCGATTTTTACGAAGAAGAGGTGAGTGTTTTAATTGACGGGCTCGCCGCAATTATTGAGCCGATCATGATTATTTTTCTTGGCGCAGCAGTTGGGCTGATTGCGGCGAGTGTCATGGGCCCAATTGCATCACTGTCAAAGAACATTGGCAATGGGAATTAAGCTTGACGCCGTTACGCTTATGGCTATAATCAGTGGCAGATACTTTAACTACGGATGACAGCATCTGCAAAGAAGGTCTTAACAAATTAACAAATTTTTAAGGAGGGTGGGTCCTTATGATCTCACTTAAAAAAGAAAATCGCGGTTTCACCATTGTGGAACTTTTAATCGTGATTGTCGTTATTGGTATCTTGGCTGGCTTAGTCATCACTACCTACAACGGTATCCAACAAAAAGCTCGTAACACCGAGCGTCAAACAGATCTTAAGGCCCTTCAAGGCCAGCTCGAAGCGTACACGGCCGAAAATGGTCGCTACCCATCAACCGCTGATCTTGGTAGCACTAGTGCTAGCAACGTAACCTTTATCCAAGCCAACATGAAGGGTCTTGATAAGGAAGCATTGCGCGATCCAAAGGCAGCAGCTGGCAACTACGCACTCGCGAGTAGCCCAACTGTCAACCAGTACTCTTACGCTCCTACCAACGATGCCGGCACAGCCTGTGACGACACTGGTAGTAACGACTGTACAAAGTACACCCTAACTGCCAAGCAAGAAGGCGGCGGCGCCGATATTGTCTACACCAGCTTGAACTAAAGCTTCGTTCTGACAATACAAAAACACCCGGAGTTAACTCCGGGTGTTTTCATTAAAACAAAAGCAGTTTCTGCTATACTCATAGGTATATAAGGGCAAGCAGCAAGTGATGGTGGGCAGCACAAATAAAACCTATTTCTTTAAAAACAAGCCTCTGTTTGGGCTCGATATTGGCAATGGCTCGTTAAAAGTAATGCAGCTTGAAGCAAGCAGCCTGGATTCACACAGTCCAAGAATTGTTGGCTACGGCACGGCAAAATTTGACCGAAGTGCCGTCGATAACGGTGTGGTGACTAGGCCTGAGGTTATTGCTGAGTCTCTGCTTGAACTGTTTAAAAATGGTCTAATCGGCGACATTACCACTCGGCGGGTTGCCATGGCCATCCCTGCCTACCGTACCTTTACCAGGGCAATCAGCTTGCCAGGACTCAAACCAAAAGAACTAGCCGATGCCGTTCAGCTCGAAGCCGAGCAATACGTGCCCGTGCCACTCGACGAACTGTACCTTGACTACAGCGTTATTCGAGCCGAAAAAGACGCCACCGAAGTATTTGCCGTTGCCGTACCACGCAAGATTGTTGACTCATACCTGACGCTTGCCGAGTTGCTAGGACTCGAAGTGATGCTCATCGAAACAACGCTTGGCGGCGGCTCGCGCCTATTTAGCCGTGATAAGCAAAACGATGGCGCCAGCGTCATTATCGACTTTGGTTCATTATCATCAGATATTAGTATCTTCGACAAAAATGTCTTGGTAACGGGCACTGTCCAAGGTGGGGGCAGCGTGTTTACTGCCTCAATCAAAAATAAACTCGGTGTCACCCAAACCGAAGCCAATATCATCAAAAACAAGTACGGCCTGGGCCTCAGCAAAAAACAGACCGAAATCCGCCAGGCGCTCGAACCAACGCTCGAACAAATCGTCCGTGAGATTCGGCGCATGATCCGTTATTATGAAGAACGCTACGGCAGTGATCGGCCAATTATCCAGGCAATCATTCTTGGCGGTGGCGCAAACATGCCAGGCTTAACAGAATATCTCACCGCCGCTTTGCGTCTGTCTGTTCGCCACTGTGAGCCATGGCAATACTTCAACGACACAGGCCTGCAAGCACCGTCTGCAGCCGACAAGCCAATGTACGCAACAGCTGCCGGCTTGTCGCTCATCACACCAAAGGACGTGCTGGCACCATGATCAACCTGCTACCACCAGCAATCAAAGAAGATTATCGCTACGGACTACGAAACAGCTCGCTACTGCGCTGGGTATCGGCATGCCTAGTCGCCTTGGTTGGGCTAGGCCTGATTGCAACGTATGGGCTACTAACCATGCAAAAATCCAACGACGACTACGCAAACAAAGTAAGCGTTGCCACTGCCGACCTGAACAAGCAAAATCTAAAAGGCACCGAAGCCCAAGTCAAAGAAATTACTACCGACTTTAAGCTAGTAGTGCAGGTATTGTCAAAGGAAGTGTTGTTTTCTAAGCTCCTAAATCAGATTGCTACAGTTATTCCATCAAAAGCCATCCTTACCAATCTGGAAATCAGTCAGACGGCTGGTGCAATCGACATCACTGCGGCCACGGCCGACTATACAACCGCCACCCAAGTACAATTAAATCTGCAAGATCCAGCTAATAAGATCTTTTCAAAGGCCGACATTATTAGCATTGCCTGCGCCGCTAGTCCGGTGAACCCAAAGTATCCTTGCACTATTCAGGTTCGAGCTTTGTTTGCCCAAAGCAATCCGTATCTATTTATTAACACGAAGGGGTCTTAGCCATGACCAGCAAACGTGTATATTACATGCTCCTAGGCCTCATTGGCCTGCTATTCTTGGGCTTAATTGGCGGTGCGTATGGCGTTAATAACCTGCTGCAGACAAAGTCCGACAAGCTGGTGAGTCTGAAATTACAGAGCCAGGTTCTAGCAGCACAACAAACCGAACTCATTAAGGCCAAAAAACAGGTTGCCCAGTACAGCGAGCTAGAAAAGATCGCCAAGATCATCGTGCCCCAAGATAAAGATCAAGCCGAAGCAGTCCGCGAAATCACTAATCTGGCTAGCGACAGCGGCATCTCGCAATTGAGTTCAATTACCTTTCCACAGTCAACGCTAGGTGGGCTTACCGGCACAAGCAAAACAAATACCAGCAACAGCAAGCTCACACAACTTACCCCTGTAAAAGGCGTCAGCGGTGGTGTTTATCAACTAGAAATTACCATCCAGGAATCAAACGATACGCCAGTAACCTACAACCAGTTCGTCACTTTTCTGGGCAAGCTTGAGCAAAATCGCCGAACTGCACAAGTATCTAGCATCACCCTTCAGCCAGATTCACAAGACCCCAGCAAAGTTGCTTTTACACTAATAATCAACGAGTTTATCCGACCATGAAAGATATGAAAAACTTACCCACCAAACTAGCCGACTTAGTTGCGCAAATCAAGCGCTATTTGCCCGTATTGTTTGGGCTATTCCTTGTCTTGCTCTACGGCTTCTTGGTTTATCGTGTGCAAGTACTCAATAAGGTGGAGCCTGCGGCAAGCGATGTCGCAACCCAAAGCACAACTGCCAAAGTTCCCCGGATTGATCCCTCCGTGCTAACACAATTGCAAAATCTGCAAGATAACAGCGTCAGCGTGCAGTCGCTGTTCGACCAAGCTCGTAGCAATCCGTTCCAAGAGTAAAAAGAGTAGAACGTTAGTACTGATCGTTTGGGCCATCGTTTGACGGCGGTGGTGGCACTGGCGTTGTTGCTTGTGGCGGAACATACGCCTGCGGATATTGCTGGTTTAACGTTGGCGTCGAGGGTGGCGCGGCACTCGCTTGCTGGTAATGCTCAGCCATAAAATCTTCGTGGGCCTGGATAATTTCTTTGGCATATTTATTAGGATTGGGGCAGTACGGAAAGACAAATTTAGAATGTTCGCCGGCCGTTTCAACATGTAAGGTACCAAAACCAATCATTGACTGCAGCATATTACCCTGTTCAAAGGTGACATCTTCAAGATTCTCTAGGCTAAGCTGGCTGCTCTGCTTTTGGAATAACCCAGTTTGGGTAATCTGGGTAATACTGTCATCGGTAACGATCCAACGATTCCCCTTGTAGATAATCACCGTGACATACACGTATAAAAGCACAACAACAGCCAACAATGTCGCACCGGCAAATGCGTACAACTTATCCTGGGTTGTTAAACTTGTCACGTAATGGGGCAAAATGCCAACACCCGCAAACAGTAACACTAGCAGAAGTGCAGCGATAAAGTAGACGCCAATCAGGCCAAATGGATGACGCTCGATGTGACATAACACACGCTCACCCGGAGCCATCACTGCGAGTGGGTTATCGACGTGCTGGAGCTTTTCGTCTTCTTGTGGACTCATATTGTTCTATTATACCAGGGTTGCCTGGACATTGTTCCCACCGTCCCTATTATCTGTGGGCATGGGTTTGCCAAGGTGTTTGTAGGTCTTATCGGTGACTTTTCGACCACGAGGGGTACGTTCCAACAAACCAATCTGCATTAAGTACGGTTCGATAAAATCTTCGATTGTTGAACGCTCCTCGGCAGTTAGGGCCGCTAGTGTCTCAACGCCAACAGGTCCACCATTATAATTTTCGATGATGGCCAGCAGCAACATACGATCGGCTGGATCAAGCCCTAGCTCGTCTATTTCGAGTAGCTGCAATGCCCTGGTGCTGATAACGGTGTCGATAATGCCGTCACCATTCACATCGGCATAGTCGCGTACTCGCTTTAAAAGCCGGTTGGCAATCCGTGGGGTCAAACGGGCACGCTCGGCCAGTAGCCCTGCGCCTGGTTTATCAATCTTAATACCCAAAATACCTGCCGTCCGCACAATAATCTGCTCAACTTGTTCCGGCGTATAAAACTCCAGCCGGTGAATATGCCCAAAGCGGTCACGCAGTGGCGCAGCAAGCGCTCCGGTACGCGTGGTAGCACCAATCAAGGTAAAATGCGGCAAATCAAGCCGCATACTGCGTGCCGATGGTCCTTTGCCAAGCATAATATCCAGCTTAAAATCTTCCATGGCACTGTAGAGTACTTCCTCGACTGTCCGGTGCAGACGGTGGATTTCATCAATAAATAAGATGTCACCGTCCTGCAAGTTAGTGAGCAAACTAGCCAGGTCACCAGCCCGTTCAATGGCTGGCCCGCTGGTAATCCGGATCTGGGCGCCCATTTCGTTCGCCAAGACACTGGCCATAGTAGTCTTACCTAGCCCAGGAGGGCCATACAACAATACGTGATCTAATGGTTCACCACGTTTCTTGGCAGCCTGAATTGCTAGCTGCAAATTTTGCTTTAATCGATCTTGACCGATGTAATTAGCAAAATCATGCGGCCGAAGTTTGATTTCAAACTCCTCCTCAACCGGATCGTCAGTTTTTGGCGCAGGGCCAACAATACGCTCAATCATATAGCCATTATGTCACACTACGGAACGTGGACGGGACTCCAGCAGGTGCGCAGATCACGCTCTAAGCTCGCAAGCTTTTGCATGTCTTCGTCATCAAGTACAAAATCAAAAACATCAATATTCTCTTGAATACGTTCTTTGTGAGTGGATTTTGGCAAGGGAACGGTGCCGACTTGGATACACCAACGAATCATAACTTGCCCAACAGATTTACTATGTTTTCTTGCGACATCTTGCAAAACCTCGTTCGTAAAATCGTAGCCATGTGCTAGGGGTGAATAGGCTTCGACAAGAATATCGTGCTGCTTACAAAACTCTAGGAGTTCCGGTTGCTGCAAATAAACATGGAGTTCAACTTGATTGACCGTTGGTTTAATATCGCACTTCTCTAGTAATTCTTGCAGATGCCTAATCGTGTAATTGCTGACGCCGATAGCCTTTGCACGACCAGATTTGTAGATATCCTGCATTCTGTGCCATGCTGGTTCGCGGAGTTCGGTTACCGGAAAATGCAGCAAAAGCAAATCAACGTAATCTGTCTGTAAGTTGGTCAACGACTGTTCAAAACTAGGAATCAGATCATCCCAAAACATATTTTCATTCCAGATTTTTGTTGTTATAAATAGCTCTTCGCGTGGGACATTCGCTGCCTTAAGAGCAGCGCCCAAGAAAGGCTCGTTTGTATAAATCTGCGCCGTATCAAAATGCCGATAGCCAGCTTCAAGTGCCGCTGCAACGGCCTCATTACAAACTCGCTCGTCTTTAATCATCCAAAGCCCGAAGCCAAGTTGGGGAATTTCCGTACCGTTTGAAAGTTTTAGCTTTTGCACAACCATCCTTTCGGGGTATGACTACAAGTTCGTCACTTATTACTCAAATAGTATAGCAGTTCTCCTTACGCTTGGTGGTCGTGTTAGGGTATGAACCGAGCAGGCATAGTTGGACGACAGGTATATAAATTGCGGTTTAGTGTTTGTAGTTTTGCCATGTCGTCATCGTCAAGTTCAAAGTCAAATAACTGCATGTTTTCGCGTATCCGAGTTGGTGTAACCGATTTAGGCAGTACAATTGCGCCCTGTTGTATACACCATCGAAGCATAATCTGGGCATAGCTTTTGTGATGTTTGGTGGCAATAGCTTGTATAACCGGATTAGACGTATCGGTTGCATGGGCCAAGGGTGAATACGCTTCAACTGCAATACCGTTATCATGACAATACTGCATAAGTTCCGGCCGCTGCAAAAATATATGCATCTCTATCTGATTAACGGCTGGCACAATTTTTGCATAGCGACGCATGTGCTCTAGATGATGAATACCATAGTTGCTTACACCAATTGAGCGAGCGGTACCATCAGCCTGCAGTTTTTCCAGTAACTTCCAAGCTGATTTACGAGCGATCGGTACTGGAAAATGAATTAACAGCAGATCAACATAATCAGTTTGTAGTTTTCGTAATGATTCAGGAATGGTTTGTGCCGCTTTGCCGATTACCATGGTATTGGCACTTAGCTTGGTGGTAAGCCAAAACTTTTCGCGTGCAAGACCAGCATGTGCAACTGCCTCACCTAGCCAAGCCTCGTTACCGTACACTTGCGCCGTATCAAAATGCCGATAGCCAGCATCGAGAGCCGCAGTAAAAGCCCGATCAAACGCAGTTTTATCAGTAACCTTCCAAAGGCCTAAACCAACTTGAGGAATTTCCCTACTATCATTAAGCTTGGTGCTTGGTGTCATCAATTTATCCTTTTAATGCTAGTCTAATTCGTTCTTCGACTGGGAGGTCTGGGTCGATGTTCTGCAGAGCCAGCATGGCGTCTTGTGGGCTATAGCCAAGTGACATCAGTGCTTGGGCCGCCTCGTCCTGCGTGTTAATACCTGGGCGACTCACGATGCCTTCGGCAGCGTCACTAGCAATGGCGCCTACTTTGTCGCGGAGTTCCACGACGATTTGCTCAGCGGCTCGCTTGCCCACACCTTTTGCACTTTGTAATAGCTTCACGTCACCGGCGGCAATTGCGCCACGAACAGCCGCAGCATTACCAATGTCGAGCACCGCGAGCGCTACTTTTGGACCAACATTTTTTACGTTTAGCAGCTGCTCAAACAAGTTCTTTGTATCCAGCTGTACAAATCCAAATAAATCATACGATTGTTCACGAATATGCTCGTGGACGTACAATTTTGCGGATTCACCGGTGTTTAGTCGGCCAAAATCTTCGGCCGTCACCTGCAACCCATAGCCCATGCCGTGCACGTCTAACACCAGCAATGCACTGATTTTTTCAGAAACCCTGCCAGAAAGTGTTGCTATCATATCGCCCATTATCGCACATACCGGTCAGACAAGTTATACTAGACGTATGCGACATCTGGGATTTGCAAAGTCAAAGTGGTTTTTGTTTGCAAGCGGTGCGGTGCTTGGCGCATTGATAATTTTAGGTGTTCGATTTGTTACCTATAAACCCGACGTTGTACATTATCACGCCAATTTTGCCGTCTACATTAACGGCCAACGCGAAGAATTCAAGGGCCCGCAATATTACCAAGAAGTTGCGGCCTGCACCGTGCACGGCACCATTCAACCAGCACAGCGAGCACACATGCACGACAACATAAACTCCGTTATTCACGTCCACGATCATGCGGTTACCTGGGGACAATTCTTTGAAAACCTCGGCTGGTATATTGGACCAAACTTTCTAGAAACTGATGACGACACCATGTACCTCACCAGTGACACCAACAAACTGCACATCGTACTCAACAATCAAGATTTAACCGACTTGTCACCGATTACAAACATGGTTATTCGCGATCAAGATCGTATGCTCATTAGCTATGGCAATATCGATGCTGCCACTGTCAAAACAGAATACAAATCCGTGCCAGCAACAGCGCACCATTATGATGTCACACCGGATCCAATGAGCTGTTCTGGCCAGATGGAAAAAACAACCATCTCCGACCGTTTACATCATCTATTTTAAGTCTTTTTTAGCGAAGCGTCATCGAGCAGGTAAGCGCCGCAGCCAGTGCGTCTGCACAGTCATCTGGTTTTGGCACTTCGTCTAGGCCCAAAATCACGCGAACCATTTCCTGAATTTGCTTTTTTTCGGCCTTGCCGTAGCCCGTGACCGCCATTTTTATTTGCATTGGCGTGTATTCATAAATTTCCATCCCAGCTTGCTTGCCACAAAGCAGCACCACACCACGAGCTTGTGAAACCGTCATGGCAGTGGTAACATTCCGTGCAAAAAATAGTTTTTCAACCGACATAACCGTTGGCTTGGTGGCCACAATTATATCTGTTAATTCCTCAAAAATAGTCTGCAACCGCACCGCATCGTCTTCGTGCACTGGCGTGCGAATCACCCCCGCATCCACTAATTGCGCCTTGCCATGATCCGCCTCAATAACGCCAAAACCAAGGATGCCCGTACCAGGGTCAATCCCCAAAATCCTCATGGTCTAGCACCCTGCAGTGCTTGCAACATTTTTTCGTGTACCACCAGATTTGCCGACAACAAACAGCCTGCCGCAAACTCGTCGTAGCGCCGTGTCTTACCCAATACATCAGTTACAATACCGCCCGCTTCTTGCACCAACAAGCATACCGCCGCCGAATCCCATGGTGACCCATAGCCAAGCACAGCCGCAAGCAGTTCTCCGGATGCAACCAGGTTCGAAGCATACACGTGCGAAACAAACGAAAAATACCTACCGTCGTGATCACGAATGAAATCAGACGCCACACCAGGCTTGTAATAGCCCTCTTCATCGCTACGAAGTCCGCCAACAATCGCCACCACGTTCCGCGCAAAATCAGTTTTTTCAGACGTTTTTATTGCCTTTCCATTTAGGAATGCACCTTCGCCCTTCACGGCCGTATACATGTTGTCTAAAAACGGATCATAGGTGACTGCCACGATCGGTTGTCCGTCCAACCTGTCTACTAAAGCGAGCGAAAACGTGCTAATGGGAACCCCTAGACTAAACGGCATCGTGCCATCAATTGGGTCAACCACCCACACAAAATCTCGTGTTGGTTCAAAACTCTCTTCTTCACCAATAACACCGTAGTCTGGGAAGCTTTCGGCAACCTTTTTTAAAACCAAGCTGTTGATTGTGGTGTCCGCAACTGTTAATGGGGTATTATCTTTTTTGAATTCCGTAGCAATATCTTCGGCTCGAAAATAACGCTGCATAATCTTACCAGCATCGAGCGCCAAAGCCTTTGCAAAAGCGAGTTCGCTGTTGTAGTTCATAGTTTTAGAGCAATTCTTCGGGAATCTCGAAGTTAACGTGGGTGTTGGTGACATCATCTATAGCATCGAGAGCGTCCATCAGCCGCATGATTTTACCCGCGGTATCAGCTTCGGTGACTTCTACGGTGTTATTTGGCACGTAGGTTAGTTCGGCTTCGGTAATGTCCAATCCGGCCGTGCGCAGGGCGTCGCGGACTTTTGCTAGATCGGTTGCCGCAGTATAAATGACGGATTCATCACCTTCTTCTTGTACGTCTTCGGCACCAGCATCCAGTGCTTGCAACATAAGGTCATCGCCCGTAGCGTTCACGCGTATTGCTCCTTTGTGATCAAACTGGAAGGCAACCGCCCCTTTTTCGGC
This sequence comes from Candidatus Saccharimonadota bacterium, assembly GCA_013289705.1. GTDB lineage: Bacteria > Patescibacteriota > Saccharimonadia > Saccharimonadales > UBA4665 > JACMPA01. Next base: position 85,395 of record JABCZM010000004.1, read on the forward strand.
GATGCTACCACCGTGCTTACTAAAGGCCAATTTTACTTCTGGATAGGTACGATTAATGTTATCCGTGGCAACTTCAACCAATATTGCCACGCCACCAGGACCGTAACCTTCATAGAGATTTTCTATCAATTGAGCGGCGTTTTTATCTTTAATGCGATCGAGCGCCCGTTGAATATTAGCCGATGGCATGTTGGCAGCTTTGGCTTTGTCGATGGCCAGCCGCAGCGTGAAGTTCATTTCTGGGTCAGCACCACTGCGCGCTGCCATAGCGATAGCGTTACCTAATTTTGTGAACACTGCGCCGCGAGCTGCGTCTTTGGCACCTTTTTCACGTTTGATTGTTGACCATTTGGAGTGACCGCTCAACTTGTAGCTCCTGCTTATGATTCTTATCTGTTAGCTTACCATGTTTTCGATGTTTTGTCTGCTTCTAAAGCATAGCATCATCATTCTAACCAACGCACATTATCGGGAAATTAACGAAAAAATGTTACTGTTTAATCTTCTGTATCGGTATCAAGAATTTTGTAATGTCGCTGCACTGTTGCCTTACCAATCTTGTTCGACGCCAACAGCTCTAGCTTGAGCGGCACTTCGTGCGTACCAAAAAGCCGAATGCCTTCGCCCAGTGTCACCGGTTCAATATCCAGAATCATTTCGTCAATCACACCCAATTCCGCCAAGCGACCGTTCAATTCCCCGCCACCAATAATTCCCAGCCGTTCAACATCCGGCATGTCGGCTTTTGATTTGATGCTCAATTTGGGATAATCCAACGTATCAAGCGATTCGTCCTCGGTGACAACAATGTAACGCACATCGTCCATAAAGTCATCTTCTTGGCGCATGATTTCATATGTTCGCCTTCCAACTAAAACGGCGTCACATGTACGCACAAACTTTTGGAACGCTTGCCAAGCATCATCAGTCCAAGGAGTCTCGTCGTTTTTTCCAGCAATAAATCCATCTTTGGATATTTCCATATACAAAATCGTTTTTGACATGGCAATTACTATAATCGAAAACTACGAATCGTAAAAATTTTTGCCGGTTTTGTAAGCATCTACGTACCTACCGATCATAAACAGTGGCTCCGGTAAATTATCGATATCGTACCAGCCCCAGCTTTCCAGCTTGTCTGGTTCGGTAACTTTTGGCTCACCCGATTCCCATTCAGTAACCATTCCTATGTCCACATAATGCTTTGGTGCATAGGACTTTTCATTATCCAGACATAGAAATCGTAAATTCTTGATCTTCAAATCATTCCCAGCTTCTTCGGCCATTTCACGCAGAATGCATGATTCAAACGATTCCATGTATTCCATATGCCCACCAACCGATCCATATTCTCCTTCCCCGTGCGCATTTTTGCGCTTCCCCAACAAGATCTTATTCCCTCGAACAATCAACAGCCCAATTCCAACTCTTGGCCGATCTTCGTAGTTACTCATTGGTTGCATAGACCCTCACTTCCTTAGCGTACATAGCCTTGCGAGCTATGGCCTGTTCTCGGCCACCACATCAAGAGTGATTGTACGCTGTTCGCCCCTGTTTTTCTATAATTAAGCGTACTGCACGTCTAATAAATTAGTCTATCGTGAGAAGCTCTACTGGGTATACGTGAACTCAGGCGGCGTATCTAGTGTTGCGTCACTACAGCTTAAACTGTATTCTAACTCCTTATTCCCGTAGCCATCATAGTTAGCAACCGTATCAATTTCTGTTGTACACAAGCTACCAATATCACCATTGATCGTTGCCCAAAGCAATGCTGTTCTTCCGCCTGAGGGCCAGCTAACTTGTTCTGGATCATCAATTTGAAAACCTTCCCGCTTAAGCACAGGTTTCAGAGAAGATACGAGATTTTTAGCTGCAGCAACCGCCTGTGGGTCGGTAATTTTGGCAGTCACACTTATATGACACTCGAAAAGCGTGGCTTCACCGAACGCAGGGCCACCGTGGACTTCGTGCGCGCAGGTTTTGGACGGCTGAAGGCCTGTATCTAACCCGAGTATCGCTCCTTGAGCTTGATAGTCCGCTTGCATTGAAGTCGTTAGGTTATAGAAATATTGGTCGTTATGCCCTTTCACCGGTGATGACGGTGTCACAAAAGACCAAGCGACTAATATGAAGAATGCAATGATAACAAAGCACAGCAGACCCGAACCCACCAGCACGGATAGACGTAGGACTTTCTTATACCTAGGTCTTTTGGGCACCAAGTTAGTATACCAAGAAAAAAAGGCCCCTCCGATCGAGAAGCCCTTTATACTGCTTATACCTGATGGCATGTTTCAAAACTCCAAGTTTAATAATGGAATCTACAGCCAACTACAGTAATGTCGGAGTCAGATACTGGATATATCAATCTATGTTGTTTATCAATGCGTCTAGACCAATAACCTACGTAGTTTTCTTTTAATGGCTCAGGTTTACCAGAGCCGGTAAACGGTGTTCTACAAGCTTCATCAATAAGTTTGTTAATTTTTTTGAGAGTTTTCTTATCCTGGCCTAGCCAGTATTGGTACTCCTCCCATCCACCTTGCGTGAAAGAAACTTTTCGTTCAGACATTTAAACTTCTGTTAGCTTATGTCTCTCGAATTTGCCTGCTTTAGCTTGGGCAATAGACCTTTCCAGATGTTTTCTGTTAGCTTTACTGCTATTTAAATAATCCGTTTCTACCTTTGAATTAAAGTCATCTAGTGTCATCAATACCAAGGCCTGGCCGTCATTACGTGTAATTAGTAAAGTATCCTGATCATCTATAACCTGGTCAAAATAATTCTTAGCGTCTTTACGAAACTTTGAGATAGTTGTAACATTCATAGTACTCTATACTGTACTTTCAAAGATACTACATGTCAATAATAGAATGCAGTAATCTGCCAGGGGTAAAACAAAATACACGCTCGCTAATGAAGCTTGGTTTTGAGTAAATTTACACCCTACATTTTGTTGATTTGCAGAGATAGAGCCATGAAAAAAGAGCCTCGGAAGGCTCTAGTTTACTCAAATGGAGGTTCACCGTCCCCTGAGTTTATAACCCTGATTGATGAGTTAATCCGTTGGCGAGGTTTACTGGATAGCAGATTCGGGCAGTACCAGATAAGAAAACGAGGGGCGAGGCTAGCACGCAATTCCCTGTAGTGTTTATACCTTAGGCATTAATCAGTGGAAGCACTGAGAAAATCTTCTAACGAAAGGACGTTCTTATCTAGTACAGCATCATACACGTTAAACGACATAAAATCATTTTTACCGTACTTGCCCAATCTAATTAAATGGTACTTAATGGATAAAATTGCAGCTATCTGCTCTTGGTTTATACCAGATAATTTAGCCTTGTAGTCATCAAAATCTTCATCAAACTTACTCGCCCATTCGTGCGTTTGAAGCCACAAATCAATACCCCACTTATCACCCTCAAACGGTATCTCTATACCAAGCCAATAGCCCTTAGGCATACCTGGTCTGGTTCCAGTAAATGTAACATTGTCGACAGACGACACTTTCCTAATAAAGTTTGAGGAGAGCAAGTCACTAGCTAGGCTGACAAAATCATTTTTGCTGAGTTGGTCTGACATAATATCCATGTCTAAATCTGGGTACACCATCAATCCATAGTCGTAGCTACCGCCAATAGGTGAAACTTCACCATATTTCGCAAATATATCCATAATGCCAGTTTCCTTTAGCATTTTATCTGCTTGCGTATGCAGTCGTACTTGTTCTGTGAGTAGCTCTTCAGTTGTAACGTCGGGGTTATCAAATTTAGGTAGAGTCATCATATTGATACCAGTATAACTGTTTATAATTTTTACCTCTATAAACTAAATCGCCGCCAGTATGGCGACGCATAGTCTAATCTGTTTGGTTCATCTTGGAGGACCCGGTGGGATTCGAACCCACGACACGTGGATTAAAAGTCCACTGCTCTAACCTACTGAGCTACGGGTCCACGTCGTTAGCTACGACCAAGAATTTACGAAGTAACTCCAGAAAACTGTAGCAAATTACCCCTGTTTATGCAAGCTTCTCCTTGCTAATACATGGACGCTAGATCTGAGATTGCATCAGGATAGCTTGGGCCTCATGTAGACCATGCACCGTAAACATCGGTTTTTGGGCGTCGGACTCTGGTAACTCTTGCGAAAATTTGCCTACCTGCAACCAGATAGTCGTCGCACCCAGGCTGTTGCCTATCTCGATCTCGCCGCGCGTCCTGTCGCCAATCACAAAGCTGCTGGACGGATTTGCTTCATCGATACATTTTTTGAAATCTTCGGGATTTTTATCGCCTTCGGCAAAGAAAATCTCCGTAAAATAGCGCCGCACATCGAGCCGATCAACCTCGTCGTGCATTTCTTGGCCACCCTTGCCAATAAGATACAGCGGGATTATTTTGCCCGCCAAATAATCAAGCAAATCTTTTGCACCTTCGTTCAGTTCCCGGCGCTCTGGACTATAGAGCGTCTGCTTCCAGTCAAAAATTACCGAGTGTATCATTCCTTGTGTTTCCCTTCTTTTTTGCTGCCACGTTTTGGGCGCTGCAACCATAAGAAAAACAGACAAATAACCGCGCTCAGCGCGACAGTACCAGACTGAAACGACAGCATATTTTGCCACGCACTTGAGCGTAAAATACTAGCAGCCAAGCCGGCTGATAATTGCGGAACAACCAATAGGGCCAGCAGCAGTCCGGTTCCCGCCGCAGGTAGAATATTGAGTATTCGACCATGGCCACTCACCGTTCTAATCATTAATACAGTCGTCAGCGCAGCCGGTGCGAGCAGCAAAACCAACCGTATAAGACTGGCTGTGGTGTGCACGCCAACACTGGCACCAGACACGATTGTCACCGCATCACGACCCACAAACTGCACCAGCACATCTCCCAAACAAAGGCTCAGAAACACCAGTGCCGCGTTTACCCGCAATAGAAACAACAGCACAACCGGCCCGCCAACCAGCCCAGCAAGAATAACCATAGGCATCATATGTCCATGATACCACGCTCATACCACCGGTTGAGAACCTGCACAAAATAGTGTAGTTGGGGCAAAATGTGTCGCTCTGAGTGTGTCTTAGGCGCCGATTTTGTCTTTGCGTCGTCCAGCTTTGGCCGTCTGCTCGATGTATTCAATGATCTTTTCGCCAACGTTGTGGCCTGTAACAGTCTCAATCCCGAAGCCTGGGCTCGAATTAACTTCCAGCACCAGTGGTCCACGAGCTGAGCGCATCATATCCACACCACAAACTGGTAGGCCCATAGCCTTGGCTGCTTTTTGAGCAGTTCTACGCTCTTCATCAGTTAATTTGATCGACGTACCCTGACCGCCCTGGTGCAAATTCGAACGGAAATCATCATCTAAACTCTGGCGCTTCATACTGGCAACGACTTTACCGTTCACGACGAATGCGCGGATATCCGTACCGGCACTTTCTTCGATAAATTCCTGCACAAGAAAGTTCACGCCTTCCACATAAAAGGCTTGCATTACCGCCTTAGCAGCTTTGCGAGTTTCGGCCAGTACCACACCATTACCATGCGTGCCACGAGCAACCTTGATAATTACTGGCGCACCACCCACTTGCTCAAGCACGTCTTCTAGGTCGGCCGTTTCACGGGCAAACACCGTTTTTGGGATGCCGACACCGGCTTTGGCGAGCAACTGCATGCTACGCAATTTGTCACGTGACCGGACAAGCGCAATTGAAGTGGTGGTCGTAAAGACATTTTGCATTTCAAACTGGCGCACAATTGCCGAGCCGTACTTGGTTAAGCTGGAGGCAATTCTTGGAATGATAACATCAACATCAGACAGGTTTTTACCCTTGTAGCGAACCACGGGAATGCCGCGCTCCAACGTTACGTAGCACTTTGCATAGTTCACAATGCGCACTTCGTGGCCACGCTTGAGCGCTTCTTCTTTTAGACGCTTGGTCGAAAAATTAGCAGGACCTTTGGATAAAATAACGATTTTCATTGTGCGTACTCCTCATTTTCTGTGGACTTACGGAGTTCTTGCTGTAATTTTTTGAGCCTTGCTTTCTCGGCAGCAATTAATGGTTCACCCTGCGACACATCAACAACAAATTTGCCATGGAGTAGTCGCCTGCCAAGGAGGATAGGGTACATTTTTCGGGCCCGATTGGCAAGCGAAAATGCCGCCTTAATAGTACGGCCGTTGACGATAATCCGCAATTGCACCACGTAGCGTAATTCTTTGTCACCAAATGAGTTGGCAATCCGCGTCAGCTTGTAATTACTAGCGGCTAGCACTACCTTTTTACCGGTATAGAATTCACTTTTTTTGCCAAATAGCACGAAACTAAGCTGGCCATCCTTCTCGTGTACGCCAGTGGCCCAAATACTACTCATGTCGGCACCGGTGTCGATTTTTGCGGGAATAAGTTGATCGCCGTGATCAGGTAATTGCACGCGCTCAGCACGACCAATAAGCGTAAGCATTGTCATGTCTATTATTATGGCACAATACGTTTAATTTTGCAACTAGAATCTGTACTGATCCTTCAGCTTTAGAGCACTTTCCGTATCGTAAGGCTAAACCTAGGCACAAGCATTGCTCGTAAAGAGCATAGCCTGGAATCCGCCTGGAGAGTCGGAAAGTGCTCTAAAGCCTAGCCCATGGTACTATTTTAATTATGGACTTAGCGGAAAATATTCTTGAATACTACAAGACCCGTCAGCAGGAGCTAGACGACGATAAACAATTCCACTTCGCCACACGCATGGCGGCTTGGCGTGGCGACGAACAAGCATTCCAAACATTACGCGATATGCGCACCTACATTGCTGGCGATGGCTCTGCGGAACAGATTGGAAAAATCTTACGCGATATTTTTGCAACGCCACAAACCGGTCGCCAAAACGCTTTTAACTTGCGTGCGCCATATTTCCAGAAATACCCAAATCTATACGGTGCCCACGCTGTGCTGTTTCGGGTGCGACACCTGGAAGCGGTGTACGGGATTGATGCGCGAACTCAGTTGTTTTCGATTATAAGCGAAGCCAAACTTACCCAACTTGAACACGACTTGTTTGATGACGAAGAAGCGTTTGCGATTCTTTCTACCTACGCCGTCAATTATAGTTATTTGCTAGAGCGAGTAATTAGAAAAAATAACGAGGAGCTCAACACAGCGCGACTTTTCCAGATTGCAAAGCACTACGACAGCACAAGTGCGCAGCATACACAGCTATTGCTATACTTATTTACGCATTGCGTTATTGGCGAGTCAAACTTCTACACACGTATAATTCCAGCGCAATTTTTGGCGACGTACCAAGAGATGCTACGGCAACTGGAAGCAATCATTGGTATCAGCTACGACACCGTAAATCTCGATAACAAACTTGAATTTTTGGTATGCTGCCGGATTTGCAACTACGACAGCGAGTTGTCGGCCAAAATTTATGATGAATGCAGCCGATCAATCAGCCTGGATGGCACCTTTGTGGTGGACACACACAATAAAAACGCGCAAACCGAGCGAAATTCGTTCGATCGTTCCGAACACCGTAATGTGCTGCTCATTATGAGTGCCACACCTTACACGCCCCGTTCAACACTAGTTAACTAAGTAAATTACGCAACAAGCGCCCAACGAGTTGGTTTTTTTCCTCGACAAAAGCACCAGTTTTTATTTGAGGTTGCGAGTTTGTTTCAAGGAAGAAGTAATCGCCGCTCGTCTCGTCCCATAACACGTCAACGCCGGCAACTAACATGCCGAATTCACGAGCAATTTTGTGTGCATCAGCAATGATATGGTTCGGTAGCGCTTCGACTAGTTCAGCCTGGCCGCCCTGTGAAGTGTTATTAAGGTGTGAACCGCTGACTGCCAACCGCTTAATGACTAATGATTCATCGCCACAGACAAGAATCCGGTAGTCACCGTTATTTTTAATGAATGGCTGTGCGATAAAGTTCTTATCCGCCTCAATATCGAGCTTAGCAAGCTGGTCGATAGTCCGTATAAGATAGTTACTATTGCCATGGGCCCCGACAGCAGCTTTATAGATAAACGGCAGCTCAAGCTTGCCAGCGGCAACCAAATCGGCAACCTGCACACGGTCAGCCAACAAAGTCCGCGGAAACGGCACGCCAATTTCACGAAAACGGAGTGCTTGTGTCAGCTTAGAAGAAGATTGGTGGCGAAGGTAGGTGTTAAACGACGGAATATTGCGTTCTTTGGCAAAGCTAGATAGTGCATATGCTATCTCGGTATCGTAACGCAAGCGGCCACGGATAATAATAAGTGCAAAATCAGCCAGTGACTTACCGGTCGTGGCCAGCGTAATGTCAAACCTATCCGGCGCAACATCAATAATAAGGTCGTCAAAGAGCGCGTGCGAAACTTCCACTGGTTCTCCAATGAGCGCCTTCTGAAAGTACACTGCATAGTCTGCAAGATTTTCTGATTCGCCCTGCTGGCTCTTACGACTGCCGATAACAATTATATGTTTCACCATGTTGCTATTCTACGCTATTTGCCGAGCAAGTAATGCCGCTTCGTGCTGGTCCCATAGTTTGCCAAGCCTGAGCAGCCCAATAATATCGTGATTTCTCCCATCAAGCGCATCGCGCCGACTAATACGTTGTGGCCGACGGTTTACTTCACACAAGACGTCTACTTGATTGCCAGCGGCATTGATGCCACGCATCACGTCAATAGCGATGACATTCTCGCCACGGCCCGGCCATGTACGTAGCACTCCATGCACTGCGATAGCTATTTCGTGCATGCTATCCGGTATGGTATCAACATCTATAAACTTTCCGTATACATCGTCCTTTAGGATGTCACGGCTAGTACCACCGACACGGGCAACAGCACCGACTACAGTGTTGCCAATAGAGATCATTCGGATATTATGAGTGCCTTGCACATCTAATTCAGCAACCCCAATGTCGGTATTGATGAACTCTTGTACTAAATATTCACCTGGCTTATAGGTGGCGGTGGCAGCTTGCTTTTTGGTAAGCACCTGCACGTCTTTACTTCGTTCGCCAGTGATCGGTTTAACTACTACTCGGTCACCAGGAACTTCATCGAGCGTACCGATGATGTCGGCTGCTTGTGCGACTCGCGTAAGGGGATGTACCTCACTTATTGCCCGCACTAAATTTGATTTGTCGGCAAGCAAACGGTTCGTGGTCCATTGATGGACAAGTGTTGGTGCCTCACTATCAAGGTACAGCGGCCGGTCATCATCTTTGGGCATCGTGAGATCACGCACAACTGACGCAGTTGCGAACCCCGCAACTGCCTCGCGTCGAACGTCAAAGATATCAACGAAAGCATGCCCGTCGGCTTGATAGCTTGCATGACCTTCTGTGAAAAAACTAGTCACATCTTGCTGGACCAGTTCATCTGCCAGACCTTCATAACGCAACGTGAACAGTTCGTAGTTTTCCGGCTTAACAACAGGCATTAGAATGGCGACATCTCTTTCAATCATGCGTGCAGATTATAGAATATTTTAATTAGTTTTGCAATTCAGGCGCCAAGACAGTGTTAGCGCTGTGCTTTTACGACGCGGAGGTATGCAAAAACGATGACTGCAATAATAATCGCCAAAATGGTTAGCAACAGGGGGATAAAGCCTTGCTCGTTATGCGTAAGCTTTTTCATGTTAAGCACATTATTACCTATCTTGTGCAATTTGTATACAAGAGATAATTTTAATGGCATAATATTGACTTATTTGCATAAGTAGTATAAAATCATACCTAATCATGTCACACGCAGACACCTATCAACCAAGACACGCTTATCCCCCTTCGCAACAGTCTCCAGAAGTTATGGCAGACCAGCTAAGTGACACACCCATATCAGTACTTAGTCTTGTACGCTCTATCTTGGATGAAAACGTTACCCTAAGGGAAACAAATCATAACCTAAAGGGCACCAACGAATACCTACTCCAGGAAGCAGTTCGTCTGGGTAGAGCCGAAGACAAGCTATCTGAGGTTAGAGCTGATAATAAGGTGTTGTTAGATTTTGTCGATAGGCTAGGCAAGCTAGAAGATGATTATGAGGATCTTAAAGGGAACCACCGTTTTGTGCAAGACTGGCAGACCCTAACTAGAGGGGAAAACGGCAAGCTTGTTGAAAAAAATCAGGAATTATCACGAGACCCCGTTTTCGGCATCATGACCCGCGCAACCTGGGATGCTGGGGTGTTGGAACAGCTTCAACACATGCGTCGGGGCACCGATGCCCTTCGTCCGTTCGTCTGGATAGCTGACGTTGATTACTTCAAAGAAGTAAATGATGTTTACGGTCACCTTGTAGGAGATATGATACTTGGGCGAGTAGGCGCTGCAGGCAGAGAGATAACTGGCGAACAAGGGCCCGGCAAACACAGCCATACTGAAAGACGCGGGCTACATCCACTTGTTGGTCGCTTCGGTGGTGAAGAAATCGTCTTCTTCTTTCCAGATAGCACGCCAGATATGATGATCAAGTTCGCTGAGGAGTTCAAGTTAACTGTCAACGGCATACTATTTTCAGACTACGAGCTTAATGACGGCACTAAGAAGAATGAACTGCACGGTAGGACTACGCTCGGTATTTCTATCGGCATCAGTGAAGTGATGATTGACCCTGATGCCTTGGAAGATTCGTTGGATCTAGGAATTGAAGCCGCCGACGGTGCTCTTTACAAAATCAAGCAGAACGGGCGCAATAATGTTCTTCTATCTACCGAGTATCAGGAGCCAAATTTAGAATAAGCCGCGGTGCTTGCGGTCGGGTGCATTGAACTGCTCAAGCAGTTCTTTTTGTTGTTTGGTTAGCTTGGTAGGCGTGTCGACGATGATGGTTACAATGTGGGCGCCACGGCTGCCTCCCTTGATGTGTGGGACGCCATGGTTTGACAGCTTAAAATCAGAGCCAGACTGCGTACCGGCGGCAACCTTCATGCGTACCAGGCCATCCACGGTTTCGACATCAATTTCCGCACCGAGGGCGGCATCGATCATGCCGACATGCTCTTCGCTTAAGATAAGATCGCCTTCGCGAGTGAAGTGTTTGTGTGGCTTAACACGAATGTTGACGTATAAATCGCCTTTTGGGCCGTTGGCGATGGCTTCGCCGTGTTCACGAAGTCGGATAGTGGCGCCGTCGTCGATACCAGCAGGGATTTTAAGTGAGACGTGCTGGCTTTTTGCCTGCGTGCCTTTGCCGTGGCAAACAGAGCAGACTTTTTCGGGAATTTTGCCGCTGCCGTGACATTTTGGGCAAATAACAGCTTGCTGAATGTTGCCAAACACGGTGCGTGTAACGGTGTTGACTTGGCCCTGGCCTTTGCAAGTGTCGCAGGTTTTTAGTTCGTAGCCGGGCTCGACAGTACTACCCTTACAGTGCTCACACGTGTCCTCGATGTTTAGATGCAAGTCGACTTCGGTGCCAAAGATCGCCTGTTCGAAGCTAATTTCGATACGTGATTCGACGTCACGACCGCGAGCCTGACGATGTTGCGCTTGGCCGCCGCCCCCACCACCAAAGAAGCTGCTGAAGATGTCACCAAGTCCTAGATCGCCAAAGTCAAAATTAACATTCTGACCCTGACCGAAGCCATTAAAACCTTCATAACCGCCGCCGTTACCGCCAACGCCGGCATGACCAAATTGATCGTAGCGTTTGCGTTTTTCACCGTCCTTGAGTACCTCGTAGGCTTCGTTAAGTTCTTTGAATTTTTCCTCGTTACCACCTCTGTCGGGATGGTGTTCGACAGCAGACCTGCGGAAGGCCTTCTTGATTTCATCGGCGCTAGCATCTTTGCTAACACCTAATACTTCGTAATAATCGCGCTTTGCCATAAATGTAGTATTTATTTTAGCACTAAAGACCCTAGAGTGCCAGCGAGCTGTTACTTCCGGCCATCATCATGTTTTTGAAGCTGATACACGGCCAAACCAATAAGAAACAGGGCAAGAATAGTTAAGGCCGCCCAACCAAGATTCCGCAGCTGGAACAGCACCGCACCCACTGCCACATACAATCCCCAGAGCGTTACAAAACGCTTATGAATAGTCATGCCGAGAAGCATAAACACAATCTGTTCAATCAAAAGCCACCAGCCATATAGGCCACCGGCCGAGCCGCCAAGTGCCTGTAAACCAAGCGGAATTGTTGCCGTGACAAGCATTGCCATCAGATAATTGTCCGATTCTTTTGCCTCACCACGAACTGCTCGCCAATAAGCATAGATGGCAAGGTTGGCAATGATGACGTGAATGTACGCCTGAACCTCATGAACACCCGCCACTCCAAGCAGCCACAACACCGCAGCGGTAATAATAGCACCGGCGAGTTCACGATTTGCTTGACTGCTGCTGCGCAGATAGTCACAGGTCATTATGCCGGCAATCAACAAGCCAAATGGCATCGTCCAGCTACTTTTATCAAAGAATAACACGGCCAATGGTGCAACAAATGCTGTAATGAGCGAAGCCTGCTGCGCGTAATAGGCCGCCGGATGCTTACTATTTTGCTGCCGGATCATCTCGCTATAGGCATAGCCAATTGTCGCGAGGGCGATACTAAAAAGGAGAAAAGCTGTTTCGCGCAAGCCATATTGATTCGGCCGGATTAAACTTAGTAATGTCGCCTGAGCCAAAACAGGTATAAGTACAATGATATCGTGACGTTTTTCTACCGTGACACTTAAAAACCACGTCGTAGCTATCAATATAGCCAAAATGACCGTCGTATAGACATGACTGGAAGCCGAATTGAGCGACAAACCAACGGCAAGCACTGCAGCCGCTATGTAGCCCACTACGTATGACAAGCTGGTGCTACGGGCGTAACTTGTTAGTGGTATTTTATTTGAAACCAACACCACACCCCGTGCAATGGCGCGTGACAAAATTAACCCAGCCATGACAGCCATATATGACCAAGCATACTCGGCGGGCGTCCACGAAGAACCAAACACACCACGTCCAAAAGCGACCGGCAAAACTAACCAAAAGCCAGTGCTCAACCAACGTAGAAATTCACGGCGATAACGCAGAGCCAGACTAATCGACACCAGTAACGCAATGATTGTCGCAACAAGTAGTACGGGCAAATCATTCCAGCTTCGTAGGAGCGGCATAATCAGAACTATGGCGGCAGCATTGGCCCAGTTGGCGTTTTTATCGTACTCTGCCAGCACAAGCATGGTCAGCGCCAGGCCCAGGGCAATACCAAGACAAAGCAAAGGACTGGCAAAAATACTGGCAACCGTGACACTGACTGCACCAAGTACATATGAAAGCTCGGCGTACACAAGCCAATTTGTAACGGATTTTGCTCTTTTTGATGACACCAAATAAACCGCAAGTACTGCCAACAAAGCAATCATAGCCACTATTACCTGCGGCCCCGCTTCTATACGGGGTTTGCTGAGTAGCTGCCCGTAGATGTAGGGTACGGCCATAAAAGCCAAAACACCGACGCCGTACGCATCGGCTCGTCGTTGGCGCCACCATACAGCAACGGCAATGCCTGTGAGACCAATTGCTGCAATCAGTAGACTCGACGGCTTGCCAATTGCCAGTAACACATCAGCCACGCCTGCCGAGAGCAGCACGCTGCCAAAGTTCCGCCATAACGCACCACGGGCCTTGGCAAGTGCCATAACCAGTACTTGTGCGATGTTCAGTATGAGCAAGCTAAATACGACAGCGATCCAGCTATGGCCAAGTGCATAGGCTAACGCACCAACGCCAGTAATTGCAGTTAGCTGCGAAACGATTGCATTTGATTCTTGCTCTGTATTTTTGGTACTGTACGCCTCAAGTCCATAAAATGCCGCAGCAAGTAACAACGAAATACCCAGCTGTCCACTACCCCTGCTTGACACCAATACAACGGCACTCAGGAGAGAAATCGGCAAAAAAGCTCGGCTACTCTGCGTGGTTGATTCTTTCAATTCTGGCCAGTAACCCTTGAAGCGATTAACCAACTGCAAAGCAATCCCTACAAGTGCCAAACCCCAGCCAAAGTAGTAAATGGGCGCATTCGCCACCGACACACCCGATTCAAACAAAGATAAAAAGGTAAAAATCAGCAGGTAGCTGATAAGCGGCTTTTTGAGCGTTACCAAAGCGTGCGTGTAGAGCGTCAGACAAAAAACAGATGTCAGTAACCAAACAATAGGTGCATGATCTTGAGCAAAAACGTAATTATAAAACGCCAAGCCAACCAGTGGCGCCATAACAATACCAATGCCAGTGAACGCAATGCCAGCTTGTTGTAGTTTTGGTCGATTTTTGAATAGCCATAAGCCAGCGCCATACATAACACCCATAACCAATAACGTAGCCAGTGTACGTAGTGCACCGCTTGCACCACCAAACGCAATGAACAAACCAACCGATGCCACAAACAAGAAGGCACCAAAATAGAGTAGCAGTGACGCATTATCAAGCTGTACATCAACCGTTTTCTTTGGCTCCTGGATAGCATTAGCCATCACAGGCATGCTTACACCATCCTGGGTTATATCTTGCTGGACAGCGGCGTCCTCTATATCTGACGACGGATAGCCTTCTTCGGCAAAGACAGCACCCAGACCTTGCAAACTAATGTCATGTAGCATTTGCTCTACAAGCCGTTTTTCGGCGGGCGTCTTTGCTACCTGCCTGTAAGCCGCAACGAAGTTGGTCCATTCTTGATTACGCTGTTGCAGTTGCCACTGTGTTTGCTGTTGTTGTGTAGTCTGTTTATTATTCGAACGGCTTGAAAACCAGATAATAAGCCCGATGAAACCAAGAAATACAAACCAGCCCATGTTATATGCAATATAACGTACTCACGGTTAAACGACAATGGACAAACTATTGCCGCAAAGATTGCTGGTAGATAGCAATCACATCGTCACGAGTATAGGTACGCGTGTCGTCTGCTTCGGCAGCAACTGCCTGATTGAGATCTTCTGCAAAGCATAGGTAGGTAATCTTTGTGCCGGCGTGGTGTACGACTTCCAAAGCCGGCAACATATCGGCATCGGAACTAAGTACCACAATGTGCGGAACCTTGTCTTTTACAGCCGCTAGTACCATGTCGGTCGCCAGACGTACGTCAACACCCTTTTCGTGCAATACCTCGGTCTTTTTACCACAATGGTAACAAGGGCTGCTTTCGCGCACCTTTAACTCACCTGCTTTGACAACATTAATTCCCTGGCTCGTTAGCTCATCAACCCAATAGTGACTGCTGGATTGAATCGCTTCGATGTGTTCAAGCAGTCGTTGCGGTATTTCGAACTCAGGCACTTTGATGTGTGTGGTGTAGTAGTTAATTGCTTCTGGCTTTTCACCTAAAGCGCCCGCCAGCAGGCCCACAATATCAAGATGAAAATGATCTTCACTATCTGCAATGAGGCCAGCGCTAAGCAACACGCTCACTAGGCGATGTCGTAAATTCTCGCCATCAATATACACATTCATGTACATACTCTATCACACGACTTTATTCTTTTTTGTCGTCAACGACTTCGCCTTCGATGGGGCCGTCTTTTTTGGCGTCATCAACATTGGCATCTTCAGCTGGTTTTTCTTTTCCGTCTTCTTTGGCTTCCTGTTCGTAGAGTTTTGCGCCAATAGGCATGAGTTTGTCACTGAGTTCTTTGGCTGCTTTTTCTAGGTCGTCTTTGCTGGCGTCTTCGACGGAAACGACTTTTTTGGCATCTTCGATGGCTTCGTCGAGAACTTTCTTGTCTTCTTCACTAATCTTTTCGGCGTTGTCTTTTTGGAGCTTTTCGGCTTGGTAGATCGCGCTGTCGAGTAGGTTGCGAGATTCAATGGCTTCGCGCTTCTGCTTGTCTTCTTCAGCGTGAGCTTCGGCGTCTTTGGCCATTTTTTCGACTTCGGCTTTGTCTAGTCCGCCGGAACCTTGAATGGTAATATTCTGCTCTTTACCAGAGCCTTTATCCTTTGCAGTGACGTTTAGAATACCGTTAGCATCAATGTTAAAGGTAACCTCGATTTGTGGTACGCCGCGGGGAGCTGGTGGGATACCATCGAGGATAAAGCGGCCAAGCGTTTTGTTGTCATTGGCCATTTCGCGCTCACCCTGGAGAACATTGATTTCCACTTGTGGCTGGCTGTCAGAAGCCGTGGAATAGACTTGGCTTTTGCTGGTTGGGATGGTGGTGTTGCGCTCAATCAAGATATTACGCAGGCCGCCTTCGGTTTCGATACCAAGGGAAAGTGGCGTCACGTCAAGGAGCAGCACATCTTTAACATCGCCCTGGAGTACGCCGCCCTGAATCGCAGCACCAACGGCCACAACTTCGTCTGGGTTAACACCCTTCATGGGGTCTTTGCCGAAGATTGCCTTTACTTTTTCCTGAACGGCAGGCATACGAGTCATGCCACCAACCAATACAACAGCATTGATTTCGCTAGCCTTGACGCCAGCATCTTTGAGTGCCTTTTCACAAGGTCCTGCAGTGTTGTTGATGAGATCACCAACAAGCTGTTCGAGCTTAGCACGGGTCAGTTTGTACTCGAAGTGCTTTGGGCCATCGGCATCAGCTGTCAAAAACGGCAGATTGATGTTGATTTCCTGAGCAGTCGACAGTTCAATCTTGGCCTTTTCGGCTTCATCACGAAGGCGCTGCATGGCAGCCTTGTCGTCGGATATATCGATACCGTTTTCTTTTTTGAACTCATCAACAAAGTGGTTTACGAGCACGCGGTCGAAATCGGCACCACCAAGGTGCGTATCGCCATTGGTTGCCTTTACTTCGAAAACGCCATCGCCTAGTTCCAAGATGGAGACGTCAAAGGTACCACCACCAAGGTCATAAACTGCAATTTTTTCGTCTTTGCCGTCCTTGTCGAGCCCATATGCTAAAGCAGCGGCAGTTGGTTCGTTAATAATACGTTTTACTTCCAGACCGGCGATTTTACCAGCGTCTTTGGTTGCTTGGCGCTGACTGTCGTCAAAGTAAGCAGGCACAGTAATAACAGCTTCCGTTACCGTGTCGCCCAAGAATGCTTCGGCGTCGGCTTTTAGCTTGCTCAAAATCATGGCGCTGATTTCTTCGGGGCTGTATTCCTTATCAGCCATTTTGACCTTTACACTGTTGCCACTTTTGATGATTTCGTAGCCCATCAGCTTCAGATCGCGCTGGACTTCTTTGTCGTTAAAATTGCGGCCAATTAAGCGCTTTACTTCATAAATCGTGTTTGCGCTGTTGGTAACTTGCTGGCGACGAGCCACCTGACCCACCAGACGTTCACCATTCTTATTTACCGCTACAACAGATGGAGTTGTGCGATTACCTTCGGAGTTGGCGATAATCTCTGGCTTGCCAGCTTGCATTACAGCCATTGCCGAGTTGGTTGTTCCTAAGTCGATTCCAATAATTTTTGCCATTGATATGATAATCCTTTCGTGTCTAATAATTAGCAGGTAGTACCTTGGAGTGCTAGTTGTGCCTCCATTGTAAAAAATTGGCACTCATTAGTCAAGAGTGCTAATTTATATTTTCAACGCCTTCCGCCGGGCCAGCGATTACGTCTAACGATCCGGGTTCAAAATTGGCCAGCACTTCGGCAATTAAGCCTATTTCCGGACACCGAGCATAACTATGGATGTGTTTTGTATCTGGCTGGGGTTTTGGCAAGATCTTTCTTAAAGCCTCACACCGTTCAGGTCTAGGCTGTCTAAGGGCTTCGATAGCTGCCTTACCACAGTCCAGGGCGCGAATCCGGGGGCCATCTTCTTTGCCGCGCGGATGCATTCTAACACTACTTACGGTTCGCGAAGCCTGATCTCCTAAAAGCGCCCACAGCGGACAATTTGGACACAGTTCTTCCACGAGCCCTACCTTGTTGTCACGCGAACCATGGCGTGACGGATCACATCTTCGGCAATTTTGTAACCTGCCTGTAATTCTTCGCTAACGACTTCTTCGGTACCGTCACCTTCTTCCATGCTGACAGCTTCGTGATAACGGGGGTCGAATGGTTCATCAACGGTTTTGATACGTTCAACACCGAGTCCAGCAAGGGTCGTTTCAAACTGCTTCACCACGCCTTGAACGCCTTTGATATAGTCGTTTTTTGCTAAATCCGCAGGTACGTGTTTGAGAGCACGTTCAAAATTATCAATGACCGGCAATAGATCACGAACAACATTTGCCTTGATCATAGTCTTGAGCCCAGCGACTTGCTCATCATGGCGGCGGCGAACATTAATGACGTCCGCTCGCTCGCGCTGCAACGCCTCTGTGAGGTCAATAACTTGTTGCTGCAATTGCGTAAGTTCCGGGTTTTCTTCTTGAATTTCGTCAATATGTGGTTTTTTAGGCATACAATACTTCCTCCAAAGTTTCGCCGGCATGGCGGACGAGTGTCATGACGTCACGATAGCTTTGGCGAGTTGGGCCAAGCGTACCGATGTAGCTGTGATCTGAAAAGGGGCTGTTAAACCGGCTAATAACAAGACTGACACCGGCGGTGCGGCCGATGGGGTTTTCACTGCCAATGTAGACGCTAAGCGGTTCATTTGGCGCAGCTTCGCGAAGCCAAGGTTCGAGGTTATCGAGCAAGCTCGCGACCTGTTGTACTTGCGCACCGCCAATGAATTCTGGCTGGCCAAATAGATTAGAAAGACCGCTCATGTACAGCTGATCACCGATAGTCGCCAGGCCAAGATTGTGCGTTAAGTCTACCAGTGTGTCCACGGCATTACGGATGGTGCGCTCAGGCAAACCACCGTCTTGCACGCGCGTTGCCAGGGCTTTTTCGACACGGCGTTCGGGTGCGGCTTCATTTTCGGCCAGTGCGTTGACGTATAAACGATAGCCTTTGTCGGTTGGCACGCGACCAGCGCTGGTATGTGGCTGCGCGATGTAACCAAGGCGCTCCAGCTCTGCCATTTCGGCTCGGATTGTGGCTGATGACACGTTAAATGCTTTGGCGAGCAAACTACTGCCCACCGGTACGGCCACTTCGGCGTACTCTTCGATAATCGCGCTGAGAATTTGCTTTTGTCGCTCTGTCATGGCCTGCATTATACCTTTTTGGCACTCAAAACTCAAGAGTGCCAAAGTTTAATAATCAGCCGTGGCCAAATGTCGCTCGGTGTCGGCCAACAGTTGCGCAACTAACGATCGAGCCTCCATCTGAGTACCCGGATCAGCAGGCCGATTTTCGGTAATTTGGCGAATTTTCTTGGCGGCAAGCATGTAATTGTCGTTAACCACAATATGATAATAGTCGTGTTGTAACGCGGCCGCGAACTCTTTACGAGTGCTTTCCAGGCGCTTTTTAATTTCATCCGCAGGCAGTTCACCGCGTAAACGCATCCGCGTAATCCACTCTTCAAAGCTTGGTGGTACCACAAAAATAAATGTCGCTTCGGGCTTAGCGGTGTGAATGACGTCTGCACCAACTGTTTCAACTTCGTTGATGGCAATCTTACGCTGTTGATTTGCAGCCGCAAGCTCGCGAATACTAATACCTGAAACTTGTTGGTTATGTATAACTGCCGCTTCGAGAAATTCACCAGCCCGCAAATCGGTAAGCATATCTTCTTCGGCTCGAAACCAATATTCTCGACCATTTTGCTCCAAGATACCGTTATTCATGCGAGGTTTTCTGGTTGTATCTGAAACGATGTAGTGGTAATCACCACTATTGACCAGTTCATTAATAATCGTGTTCTTGCCGCTGGAAGTTGGGCCTACAAGTAACAGTAAATTTGTATCGGCAAGCTGCTGCTTTGCCGAGTCGGAAAGCGTGTAGTCTGCGAGGATTTTGCGGAATTCGTCGATGTATTTTAATTCATTCATAGTATGCTTAGTGTACTAGTTATAGCAGAAAATAACAGATTGGGGAATCAAATTTATGAAACCAGCACCAGACTTTCGATTGGCAGATCAAGACGGCACAGAGCGCTCACTCAAGGATTACGCCGGAAAATGGCTGGTGCTATATTTTTACCCCAAAGACGACACACCTGGCTGCACCACCGAAGCCTGCAATTTTCGTGACGCCCGTGAGGTCATCGCCGAACTTGGTAATGCAGAAGTTATTGGCATCAGCAAAGATAGTGTTAAAGCTCATAGAAAATTCATCGATAAATACGATCTAAACTTCACGCTGTTGAGCGACCCGGAGCACGTAGCAATCGAGGCCTATGATTCCTGGAAACTCAAAAAGTTCATGGGCCGCGAATACATGGGCACCGAGCGCAATACGTTTATCATCAGCCCTATTGGAGAGATTGCTAAAGAATACCTGGGCGTAGACCCCAAAGACCACGCCGGGCAAATTATCAACGACCTCAAAACTTTGCAGGCTGCCTAGTATTAATCCCTCTGTAACATCACCGTAAAAGCTTCAGCTGGGATGTCGACTTTACCAAAGCGTTTGAGACGTTTTTTGCCCTTGGCTTGCTTGGCCAGTACCTTCTTTTTTCGTGACACGTCGCCACCGTACAGACCCGTTGTAACGTCTTTGCGGTAGGCCGAAATATCCTCACGGGCAATGAACTTGCCGCCAATTGCTGCCTGTAATGACACTTGGAAGTTGTGGCGTGGAATAACATCTTTGAGTTTGCCCACTGTTTCACGGCCTAAACTTGCCGCCTCGCTGCGATGCACCATTAAACTCAATGCGCCTACACATTCACCAGCGACGTAAAAGTCTAATTTTACTAAATCTTCGGCTCGGTAATCTGCCAATTCGTAATTAAAGCTCCCGTAACCACTAGTGATACTTTTGAGTTGGTCGTAAAAGTCAGTCAACAGATTGGCAAGCGGTGCTTCGAAACTGATAACCGCCCGCAGATCGACATAGCTCAGATTTTTTTGCAGACCACGCTTCGACGAAATAAGCTGAATAACCCCACCAATGTAGTCTTTAGGTACAATAATCTCACCGTTCACCCACGGTTCACGAATTTCTTTAATTTGGGCAACATCGGGCAAATCGGCGGCAGATTTGATGTCAATTTCGTCGCCATTCGTCATGCTCACCTGGTAATCAGTTGACGGATTCGTCACTACCAATTCCAAGTTATATTCGCGCTCCAACCGCTCACGGACGATGTCCATGTGCAACAGACCCAAAAAGCCAATCCGTACGCCAAAGCCTAGAACTGGCGAATTTTCGGGCGCAAACTGCAACGCCGAATCACTCAAACTTAACTTTTCAACCGCGTCTTTTAGTTCGTTGTAGAATTCATTGCTCTCTGGGAAGAAGCCAGCATACACAAAGGGCTGGACATCTTTGTAACCTGGTAATTGCTCTGTTGCCGGGTTTGCTAATAACGTGACCGTATCACCTACCTTGGCTTCACGGGTCGACTTGAGGTTGGTAACAATATAGCCAATTTCGCCCGATTTGAGGCTTTGCCCAGCAGTCATTTCTGGTTTTAGTGCTCCAACTTCCAATGCAATTCCATTCGCGCCGGTAGCGATCATCTTTATCTGCGCCGCTTTCTTAATCTCGCCATCAAACACCCGTACGTACAAAATTACACCTCGGTAATCGTCATAGTACGAGTCAAAAATTAACGCCCGAGTTTCGGGCTGCGTGGTTGGCTTGGGAACAGGCACAAGTTCAACGACCTTTTCAAGTACTTGGTCGACACCAATGCCGGTTTTGGCGGAAATGAGCAGGATGTCTTCTTTTTTGCAGCCCAACAGGTTAATAACTTCGGCACTAACCCGTTCGACATCCGCTGCGGGCAGATCAATTTTGTTCAAAACCGGGATAATGGTCAGCTCGGCAGCCATTGCTAAGTAGACATTGGCTAGCGTTTGGGCCTGAATACCCTGAGACGCATCCACCACTAAGAGAGCACCTTCGCAGGCCTCAAGACTCCGTGACACTTCATACGAGAAATCGACGTGCCCGGGGGTATCAATCAGGTTCAGCTCGTAACCCTTATACTCCATCCGAACAGGAGCCAGTTTAATGGTAATGCCCTTTTCGCGCTCCAAATCCATGCGGTCGAGCAATTGGGCTTTCATGTCGCGTAGCGCAACTGTACCAGTGAGTTCTAGCAGGCGGTCAGCCAGTGTCGACTTGCCATGGTCAATATGTGCAATAATGCAGAAGTTTCTGATGTGGTCTTGGTTCATAACTCATTAGAGTATACAACAGAGGTAGCGGAATGCCGAAGATTGTCCTAAAGCGTACGCTAGCGCCGTGGAAATTTTTTGATGATTTTGTGGTGGCGTTGTAAGTACAATAGGGTGCGAATCAGGTGTTCAAGCTGCGTATGGTTCGGGTCATCGTAGCGTAAGTTACGCGCAATCTGATCCAGACTGCTGGCAATCATTTCAAAACAATCACCGGAAGCTGCCAGGGCCTCAATTGCCACGTTATCTGGATTTTTGTCGAGGTCACGGAGTAAATTAGTTGGCATCAGCGCGTGCGCCAAAACCCCATCGAATGATCTGATTTGATAGTCTCCACTCATTTTGGCAAACACTGCATAACACTGGTATGTCGGGTAGCTGTAATCACCAAGTGGTCCAACAGTTCGATACCCAGAATCTCGCCCGCTGCAAGCAGCTGCTGCGTGACGGCAATGTCGGCACTGGTTGGCTCAACCACACCAGAGGGATGATTGTGTGCGATGATAATCGCCGCGGCACCACGCTCAATTGCTGGCTGGAACACTTCGCGCGGATGCACGATGTTTGAGGTAAGGCTACCAACAGAGATAATCTCGTCGTGAATCACGTGATAACGACTGTCTAGATACAGTCCACGCAATTGTTCTTTGTGATAGCCACCCATATCTTTGAGGTATTGGTAGGCCTGCTTGATGTTTCGAACTTGTACTGGGCGACCCATGCGACTAGTGGCGTAAAAACGGCGGCCAAGTTCAAAACTAGCAATTAATTGGCAAGCCTTGGTTATGGGTATATCAGCCGTGGCAGCCAGGTTTGCTGGATTTAGTTCGCCACTAATCGTCTTTTCGCCGTATTCTTGTAATGTACGCGTAGCCATTGCTAGGACATCTTCTTTGCGCGAACCAACGCCCCACACGATGGCAACCAGCTCTGCAATATTTAGGTTTTGAACACCGCCAGCGAGCATTTTTTCACGCGGGCGCTCATCGTCTGGTAAATCTTTGACGCGCAGCACATAATCGCTTGGTGCTTCGCCAACAATAATATCGTGATCGCGTACTGCGTATACTGGTTCAAGTGTCATCTGCATGGCCTCCATTTTAACAGCTATATATTAATTATTTATTAAACAATTAATAATCAATTTTTATTTGTTTAAGGATTATCCTTTTTACTCTATACAAAAATGGGCGAACTTCTTCGAGCCCGAACAACGCCGACATACCAACGTGCACGATACCGATAACACCGGCAATCAAAAACAGCTTACCACCAAGTGTCACAAAACCTGTATCGTTAACGCCCAGCGGATAGAGTGAAATCATAATAAAGCCGGCAACCACGCTAAATCCGGTAACCGAAATTGTCCGGACCACGCCACCCCAGAACGTCATGTTGAACAAGCCCCGATCACGTTTGAGCATAATAACAGATAGAATAAGGACTTCTGTGACCGCAACAATTGATTGTGCAATAGCCAAACCAGCCACACCATACGACGTTGGCTTCGATAAGCGCCACACCAGAAATACGTTAAAACTAATAGTAAAGATCGACACGAATAGCGGTGTCCGTGTGTCTTTTTGGGCGTAGAACCAACGTGAAATAATTGCGTACATCACCCTGAAAAATATCGCGACAGTTAGGAACCCAAAGATCAAGGCAATATCTGGGGCATTATTAGTAAAGATCAGACGCGCCAGGTAGCCACGGGTGTAAAAACAGATGATAACCACCGGCATAGTGATCCAGATCATGGCTCGTAAGATCATCAGGAAATCTCTGCGGAATAGATCGGGTCGCCCCTGACTCAGACGCTGGTTTAGCCGCGGAAAGGCTGCAGTCGAAATGGCCGTACCAATCAATAAAATTGGCCCTGTCTGCAACGTGTAGGCGTTGTTGTAATTTGACACCACACCAGATCCGAGTCGCGATGCAAAGTTAGTTTCGACAATTGATTCCAGCTGGTCGATACCCTGGTCGAGTGAGCGCGGTGGCAGGTTTTTGAGAATCATCCGAAAATCGGGGCTTTTCCACATAATCTTTGGATGCCAATGGAAGTTTAGTTTTGTCGTACCAACGATCACCACCAGCAGCTGCAAAATCGCACCAATTAATGCCCCAATTCCTAGCCCAACCAACCCGATGTTGTGACGAAATAGGTAGATACTAACAATAATTGACACATTGTAAAACAGCGGTGCAATTGCAAAGAAGAAGAATCGACCCATAGTTTGCTGCACACTGGTGAGGACGCCGGAAATTGTAAAGAGTAGTGGGTTGAACGCCAGCAAACGCATAATTGTTGCAGCGGTATCGGTCTGTTCTGGTGAAAGACTTGGTGCCACAATGTGGTGAATCAATGCCTTGGCAAAGATCAGAATAATGACCGCCACAACAGCCATAATCATGGCCAATAAGTTCAAAAGCGATGTCGAGAGTTCCCATACACCCTTGCGGTCACCTCTGTGCAGGTGGTCGGATAAAACAGGCATAAATGCCACACCAAGTGCACCCGCAGCAACCGTAAAAAAGAAAAAATCGGGTACGGTGAAGGCTGCAAAATAGGCATCGGTACTGTGCGGTCCGGTTGGGCTAAAGTTTGCATTTACCAGCTTGGTACGCAAAAAACCAAGCACTTGACCAAGCAACGAGCAAACCACCAAAAGAGCCGCAACATTGGCGAGCGAGATACGAGAACTTTTACGAGAAGTTGTTTTGTCGGAATTCATCTACTTCGTACTAGTATAGCTAACCTGGCTCTCCGAAAACACCCTCTTTCTACGCCATTTTACGACTATTTTAGTAGAGTGCGGCCGCTTTGGGCATAACTGAGCCTTCGAGGATTTCTTTTACCTCGTCAGCATCGACGGTTTCTTTTTCGAGCAGCTTGTCTTTGAGTGCCTTTAGTGGTTTTGGATTAGCCTTGATGACAGCCCGAGCACGATTTGCCGCTTCAGTAATAAGCGCCTCAACTTCGTCATCAATGGTTTTGGCAGTTTCGTCGGAATATTCGCGCTCGTGCATGATGCGCTCCATCATGATGCCCTCGTCACTGTGGAAGACTTGGTCGCGCAACTTTTTGCCCATACCTTGGCTAATGACCATGTCACGGGCGATTTCGGCCGCCTTTTGCAGGTCATTGCCCGCACCGGTGGTAACGCGGTCGATACCAAAGATGACTTCTTCGGCAATACGGCCACCAAGGGCGCGCGCCAATACATCCTTGAACTCGATAACAGAGGTATACAGACGGTCTTCGGGTGGCAAGAACCAGGTAACGCCACCGGTCCCACCGCGAGGAATAATGGTAACTTTGTGGACAGGATCGCTATCTGGCAGCACGTGACCAACCAGTGCGTGACCAGCTTCGTGATATGCCGTCAGCTCTTTGTCGCTTTCGTTCATGACCTTGCTCTTGCGTTCTGGCCCGATGGCAACGCGCTCAAAGGCCTCAGTTACGTCGGACTGTAGAATTTCGCTGTGGTTGTTGCGGGCAGCAATAATAGCTGATTCGTTAGCAATGTTGGCGAGATCGGCACCTGATGAGCCAGCAGATTTGGCAGCCAGGGCATCGATATCAACATTTTTAGCTAAAGGCTTCTTTGTGAAGTGAACCTGTAGGATTGCTTCGCGGTCTTTGCGGTCTGGAAGCCCAATATCGACACGGCGGTCAAAACGTCCAGGACGAAGCAAGGCCGGGTCGAGCACATCGGCACGGTTGGTTGCAGCAATCACAATCACGTTCTGCCCCTGTTCGAAGCCGTCCATTTCAACCAAAATTTGGTTCAAGGTTTGTTCGCGCTCGTCGTGTCCGCCACCCATACCAGAACCACGGCGACGGCCGACGGCGTCAATTTCGTCCACAAAGATAATGCATGGTGCGTTCTTCTTGGCTTTGGCAAACAAGTCACGCACACGTGACGCACCAACACCCACAAACATTTCTACAAATTCCGAACCCGAAATACTAAAGAACGGCACGCCAGCTTCGCCAGCAACGGCGCGAGCCAACATGGTCTTACCAGTACCAGGAGGACCTACTAGCAATACACCTTTTGGAATCCGCGCGCCCATATGCGAAAACTTCTTTGGGAATTTCAAAAATTCAACGACTTCACCAAGATCTTGCTTGGCTTCGTTGCTACCAGCAATTGAAGAGAAAGTTACTTTGTCTTTTTCGTTGCCGTATAAGCGAGCACGGCTTTTGCCAAAGCTCATAGCCTGGTTGCCCTGACCTTGTGCACTTCTAAGCATAAAGTACAGCAAGCCACCAATTAAGATAACAGGGATAATTGAGCTGGCAAGCGTAATCCAGGTAGAACTACTACTTGTGTCTGCCTGTGGGTCGATTTCTACTTTAGAGTAGTTAAATCCTTCGTCCTTCAGGTTGGCGTTTGGTTCGGTGTACGTCTTTAATGACGGCTTGCTGTCACCTTTTTTGGTGATATCAAGCTCGTTGTTATTGACGCTAATTTTAGAATACTGGCCAGCGTTTGACTGCTGTACGGCGGTGGTGATCGGAATTTTCTTGAGTGTGCTGGTCTGGCTAGAGGCAGCAAATACAATTAATATCAAAAGTATTAGCAGGGCAATAAAACCCGCATTTTTCATACCGCGACGGTTGTTATTGGGTTTAGATCGTTTGTTTCGAAGCGGTGATTTATCCATACAAATGACTATTATATAGCTTTAGGCTGCCAAAACTACAATAAATTCTCCTTAGGTATATATAGAAGTATACAGATCTGCTGGGTGTTTGGCTAGCGCTCAACAAGGTCGAGTGCCAAAAAGTCCCGGCCAACCTTCATTACATGACCTTTTACAACGTCAACAGACTTACCAGGTTCGGCAACTTTACCAGCCACGGCCAGCCGTTCTAGCGTTTTACGATCAAAATCGGCGATGTTATGTAATCGCAGCCAGGCGGCAAGCACTTCTTTGGTTACGTTATGTGGTAACAAAATGAACCACTCGCGGTCGAGCTTTCCTTGCACTTGAGAGTCAAGTAGGCCATCGACCTCTTGGTTCACTGATTGCATGTGACGGCTAATCTGCAGTAGCCTGGCCTTGGCTTCGGGGCTCCAGCCTGGCAAAATGTTGTGGCGCACGTGATTTCGTACATAGTCGTCGCTACTATTGGTACTATCTTCGTGCCACTGCAGACCATGACGTTTGGCGTAGTCAATAATTTCATTTTTGGGCACTTCTAGCAGGGGCCGAATGATTCCTTCGCCACTCGTCAGCGAACTTAAGCCCTTCCGTCCGGTACCCCGTAACAGATTGATAACAGCCGTTTCGAGCACATCGTCCTGGTGATGAGCCGTGACGAGCGCGCTGGAACCACTCGCTTGCTGCACTTTACGCAAAAAGGTATAACGAGCCTTACGTGCTTCGGCCTCGCTAGCACCGGCTCCCAAACGACCCCTATCGTAGACATAGGGCAAACGGTGGCGACGGGCCAAACCTTGCACGAACAATCTATCTTCCGCGGAGTCTTGCCGAATCCCATGATCATAATGAGCCACCACCAACTTTACCCCCGGATACAAACGTAGCAAATCAAGCAGCACGGTCGAGTCAACCCCACCGCTAACGGCTACCACATACTTTCCGGCTGGTATTTCAATCTGCATCACCTATAATTATACCGATGAAGAGCAAGACCGACCTGCTAGAGCGCATCGAACTACTAGAAAATCGTAATAAAAGAGTTGAAGCCGACAAAGCCTGGGAAACCAGCTGGGTTCGACGTCTTTCTATTATGGCGCTGACCTATCTGGTCATCGTTGCTTACTTGCACTTCGTGATTCACGTTAACCCCTGGCTTAATGCGTTAGTTCCGGTTACGGGATTTTTCTTGTCCACACTCACGCTCTCAATAGTAAAGAAATACTGGCTAGACAAACTGTGAAGCGCCTCTACTTTGTTCGACATGGCGAAAGCGAGGCCAATGTGGCGCAAGTATTTGCCGGCCGATTCGATACGCCACTGACACCAAAAGGCAGGGCACAGGCTAAGGTTGCCGGTGAACAAGCCAAGAGCTTGGATATCGACCATATCGTTAGTTCGCCCCTCAGCCGAGCACACGATACTGCTGTTATTATTGCTGAACAAATTGGCATTTTGGCCGACAGTATAGGTATTGATAGCGCGTTACTTGAACGGGGTTATGGCCCGCTACAAGGCATGCCCTATGGAACACAATCCGATTCTGATCTCGACAAAATTGTGGGCGTCGAACCAATCGATGCCGTCTTAGCACGCGCAAAATTAGCCTATCAGCACCTGCTGACAATCGCCGATGATACAGTACTGGTGGTAAGTCATGGCGCATTTTGGCGCGCTCTTCGCACGGTCATCCACCCAGAATCACCGCTCGAAGAGGGTGACGAACCGCGAAATGCCGAAATAGTGCAGCTGCTCTAACCACCCTTGCGTTGCCCGCGCAATATCTAATATCTTAATGAGCCTGCTATACTAAGCTACTAAAGAACCCTAAAACAAACATGCTCAAAGACATCTTATTATTTTTCGTTGGCATTATGGCTGGCAGCATGAACGCTATTGCCGGTGGCGGCTTACTGCTTGGCTTCCCCGCTATGTTAGCAGCTGGTTTGTCGCCGTTAGCAGCAAATATTACCGGCAATATCATTGTGATGCCCGGCCAGCTGAGCTCGATTTACGGCTACCGAAAACACCTTCGGCAAGTGCCCAAGCGCTACGCACTATTGCTTATTCCCTGCTTCGTTGGTGGAACAATCGGTGCACTGACATTGCGGTTTACTCCTTCCGATCAGTTTCAAAAGATTGTACCTGGGCTGATCTTATTTGCGGTTGTATTATTTGCGTTTCAACCTTTTTTACACATTCGGTTGCACCGCCAAATCCACGCAAAAACAAAACAGCAGAAGTCGCTCGTTCCGTTTGCGCTCGCCATTATGCCCATGGCATTGTACGGCGGTTATTTTGGAGCAGGCTTTGGTTTTATGATGCTGGCATTCTTGGGCTTTACGAAACTACACGAAATCCACCAAATGAACGCCCTCAAAAACATGGCCGGACTAACAATCGCTTTTGTTTCGACGCTGAGTTTGTATAGCACTCATCTGATAAACTGGCACGTTGGGCTCGTTATGGCCAGTGGTAACTTTGTTGGTGGCTACCTTGGCGCGCGGGCTGCACTCCGCGTCAGTAGCCACGCAATCCGCATCGTCGTCATTGCAATCGGCGTCATCACCGTCATCTACTTAGCCATCCATTCCTTCAATTAAGCCCTCCAAACCCCCTAGCCAACAGATGTAAATCATGCTACAATCTCCCCTGTTCAGCTATCGGTTTACCCAGATTTCACTTCGGGGTAACGGGAAAATAATACCAAGGCGGCGTAGCTCAGTTGGTTAGAGCACGAGACTCATAAGCTCGGGGTCACAAGTTCAAGTCTTGTCGCCGCTACCATTAGATTTTTAGTCAAACTAGTACTAAGTTTTTCAATTTATAACAATAGTCTGGATTGCTTGTTCAACTGTTTTAAGATTATCGGCATCCCCAGCATTTTGCATGTACACAACACTTAGTTGCTTGCCGCTCGAAAGGTTAAAGACATATTGGTAAACTTTGTCACCTTTTGTAACCCCAGTAACCGTTTGAGTATATTCAATCGAGTACTTTGTACCCTTAACACTGCCTATGGAATAGTCAGTGGATGCTTCTGTACCAAACTGATTAGGCGACTGCCATTGCGGAGCAGCATACTGTTTATCCGTGAATGCGACATTGAACTTTTTCTGGTCACTAGCATAGGCACTGTCTGCGGTCGTGATTGTGGCTGGCGTGCTCGCTGCATACGTGAGATTGTCACCATTAAGCGTGTTGCCAGGGTAGTTAGTTAGTCCCCAACCATCAGGAATCTTTATACTGTACGCACCGCCGATGCTTTCAACTTGTGTCCACTTTGCGGTAGGATCAACAGTCTTAGTGGTAGCTGGTTTACTTGTTTGTTTAGTCGTAGTGCTCGTGGTAGCTGTAACGGCTGGGCTGGGTTTCTTATGGTGATTATAGATTACCAAACCAGTAACAATGATTAAGGCTACGGCTACTAGCACTACAACTAACTCGATTGTTCCGAAACCTGATTCAAGATTTTTATTCTTTTTCGCCATGCTTTGAATATAGCTTAATCGGTATCTTCTGGCAATAACATGGAATGCTTGCAATAGCAGTCTGCTTAAATTAAGCTGAAGGCATAAGCATAAAGGCTGCTCATACATGCTAGTTATCAAGAATAGGCACATAAGTTTAAAAACTGTTCAGCTAATTGTGTTGGCAGTCGGAATAGGCGTTATTGGTACAGCTGGATTAGTGTTCCAGCACAACAGAGTCAAACCCTCTCATGTAACAGTTAATCTCGACACAGCTACCGTAACTCCACAAACGACCACGTCGGCAGAGACCAACAATACAGCACTACCTGTCGATGCCTTACCGGTATACAGTAATACGGCCTACGGCTTTAGCTACAGCTACCCAGCGAGTTGGATACCTTCCAGCGATGTCAACAATGACCCTAAGACCAGCGCAACAAGACAGGAATTTGGCACGGGTCTAGGATTTAAGGCGAGTGCAAAGAATTCTGGAACCGTCGAGGTTGAAATATTGGATGAGTCTTTGCAGGCTGCTGCAGATTGGTACGATCAATACTACGCTCAGACACCCATCAAAGTTAATAAGACGGAGACTCCTCTAAAAGACAGGCAATCTGTGCAATACGACTTTGTCGCTCCTACTTACGAGAGTAAGCAGTACCTCCTTGAGGTAGGCTCCAAGACTTACGTATTTTCTAGTGTAAACGAATCCACAAATGTTAGTACATCGCCAAGTTATTGGTCGGACTTTGATAACACATTCACTTCACTAACAATACAGGGTAAATAATGCGGAAAAATATACACGAGGAAGCAGCTTTCCCCCATTTATCAAGGATTAATACCGAGTTATTATCTACTCTGAAAGTCTGTTTTCTAATACTGATTGGCTCAGGTCTCTTTGTTGGTCAGGCCAGTGCTTCTCAAGCGCTTATTGGAATGCCTTTGACTGGCAAGTGGGCATATAATGCTTTGGTTAGTCCGCCCTATACTGACTCTAATTCGAGTCACCCCAGCGTCCACCACACTCCAGGAGGAGGAGATTGGGCTACAGACGTTTACGCCGCTGAAGGCACAGCTGTAAAGTTAGATGTAACTTACCCAACATCGGGGGTCACATTTAGCTGGAAAACAACCTCGACTACATGCGGGCAGAGTACAGGTGTTAATGTAATCGTAGCCGGAACGACGGTTGGATGGTTGTACTTTGCTCACCTTAATAGTGCAGTTACGAGCGGTACTATCACTAACGGGATGACACTTGGAACCGTGCATGACTGGGGAGGTTGCAATCCTGGCGTGCATGTACACATAGAGTCTAAGAATAGCTCTAACTACTCGTGCTATGTTGACAACGGCCAGCCGGGCGTGACACTGAACTACGGCGCAAACTTTGGTGTGCTTGACTCAAGTAATTCGGGTGCCCAACAGGCCTGTGCAAGTGTTCCTACTAATACCCCCAGAATCTCAAATGCCACTGGGTACGATGGTGACTCATACTCGGATCTTGGACTCATACAAAAAACATCAGATGGTGGCATGGGCGTGAGTGCCGCGTATGGCAACTACGGCACGCCATTCCAGACGGTTCAAGGGCTGAGGACTCTGCCGGGTACAGCGGGATGGGATTGGACAAAAGTTAAAATTGCGTCTGGCTACTTTAATAGTGATTCGTATAAAGATATCGCTCTAGTCCATCAACTGTCTGATGACGGTGCAGATATCCATATCTTGTATGGAGGCTCTACGCCTTTTAGCTATACTACGACTTTTGCCAAACACTTGCTCGCTTCAGACGGCTGGCATTGGTCACAGCTAAAAGTAGACGCCGGAGACTACAATGCTGACGGGTATTCAGACCTGGCGCTAGTACAGAAGAACTCTGATGGCGGCATGGGAGTAAGTATTGCATATGGGAGCTCTGGCACTCCATTCCAAACTGTTCAGGGTGTAAGAACACTCTTAGGAAGTGATGGCTGGAGCTGGGATAAAGTAAAGTTGGCTTCGGGTCGATTCAACTCGGATGCTTACGAGGATCTTGCCCTACTGCATCAACTGCCGGACGACGGTATGGATATCCACATTTTATATGGAGGCTCTACGCCTTTTAGCTATACTACGACTTTTGCGAAAAACCTTCCTGCTTCGGACGGGTGGCAGTGGAGTAACCTCAAAATTGAATCCGGCAACTACAATGGCGATGGCTACTCAGACCTGGCGCTAGTACAGAAAAGCTCTGACGGTGGCATGGGCGTGAGCATAGCATACGGTAACTATGGTACCCCTTTCCAGACCGTACAAGGCGTGAGAACCCTTCCGGCAAGTAGTGGTTGGAGCTATGATAAAGTACTGCTATCTTCGGGATACTATAATAGCGACGATTACGAAGATCTTGTAATGGTTCACGGACTCTCAGACGATGGCGCAGATCTACACGTGCTTTATGGAGGATATCCACCATTTAGTTACTCGACAACCTTTGCTAAGCATCTTCTTGCATCGGATGGATGGCAGTGGAGTCTGTTAAAGGTAGAGTGAGTTTATTCAGTCTCAGAGGTTTAAGTACACCTGCTTAAGCTAGCCCCCGATAATGCTTATCGTACATAGTCACGATTTGAGACATGCTAATCAGTTCAGTCTTTATAACGTTCCAAGTAGTCCTATCGATGGCTACCAAATCAGAATTTTCAGCCTCTTCGGAGGCTATTTTCTTTTCTATACAAAAAGGTCCAAGGAAATCCTTGGACCTTTTTAGTAAAATTATTACCCGCTAATGCACTTTTATGTGATGCGGATGTTTGGCTTTTGCCATTTTTGCCGTTGTTGCTAGTGGAGTCCTAAAGTAGATTTGCTTCAATAGAACTAACTGTTCTGGGGGCACGATGTCTTGTATAAGCATCTATTTAACCTCGAAACAATCGTTTTAACACACTGTCTAGGCTGATGATATCTTGATTTGTTGTTGCGGCAAATTCAAATGCCAAACCACTCTTCGTCTTCATAAGTTTTTATCCTTTTTCTTTTATTTCACTTTTATCTTTTGGGCTATTTGTTTGAGATCTCAACAGTTCATATTATACATATGTTTGCTTATTTGTCAATGTAGTTGTATTTTAAATAGTAGCTTCCTGAGTAGTAATCTATGGTGCAGCTAGTATTTCCTTAATAGCCCGAAAATGCGTCAGTAATGATACGTCGACGTTTGACACCCATTTTTTGCAGATTTGATTTATAGGCATCAACCATGGGAGGCGGACCGGATATATAGAAAGTGCGATCACGGTAGTCGGGCACAGTTTTTTCGATTGCTTCGGGTGTGAGGCGACCAGTCAGGCCTGTCCATGACGCAGGAATAGTTTCGGCACTCAGTATTGGCACGGTTTGGACACCGTGGTCTTTGGCGTCTTGCCATAGCTCGCGGTAGCTCAGTTCGGATGAGTCAGCAATCAAATAAAACAGTACTATGTCGGTTTGCTGATTTTTGTCGACCACGTACTTGATCATGCTGCGGAAGGGTGTGATACCGATGCCACCGGCAATAAAGACCAGCTTTTGCTTGGGTTTGCGGGGCAATACAAAACTGCCGGCAAGCTGGCCAGCTGTTAAACTATCACCCGGCTCCATAGCTTTGAGAGCTTTTTTAAAACTACTGGACGGCTCATAGAATTTAACGCCCAGATGCACTGTTTCCTCTGTTGGTGAAGATGCAATTGTAAAAGTACGGCGATTACCTCGACTATCTGAATGTTTGTGTGGCAGTGTCCAGGCAAAGTACTGACCAGCCAGGAACGTTGGCTTGCGGTCTGGTGTAAATTCGTAATCATAGACATGTTCGGACAGCTGGTGTTTTTCTTTTAGCTTCAGTCGAAGAGCATACTTGGGACTCAAGACATACGCAAACAAGTTGCCCAGGCAGAGTGAAAGTTCGGCAGTTATAGAAACTGAGCCAAGCCGAAGCTGGCTCGCCGCCAAGGCCCCAACCAGTAGACCGTACACCATCTGCTGATGAACACGCGGCGGCATAGTGGCCGGTTCGGTGAGCATAACGCCACCCAAGAATACTAATGGTGACGAAGTTATGGCCTGGGCAATACCGCTGCCGACTGCCTGATGCCGATCGAGCGCCAAGATGATAATGGCCACCATACTCGCGAGCAAGAAGCTAGCCAACAATCGAAAACGACGAACCTTGCGCACAATTAACAAACCAAATATAACCGTGAACGGCAACATAACCGTACTGCCAATCCACCAGGTTGCCTGCACCAAACCGAGCAGCGCCACCACAACCGCACCCGCAGCGGCCGGATTATAAATATGTTTGCGGTGCCAGGCAAGAAAGTATTTTGAAACAATGGCAATTACACCTGCCAAAAATACGGCCAGTGCTCGACTCGTTGTTGTCGCCGGTGGCAAAATACAAAATAATATCAGCGTGGTAATCAATGCCGACTCAACATTGTGGGCGGCATTAAACAGATAGGCGAGCAGCCGGTTCATGCCATAACAAGCTACCAACAATAACA
This sequence comes from Candidatus Saccharimonadota bacterium, assembly GCA_013289705.1. Lineage (GTDB taxonomy): Bacteria > Patescibacteriota > Saccharimonadia > Saccharimonadales > UBA4665 > JACMPA01. Next base: position 120,195 of record JABCZM010000004.1, read on the forward strand.
CGAGCGATATCAGCATGCCCTTGGCTGACAACGTCAATGTATCCGTTAGGCTAAATAAAAATGCCAGTCCAACAATAATGCTCAAGCCATAGACCATCAGCCGGTACATCGTTATATCGTTGAGTAGGGCGTCGATACTGCGGAGTGGTTTCATGCAAGAAGTCCTTAGTTATTCACTAAAAAATTTACCCGGAAAGTTGGCCGAATATTCAAGCTGGGCGTTTGAGCGCAACAGTGCATACTCAAAAGTATAGCGCTTGTAGAGCGTAGTTGCTGAAGTAAAAAAGAGCGCCGTGGCAAGCGCGTCTGCTAGCAAAGCACTGTCGGCGACCACCCAGAGTGCCCGAATATGCTCTAGCGAACGCAATAAATGGGGGTCAATAATATGATTATAGGCTCCCCAAGCCCGTCTATTACCACTCGAACCGCAAATGCTTTGATCGTGAATATCGGCCACGCCAATTACCTGTTTTGGATTATCCGGATCCTCTAAGCCAATTTTTAGGATTTCGTCGCCAGGCGTTTGGTGCAACATGTCGCCGCCGGCATCAATACAGAAATTGTTAATCCCCCGTGCTGCCAGCAGATTTCCGATAATATCCACCAGGTAGCCTTTGCCCGCCGCGCCCAAATCGAGCAGTGCCGGTTTTTTGAGCTGCAACGACGGAAAATTATACACCAGCACATCGTCCCATGCTGGCGGCGTTTTTAGTTCACCTGGCTTCAACGAATAGTTGGCATCGTAGCCCGCATCAACTAACGTCTGACCAATAAGCGGTGTCATTGCGCCGTCGGTCATGTCGTAAAGCTCGTGGTACAGATCAAAAAGCAGCTGGGCATCATCTGGCAACACATAGTCACCTGATTTTTGAGCCATTTGTGAAATCAACGAATCGTTCCGAAACCGTGAATAATGCCGATCGAACACTTCAATGCGAGCACCAACGGCTTGCTGGACTTCAGCCAATACACCACCAGCCAAAGACGCATATATCTCTATCTCCCACTTTGTACCTATGGCATCAAAGCTAAAACTACGACTGGGCTTGGGTTCTGATCTTGGTAAGGGCATTGTTGAATCCCTGTGATGTTAGCGACGAGCCCGAAACTCTAGAAAGTTTGATGTCACCGATGTTTTTGCCAACAACTTGAGTTTTGTAATTCTGGATAAAATCGGACTGATATTCTTTGGCCGTTAGGTCATTTGCCCCAGATTGAGCGCTGGAACTGCTCACCACACCGTTGGCCAGAGTAACGCTAATGGTGATACTTTCTGACCCACCAGGAGATTCGTAGTCGCCGGTTGCCTTGTAAGTGCCGTCTTTAAAGCCGCTTGGGCTGGCCGTCGTAGAGGTAGAAGTATCGGTTGTGGCCGGTTTGTTGACACTCGTAGCCACCATGGCACTATCGCTGGCAGTCTTTCGATGCGTATAGATAATCTCGCCAGTCGCAATCAAAGCAACTGCAAACAGAATCCCAAAGGCCGCAATTGTTTTCTGACTGTTTCGATTATCCGACACGCAAACACTCCTCAATAACTAGGTAAATTGTACCATGCACCCAAAAACTTAGAATTATCTGGCAGCTTAATTATTGCATAGCAACCTGTGGAGGTAATTTTATATATTCCTTGACAAGAATATACAAGTGAACTATATTCAAATCATGGACACGGCAACACTTACTGCTTTAGCTGAACCAAACCGATTGAAAATCGTTGAGCTATTGCGTGGGCAGCCATGCTCTGTGAACGAGGTTGCCCTTGCACTAAAGTTGCGGCAACCACAAGTATCCAAACATTTGCATACACTTGCCCAGGCAGGCTTGGTAACGATGCAGCCTGTTGCACAGCAGCGGATCTACACTCTCAAGCCAGAGCCCTTTTTGCGGCTAGAAGATTGGGCTAATTCGTTCCAGCAATATTGGACGCAACAACTGGATAATTTAGAAAACCATTTAAAGAAAGGGTAACTACTATGAGCAATTATCAACCATTACACATCAGCCGAACATTCAAAGCACCACGCCAAGCAGTGTGGGATGCCTGGACACAACCGGAACAGTTTAAGCAATGGTATATGCCCGCACCATTTAGCGTACCGTCGTGTGAGCTCGACGTTCGACCCGGTGGCCAATTACACGTCGATACGCAAGGACCAGACGGACTAATCATGCCCATGACCGGAGAGTTCAAATTCGTTGATGAACTAGCGAAACTAGTACTCACCAACTCACCGCTGGATGCCGATGGCAATAAGCTATTCGAGGTACAACACACACTACTGTTTAGCGAAGCTGACGGTCAAACTACCCTCGATATAACGTCCGAGGTACTCTCGGCCGGCCCAAATGCCGATCAGTTCTTAAGTGGCATGGAGCCAGGCCTCAACCAAGCTCTCGACCAGCTTTCAGATCTTTTAGACCCACAAAGTAGTTAGATAGATCACCTGATACAAAGAAATAGAATAGCGCACCTGAGTGCATGCAAAGTAGAAGCATAGCAACCTTATAGCCTATACTGGTAGGATGAGCGAAATAAAGAGCCCACACCTGGAAGTACATAAGTCCCAGCGCATGAACTGGCTACGGGCCGCTGTCTTGGGCGCTAATGATGGCATCGTATCGACCGCCAGTCTGATGCTTGGTGTCCTAGCCGCCCAGGCCAGCCACTCAACCATTCTGACAGCAGGTATTGCAGGACTGACTGCTGGCGCCCTGTCTATGGCCGTCGGTGAATACGTATCAGTCAGTTCGCAGAGAGACTCAGAGTATGCAGACATAGCCATTGAAAAGCGTTCGTTACAAGCAAACCCAGAGGAAGAACTAGCAGAGCTTGCCCACATATATGTCCATAGAGGGCTCGAACCAGAGCTGGCTAACGAAGTTGCAAAACAGTTCCACAAACACGATGCCGAAGCTGCGCATTTGCGGGATGAATTAGGAATTGATCAGGCAGCATTGGCCAATCCTCTGCAAGCGGGGCTGGCATCGGCCTTATCCTTTTCTGTTGGGGCTGTTGTGCCCATAATCGGGGCGCTTATTTCAAGCAAAAGCATGGGAGCGTGGGTCATCGTTATATTTTCTTTGCTGGGTTTGGCAATATCGGGTGCTATTGGTGCTTACATAGGTGGTGGCCACAGAGTACGCGCGGCAGCCAGGGTTTTCTTTGGCGGTGGAGCGGCCATGGCAATAACGGCACTTATTGGCCACCTGGTCGGCAAGAGTCTATAGTTCTAAACTACTTTACAGGATGCACTGGTACGGGGTAAGTTAAGCCTTACCCGTTAGCATGGCATAGAACAGGAACAAGGCTGCCACGGCCATAATGACAAAGGCAGTGCGCACACCAAGGTTTGATAGAAACCCATTCTTGTAGTCGCCCATGATTTTTGGGTTGTTCCCAACCTTGGCAATCATGAACAGCAGCGGCACGGCCGCTATGCCATTAAATACTGCCGTGAATATCAACGCTTTGATGGGGTCGATACCCAGAAAGTTAATTGACAAACCAACGACTGTGGCTAGGGCGATAACCACATAGAAACCAACCGCTCGTTTAAACTTGCGGTATAGCCCTTCCCGCCATCCAAACGTCTCACTAATAGCATACGAAGCCGAACCTGCCAAAACCGGCACGGCCAATAAGCCCAGCCCAATAACTCCAACCGAGAAGATAAGTTTTGCAACTAAACCAGAGTTTGGAAAGCCACTTACTAGCGGTTGTAGTGCCTTGGCGGCATCAGCTGCGGTGTTAATATCCTTTACGCCATGCGAAAAAAGCACCGAAGCACAGACAAGTGTTATAAACCAAGCCGTTACACTCGCCAGTGACATGCCAGTAAAATTATCAATTCTTAGGCCATGCAGGAATCGTTTAGTGGCCTTGGAGTTTTCGCCAATCTTTGCCATGTTACGCTTAGAGACTTCTTCTTCTACCACTTCAGAAGTATCCCAAAAGAATAGATACGGTGAAATAGTAGTACCGAGCATACCAACAAAAATATATAAGATCTCGAAGTTAAGTCTTGGATGGATATTAAACGTCGACGCTAGAATGTGTCCCCAGGGTTGTCCGATTACAAATGCCGTAACTGGATAAGCAAACAAAGCAATCGCTAACCACTTCAACATACGGGCGTATGTCTTGTAGGAGACAAAGACTTCAAGCAAAATAACAATCACTGCAAAGCCAATTGCCAGTAGCGAGAACGGCAATGGCGTGAATAATCGTGTCGTTGAAGCCATGGCTCCTAAGTCTGATCCAATATTTATAGTATTGGCAGCTACTACTAAGAAAACTGCTAGATAGAGAACTTTTTTGCTGTAGTTTTCTTTTAGATTTGCAGCCAATCCTTTGCCGGTAACTGCTCCGATACGTGCGCACGACTCTTGTACCGCCAGTAGCAGCGGGTACATAAGCGGGAATGCCCATAACAGCCCTTGACCAAACTGAGCACCCGCCTGGGAATATGTTGCAATACCTGACGGGTCATCATCGGCCGCCCCGGTTACCAAACCAGGGCCTAGCACACGCAGGAAGCGGTTATACCGTTTGCGATTTACAGCGCTTTTACCAATATTAAGAGCCTGGCGTTCTGTTTTGCCAAGCTTACGACCAAGCGCTCTTTCTTCCTTCACCCAATGATTTAGTTTTTTTGTCACATTAATCTTTATAACTACCGCTGTTAAGCATATGCGTTTTGAAACAGCATTGCAACCTGACCCACACTCACTTTTCCCTCCAATCTGTAACCGAGCCTGAGCCACCGGAATCGGTGGCAGCAGTGGCGTACGTAGTAGCCGCTGCAAGTATTCCCAGGTCAAGCGAAACCAGCTCAGTCG
>JABCZM010000005.1 GCA_013289705.1 Candidatus Saccharimonadota bacterium
ATCCCAAAGCAAACACAGAAAGTTCACCCCAAGAAACAGCTTAGTTGGTTCAAGCAGGCTTGGGAGTATCTGCAGCGGCTCCTGCGTACGCCGCTGCTGCCACCGATTCCGGTGACTCAGTTACAGAGAGGAGGAAAAAAGTGAGTGTGGGTCAGCGTGCTGGCCCATCCCGGAATGTTACGAGTACAATAGACAATGCCGCTGGCGACATGAATGCTCCAGACAGAGTCCTTGGAGCGCCCGCAGCACAATCAGCTGCGACGATGTCTGCGACAAGCCAATAAGGAGCGAGAAGGTAGTAAAGGCTGCCATGCCTACGAGTAAGGTACGGCGACGGCCGAATAGGTCGGCTACCCGTCCGCCGAGCAGCAAGAAGCCGCCAAAGCTAAGCGCGTAGGCCGTAACAACCCACTGCAGTGCGCTGGTAGTAAAGTGAAGCTGCTGCTTTATTGTCGGCAAGGCGACATTAGTAATGGCGTTATCGAGCACGACCATAAACTGGGCGATGGCTACGAGTACGAAAATGAGCCATTTGGAAGGTGTTTTCATAATTAGTTGCCTCCTTATGATCCGTTCTAGCATGAAGGGCAAGTATGCCATTGTAGAAACTGCCGAAGCGAACAACATTACCATGATGCAGGCGCTTACACTGTGCTTGCTTGAGCCTGATCAGTCCGTGCCTATGAAAAGCCTCTCTACCTTTATGAGCTGTGACCCGAGTAATATTACCGGCATAGTCGAGCAGCTGGTAACGGAAGGTCTGGTCGACCGCAAAGAAGCACTGCACGACCGCCGTATCAAGACGATAACACTGACAGAAAAAGGTCTGAGTTTGCGGGACAAATTCCTAGAACTTACTACCAGCACCCGTTTACCAAACCTTGATGCACTGAGTGAGACCGAAACCGAGCAGCTCGTAACCATCCTAGAAAAGGCCACAGCCACGAGCGTCTCGCAAAGTGTTTCTGCTCCCTTTGTAGTCTGACAGTCGTCGGGTCGACGACCCAGTCAACTTATCAGATGTGCTACAAGCTTTAATCCAGACTAATCTCACATGAACACCCCAGCTGGCTCACGTGTACTTACCGTCACCGAGCGACGGTTGAGCTGTCCCCATACTACCCCTCAGCGAACGTAATACTCCTCAAGTGTAAGGCCCGTTTGGTGCAGCCGTGTCGCTAACTTTATGCCGACATAGCGATAGTGCCACGGCTCGTACTCGTACCCCGTAATTGCCTGTTTATACGCAGGGTAGCGTAGGATGAAGCCGTACCTGTATGCATTGGATTCCAACCATGCGGCGGCATGTGTCAATGCAAAACAAGCTTGGGCGGGACAGAAATAATTCCATGCTATTATGTCGGCGGCAAGGCCCGTTTGGTGTTCGCTTGTGCCAGGAGGCGCAACTTCGTCTGTGGCGCTTGACCCCAATTGCGATACCAATGCTGTATATAGGGCATTTTGGTCGTCGTACGACCGATAGCCGCTTGATAGCATTACGTAGATGTTATTACTTGAAGCGGCCTGAAAGAGCTTTGCGAGAGCAATTGCAGCAGGTAAACGAAGTTGCATTTCAGAGTTGTCCGGATACGCGGCTAATAGCACATCCGGAACAGTAAGGTCGGATGGAACATATGTTTTTGGCTGTAGGGGATGTTGTTTATTGACCAGGATCTGTAGACTATCACTAGTAGGAAGTGGCATAGAGTGCGCCTGTGCGGATACGGGCGTAGTATAGCAGGTGATAGCCAATAAACAGAGGCTAGCTGCCAGCCGCTTGATCAGTGACCTATCCACGGCTTTTTCCCCGGGCGTACGGTCGCAATAGGCAAATCCACAAAAGTAACTCGACCTCAATATTGGTAACATTTGTTACATAGTAGCCAGCAATGAGCAGCGCACAGTATGCGAACATTGTATCCTCACTAGGCCTTCGTAGGCCTATAAAAACCAATAGTATAGTCAATGTAACAAATGACAAGCCACCTATCCAACCAATGGCGAGTATGCGGTCAATAAAAATATCATGGCTGCTGTTAAAAAAATAGCCTTCACGGCATGTTTGTTGGAGTTGGGCAGTGTGCAAAGTTGGACATGCTAGCGCATCGGCTACGTTTCCTGGTCCGTAGCCAACTAGTGGTTTATGTAAGGTAGCCTCGATGGCGTAACCTTGTAGACTTAGCCTATACCGCAGGCTTTCGTTCGCATAAGAGAGATTTGTCAGGCGCTGCAAAGACAAAAGGCCGAGGCCGCTGATAGTTACTACCGATATAGCACCATACAAAACACACGTTTTTATAGTTAATCGTCGTTCCGTAACCAACTTCACTAAAATTACTAACCCTAACAGGAATAGGGCGGCTCGAGTTTGTGTCAAAAACAGGACAAGCAGCAACGATGCCTGCCCTACTATCAAATACTTTTTCAAGTGTGGGTATGTACCGAGTAACGCCAGTCCTATCAAAAACCCACAGGCACTTCCTATCCCCAATATATCTGCTTGAGCAAAAACGCCACCGATACGCCCTATACTATGAAACCGGAGTACGTTATAGGGGATCGCGGTGAGGGAAACGGATAAGAGAATACCGTAGAGCCAAACCATGAGTCGCTCGGCGCGTATGGTACGAAGCAAAAGCCCACCGCCAATACATGCCAGAAAACCTGTAGCCCCTAGCCGTATATAGGGTGCGCCGAGTAGACCATAAGTTTTGTGGGGATTTACTAGGAGGCTGATAAGGAGCGGGATAATAAATGCTAGCAACAAAAGCGTCACACGCTTAGGCTGTCCTTGAAAAATGATATGCCACTGGAGAGCGATCGTTATCCAAGAAAAAATACCGACTAGTAGTAGTACTAATCCCTGCATATCGATATTGCGTCCACTGTCAAACGGAACAAGGAAAGATAGAACCCCCATGAACATAAAGGCAGCGTAACCGTAGGCGCTGCCTCTTATTTTCTCAATGTAGTGTCTGCTATGGTGTGTTTTGTGGCTCATGCTAATGTCTGAATAGCTTGCCTACCATTACAGGATATCAATTAATTGGTTGGAACATAGAAGATCGCACCATGGTTTACCCAGCCTTGCTTAACCAAAGTACTTACTTCACTTGCGCTTGAAGTGTCTAAATGAATGTGTGGTGGGTTAATTGTATTATTTTGTAGATGATACACGGGCTGTGTTTTCGCTACTTGTGTAGGATAGGCGAAGAAAGCAATCCCCTTATCTTGCCAGCCATATTGCTTTTCCAGTACCGTGATTTCACTTGTATTGAGCGTGTAGTAGTGTCCTTGGCTGCTCAGGTAAAGCATATGCACGGGTTGCGTGCCTGTTGCTTTATTGGCGTATGCTCGAAATGCTATTAGCTCACGTTTGTAGCCACTGCTTGGTGTAATAGAGTTGAAGCTTAGCAAACGGTCGTTGGCGCTGTTGATATAACGGTAAACTTGTTGGCTAGGAATTACGGGTAAGCTAACTGGTGAACTTGCTGGGATGGCAGTCGACTTACAGGTTGTCCCAGAAGTGGGCGCCGAAACGGATACCCCTGATACTGATCCAGAAACGGGGGTACATGAATCAGCGTGAGAGATTACTAAGAGATACGAGCCAATAATGCCGACAAGCACGACTACGCCAGCCATTACCACTGTATGGCTGAAGCCTGCAGGATTTAATTTTTTAAGTTTTTGCATTTTTGCTCCTGAATTAAGGTTCTGATTAGAATGTAAGGGGTAATCATCTTGCTGTCAATAGCATTCCCAGATGGTGTCAAACCAAGACAGTTGCCTGTTAGGTCAGGTTCTAAGATACCGAGTCAACAAGTAGACAAAATGGCCTTCTGATAAGACATCTGCTAGGCAGCATCAAGACTAGTTACCTTGAGCCCCATGGTTTCGGCCAGGCTTGCCAGGGCCTCATCAATCGCTATGAGGTCACGGATGGCTGGCTGTGCTTTCTTGGCACGCTCGGAACCGGCTTCTAGACGACGCTCAATCTCGTCGAACAATGAGGCGGCGCGCACAAACGTACCAGCCTTTTGTCCGTCAACTGCCTGAAGTAGTACGTTTATGGAAGTGTTGAGGACTTCACTGGCTTGGCCTAACTCTTTTCGTGTAGCACTGTCGAGCTCAGGGTTTTTTTGAGCGTCATTGACCAGTTGTCGTCCGTAGTGTCGATAGGTGCCAGCCAAGCCAAGAAGTTGACTAGCTTCTTCGTCCAGGTCGCCAAATAGGTTTTTTCTGAGAGGTTCAGCAGTAGTAAGAAGAGCTTGATGTGCGGCATCTAAGGCTCGGGCGTCATGGCGCAGGGTAGTTTCGGTATCTTTGCCAAGCAATCGACGGGTAGCATTATTAACCAACGTAGCCATGGCGTTCATGTGTCCGCGTGTTGCAACTGTTAGAACATGCCGAGTTCGGAGGGGGAGCACGAAAGTGACGACGAGTATGGCTATGACCGCACCAAGTGCTGTTTCCGCCAAGCGGGTGTAGAGTAAATTGTTTGTGAACTCTCCTATTTGCGAGTAGAGCTGTGACAGCAGCACGACGAGCGCCGTGACAAACAGCGCATAGTTGATCCGTATGAGGTAGAAGCCTAAGAACTCAGCAATGAGGATAACCGCGATTGCCCAATTTGTATGAGCACCAACGGCGTGTGCTAGGGTAATGCCAATGCCGACTCCCGCTAACGTACCAACGATACGTAATATGGCTTTGCGTGTTTGCTCGCCACTATTGTTAGTGCCCGCAAGCGTCACCATGACCGCTATGACTGCCCAGTAAAAATGGCTGCCAGAAAGCGCATCACCGGCTATAATGGCAATAGCTGCAGCTACCATCGTTTGAATGGTTGTACGGGTATGGCGGTTCAAGCTAATTCCATTCCGCGCATGGGCGTCACTTTCGGTAGATGCTTGGGAACTAACTGCCGCCGAACCCGGTAACCAACCAGCCGCAAGTTTTACGGGTGACTGGAATGCCGCACCCTCAGCATGGCTAGCAGCTTGCTGGCCAGCAGCGAGCCAATCGGTCAGAGCGTCGGCTAGGTTAATGATGGATCCTGCAAAGCGGTGTACGACGATGGCGGCATGATGGTCGGCTTCTTCTGGTTGTGAGATAGGCTGAGTTGTATTGCGTACGTGGTCTATTAGCTTCTGGCCGGCTGCCTTTGCTGCTGGAAGGTTGTTGGCATCAATTTCCAGAAGTGCCTGATGAATTATTTGCCGTTGCTGCTTCGGTATGTCTAGTGTACGCATAAATCGGGTGAAACGGACGATATTACTTAAAGCCAGCTCGACGTCAAATATCCGTTCGTGTAGCCGCTGGGCGGATGACCCCTCGGCAACTGCCGCCGGTACTGTCAGCTGGGCGTCAATTATGAGCGCGGCCTCGTTTAAGCGCATTAGTTGACGGTGCATGCGTTTGTCCAGGAGGCTGTCGGTAGCTTCCTGGCTGTCAAAGATGGTTAAGGCTAGGTGTACGACCTTGCGAGCACGAGCAGCGTATGAACGCTGTGCTCGTCGCAGGGCTTTATCATAACGTGGATAAAAGAACACTAGATGGATGACGACACCTACGGCTACGCCAAGGGCAAGCTCTGCTGCGAGCCAGCCAATAGCAGAGATGGCGATAGCGCCCTTCGAGAGATAGCCAACAAGAAAGCCGACGAATAATAGAGAACCAGCCAATCCGCCACGGTGGCCATACTTTCGTGTGTACGTACCAATGCCGAGCAGTATTACTAAAAGAACGAGGCCTAGTACTCGATATTTATTGATAGCAAGCCCCAAAGCCAAGGCTGCAACTGCCGGAACATAGACGAATAATACGCTCAGTAACTGGTCTCGGACTTTTATATCAGTCATTGCTGCTCCAACAAATTGGGCTATTACGGCGCCAAGTGTCATGGCAAGGACAAGTAGGCCGTGGTGTTGCATATTCACCAAGGCCGCTTGGGCTGGTGGTAGCACGGCGCCGTGAGTATTAATGAGCAGAGCATGGGTACGATGGACAAACAACCATTCTGCAGCCATACCAGCAGCTGTTGCCAGTACGGCCTCGGCGGCCTTACGGAACCGGTTTAGGCCAGGGTCGGAGCCCAAGAGACGGTCTACCCACTTTTCATAGATGATAGTAAGATTCATCGGATTAGCTCCGTAGTAAGTAAGACTATTTTACTGATTTCTGCTGCCATATGACCTCTTCCTAACGTAGTACATTGATAATTTTTTTGAGTGATACTTCTAGGCTCTGTAGTTCTTCTGCGCTGAGCGTCTGCACCATAATGCGCCGGATTTTACGGGCAGGGTCTGGTATTTGCCGAAAGTTCTCCTCGCCCTCCGGTGTGAGCCGGAGCTTATTACTGCGCCGGTCGCCCGTGTCTTTGATTCGCACCAACCAACCCTTCCGTACCAATACGTCCACGATAAGTGTCAGGGTTGAGGCCTGTATTTCCATGGCTTCGATAAGCTCTGTTTGGGTCGGCTCACCGTAGCGGCTGATGAAGTGCAGAACACGGTATTGGCTGCGGGCAATGCCATGCTCTTTGAGCGCATGGTCAATTTCGCAGCCAATCAGGCGGGCGCTACGGTTTATAAGTGCGGTCAGGCTAGGTTTCTCTTTGTTACATGACATATATTACTTAGGTACCTAACTAATAGTATACACGCTTTCCACGATTAAGGAAATGCTAAAGCATATACGGCACAATTTCAGGCTGCGGCATAAAATAGTTGGGCATAGGGCTTCGCGATCCTCTGGTAATAATGGGTACTATATGACGTGCGTATGCCGGCCAGCCATTAGATAACACCGTGCAGGGTAATTTTGTTGTAATTTAGAGTACAAGCGTATAGAGTTAGGCATAAGCATAATGATTAAGAAATTAACGCAGCACACCAAGCATAGTGTACATTCGACAAGGCGGGTGGCTCGTAGGGCAACACGAATAGTCCGTAAATCGCCCATTGTGCATGATCATAGAATCTGGGTAGCTGGTGGTGTAATCGTGTTGCTCGCAGTCTTCTGGGCCTTGCCGACTTTTGCCGCCAAAGCGCCTGGTCAGTTGGGCTACAATATCAAGCGTGCCGAAGAATCTATTGCATCCAATCTAGCACCACTGAGCAGTTGGCGCGACTCGCTCAAACTAGACTTTGCAAATAACAGAGTGTTCGAAGCCGCATATATAGCAAATAAGGCCAACCAGAGTGGTCACAGTAACCAGGCTAAAACGGCCAGTACTATCAACAACTTGCTGAACACCTATGAAGATGTCTATGAAGCACGAACTTCCGCGCTCAACCAGAAGCTGGATGATAACAAGAAGCTTTCTAAGACTGCATTGCAGAAATCCCAAACGAGCACTGCCGATACCTACGATGAATTGCAGCTACTGCGCTTACAAGCTCCACCGACGAGCCAACTAGCGGTCTTGACTAGTATTGATGATACGCAGCAAAATCTGGCCGCTATCAGTGACGGGCTAGGCTTGAGGCCGCTGTCTAACGGCGACTTATCCGAACTGGCCAAGCTTGTTCCTGTGGGCGTGATTACCCAAACTCAAGTAGATCAACTAGCTGCCATTCCGAATAGTCGTTTATTGCACGCTCAGCTAGTGAATATGATAAATGCTGGCCAGTTGCCCTCTGATATTACCTACATACTTGACCAAGACTTGATCAGACAAGTGGATCCGGGCCATGCAAAAAGTTTCGCGGCAGTCTCGGAATTTGAACAAATGCAACGGATTAGCGCCGTAGTGGCTGCCAGTCGCCCAACTTCTGCCCAGCAAAAGGAAATCCAAACTTTCGTAGCTGCCTATAAGCCCGGCCAGACACTCCCGACCGACAGCAATACTGAGCGCTACACAACGCCAATTATCTATGGTATTTCCTTGTCCGGACGTTTGCTGACCGATTTATCGGTTCTGAAGCCCGTGCACATGAGCAGTGATAACCAAGCTTTAATGAACAACTGGGAAAAAGTGGTTGACCCACCCAATCTCAGTGTTATTTATGAACGGCTTATGACGAGTGCCCAAACTGATCCCCAGTTGGCCCTGAGTACCATGACTCGGATGCAACAAGAACTAGTGGATGCCCAAAAATCCCAAGTATCGTACCTGGTCATGCCTCCCGGCTGGAGCAGTAGCCAGCTGCCAACACTGAACCAACAGATGGGCATAGAAATTGCCCAAACCAGCTTTGCTGCCGCTAAGCCTGATATTGACCGGCAGCTAGCCCAACTTTTAACGACGCAAGACCAGCTACAGGCAAGACTTGGTAGTCTGCAACAATCTGATGCCAAGACGATTACCGAACTTCAGGCCAAGATTGATAGCTTTACTGGCACACCTGAGCAGCTCACTACGCTGAAAGATCAATTGGCTGCGCTTGTCCAGACTCAAAATACTACCGTCACTAACTTACAGACTCAGATTACGAGTGTTAGCGATGCCCATACTCAACTGGACGATAAAATTGACAAGCTACGCCAGGATCAACTAACCAGCTTATATGAGCTAGAAATTCGTGCTACTAACACGGCCCAAACTCTTACCGACACTGCCAAAAGTGATTTGGTTACTCGATTAAACCGGGTCGAGGCTTCTAGTCAGACACTTGTAAGCAACCTGGAGACAAGAGTGAATAACCTGGGCAACGACCAGACCCAGCTTAAAGCACAGCTGAACGGCGAGATTGCGACCATCAAGTCTAATTACCAGAATTTGAAAACCGATGTTCAGTCTCAGCTAGATGCTGGTGTCGCCATTAGCGCCGGATTACAAACTAATTTGAACCAGGCTCAATCAACCATAGCTGGCCAACAGACTAAATTAACTATTTTGAGTAACAACGCTACAGCTTTGACAACCTTTGTAAACCAGCTCAAAACCGATTCAGAAACCCAAGTAAACAATTTGCAGAACCAGCTTGATGTCGTCAGCCTTGATCAGCAAACTACCCGAATGGCCGTGAGTGATCTGCAGACTATCACCCAAACCAGTGCAGGGTTGATCAGTGGACTACAAACCAGAATCGATGGTTTGGATGCCAGCCAAAGCACGCTCAGCAACCAACTGACCAGCTCGGTCGCTACCATTCGGGACGATCAGGCGCAATTTGCAGCCTATGTACAAGCGCAGATAACAGCCGGCGCAACTACGAGTGCCAATTTACAAAACACGCTGCAAGCCGTCCAGACTAGCCTAAGCCAACAGGCGAATCAGTTGAACGGTTTGGGCACAAGCACCAGCGCCCTGGCAACACTCGTGAACCAAGTTCAATCAAGTACCGAGGCTCAAACTAGTAATCTGCAGGGTCAGATTAACGGGCTTAATGTAGACCAGCAAGCAACTAAGGCATCAATCACTGCCTTGCGCGATCAGCAGACGGCCGCTGTGGGGCAATTGAACGGCCAAGTCGCCAGCCTAACGGTATTACAGGCCGAAGCCGGAGCAGTCATTAATGTACTGGCTCAACAAGCTAGCCAGGCCCAGTCACAGATCAACAGTCTTACGAGTAACTTCACTGTCCTACAGACAACTGTAGGTGTTATTCAGCAAGACCAGGATAGCTTGCAAGCCAGTGTGGCTGATCAGCAGTCGGAGCTTGACAGCTTAACCACCCAGACACAGTCTGCGCTGGATAGCCTTACGCAACAACAGACTCAGTTGGTGACTCAAGTCAACAATCTATCGGGTAGTGTAGCAAACTTGATTCAGACGGTCGGTACCATTCAAACTGCCAGTACCGCTACCCAGGCGCAACTAAATACTTTGCTGGCCAATCCGCCGTGGGCTATTCCGGCTGGTACCTACGTGACGCAAAGTCAGTTCGACACGTTAGCCGCGCAAATCAATACTCAATTTGCAGCTAAGTCAGCAGCGCTGGATGCTCAATTCCAGACATACCAGACACAGCTGAATGCCACGGTTTCGCAGCTCAACAACCAGGTTCAGACTATCACTACTACTACCACAAATACTGCAAGCGCACAGACGCAGCAGCAAGCCCAAATAAATACCCTTAACACACAGGTTCAGGCGCTGCAAACCCAGGTGCAACAATTGCTTAACACTACACCCGCACCACATACCGGACTGTAAATTAAAATTGATTAGGGAGAAAAGGCATGAAGATGAACATACTAGATAAGACGGCATACACGCTACTCGTAATTGGCGGCTTAAATTGGGCGCTCATCGGGTTTTTTAATTATAATTTGGTTGGCAAAATTTTTAGTACTGATGTGGCGCGGATTATATATTCGGTTGTGGGTGTAGCTGCTCTGTATGGAGTATTTACGATCGTAAGGATGAAGTCCCAGTCGCAAAAATAGCAAGTGGTAACTAGTCAAAGTGTTGACATGTTAATATTAACACGTTAACATAGACGTATGGATCAACCACTAACCTATGTATTGCACCAGCTTGTATCCCTCATGGATACCGCGGCTGATAGGCTACTCAAGGAACATTTTGGCATCTCATACGGTCGCTTTCATTTTCTTTTAATACTCTCAAAATCGCCACGTACCACGCAGCACGGGCTAACTACAAAACTTGGCCACAGTGACGCGGCCATAAGCCGGATGGCCAACGTATTACAAAAAGAGCACTTGCTTACTATTTCTCAGGATCCATCGCATGCTCGGCGAAACAACTTGGTGCTTACTGCTGCTGGCACTAAACTGGTGTACGATGCGGGCGACATGCTAGAAACGACGTTTGGTGACCTTCTACAGATGTCTCGCATTGATCTTGATGCTTACTACCAGATGACAGTAAAGATCAGCAAAGCATTGCAGAAATACTAAGCACAACAAAGGGAGAGGGATATATGTTTAAGAAATTAGGGAGCACTGTCTACGGTCACGCTAAACTTGTTCTAGGTGTATCGCTAGTGGTATTAGTGCTTGCGGCGGTTACTGGCGTCCATGCTTTTGGCAAGCTCAAGACAGGTGGCTTTGATGACCCGTCGTCACAATCGAGCCAAGCAGCGAACCTTATTACGCAGCATTTTGGCGGCGCATCAAACCTAGTACTGCTTGTGAAAGCGAAGCAGGGAACAGTTGACACCCTTGCTATTGCACAGGCTGGCACTGGCCTTACCGCGAAGGTCTCGAAGGATTCTAGAATAAGTAGTGTTGTTTCGTATTGGACAACGCACAATCCAGCACTCCGTTCCAAGGATGGCGGCTACGGCTTGGTGGTTGGGCACCTTAAGGATGAAGACCAAGGCACGGTGAAAAAAATCTTGGCTGAGTATAGCCAAGATGGCCCTGTCGTGAGTGTACAAATTGGTGGTTCGGCAGCTGTCGGACAGGATATTAACGGGCAGGTTGGCAAAGACCTGGGCCTGGCGGAAGGTATTGCCATACCACTCACGTTGCTGCTTCTCGTAGTCGTGTTTGGCAGTATGGTGTCGGCACTACTGCCACTGGCAATTGGAATCGTGTCTATTTTTGGTACCTTTGCAGAATTGAGCATGTTGGGGAGCGTTACCGATGTTTCAATTTATGCTATCAACCTCACGACCGCACTGGGGTTGGCCTTGGCGATTGATTACGCGCTATTTATTGTCAGCCGCTTTCGAGAGGAGTTAGATGGCGGCAAAACGGTCCAGCAGGCAGTTGTCCAAAGTACGGCTACGGCTGGCCGCACAGTCATATTCAGCGCTGTCACCGTGGCAGTAGCGCTCTCGGCTTTGGCAGTTTTCCCTTTATATTTCTTGCGGTCATTCGCTTATGCCGGCATTGGGGTGGTGGCAATCTCGGCATTGTCGGCAGTCATTATCCTGCCGGCACTATTAACGGTGCTTGGTAAGCATATTGAGGCTGGGAAAATACCCTGGGTTCGTGGCCACCGCAAGATTGAAGCACCGTTTTGGCGCCATGTGGCAACATTCGTCATGCAGCACCCGGCAATGACGGCCTTGCCAGTTATTATTTTACTGGTTGTACTGGCTAGTCCGCTGCGGAACATCACCTTTGGTACGCCAGACGGCAGAGTGTTGCCTACAAGTGCCGGGTCCCGCCAAGTTGGTGATATCCTGTTGTCTGATTTCACTAGTAACCAATCGGCCGAGACGGATGTGGTGGTAATTGGCACGGCCGGAAACAGCCAACTGGCTACCTATGCTTCGCGCATCTCGGCACTGCCGCGAGTCAGTGATGTTGAAGGCAGTGCTGGCGTATTTCGAGCTGGGCACCAGGTTTCGTCAATGCCGACAAGCCCTGCTAAACCAGATGCCAGGTTACTCACTGTACGAGTACTGCTCGACGGCCAGTCCGATGCCGCCCAGGCACTTGTCAAAACAATTCGGGACGTGCCGGTACCATCCGGTGACCAAGTGTATGTCGGTGGTTCTAGCGCAACATTGGTTGATACGAAACAGTCCATAGCGACACATTTGCCACTGGCGATACTAATTGTGGTAGCCGCAATGCTCGTCGTCTTGTTCTTGTTCACCGGGAGCATTGTCCAGCCCTTGCGGGCCTTGGTGCTTAATAGCTTTACGCTGGCAGCGACCATCGGTGTTGTGGTGTGGATCTTTCAGGAAGGCCACCTGGCTTCACTACTCGGCTTCACTGCTTTGCCGACCAACATACCGATGACAATACTGCTCCTGTGTATCGCCTTTGGGCTGTCGATGGACTATGAGGTCTTTCTCATGAGCCGCATAAAGGAGATGCACGATAAAGGTGCCAACACAACTGACGCCGTCAAGCATGGCCTGGCCCGGGCTGGCCGGATTGTTTCGGCAGCAGCAGGCATCTTAGCGCTCAGCTTCTTTGCCTTTGGGACTGCCCGCATTAGCTTTTTGCAATTATTTGGTATCGGCACCGGATTAGCAGTGCTGATTGACGCGTCACTAATGCGCGGCGTGCTAGTGCCAGTATTCATGCATATTTTTGGCGAGCATGCCTGGTATGCTCCGAAAATTCTCAAGCAACTACATAAGCGTATCGGTATTTCGGAGAGCTCCTCCTAGTAATCGTTGCAACCTGGCAATCACGACTCCAGATATCGAGGACAGTTAGCAAAAGCTAAAGTTTTTTGTACGCAAATACGACGCGCTGGCCAACGGTAATTGCCGACAACACGATAAGAATTAAGAAAGTACACGACATAATATTCTGGCTGCCAAGCAATACGTGGGGCCAGATTGCATACAGAACAAGTCCTATGAATATGGCAATCAGTCGTTCGGTTCGTTCCATGATGCCAACGTTCGCGACCAGTTTATTTTTTGCAGCCAGCTCTGTTCGTGAACGAATATAGCTTATTAAATAGGTCAAAAGTACCAGTGTCAGTGCGATATTCCAGCCGACGATGCCAGCAAATCCAAACGCCACAATAATGGTAAAGTCGGCAAATCGGTCGACGGTGGAGTCAAGAAAACCGCCAAATGCGGTAACTTTATTTTGTGAACGAGCGACAATGCCATCGAGCATATCAACAATGTTGCATATGAAAACGGCTAGCGCTAACGCGTACATCTTGTGCTGGACAAGAACAAAAAAGAGCACCGGGAATACTAATCCTAGTAACGTTATAAAATTAGGATTTACTTTGCGTAACGGATAGGCAATTGGCCGTAAGGACTTTTCTGCGATAGGTTTTAGTACGCCAAGCATTCAAGGGTAGTATATTGCATACGCCTAGTTCGGGCAACCATCAAGGCAGAAGCCTCTCTGTAGGCTGAAAGGGAGGTTTGAGCGGACTACATTCCTAAGAAGTTACGCGTTGCCAGCTTGTAGAATCGAAAAGCGGTTATCTTCGGTGTCCATGGCCGAAATCCACAGGCCAACGCCAGGGATCATTTGCGGTTCATCGGTGTGGTTGCCGTTTTGATCCATGCCGCCGAGGATTTTACCGCCGGCCGCTACTACTGCCGCCATGGCTTCATGTATGTCATCGACAGATACAACTACTGACGGTGCTTGAGATAGCGGACTGTCAGTTTTCTGGTAAAAACCACCGTTGATCGCACCGGGAGTTTGGACCATACCCTTATCGTCGGTTGCGGTGGTGTGGGCGACGACGTAGTTGCCCATGTCTGGCCCCATCGACTCGGTTTCCCAGCCGAAAGCCGTTTCGTAAAACTTGACCATGCGAGCTCGGTCTTGATAGCCCATTTCAAAGTGCACTACTGGATTTGGTTTGCTCATAATTTGCCCTCCTATTTACATCTTTAGGATAGCACTTTTGTCTAATTGCTGAAATGGCCGAGAGCATAGTGCTCGAATGCTAAAGCTTTGCCTGCCAAGGCTTAGCCTTAAAGAGTGATCTATAAACCGACACGTATACGTTGTCGAAGCCGCGGAGCTCTATACAATGATTTTTGCTTTAGGAATCCGTAATAGCCAAGAATCCCGGCAAATCTCTCAAGTGAAGCAACGCTTTTAATCTCTGTATCTTCATTGCTTATGATCCAACCCTTCCGTTGCGGAGGATTTGGAAGTTCATCACTGGGCGGCGAGCTTGCTATTGCTCTGCTAAACCGAAGCGACTCAACTGGCTCCAGAAAAACATTGCGCCTTTCTATCCTGCCATCTGCGGTATATCGATATTGAGGGCCTATATTCGTCGGGTTGTACTCGACGGCTCTTTCGTTAATCTGTACTTGCAGTGGTTGGCCGTCTTTTCGGGTAACGGTTATTCCGGCTCTGTTGATATCTAGCTCAAGCTGAATCTTACCGTCAACGTCTTGCGCATCAATCTGTACTACATTATCCAATGAGACCGCCCCAATTGTCAGAGGTAGCCTGTATAGGTCATACAGATCGTCTGACATGAAGAAGGTGTCTTGCTCAGATGCTACTAACATTTAACTATATTAGCATAATAATAGTAATAGGTCAAATTTTAACCAAGATCTTTGGTAGAGTATTACGGGTAGACAAATTAGGAGTCTTAGAAATCTATAGATTGCTCAAAGCGAATTGAAAGACCTCATGTCTCTGTAGACTAGGTGCCTTTACGACGTTTAGTACAGTCTTGACTATAGAGTCTCAGCCCATTCCAGACTTGTCATGACATCGGCCCTGTCGGAGGAACAGTTTATGAAGCGGTAGGGAATGAACCTCTTCGCCACCATCGGCATAGAGATCTGATAACACCGTCACGAAAGCCAACTACCACTTGTATGATCAGTACGTCTTGTTTGTGTGCAGCAGCTACGGCCACTCGAACCTTATCCAAATACGCTTCTTTATCTTTCAGCCTATCGACAATCTTAGACTGTACATCCATTATCAGTAATGCAGGCTTCTTCATCCTTTCATAATACCACTTGGCTGAGTCAACAATACTTGCTTTGCAATTTCAGCTCAAATGGGCTTTGTGCACGGCAAGGAGGTGCAGTAATCATCTGAACCCTGACTATAGATGTGCTATCAGATGCACAACAAAGGGCGTTGTTGCTAGCGCTATTAGTAGCCCTACTGAAACTTGGGAGGTGGCAAACTCGACATCTAGATGTTCTAATTCCGAGAACGTTATAGAATTAAACCCAATGGGCGCAAGACTGGCGAATACGGCGATCTCTGCGCTCAGACCATGTAGACCAAGGAGCTATCAAGTCTGACTTTGAGGATTGAGGTAAATATTAGGGCTGGCGTACCGGCAAAGAAAACAAGCTTCAGCAAAGAGCTGCCGTCATTAGATGTGAGAAATTTAGCTTTCTT
Source organism: Candidatus Saccharimonadota bacterium (assembly GCA_013289705.1). GTDB lineage: Bacteria > Patescibacteriota > Saccharimonadia > Saccharimonadales > UBA4665 > JACMPA01. The sequence goes on from JABCZM010000005.1 coordinate 15,691, forward strand.
TAAGCCATATCCGGCAGCAAACACCAACAGTAAAGGCAATATCTTTAGGGTCGCATCGAGCATGTCGCCTCTCAGTATAGCAGGAGGATATTACCTAGCGGTATAATCTTTATACTGGCTGAGATAAATCTCACAATTGGAGTCCAATGCTGGTGAGTGTCCAGCAAGTGCGCTAGAATGTGCGTAGATATAAAGGAGGAAGCCTGTCAGCCTAGAGCACACAAAACGAATCGGGCTTGTCCTTCTCGGTAGTGTCATAGCTGCGGTTGGCTTGCAGTTTTTTCTTTTGCCTAATCACCTGATCGATGGAGGTGTGACAGGTCTGGCGATTATTGCGGCTCGATTGACCGGTCTACCACTTAGTGTGTTCTTAATCGTGCTTAATGCGCCGTTTATTGTGCTCGGATACAAGAGGTTTGGCAGGACGTTTGCCATGTATTCGGTGATGGGTATTGTGATGTTGGCAGCGCTAACGGTTGTACGTGCGCCGCATAGTCTCACTGATGTGCCAATACTGGCTGCGGTGTTTGGCGGCATGATCGTCGGTATTGGCGTGGGGATTGTAGTACGCTACGGCGGTATTATTGACGGCGCTGATACTATTGCGCTTATCATCGATCGCGTCACCGTGTTTTCTGTGGGTGAGGCGATTATGACAATCAACGGCATTATTATTACGGTGGCCGGCTTTGTGTTTGGTTGGGATGCCGCTATGTATTCGCTGATCGCCTATTTCGTGGCACACAAAGCCATTGACGTAATGGTGGATGGGCTCAATGAGTCACGTACGATGTGGATCGTCAGTCTGCAGGTGCGCAATATTGGTAAGGTGATTAACGAGCTTATTGAGGAACCAGTGACGTATGTTAAAGAGAGTAATCCGCGGGATCACGAACCCCACGGCGTCATGCTGGCGGTCATAACGCGATTTGAAGAAGAGAAGGTGAAGAATGCGATACGAAAAGTCGACCCAAGGGCATATATCGTTGTGACCAGCGCCCACGAAGTAATCGGCAGAATATCAGAAGGTTCGTTGTATCGTGATGTGCGGCCACCTGCGTAGGGTGTTTACAAATTAATACTCGCGATCTATTGCATCTCTGCAAAAACAACAATCCGTTTATCAAACTCGTTGGTACCCTTGATGACGCTTCCAGCACAGGTAATCAGATTGAGCCCAGGTCGGCCGGGATCAACTGGGTTTAGGACGGCAGCCATATCAACGCTGGCAGCATCATAAATTTGAGTTTTTACGACGGTGTAAGTAATGTTTGAGCCATCGCCTTTTTCAATCACTATGTTTTGGCCTGGCTTGAGTAGCTTTAGGTTATAAAAAACACCCGCCGTTGACCAGCTTGAGACATGTCCATCGATTAATGTTGCTCCGGCTTGGCCGGGCTTGCTGCTCTGATTAAACCAGGCAGTATCGTAAACATTGTCGGGGGAGCCAACTTGTCCGGTTTTGGTTTGGCCGACCGATCGTACTATAGCCTTAACATTGATAGAGGGTATGTACATATATCGCGGCAGATCGGCAGCAACTTTGTATTTGTCAAAATCATTGCCGGTTGGCCTACGGGTGCTTGGAGCCTGTTTTACGGCCTGAGAGTCTGCCAATCTCTGTTGGTCGGCAACTACAATGCCAATAACAAAAACGAGCAGGCCACTAACCAGTAATAGTAGTGGCAAATACTTAGGCAGACGCCGTTTTAGCGTAGGCGGCTTTTTGTTCATCAGCGCTTGCTGTATTTGCGAGATACGAGGGCTATGGCCGCTAGGCCCATTGACCACAGAGAGAACTCGGCCAATGTTACTAAGGGGCTAGACGCCGCATTCCCAAAACCAGTTTGCGGGGCACCGGGGGTAGTAGCACTGACGCTGGCGAGTGCTGCTGGTACGATGGTGCTTACAGGGGCCGTGGTTGCAATGCCTACAGGATCTTGAATGATGCCATTTGGCAGCCCATCACTATCGTAGGCCCCGCCATCTGTCACGTTGTAGGTAACGGTTGTTTTCACCACTCCACCAACTGTCCGGGTGCCAAACACAGCGCCAGCAACGGTGCTATACGCATGTGTTGTCGGATTGTAATAGCGTAGTACAGAGCCACTCGTGTCATATTGTTTGTCATAAATTATGGTGACTGGTACGGTCATGCCAGCACTTGGGCAGTAGACATTAAAAGCGGTCATGGTGCCGAGCTGCGGAGCATAACCAGTATCGACCTTAAAATAGTTAGCATCAAACCATTGTGGATTGCCCAGCGTACAAGTACTGTTGCTTGGTATTTCTATGGTTGACCAGACGCCGTTGGCGTTAGACACCGAAGCAACGGTTGGTTGCCAGGCATCTAAAACACCGTCGCCATTGGCATCATCGTTGTTAGGTACACCGGTTTCGGTAAAGTTAACAATATTTTGTAATGTTGGATAACCGGCCGTGGTTGACCATGTTCCAGAAAAATCCCAGGCTCCAAATGGTCCGTTGCTAGTATTGTGCTTAAAATACCCTGGTGCGCTGTTGGCGACGTTTTCGGCCGTACAATTGGCGGAACCACCATTATTGCAGCTGAGGCCGTTGGCCAGATATTGATCAAAGAAGTTATTAGTTGCAGTACCGTTGCCGCCACCAAAGAATGCTCCCACTGAAGCACCGTTCCCGGCAGTAATAGTATTTGCGGCAAAAGAATCAGTTACCGTTAAACCAGATGCGCTGCCAGCAAAGCCGCCGATTTCAGCCGCGCCAGTATCGACGTTAAGCGTCATCGCACTGTATGAGCGGCTAATGGTGGTGTTGGGGGTAAACGAAATACCTATCAGGCCACCGCTGGCCAAAGGTACAAAAACTGGCGGCTGAGGGTTAGGCATAGTGTTGGTGACGCCAACAAGGTTTAAGGTGCCATCGGCATAACTGTCTGAAATAGCACCATCGCTTCCATAGCTTATGCCGACTAAGCCACCGGTGTAGTCATTACTGGTTATGGTGCCAGAAAAGGAGCTGTCACTAATAGATGAACCATCTTTAAGCTGGGCTACGATGCCGCCAACGTAGACACCACCCCCAAACCCGCCGTTTGTAGTACCTGTTATGATCATGCTGGAGTGTAGGTTCTGCATTGTAGTATTTGAAGCAAAGACAACAAAACTACCTAGGTACGCACCGCCGCTGACAGTACCGCTCGATATAGTAATGTTTTTGATAGTTGCGCCGCTGGTTTGGTAAAACAAAGCATAGGAATCTAAAGCGAGTTGCTTAATAGTGTGGTTCTGGCCATCCAATGTACCCGTAAACGGTGCACCGCCCGCAAGATGCTGGAAGCTGGTGCCCGTACAGTCAATATTGGTAACAATAACGTAATGAGCTGACAAATTGTTGTTGATTTCTTCCAGCTGGCCGCAGGTAGCAATACGATATGGATTATCTGCCGTGCCGCTACCGTAAGCCGAATAAGCATAGGCCGTCATCGGCATTAAAAGAGTGGCTACACCAACAATTAAAGTTATTACTACGCTAGATATAGCCGCAATCGCTCGATGCACTCTCTGTCTCCCCATGTTGCTTATGACTATACCGATTTCCAGAAAATAAACAATCCTATTAAGCAGGGTGGGATACAAAGCCTCACTGGGTTCTCTATGATTAGGCCTACGTCACGAGGTGTCTACTTAATGGGGACCGACTTGGCTTCAATCCTGGCAGGTTTTGCTGTCGGCATACTTACCTTCAGGACCCCGTCTTTGAACTCGGCCTCAACTTCATCAGTTTTAGTACCTTCCGGTAGGGTGACGCGGCGCAGGTAGCGATTGCTGCTCTCGCGGAAGTAGTAGCGTCGCTTGTCTTTATCTTCTTTCTTTTCTTGATGTTCGGCTGAAATCTCCAGCATACCTTCATCGGCCGTTACCTTAACCTCATCTTTTTTAAAGTTCGGCAGGCTAACCTCTGCCACCAATTTGCCGCTCTCTTCGTAGAGATCCATGGTGGTTAAGTCCGTAAGCGATGGCAGTAACCCCCAATTGTTATCCCAAATTTTGTCTAAATCTCGTTCCATCTTCTGCAAATCACGTAATGGATTGTATCGTACTAATCGCATGGTCACCTCCTTTGTTCTAGATAGCTGCTACTGCAAAACCCTTAGCCAATGGGTGCATGGTGATGCAGCGTGGGCGTGTGGTGCTCATGATCAACAATGCTGTGTCGTGCGTGGCGAGCTGTATTTATGAGCCAAGCTACGCCTAAAACGGCTGCCAGACTGTAGAACACGAATTTGCTGGTCATAATTACTCCAATTACTGCCAAAACAACAGCAAGTGATCCTAAGACCATTTCAGTTAGATTGAGTATGCTCCGATTGGCAAAGTCAAAGCTGCTAAAGGCAAACATTACCAAGCCAACTAAGGCTAACGCGGCCACAGCACTGCGCCAGCTGCCTATTGTCGCCCACGAGTAGCCGTAATGTTTAGCATATACAATTGAACCACCACCGATTGCCACTAGCGTGGCTACCACGTCTCTCCATGAAAGTTTCATGATGTCCTCCTGCTACCAAATTCTAATATTAAGTCTCTCCCAGCCGTCGTTTGATGACAGTTTGTTTTCGTTGCTTCCATAGCCTACCTCCTCGCCTTACCTAAGGCTAAGTATGCGCCTAGCTGGGATAACTGTCTGTAAATAATGCCGCTTTAGCGTGGTTTACCCGTTCCTCTAGCCTGGCAGCGAACATGGCATGCTACTTTGGCAGCTTCAAGACAACGATTGTCTCGTACTTGGTGGCATTTTTGTTGAACGCCTACTTCTATAGGAAGGTAGCCAGGGAGTTACTTGAATAAGAGATTACATAACCCGTGTTGGCTATCTGGATGTAACTAACCACCGTTGCCGGATAGAGTGCTGAAGCTGCTTGTACCGTTACTGGTTACGGTGCCTGCTGCACTAATCATGCCGGTATTGTTAAGTATGCCGGAGTTAAAGCTACCATTTACGGTAATAACTAGGCTCGTTTTGGCTTTGTTTACAAGTGCTGTTTTGGTAAGTCTGAGATTGTTCTTTGCCGGAATGGTTGTGGCATAGCTGACCTTGTCAGAAGTTATTTGGTTATTTGCATAGCACCAGGTGGCCTGTATGGTTAGGGTGTCATTTGTAAGTTTATAGGCTCTGCCTTGTGAATAGTAACTGCCAACCGCGACATACGAAACAGTTTTGCAACCTTGCGGATGTTTAACCTGAGACGCAGCGGAAACCGTCCCAATAGGCAGTCCGCTAACTATCGTCAAAACCGCAGCAATAGCTAATAACTTCTTCATGTAGTAAATTCCTCAGTATTATTTATGAAATAATATAACTATGCACGATATTTGTCAATTTTTAGTGTATATTCTCACTAATCCTTTCTGGACAATTAGCTCCCCGAGCAATACACGAACGGCGGCAGTCAGTCGCACGGTTGCCAGCTCTCATGCGCTCGCTGGGCCGGACGATTGCATAAAGTTACACCACGCGCGCAGGTACTAGTGCGGACTACTTGAGCAAGCGCGTAGAGGGCTCGACTTTATAGATTAAAAGTTTGGGTACGGGGTATATACTATGGTTATGATTAAAAAATACCCTTATTGGATGTATGTAGTTGGTGTTTTTATAGCCTGGGCAATAGTATTGCTGCTAGTCTGGAGGTTGGCCGGTGCAAACAGATTCCATAGTGTGCTTATTTTCGGTAGCGGTTTCTTGCTTGGGGTGCTAGCGGCGAGTCTTGCGCGAAAGGTTTACAAATAGTCGACATGAGAAGAAACGCAGTGGTTATATCTTATTTTGTGTTGATGGTGGCCATTATAGTTTCTGTGGATCTTCTCTTTTTCAGACACCGGTTCGATGAACGGCTAATCGCGAATATAGCAATTGTGTTGGTGTTTGCCGCCCTTTATTATCTACTATTTCCAAAACGTCCATAGTTGGCTAGCTCAAGGGTCATCTTACAGTGTCTCGAAAGTTGTAAGGCCGCTAAAACAGCGGCCTGATATAATAGAACTCAGTGGGTAATAAAAGATACAAATCATATTCGGGCAGTCTAGATGGTATTGTTCGGCCTGCACGAGGTCGAGTACACCAACATGGGCGTACCCAGATTCCCGTCCAATCCGCGGGCTCTAAAAGTATTAGCCAACCAGCCGTTAACACTCCTCCCTCGATACCCACACTGACTGCCTTTGGTACCAGCTCCCCTTATGCTAATCAGCCGCGAAGCAGTAGTCGGTCCCTGCGACCTAAAATAAAGCGGGGGTGGTCTCGCAGACGTAAAATTGTCAGTTCGGTATTTGTCGTTTTACTGATTGGCTTTGCTTTTGGTGGTTGGTATGGTGCACGACTAGTTGGTAATCTTGACAAGGTCTTCCACGGCAATGTCTTTAGCGATGTTCATGCTCTCGTAAGCCAAACAAAGCTTAAAGGTGAAGACCAGGGTCGGGTAAACATTCTGCTAGCCGGTGACTCGGCCGACGATCCCCACCATGGTGGGGCACAGCTCACTGACTCCATTATGGTCGTGAGTATAGATACGAAAGATCATACCGGTTTTATGCTCAGTATTCCTCGAGACCTGTGGGTCAATATTCCCAATTGGTCACATCAAAAGATTAACGCTGCTAACGATGTGACTAGCTTTAGTCAAGCTGGTTACCCCAAAGGAGGTATGGGGCAGCTTGAACAGATCGTCCAGACCAACCTCGGTATCCCCATTGATTACTATGCGCTCATTAACTACGCGGCATTCAAGGATGCAGTTAACGCTGTTGGCGGTATTACTATTAATATTCAAAGCTCTGACCCGAGAGGATTATTTGACCCAAATATTAGTAAGGCGGACGGTGGTCCACTGAAACTACCGAATGGGACAATAACACTTAACGGCCAGACAGCCCTCGACTTAGCTAGAGCTAGAGGTGATCCTTGCGGCTGTGGCCAGTATGAGTACGGCTTCCCACAGAGTGACTATAACCGCACGCAACATCAGCGGCAAATGTTGTCAGCACTGGCCTCCAAGGCTCAGACTGCTGGGGTAATTGCGAACCCGATTAAGATCGACCAGCTATTTAACAGCTTTGGCAATAATATAGCAACTGACTTAAATTTGCAGGACGTCTTGCGTTTTGTGCAGATTACCAAAGGTATGAGTGCGTCTAGCCTGCAGCCATTGGCGCTCGCAAATAGTGGTCAAAATGCGCTGCTAAGTGCATATACGGCTCCTGATGGTGAGGAGGCTCTCATTCCGAAGGCCGGCATTGACGACTTTGGGGCAATACAGCAATACTACCAGCAATTGACGTCAGATAGCCCGGTCGTCAAAGAAGCGACAACGGTAGTCATATTGAATGCGAGCAGCGCTACGGGCCTAGCTCATAAAGAAGAAGCGGCTTTACAGGCAAAAGGCTTTAATGTGGTCGGGGCATATGATGCTAATGGACAATATCCAAATTCGATGATCGTAGATCTATCTAATAATCAGAAGCCAGCTTCAAAACAATTACTACAGTCAATATTTACTCGAAATACGACGACTGTGACGAGTACATCGGCTTCAACCGAAGCTAATGAGGCAGCTAGCTACAATGCCAACTTTGTGGTTATCCTTGGGCAGAGCTCAGTGACGACCACAAATCCTTAGCATGATAAACAGTAAGTAGATAGCTATTCATCCAAGGCGACCGTAAAAGGATAGAATTACGAATAATATGGTCTTTGTTGCCTCAGACTTTGTAACTCATGAAATGAAAATTTTTGACAATAGTATTTTATAATGCTAACGTAACCCTATGATTTTTAGATTGATTACTAGAAACACCTATTATGCCACTTCTCTGAAGGCGGCAACTGCTGCTATGGCCTATCGACGCTATAGCTACTAGATATAACTACTCAACAGGACTACAAACCGCCACCAAGGCGGTTTTTTAATATTTAGAATAATGGAGAAAATCATGAGCGAACACCAACCAACCTGGGATGAGCCAAGAATGCCCGCGCCAAACCTAATCAGGACAGCACAAGACGAAGAACAAGCATTGTGGGCAATAAAAAGTAACAGAAAACCGGTAATAATTTTAAGCGATTTTGATAATACGCTTTGCGACACGTCCACCTTTGACCCCAAAACTAATGACCACAGCCCTTTGCTGGACGCTGAGCTTGTAAAGTTAGCCACTAAGAAGCCCCTCGTTGTGGCGACCGGCCGACGAGCCAACCATACCTGGCTACCTACTATGTGGACGAGTGGTTTAGTGCACCCAGTAATTCCCATCATCGCAGAAAACGGGGGTGTCTTAAATGTGCTTCACCAAGATGGATTGGTGGAACACGCCTTACTAGCGCCCACTGATCAGATCAATGATCTAAAAGTCTGGGCAACCGATATTGCAGTGCAACACCAAACAGAATTGGGCAAAAAGGTTGCAATTAAACAAGGCTTGTCGGCGCTAGTCATGCGTGTCCAGAATGAAGCGGGTGAATCCCCTCGGCAGGATCAACGAACCTTACTGCAGTTCTTGGGTTCGGCGGGACTCCCCGAGGCCTTTGTAGCCATACACTCAGGCAATTCCTTGACATTACAACCGAAGGGTATCGATAAGGCAAGGGCATTTCATGAAGTGCTTGACGGTCTTGGCATAGAGCGATCAGAGATTCAGGTAATAGGGGTTGGCGATTCGGCCAATGACGAAGCAATATTTGAAGAATCCGACGTTAGTGTTGGCGTACATTTCGACGTTGCGCATCTCGTGGATATAGCAGGCTTACGTGGTGTGGAAACAACAAAGTTGTTGCTTGGGTTTCCTTTTCAAACACGGGCTGTAAACTTTGATGAGTTCGCATCTTATAGTGCTACGATTGGAGCGACCATCGCAAAGGAACGGCCTCGTTCATAATTCAATCCTGCAATAGTTTTTTGGAAAATCAAACTGGCCAGACAGGGGTAGGGAAGCAAACTTTTACAGAGCAGTTAGGTTTTTATGTCCAGCACATTTATTGACAAACCGCTGCGTTGGTCAGAAACTTTTTCGGCTTTTGTTCACCGTTTTACCACGGGCTAAGATTGTTTGGCGCCAAGTACCCAACGCACAGAAGGACTTATTGATTTATCTGTACGGTGAATGCACCCCAACCAACAACAGGGTCGGCGCATCCCCTCCTTTAATTCCGAAACTACCCGTTTGACATGGTCCGCCCGAGTCTCTGGCTTCTTTGGTGAAATAGTCCAGCAAATCCATTCATTGCGTGCTAGCGGGGTAATATCTTCCCAGAGCGCCAATGCTTTCTTGTCTGCTCGGAGCGCCTCCCTAAGATCCGTTGGCAATTTATGCACTACACCGTTAGAAATTTGTTTCGTAGTCATGTAGTTATAGTAACTCGAATTACATTTGTTTTCACGAGTTTCAATCTTAGATGTCACCAGTAGTTTTACCTAAATACTCAATGGATTAAAGTTCGAATATATGCTCTTGGTTGGGATAGGGTCCGAGAATCAAACTTCTGAGGATGAGCTAGATTTCGATATTTCAACGCTTGACTCAATCTGTGAACCATACTATAAACTAAACCAGTAGTTGTCATACTGATCAATAACTTTTGCTGCAGCGTATAGAACAAGCTCGGCATCAACGTTGCCTTTTACGAAGATTTTACCATTTGCCCGATGAACAAATAAGCTTTTTCTACGCCGTATTTGTTCATACTAAAACTCTACAGTTTTCTCTGTAGAGTTTGAAAAAACATCATGGCTGAGTATCATCGACAAGGCTAGGACTGCATTCGTGTTTTGCAATATTTAGTGGGAGGAAAAACCTATGCCCAGAGTAGGACGGCCTCGCGGTTGAAGCTGCTAAGCGCTGGGCTGCTGATGGTATTCGTCGCGGTGTCGCGGCCTATACTATTGACCCCGAAAACGCTGAGCACCTATGGCGCGTATCACTCGAAATGGCTCACCAAAGCCGGTTTCGGCCAGGCATAGCCCTCAATTTTCCGCTATAGGGGGTACGACGGGGTAGTGACTGGTAGTTGGCTATGCTTTTTGTAGTAGCTCGGGCAGCTCGGCGGTGCTGATGACATATGCCTGCATAGGCAGTACGTGCTCGGTCAGCGTCTTGTGAACCTCATCGTTGTGGTCGGCTGTCAAGTCCTTAAGTACGTAAATGCGGTAGTCACGATCGGCAGCTTCACGAGTGGTTGAGAGCACGACGCCGCTAGTAGAAATACCCGTTAGAATGAGCGTGTCAATATCTTTGGCCTTGAGTTGCTCATCCAGATCGGTCGTAGAAAAGGCGCCGAAGCGTATCTTCCGGACAACGATATCACCTGTCTGTGGTTCAAGTTCAGCATGAATTTGCGACTCTGGAGCTTCGTGATGGAGCATTTTTTGGTCACCAATTGAGGCAAATACCTTGTTGGTTTCCGGAATAGCCTGGTAGTCATCTTCGTTGAAGGCCACCCATACGTAGCCGACGTGGATACCGTTATCACGGGCGAACTGGATTGTCGGGGCCATCTTAGCCAGTAGCTCCTGGTTTGCCATCTGGTTAACCATGGCATTTTGGTAATCCATGACCAGCAAGGCAGTGTGTTTGGGGTCGATAGTTGGTGTTTGGTTCATATAGTTCTCCTTTAAATTTTACTACTTATTAAATTGCAGGTTCCTGCTCGATTTGCGCAGCACTGGCCGACGTCCGTTTAAGGTGTTTATCCGCGACCGTCAGCACCAGCGCGGCCACGCTCACGACAATCATGACTATACCGATGCTATGCAGGCCATGATCACTGACACTGCTATGAAAGGTGATACTGATAAGGGTAGACGATGCAATCGAACCGATGTAGCCGAAAGTTCTGAATAGGCCTGAAGCGGTACCGAGCTGACTGGGGCGTACCTGTTTATACAGAGCTGTCTGGTTGGCGCTAGCACCCATACCAAGCGCCACCCCAAACAGCAAAGTGATGAATACTAATAGTATCAGCGAGCTCGTGCTCGTCAATAGCAGGACGCCGATTGACCCGAGTAGTGCGGTGACTGCCGCCGTGATGAGTGGCCAGCGTACCAGATTACGCCTGGATATCGACCGTACCACCAAGGCCGACAAGGCACTCATTGGTAATATGAGCATGCCTGCCTTAAGAGCGCTCAGCCCCCGGATAGCCTGCAGCCACTGTGTCAATCCGTAAAGCACCGTATAGATACAGAGCGTAATGAGCGCCCAACGGAGATATGTCCGGGTAAGCGCCTTGTCTTTGGCGAGTAGACGGATGTCGAAGAATGGGTGTTTCGCCCGAAGTTCCCAGACACTCAATGCAATTCCAGCGATGACCGCGATAATGAGCCCGAGCCAATGCGGCTGCGGCAACGACATCAAGAATACCAATAGTGAGGTGATGGTGCTAGCGAATAGCAGGATGCCCAAGACGTCGATACGAGAAGCGACTTCCCGCGCCTTTAGCTTACCGATTGGCGCATCACGTTTCAGCCAGCGAGCCGTCAGAGCAATCGTGATAAGGCCCAGCGGAATGTTAATCAAGAAAGTTGTCCGCCATCCCCAGGCACCAACCAGGACACCGCCAATAGGTAAGCCAAGGGCAGAAGTAGCACTACCGGCGATTTGCAGACCACCCAGTACCTTGCCGGGTGGTTCTTTCATGCCCGAATCAAGTGCCCTGCGCCGGATCATGAGCATTGCAGACGGGTATGCTGTGGCAGTGCCGATGCCGATACATACGCGGGCCACGATGAGCGCCGTCAGGCTATTGCCTATCGCCCCAATAAGGCCGCCGATGAGCACTGCTAGCGCGCCAGCCAGAAAAACGCGGCGCGGGCCAAATTCCTCAGACAGTTTGCCAGATGTCGGCTGGGCGATGGCACTGGTCAAATACAGCGCCGATATGAGTACGGTGGTCTGTGCGATAGAAACGTGTAGTGCCAGGGCAATCGGCACCAGTGCAGTTGCCAGTAGCGAGCTGTTCATTGGGTTTAGTGTTGAACCCAAATACAGTGGCGTAGTAAAACGCCATGAAAATGGGTCAGTAAGTTTAGACTTATTCATACGATTCCTTTCTATGTACTGTTTATTGTTTGGAGTTGGCGAGGCGTTCCAGGAGTTCAATGGCCTGGTCGAGCACGACACGTTCTGTGTCGTTTAGATTGGCCGCAATAGCCTGGGCTAGCCATTCTTCGCGTGAAGCTCGCAGCGTTTGGCGCAGTTGCCTACCGGCCGAAGTAATACTGAATATTGTCTTGCGTCCATCATTTGGGTCGGTCGCTGCAACTAGTAGGCCGGCTTCTTTGAGCTGGGGGATAATCTGGGATACTGCTTGCTGAGTGATGTGTTCAAGCGCTGCCAGTGTAGAGGTTGTGGCCGGGCCATCAGCATCGAGGTGCCGGAGAACCGCTACCTGGGTCATGTTGAGGCCGGGAAAATCGGCATCCATCTTGGTATGCAGGCGGGATAAGACATGCTTCAGCGCCAAGGCCAACCGTACGGCCTGTTCCCGATTTTGCAGATTCTCCTTTTCCATACCTTCAGTATAAACTACACAAGCTACTTTATCAAGTAGCTTGTGTAAATTGCTTGACTATTTGACCTGCGACTACACTACGCAGATATAGTATCGGAAACCCTCGATCTGGAGTCATCCATACGGAACGGTGGGATTTTACTCAGGCCGAATAGATCGGGCGCAGTTTAAATCTCACTAATAACGTCAAAGCCCTTAACGCTTCCAGTAATAGCAAGGCCTATGATCTTGCCGCTACAAATCCCTTTTTGTCTTATTTTCTTGGCCACTTCATTGAGCGTAGCACCGGAGCCAACCGCATCATCTATGAGTAAAATATTCGTATACTTGCTTGTGTCGTCAACAACGATTGTTTCTCGTGCATTGATGATCCTATCCCCAAGCTTGTTGAGTGTTTTCTGAGGAACAATAATAGGTGTTTTAATCTTTAGCAATGAAATTGTTCGCTCATCAAGTGCGAGGCGTTTCTCAAGCTGCTTCATAAGCTGTCGCTCTCGCTTGACGGTCGGAGGAATATACGCAATACCATCGATGTCAAACTTTTCTATAACGTTTAGGACTTCCGATCGTATGCTGTCGATGAGCTGGTTCATCAAAGTTTGGTCCTGACTTTGTTTTGCAAATAGAAGCAGTTGTCCAAGTTTTGTTTTCCCAAAAATCTCGACACTATAGAAGTCCAGGTAGAAAGCTTCATCGAGTGCTACGTCATCAAATGTTGACCGAAACTTGGCCATGCCATTAATTAGGCCGCCTACTTTATGCTTGTTATATTTCTCAGTGGTATCTTTGTAAAGTTTGGCCATCTTCATAACATCTTGTTTTCTTTCCGTACACCATGCTATGAAGCCATTCCAGCCACTAGTCTTTTCACCGAAAGGGGTGATATATAGAAAATTATTCTCAATCATTTTTTTAGTTTTGGGGTCAACGGCATAAGTAGCTGCTGCTATGGGCTTACGCGTAGCTATCTTCGTAGGTAGCGAATAGTACACCTTTGGAGGCCTACCGATTTTAGTTACAGCGCCTTCGTCGATAAGTCGATTTAGTATTCGATGTATTGCCTGTCTAGATATAGCAAGATAATCAGCAATCTCATTAACGGTTGCCTGATTTGCTTTGAGGTACTGAACTATTTTCTCTGCATTATCCACATGCTTATTCTAGCAAGTTTACAGTTTACAGTCAACTGTAAACTAAACGAATTGCAGCCGAGTGCTCGTTCAGCATGTCTTTAAAACTAACGATTTACCGCGAGGCCAATTTTTGAGTAACCAAAATTTTTACAGCGTAGTTATTACCATGACCGGATGGTCTAGGGTTTCGACCAATCACCAATGCTGGTCTTTTTGTATTCGACACAGTACGCGATGAAGTCTTATTACTACGGTCTTGAGTTGCGAGAGGGTACGAAGGCCTTCGTTGAGCATCGAAGCACTTCGAACTCTTGCAGAGTTTATATCGACGAGTTACAATTCGATACATAGTAATAATTGGAGGAATTAAACATTGTGAAGAAGGAAGAGTACATTACTGCGAGTGCCTTAGCAGAAGAACATAGTGTAACCATGAGTACTGTGCGAAGAAGAATACAGGAAGGAGTGCTCTTTAAAGGTGCTAAAAAGGAGAAAATGAGCTTCGGCGAAGTGTGGAAGATACCACGCTCGGAGGCCGAAGCAATCACGCTTAAAGAGCTCTCACCAAAGCTTTTTCAGGCTAGGAATAAAGGTAAGATTGAGCCAACCCACAACGATGGAACTGAGCTTATACCAAAATCAATTGATAGTTCTCTTGAAGCCAGAGTAGCGGCAATTGAGCAACTACTTATAAAACACCTAGCACAGTAAATTACTGGCTGAACATGCTGGTCTGGAACCTTTTCGTACTATGTACAGCCTAATCATTATTTAGTAGCAGTAGTTGATCGAATCATGTGAGCATTTTGGCCGCGGTCGTAGCTTACGGCGCTGCTATCAAAGGCCGAGACCTGGGCTGGGGTTTTGCCTGGGAAAACTTCCACCTTCATTGCTTCAGGACCAGTTACTTCAATGAGGGCAGTTGCTTGAGCGGCACCTGACTCGAACTTAATGCCTTTAGAAAATTGACCACTCCACGTGCTACCATCAGCCGTGGTGTGCGTGATACTTCCAAGCTGTACTTTAGCTATGCCCGAGCCATTCGTTATCTTTGTCCAATCGGGATTACCTATAGCAGAAAATTGCATGGGTTGGCCTTGGTAGTTACCGGTTGAGAATACTTCTGAGCCTGGATCAATGTTGTCATAAGCGAGTGCCAGGTGTGTTGATGAATAGGAGTATTGACCGGCGCTATTACCGCCTGGTGTGCCGGCGTATCCGTTGGAACCAACTTCAAACCAGTTTCCAACAGCTTCATTTATAACGTCGTTGTCTATTTTGCCATCTAGCGGAGCAACTGTTCTTAGGTAAAAAGGTAGGATTTGACTCTTTACGCTAGCTGTAAAGAAGTCTAGTGGCTGAGCGGTATTAATCTTCCAGGGTTCAGCGTTATTGTAAGCAATCGGGTTGAGAAAGCCCTTAAGAGTTGTCTGTGTATTCCATACTTGGAAATCTAGAGACTGGTGGCCGACGTAGCCAATTAACTCACCTGATTTTACTGGTATATGGACGTTGCCGTTACTATTTGGACCCCAGCCTTTTGGCAAAGCAGCCTTAACTGCGGGAGCAATACTAGTCATGAGGTTGTAATTACTCATAAATGTGCAGCTATGAGAAATAGTCGCCCACCAGGCATCTTTGGTGCCGTCGTTAGTGAATTCCACGGTCGTTATGACGCCGTCCGCGTCCGCATAAACCGGGTAGGTATTAACCGGAGCATTTTGATCGGCACCATAGTAATACTCGTGGTCGGCTGGCGTTACGTGAGGTCCCGTCATCAATCCCATCGACTCTATTGTACTTATATCACTTGGATTCATCGGCGCATGAGTCAGCGGTCGAGTACCGGTACCGCTGCACTGGCCATTACTAAGAGCTAAGCCCTTGGTGACTGGGTCTAGCGAGTTGGCGTTACCTTCACTGGTTGAGCCATTGCCTGTACTTGAATTGTTTTTATCATGATTACGTGAGCTTAGTACTTTGTAGCCAGCAAAGCCTATAAAACCTATGATTACTATCATGAGCAAGACTATGGTGAGGTGGAAGCCGTTCTCGTCATTTTTTATTTTCATTGACTATTTGATAATAGTCGCACAATCATATAAAAGCAATGTTGCTTAAGCCTAGGTGAGCTAACCCACAGTACAGAGTTCTAGCCTATACTGACCTTGAAGAGCTTATGCGTCTTGCGAGATAACAGAAACTCCGCTTTATTTTACCTACTAATATGAGCCGATCGGACGCTTGGTGCGCCTATAAAGATGTCCTGCCATTTCTGGTACGGGGCCTCTTTGACCTTCCTTTTTAAGTTTCTTAACAAGTCGAGCGGTTGGATTTAACTTGTTGGTTAGCGAAGACAGCCTAAACATAACGTCTATTCTTGGAAATGCTTCATCAAGGGCATCTACGAGCTGGGCTGCGGCTGAATCTGAACCGAGTTTGTCCCGCTCAACGCCATCTTCAAAATATGCCGCTACGAAGAGTCGAATATCGACTGGTTTTACGCCCTTGCTGCAGAGTGTATTAAGAAGCCATTGCTCCCGTACGTAGTGCTGCATATCATCAACTTTTGGTGGCGTATCAATATCGCCACTAATTAGAGCTGTGGCCATTCTCTCCGTCATTGCTTCATTAAGTGCTGAGCCACCAGTATTTGGCATTGCAGTAGAGCGAAAGAGGGGGCGCAGCCTGAAAATACGTGATAGTCCACTGCTATTACGCCAATTATCCTTTGTCTTTTCTGGCAGGATGTCTCTCCCCGCAAGCACATGGTTTGCTTCATGGGTGTAGTTTAATGGATGCCCTTCAATAGCAGGACCCATCGTTATTTCCGTACCGTTTGTAAATGCATCTGCGCCTACCCTTTGTACTTCAAAGCCATCATCAAGAAAGACTGGTATCTCATCAAGACAACCAAGTTTTGTAAGTAGACTAGCAGGTATCCAGCCTTCGTCTACGGCTCGCGTAATTGATGTTTTGTATCTTTCTCTGATTTCAGGCAGTTCCTCGCGTTCATAGAATCGCTGGTTTTGGGCATGGTAATAATTATGACGTTGGAGTACATTAAGGGCTGTTTCGTCGCTCACCTGCTTTTTATCCGCAAGGTTAGCTGCGAGGATTGCAGGGTCTTCTTCGGTTCCGGTTGCACGTCGCAGCCATTCAGGCATATCTGTAGGGACTAAAAGGCTATTCACATATGTTGGGTTGCTGCTCTTTAGGGCTGCCTTTATCATTCGTCTTGCCATGTAGAGCTGAGTTCTGTAGGGATCAATCCTGGGCGGCGTATCAGTGTCTGAGCTCATAAGCCCTGTAACTCTTTGCTCCTCATTGTTAACTGCGGCATGGCCGAGGGCGTGATGATAGCTACCGTCTTGAAACTCAGTGCCTGGCTCAAGGCCGACTTCTTGAGTTCGCAAATCTTCATCCGGCACAAATGCAGGATGCATTTCCGAGCTAATGTTCGTTGAGGCGTGTGTCATGGGCAGGTTTCAAGTGATATTTTAGCATAAAAGTATATAAAAAACAAGCTGGCTGGGCGTATATCCGCCACCGGGAACCCTTTTAGCTGATTTGATCCTAGTCGCTCAAAAACTAACTAAAACAACTTGGCTTCACTTACTATGAAAGAAAAGTTACGATGGAACATGGGCGAAGTTGGAAGATAACTCAAATGTTGAGCCCGTATCTGCAGTACCACCGTCAGATACTAGACCGTTTTAACAAGTTCACCAGTCTTTTCGAAGACAAACAATGAACTTTTATGAGTAGTAGCTTGTTTCTTCGCTTCAATAAGAGCTTGGGCTTTATTCGTAAAGCTACCGATACGTTTTTGGCTGCCTGCTAGTGAGACGTTCCAACCAGTCTCGGTGGCTACAACAAAGACGCTATTATAGCCTTTATCAACAGCCGTGGTATATTCACGGATTTGTGGGTTGGATGTCGATGGTGTCGGTAGTGTCTTAAGGGTCATGATGATTGCGTTATTAACTTCTTAATACTACCTTCAGTATACTGCTCACGCTGTAAAAACTCAATAAGTGTTGGTCGGTTATCGAAGCCAAGTTCTCGAAAGCTCATTGATGAACTGTTGCTTGTATATGTAACCTTACTCATAATGATTGTGATTGGAATATCGGGATATTTTTCTGCAATAGCAAGTAGAGTAACTCTCGTGGCACTATGTGTGCGATAAAAGTGCTCGTCTGAAAATTTGCGGTCACGATTTAAGAACGCCACAAACGCTACTGGAAAACTTTCTGGCAAAACACAGTGTATAGCGACACGCTTCTCGGCCTTTAGAGCCCTCTTTATTTTAATCTCTGCCCCAGTGAATGTTGGCAAAGTACCGTCAAGTATGATCGCTTCTGTATCGGTAAGATACTCTGATACATACTCAGATTTACCTGAAGCAGTTCCACCGGCCAAAGTATTTTGGCGAGATATCATTACACACCCACTTATTACGTGTGAGAATAAAAGACTCGTATGCGTCGCATTCTCGCGAGCAGCACAAACTTTAAATATACTTTGCCCTGAAGATCAGATGCAGGCTTGGGAGTCATTAAGCTAGATCCCGAGATCAAGTTGGCCAGCATATGTCATTTACAAATGTAATATTTCTTGCGCGCTCACTAAATAGACAGAATATAAACAAAAGGGAAGGTAGGGGTACGCAGACACACCGGCTATCGCGCGGAGCAAGTCGCAAAAATTCTTTTGCAACATGCACTAGACACGTATACTCATTGCACATTATTTGATAATGTACGACGCCTTGGCCTGCGGACATCACGAGTCTAGGGGGATTCGGCTAAGTCTGTGTAGAGACAGAGCAAGTGTTACGGACATTTATCTCTGTTAGCTGTTTAAATTGACGATGTAGTCTTTTTAGTTCCCTTATTTTTGTTAATTTCAGCTGCTTTTTTGCGAATGGAGTCTTTTTTAGTGTCGAACAAAAGATCAAGGGCTAATGAGTATATTTCAACACCGTCTAGAAAATCGCTAATAGTTAAAGTGGTGTCATGCGTTCCTTCATTTCCAATCCACTTTACCGCTTCGAGCAAATTTGCAACTTCTTTGTTTTTTTCTTCAAATAGCTTGATTCTCTCATGCGTGGTGCGCCTAAATTGTTTACCGTTCTTATCTTTGAACTTATAAACATTTTGGCTTGTGAGTAGTTCGTCGATTGATGTTCTAATTCTGCTTGCCGCAAGATCAGGACTAGTAAACATAGCCTCGGATGCCGACTGGATGTATTCTTTTACTTCTTTTGGGCATTTTGCTGGCAATGCCATAAGTATCATGGCCGGTGACATATATTTAACCGAATATACTTCTTCGTAGTTAAGTTCCGGTCTGCCGTCACCTGTATAGTCTGGTTCATAGTACTGATCCATGATGTAGGTGCCTACCATGTAGACTTTTTGTCCACAAGACTGACATGCACATATAGCCGCAAAATCCCCGCCGATCCACATAGGATCCCATGCCTCATGATCAAGTTCATTTTGAGATTCTATGGACTCTGAGGAGTTAAGGTTTGTAATCATCTGGCTATAATTTTCACAGTTAGGGCACTGGAATTGAGGAAAACGATTCTTGGAGACCCTGTTGCAAAGCTTAATAATTGATAATTTTTTCTTATCATCCATATTCAATCTACTATAACATCTAAGGATGTCCGGGCTTCGTTATACTTTAACTATGGATATAGAAGAATTCGTCAAGAACGTACTCTCACAAATAACAAATTCAGTAAACAAAAACACAAGCGGTGAGGATATTATTTACCGAGTTGATTACAACAAGGGAGTCGACTTTGACTTGGCAGTGACTACAGTTGAGACCAGAACCGAGGAGAAGGGTGTTTCGGGAGGTATAAAAATTAAAGTTGTTGGAGCAGAAGGCTCAAAAGGCACAAAAACACAAAACAGCTCAGAGCAAACTTCCAGGGTTCAATTCAACGTTAATCTCAGAAAAGAGCCAAACCCTCAATTAAGAATCTGACCTCACTTGTATAGTCGGAGTTGCGAAGTACGTCCACCAAGGGGAAGGTATTTGTAAGTTTTGTAAAATAATAATGACATACAATTGCACGTATGTCATTATTATTGGATGGGGATTGGGTGTGGGAACCAAACTTTTGAAAAGGAGTTAGATTTTGATGTCCGAGATCTGGACGATATTTTTATTTAGACTGAATAGCACCAAGAACTTTGTTATCCTTGATGGCCTTACGAACTAACTTCCTAAAAGATTTGTCTGACATACTTCTATTTTACACTATTGCGATACCTCAGAGCTAATAATTTCTATCTTATTAATAAACTCTCGGATATCCAAAAAGTAGTTTGGGTAGGCTTGTTTTAGGGATTTTAACCTTCCTGCTGATACCAGAACAGGCTCAATCTGCTCACCATTTGCCGCTTTAAGCTCGGCGGCCTCGTAAGCCTTAGCTGCTGCAGAAAGTCTATTCTTGGGGAAGGAAGAAATATTTACCGTATGTTCCTCAGGATTCAGGATAATAAGGTGATAGTAGCCGTTCACCTTATTTCCATGAATAGCATCAGCTGCAACCGAAATGCCTGCAAGTTGCTCGAGTAGGTTAAGGCCTTTGGCCATTTTCGAAAGCTTCTTGAACACCTGAACGGCAGTTAATTGAGCATGTTTAGTGACTGGCGGAGACTTTTCAAGATGGGCAAAAGCTGACGAGGCCAGGGTAAAGAACTCCAGCCAATCTTCGCTACCATTTCCTGATTTAAGAGCCTCTTGCCTAAACACACCCACCGTTTCTACGGCAGTTGCCCAGTTGTGCTGTAACTTAGTACGAAGCTGCAACTCAATCAGCAAGCCATTATATTCTGACGCAATGCCATTTCGGGCCAATGTATTATTATAGCGAAAGACAAGATGAATCCCTCTATAACCGTCTGGCTTAGGCTCTAGAATGTAGTCCTTGTGAGACACTAATTCATGGGTAAAACGCCTCGTATCTATGTACTGCTTTTCAAGCTCCCTAACCTCATCAATACTATTTACGATTGCTCTGACTCCGCCAATGTCCTGCATTCGAGCTAGTTTCATGGTTGGGTAACGATTGAGCTTATCGATAATTGTTGGTAATCGCTTTAATCTCTGGGCTACGATTGAATCTTCAAAGTGTTTTGTTTTATCTCTCAAAGTTGAATTGAACGTGTTTATGGGGTAGCCGTGGCTTACTCTCCACGAGTTAAGCATGTCTACGGCTTCTAGATATTTAGGACTACCAACCCTCGCTGAAAGCAAAGTTTCGCCAACTTTATTAATTTCTGATCTAGACAGCTTGGGGACTTTTGGAAATGACATTACTTAAATTATACATCTTTAATACCCTAAGGCCTGACAAGTGGGATCCTAGGCGCTAAAGTGCATTAAAGTCACTTGGGTTTCTTAGGGCTGTCTTTAGTAGACATACTACGCAACTATTCAACGGTGATAGTCTAAAACTTAGCTATTTGCATACCACTCAATAATTTTATCTCTATTTTCTCTCCATAGAGCGGAACCAATAATTATCGCAACAATGCCGACGCCAATAATCAATAAAATCTTATGATCAGTTGCGGCATTTTTTGCAGCCAGTGTTGCGTCAGCTTTCTGCTTCAGGTCGGAGCTTGATTTATATGCAGTGGTATACGCTGTCGTGTACGCAGCATCATAAATGGGTACGCAAGCAGAATCATAGCTTCGTTGGTAAGCATCCACATAATCTTGCGCTTGAGGAGTATTAAATTTAACGGGCTGGGAGCAGAAAGTATTTGCTTGAGAATTTTGCCCGGATGAACTAGCTCCGTTACCGTTAGCCGTGCCATCATCAGTCCCGTTGCTCGTTGCATTGCTCGCAATGTATGCATTGTTGTCACTAGCATATTTAGCTCCGTTCGTATTTCCTTGATCAGTATTCGAAGGAGAAATACCAAGTTCTGCGTTGCTGCAGTAATGGTCGCCTGCTACTGGGTAACCTAGGTGGTGCGGTGACGGATCACCGGTGTCCCAGCAGTACCAATAAGTTTGTGCCAAAGCGTGGGCGGTACTAAGCAATACAATAAGCCCGGTAATAAGCATAAGCCCGGTAATAAATTTTGCGAGTCGTTTATGAGCGTATGCAATCATCATTTTCTAACCTAGTTATATTTCATAACAGTACTACATTAGTGAGAAATATCAAATCACGGCTACATTTAACATGTCTAAAACAAAAAGTCGACAATTCGTCGACTTCATATCTTGACTGGGGATTGGGGTCGGGAACCAAACTTTTGAAGATGAATTAGACTTTGATGCGGCTGAATTCTATACAACCTACCATAAGCATATTGTATAGAATATAATTATGTGTATAATAGTATGTATGGGTTTTGAATGGGATGATAGTAAGAACACGCTTAACATCAACAAGCATGGGCTGTCATTTTACGAAGCTCAAGATGCTTTCTTTGACGCGGGCAGGGTTACCTTGGAAGACACCAAGCACTCACCTACGGAGAAAAGATACTTTTGCATCGGCAAAACGGCTCGTGGCGGTATTGCCACGGTAAGGTTCACTATAAGGAATGGCAATATTCGCATCATCGGTGCTGGGTATTGGCGGAAAGGAAAGAAAATATATGAGCAACAACATTAGATATACTGACGCTCCCACTGACATGGAGCAGTTACTTGATACAGCGGTTATCACTGACGGTTTACTGCCATCTCCATCCGAGCTTGTCCGCAAGACGGAAAAGGAACGAATTACCATCGCGATTGATAAGCACAGTCTTGAGCTCTTTAGGCAATACGCAAAGAAGCACGATGCTAAATATCAGAGTATGATTAACGGTGTTCTAGGATCATACGCTAAAAAGTTCCTAAGTCATAAATAGCCAGCACTAAGACGGTTTGCTATAAATAAAAATGACATACTTTTGACGGTATGTCATTTTTACTGGCTAGGGATGAGTCTGGTAGTTGGAGCCCCTGATAATGGATCTCAGATACGTATTGCAGAGTATAATTCAGGTTATATTCGTTAATGTTTGAAGGCTTTACTACTGACTTCCTTCTGGGAATCGGCTAACATAACCGTAGATTTCTTTAATGTCGTTGCTGAGTGCTTCGATATCGCCTTTTATGGGATCAACTGTCTCTTCAACAATCGTACGTATCGCTTGCAGGTCATCAAATGTTAGGCTCATACATTTTTTTAACATGTGCGGCAAATACTTTGGCTGGGCGTATATCCGCCACTGGCAAAGTGTCAACTTTTCGAATATGAAGGAAGGTCGGCTTGTTATCAAATTGTACTTGTAGCTGGCCGCTTTGTACGAAGTTTGAATCCTTTTTCTTTGTCTCTACGATCCTTAAATAGTATCAGAACGAGATAGCCTGCGATGACGTACATACACCATGCTAAGATTCCTAACCAAATCGGTATATTTGCTTTGTTATCACTATTGTAGCCCCACATTGCTAGTGCTATTTCTAAAATAGCAATAGTAGTAATGCTCGCAACCATTTGTTTGAGTGAGGGGTTACGTCTCAGCATAAGTTTATAGACAATTGCTGCTATCAAAGACGGAATAGTTGCGGGAAAAAATACAAGCCCTGCGACGGTAATGCTTATGTGTTTGACCATACTATTTAATATAGCAGAGTTATGTAGACGCTATAAACTGCTTATGCTTTGGCTGGGGCGTGAGTTCCTTAAGATAACCCTTGCCGATCTAGATAATAGTGCCGAGATTGACGTTCAGGAGATCCGACAACTTATAGATGATGAGTCAGATAGTTCTGCATCGGCTCCAGAAAAGAGTATGGCGTAATGGCTCGGTTGTATTGCAGACGCTCTGATGATCACGTTGGATTCATCATAGTTATTCTAGCCGCAGGAACAGTCTGGGCGCACAGAGTAGTGTTTACCAGGATCGAGCACCTCTTGCCCGTTATATGGATTACTGCGTTGATAATAGTAGGTTTAGTAATCCTTACTAGACTTGGTATGAGAATCAATAAGAATCGGCGTCTATATCGGGCTGATGCGATAGATATAGACACTATGACTGGGCTAGAGTTTGAAAGATACGTAGCCAAACTCTTAAAGACCCGGGACTACAGCCGTATCCGACTAACTGAATATTACGATCTAGGAGTAGACATCATTGCCGAAAAAGACGGTATCAGATGGGGTATTCAGGTAAAGCGCTACTCCGGCTTAGTGAAAGCTAATGCCATAAGAGAAGCAGTGACCGCGCTGAGGTACTATGAATGTGATAGAGCTATGGTTATATCAAACAGCACCTATAGTCATACAGCTATGGAATTAGCTTGGAGTAATGATTGTATCCTCATAGATAGGAATAGATTGGTGTCATGGGTTTTGTTGGGCTAATGCCACTCTTCTGGGACTTTTGCAGTGTCGATAAGCGAGAATTTTGTACCTGACTTTTGCCATGCCTTCGCATTCATACAGTGCATTTAGGGCTTGCCCATACGTCGCGATTTCATCTCATAATGACGTATAAACCAATCTTCTGTGCTTTGCGCATCTTCCTCGGTTTTCCTCGCTTCACCGATAATTAATTGAACTTCACGATTTTGGGTAGACTCTACATACTCTATCCCAATAATTATTTTAATCATCTTGTCTTTTGGGGCTTTTTTAATTTCTTGATCAAGGTGTTCGATTAAATCATAATAAAGGATACCAACATTTAATGTATGTGTGCCTGTGTGCGGATTAACAACGTGCATATTGGTGATGCCATCTGACCCACTCATTGAAATCCATATCGAAGGTCTTATAGTTTTTTGCCCAATTTTGGCTTTTACCCACTCTTCATTATGAGTTAAAACATCTCGATAAAGATTCCATACCAGATTAGGACCTGGAACTTTGAGAAGTCCCAACAAGGTTCCAGGTCCTATGCCTTGGGCTCTCGCAATAGCCTCTATAGAAGGCATGATCATACGAACTAGACCAAACACGGCGGATCGACTTGCGCTGTCTTTATTGGTCTCGTCTAGTATTGAGATAAGGTAACGACCCGCTCCACTCTCTAGGCTTTGCTTGATCTCTTCCAGGTGCCTCTTGTAGTTATATTCTTGAAGGATATATTTTGTACCAGAGCTCTCGTGCCAACGTCGGCCATTAATCATGCGCCCATTTGTAGGCTCGGTAGGATCGGAGAAAACTTGCCCTAACTTATCCATCTATATAATCAGCCCAGGAGATACAAAATCTTCGAAGGATCCACATTGAGCGCTTTAACAAGTTTTTTAATTGACTCTGGAGACGGCTTACTAACCCCACGCTCTATCTTGGCGTAAGTGTTAGGGTAGAGACCAGCTTTCTTTGCCACCTCAACCTGAGTCAGTCCACTTTTAAGGCGGGCTTCTTTGAGTATTTCTGCGGCAGTTTTATCTTTAGGCATAGCGTTACATATTCTTTCTTGTGCTAGTGAACTATGTGTTAAGTGTAGCATGAGCCATTCTCGCTAGAATAGTCTCGACCATATTTTAAAGATGAGCATTATCCCAGGTTTGACATCAGTGATATGATGTTCTCGTATAGTTTAAGAGGTGGGTGAATAAGGGATCTACGCGCTCATGCATCACCTCCTAAACGAAATTCTCAATGGGCCAGCTCGCTACTCCGTTCGGCACCACTTTAGCCCACTTTGGACGTTAGTCTTTGTGCTTGGTATTTTGCTGGCTGAATTTATCGCGGTATATCTTATTGGCTATCTTATAGTAAAGGCTATACAAAGCACTCGCCCATTCGTAGGTTGGATACTTCGGCGCTGTGGAGTCGGTAAGATCAACAACCCCCAAACCTTCCTGGAATTGACTATCCCCGTAGATACCACCAAGTCAGCTTTTGCCACTGAGCAACTCCATATATTGCTACGCAGCTTAGTAACCTATAACAAAACCTGGGAACGGCTAGCCGCTTATAAGAAGCCTTATTCTCTCGAGCTATACGGAACCCATGATGACGGTATCCGCTTTATCCTTATGATTCCGACCTTTGCTGAAGATATTGTCCGCCGTAATCTCCTGTCCTTTCTACCCGGACTGAAGATTAAGCCAGTCGACGACTACCTGAGAGCCATTAAAAACGTTTCAGTTGGTGTTATTGAGCTACGGCTCGGCTCAGACTTTGTGCTGCCTCTGCAAGATCATAAGGCTTTAGCTGAACATGATCCGATGGCCTACCTCACTGGGCATATGACGAAATTGTTGCCAAAAGAATTAGTAGCTTCCCAACTCGTAGTTACACCACTCTTCAGCACGACTCATCACCAAGTTTTACGCCATATACGTGGTATACAAGGCCGGATAGCTCTCAACAAAGAGCTGTCTTCTAAGCTGGTTAAACAACGCACGCCGCAAGGGTATATCTGGTTACTGGTGTGGTATCCACCGGTCTGGTTCCTCGGGGCTATGTTCAAAGTTGTCACAGGATTAGCTGAGATATTAGGCTCGGCTTTCTCCAGAGATCACGATCTACCTGAATTCATGAAGAGTGACCGTGGCCAGGGCAAATCGAGTAATCCTTATGAGCTAGAGCTCGGCAAGCTGATAAAGTCTAAACTCGACCAGCAACTGTTTGAAGTAACGATGCGGATTTTGGTAGCCTCTCCCGATCCTACGACTATTACGAATCGGCTGGATGCTATAGCTGAGTCATTTAAGCCTTTTACGAGTACCTACCAATCGATCAGGGTTCGGAGTGATATGCCGTTTACCACGACTGGTACTCAGTATTTCACGAAGTTCAAAGCCCGAATCTTATCCGTGCATCATCTGAGCCAACCAACCATACTGTCTAGTTCTGAACTATCCGATCTCTACCATTTCCCAAATACCGATCTGACTAAGACTGAAGGGTTAGTAAAAAGCCGGAGCCGAGAACTGCCTACGCCGTTATCTATAAGCCGGAGCGATACGCAGCTAGACGTTATCGTCGGTGTTAACGAGCATGGTGGTGAGCAGCAACCTATTGGCTTAACGCTAGAGCAACGCCGGATGCATACCTACGTCATTGGTAAGACTGGCACTGGTAAAACTACTTTGCTAACCAGCTCTATCTATCAGGATATGATTAGTGGTAAAGGCCTGGCCGTGCTTGATCCTCATGGTGATATGTTCCAAGAACTACTGAGCATTGTTCCAGAGCATAGACGTAAGGATGTAGTCGTGTTTGATCCCTCTGACCGTGACTTCCCAATTGGTCTTAATATTTTAGATCCAGATTTGGAGTTTGCTGACGATGAAGATAAAGAGCAGTGGATTACCGGCAATGTCCTATCTGTCTTTGCCAAGCTTGCTGACGAAAAGCTGTGGGGACCTCGTATGGAACATGTGCTGCGGAGTACGACTCTAACGGCGCTACAGACATCCAACCCCAGTTTATATACCATTCAGCGGCTTCTGACGGACAGACCGTACCAGAAGGCGGTGGCCAAGACATTAAAGGATCCAGTGCTGAAGCAGTTCTGGCAAAAAGAGTTTGCTCTCATGGGCGGTATGCAGATGGCGAATGTCACCCAGCCTTTAACAAACCGTTTAGGGCACTTTATTACCACGAAGATGTCGCGGCATATCCTCATGCAGGGAAAAAGTACGCTCCGTATCGCTGATATCATGAATGAAGGTAAGATCTTACTGGTTAACCTATCTAAGGGTGATATTGGTGAAGACCAAAGTACATTCTTTGGTACGATTCTGACTTCGTTCATCTGGATGGCCGCCTACCAGCGAACTAAGATCCCAGAAAAACAAAGGCGAGACTTCTTTCTTTATGTTGATGAGTTTCAGAACTTCGCAACGCCACGGTTTGCAGAGATAACCAGTGAAGGTAGAAAGTTTCGGGTTTCGCTCATCGTCTCACATCAGAACATTGCCCAGATAGAAGACAAGAATATTTTAAAAGTTATGGCAGGTAACGCGCACGCTATCATCGCCCTGAAGAGCAGCCCTGATGATGAAGCCTTTATGTTGCCGTTTATGAAGCCGGTGGTTGAGCGTGGTGACATCGTGAATCTGGCGCCGTATCATTTCTATATGAAGACCACAGCAGACGAGAGCGAGGATGCTTTTTCTGGGGTAACGGTACCATTGGAGGTAGAAGTCTCGGATGACGTACGCCAGCAAGTTATTGCCTACAGTCAGAAACAGTATGGGACGCCGAAGAAAACCGTTGAGGCTTATATGGAGAAGTTGTTTGGGATGGAGCAGCAGACCAGGATATCTAATGTGACTACGAAGAAAGTTGCTAAAAGACCTAAGAGCAACCCAAAGAGTAAAAATGTAAAGAAGCAATACGGAACCTAGGCTTTAATATATGACCACTACCAGCGTTCTTTACTGGTAAAAGTCTTGTAGTGAGTCATTTCCTCTTCGTTAACGGAAGGCGTAGTCTTGACTATTGAGTCTTCTAGCATACTTTGGTCGATAACGTCCTTATCCCGCATAACTGCCATGCGAGCAGCTTCGTTAACAACCAGCTCGATGTCGGCGCTAACATAGTTCGCTGCTAATCCTGCTAATTTGTCGTAGTCTATTTTACCCACTGGGCGATCAGATAGAAAAAGCTTAAATAAGTCATGTCTAGCCTGGTCATCTGGTGGAGGTACAAATATACGTTTATCCATTCTTCCGGCTCTTAAGATTGCAGTATCTATCAACTGAGGGCGATTCGTTGCCGCAACAACAAGAATATTATTCTTGCCCGCATCGTTCAACTGCATCAGGAATTCGTTTACTTCTTCCTGCTTGTACTGCATCTCGGCACCAAGACCCTCTCTTTTGGGTATTAAGCCTTCGATCTCGTCTATAAAGACGAGTGAGGGGGCTTTTAACTTTGCCATATCAAATAACTTACCGACCTTGCCTACGGTGCCATGAATATAAGAAGATGATATATCTGAGTGTTTAACTTCAAGAAAGTTATATCCAAGCTCTTCGGCTAGTTTACGAACAATGAAGGTTTTCCCGCAACCTGGAGGGCCAAACAATAGTATGCCGTTTGGAACAGTTATCTTAAACTTCTCGTACTTTTCTGGGTTTTGTAATGGTTTGATGACATCTTCTAAAAGTAGACCCTTTAACGCTACCATGCCCGCAACCGCCTCGAACCCTTTAATCTGAGTTAGGCTCTCCAGAATTGCCGTTACATGTTCAATAGAGTGTGAAGCCGTAACAATCCCTAAATATTCAGTTCCATTTACTGTTATCTTAATCAATTCGGTTTTCTTGCTCTTAATTTCTGATGGCTTAAGATTTGTAAAAAGATACATATACTTACCGTCCGTGAGCTTATATATCTCAGTGAAGAAGACTTTATCAACTCTACTCTTAACTTCCTGCCCAGAAGGTAATTTATATCCGTTATATAGAATAGGCTTAGATACTTCTGTCATTGTCTTATCTTAAACCATTACATTCAGTTGCTTTATCGTTAACCTGTTGAACCAAACTGTTCTGCTGGGGTATCAGATTATTATAATCAGTTGTATCGCCGCTTGATTGGTATGAAGTCTCCTGAGCATTAACCGAGTCTAGCTGACTTTTTAAACTATTGTACTGAGTAACGCAATCGTTGTAAGCTTGTGAACTATTTCCACTCGATGAGCCTGAAGAACTTGCACCAGTACTGCCCGAGCCACCTGAACCTGAGTTTGAAGAATTGCTACTGTGACTACTAGCTACTCCAATAATAATAAAAATACCAATTGTAATTGCCCAGCCAATTAAACTTTTTACATGTTTTTGTCTCTGAAGTTGTGGTATTTTTGCTGCTAAATTACCCGTTATAACAGAATCTATAAGTATGATTAATATACTGCTTTCGAATTGGTCTTTAAAATGTTTCTCTGCCTGCTCTACTACACTACTTCTTAGACTATCAACGGCCTGACCACTTCTCTGGTCTTTTCCTAACAGTTCAGTAAGCCTGTTGATCTCGGCTATCATATCATCAACGTATTCTTTACTGATATTTGTATCTTCTAGGTAACTATAGATAAATTCTACATTTGAAGTAAGTAGATTGACGGCCTCAGAGTAGTCTTTATCATCGTATAGCTTTTTACCTTCATTGAATTGTTTTATTGCCAGTTCTGTTAAGCACCACTTTAACCTTTGTGCCAAAAATTCTTGAAGCTCTTTATCCTTAGGGTATTTTGATTGAGTATCCACGATTAAATCTAAAGCTTCAGCATACTTACCCGCTTCTTGCAGGTCAGTGATAGGCTTCATTATCTTATCCCTACCTACTAATCTCCTTAAGTCACTTAAGTCATCTTCGAGCCTAGCCTTTAGGGTGGGTGTTCCACATATTTCGAGTGCAATTTTTAGAATACTGCCCGACTTAGCAGCATCATTAAGATTATTATAAAGATTAAGGCCGACACTCCTCATTGATTCTGCCGCCTTATCTCTCATAGCTTTTGACTGGCTATCATTATAAAGACCGATATCTTTTAACTTATTGAAACTGTTCCTTAGAATGATTACTAAACTTTTAAGCTCATCCAGTTTTTCTTTTGAAATGAGTTTTTCATCGGTGATCTTTATATTTTTTAGTTTCATCGATGCATTGTTAATTGTTTCGTATATAGGAGCAAGCAAGTCTTTCTCAACTTTAGCGCCTTTAACTTTGAAGGCTCTCTGAAATTCTGCAACAAAGTTGTTATCACCAAGCTCCTTGCTAACATCGGTGTAATAGTCTGACAAAGTATTTACTACACCCGACTTGAAGCTACTCACTGCCTCAACACTAGTACCTAGCTCATCATTAAGCTGATAAATCTTAGTAAATGATGACCAAAACTTTTCTGACTCAACGATTTCCTGCCATGTTCGTATAGATCGATTTAAATACTGCTTAGTTCCAGTACTTGCTAGTATTGTTAAGAGAACCGCTAAATTACGTTTAGCTATAAAGCCTTTTGCGGTTTCTTGTTCAGCCGATTTGTGCCAATCAGTAACAACTTCTGCTGTACGGTTATTTTGTAGTTTCTTAAAATCATCATCTATATCAGTATTTGCTGAGTCAAACCAGTAGAAATATTCAGAGATACGCTTAGTCGGAGAAGTTAAGTTCTGTAGTGCAAGTTTTACGCTATTATCTGTTCTTACTGGTTTAAGTATTTTTAGGTCTTGGTCATATTCAGGAACTTCATCTATCTTTAGTAAGTTCGATAACTCCTTAGCTCGATGATTAATTTCTTTCTGTGTGGAGCTTATATCTAGCCCCAAAACATTAAAACCATTTTTGCTAAAGAGATCTGCCATTACTTAGTAATTCCTGCCGTATTGCTTGTTATCTCTTCCTGCTCTTCAGTAGGCAACATATCAAGCAGATTACGAACGCACCGTTTTAGCTCTTCGAAATCATTCTGCTCGATTGCAGTATCTGCTTTTTTAATGAAGTACTCACCATCTGTTTGATTTTCTAGCTTAGATTTCTTACTTTTAATTTCATTTAATTGCCAAACCCAGAAAGATGGATCTTGGACTAGAGCACGATATGTCACATCACGTACTTGTTGAATCACACGGTTTAGCATATCTTTATCTTCATTCTTTACGGCCTGATTACCCTCGCTTCGCAACACTTTTAGCTGTTCAACTATGCGGTCTTTCTCTTTATCTTCATTTAGGTTATTTAGTAATTCTTGTGCGTTATTAAATACTTCCTCAAACTCACTTTTGAGTTGCGGTAATTCTTTGGAGTGTTCAAGTTTATCAAGTTTCGTCTCTAATTCACGTAGGTCACGTTCTGCCTTATTCTTGTCGTCAACATCTGTACCGGCATTTTTTATATTGCCTGAGAGCGTATCAATGCTGTTTTCAAGTTGGTTAAATTGATCTTCGGGTATATTGCTCTTGATTTTGCTTAGTCTTACTTTCTGAGCGGTTAAATTCGCCTCAAGATCAACAATATCCACTGCTTGGGCATATTTATCTACTCTAGTATTTATGGCGAGCTCTATACTGGGTAAATATGCCTCAATCGTAACTGTCCTAGAGTCATCAATTTTAATCGTAAGGTCTACTTCAGTATCTGCTGGTAGGTCATAAGGTAGTTGCTTGCCATCAATCTTAAGCGTAGTAATAACTTGATTGCCTCTAGGTACGTCTGCCTCACCTTCATAGACTTTTATTGGTAACTGGTTATCTTTGCCTTTTTCAAGTTTCTTAAGTGTGCGGTAAGTACGAGTTTCACTTAAAGGAGGTATGCTGTTCTTTTCAAAGTATGGGTCACACACTTCTTTATATTGGAAGTCACTGTTAATACCTTTTTCTGCATATATCACACCTATGGTATGCGGTATTGGAGAACCAGATACTGTTAGGCCATGAGTTATACTAAACGATTCTGGATAGACGGGTAGCGAGTTCCCATTATCGTCAAACAGATACAGCCAGTAAACATTTTGAACACTCTTTTGGACAGTGATTGTGTCAAAAAAGTTTCCAGATTTTAGCTTGATCTTCGAACTGGTATAAGAACCATCGTCAGATTGAATTTGGAGATAATAGTCCTGGTCGTTATTTTTTAATTCCTCTGCAGTTCCTGTGACTGTTTGTTCCTCTTCTGATGTCATAGCATCATAATGTAATGTGAGATGAATTTCTCCACTAATCTTAGTGTGTGTTTCCGAAAGAATATCTTGTGGCACTCTCTGACTTAGACCGAATAAACATGCCCCTCTGGCAACTATAGTAAGTGGATCAACGGAGTTATCAATGGTAAGCTTAAAAACCGTCTCTAGTGTTTTCTTTATGTATGGGATTTGAGTAGGGCCACCGACAAGAACAATTCTATTAATAGCCGACGCTTGTATACCAGAATCCTTAATTGTTGCGCTAGTTAACTCTATTGTTTCATCAACTTTTGACTTTATGAGTTTTTCAAATTCTTCACGGGTCAAATCAACAGATACATAAATGTCTTCTCCACCAGAAATACCTTTCGCAATATCTTCAATTTCAATAGTCGTTTTATCAAACTGGCTTAGCTCAACTTTTGCTGTCTCGGCTAATGCTTTTAATCGAGCAAATGCGCTCTTTACTCTCAGGTCTTCATTACTTCTACTAAAATCTTTCAACTTATATTTATCTAAAATAGCAGGTCTTAATACCTCATCCACTATTAGCCAGTCAAAGTCTTTACCACCTAGAAAATTATTGCCGCTGTGTGCAAGCACAGTTAAAACACCGTCTTTAGAAGATATCAAAGCTACGTCAAAAGTCCCACCGCCCAAGTCATAAACTAGCCAGTTCTGATTATTAGTATTATCAAATCCATAGGCGATTGCAGCAGCTATGGGTTCTTGGAGTAGAACTACATATTTAAATCCTGCTAACGACCCTGCACGCTTAGTTGCTTCAGCTTGTAGTGATGAGAAGTAGGCAGGCACAGTTATTACCGCATATTCAGTTTCGGCTTCAGGATATCTTCTATTAACGTCTTCTTTAAGACTTATCAGTATCTCGGCTGAAATTTCTTCAGGGGACATGTCAGTGTTATTTCTCTCAAAGTGAACTTTTTCTGAAGTCCCCATAAGTCGCTTAACTTCGGCCTTATTATTGTTGAATTCGTCTTCAGATGAACTCTTAAATAGCTTGTCATATGATTTACGGCCTACGACTTTATTTTTGGCTTTATCTATACCAAATACCGACGGTGTATAGTCGTCTTGCATGGAGTTTTTTACAATTTCTGGCTTGCCATCAATATTTATTGCAACTTCAGAATTAGTAGTACCTAGGTCAATACCTAGCTTTATGGTGCCGTCCTGTTTAGTTCTATCTTTTTTAGGGTTCAAGGAGGACGACCTTTGCCTTTCTAATTAACTGACCCTTATGAGTGATTGCAGGTTCGTGTGTCTCTTTAATCATGCTCTGCCTAATCTTAGGGTCTTTCTCCACTGCAAGAACATCGAGGTTCATACCTTCATTATATTTTTGATCAGCGTATTCAGTAACCCCAATGTCATTACGGTCTAAGTATCTGGATAATTTAGAGTAGGAGTTTTGGAGTGCCTTAACTTGATCTGGGCTAACTGATGACTCAATCTTTTCCAAACGCTTCTTCAAACGCCAAACCTCTATGCCTAGTTCAACGAGGCTATTAGTTTCTGGCGAGATTTGAATAAATTTGGGAACTACTGACTGGACAATTTGCAGCCTTACGCTCTGTAAAGCTAAGACGATACGCTGTAAAGCTAGATACAAGACCAAGGAGACCATTATTATAAGGGTGGCTATGGTAATTACAGTAATCGTCTGTTCTTGGTTCATATTAATAACTCTTCAGATACATATTACAACATTACTCTAATACTGCATAAAAACTGCGCTATCTTTACGTAATCTTCCAGCCTACATCCCGAACTCACCTGGCAAGGTAGTACAAGTCTCCACCTTGTCAGGTGAGTCTCCTTAGGATGTCTTGAGTCGCCGTTACGTAAAGTAAAGGAGGCGGAAATGCAGAACAATCTATCAACATATAACGGGTGGAGTAACCGAGAAACCTGGTTAGCCAGTTTGTGGCTTACGAACGACGAATCAAGCTATGAGGTTATGCTGGCAGCTAAGCGACAGGCGAAGACGACGTTTGAGCGAGCTGACTGGCTAGAACGACAGTTACGCGAGCAACTTGCCGATGAGGCCGGTGATGCCAGTCTCTGGTGTGATTTGCTTACTACTGCCTTTGCCCGAATCAACTGGGTTGAGGTTGTTGAGCATAACCAGTGAGGTATTGCCCTGAGCATGGCGGTAAACTGCTCGTAAATAAGCACAATGCTTTTAGATTAAACCTCTTCCCAGATAATCCCCGTAACACCCTCTGACCTTACGCTTGCGACCGTTGCAAAACGCAGAATAACGTCTTCTGGGATATCATCGTCCCAGATATCGGCTAGAAGCTTGCGTGTCCGTCGTTTGGCGTAAGCAAGCTCAGCTATTGTTGGACAGGCGATTAGGATAATTGGTGGCTTGTCGTCACCGGTTCTATTCTCCCATTCGCCATCTTCTAGGTATGCTATGTAATCATTGAGGCGTTTCTTAACCATGTAACGGGGAGTTGTCGGGTCAAAGACCTCTAATAAGTAAGTCTTCTTGTTTCTAGACGTTTTCTTTATAAAACAGAGCTGCGGATGTGGCTCTGTTAGAAATGCATAATCACTGTCAGGGTCGGCATAATCTGAAGCCGTTACGAATGCGTAGTGTGTACTGCTGGTTGTTTTGGATTTTAGCGTAAGGCAACAATCAGCGATCAGCAGGCAGCGAGCTATAAAGTCTGGTTTACGTGCTGGTTCTCGGTAGCGTTTGCGCAGCTCTTCTGCTGGATACTCGTCAGTTGTTCGTAGGTATCGTATGCCATTAAGCCCAAGGTAGTAGATAGCGGGCTTGGTTTTTTCTACAAAGTTATCACCATCGTAGATCCATTCGATGTACTGTTTATCCCTGAGATCTTTAAGCCACTCAGCAATACGCCGGTTATTCTTGTGTCCCATGAGTGCTTGTATCTGTATGCGATTTAGGAATCGGTATTTGTATAGTAGCTTGAGTATGTCTTGTTGTTTGGTGGTTATCGGGGATAGTTTCATGATGATTTATAGTTTGAGAGAGTAGTGATGTAAGTGAGTGTAGTTGTAAGTAGTAATGAGCGGTAGTTATGAGCGATGAGTATAATTACTGCCTACCCCTCCTACTCCTTTTATTTATAGGGTAGATAACACAGATATTTTAACTCAACAGATATGACAACGCAAAATACTGTCATCGCCCATGATGACAGTCTTAGGTAGAAGATTTTACCTACTTTAACTAGAGACTTAAGCTGCTACGCCGCCAGTTTCCAGTACATCAAGCAACTGCCACAGCCATTTCTCGGTGCCTAGCTCATCGATGAGCTTTACGTTAGCAGCCACCCAGGTAGTACTATCTACGATTGGTTCATGCTCGCCTTGTAATCTCGTGGATAGAGAGACTGCATTACGTGGACATATAACCGTGTAGGTTGGGGTATCTTGCTGTTTTGTAGATAGCGATACCAGTAACTGTTCAACCCAACTAGGGCTACCCATTTCTTTAATGAGCTGGGAATTCTTTAGAACCCAGTCTTCTTTAGCTGTTTCGATATGCTGATTCTGGAATAGATAGTCAGCAAAGGACACTGCGTAAAAAGGGTTGATGATACTGTCTCGTACATTGTCCTCGGTAGGTTCCATGGAATTAGTATAACCCATACTTGGTTTGGTGGGCCTTCAAAACCCGATATAGCAGATATCCATAGCTCCGATAATAACCATAAAAAGTACTTGCAACTATCCTAGCTAGAATAGTATAATTAGTCTAGTAAGGATAGTTATCGCCATGTTGTACGAGGGTAGCAACCAGACTCAGGAAAAGGACAAAGTAGAAGTTCTACGACTTATTCTGGAACGCGAGCAGGGGCGGCCAGTCGCGTACGATGAGGCGCTGGAAGTAGCCGAGTCACTGATCAGTTTCTTTGAGGTATTGATACAGAAAGAGGAGCGAGTGTTGTGAGCCAAGACACGAACGCCGTTATTATCGCCCGCGTCTCAAGCAAGCGACAAGAAGACGAGGGCTACTCGTTACCGGCTCAGAAAAAACTCCTGAATCGTTACGCCCTCGATAAAGGCTTAAATCCCATAAAGACCTTTGAGATAACCGAGTCAGCCTCTAAGGCCATCCAACGACGTATCTTCAAAGAGGCCATGAAGTTCATTGAAGACAACAAGGTTAAACACCTCATTGTTGAGAAGGTAGATCGACATGTCCGAAATCTCCACGATGCTGTCGAGACGAACGACTGGTTAATGGCTGATGAGGCCAAACGAGTCCACTTTGTAAAAGACTCGCTGATCATGCATAAAAACTCTCGGTCTCAAGAGTGGCTCAACTGGGGCATACGAGTTGTTATGGCCAAGAACTACATCGACAACTTGCGCGAGGAGGCTATGAAGGGCTGGGCGGAGAAACTAGCCCAGGGCTGGCTACCAGGTGTCCCGCCTCCAGGTTATATGACGGTTACGCAAAATGGTAAGCGTATCCATGTACCAAACTCTGCGACCATGCCATTAATGAAGAAGGTCTTTGAGGCGTACCTAGAACCAAGTCAGTCTATCGCCTCAACTGCCGATACCATGAAGCATATGGGCATAACCACCCGCAAGGGGCGGCCGTATTATAAGAGTCAGGTACAACGAATCCTAACCAACCCCTTCTATATAGGTATTAACCGTTGGAACGGCAAAGACTACCCTGGTGCTCAGGAAACGTTCATTAGTAAGGAGCTGTTCGATAAAGTACAAAATAAGATGCGTCGCAAGTTACCGACGCGCTATCGCCAACATAACCCCGTACTTAAGAACCTCATTCACTGCAAGAGTTGTGGCGGTATCGTGACGTGGCAACTTCAAAAAGGGCACTACTATGGAACCTGTCAGCGTGCCAGTGAAGCCTGTAAGGGACGCAAGTTGTTGCGGGAGGATAAGATTGAAGCTGAGATAATGACCATGCTTAAACAGCTTGTCAGTCCGTCAGAAGAAGTCATCGCCTGGGTGGCGACAGCCATGCAGGAGCGTCATCAGGACTCAATCGAGACTAACGATCAGCTAACGTCCTCTATCCAGGCTCAGGTTGCTCGTCTTACGCGCATGGATACTAATCTATACGACGATAAACTAGCTGGTGAAATACCGGCTGAGCGATATGAGCAAAAACACGCTGAGCTGATGGCTGAGAAAGCCCAACTGGAAGAGCGTCTAAGCAAGATTGATCAATCACTCGGCATTCTCCTTGAGAAGAAGCTTGTCTTGCTAGAACTATCCCAGAAAGCTTCTGAGCTATACCCCAATAAGACACCGGAACAGAAACGCACCATAATAACCAAACTATTCCAGAAACTAACCTATGACAACGGTGTCGTATCTGTTAACTATACGAATTTTACCCGGGCAATCGCCCAGAATGTGTTCAAAACTAATAATTTGCTAGGAGGCAAGATATGAGTAACCAAACTTTACCAAATGACCAGAACGACAGATATAAAAAGGCTATAAAAGCTCACGAGAATGCTCTACGTACTATTTGGCTGGGGATGAGGGATTCGAACCCCCGATCGTGGAACCAGAATCCACTGCCTTACCACTTGGCCAATCCCCATTAATGATCTGCTCGTTTTTTACGAGCTACAGTGCACGATTATACAAAAAAATCATGCGTTTGAACAGGGCTGGAAAGAAAATTAGCATGAGCAATTTTTCTCCGCACGTTAGTTTGCTACTATTGCAGGCAATGAGATTTATATTTCTGTTTATCTTTATCTTTTTCTTCGTCATTATGCCCATGTACTTATTAAATACGTTTGTCATGCCAGAGATAAACGGCATCGAATCGTCCTATGCGAACGCTGGCAAGATGGCGGATAATATTGCCGCAGGTTCTACCACGACGACCACAATAGCTCGCTAGGCTGGCGGTTGTTGAGGCTGCTCGTTATACTAATATATGCCATGTTCTACATACGAAAAGTCAAAAAATTTTGGGCTAGCCTGGTGCTGGCGGCATTCGCAGGTGTTATTTATTGTTCGTGGCCGCTAGGCTATTTGTTGAATCCGGCAGTGAGCAGGCGTGGACTGGCCAGTGAACTGGAAGCGTTGCATCAGCCATACAACTGGTTGTTTATTTTGCTTGATGTGCTCAGTGGGTTACTGGTAACGGCGGTGGCTTTGCTGCTGTGGCGCCGCAGTCGCGACAAATTGCATAAAATTGTGCTGGTGAACTTCGCGCTGTTTGGTATATTAACGCTGATTGATGCGCTATTGCCGATGAGCTGCGACCCGTCGCTTAAGGTCTGTCCGGGCTTGAGCCACCAGCCGCTCTTGGTGTTGCACGGCATCGCTAGCATTGTTGCATCGGTGTGCTTGTTTGTGAGCGCCGTATTGGTGTGGTGGGCTAAACGTCAGTATGCGGCGTCGTTGCTGATGAGTACGCTCATGGCTGGCTGGGCGCTGTTTGGTATTTTTTCGGTTTACTTCTTTTTTGAGCCAGGGCCAGGCTATTTGGCGCAACATTACTACATTACGCTATGCAGTGTTTGGGTAATGGTGCTGCCGCTCATGTTTGCACCAAAAACGCAGCTGGCGAAGCTTAATGCTTAATTGCTTGATTCTACTATGATGCTCGTGCTAAGCTAATTGGGCTTAACAATTAAAAATATACGGAGTGCAGCGAGAGATCTAGCTCATCGACCTGCCAGCAACCTGCTATAAGCAAAGTAAGGTGCTCCATCTAGCCCGCTTGGGTCGTACCGCGTGTGGAAAGATATTTTCTCTTTTTCAAGACAGAAGATAGCTTTTCTTGCTACGACGAACCTACAGCAGAGAGGATATTTTTTATGTCAATCGTAACCTTCTTCACCAGTGAGTCAGTTTGTGCCGGTCACCCAGACAAAATTTGTGATGCCATTAGCGATGCGCTGGTTGATGCCGCGCTTGCCCAAGATCCACACTCACGCACCGGCATTGAAACCGTAGCCGGAGCAAATCAGATCTGTTTATTTGGTGAAATTAAAACCAATGCCGTGATCGATTTCGAAGAAATTGTTCGTGCTAAAGTCAAACAACTTGGCTATACCAACCCAGCCTGGGGCTTCAGCCAGGAATCCAGTTTTAGTAACGATGTGCATCAGCAATCACCAGAAATCGCCTTAGGTGTTGATGGCGACGACACCGGTGCCGGTGACCAAGGCATGATGTTTGGCTTTGCCTGTGACGAAACACCAGAGCTAATGCCGCTGCCAATTGCCATTGCACACGCCTTAGCCCGACGCATCGACGAAGCCCGCGAAAGTGGTGAATTAACCTGGCTGCGCCCTGATGGCAAAGCACAGGTAACCGTTCGCTACGAAGACGGCAAGCCAGTTGCAATCGAAAAAATTGTTGCTGCCGTGGCTCACGGCGAAGAAACATCCGCCGAACAGGTTCGTGCCGACGTCATTGCAAAGATTTTCCAGCCAGTGCTCGATCACTACCAATTGCCATTACCAGCCGACGAAAACATTGTCGTCAACGGCACCGGCTTGTGGCACATCCCCGGCCCAGAAAGTGATGCAGGACTCACTGGCCGCAAGATTGTGGTTGATACCTACGGTGGCTACGCGCGCGTTGGCGGTGGTGCATTCAGCGGTAAAGACCCAAGCAAGGTCGACCGTTCCGGTGCGTATGCCGCACGTTACATTGCCAAAAACATTGTCGCTGCCGGCCTGGCAACCAAATGCGAAGTTGGCCTGGCGTACGTCATTGGCCAGCCATTGCCACTCATGCAAACCATCGAAACTTTTGGCACCGAAACCGTCAGCCAGGAAGAACTCCATGCCTTCAAAAACAAGCTTATCGACACATCTGTAAAAGGTATTATCGACACGCTTGATCTAGCCCGCCCGATCTATAGCCAAACCAGCGCCTATGGCCACTTTGGTAAGTCGGATTTGCCTTGGGAACAGATCAAAAAAGTCTAAGACTCTTTAGCTTTTCGGGCAAAAAACCTTCGGGATGCTCGAAACCAGCCTCCCATTTGGTACCCTTGCCGTAGCCCAGATCTTTCATAAGTTTTGTCGGCGCGTTGCGCAGGTGAATGGGTACCGGTAAGTCAGGATTGTCCCGAGCGGCGTTTAAGGCTCCGTTCATGGCGTCGGCAATGTCGCGCGATTTGTTAGTTTTGGCGAGTACAGTGGCGCAATGAAACAGATTATATTGGCATTCTGGCATACCAATGCGCTCTACGGCTTGGAAGGTAGCAACAGCCAAATTTAAGGCTGCCGAAGCAGCCAACCCAACGTCTTCGGATGCAAAAATAACCATTCGGCGGGCAACAAACTTTGGGTCTTCGCCAGCTTGCAGCATCCGAGCCAAATAATATAGCGTAGCGTTAGCATCACTGCCACGCATTGACTTTATAAAAGCACTGATGATGTTGTAATGATTTTCGCCGGCTTTGTCATAGCCCGGAACTCGCTTCTGGGCTGCGGTTTTTACAATATCTGGCGTGATCGTCCCCGTTGTTAATTGTGTTGCTAGTTCCAGAT
Organism: Candidatus Saccharimonadota bacterium; assembly: GCA_013289705.1. Taxonomy (GTDB): domain Bacteria; phylum Patescibacteriota; class Saccharimonadia; order Saccharimonadales; family UBA4665; genus JACMPA01. Next base: position 56,512 of record JABCZM010000005.1, read on the forward strand.
TGCCTAATGCCACACGCGCATCTCCACCCGACAATGCTGCCAATAAATCAATGCTTTTTGCCGGTAACCGTTTGGCCGATAGTTTCTCGGTTTTTGCTGCTTGTGTGATGATCTGTACCAATTCGTCTTTGCCGAGTGGTTCCAGGACAAGTACGCGCGAACGGCTCAGTAACGGGTTAATAACTTCAAAACTTGGGTTTTCGGTCGTCGCACCAATCAGAATAATCGTGCCGTCTTCAACATGTGGCAAAAAAGCATCTTGCTGGGCTTTGTTAAAACGGTGGATTTCGTCCACAAACAGAATAGTCCGCATTGCTAAGCGGCGATTTTGCTGAGCTAGTTCAACGACTTTTACGACGTCAGCCTTTTTTGCAGTGACGGCACTCAGCTCAACAAACTCCGCTCCTGTTTCGCGGGCAATAATCCGCGCCAGCGTTGTTTTACCAGACCCTGGTGGCCCCCACAAGATCAGCGACGTCGGCTGCTTTTTATCAATGATCTCATGAATAATCTTGCCTACGCCAACTAAATGCTCTTGCCCAACAACATCGGCCAGTCGTTCGGGTCTCATCTTCTCCGCTAAAGGTCTTGTATCCACGCTACCAGTGTACTACGAATCGACTTAGCGGTTCTTTTGGCGGTCGGTTTCGTCTTCGATTTCGTGGCCGACGATTTCTTCGAGCAAGTCTTCGATGGTTACGATGCCAACGATGTGGTCGTCACGTTCCACGGGTAAGAGGTGCGTGCCCGATACAATAAACTTGCGAAACAACGTATCTAGCGCCGTGCGGCTGCCAACGATTTGTGAAGGATATAGGGGTAAATCTTCAATCTTTTGTGGCTCATCATCAAAGTCAATATCAACTAAATCTTTCATCAGTAGTACCCCATATGAGCGGGTTAAGTTCTGATCTAAAATCGGGATACGACTGTAGCCCTTGGCCTTGATTTCATCAATAATGTCGGCGTCGATGATGGTGCCGGGCGTGAGCCAATACGCATTGCGGATTTTGGTCATGATGTCGCGGACGTGTTTTTCGCTGAGCGTCAGGGCACCTTGCATGATTTCGACTTCATCTTCGTCTAGTTCACTTTGGTCGTTCTTAAGGTGCTCGCCGATAAGCATGCCCAATTCATGACGACTTTGAATGGGGAGCAGTTCTTTGCCGAGCATTTTATCGAGCAGCAACTGCAACGGTTTAGAAATTGGGTAGGTTACGTAAATCATCACCACTAGCATCGGTGCAAAAAAAGCGGTAAATTGTAGTGCCTTTCGACTAAACACAGCCTGCGGAAAGATCTCGCCAAATAGAACGATTAGCAGCGTGCTTATCAGCCCAGCAATGAGTCCGTGCACGGCACTATTGCCTCCGCCAAGTGCGTGATCGAGCACCAATGAAGTGGCAGAAATTACCGCCACGTTAGTAAGCAAAATGCTCGATAAGCTCAAGTTGCTATTTTTACGGAGCGGATACACGCGCGCTGCAGCAACATTGCCAAGCTTACGCTTGCGTCGCAAATCGCTGACACTGAGGCTCATCAGTGCCACGTTGAGCCCAGAACAGATGGCCGAAAGCGCCACCAGTACAACTATAGCCAATGCGTTTAGCAAAATAGTGGTTGCCCCACTAATGGTATTAGAATCGTTGCAGGGAGAGGATCGGTAGTCACCATATATGTCTCTCTATTCTAACGGTGAACTGGGCGCTTTGCAACAGGGTTCATCCGTGATTTTCCACACTTGCAATCGTGAGCCTGGAAGCATAAGCTATATGTTAGGAAGTGTGAGGCTTCCTGTAGACCTGAGTCATCGACTCGGGTCTTTTTTTGTATACGCTGAGCAGATCTGAAGCGTTGAACAATCCGTATCGACTTTGTCTTGAATCAAACTACTAGTGCTTGCATCGGAGCCTGCGACATCATAGTATGGCTACATGTCAGCAGAAAAACCAAAAGCAATCGCCCGCGAAGAGCTTTGGTGGCCGTTTATTGGTAGGGCACTTGTAGCTCCCGATGCACCGCAGCCGGCCAGCTTCCAATATCTGTTCGAGTCAACCTTTGCGCAGGCCATGAAGTTGCCGCCGGCGCAGCGCCCCATAACATCCCTAACAGATGATTTACTGGCACTAGAAGCAGACAAACAAATTGTTATTGACGATCAAGGCAGTTTCGAACTTTCACCAGAAGCAGAGGCCGCCGCTCAACACCTTCCAGAACTAACCTCCGTCGCTAATGGCACGGCTCTCAGCCGTTTTGGCACGAATGTGACTGATTTTGCAGCAGTGTTTTCTAGCCGGTCTCAAAAATCAAATTATTAACTTCTTATGAAACTTAATTGATTTCGTTCCAAAACTGAGCTGATGGTGCTATTCTCGATAGCATCATGAAGGTTACTGAATCACGGAAGGCCGATCGACCAAGAGGGAAACTAGAGATATTTCGAGCCCAGGTAGCCGAATATAGAGGAACATCGGTCGCAGAACTGATGAAATATGCTCGCCTAGAATATCACACCATCCAGAAACGAACGCCTAGACGTATTCCGTATGTGCGCTCGAAATATTTCGTGAAGGATAAGATATTTTTAAATACTTTCTGGGATCATGTAAATCAGAAGCGAGTCAGCGATAAGATCCGACGACTTAGGCTATTTGGTTGTGCTATCGAGCTTATTCGTAAGTCTCCATTGGCACCCGAAACGGTGCAAAGCCCGACAAATGGTAATGAGCTTCTCCATCGCATGTATGGTGTTTCGACCAACAGCACGGTGTTCTGTGTACAAATTAAGGAAAACAAGAAGACTCATCGAAAAGATTTTATCTCTGTATTTCCAATAAAATAGCGTAAATAAAAAAGGCCTTCCGCAGTGTAGTTCGATGACTACGGGCCGAAGGTCTTGCGACTATTGTAACAATTAGTACACGGTAGATCAAGCCAAGATAGCTTACGGTCATCGGAAAGTGCTTGACAAGATTAATAATCTATGATAGTATAGAGCCACAAACGAATTCTCTTGAAAATAAAAATTCGGCAGTACTAGAATCTTCCCGGTGAGACAAACGGGCGTCTACCAACCCATTTGTGGCACATTTTGCCCAGAGGTGGTAGATCGTATCAGAAAGTAAGCTAGGAAGCGCTTTGAAATTCGTTTGTACCAAAAACACAGCCCCTCATAGGCTGTGTTTTTTATAATTCAAAACTCGTACTAGCTGACGCGAGCGTACAGGTCGGCAAATGATGCACGCTCTGATGGGTCCATTGATTTGAATTCTTGTTCTGCGATTTTTTCCCAGTTGGTCCGTGTCATGGTCGACTCCCTAATTAACACCTACTATGTTAAGCATTGTGACGGTGAGGCGCTATGAGATATCTTGCATTTGCAGTTAAGCGGTCCTGTTTTCACCCTAACAATGGTATTCTAGGTGCAAGATTATGCAGCAGTTTTTTGCGTTTTTACCGAATTTGTTTGGCCGCGGAGGCGGTGGTGGTTCTGGTGGTGGCAGTGGTGGAGGAGCCGGTGGTATTTTTGTGCTGCTGGGCTATGTGCCAGCGCACTATTACGGCGTGCTCCTTCACAAAAAACTCAACAATCCGCTTGGTGTTGTCCTTATGGTCATCGGCACGCTGCTATATGCTACGCCTTGGATGTTCTTGGGCGGCTATGGCATATTTGTGGGCTTGCTAGCACTTGTGGGTGGTCCGGCGGGTTATTTCGGCTGGTTTAGCAAGGTAAGTGCCAAAATGCGCAAAAAGGCCAGTGTGGATATTGCCAAGGCGGCTAGCCAGGATAGTGCATGGGATCAACAGGCACTCACTAAGTATGTGACGCAAGTGTTCTACGCCTACCAACAAGACTGGTCAACTTTTAATATTGAACGTATCAAAACCTATACCACGCCGCGCTTTGCGTACCATACGCATCTGATGCTAGCAGCAATATATCAGCGCAGCCGTACGAATGTGGTTGAAAATCCTAAACTTATCGAGACGTTTCCAGTAGAAATTCACGATGCCGTAGACAACAGTCAAGACAGCGTAACGTTCTATGTGAACGCCAGTGCTCATGATCGCCTCATCGAAAACATTGACGGTCAAAAGACGGAGCTGTTTGTCGACAATAGTGCTTTTTTGGAAAACTGGCGTTTTGTACGCAATGGCAACGCCTGGCTGCTTGATGGGATTGATCAATATACCAACAATCAATATTTGCATCGTCCAGATATCGAAGCATTTGCGGCCCAGAATGGGTTGTACTATAGCCCGGATTGGGGCTGGCTGCTGCTGCCACGCCGTGGACAATTGTTTAGCGGTGGCAAGTTTGGTAAAAGTGATATCAATAACCACGCCATCGGTATGTATAAAAACGTGCTGATTGAATTGTATGCGTACTTGCCAAAGCCACTATCGGATAGTCGTGATAAATCCCAGTTTATTATTGCCCAGGCTGCGTTACCAAAGCGCTACGAATCAATTATTGTTGAGGCTCGCGAGGGTGGTGTAAAAGACAAGTTGCGTCGCACACCCAGTGGCTATAATGCGCTCAGTCTAGAGTGGCCCGATTTTAACCGGCGCTACCGAGTATTTGCTACAAATGTTGAGCAAGTCACCGCTTTTGAACTATTGCACCCAGTGTACATGGAAAAGTTATTTGCACTACCGTTCAAGGTGAGCATAGAAGTTGTTGATAATGTAGTCTACCTATACACCAAAGACAAAAATGCCAACTACGCCACAATGTATGCGCTGCTAAAAGACGCCTTTGAAGAGATGAAACTCTAAGTGGATTTTCATGGCGGACTAGGGATGTGGAAGAGGAGTGTCTTGGGGGTGTTTCTCTGTGTATCAGAAGATTCTGTCTATATCTCTACGTCCGTATAGCATACGTCTGACTATCATGGTGTCGTCTATAACAACGTAGAAAATCAGGTAGCTGCCTACGAGAATTCTACGGTACGGATGTTGCCGAGGTTCCATTGATCTATACGGGGCTGTATGTAATGGCGTGTCAAGTTGTTTTGTAATGGCAGCTTCCACGTCGCTTACTAATGTTTTTGCCGCAAGCTCGTTTTTAAGTTCAAGCAGGATATAGTCAGTAATCGTGTCTAAGTCTTTGTAAAATAGTGGCGAATAGCGAAGCTTTAAACTAGCCATTCATTTTTACTTTAATTTTAGAAAATACGTCCTCATGCATAAGGGTTTCAGGGTGGTCTCTGGCGTAAGCATCAGCCTCATCCAAGGCTCGTTCAATATAGTCTAGGTGTGCCATCTTACTGAACTTGTCAAAACTCAGGGTTACCATAGAAGCCCTTCCGTTTACGGTAAAGATGATGGGCTTATCTTTGCCGTTTACCTCTCTTTCCACTTCCGAGAAGTGATTTCTAAGATCAGATATAGGTCTAATGTTGAGCATGGGGCTATCCCTTCAATGTGTTATCATAATTATGATAACATGTGCTTCAAGAATCTCGTAAAAGTTCCATTAAATTATGCGAGAACTTGCCAAGTCTTGCACGCCAAGCATAAGTTGTATAAGGTGTAGGTATGTTGTTTGTATCGTCGCTCGCGACACGTCCATCTATTGGTCAGACACTGATAGAGGTGTTGATTACACTGCTCGTTTTGCTGCTATTGCAACTGATGGTCCGTATATCGGTGAGCCAAATAGTCAATCGGCTGGTGCAGTCGCGCAATCATCATTCAGAAGTCGAAGAGCGCAAGCGCGAAGAAACGTTAACGCGGATTTTCCGGACGGCTTCTATGGCGATTTTGTGGATTATTGGCATATCAATCATTTTGGGCGAGCTGCATGTTAATATCGCGGCACTGATAACCGGCGCCGGGCTCATTGGTGTGGTGTTGGGCCTTGGCGCGCAGAGCACGATTAAAAGCTACTTGGCAGGTTTGTTTATTATCTTGGAAAACCAGTATCGGGTGGGCGATATTATAACGCTGAACGGCTTGGGCATTCAGGATGGTGTATCAGGCGTGGTCGAAGATATTAGTATACGCATTACCAAGTTGCGTGATCTGGACGGCAACTTGCATATTGTTAGTAATGGCACAGCGCAGGTTATTACCAATCGCACGTTCCAGTACGCCAAAGTAAACATTGATGTGCCCGTAAGCTACGATGCCGACATTGATAAAGTCCAGAAGGTCATCGACGAAACCGGTACGGCCATGGCTAGTGACGAAGCTTGGCAAAAACTTATTCTAGAACCAATTAAGTTTTTGCGTGTTGATAGCTTTAATGACTTTTCGGTAACCGTGAAATCATTAGGTAAGGTTCAGGCCGCTGCGCAGTGGGATGTCGCTGGTGAGTTCCGGCGCCGGGTTAAAAAAGCGTTCGAAAAGCATGACATCCAGATTCCGCTACCGCAGGTTGTGGTGCGTCAGCCCAAAAAATCATTGTAGTCGTGATAATTGACAGTTGTAGCACAGACCACGAATTTCTAGCTGGTGATCTTGTGGCTCAAACTTTTGAGCGGCTGCTAGGGCATGCAAACGCTTTTCGAGATCGTCATCTTTCGGCAGGGCAATAACTTTGCCGCAGTGCAAGCAACTCAAATGGTGATGGTGATGAATGAAATCACCCGTCAGCTCAAGTTTATATTTCCAGCCAATCTGTAGCCGTTGCACGATGCCGAGCTGTTCAAATAGTGCAACTGTGCGATAAATACTGGCGCGATCGGTTTGCGGACAGCGTGCAACTAGCTCGTGCATGGTTTGCGGTTCTTCGTTTTGCAGGGCACTAAAAACCACCTGGCGTGGCTTAGTCATACTAAAGCCATGTGCTTTTAGGGCGATTTCTAACTGCTCGATTGCTTCACTCATGATCGCAATCATATCATAAATTGCGACAAATTTGCAATAATAAATGAGCCGTAGCATCATAGAATCATGAGTAGTGTCGCAGAATCCAATATTCAAGAATTTGCAGATCAGTTTGCAGCCGGACAGCAAGCCTTCGACGGCCAAATACAGGCTTCAGATCTGGGCGGCATGGTTGCCCATGAGGCGGAATCGGCTGCGGTGCGTGATCTATTAACAGATCAGGCCGCCGATAACCATGGTTTCCACTTGCTCGAAATAAATGCGGGTTTGCTGCGCAATGATCCTAACTTACGTCCGATGATTGGACGAGTACTTTTGATAGCAAACAGGAGTTTAGAAGCGTTTTCGCCGGCGATTATTACGACGCTTGGAGAAGGCAATGCCGCGCAATTCAGACTAACAAGGCTCAATGTGCCATTTGTTCCGGCGGTTGGGTTTACACCTGGCCAGCATTTTGGGCTGTCGCTCAAGGCGCAAACCAGTGTTCCAGAATTTGGTCGGCATACTGGTGCGGGCAACTTTGAGGCCGGACACTTTAGTACTTTTCTGATCGGTACTCGTAACGATACACTGGCAAGAGATATTACAACACGCGGCGATACGGCAAGTCATTCGGCTATCGCTGGTGGTGTACCAGAGGCTATGAAGCAAGCACAAATGCTTGATATCTCGAGTGTTACGGTCACGCTTGATCCTCTGAACACGGCACGATTACCGCTGTATTGGCATGCCGAACTCGATAGTGAGCAAGGCCCGGCCAGTGGAGACTATCCAGACGCAGTCAAGTTGATGCTTGGTGCGGGCTTTAAGGCTATCGGCCAGCGCGGACTTGATGATGTACGCCAGCTATTACTGGATGTGTCGCAACAGGGAAATGGACGCTATGGAACAAGCTAGCCAAGAACTTTTCTTCGACCCATTTGCCGAAAATGGCGGTGAGTTATTTGACGCCACGCAAACATTCGACCGGCTTTTTGAACGCTACGCGGCTGGCCAAGTAGAACACGACTACACAGCCGATAAGTTTGTGGCCGACACGGAAGCACTATTACTTGACGCTCAGTTTGTTGGTCAGTTCGAACAAGCACAAAACATTGTTGCCATGATGCAAAAGCTTTGTGCTCACGATCATGCGCTGGAACAAACTTTGGCAGAAAGTGTACTCTTTAGTGCAAAAAGCCATGACCACGACGACCACAATCATACGCCGCATGAATCAGGCCAAGATGACGATGAAAAGAATAAAAAGAAGAAGAAAAAAGGCTGGTTTGGGATGGTTCTTTGGATGTCGTAAACCTCTAGTGGGGGTTGCAACCACGGGCTACATGAAATATAAAGGTATAAAAGGAATCAAATGTTACCAATCATCTTATCGTTCAGCACCTTTCTTTCAACGCTAATGGGTGGTATCACTGGCCTGAAAAACAAAGATCGCCTGCACCGCTTCTTAGGCTATACCGCGGGCGTATTGCTTGGTGTAGTGGCATTCGACCTGATGCCCGAGATTTTTAAACTACTAACCGAACAGCATCGTGTAGCAACAGGCGCCATGGTTGCTTTGGTCTGTGGTTTTCTGTTGTTTCATATCATCGAAAAAAGTATCTTGATTCATCACACTCAGGAACACGAATACGAAGTACATCATCACCCACATGTTGGTGTCGCGAGTGCACTAGCTTTATCGGGCCATAGCTTTTTGGATGGTGTGGGTATTGGGCTTGGATTTCAGGCCGGTAATACGGTTGGTATTACCGTGGCGATTGCTGTCATTGCACATGACTTTACCGATGGATTGAACACCGTAAACCTGATGTTACTCAACAAAAATAGGTCACGCAAAGCCTTCGCTTTTCTGCTGCTTGATGCCTTGGCACCGGTATTTGGGGCACTGAGTACGCTGTTATTCCACATTCCGGATAGCTGGCTGCCGATTTACCTCGGTTTCTTTGCAGGCTTCTTGCTGTATATTGGCGCTAGCGAAATCTTACCAGAAGCGCACAGTAAACATTCGTCGTACCAAACAATTGGCCTGACTATCATCGGTGTTGTTTTTATGTTTGTGGTCACGCGTTTCGTATAAGTAGTAGGAAGAAATAGAGTGACGTTAAAAACAAAGGCACGGTTACTGTGGAGCGTGGCAGCAGTTGTGACGGTCTGTGTGATCGTACAACATGCTATCGGTAAATCTACGCAAGTGTTGCCACCATCATCCGAGGTCACGTTGGGAGTAAGTACTGAGTGCGTGGGTAACATGTCGTCGCAATTGGTGCTGGTCAGCATTAGCAAGCGGCATATGTGGGTGTGCGAAAATGCAAAACAAGTCTATGATTCGGCGGTTGTCACGGGGATGCAGCAGCTTGCAGCTGATCTCACGCCACAAGGTACGTACCACGTCTATGCCAAGGAAACTAACACGGTGCTTGCTGGCTCGGATAGTACCGGCAAATGGAGTGACCGTGTGTCATATTGGCTACCATTTCTGGAGAATCAATATGGAACGTATGGCTTTCACGATGCAACTTGGCGGCCTAATACAGACTTTGGGAACATCAACCCGAACTCGTCAAAGGGTTCACATGGCTGTGTTGAATTACCGCTGGCTACCGCAAAATGGCTGTACAACTGGATGCGAGTTGGTACTACGGTCACAATAAAGCCATGACAGAAGCACGGGTTTGGGTGGTACAATAGAGTCAATGGGTGTAGATATTAAAATTGTCGATGAGGCTACCGATGCGCTGGTGGCTGGCATTAATCGCCTGCTGCCACAGCTAGTCAGTGAAGATCAAAAGACCACTCTCGCTGAATTAGAAGCAGTTATACGACATGAGGACGTTTACTTCTTTGTGGCGACGATTGGCGATAAGGTTGTTGGCACGGCCCAGCTCTCTGCCTACCCTCGGGCCTATGGATTAATGGCTTGGGTTGACGGGGTGATTGTCGATAGCGAAGTGCGCGGCAAGGGTATTGCGACAACGCTTATGCAGGCAGTACTTGCCCACGCGAAAACACTGGGCTTCAAGGAACTGAACTTAACCTCAGCCCCAAAACGTGAAGCCGCGAACTATTTATATGGCAAGCTTGGTTTTGAGCGATACGAGACGAATTATTACCGCTATACGTTTTAGCTAGTTATGCTCTGAAATTTCAATAGGGGTTATGTCTTTGGGCGATAGGCGGAAGAGCCCTTCGTCATGACGGCGTTGGTCGAAATAGTGGGCCATGAAGCCAACCGAACGCGAGAGTACAAACAAGGCATTGAAGGCTTCGATATCAACCAGTTGGGCTAGCTCTGCTTTGCTCAGACCTTCTGACTCGTGCAGCAAGTCGAGTAGTACTGCGGCAATGGCACCATCGACATTCAAAATGAGGTTGGCTTTCTTGGCTGTGGTTTCGGCTTCAACGCCGAGCGCAAAGTTAGTGTAGCTCCGCTTCGGCAAATTTTCGCTAAAAGCCAGCAGGCGTTGTACGCGAGGATCGGGTCTGTCGGCGCGATACTTACGGTGACCAATACCGGCTATGTATTGCTTGCGGGCTGCTAGTTCTTCCACTAATTCGGCTGGTATTACCGTGTGCTCTACGCCGTCAAACCAGGTTGCCGCTGCTTGATTGATGGCTCCGCCAAATCGTGGCCCAATGGTAAGCAGGCCGCTTGATAGCGCCGATACAAGATCACGTCCGGCACGGGCGGTAATCATGGTGTTTACTGCGCCAGAGACGTATGGGCCGTGGTCTACCAACAGCCGCAAGCAGAAATCAACGAATTCCTCTAGTTCTTGAGAGCGGGTTTGCTTGCCTAGGATCATCGAAATAACAATCTTGGCAAAAGAGTTTTCGTCGGCAAACTGTAATAATTCTTGTCCTAAAATCTGGACATCATTGTCTTTGTCGTGTGAGATGCCGTTAACGAACAAGCCAGATTCTTGACGAACGATTGTCTTGACGTCAACTTCGCTTGCTGCGTGGTCGTCTTTAGGCAGGGCTGCAATAGCTGCAATAAACTCACCGTAGGTTTTGCCAGCATGCACACCTGCGGCGTTGAGGGCTTCGGTTTTAGCAACAGCTGACTCGGCTTTTCTGCTAGCCATGGCCTTGGCATGTCCAAACTGCGGTGGTACAGCAAACAGATCCGATACGCTGCCGGCGATATATGCCAACACTGGTTTGGTAACTTTGCCAGACTTCACGAGTTCGGCAACAGCGTATTCATCTTCACCGCCGAGTTCGCCAAAGTAGGCAATGGCTTTGGTGTTTGGATCGGCCTCGGCTGCCAGCAGAACAGCTTCTGGTGTGAGTAGCGGAAAGCGTTCGCCGCCAAGTGCAACTGCAAATGATACGGCATGACCACTGGTGGCAACGCTGCGAATAATTTCGTTAACCATGCCTCCGGATGATGACACAACAGCCACCGAACCTGGTGCGAGCAAGCGTGATAGCTGCAGATGACGGGCCTCAATGCCACCGATGGCACTGAGCTTTACAATACCAGGGATAATAAAACCAACGCTCGCTGGACCAGAAAGCCAAACACCACGGCTTTCGGCGATGTGCTGGAGCTGGATGGCGTGACGCTCGGGAACACCTTCGGCAAAAATGCTGCCGCCGACCAAATTCGGCAAGGCTTCGATTGCTGCTTGCGTGTTTGCCAATACTCGTCGTCCGGAGGCGACATTGAGGATAAGGTTGGCCTGCTCGCGAAGAGATTCTGGAAGTTCCTGGGCGGTTGCGTACACCGGAATGACAACTTCGCGTTCACCATAAAAGTAGCGTTCAATGCTGCGGCCGTTGGCAATAATTGCCGCAATGCTTGGGCGCGCGTGGCCGGCCAAAAAATCAAAATCAAGCATTGATTGGATGATGCCCGGATGGCTGCCGATGCAAACAACGACCGGCTCTAATTTTCGTAGTGTGGCGATATCAAAATGGCTCATGCGGTTACTCCTAAATGTGCAAGTGCTGCACTGACACTGTCGGCCATTGGCAGTTCTGGCCCGTGGACTTCACCAAGTAGGCCATGTTTTTCGAGACAGGCTTGGATGAGTGCTAGGCCTTCAACTTCGTGTGGACCTCCGCGGCGGACAAATACTTTGACGCCTTGGCTAGCCAGCTTGTCGGCGTATGTATCGATTGCCCGGATGACGCCGCTAAAGGTTGTGCGCACATCGGTGAAGTTGGCAACACCGCCAGCAATCACCAATACTTTTTCTTTGGCTGAAGATTTGAGCAGGCTTAGTAGTAGTTGCTCGGTGTAGCCAAATGTTTCCGCTTCGGACGGGTTGCCGCTGTATTCGCCATAGTTGCCAAGTAACGTGCCGAAACCACGGTTATTAACTTCGTCGGCCACCACAATACTGGCACCACCGCCCGATAGCAGTAAAAAGATTGCACCGTCAGGGTTGATAACTTCGTAGCGTAGCGAAGCCCGACTGGTGGAAGCAAGCTCGGCGATAACTTTTTCTTCTGGTGTTTGGTTGCGAAAGGTTCGAAAATCAGCAGTCGTCCAATACTCGCGGGCCAAGTGTGCAGCTTCGCCGTCAACTTCTGCGGCTACATCGAGCAATAGTGGATTATCACCGTTGCTGACCAAAGGGTTGATCTCTAAAAACGAAGTGTAAGAATTATCGAATGTGTCGCGGATAGCCGTTAAAAAGTCTACGGGTACGGCAAGTTCGTGGGCTATGTGTTCGAGATTTTCGGGTGTTGCAACAAGCTGCTGCACGCTCTCGGCGGCATCTTCGATATCGATGCCGCCCTGCTTGCTGAAGGCTATGCTGGTGCCATCACGGTCGTGTGCGAATGCCAGGTAGTGCTCGGCAGCCGAATCGTGAGGGTGGAGTGGTTCGATCAAGCAGTAACGAAAGCCTCTGCTTGCCAATTCCTGTATGTCCTCAGCAAGCTGTGCTTTGCTGCGGTCGAGTTTTACCAGACCTTGCTTCATGCGCTTTTTTACGGCTTGGTCGACTTTGACCACGTAGCGACCATCATCAGCCAGGGCTGCAAGTTGAGTGTCTAGGGGCGCAGCCGTGTCGATAGAAACACCGTCGTAAGGTTTTGCTAGTGCACGTCCAAGTATGCTTTTAGCCCGAAATTCAGAAATTTTTTGTCTTGCCATATGTCTGTTCATTATACCTGATTACTGCCAAAAAATTGCCAATTCCTGTACTATAGTTTTATATGAAAAAACGAAGTACGTTCGCACTGCTAGCAATTATTATTGCTGGTTTGGTGATCTTTTTGTGGCAAAACCATACGCCGGCGTCAGAAGTTAACAACGGCTCAACTCCCCCTAAACAGAGTTTCAATAAGAAACAATATTCAACAACTGACCCAACAAGTATCTGGGTGGTAGTCAACAAGCAGCACCAGCTAAACCCCGTCGATTATGCGCCGAGCGATTTGGTCGTGCCAAACATCCCGCTTCGAGTGCCAGGTAACGAAAGCATGCAAGTCCGCAAAGTCACCGCCACGGCGCTTGAGCAAATGTTTGCCGCCGCCAAACAGCAGGGTATTGATTTGATGCTTTCCAGCGGCTACCGATCGTATGCCTACCAAGTGAGCCTGTATAACGGCTATGTGCAGACGCAAGGTCAAGCAACTGCCGATACCCAAAGCGCCCGACCCGGCTACAGTGAGCATCAAACCGGCTTTGCTGCCGACATCGAGCCAGTGAGCAAGGAATGCGAAGTTGACCCATGTTTTGGCACGACTCCTGAGGGCATTTGGCTAGCTGCAAACGCCTACAAATATGGCTTTATTATTCGCTACACCGCTGCCGATCAAAAAATTACCGGTTACGAAGCCGAACCATGGCATATCCGTTATGTGGGCACTGCGTTGTCGACCGAACTGCACAGCACGGGTGTACAGACACTTGAGCAGTTCTTTGGCATCAGCGGCGGCGCTGTTTACAAATAACAAGTGGTGTAGCGCTACTGTAGCTGTTTGGATGTAATCAAGGGAATCTGCAGACCGTCGGCGTTAAGCGTCGTGCTAAGGCGCTGCTTTTGGGCGGCGATGGTTGTATTGAGCTGCTGGGCATCAATCATCTGTTGTGTGGCGTCTTCTAACAAGTACATGTGCAAGTGATTACGGGCATTGGTGTCGTCGGCTTTGGCCTGGGCAGCCGTCCATTCGTAGTGCATATATGTTGGCAAGAAACCAACAATTGTAATAGCGTGCGACTTGGTGTCAAAATCCATCACTGGAATGCCATTAAACAGCGTTTCTGGTGGTTCCTGCGTGTTCAAGAAATTGCCGATACTGTACCAAACCAGCGTCTTATTATCACCAGAACCAGTTAACTGTTGGGTTGGTTGGAGTTCGTGCGAACCATGTCCCAAAATCAAATTTACCCCTTGATCGGCCAGGAATTGAGCATCCTGCGTTTGTTCGGCATTAACAGTAGTCGAATATTCTGTGCCCCAGCGCATACTCGCGATGATAATTTGCGCACCGTTGGCTTTTGCTTGGCTAATCTGCGATGCCGCAAACGCTTCACTAAACACGTTGACACCGTAGTTATTTTGGGCCGGCGCATCCTGATTTGAGTAGGTGGTGTATGCCAGATAAGCAAATTTCACCCCTTTTTCCGTAAAGTAATGCACGGTGTCGTGTTCGGCCTGCGAACGGTTTTCGCCAGCCATTGCCAGCATATTGGGAACTTTGGCCCATGCTGCAACCGAGTTATCAATATTGGCCTGCGTGAAGTCAAAGCTATGGTTTGATGCGGTGTTAACAAGGTTGCAGCCTAGCTGCCCCATATCTGTTACAAATTCGGTGGGCGAGTTAAACTTCGGGTAGCCGTAGATGCCCAAGCTCTCACCGCCGTTTAGGATTGGATCGTTGCAAAACCGGATGTCAGCTTGGTTGAATATTGGTTTAAAATCACTTACCAGAGGTAAATAATTATAGCTGCCATTGGCTTGTTTGGCCGCCGTATTCACAGAGTCGTGGGCAATCCAGTCGCCAGTGGCGATCAGGCGTATTTTGCCAGAGGCAGTGCTGCCGACGGCTGTTTGACCCGTTGATTTTGCTGACTTTGTATCACTACCAGAAAAAAGTTTCACGCCTATGATAACCACCACCACAATTGCCAACAAAATCAAGATTGGCTTGAGCGGTATCGAAGGCCTATTTCGTCGGTGTCTACCGTATTGCATGCTACGAGCTATTGTAGCAGACCAATCTGAGGTCACTCCGCTACAAACAAAGCGCATAAGTTTGCTAGAATAAAGCATATGACAGCTGCAGTTATTGTTTTGGGAATATTGGTACTAGTTTTACTGGTTGTTGTACTACGTCGCCCAGCGCCGCCTACGGTTGATACAAGTTCGACATTGCTGCTCAAAGAAGATTTATCGAAATTAAGTGACGATATTACGAAGCTAAAAGACGGTTTGCAATCACAACTGAGCGAACAGCTTGGTACCAGTAACAAACAAATGGCCGCGCAGCACGTTCAAAGCATCCGCACCATTCAGGAAATAACCAAACAGCTAACCGATATTGAGCGCACCAATAAAAGCGTTGGCGACGTAGCGTCGGAGCTAAAAATGCTACAAAACGTCCTCCAAAATCCCAAACAGCGTGGTGTGCTTGGCGAATTCTACCTGGAACAAATCCTCAAGAACGTGCTGCCACCAGGTAGCTTTGAACTACAGTACAAACTTGGCGAAGGCTTAATTGTTGATGCTGTCGTGAAGCTTGATGACAAGGTATTGCCCATCGACAGCAAGTTTTCTTTGGAAAACTACAACCGTCTAATTGACGCCAAAGAAGCCGAGCGACCGATGTTAGAGCGCGCGTTCAAAGAAGATTTAAAAAAGCGCATCGAAGAAACGTCCAAATATATTAAACCAGGCAAGGGTACGCTGGATCAGGCATTAATGTTCATCCCTAGCGAAGCAATTTATTACGACTTGCTGGCAAACAGAGTCGGTCTTACCAACATTTCTGGCCGCAATCTGTTGCAGTATGCTGCGGCCGATAAAAAGGTGACGATCGTGGGGCCAAGTACACTATCGGCAATGTTGCAGACAATTGTCCAGGGCCTGCGTTCCATGGAAATCCATAAAGACACAGAGAAAATCCGTCAAAATATAGAGCAGCTCAGCAAGCACCTGGTTGCGCATAATGGCTACATGCAGAAACTTGGCAACAGTTTAGGGACGACGGTTGGTCACTTTAACACCACTTACAAAGAACTTGGCAAAATTGATAAAGATATTGTCAAAATCACCAATGTTGAAGCCTCAGTTGAGCCGATGGCCTTAGAGCGCCCGACGATCGAAGACTAAGTTTTATGCACTTGGCGGCGATCTTTGCGGTTTTATCGGGTATTGTCGTTATCATCGGTGGTCCGCCGTATCTGTACGATATCTTGAAGGGCCGGACAAAGCCCGAACGCACGACCTGGTTTATTTGGACGGTGTTAGGTTCCATTGCGTTTGTCACACAAGTGCAGCTTGGTGCGCATTGGTCACTACTGTTTGCCGGACTGAACGTAGCGGGTAATCTGGCCGTATTTTTATTATCCATAAAGTTTGGTGTTGGTGGCTGGAAGCGGATTGATATCGCTGCGCTGCTTATCGCTTGCGTGGGTTTGGTGTTATCATTTGTGACTCGCTCGCCGCTGGTGGCATTATGGGGCGTCATTGTGGCTGATGCTGCGGGCACCGTGCCAACCTTGTACAAAACTTATTTGATGCCTAAAAGTGAAACGACTATTACGTGGCTCGCATTGGGTACATCATCGCTACTCGCAATCTTTTCGGTGGGTTCTTGGAAGTTTTCATTGCTGCTGTATCCGGTGTACATAACACTTTCCAATTACATCGTTGTGGCGGCGCAGATAGCTGGCACGCCTCGCAAGGCCCGCAAACGGACTATTTCTTTTTTAGCAGGTCGATAATCAGGGCTGCCGTCCACGAAAAGTCATCGGCGCCCGCCGACTCGCCAGTGAGCGGATCAAAATACTCCGAAAAACCACCTGCGCTGACCATTTCTAAGGTGCTTTCGGTTAAGGCATCGGCGTGCACGGTAAAGCCATAACGTCGTAAGCCATCAATGATCAGCCAGTTGGTGTTGACCCAGGTTGGACCTTGCCAGTAGCGCTTGGCGTGAAACCAAGGTGATTCTGTCGGTACACTTGGTACCGGAAATGCCGTGCCAAACAGGTGTTCGTTTTCCAGCAAGCGCACAATCAACTCGGCTCTTTCTTGACTGATGCAGCCGGCATACAGGGGCAAGAGTGCCGCAATAGAAGGCTCTTTGAGCAGATTGTGGGTTATAAAATCACGCGAAAAATACTGACTGCCATACGGGTCCCACAGTTCTTCGAAGGTTTTTCTAGTTTTATGGATTGAAGTGAGGAGATCTTGCGGCACGTCTTCGCGAATGGTTTTGGCAATTTCCACAAGGTGTTCGTTGGCACGAATCAAGATGCTATTGAACGACAGATCTTCAACCGCAAACAGTGAATGATCAAGAATTTTATCAATATTGTAGGCTTTACGGCGTAGTCGGCGCTGAGCGTCAAAGAGTGCAAGAATATCCAGGGTAGAGAAGCGCTCATCAAGCGGCACGCTATGCCCGTCACGTCGGAACAAGCCAACAAAGTTAATCAGATGTAGTTTTTGTATCAGGCGAATCCAGGCCGGCAAGAGGTGTTCGCGAAGGTTTGCACTCCAAGGTGGCGTATTATCTAGGCCAGCTTCCCAGGGGTGAATCAAGAGTGCCAAGCCTTCTTTATGGGGATCGCGGTCTTCGTAAATCCATTGATGGTAGGCTAGCAGTGATGGCCAGATGGATTTGTACCACTGGCGGCGTTCGGCGGCGGATAGCTGCGCGCCAATCTGTATAACTGCTTCGGCGAGCATTGGTGGTTGGGTAATGCCACTAGTGGCGACTTCGTCTGGTGCAAGTGGGCTGACCCAGCTGCGCCAGGCGTCACGGTCCGGTCGATAACGGTTTTCGCCCCGAAAAATAATGTTTGGCAGCATGCCATTATGCCACTGACCATGCAGCAAGCTCATGACTTCCATCTTGGCTCGCTCGATATCCAGATGACGCAGTCCAATCGCCACAAAACAACTATCCCACAACCATTGATGCGGATATAAGTTTGGTGCGGGCATGGTGTAATTGCCACGATCATTCTGTTTCAACACTGTCACGGCTCGCGACAACAGATCCATGGTGTCAAATGGTGCTTGTGCGGGCAGATTAGTTTCATCTTGCATACGCTTTAGTATAGCGCAGAAAACCAGATAAAATTTCTACTAATGATCCAAAAGCTTGGCTTATAAACTAGCTTTGATTTCGGCAGCTAGTTCGGGGTTCCACATGGCACCCGTGGCCGATTGGACTGCATTCGCGCCGGCAGCAATGTACTCTTGATAGTCGGCCGGTGTCATTACGCCGCCAACACCAATAATTTCGTAGCTGTAGCCGTTCTTTTTACGCAATGTGTCGAGGCGTTTAACCATATCAAGTCCGGCCCATTTGATTCCTGCACCACAGCAACCGCTCTTTAATCGGCCCTCACCAGGAAGCAATTGATCGCCGGCTTCATCAACAACGGGGGCGGAGATAGTGTTGATGGCACAGATAGCGTCCAGGTATGGTGCGGCATCTTTGATGATTTCTTCGAGCAGTGTCTGTTGTTCAGGTGAATAGTATCCAACTTTGGCAATAAGTGGCAAGCTACCGATCTTTTGCTTAGCTTTTTTACAGATCTCTACGACGGCATCATGGGTGTAGCAAATCACGCCTTCGGAAGCCACGTTCGGGCAGGATAAGTTAACTTCCACCGCATCAACACCGCTACTTGCAGCCAGCTCTGCGGCTTCCGCAAAATCATTGTAGTAGTCGTCTGGACTAAATCCTTCTTTGATCGTGCCTACGACGCTAGCAATGAGCATTTGACCTTTGCCGCGGCCAGCAACCGCTTGTTTAAGGTCATCGACCCAAAACTGTGGGCCGCGGGAAGGATTGCCGAATGAATTAGTTATAGTTAGCTTATCGGCGGAAACCGTGGTGGTTGTGCGACCAACTTGTGGCTGGGCGGCTTTCTCTAGGGTAAGGTCACCATCGACGTCGAGGTAAACAACATTTGGAAAATCATTGCATGGGAATGGCACGCTGCGCTGGGTTTTGTAGGTCACCACATCAAAGCCGCGCGCAAAGGCGTAGTTTGTATGTTTACTCGTTGGCAATGGACCAGCAGGAATACCGAATGGCGCGTAGACTTTTTCGCCAAGAAATGTCCATGAAGGCTCGTCATCGTTTTGGTAAGGTGCTGCGCTGCCATCCGCCGGGAAGGGGCCATGATCAAAATTATCGTCAAAAGTTTTAGTTGGATCGTAAAGTGCTATTTGTCCAGAATTTGGCATAAGATGGCTCCCTCTTTTAGTCGCTACCTGCTATAGTAGATGAAAACGAGGCAAGTTACCATGGATTTTACGACAAAATTGGCTGCCGCCTGGGCAAAAAATAATTCGCTGCTCTGTGTTGGTCTTGATCCGGATATCGAGAAATTGCCAGCTTTTATAAAGAATCAAGATGAACCATTCTTTGCATTCAATAAAGCTATTATTGACGCCACGGCTGATTCGGTTTGTGCATTTAAGCCAAACGTTGCCTTTTATGAAGCGCTCGGCACTAGTGGCATTGAACAGCTCAAAAAAACTAGTAGCTATATTCACGAAACGTATCCTGACATCCCTGTTATTCTTGATGCCAAACGTGCCGATATTGGCAATACAAACGATGCCTATGTGACACACATTTTTGACTATTTGGCCATGGATGCCGTTACCTTGCACCCCTATTTGGGTGGTGAGGCGCTACAACCGTTTTTGGCGCGCAAGGACAAGGGCTGTATTGTGCTCTGTCGGACCTCTAACCCAGGTGCAGGCGAACTTCAGGATTTATTGGTCGATGGTAAGCCACTATACGAGCACGTCGCACGACAGGTTGCGGAGACCTGGAACCTCCAAGGAAACTGCCAGTTGGTGGTCGGAGCAACCTATCCTGCAGAAATGAAGGCGATTCGCCAGATTGTTGGTGACGATATGGCCTTTTTAGTGCCAGGTATAGGTGCGCAGGGTGGCGATGTCGAACAAGCTGTCAAGGCAGGGGTTACTTCGAAGGGTGACGGTTTAATTATCAATTCCGCTAGGGGCATTATTTACGCCTCAAATGGTGAAGATTTTGCCGAAGCTGCCCGTGCTGAGGCCCTGAAATTACGAGACGAAATTAATAAGTATCGCTAAGTCCTAAGTAGGAGACAAGACCATGAACGAAGCAGAAGTCCGCAAAGCACTCGAAGCAAAAGGCTGTCTATACACCGGTCACTTTATTGGCGTCAGCACCAAGCACCTAGCCGGTTACTGCAACATTGATCCACTGATGCCAAACGTAAAACTAGTTGGCGAGCTTATTAAGCTGATTGTTGATAATTTCCGTGACGACGGTGTCGAGACGGTTGCCTCACCAGCCGTTGGTGCGATCCCGTTCGCTCACTGGGGTGCACAACATCTTATGGTTGGCAGTGATAAAGAAATTTTAGGTGTGTGGGCCGATAAAGTCTCCGGCGCCGAACCAAGAGAATTCATCTTTGAACGCGAAGGCTTCGCGAAAGCTGTCAAAGGCAAAAAAGTGCTGATTGTCGAAGATATGATCAACCAGATGACCTCTATTAAAGCGATGATTAAGACCGTTCGTGACGCCGGTGGTACGGTAGTTGGTGTCGGATCCGTGGCTGCAAACAAAGGTGTCAGTGCCGAAGCCTTGGACGTGCCAAAATTCGTCAAACTATGTAGCGTTGAATACGAAGTTTGGGCCGCCGAAGATTGTCCTGTTAATGGCTTATGTGCACAGGGAGTTCCCATCGTGGAAGACATTGGCCATGGTGACGACTACAAAAAACGTCACCCTGACTATAGCGGTGGCTACATCAAGCTGTTAAGTGATTAATTTTCCCAGGGAAATACAGGTAATTTATCTCGTATTTCTAAGTAAAAGTCGGGTACAATAAGTCCCCCTGGTTTGCAATACATGGCTGCAGTCAGCACAGTTGCGCCGCGTGTTTCCAGATATTGCTTACTGGTGGCTAAATTGGTGCCTGTTTCAAGCGTGTCCTCAACCAACACAACTGTCTGGCCAGTAAGGTCAT
This sequence comes from Candidatus Saccharimonadota bacterium, assembly GCA_013289705.1. Taxonomy (GTDB): domain Bacteria; phylum Patescibacteriota; class Saccharimonadia; order Saccharimonadales; family UBA4665; genus JACMPA01. The sequence goes on from JABCZM010000005.1 coordinate 77,522, forward strand.
CAAGAATGTCGGTCGTTAGCTGCCTCGTTGCTTTATTAATGCTAAGACAATACAACTGCTTGACGCCAAGGTGGTTACATAGAAGTCGGCCTGGTATCATACCGCCACGCACAACACAGACGATAGCATCCGGTTTTTCTGAGATTTTATTTGCCAAAGTTGCTAGAGCTTGTTCAAACTCTTGCCAGTCCATGATTAGAGCTGGTTTTGGCCGCCAAAGAGGGCGGAGACGGAGCTTTGTTCGTAGATGGCGCGGATGGCGTCACCAAGAAGAGGAGCGATCGATACAACTTCGAGTTTTGCAGAACGGTGCTTAGGCAGTGGGACGGTGTCGGTGATAAAAAGTTTCTTGAACGCTGAGTCGTCAATGCGTTCCATGGCTGGGTGCGATAATACCCCATGGGTGGCCACGCCGTAGACTTGCTTGGCGCCTTTTTCCATCAACAGGTCTGCGGCCGCACAGAGCGTACCGGCCGTATCGATCATATCGTCGATGACGATACAGGTCTTGTTCTCGACTTCGCCCATTAGATAGCGTGCTTCGACGGTATTGTGCTCGCTGGTTGAACGGTGCTTGTGGATAATCGCCATGCCGCAGTTCAGGTCGCTACTAAAACGCTCGGCACTCTTGCCGCGTCCGGCATCTGGCGAGACAATTACGAAATCTTCGTCTTTAAGCTCTGCCTGGAATTGTTTTACTAACGTTGGCCGGGCAATTAAATGGTCGAATGGCCCGTTAAAGAAACCTTGGATTTGGCCTGCGTGTAAGTCAACGCTCATTATGCGGTCAGCGCCAGCCGCAGCAAACAAATCTACCACTAGCCGGCCGGTAATTGGTTCACGTCCGCCTGCTTTGCGGTCTTGCCGCGCGTAGCCCAAAAAAGGGCAGATAGCTGTAATTGATGCCGCAGAAGAGCGCTTGGCGGCATCGATCATGATGGCCTGCTCCAGGATTGAATCGTTAATGCTGCCTCCGGCATCGCTTTCGCTATGGGCCTGCAGAATAAACACATCATTGCCGCGGATCGATTCGTTGAGCCGGAAACTGATTTCACCATTGGCGAAATTGCTAAGGCTGACGTCGCACAGCTGGATCCCCAGATACTCGGCAATGTCTTCCGCCAGTTTCGGATGAGAACGTCCAGTTAATAGTTTCAACTCTCGCATTACCCACTAGTGTAGCGAATTCGTATAAAAATACTAGACCCTATGTAATTGGGCCTGCTTTTGGTTAGCGGTAGTTCGTAAAACTGAGCGGGAAGTCAAAATCTTGGGTACGTAGTAGCTGCATAACAGATTGTAGGTCGTCCTTGCTGTTGCTGGTGATGCGCACTTCGTCGCCCTGAATCTGGGCTTTTACTTTTGGAAACTGTTCACGGAGCAAGGCGGTGATTTTTTTGGCTTTTTCTTGGTCTAGCCCTTGTTTGAATGGTACTTCTTTGCTGGCTTTTAGATTGCTTTCGGTGATTTCTTTTGACGTGTCGAGTACTTTTTGGCTTTGCTCGCGGGCGGCCAGTTTTTTACGGACAATGTCGAGGATGGCATCAATTTGCCATTCACCGGCACCAATAATTTTAAAGCCGGTTTTATCGGTGAGCCACTCAATATCGGCAGGAGTGCCTTTGAAGTCGTAGCGTGAACCTAGCTCGCGCAGGGATTGGTCAAAGACGTTGTTCATCTCGGCTTTGTCGAAATCGCTTACTACATCAAAAGAAAAATTAGCCATGCACCTATTATAACAGATTGAATGGATAGCACTTACGGCCTTACTGATTGAGCAAGCTATTCTCGCGTACCGGATACTGATTGTACTTGCAAGGTTACTATAAAAGTAGTATAATAGTACTAAATAAGGAGTCAACTGATTGCTATGGATGCAGAAAAACGAGTACAGGCATTTACCCCCGAAGAAACTTTAGAGCTCGCAGCTGCATTGCCATCTGATGTTATTCGGGCTGAAGCGCTACGTCGTGGCATTGAACTACCCATTGCCGCTGGTGTGATGGCCGTGGATGGCACGATACAAGACACCGAGCAGAGTGTGGACACTTTCCTGCGAGTTGACAAAGATGTGGTTGAAACAGCTCCTGACACCAAAGAATCCCTCCGTGAACAATTTACTTCGGCATATGTCGGCTATCTAGACGTCACTAAAATTTTGAATGAAGGCCGCAAGACCGAAGACCAAGTAGAAGTGGCAGATGCAGAAACCGTTGCCAACGAACTTGAAGTCTGGCTCACAGATGAAAGGCTTGCCTATGTGGCTGCCGTTCAGGAAGCCGACTCGAGTGTTCGCTTTACACTTGTTGCAACTGCTAACGTGGTTGCTAGTGCCGACGAAGTTATCGAACTCAATCGCAAGTGCGGTGATGGTCAGCCAGGCGTAGGGATGTTTGACGTGATGCTCTCTGACACTTTCAGGAAGTATAAGTCAGAAGAAGTTTCCGGCACCAACCCTGCAAACGGCAATAGCGTTCAGTTCAAACTGGTTCCCACCAAGTCTGACCCAGAGATGTACGGCACCGTTGCATTCCAAAAAGCAAAGCTAGCTGACGTGCAAGCAGATTACCCATTCCTGGACGATACGAGTCCATTAGAAGACGCTGCGCATAACTTTACCCTTGCTCAAGACGACAAACTTGTCGGCCCTCGTGGATTTGAGGCAACCTATCATCGTAACATCAAGGTGACGCCAGAGCCCGTCGGTGGGCAGTTGAAGGTGCCGGCATCGGATGTGTTCATCGGTCAGCCACTTGTGCTCGTTTCGAAGGTTGGCGATGACAAGCCTGGTCGCGTCTCGGTGGGGTAAAAACTTAAGTTTTTCTTCTTTTCTTGTTCCTCTTTCTCCCTTTTTGTTCCCATCACGTGGTAAAATAACTACATGACAAAGCAAAGCTACACCGTAATCTATGAATCTGACCCAGAGGGTGGTTTCGTGGCAAGTATCCCCGCCTTGCCAGGCTGTCTCAGCCAAGGTGATACACTTGAGGAAGCTCAGCGTAATATCACTGAAGCCGTCGAACTCTATCTCGAAACACTGCAAGATGAGCACGAGCTTGTTCCAACAGAGCACAACATCTTTCAAGGTAGAATAGAGGTCGCTTTCTAGATGCTCAACCAGTTGCCCAGCTTATCACCCCAAAAAGTGGTGCGGGTACTGAAAAAATGTGGGTTCGTTGAACTTCGTCAGAAAGGCAGTCATCTTATTCTGTACAACGAGGCAACCAAGCATCGAGTTACGATCCCTATGCATAAAGGCAAGGATATCAAGAAACAGTTGCTCCGAAAGATTATTGAGCAAGAGGCCGAGCTGACTATTAATGAATTCGTAGCCCTTTTATGATAGTTGTATGCTACGTAGCGTACTCGATAATTAAAAGTGTATCTAGCACTGCAATAGAACAGAGTGCTATCGCTTGGCGGCTGCCTCTGGTACAATTTTAAGCAATATGAACTACCAGTATCCGAAAATCGCCGAAGCAGCCGAATTGCTCAAGGCCCGTGCAGCTAGCCTAGAAAATAAGGCCGACATCTTAAAAGCTGTTGAACTGCGGGCGCTGTACGGTGAAATTGCAACCTTGCCAGTCGACGAGCGTGCAAATTTCGGTAAAGAAATCAATACGCTTAAAGCCGAACTTGAACAACTAGTCGCAGCCAGCCAAAATGAAGCAGAGGCCCTGCCGCCCATCGACATCACGGCCCCATTCGACACTAATGTTGCTGCAGACAAACGGCCGAAGTTACTACCCAGCGAAGCTGGCAGTATCCACCCGCTGATGCAAGAGCTAGAAACCGTGCTAGACATCTTTTACCGCATGGGCTTCACGGCCATTGAGTCGCGCGAACTTGACGACGAATACCACATGTTTAGTAGCCTGAATTTCCCCGATGGCCACCCGGCCCGCGATGAATTCGACACCTTTATGACCGTCCAGCAAGACCACAATGGCCACCCACTGATTGCCCCCGCCCATACCAGTATCATGCAAAACCGCATGCTCAGAGCACATGCCGACAATTTAGCGAAGGGCGAGCCAATTGCTGTGGTCATTCCTGGCCGAGTATTTCGCAATGAAGACCTCGATGCCCGCCACGAGCATACCTTTTACCAATTCGAGGGCTTGTATGTCGACAAAGGTGTTAATGCGGGCAACTTACTGGCCACCTTCAAGACCTTCTTGAGCGAATATTACCAGCAAGACATCGAAATCAAGTCACAGCCGTTCTACTTTCCGTTCACCGAACCAAGCTTTGAGCTAGCCTTGAGTTGTCCGTTCTGTCAGAAGAAAGGCTGTAACATTTGTAGCCAAAGCGGTTGGATTGAACTACTCGGCATGGGCATGATCCACCCCAATGTACTACGTGAAGGCGGCGTTGATCCCGAAGTTTACACTGGCTTTGCGTGGGGCTGTGGCCTAGACCGTCTAGTCATGATGAAGTACGGCATCGAAGACGTCCGTCACTTCGAATCCGCCCGTCTAGACTTCTTGAGGCAGTTTGTATGATCAAGTTCAAGGATCGCATGAGTAGTGAAAGGCCAACCGTGTATGCCTTCATCGACAGTCAGAACTTGAACTTGGGTGTTCGTTCACTTGGCTGGAAGATCGACTACAAAAAATTTAGGTTGTATCTGAAAAATAAATATAACGTCGAACAGGCGTTTATGTTTATTGGCCTGGTCGCCAATAATCAGAAACTTTATACGGAACTGCAAAAAGCAGGCTTCATTTTGATTTTCAAGCCGACGGTGCGGTATTTCGAAAATGGTAAGGAAACGGTGAAAGGGAATGTTGATGCTGAGTTGGTTCTACATGCCGCCGCAATCCAATATTCGAACTATGACAAGGCAATTATTATCAGTGGTGACGGTGACTTTGCCTGCTTGGTTGAGTTTCTGCTCGATAGAGGTAAACTCTTAAAGCTGTTGACGCCGAATCAAAGATACTCAAAGTTGCTAGCCCAGTTTGATGCCTATATCGTATGTATTGATAAGTTTGTGCAGTCGTTCGGGTTTCGGGCTAGTAGTAGCGCCAATAAAAAAGACCAGGACTGGCGGTCGGTCGAAACCTTAGGCTCCCCTGGTCATGGTGATGCTAAAATAGTAACAAAACAGAGGCCAAATGTCAAGTATAAGGATAAAAATGAGTAAATACGATTATTTCTTAGCTGGCCGTTGGCGCAACCGTGATGCGATCAATGAAATCGCCAAACAAATCCGTGCTGCAGGCAAAACCGTCCATAGTTTTACGGATAATGGCTACGAGGGCGACGCAATTATGTTTGACCCAAGCCCGGACGCTGACCCTGAGGCTATGATTGCTGCCACCGAAAACCTCGCCGATTGGCAAACTAATCCTACCTTCCGCAAAATTTTCGAGGCCGACATGCAAGCCCAGCGTGATGCTGCTGCCTTTATCCTGGTTTTTCCGGCTGGCTTAGCGGCACACATGGAGTTTGGTGCTGCGTACGGTATGGGCAAGCCTTGTTATGGCATTGGTATCTTGGAAAAAACCGAAACTCTTTATCTTATGTTCGACGAACTGTATCCTGATGTGCAGGCATTTATTGGCGCACAGATTGGAGTAAATGTATGAAACTGAGCGTCAATAGCATACAAGGCTTTAACAAGCTTTATGGCACAACGGGCGATGTTGCCGCTGATGGTATCGATAAGCTAGTTGAAAAAATTGGCGCGCAGCTTGGTGCAGTCGAAGAAGTCGTTGATTTCGGCAGTAAATACAAAGACGTGGTGGTTGCCAAGGTTGTTAGCTGTCGCAAGCACGAAAACTCCGATCACTTGAGCATTTGTACTATCGATGATGGTGGTGTGGTGGCCGATGTTGCGCGCGACCAGGACAGTTACGTGCAAGTGGTGTGCGGTGCGCCAAACGTGCGCGAAGGCATCACTGTTGCCTGGTTGCCGCCTGGCTCAACGGTGCCCGAAAGTGCTGGCAAGGAACCGTTTGTGCTGTTGGCACGTGCTATTCGTGGCGAGATCAGCAACGGTATGTTGGCGAGCATTCGAGAACTGGCTTTGGGTGATGATCACGCAGGGATTCTTGAAATTGCCGATGACATCAAGCCGGGCACATTATTTGCCGATTACTACAATCTGCAAGACGACAAAGTGATTGATATCGAGAACAAGATGTTCACACATCGCCCTGATTGCTTTGGTTTCTTGGGTGTGTCGCGGGAGCTTGCGGGCATCCAGGGCATGGCGTTTAAAAGCCCCGATTGGTACCAGCTAAGTCCAGAGTTCCCTACAATTGAGGCCGATGAACTATCCCTGACGGTACATAACGAAATACCAGAACTCGTGCCGCGCTTTACGGCAATTACCATGAGTAACATCACCGTTGGCCCAAGTCCGCTGTGGCTGGTCATTGAACTTACAAAAGTTGGCCTGCGCTCCATTAATAATATCGTTGATTACACCAACTTCTTTATGTTAGAAACTGGTCAGCCATTACATGCTTACGATTACGACAAGGTCAAAGCTCTAGACGGCGGTGACGCTGCCCATATCGTGGTGCGCTATCCACGCGACAATGAGCGTATTGAACTGCTCAACGGCAAAGTAATCAATCCGCGTCAAGAAGCCATTATGATTGCTACCCAAACCCAGCCAATCGGCATTGCCGGTGTAATGGGCGGCGCTTCTACCGAAACCGACGAACATACCAAAAACATCATTTTGGAATCGGCCAATTTTGATATGTACTCAGTTCGTCGTACCGGCATGGCACATGGCCTGTTCACCGATGCGCTCACACGTTTTAACAAGGGTCAGAGCCCGTTGCAGAACTTAGCGGTGCTTGCCAAAGTCGTCGATGAAATCCGTCAATTTGCTGGTGGTAAGGTTACTTCGGCGGTGATCGACAACAATAACTTGCCCGCGGCGGTCATGGAGCGTGCTTCGCTTCATCCAGCTATTCCAATCACCGTTGATTTCATTAATGAGCGACTTGGCAGTAGTTTGTCGGCCGATCAAATAAAAGTCTTGCTCGAAAATGTTGAGTGCACGGTGGCTGTTGATGGCGACAAGCTCGATGTTGCTGCACCGTTCTGGCGCACGGATATCGAAACGCGTGAAGACGTGGTTGAAGAAGTCGGCCGTTTGGACGGCTTCGATAAATTACCGCTAGTATTGCCCAAGCGAACAATTACTCCCGCGAAAAAGGACAATCTGTTCGAATCAAAAAGAAAGATTCGCCAGGCGCTTAGCAAAGCTGGTGCCAATGAGGTGCTAACGTATAGCTTTGTGCACGGTAATTTGTTTGAGAAAGTTGGCCAGGATAAGTCGCAAGCCTTTGAGCTAAGCAATGCCTTGAGTCCGGATTTGCAATATTACCGTTTGAGCTTAACGCCAAGTCTGCTCGAAAAAGTTCATCCAAATGTTAAAGCTGGCTACGATGAATTTGCGCTGTTTGAGATCGGAACCGTCCATGGTAAGGCCGAAACAGATGAGCAGGGATTGCCCAAGGAGTTTGGGCGGATTGCGTTAGTGTGGGCTGCAGGACCCAAGGTGGTGGCACACAAATACGAGGGCGCACCGTTTTATGAAGCCCGAAAGTTTGTCGTTGATCTGTTAAGCGACCATATTACATTGCAAAAACTTCGTTTTGTACCACTGGTGGTGGCTGACTATGCCGGCCATGAACTTTTCCAGCAAATGCTTGCACCTTATGAACCAGACCGTTCGGCCGTGCTGTACGATGGCGAGCGGCTTATTGGCGTTGTTGGGGAGTACAAGCGGAGCGTTGCAAAAAGCTTGAAGCTGCCGGATTATTGCGCTGGTTTTGAGCTTTTTCTGTCAGCCTTCAACAGCAGCAAGGGCAGTAGCTATGTGGCTTTGCCGCGCTTCCCGAAAGTTTCCCAAGACATTACGTTTAAGGTGCCTGTTAACTTGCCATATCAGGAGTTATATAACTTGGTGTGGGATGAACTTGGCAAGGCACAGCCAGAGCGAACATTCCCAAGTCTCAGCACTGTAGGTATTTATCAGCGCGACGATGATACTGCCCACAAACAAGTAACATTCCACCTATCAATTGCCAGCTACGAAAAAACCTTGACCGGTACCGAGGTCTCCAAACTGTTTAAAACTATCGCACTTGTTGCCAAAGACAAATTTGGCGCCAAGTGGGTGTAAGCATGTTAGCCAGCCTCGACCTTGACGATGCTACGATCACGATCGAGTATCAGCTAGCGCCGCGAATGGTGGTGTTTAGCCATGGCTTTGGTGTTACGCGTGCCGGACGTGGCTTGTTTACTGATATTGCTAAGGCCTTGCCAGCCGGTGTGGGCTATGTTTTGTTCGACTACAACGAAGTGGATGAAGCCTCGGCGACGGTGCGTGCAACCAGCTTCAGCGATCAAGTACGACGGCTACAGGCTGTCTTGGACTGGACGCGCCAGCAGACGGGTGTACAGCAGCTAGACATCATTGCCCACTCAATGGGCTGCTTGGTCGTTGCCGAATTATCACCCGAAAACATCGGCAGCATACTGCTACTTGCACCACCTACCAACGCCGCAGCTGGCAAGCGCCGCGAGCGCTACACCAACGTTGCCGGTGTTAAATTCACAAACAACGCCTGGCACATTCCACGGCGTGACGGCACCACAACCATTGTGCCCGAAACTTTTTTTACGGAACTTGAACAAGTTGACGCCGAAGGTGAACTGATAAAGCTGGCATTATTTCGACCCTACATGCTAATTATTGCCGAAGCAGACGATGTGCTGGATGACGCCGATTACACCGAGCTGATGGTTATGGCCGATGTTACCTCGCTAGGTATTGAAGCTGCCGACCATAACTTTACAGGCGCGGCTCGTCAAAAACTCGTTGCATTAATTAACCAACAATTACAAAGAATGCTATAGCACGCCCATCGCGGTCAAGTTGTAAAGTCCGACCTCGGCGTAATCAACAGTGAGGGTACCGGGCTGTGCTTGCAGGTAGACCGTCAGTGCCGTAGTGCCAGCCGATACGACGAACTCCTGGTAGTACTGGCCGAATCCCCACGCCGATGTGCCGTCACTCAGAAAGTTGATCGGGACGCCCGATGGGGTCGCAACTACCTTCACGGCGGGGGCCATCCCGCCAGCGGTCCGCACCTTCGCCATAATTGCCAGCTTGTCGCCTACTGCGAACTTGCCCGCGCCAGCGTTGACCGCCTGCTGCAGCGCGTCACTTGTGTTGCGTCCGTTGTAGTCGGTGAATCGGATCACCGAGCCCAGAGCCGCGGCGTCTGCGACCTGTGATGCGTGCTCAGGTCCGCCCGCGTTCCATGCCCAGCCGGTCGGGTATGAAGTGCCGTTGACTGATGCCGGTGGTTGTGTCGTCGGAACCTTGGTTCCTGCGTCGGTGTAGGACAGGGTTGTCGTCGTGTCCAGGAACACTTCGGCCCCGCTACTGGTACTACGAAAGATCCGGTATTGCCGAGCACCCGGACCGTTGTTATTAGTAATATTGATAACTGACTGCTGGCCGGATGTGATCGTCACGCTGATCTCGTTGCTAGCCGTTGTCGAACCCACGAAGTCGAGATAGGTGACCACGTAGAAATAAGTGCCAGGTGCAAGGCTTCCACCCGATGAAATGGTGGCTCCAGCGGCGATTGTCGGCGCAACCTTTGATGTGCTCCATGTCGTGAACAGGGAGTTGCTGAGCAGGTTGTTCGGGTCGGCGTACCACTGCGGCGTGACGCACGCCGCAGGTGGGAGCAGTGAAGTGATCTGATTGACGAGTGCCTGCCCGATGGCGGTTTGCCCCATTGCAGTCGGGTGGATGTTGTCGGTCGAATAGCCAGCACGGTAACCACCCGTGGTGGGATCCGTCGCGGCCCGGTACACGTCGAGGCAGATGTACCCATTCTTGGCGGCGTAGCGCCTGATCCACGAGTTCGTCTGGCTAATGCCCGTCTGGATCGTAGTGGTTGCTCCGGTCTGAGGGAACATTGTTGTCAAGATCGGGATTTTGCCAAGAGCGAGAATCTTCTGTACCACGCCGATGAAGCTGGCCGTCCAGGTCGCGAAGTTCGTAATGCCCGCGTCGTGCGCACCTGTGTTGAACAGGATGCAGTCGATGTTCGCCGTGTTGGGCGTGACGAGGGTGTCAAAGTTGGCGAGCAGGTAGGCGGTGTTCTGGCCTGGCTGTCCAGCGTTGTAGGAGTGCAGCACCTGTCCGCCGGACAGCAGCGCCAGCTGGACGCAAAAGCTTCCCAGCCAGTAAGACTGCGCGCTGGAAGTGTCAACACCACCAGCGACGATGGAGTCGCCATAGAACAGCCAGCGCGGGCCAGGACGCCCGAGTGGAAGGCGGGCATACCGGACATCGCCCTGAGCTTTTGATAATGCCGGTGGATCAAGTAGCCCCATGATATGCCTTCTCAGTTTTGTTAGTGAGAGCCTGGCAGCGAGACGTGTGCAATTTTATGCCCTTACAAACACAAAGCTCGCCGCTAGGCGGAACCCGGAGGTCCCCATAACCGTTTCCAGTCATGACTCAACCAAGAATAACCTAAACGACGAGCGTTCTATCTTGGTTGAGATTTGATAACCATGCCTTTCGGACGAATCCTACTCAGGTTAGGTCATTGCTAAATTGTAATGGCGCCTAATCATAGACGTTAGCATAATATAACCATAGAGGGCAGGTTTTTTGCAAGTGAGATATGTTCAAAACTTACTTAAGGCGATTACTTTGCGGCTAACCTGATGGTACACTAGAGCTTATGAAGAGTATTTGGCGGATTGTTCGCTTTACCCGTAGTTTGCGGCGCTACTATATTGCCATTTCTATTATGACCATTTTGCTGGCGGCCATGAGCCAGCTAGTGCCATTGCTTACCAAAGGTGCAATCGACCAGATTACCAAAGGTTTGCAGGGTGGCCATACCAATGTGGGCTTGGTTGCGCTGTATGCGTTTGGCATTTTTCTGACCGATCTGGGACAAACCTTCTTTAGTAACATCGGCGGCTACTGGGGTGACATACTGGCCATTAAGCTTAAACAATACATGAGTAGCAAATACTATGAGCATCTGCTGCGTTTGCCGCAGCGTTATTACGATACAGAGTTAACAGGCAAGATCATTAACCGTATGAATCGCGGCATCCAAGACATCGGCGACTTCGTGCAGATGTTTAGTAACAACTTCTTGCAGTTTATTTTTAGCACCATTTTCACCTTGCTCATCGTGGCACATTATTCTTGGCCCGTTGCGCTCATGTTGTTGCTTTTGTATCCAGTTTTTATCTGGATGACTACCAAAACCAGCAACAGATGGCAGCAATACCAGAAGAGCATTAATGAAGATGTCGATGTTGCCAGTGGCCGTTTTGCCGAAAGTGTCGGCCAAGTGCGAGTTGTCAAAAGCTTTATCCAGGAAGCCCGCGAGCTGAAGTTTTTCAACCAACGCCTGCAGCATGCTGCCGAAACCGTCAAACCGCAAAGTCGCTACTGGCATCGCCAAGACAATGCCCGCCGCAGTGTGTTGGCAGTCATATTCTTTGCGGTCTTTATGTTTATCTTTGTCCAGACCGCCCGCGGCCACTACAGTATTGGCACTATGGTGTTGCTGATTCAGTACGCCATGCTTATTCGTATTCCAATTTTCTCGATTAGCTTTTTGGTTGATCGCACACAGCGGGCAGTCGCCAACAGCAAAGATTACTTTGAAGTTATGGAACAGGAGCCAAGCATCACCGATAAGCCGATGGCCGACGACCTACAGATCACTGACGGCGAGGTGACGTTTAATAACGTTGAGTTTGGCTACGACGATGACGTTTCTGTGCTGAAAGGCGTAAGCTTTACCCTGAAGCCGAATACGAAGTTAGCGCTGGTTGGTGAAAGTGGTGAAGGCAAGACTACCATCACCAGCCTGCTGCTCAGGTTATACGAAGTAAACAGCGGTGAAATCTTGATTGATGGCCAAAATGTGAACGACGTGACACAGTCGAGCTTGCGCAAAAACATTGGCGTAGTGTTCCAAGATCCGGCACTGTTTAGTGGTACCATTCGCGAAAACATTGCCTACGCCAATCCTAATGCGACCGATAAAGCCGTCAGGGCTGCTGCCAAAGCCGCCAATGCCAGCGAGTTCATCGCCAAATTCGAAAAAGGCTACGACACTGAAATTGGCGAACGTGGGCTCAAACTGAGTGGCGGCCAAAAACAACGTATTGCCATTGCACGGGCGCTACTCAAAGACGCCCCAATCTTGATCTTAGACGAAGCGACTAGCAGCCTTGACACGCGCAGTGAACGCAAAGTCCAAGAAGCACTGGAACGACTGATGAAAGGCCGCAGTACGCTTATCATCGCCCATAGGCTGAGCACGATTCAATCAGTCGACATGATTGTGACGCTAAAAAACGGCCGAGCCAGCGAAATAGGTACACCAAGGAAACTCGCAAAATCCGGCGGTATCTATGCCCAGCTACTCGAACTCCAGCACACGCACACCGATGCCAACGTCGAAAAGCTCAAAACCTACGAAATTGCCGAAGGCTGAGCTTGTCAAAAATAACTCGACACGACACAAGCTTTTCAAGTACAATAATGCCTAACCTATAGACTAACAAGAGGGCTAAGAAGAGGGCGTATGACGAAAAAGAGGGATAGATTTTTTGCTGCTTTTGGCGCGATACTATTTTTAGTAACGGCATCGGCATTAACCATCGCGGTAATTGCAAATGGCATCAGTAATCATAATAAGAGCACGGCTTCAACCAAGCCTGCAGCCACAACTACAACGGATCAATCAAAGGCGACAACGCCAACGACACCGAAGGCAACAGCAAATAAATTGGAGGGTACAAAATTGGAAAACTTTACACCGGTCGCGAGCATTCCAACACTACAAAAACAGGATACTACCGTTGGTACGGGGGCCGAAGTCAAGCCAGGCGACACCGTGACAGTTGACTACACTGGTGCCGTTGCCGCAACTGGCGTTATATTCCAGAGCAGTCTCGATACGGGCCAGCCCGTTAGCTTTCCGCTCGGTAGCGTAATTGCTGGTTGGACCGATGGTGTTCCTGGCATGAAGGTTGGCGGTACGCGCCGCTTGCTGATTCCGGCGGCCCAGGCTTATGGGGCTAATCCACCTGCGGGATCGGGCATTCCGGCCAATGCAGACCTAGTTTTTGACATTACTCTCCACAAAATCGGGAGTTAGGACTTTCGTACTTCAGCACATTTCGGCCCAAGCTCTGCGCTTCGATGTTCGCTCTTGAACGAAACTGCACTAAACCACGAAAGTCCCAGGCGCAGGAAAGGGTGGATAAATGTGTTAAATTACACAATATGTGGGGTGTTGACGGGGATACTAAACGCTAGAGTATAATAATTCTTACGGTAAATAAGATAGATAACAAATAAAATAAGCTCCAGAGGGGACGACGATCATGGTTAAAAACATCACCATCTTTACCACTAACACTTGTGCCTACTGCGCCATGGTCAAGAAGTACCTCGACGTCAAAAACCACAAATACGACATTGTTAACCTCGACGAACAACCTCACCGCCAGGCAGAGGCCCTGGCGCTATCTGGTGCTATGACGGTCCCCGTGACAGTTGTGACCAAGCACGATGACACTCGTGAAGTTATCGTAGGTTACAACCTGGCTAAGCTAGCTCCTGCTGTAGCGTAATCTTTTTCCAGCCTGTGGAAGATTCGGTTAAAATGAAAGTAGTTTTATGAGTGAAGAAAAGAAGATCGTACATGATGTGATTATGATTGGTGCTGGCCCAGCCGCATTAAGCGCGGCTATCTATACGACTCGTGAAGATATCGATACGCTACTGTTTGAGCGTGGTGTACCCGGTGGCTTGGCAGCCATTACTGATTGGGTCGATAACTATCCTGGCTTTCCCGAAGGTTTGGCTGGACTTGATTTGGCAAACAATTTACAAAAGCAGGCTGAGCGTTTTGGTGCTGTTATTGAGCTGGGTGAAGTTATGAAAATAACCGACGAAGGGGAGTTCAAGAAGCTAGAAACCACCAGCGGCGACATGTATGCGCGCGCGGTCTTGATTGCTACTGGTAGTGATTATAAGAAGACTGGTGTGCCTGGCGAGCAAGAATACTATGCTCGCGGTGTGCATTATTGCGCAACTTGCGACGGTGCGTTTTATCGTGACAAACGACTGGTTGTGATTGGCGGCGGTAATTCTGCCGTGCAGGAATCTATCTTTTTGACGCGCTTTGCAACGCACATTGATTTACTGGTTCGGTCCACTATCAAGGCAAGTGATGTATTGCAAAAAGACCTCCAAAAATTTGTGGATAATGGAAAAATTACGGTACATTTGAATACCTTGACCGATGAGATTGTTGGCGAGGATAACAAAGTTGTCAAAGTCGTTGGTACCGATAAGGCTACTGGTAAGAACATCGATTTTCCAACCGATGGTGTGTTTGTCTTCGTAGGCTTAAAGCCTAATAGCGAGTTCGTCAAAGACCTGGTTGATTTAGATGACATCGGGCTCATTAAAACCGATGCTAATCTGCACACCAGCGTGCCCGGTGTATTTGCGGCCGGTGATATCCGTTCCGGCGCAACCTTACAGATTGCCAGTGCGGCCGGTGAGGGTGCCACGGCAGCGCTTAAAATTCGCGAATACCTTGATGCTCGCGAACATATTCTTGAGTAATTGATTATCTGTCAGCGGCAGTCGTAGGCTTCGGCAGCTAAGACTTATCGTTATAGTTCTGTGTAGCCATCAAAGAAATCAAAGACTAGCTGATCCCTGTGAATACCGAGGCTCACTAAACCTTTACAGAGGCTGTCGACAAATGACTCGCTGCCAGACACGTAGATTTGTGCGTTTGGTGGTGTCGTATTCTTGATTTGCGCGGCGGTTAATCGATTTGGTGCTATAGCAATTGTCTTTAATGCTAATGGATAGGCATTGGTGACATCTCGAAATATCTGTTCCCGACCACTTTTCAGACTATAAAACAGAAAAATACTTCGTTGTTCTCTTTGCTCGATTAAGCTACTAAGCATACTAATATACGATGCAATGCCGATGCCTCCGGCAATAAAAACTAGCGGGATATCGGTGTTTTTGGGTAGCACTAAATCGCCCATGGCATCACCAATCATCGCTTGGTCGCCTGGTTCTAGCGCTTGTAGACGTTGCTTGTAGTGACTAATCGGTGAGCCATACTTCAACACAAAGCTAATATTGTACGCCGCATCAGCCGGAAGCGAAGTGAGCGTAAATACCCGCGAACCGCCCCTAGGGTCATCAACAACCTCTGGAAGTGACAGGCTAATGTATTGTCCAGGCACAAAATCAAGCGGCCGTTCTGGTCGAAAAAAATACTGCCAAACCCCAGGGACTAACTCTTCTCGCTTTTCAAAAAACACCTGCATAGGTTATTAGTATATCCTCCGGATATTCTTATCGGTACTCAGAATGTGCGAGTAAGCTCACACTTTCTTCCGTGTCTCTAGTATAACGCTATTTTTCGAAGCGGTCAGGAAAGTCGGTGATCACACCGTATAGATATTTTTCCCATTTTTTAACTTTTCCTGGGTTGTTCATGGTGTAGGGCGAAATTTGCCAACCCCGTTTGTGCATCGGTGCCAGAAAGCTGCGCCATAACCACAGACTTTTCATGTTGAGCCGTTTGGTTTTGACCTGGTTGGCTCGAACACGGGCCTTCACGCCGGACCAGCGTTCAATAACGACCTTTTCAATCTCGGGTAGTTCTTTGTGCAACGCTAGCAGTGTGTGCTGGCTAAACGAGCCCAGTAAAAAATTCTCTGACTTCCAGCCGCTAGCCAGGTACTTTTTGATTATTGTAACAATTGGTTCAGTCGGCTCATTCGGCTTCACTTCTACCAAAAGCGGCACTGTGTTACTGACGGCTTGGAGTATTTCTTCAAATGTTGCCAAGTCTATTTTGTGCGCTTTGAGTTGTGCGTAGGTGTGGTTGCGAATAGACAGCTTACTGCCAGATGCATCTGTCAATTCGGGATTGTGGTTTAGAATAACTACGCCGTCTTTGGTGACGCGTAGGTCAAATTCTAGCTCATCGACGCCATGCTCCAGACCTTTTTTGAGCCCCGAAATAGTGTTTTCGGGGGCAAGGCCTTTCGCCCCGCGGTGACCAATAATTTTCATCTCTTATAGTGTACAATATTTATAAAATTATAAGAGGAGTACCTATGCCCGATTTTAACCAAGTCCTGAAACCAGGCGATTACAAAAATGGCACCATCAACACCGTTGTTGAGATTCCCGAAGGCTCACGATTAAAGGTCGAATGGGACCGCAAACACGCGGCATTTATGCTTGACCGCGTCGAACCGCGCGCATTTGCCAAGCCCTGCAACTACGGCTTTATCCCACAAACACTCGACGAAGACGGCGACGAACTCGATACGCTTATCATCTGTCCCGAACCGTTAGCAACGGGCGTCTGGCTGGAAGCAACTATCATTGGTGTTATGAAGTTCAATGACGACGGCGAAGTTGATGACAAGATCGTGTGCGTGCCAGCCGACAACCGTGATGACGGCGATGCTATCAAATCACTGGCAGACATTCCGCAGCTCGTCAAACAACTAGAGCACCACTTTACGCATTACAAGGACCTCAAAAAACCCGGCAGCACCAAAGTTACCGGCTGGGGTGATGTTGAAGAAGCCAAAGAAATCATCGCCAAATCCATCGAACGCTACAATAAGCAGTAATGAAAAAGCTCATCCCTCAAGATGCTGCCTTGATTCCTGATAATGCCGAGTGCGTTTTTAAAGGTAAAATTTTTGACGTCTATCAATGGCCACAAGTGCTTTACGATGGCAGTACCGCAACCTTTGAGAGGTTAAAAAGACCCGATGCGACTGACGTTATTTGTATCGTGAACGATAAAATACTCATCATCACCGACGAGCAACCGGATCGCGGGCCGTTAGAGGCTTTCCCTGGTGGCCGTGTCGATCCTGGCGAAGTGTCGATGACCGCGTCAGCACAGCGCGAAGTGCTAGAAGAAGTCGGCTATAGTTTTAAAAATTGGCGACTATTGCAAGTAGGCCAACCATTCAAAAAAATCGAATGGTTTAGCTATCTGTTTATTGCTTGGGACGTGACAGGACAACAGGCTCCACACAATGATGCCGGCGAACGGATTACCATCAAAGAAGTTTCTTTTGAAGAACTTAAGCAGCTAGTGCTGGCAAGGACAGATTATCTAGACGTGGCCGAGGATTTGTTTAAAAACACGAACAGCATCGATGAGTTGCTGAAGCTGCCCGAATATGAAGGCGTAGAAGTTGACCGATAAGCAAATCCATACAATCGTCGAGGCTTATCTGAAAAAACATCCATCGGAGCGACAGACTCTACAGTTGTTCTTGTACCAACTTGAAAATAACGATGTTATGAATGACCGTAAAACGTTGCCTGGCCATATAACAGGCTGTGCGCTCGTGCTGTCTCCGGATAAAACCAAATTGCTGCTGATCTATCACAAGCTCTTTGATATTTGGCTGCAGCCTGGCGGTCACTGGGATCCCGGTGAGTCCGACCCATTACACGCAGCCCAGCGTGAAGCCGAAGAAGAAACATCGGTTGCCATCGACCGATATTTGCCAATCGACCCACGTAATCCGCTCATGCCAATCCATATAGAATCACACGCCATAGCTGCTCGTCCGGAAAAGAGTGAGCTGCCGCATATGCATCACGATTTTACGTACGTGTTTATTGCCAAAAGTGCCAAAAATGAAGATTTGAATCATCTCGAAAGTGAAGTCATGGATGCCCAGTGGTTTGCGCTTGATGCGCCTGAATGCTTTTGGGTAAGAGGTCGTATCAAAAAGCTGCTGGATTCTAGCCTTATCTAGTTTTGCATCACTCTCGTCGCTGCTATACAATAATGGACATAAGAATAGGCATAAGCGTAAAAAAAGGAATAATGAATATGAAAACACGGGTGGCAATCAACGGATTTGGGCGAATCGGGCGCAATGCTTTCAAAATAGCATTCGCACGCAGTGACTGCGAAATTGTGGCAATCAACGACTTAACAGATACCAAAACGCTGGCCTACTTGCTCAAGCACGACAGTAACTATGGTGCCTACGATCAAGACGTTAGCTATGACGACCAGAATATTATTGTCGCTGGCAAGCCAGTAAAAGTATTAGCCGAAAAAGACCCGACACTGTTGCCCTGGAAAGGCCTGAAGGTTGACGTTGTTATTGAATCAACGGGATTTTTTACTGACAAAGAAGGTGCCGAAAAGCACATTACCGCTGGTGCGCAGCGAGTTGTCATTAGCGGTCCAACCAAAAGTGACGGTGTTGACACGATCGTGCTTGGTGCCAACGATGACAAGCTAGAGGGTGCCAGCCACGTCATTAGCAACGCTAGCTGTACTACCAACTCGCTTGGTGCTGTTATGGCAATTTTGGATGCTGAATTTGGTGTTGAAAAGTCTATGCTGACCACCGTCCACAGCTACACTGCTAGCCAGGCATTGCAAGATGCGCCAAAAAAAGATCTTCGTGAAGGCCGTAACGCCGCCGAAAACATTGTGCCTACCACTACCGGCGCTGCAATTGCTGTTACGCTGACATTGCCACAGCTCAAAGACAAGTTTGATGGTCTGAGTATCCGCGTTCCCACCCCTGTTGTTTCGCTCAGTGATGTGACCGCACTTCTTAAGCGCAGTACAAGCGTAGAAGAACTCAACGAAACCTTCAAAAAAGCTGCCAAAGAGCCATTCTATCAAGGTATTTTGGGTGTCAGCGACGAACCGCTTGTTAGTAGTGACTACATCGGTAATAGCCATTCCGGCACTGTTGACTTGGCGCTAACAAAAGTCGTCGCCGGCAACTTAGTGAAGGTTATGGTTTGGTATGACAACGAATGGGGCTACAGTAACCGACTGGTCGAAGTTGTTGCCGATACTGGCCACAATTTGCACAAAAAAGAAGATCATACCGGACACCACGAATAGACTACTATTGCCTGCGGCTCGTTACAAAGTTAGTATGAGTATATGAAGATTGCAATTACCACTGACCACGCCGGATTTGAAGCGCTCAAAGCATTACGTGTCTTTATAGAGTCACTTGGGCATGAGTGTGTCGATTTTGGCCCGCAAACATTCCAGGCTGACGACGACTATCCTGATTTCATGTTTCCAGCCGCAAAAGCAGTTGCTACGGGCGACTGTGAAGTGGGGATTATTTTAGGCGGTAGTGGTAATGGCGAAGCTATGGCAGCTAATCGTATTAAAGGCGTGCGCTGTGCCTTGTTTTACGGTCCGGTTATTGCCAAAACGGCCATTAACGCCGAAGGTGACATCAGCGATGATCCATACGAAATTGTGAAGCTATCGCGGCAGCACAACGATGCCAACGTCTTGAGCTTATCGGGCCGCTTCCTAAGTCTTGACGAAATGAAGCAGGCGACTGAAATTTGGCTCGGCACGCCATTTAGCAATCTGGAGCGTCACGAGCGTCGTATCAAAAAGCTAGACGAGGTATGAGGCTATGGTAACTATCTGTCCGACCATTACTGCAGAAACGGCCGACGAATATCGGAGGCAGATGGAGCTATTGGAGCCATTTGCGACGCGCTTTCATGTTGATATGTCCGACGGTGATTTTGCGCCGCGCAAGTTGTTAGCTTTTGATCAAATTTGGTGGCGCGGTAATCGCACTGTTGACTTGCACTTGATGTATCGTTATCCTGTCGATCACGCCGAAATTATCTTGGCGCTGAACCCACGACTGGTTATTATTCATGTCGAAGCCGAAGGCAACTTTAATAACTTTGCCGACCATTTGCATGCACATGGTATAGAGGTCGGTGTTGCACTCTTGCCGCAAACACGGGTGGACGCCATTGAGCCGGTGATGCGCTCAATCGATCATGTACTGATATTTTCGGGTAATTTGGGCTATCAGGGTGGTAGCGAAGCCAACATGGAGCTCCTTAAAAAAGTTATCGCCGTACGGCGGCTCAAGCCAACAGTCGAAATTGGCTGGGATGGTGGTGTAAACAACCAAAATGCGCGAGCAATCGCCGAAGCTGGCGTTGACGTCTTGAATGTCGGTGGCTTTATTCAAAACACCCCCGATCCAGCGGCCGCGTATGCTACACTAAAAGCATTAGTGTAATAGAGATTTTGCCCTACCTATGGCTCAAAAAACGTACTCCATTCAGGCTTTAGAAAAGATCGCTATCGACATCCGCGAGGATATTATTACTATGCTCGAAACGGCCGGCTCTGGTCATAGCGCTGGTCCCCTTGGCTTGGCCGACATCTTTACGGCACTCTACTTTGACATCCTGCAGATCGACCCAAAAAAGCCCTATTGGGACGAACGTGATCTGTTATTGCTGAGCAATGGCCACTGCGCGCCAGTGCAATACGCCACGATGGCGCAGGCTGGATTCTTTGATCGCAAAGAATTGTTAACCTTGCGGAAATTTGGTTCACGATTGCAAGGTCACCCGGAGCGAACTCGATTGCCTGGGCTAGAAACCACCAGTGGCCCGCTGGGTAGCGGCTTGAGCCAAGCATGCGGTATGGCGTTGGCGCTGCGTATGAACCAAGAGCTCCACCGCTGGGTGTATGTAGTCATGGGCGACGGCGAACAAGACGAGGGCAATGTCTGGGAAGCGGCCATGCTAGCGGGCAAATATAAGCTAGACCATCTTATTGCCATTACCGATCGCAATAACATCCAGATCGACGGTTTTACCGAAGACGTTATGCCCTTGGAAGATTTTAAGGGCAAGTGGGAAGCATTTGGCTGGCATGTTATAGAGATCGACGGCAACGACATCGAAGCCGTGATTGACGCCTGTGCCATGGCCCGCGCCATTCACGAAAAACCAGTCATGATTGTAGCGCACACCATTCCTGGCAAAGGCGTAGACTTTATGGAAAACGACTTTCACTGGCACGGTATGCCGCCAAATCATGAACAAGCCAAAAAAGCCCTCCACGAACTCCGCACCTTACAGGGCAAGATACGGAGTGAACATGAGTGATATGCATTTAAACGATATTGCCGACAAAAATATTCCCATGGAGCCGAACCGGAAGGGTTTTGGCAAGGGCTTATTGGAGGCTGGCGGACGAGACATAAACGTAGTGGCAGCTTGCGCCGATTTGACCGATTCAACGCAAATTAGCCTGTTCCGTGATGCCTTTCCGGATCGGTTTGTGGAAATTGGCGTAGCCGAGCAAAACTTGGTAACCGTTGGTTCTGGCATGGCTGCTATGGGCAAAATTCCGTTTGTATCATCGTATGCCGCCTTTAGTCCTGGTCGCAACTGGGAACAGATACGGACAACCATTTGTTTGAACGACCGGCCAGTGAAGATTATTGGCTCGCATGCTGGTTTATACACTGGTAAGGACGGGGCGACCCACCAAATGCTAGAAGACATTGCCTTGATGCGTGCCTTGCCAAACATGGTGGTGATTGCACCCTGCGATAGCATTGAGGCCGAAAAAGCCACGCTAGCCATGGCCAAAGACTCACGTCCCAATTACATGCGTCTGGCCCGTGAAGCAGTACCAACCATTACAACCGATAAAACGCCGTTTGAAATCGGCAAGGCCTATGTGTTTGAAACTGGCACCGACGTGACCATTATCTCCACGGGCACCATGACCTACCAGGCGCTTTTGGCCGCAGAATTACTCTTTAAAGACGGCATCGAAGCCGAAGTTGTTCATGTGCCAACAATTAAGCCGCTCGATGAAGCAACCATCCTTAAAAGTGTCAAAAAAACTGGTGCCGTTGTGACGGTCGAAGAGGGCCAGATTAATGGTGGTTTAGGCGGCGCGATCGCTGAATTATTGGGCGAAAATTACCCCGTGCCGATGAAGCGCATTGGCATGCAGGATCACTTCGGTGAGTCAGGTGATCCAGTCGAGCTATTTGCACACTTTGGTATTGATACCAAACATATTCGTTTGGCGGCGCATCACGTCACTGATAGAAAACAAAACGATAAGATATAAGGGGAAACCGGTATGCCATTGACACTACAACAGATCCGAGACAATTGTAACAGGGCGCACGCAAGCATGATGCGTGCTCGATCTGAGCATTTTGCATTTGGCGCCTTTAATCTTGATGATCAAGCAACGCTAAAGGCGGTGGCACAGGCCGCCCAGAAGCTAAATGCTCCGGTTTTGGTCGAGGTCAGCCAGGGCGAAGTTGATAATATCGGCCTATATAACGTCCGTGATATGGTCGATAATTTTAAGCGCGAATACGGACTAGAAATATACGTTAACCTTGATCATTCACCCAGCGTTGAAGCAGCCAAACAAGGTATTGATGCTGGCTTTGAGTTTATTCATATCGATGTATCGCAGTCTAATCACGACGCCAGTGACGAAGAAATTGTTGCGGCCACCAAAGAAGTTGTGGAGTATGCCAAAATTACAGGAGCACTAGTAGAAAGCGAGCCCCACTACTTCGGTGGCGGCTCAAACGTCTTCGATACAGCCATCGATTACGAAGAAATCAAAAAAACATTCAGCACGCCCGAAGGCTCAAAGCATTTTGTAGAGGCAACTGGCATTGATACGTTTGCTGCGGCCATTGGCAACTTGCATGGCAAATATCCGGTGCCAAAGGTGCTCGATCTGGAATTACTGCAACAAATCCGTGACGCGGTCGACTGCAACATCAGCTTGCACGGTGGTAGTGACACCCCTGGCCATTATTTTGTGAGTGCCGTCAAAATTGGCGTGACCAAGATCAACATTAACTCCGATATGCGCTTTGCCTATCGTAAGTCGTTGGAAAAGGTACTGGCTGACAACCCTGATGAATATTCAGTAGCAAAGCTGGTTGATAAAGAAGTTGTTGCAGCAGTACAAACGGTTGTAGAAAGCAAGCTGGCTGATTTTAATTCGGCCGGTAAAGCGCAGGTTTAGCTGCTATGGGCTTGTTCGATAGTTTTGTTAAAAGCTTAGACAGCGTTATAAAAGAGGCCGAATCTGGCAAACTCGAAGAGCGGCTTGGCAGCATGGCTGACAAACTGGAAAACGTCACCGACAAGGTTATTAAAACTACCGAAAATCTGGCCGACAAACCGGCGAAAACTCTCGATAGCCTTGAGCAGAAAAAGCAGCAACTTGAAGCCAAGGCTGGCGAGGTGCAAAAGCACGTGGCCAAGAATATGGACATCGTAAAAGGCAAGGGTTAGTCTTGCATCTAATACGGCTGGTGTGGCACAATAGAAACAAGTTAAGCGTAAGCGAAAAAGAAAGTGGTGGGAATGAGTGATCAAGGACAATTTGATGTAATCGCCATTGGCGACATTGTTACTGATGATTTTATTCGATTAATTGACGACCAAGCACACACCTACGAAAACGAGCATGGCAAGTATTTGTCGATGCAGTTTGGCACAAAATTGCCGTTTGATCACCGTGAAGTACTCGAAGCCGTGGGTAATGCTGCCAATGCTGCGGTTGCCTTTGCAAAACTTGGGCTCAAAACTGCGTTCGAAACAAACGTTGGTGGTGATCAGTATGGCCGTGACATGATTCATGCGCTTGCCAAGAATAAAGTCGATCATCGCTTTGTGCACATTAACCCCGATAAAGTCAGTAACTATCACTTTGTATTGTGGTACAAAGACGAGCGAACTATCCTTATCAAACACGAAGAATACGATTATCATTGGCCACACTTGCGCCCAGCCGAAGTGCCAAAATGGGTGTACTTTAGCTCGATTTCCAACCATGCGCTTCCGTATCACGACCAAGTTGCTGACTGGCTCGAAGAAAATCCAAACGTCAAACTGGCATTCCAGCCCGGTACGTTCCAGATGCAAGCCGGTATTGAGCGCTTAAAGCGTATTTACGCGCGAACCGAAGTATTGATTTTAAACCGCGAAGAAGCCGTACTCGTTACTGGTGGCGACTACAATGATATACCCGACTTATTCCAGCGCTTACATGCCGTTGGACCAAAGATCGTCTGTATTACAGACGGCCCGGCCGGTGCATACGCCTCGTATGCTGATCATCGTTGGAAAATGCCGCTCTACCCAGATCCAGCGCCGCCATACGAGCGCACCGGTGCAGGCGATGCCTTTGCCTCAACCTTTGTCGCGGCTTTGGCTCGTGGCAACACTATTGAAGGTGCATTGCAGTGGGCGCCTATCAACTCCATGAGCGTTGTCCAAAAAGTTGGTGCCCAAGCCGGCCTGCTCACCGAAGAAGAACTGAACGAATGGCTGCGCAAAGCTCCCGACTGGTACAAACCCGAAAAATTCTAGATACGGGAGATGATTGTCGAACAATAGTCGTTATGGTAATATAAAAAAGTTATGATAAGTAACTATTCCATCTTGGTTGGAATCCGCCGCAGCTACCGTATTACCGGGGGCTGCTCTTGAAATTGTAAAATAAACTTATGCCTTAGCAGCCCCTGTACGTTCGCAGGGGCTTTTTAATTTGATAGGTAAAGGATTTTATATGAGTGTTGAATATTATTTTTTTAATAGTTTACTAGTGCCAAAGCAAGAGGAGGTTGCAGATATGGTTTCGGCCTATACTACCGGGCAGCTGGGTGAAAAACCACAAATGCTACCGGTAAAGCCGGCTGAGATTTGGAAGAAACATGTAGGTGTGGTTGCCCTAGAAGACGAAGTATTTATGGGATACATTGGTGCCACCGAGCCGCAACAGCACAATGGGCTGATGATGCCAGAAGTCGGAAGTTTGTGGGTGCCGAAGCAGCATCGAAACAAGGGTGTCGCTCACGGGTTGATTTCGGTTGTAAGTCGAAGCCTGCGTGAACTGCAGAATACGCCGTATGCGTTTTGTAATCCATTAAGTAAACCAATCTTTGAGCGATCTGGTTACATTGAAGCGGCTGCAGACTCGGTGCCATCAAGTGCCTTCAGTGCCTGTGGCCCGTGTCCCATGAAGCTCGATTTGGGTGGCTGCTGCGACGAAGTGCTGGTATTTGTAGGAGAAATTGCATGATAGATTCAAAAATAATTGAACTAAACAGTACTCAACCAGGTCCAACGCTAGCTGTCTTTGCCGGTGTTCACGGTAACGAAATGGCTGGCGTACTGGCACTCGAAGCGTTGCTGCCAACTCTAGACATCACAAAAGGGAAGCTGTATATTGCATTTGCTAACCCTCCGGCGATTGCTGGCGGTGTCCGAATGGTTAACAAGAATTTAAACCGTTGCTTTGTGTCAGGAAACAATGGGAGTGAACCAGAGGATGTTCGAGCGCGAGAACTGATGGCCGTACTGGATGGTTGTGATGCGCTGCTGGATATCCATATGTTTTACGATGACAATGGCATACCATTTGTTATCTGTGAACCAGATGCACTTGACCTGGCAAATAAGTTTGATGTTGGTATTATTTCGACCAACTGGACAGATACTGAACCAGGGGCAACCGACGGGTACATGCACGTGCAAGGTAAGATTGGCATTTGTATTGAGTGCGGCCCAATTTCAAAAGCTGCCGAGTACAAAAATTTTGCAATCAAAACAATCTATCAGTTTCTGCGCTACTATGACATGACGAATGAAGAAGTGGTGTTCTCAACGCAACCGAAGAGAATAATTGCTGCACAGCGCTCAATCTACAAAACTGCAGAAAGCTTTCAGTTGGCTAAGGGTTTTCATAATTTTGATAAGCTCGCGGCAAGCCAGACCATTGCAGTCGATGCGAACCAAACATACGTAGCACGGGCCAAGGAATGTATTATCTTTCCACATTACGGTGCGCGTGTTGGGGAGGAGGCATATATCATTGGCAAAGATCTGAACTGAGTAGTCTAACGGTAACGCTCATGCTAAAATATAAGCGTAATCATGACACGAATTTTGTCAGAACTTTTAGGGGCTAATGAACCAGTTTTCCGACAGGGTTTGAGTAAGCTGGAGCAAGCAAGTGGCCATTCTAGTGCCGATGTGCGGTTAACGGCCGAATTGGCCCAAGGAACGAAGGCCAAGCTACAGCAACTGGGCCTTGATCCGCATGACACTACCGGTCCGGAGCTGTATGCTGCGCTCGAAGCACGGCTCAAAACTGATGACAAGCGACTGGTTGCCGCCCTGCAAACCGCCTCGCAAAATCAAGATATTGTAGCTAGCGTTGCCCATGCCTTGCGGACGGTTCCAATCCCGCGTAGTTGTTTTGCATTGAAAGCGACTGTTGCTCGCAAATTGCTTAAAAAATCACTGCCCAAGAAGGCAATGAAACAGCTAGGTTATCGATCATTCGAGTCAATGCTCAAGCATGAGCCAATCGCGTCGCTCTATGCCGCTGCGTGGCTGCTAGAATCTGCCAGCTGGCGCAAGAATCTGGTTGAGCAATACAAGCGCCTGCGGGCATCCGACTTTGAGTCGCGAGATATTATTGTCGCTAGCCCCTCATCGGTACGCTGGCAAGAACTGGCCGAAAAAGTTGTTGCCGAAAAGAAACATAATGTGCTCGGATTTAAAGAGTTGGGCGCAGTTGTGCTGTTGCCGCTGCCTGAAAATCAGCCACCAACTGTTACAACTGCCACCTTGATTTTGGCATTGCAAAGCATGAACGAAATCCGTGCCGCCAGCACGTTCCTGAAGCTATGTCAGGTAAAGCCCGACTTTGGCGCTATTGTCCAGACGGTGGTAACAGATGAGGCTGAACTGTCAGCAGAACTACTTGACCACCCAGTCTCGTGGCAGCTGATTCAGCGTTACTATGCTCGCTTTAAAGACGCGTTCAAGAGTGAAATTTTTGAGCCGCACATCCAAGCCGAAGACTTAACCTGGCACTCTATCGAGCTGGTATTGGAACATTTGGAGCCAAGCTTGGCCTTTTGGCGGGGCACGCAGCACCTAAGTTTGTTGCATAATCACGAGCCCGTATCTTTCAATATTATTGATGTTGCTTTGGCTTGCTGCAACCAGTTGCCGTACAAAAACCGCATTGTGCATTACGGCCAGGCTTCGTTGTGGCACGAACTCCTGCTAAAATACATTGGTCATGAAAGCGTCGAACAAACCGTGCTTTCGCAGCTGCAGTCGCAGCTTGTTGCCGAACCGGCGTTAATTTAACCAAAAAGGGTGGGTATGTATCAAATCTGTGTGTCCGGAGCCGCCAAAGGCGATAGTGTCGAAGAAGGCAAAGAACTTGCGCGCAAACTGGGCGAAGCTATCGCGAAAGCAGGCCATAGCCTGCTAACAGGTGCCACCATTGGCCTGCCAAACTACGCTGCTGAAGGCTACAAAGCCGCAGGCGGCAAAATGAGCGTGGGTATTAGCCCGGCATCAAGCAAAATCGAACACGTCATGAAATATCGCCTGCCCATTAAGGCGTATGACACGATTCTATACACTGGTCTGCACTACGTAGGCAGAGACACGCTTCTAATTACATCAAGTGATGCTGTTGTTAGTATTGGCGGCCGGCTCGGTACCCTGCACGAATTTACGATTGCCATGGAAACAGATACGCCAATCGGGTTTTTGCAAGGTGCTGGCGGCGTGTCCGAAGAAATCACTAGGCTAATGGAGCTTGCCCACCCATTACGTCACGGTGCGTTTGTTGCTTTCGAAAACGACGCCGATAAACTTATTGCTGAACTAACAAAGTTCCTAGACCACGACCACAAAAAGTACCAGGCACTATACCAGTAGCTAACTTGCTACAATAGGTAGGTGACAAAGTTTGAACTTCAAAGTGATTACGAGCCGCTGGGTGACCAGCCGGCGGCTATTGCCCAGCTGACGCAAGGGTTAAAGGATGGTTTACGCGACCAGACGCTATTGGGCGTGACGGGGTCAGGCAAAAGTGTTGTTGGTTCGTCAAAAGTATTTATTACCCATGCCGGGAAGACTCTGCATATACCTATTGAGCAGTTATCCGGTGTATTTTCTGGATCAGTTCCAGAAGACAGCAATAGTACACAAGTTGTGGGCTTGCAAGCCAAGCTTACAACAGTGGCCCTCGACACCGTTACGGGCGAAACATCGTCGTCACTTGTTACTGAAATATCAAGGCATAGTTACCGCGGTAGTCTCTATACGGTTACCACGGCTTGCGGAAGATCTAATACATTTACTGATAGTCATAATGTTTATGTGCTTCGGGAAGGTCTATTGCGGCTTTTGCCAAGTGACTCTCTAGAGCCTGGTGACTGGTTACCCGTGCCAAGCCGGCTATCAGCAGACCGAGCAGACGGCATTGCATATCTTGATATTCGTGAATGGCTGCCAGAAGATGCTTTCTGTGTCCAAACGGCTGAAGCAGCTGAGGTTACCGCGACTATGTTGGATCGTCAAAAGGCCCGGCGTGTGGTTAATAATGCGGAACGTATACAACTGGCAGAATATAAAGTGTTGATACTGAATAAAGTACCGGATAGCACGGCTCGTGTTGGCTCCATAGAGAAGGCTGTGACAATTCCAATGCGAATAGCTGCGAGCCGGCCTCTGTGGAGATTTTTAGGGCTCTATATAGCCGAGGGCCATGCATCGGACCGATACATTACGTTATCTACGGCCGACTCATCAATAGCTACTGAATTCGAGCTTGGATCTAGTGTTTTCGGATTACGTTTGGTTAAACGGCAGAAAAAGTATGACTACCAAATCAACGGTAAAACAGTAGCTACTCTCATGAAGACCTGGTGCGGCCATAGGGCGTACGATAAGCATCTCCCTGCCTTTTGGCCCCAATGTACCGACAAACAGCTTGGTGAATTACTGAGTGGTGTCTTTGCGGGTGACGGCTGGGTTGAGCAAAACACAGTTTGCCTTGCTTCTGTCAGCCAAGAGCTTCTCCATGACGTCCAGTGCGCTCTGCTAAGGTTTGGCATACACGCAAGGATTCGTCCCAAGCATGTAACGTATAAGGATAAAGTACGAAATTCATGGATTTTGAGCATATATGGCCAACGGGATTTGCTCTGCTTTAGAGACGATATTGGTTTTGGCTTGGAACGCAAAGACGAATTGCTTAATAAGCTGTGCGCTATAGAAAAGCGCCCTAACACAAACGTCGATGTTTTCCCCATACCTGCCGAATATATAAAAGGATTGTGCTATAGATATGGCGTATTGCAGCGAGACTTAGCGAAAGCAGCTGGTATTAGTCGTTCTGCGGTAAGCATGTACCTTGGTGCTAAGCGACTCCCTGCTAGGTATCGGGCACATGCAATGCTCAGCGTACTTCTGGCACAAGCCCAGGGTCGCCATGACATAAGTGATGTTGGTCTGCTTGAGCAAATGGTCGGGTTAACGAGTGTGTATTGGTCCCCTATAGAAGCTATCGTGGCTGAGTCTGTCAGCAACGATACGGTGTATGATTTGGCTGTTCCCGGACCACAGACTTTCCTGTCTGGGGGAGGGGGCTATTTTGTCCATAACACATTTACTATGGCAAACTTGATTCAAAATACACAGCGGCCAACGCTAGTCTTGAGCCACAATAAGACATTGGCCGCTCAACTCTACAGCGAGTTCAAAAATTTCTTTCCGAACAACGCGGTGCATTATTTTGTAAGCTATTTCGATTACTATCAGCCAGAGGCCTACATCCCGCGTAGTGATGTGTATATCGAAAAAGATTCCCAAATTAACGAAGAGATTGATCGCTTGCGCCATGCAGCCACGGATTCGCTCCTAACACGTAAAGATGTGATTATTGTGGCCAGCGTGAGCTGTATTTACGGCATAGGCTCGCCGGGCGACTATAACGATCTTGCAGTGGTTGTAAAGAGGGGTGAACGACGAGTTCGTGATAAACTTTTACGGCACTTAACAGACATTCAATACCAGCGTAACGATATTGATTTCCATCGTGGCACCTTCCGAGTGCGTGGTGATGTCGTCGACGTTTACCCGGCAGGCGAAGAACTAGCCTACCGCCTAGAATTTTTTGGTGATGAAATCGATAGGATCACCCAGATTGACCCATTAACGGGTGAAATCCTCAAAAATCTCGAAACATTGCAGATTTTCCCTAGTTCGCATTACGTGACACCAAAAGACAAGCTCGCCGTTGCCATGGAACAGATTGAACAGGAGCTTGCTGCGCGCTTAAAACAGTTTAAGAAAGAGGATAAATTAATCGAGGCCCAACGCCTGGAGCAACGAACTCGTTTTGACCTAGAAATGCTGCAAGAAACTGGCTTCGTAAAGGGAATTGAAAACTACAGCCGTTATTTAACCGATCGTGAACCTGGGGAGCAGCCAGCCACACTGCTCGATTATTATCCTGACGATTTCCTCATGCTGATTGATGAATCGCACATGAGCATCCCGCAAATTCGCGGCATGTACAACGGTGATCGCGCGCGCAAAGAAGTCTTGGTGGATTACGGCTTCCGCTTACCGAGTGCACTGGATAATCGTCCTTTGACTTTCACCGAATACGAAAAACACGTCAATCAAGTGGTGTATGTGAGTGCTACGCCAGCCGAATATGAGCTTAGCCGTAGCCCGGAACCGGCCCAGCAAGTCATTCGTCCAACTGGCTTGCTAGACCCGCCAATCGAAATCCGCCCCATCGAAGGTCAAATTGACGATTTGCTGGCAGAAATCCGCAAAACCATCGACAAGCATCAACGCGTGCTGGTAACGACGCTTACCAAGCGCATGAGCGAAGATCTAGCAGATTATTTAAAGGAATTAAACATAAAAGTAGCCTATTTGCATAGCGATGTCGACACACTCGACCGCACCGATATTTTGCGTGATCTTCGGCTTGGAATTTATGATGTCTTGGTTGGAATCAATCTGTTACGAGAAGGTTTAGATTTACCCGAAGTATCGTTGGTGGCCATCTTGGATGCTGATAAAGAAGGCTTTTTACGCTCATCGCAGGCGCTGATTCAAACCGTAGGTCGCGCCGCCCGCCACGTCGAAGGCCACGTTATCATGTATGCCGATCGCATCACTGACAGTATGAAAAAGACTATCGACGAAACCACGCGCCGTCACAAAATCCAAAAAGCTTACAATACCAAACACGGCATCACGCCAACCGGCATTAACAAATCTATCGAAGCAGGCATGCGCCCCGAACTAAGCGAAGAAGCAAAACGGGCCAAAGGCAAGCTTAACCTCAATAAAATCCCCAAAGACGAATACAAATCGCTCATTAAAGATCTGAGTGCCCAAATGGATCTGGCGTCTGCTAACTTACAGTTCGAAACGGCCGCCGAACTGCGCGACATGATTGCCGACATCAAAGCCAAGCAGTAGATATTATTCATCTCCGATACAGCCCGATTTCCTCCTGGCCAGTCAGCACGCCTATGCTTGAGCTCTGTTTTAAGGAGTTTTTTGTTGTCATGGCTTGCATATGTGCATTACTCTGAGATAATACTGTTAGTAACTAAACGGAGGTTGTCGGATGACTAGCGTGGAGCAAGAACAGACTATACAGTTATCCGAGGAGCAACGTTCTCTTCTTGATACGACCCTGCATGCAAGTTTCCTAGCAGCTCAAGGTCTCCATGATGCAAGCGAACAGGTAGCTGGCTTGGATAAGGCTGCAGAAGTTATTGTTGCGCTCCAAGGTTTAGCAAAAGCTACACTCGAAAGGTCTGAGCAACGGGTTAGTAGTGCTGGTAGAGAATCCCATACGGCGCTTCAAGATATTCTAGCTAAGCAATCAGTCGATACTGATAGTGTACTAGACATCTGGTTTAGGTATCGAAGCCGCTTGCATACTATTGGCGGTGATGTAGGTACGGCTCAGGAAAAGCAAGACCAAGACTGGCGTGATCGTGAGGCACTTGCATCGTTACTCCCAGGAACAAAGATAATTGATTTGCATGGCGTATCATTTGGTTCAGCGACTGCAGATGTGGTCGTGACGCAACCGAAATTAGTGCTGGGAAACAAGCGTGACGGTAAGCTGCGGCTGAGAGTCATGTTTGAAACAGAAGCAACGAAGGCCAAAGAAAAAGAAGACAACGATAGAACGGCCCATTTACATCCCACAGAGCGAGGGATCTCTGAACATCTCGATGGCCTCGCAAATCGGTTATTAGTTGGGGAGGAGGCTATCAATGAATATTTTGAAACCTATGAACCGGTTGTTCTGGGCAGTGATCAATCAACTCATTATGACATGGACGTGTACGACGCCAGCGAGTCAATAAATTATATTGACGCATTAGTTGAGCATGGGTTGGCGGAAGACAATGCCGACGCGATCGGGCTCATGAAGGCAGTGGTCATTAAAAATTGTCTGACATTGCTTGGCATTGAAGAAGGTGGTGAATTGACTGGCCCGAATGACGAGCATGACAGCTCTCGCTTTCTGGAAGCCGTTAAGCGATTCAACCCTGCAGTC
The DNA here is from genome assembly GCA_013289705.1 of Candidatus Saccharimonadota bacterium. Classification (GTDB taxonomy): domain Bacteria; phylum Patescibacteriota; class Saccharimonadia; order Saccharimonadales; family UBA4665; genus JACMPA01. Next base: position 109,879 of record JABCZM010000005.1, read on the forward strand.
TATGCCGTGATGTGTGATGCTATCGGCATTGCCATTTACGAGAAGACGTATCGCTGGCCAGAACGTTACGCTAATCTAATTGCCTCTGTCGAAACTGGCAAAACATGGCATCAGCTGAGTTTTGAGGAAGAGTCTATAGCCTACACTGAACTTAAAGCACGTGGTCAGAAGCTTGCCGAAGCCAAGGTCTAGAGATGCTTAATAGGTGGTCGGTGACCAATGTGATGATCGCATCAGTGCATTATGGATCGCAAGGGCTGCGTACGATGGGTTTAGTTGCAGTGCTCCGTGCCCAACATTTGGGACGATCTCGGACGAGCGAGCAAGTTTTGAGGCACGTTGGCTGAACTTTTTGGGGAATAATAAGTCATGCTCGAACCACAAAGTATCGACTGGAATACCTTGCTCTTGTAATGTTACGACTCGTTCTTCTACGGTGCTACCCATAGCACCAATACACTCCAACACAAATTGTGCAGGATTATGGGCCGTATGGTGTAGTGCTTGTGATGCTATTGTTGTGTCACCATGTAGTGCGCGAGCGATCAGCTCTGGGGCAATGTCGAACAGCCCAAGCTTACCAAAATTGATCGTTGCTTCGCGTTTGGAATGCCCAAATCCGATCGAAGCAATTAGTAATACTGATGCGATAGTCTCTGGGTGGTGGGTTGCCGTGTCGACGACGACCGCTCCGCCCATTGAGTGGCCTACGAGTGTAACTTGGTCGGTGTAACCCTCAACTATCATGCTGCGAGCAACCGACCACGTTGCTTGGCTTTGCAAACGAAGCGCATCATGTAAATTCCGAGGGGCAAGCGCATGGACGGCGTCTTGAGTTCGGGGCGCTCCACAGTTAACAACCAGCCAGCCTAAATCAGCTAACCAGTCCGTGCACTCATCGTACAGTTCCGCTGATGCTCCGAGTCCGCCCTTTAGTATTACCGGAGTACTCGTATTCAAATCGGTGTCATCACGATATTTGATGGTCGACCCAATAGTTGCGCCAGCAATTTCAGTATGGAGTGGTATACGTACAAGGTTAGAGAACGTTGAAGGCTCAAGAGACTGACCATGAAATGACAGCGATGCAACGGAGGACTCAACATGAGCAGCAGGAATGAATTCCGCTGTTGCATTTGGTGCTGCCATTTCTTGTGGTTTCCTCTCGGGCGTAGAATAACGCACTTACAGGTATCCTATTCTTCCTACATAATTTTGTAAAGAAAAAACACAAGCACTAAGTCACAAATCTTACAGACACCTTGAGAAATGTAATCAATGAAACATTTATTTCATGTTTGGCTAGCGCTGGTGTTTAGTTGGATGCTATACTTTTTGGATATATGGCAGACCTCACAACCGATGATGTATTAAAGTTGGCAACACTTGCACGTTTGCAGCTGAGCGACGACGAAGTTGCCGAATATCAACGCGAACTTGGTGCCATTCTCAAATACGTTGAGCATCTGGACGACGTGGACGTATCGGGGCTGGAACCAACGAGCCAAGTTACGGGGCTGACTAACGTGAGTCGTGCCGACGAGATTATTGACTACGGCTACGAACCACTCGATCTACTCAAAAACGTACCGGCGGTTGAAAAAAATCTGATAAAAGTCAAAAGGATGATCGGCTGATGAGCGCTTGGTTACCAATCGCCACTATCGCCCAAAAAGTACAAGCTGGTGAGCTCAAGGCGAGCGAACTTGTCGAACAAGCTTTGCAAGCTATTGCCAGTAAAGCTCAGTTCCAGGCAATTATTGTCAGCTTAGACGATGCGGCCCACGAACGCGCCAAAGACATCGATGCGCGTATTGCCAGGGGTGAAAACGTTGGCCGACTAGCGGGTGTGCCGTTCATTGCCAAAGATAACTTCTTGGTATTTGGTGCCGAAACTACGGCGGCCAGTAATATCTTGAAGGGCTTTACTGCACCATATCAATCGACGGTTATTAATAAACTTGAAGCCGAAGGTGCAATCTGTGTTGCAAAAGCCAACCTTGATGCATTCGCCCACGGTTCTAGCACCGAAAACAGCGATTTCTTTACCACTAAAAACCCTCACGACGAAACACGCGTGCCTGGTGGCTCATCTGGTGGCTCGGCAGCAGCTGTCGTGCTTGAACTTACCCCGTTTGCACTGGGAAGTGACACCGGCGGTTCGATTCGTCTACCGGCTAGCTTTTGTGGCGCGGTTGGTTACAAGCCAACATATGGCTTAGTATCTCGCAGCGGTGTTGTGGCTATGGCTAGCAGTACCGACACGATTGGGCCGCTTGCTCGCACTGTTGATGATGCGGCGCTGGTTTTGGATGTTATTGCCGGCAAAGACGCACTAGATAGTACGACGATTGATCGTGATGCTGTTAGCTATACCGACCTGTTAGGTGACGTAAAGGGCAAAAAAATCGGCGTTATCAAAGAATATATGGGCGAAGGCCTAGACCAAGGGGTTAAGGCTTGCATTGAGGCGGCTATTGAAAAACTCAAGGCTGCAGGTGCTGAAATCACCGAAGTAAGCCTACCTTCGTTATCGGCCGCTTTGGCCGTATACTACATTATTTGCCCGGCCGAAGTGAGCAGTAACTTGGCGCGTTACGACGGCCAGCGATTTGGTTTTACGAGTAGCGACGCCGAAAGTCTTGACGAGAGTTATAGCAAAAGCCGAGCCGTTGGCTTTGGAAAAGAAGCAAAACGCCGAATTATGATTGGTACGTATGTACTCAGCAGCGGTTACTACGATGCTTATTACAAAAAAGCTCAAACCGTTCGTACCAAAATTATCAATGAATTTGAGGCAATTTTTGCTAAAGTTGATTTCTTGCTTGGTCCTGTTGCCCCTATGACCGCCTTCAAGATTGGTGAAAATGTTGATGATCCGCTGCAGATGTACCTGACCGATATCATGACAGTCGCAGTTAATATGGTGGGTATCCCGGCAGTAAGCATTCCTGCTGGTGTTAGCGACGGCCTGCCGGTTGGTTTGCAGTTGATGGCCGCTCAAAAGGCTGATCGTGCGCTGCTGGGCCTGGCAAAAGCAAGCGAGGAACTATTGGTATGAAAATTCATGAACTAATACTAGTTGCGTTTGTGTTCTTGATTGTTGTTGGCACTGCGGTTATGACGTGGCGCAGGAAACGCAAACCACGTACACTCAACCAAGCATATTTCCAGCAAAAGTGGCAGGAAACGCAGTCGCTATGTGGCAAGCAAGAAATGTGGCCGCTAGCAGTTATTAACGCCGACACGCTGGTCGATGAGGCACTCAAAAAACGCAAATATAAGGGCAAAACAATGGGCGAACGCCTGATGGCCGCGCAGCATGAAATCAAAGAAAATGATCAAGCGTGGTTTGCGCACAAACTCCGCAACAAACTGGTGCACGAAGAAGTCAAAAAGCTCAAGAAAAAAGATGTCATGGACGCACTGCTTGGCTTTCGTGCCGTACTGAAAGATTTAGGAGCGTTGTAATGACGATGATTTCACCAGAGGTTCGCAAACAATACACCGTGACTATTGGTATCGAGTGTCATACACAGTTCAAAACGAAGACGAAGCTTTTTTCTGGTGCTAATAATGATGCACGAGAGGCCGCGCCAAACACCCTGGTAAACCACATTGACTTTGGCTTGCCCGGCGGATTACCGGTCTTAAACCAAGAAGCGGTGCGCTTAGCCGTGAAAGCAGCCTTTGCACTTGGTACGACCCCGCAGAAGTTTAGTAAGTTTGATCGCAAGCACTATTTTTATCCGGATCTTCCCATGGGATACCAGATCACACAGTTCGATGAGCCGATCATTCTTGGTGGTGAAGTGACTATTCGTGTCGATGGCGAAGAGAAAGTCGTCCATATTACTAGAGCTCACATGGAAGCCGACGCTGGCAAAAGTACTCATCCTGCTGGCAAAGACTATAGCTTGGTCGATTTAAATCGTGCTGGTACGCCGCTGCTAGAAATTGTATCTGAACCAGACATGCACAGCGCTGCCGAAGCCAAGGCCTATGCGAAAGAGCTCTGGCTGCGCATGTCCTACGCCGATGTGTCCTACGCCAATCTGTATTACGGCAACATGCGCTTTGACGTCAACGTGTCCGTGAGTAAAACCGATGAACTAGGTACTCGCACCGAGACAAAGAACCTCAACAGCTTCCGGTCGGTCGAAAAAGCCGTCGATTATGAAGTGATTCGCCAAATCGAACAACTCGAAGCTGGCAAACCAATTGTTCAGGAAACTCGTGGTTGGGATGATGCCAAACAGCGCACCTTCAGTCAGCGCACCAAAGAAGACGCCCACGATTATCGCTATTTCCCAGACCCAGACTTACCACCAGTGACGTTAACCGACGAGTATATTGCTGAGATTAAGGCTGCTATGCCTGAACTGCCCGATGATTATCGAAAAAAACTGCAAGCGTGTGGCATCGATGCCAACACCGTCGAAGATATCCTTGCCGTGCCAGCGACTACCAAGCTGGTTGCCCGAGTGCTCGAAAAAAGCGGACCGGAGCACGCCCGCCGTGTTGCCTTCTGGTTATTGCAGCCTGTCAGTGATGAGGGCGAAGCAGAAGCTGCCGAAGTCCAAGCTAGTGATGAGCAATTTATTGCACTTTCGGAATTGGTAGCAGCCAACAAGCTAAGTTCAACTGCCGCCAAAGAAGTCCTGACCGAACTACTTAAAACCGGTAAAGACCCAGAAGCAATTGCTGCCGAAAAGAACCTGCTTCAAGTTTCCGATGAAGGCGAAATTGCTAAAATTGTTTCTGAAGTGTTGGCCGAAAACGCCAAGGCCGCCGAAGATGTCAAAAATGGCCAAATGAAAGCCATTGGTTTCTTGGTTGGCCAAGTCATGAAGCGCTCAGGGGGCAAAGCAAACCCAGCGCTTGCCCAGGAATTGATAAAAAAGCAGCTCAGTATATAAATGCCCAGCGCAGCTTCCATGTTAGTATAGGGATCATGAAGCGCTGGCAGCGGCTTGAGCCGACAATTGTTAAAAAATTTGGTTATCGGACGATGGTCACTAAGACGTTCCGTTTGCCGGATGGCACGGTCAAAGACTATACGACGAAGGATGCAGAAGGCAGTGGCGCAGCTTGTGTTTTGGCGCTCACCACCGACAATAAGGTTATTGTTGCACATCAGTTTCGGCCAGGCCCGGAACGAATGATGGACGAATTGCCTGGTGGCATGATTGAAGCTGGCGAGACAGCCGAACAAGCGGCTTGGCGTGAGCTACGGGAAGAAACTGGTTACGAACCAGGCGAGCTGACGTACCTGGGTGATGTTCGTTATGACGCATACACCAATTCGAGTCGGCACTACTTCTTTGCCATTAACTGCAGGAAAGTTGCCGAGCCGTCGTTGGACGAAGGTGAGTTTGTGACGCTAAAACTCATTACCTCGAGCAACTTATTAAAAATGCCAAGACTGGCAATATGACAGATTCCGCCGCTGTTCTATTAGCATACGACAGATTACAAATGTACTAAACAGGCTTTCGTTTACGGCTTCGTATGGTACAATCGACGTGATGAGTTCTGCTCCGCAACACAAAAAAGTTACCAAGGCCGTTATTGCGGCCGCCGGTTTCGGCACTCGTTTTTTGCCACAAACCAAGGCAATGCCCAAAGAAATGCTACCGCTTATTGACAAGCCGATTATTCAACACATTGTTGAGGAGCTTGTGGAGGCAGGAATTACTGACATTGTCGTCGTGACAGGCTATCACAAGCGCACTATCGAGGATCATTTTGATCGTACTAGTGCCGAACTACGCGAGAACCTGGAACATGCCGGCAAGACAAAGTTGCTTGAAGAAACACGCAAAATTTCACAGCTTGCAAACTTTGCCTATATACGTCAAAAAGGACCGTATGGCACGGGTACGCCAATTATCAATGCGGCTCACCTGATTGGTGATGAGCCGTTTATTTACACCTTTGCTGATGATTTTGTTGATGCCAGCCCAACGCGCTTTCAGCAAATGATCGACGCTCAGGCAAAGTACGGTGGCTCGGTTATTACGTGTGTTCGTCGTGATAGTGATGCTGATTACGAACGCTATGGGTATGTGGACGGCAAAGAAGTCGAACCAGGGCTGATTGATATGACGACCATTATCGAAAAACCGGGCAGCCGCGAAAAAGCACCGTCTGATCTGGCTTCAGTTAGCGGCTATGTCTTTGAGCCGATTATACTGGACTATCTGCAACGCCATCTGGAAACCTACGATCCAACCGAGGGTGAATTTATGATCCAAAACGCCATGCAAAGCATGATTCAGGACGGTCATCACATCTATGGTTGTGAAATTCAGGACGGCACCTATTATGACACTGGTAATCCGTTGGAGTACCTCAAAACGGTCTACAATTTTGCGCTCAGGCACCCTGACCTTGGTCCGGCGCTCAAAGAATACCTCAAGACGCTCTAGTCACAGAGTGATATACTAAGTATATGAGCACGAGTTTTGACATACTAGTTATAGCGCTTGGTGTACTACTGGGGATTTTCCTGTTGCTTTCGATTATTGCGTTAGTGTTTGTACTGCGATTTATTGCGACATTACGCCGGATTGCCGCGAAGGGTGAACTAGTGATTGATTCTGCTGAGGCCGCGGCCGAGATGTTCAAGAAGGCTTCTGGGCCGCTGGGTGTGTTGCGAACGGTTTCTAGTATCCTTGAAACGGTTAATCAACATAAGCATCGAAAGGACTAACTCTATGAGCAAAAGCACTATAAAGAAATTCGCTGTTGGTACTGCAATTGCTGCGGTTGCCGGTTATCTTGCCGGTATCTTAACTGCACCAAAGAGTGGTAAGGAAACTCGTGATGATGTCAAAGACGCCGCCGCCAAAGGTATAACAGAAGCAGAAAAACAGCTTAAAAGACTACACACCGAGTTGCACGATCTTATCGAACAAACCAAAGAAAAAACTGGTGACATCAGCGAAAAAACACGCGATCAGTTGCATGATTTGCTGGACGGTGCCAAAGATTCTAAAGAAAAAGTTCGTGAAGTATTGAGTGCGCTTCATGAAGGTGATGCTCAGGATAGAGAGCTGAAAAAAGCTATGGCTGAAGCTAACAAGGCAATTGAGCACCTTCGCAGATATCTCGCGAAGTAGTACTGTCGGGGTTGGGCCCAGAGGCATTTCCCGACTCTCCGAACACTCTACGGGTGGCCTCTGGCCAGCCAGTGGGGTTAGCAATTCTGCGATTCAGGAAGTATCTCTGGGCAATGTTGTGTTGTAAAACTTAACCTCCTGAAAAGCGGTTGGTTGCGCGTATAATAGAGCCATACATATGAGGGTATATTTGGGGATGATATGGCAAAAATAGCCGAGCTGACTGCTGCTGACTATGTGCATTTGCACAACCACACGCAGTACAGCTTGCTGGATGGGTTAACAAAGCTACCGGCGCTGGTTCAGTATGTCAAAGAATCGGGCATGAAAGCAGTGGCCATGACCGACCACGGGACGATGTCTGGTACGGTTGAATTCTACAAAGAGGCAACGGCCAACGGTGTCAAACCGATCATTGGCATGGAAACATACATTGCCGCCCGCAGCCTGCACGACAAGGAGCCAGGCAAGGACAAGCCAAACTTTCACCTTATCTTACTGGCCATGAACGATCAGGGCTACCGAAACCTCATGCGCTTGTCAACAATTGGCAACTTACAAGGTTTCTACTACAAGCCGCGTATCGATCACGAAACACTCGAAAAATACAACGAAGGCATCATTGCGCTCAGTGGCTGTATAAGTGGTGAGGTTGGCGACGCCTTCCGGCAGGGCCAACCCGAACAGGCCAAGGCAACGGCATTGTGGTACAAAAAGGTCTTTGGCGATCGCTACTACATTGAAGTTCAGGACCATGGTCATCCCGATCATGCTAGTAAATGGGACGAACAAGTTGCGCTGAACAAGCAGCTTATTGAGTTGGCGGATGAGCTCGAAATCCCCTGTGTTGTCACCTGTGACGCGCATTATCTGCGGCACAAAGACCAAGAAGCGCACGAAATATTGCTGTGCGTGCAAACCGGTTCGTTCATGAGCGATGAAAAGCGCATGAGTCTGGCTAATTTTGAACTGCATGTCACTGAGCCCAACGAAGTGATTGCGCGTTGGGGCAAGGATCATCCTGATTTTATTCGTAACACGCGTGCCATTGCTGACCGTTGTGAGGTAAAGTTGGAGCTAGGAAAGATTCTGATTCCAAAGTTTCCGGTGCCCCAAAACGAAGATGAGAGCGAAGATGAAACTTCGTATTTTCATAAATTGGTATGGCGTGGGCTTGCGTGGCGTTACGGTGGTGTATCTGCCGAAGACCGTGAGACTATTAGTGTCGAAGACGCCAAGAAGGTGCTAACGGCAGAAATTATCGGGCGCACTAACTATGAGCTTGGCATCATGAATGATATGGGCTACAACGGCTATTTCTTGATCGTTCAGGATTTTATTACTTGGGGTAAAAATCAAGGCATTATCTTTGGTCCGGGACGTGGTAGTGCTGCCGGCTCGATTGTAGCTTATGCCATTCGTATTACGGAAATTGAGCCGCTCAAGTATAGCTTGATGTTCGAACGATTCCTAAACCCCGGCCGTATTAGCATGCCCGACATCGACATCGACATTCAAGATACTCGCCGCGACGAAGTCATCCAGTATTGTGTGCAAAAATACGGCACCGACCGGGTTGCCAACATTGTGACATTTGGTCGGATGGCCGCGCGTAATGCCGTCCGTGATGTGTCGCGCGTGCTACAGGTGCCCTATGCCGAAGCTGATCGTTGGTCAAAGATGATTCCGCCACCGGTACAAGGTCGCCATATCCCGCTCAGTGAGTCGCTCAAAAAAGATCCCGACCTTAAACGAGAATACGAAACAAACGAAACAGCGAAGCGCGTCTTTGATCTGGCCGTGCAGATGGAAGGCACGATTCGTTCGCACGGTGTGCATGCCGCCGGTGTGGTGATTGCTCCAGATGACATTGTAAACTTCGCACCGCTCGAAATGGCTCAAAAAGGAGTAGTTTCAACGCAATACGCCATGGGTCCGGTCGAAGAACTGGGGCTGCTCAAGATGGACTTTTTGGGCTTATCGAACTTAACGGTCATAAATAACGCCATGCGTATTATTCGCCGTGTTTATAAAAAAACCATCGAACTTGGTGAGATTCCAAACGACGACCCAGAAACCTTTGCGCTGTTACAACGAGCCGACACCACCGGAGTATTCCAGCTAGAATCTGCTGGCATGAAACGCTATCTAAAAGAACTTCGGCCAACCCTGTTTGAAGACATCATCGCCATGGGTGCTTTGTATCGGCCCGGTCCGATGTCGGAAATTCCGCGCTTTATTGAAGGCAAGAATAATGCATCTTCGATTACGTATTTGCACAGTTCGCTAGAACCTATTTTGCAAGATACCTACGGCGTGATGGTCTACCAGGAGCAGATTATCAAACTGCTGCAGCTAGTTGCTGGCTACACACCGGGCGAGGCCGATTTGGTGCGCAAGGCTATTGGTAAAAAGAAGCGCGACATTATGAATGCCGAAGAGCCTAAGTTTATCGAGGGCTGTATTAAACAAGGTCTGACGCGCGAAGGTGCTAAGAAGCTTTGGGCCCAAATCCAGCCTTTTGCCGACTATTCGTTCAACAAAGCACACGCTACTTGTTATGCCCAGATATCGTACTGGACGGCGTACCTAAAGGCACACTACCCGGCGGCCTTTATGGCGGCATTGATGACCAGTGACTATGATGACATTGATCGCCTAGCGATTGAAATCAGCGAGTGTCAGCACATGGGTATCAAGGTGTTACCGCCAGATGTGAACGAATCATATGTTGAGTTTGCCGTGGTTCCCGACCCAGCCGATCCTGATAATCGCAAGGCGCCAATTCGCTTCGGTATGGCGGCCATTAAAAATGTCGGTACTAGTGCAGTTGAGGATATTTTGCGAGCCCGATCAGACAGTCAGTTCGAAACTCTGGAGGATTTTCTTGGCAAAGTAAACGGCCGCGTTGTCAACCGCAAGGCGATGGAAAGCTTGGTGAAGGCTGGCGCGTTCAACCGATTCGGTGAACGTACAACGCTGTTGCATAACTTAGACGTTATTTTGGCATATGGTTCTCGGCTGCAAAAACAACAAAGTAGCGGCCAGACTGACTTGTTTGGTGAAGTTGAGGAGGTGTCTACTAAAGCAACACTCACACTTGAATCGCCCACAAAGATCTATGACACGCACGAGCAATTGGTCTGGGAGCGAGAATTGCTTGGCCTGTACTTGAGCCAACATCCGCTCGAACTATTCGAAACATTTTTAGCCGAACAAACAGTGCCGCTCAATAGCCTAAAACCGGAACATGACGGCAAATCAGTCACCGTTGGTGGCGCAATTGTTGATTTGCGAGAAATTACCACCAAAAACGGTCAAAAAATGGCATTCGTGAAAATCGAGGATCGCTACGGCGAAACAGAAATCATCCTCTTTCCCAATAGCTATCAACAGACCTTGGGCACCTGGGAACGGGATAAAATAGTGCTCATACGAGGCAAGGTGAGTGCCAAGGACCGCGAAGGGAACATCGGTACCGAAGTAAAAATCATGGTCGATGATGCGCGGGAAATTACGGCTGCTCAAGCAACGGCCTATCAGACAACCGGTCGAAAAAAGAAAGCGCCAACTGGTCGTGTGGTTAAAAAAAGTAGTGCTGTCGCGAGCTCCACTACGGAGTCAGTAGCACTACCGCCTAGGGTGTATATTCGTTTGGCCAGTAGTGACGATCAGCAAATATTAGTCACGCTTAAGCAAACTCTGGATAGTTTTCGGGGCGACATGGACGTGGTGTTGGTGCTCGGTGAGGCTGACAATAAACAGGTTATTAAACTGCCTACCGGCATTATTGCGAGCGACGATGCGCTGCAACAATTACGCGCTTTAGTGGGCGAAGATAACTTGAAAGTACAATAGACTATAAGTGACTAACGAATAACGCCTGAGCCTTGAGCCAATATAGCCATTGCGGTTATGAGGCTTACAAGCAGTATGTCGAGCACGGGGTGGTGCAAGATGAGTTTTTCGCCTTTAACCAGTACTTTGTGCCACGCGAAGCCATGGCGGAGTAAGAAGGCGAGTAAAGCAATGCTGCCGGCTAACGATAGCGCAACCATGCTCCAGGGCGCTTTACCGGCCGTGAGCACCTGAATGCGGCTGACCTTTTCGGCTTTTGGCTCGGTAAGCAGCTGAGCTTGCTTATTGGCCGGAGCGCTGCTGGTCGTTGTCGTGGGCGTGAGTGTATCGCTGGATGGTGCCGTATCGGTTGTGGGTGGTGCTGCGGTTGGTGTGCTTGCCTGGTTCTGCGTGGCTGACGTGTCTTTTACCGCTATTGCGCCAGCCGCTGGTGTTGAAGATGCGCTGTTGGCTGCTGGCGTAGTCGATGCTGTGGGTGTGGTGACTGGTGTGACGGCTGGAGTAGTTGCCGGACTACCGTACATCGCTACTACGAGCGTCTCCGGGCCGTTACTCTGGTAGTCTGCAATGTTAGTAAAACCAAAACCAACTTCTTGATATCCGGCGTTCAAGATATTTGCACGATGCCCAGGGCTGTTCATCCAGCCGGTTAGTGTATCACTCGCTGTTGCAAAGCCGTAAGCCAAATTTTCGCCTGCCAACTGATAATTGTAGCCAGCCGCGGTCATGAACGACCAAGGAGTTTGGCCATCCGGTGTATCGTGTGACCAATAATTACGTGTCGCCATGTCATTTGCCTTGGCCTGCGCCGCGTTGTCTAGTAGACCATTCAGTGCCAACGCAGACTCACCATTGTTGCCACGCTGGTCATTGGTGTCATCAAGTAGACTTTGGATGCTCATATCGGTGGCATAGCCCAGTACCGATGGCTTACCTGGCAAAGAACTGCTCAATAAAAAGCCACTCATCACAATCGCAATAAGTGGTAAATACGGCCAATACGGCTTATGGTAGTTTTTAGTCTGACGGTGATGCTTCCCCGACAGTTTTTTGTGATGGCTTGGTGGTTTGGCGTGCGAGACTAATGTCATAGTTTTTATGTTTTTACTGACTTTGTTACATTATACCACGGCTCAAAATACCACAGACTTGAAGCTGACCCACACTCACTTTTTTGACGCCTAAAGAAAAACGACCTACAGTTTTGGTTGTCCAACTAAAACAGAAAGGGTCGTTTCTCTAATGACTACACTACAAAAGATGGCAGCTGCTGTAAAGCAGC
>JABCZM010000006.1 GCA_013289705.1 Candidatus Saccharimonadota bacterium
GACGCCCGCATTGTTGGTACCATCACTAACCTTAGCCGTTAGCACCGACTGGTCAGAGGCGAGTACCACTGGTGCGCTGTTGGCGCTGGTTGCTTGTCCGTTTGGATTGGGAGGGATGTATGCCATAGTATGCCTACCCTCTTACCCGATTGTTGTTAATAAAACTCAATGAACCGGAAGTTATAAGATAGGACATAGTTACTTTGGTAGTTTATCCCTTTTATGCTTGCCTACAAGTTTATAGCTAGCTAACTCTTTTAGCAAGTGTTCTGGCCGCTCGCCAATTGCCACCACAAACAATAGTGCATCAATCGAAGTCATATACATGCCAGCCAAAAGCAGCATCTATTGTCATCTAGAAAATGATACAATTGCTGAGAGAATGGATGACACAATCGAAGACTGGTTAGAGTCACTGGCGGCCAAGCAGCCGACTCCTGGTGGTGGCGCGGCAGCTGGGCTGTTGGCGGCTACGGCCGCAGCGCTGGTTGGCATGGTGAGTATTTATACAACGGGACCAAAATGGCAAGCTAAAACCGATCGCATGCAGGCCATTCATGACGAAGCGGCCGTGCTGCGGCACCAGGCTTTGGAACTGATGGCAGCCGATGCGGCAGCATTTACGCGTGTCGGCGAAGCGTATCAACTACCCAAAGATACTAATGAAGCACAGATGACCCGGAAAATTGCCATCCAAGCGTCGTTAGTTGGTGCCGCCGAACCACCACGTCTGACGGCCGAACTCGCTGCCAGAGTCATCATACTGGCCGATGAACTGATAGCCACCGGTAACCCCAATGTTATTTCTGACGTGGCCGTAGCTTCTAGCACCGCTCGTGCTGCCCTGGAATCGGCAATTGTTAATATCGAAATCAATGCTGAACTCATTACTGATGAAGCAATAAAAAATAAACTGCAGGTTGCCATACGCGATGCGGTTGAATCTATCAACAAAGCCGACGAAGTCACTGCAGCCGTTCGCCAAAGGATCAAACACGCATGAGACTGCTCGATGGCAAACCAATCGCTCGTGATATTCGCGCCAAAGTAAAAGAGCAAGCCCTAGCTTACCGTGCGAATGGTGTTATTCCTACGCTGCTGATTATTATTGCCACAGAGGACGAGCAAGCTGCTTGGTACGTTCGTTCGATTCGCAAAGCAGCTGAGGCCTGTGATATAAAAGTTCACCTTACAGAGTTGAGTGCCGATGCCCCAACCGAAATGATTGCCGATGCTTTGCGCGCGGCTGCCATAGATCCAATGGTACATGGTATTTTATTGCAGACACCGCTGCCTGCTGGCGTAAAAATTGATGAGTTGCTGTCGATTATTCCTCCGCAAAAAGATGTTGACGGTGCTAGCCCAATCAGCGCTGGCCGATTGTTGTACGGCCAAGCAGCTTTTGCACCAGCGACGGCCGAAGCGGTATTGACGTTGCTCGATTATTACAATGTGTTGTTGCCCGGCAAGCAAGCGGTGGTTGTTGGCAGGAGTCGAATTGTCGGCAGGCCAGCGGCCCACCTACTATTAGAGCGCGACGCCACAGTGACTATTTGTCATTCAAGATCGAGCGATTTGCCTGTGAGCACGCGCACTGCCGATGTTTTAGTGGTTGCTGCCGGTAAGCCAGGCCTTATTACGTCGGCAGATGTAAAGCCAGGAGCGGTGGTGATTGATGTTGGCACAAATGTCACAGATGATAATCGACTTGTCGGTGACGTGGCTGCCGACGTGGCGGGTATTGCCGATCTTACTCCGGTGCCTGGCGGTGTTGGTCCGGTGACAACTTCGTTAATTCTACAACATACTTTGACCTCTGTAAGTAACCTGCTGGCTACCGCGCAGGCCTTGCAACATTAACGTAAAATGCTTACTCTTTATAAGTATAGACAGTCAATAGCTGCCTGAAGAGGCTCTCTTGGTTGTCTTTTAAGTTAAAATCGAATTCAATCGTTCAAAAAGAAATTCTCGATAAACAATCTAATACTCCAGGAAAGAAGTCTATGCCCATAGCGGACACCTCTGACCAACTTACCGAAAAATGTGCAGTCTTTGGAGTCTGCGGGACGGGCCTGGAAGCGGCTCGTCTTGCTTTTTACGGGCTTTGGGCGTTACAGCATCGTGGTCAGGAAAGTTCGGGCATTGCCAGTACCGATGGCACAGAATTGCACCGCCACGGCGCCGTTGGACTGGTTGCTAATGTTTACCGTGAAGAAGACTTTGAACAATTACCTGGGCACATCGCGATTGGCCACAACCGTTATTCTACCTCTGGTGGCGAAGAAGCATCTCATGTCCAGCCAATTGCCGATTATGAGTTAGGTTTCGCCTTTGCCCACAATGGTAACCTGCCCGATTGTAGTAAGCTAATCGTGTTCCTAGAAAACCACGGTATCGACACGAAGGCATTGAACGATTCTGGTATGATGGCCGCCGCGATTGGTTATTATCTTCGTAAAGGTGATGATGTCGGCACGGCGATTCGCAAGTCCTATCCGCTCTTTACCGGTGTGTTTTCGGCAGTTGTCATTCATGGCGACAAGTTGGTTGCGTTCCGTGATGCCTGTGGTATTCGGCCGCTATCGATTGCCACGCTTGATGGTGGCTACGTAGTAGCATCAGAAACCTGTGCCTTTGATACAATTGGTGCAAAATTCTTGCGCGATGTTGAGCCTGGCGAAATGGTGGTTATTGACAAGCATGGCATGACTGCCGAACAACTGGCAACGCCAGACCCCAAGCTCGACATCTTCGAATTTGTATATTTTGCTCGCCCCGACAGCCTGCTTATTGGTAAGCGTGTCAACGAAGTCCGCAAAAACTTTGGACGCGAAATGGCCCACGAGTATCATATCGAGGCCGATGTGGTGGTGCCTGTACCAGATTCTGGTGTGCCAGCCGCTCAGGGCTATGCGGAAGCTAGTGGCATTCCGTTTGAGATGGGTCTGATTAAAAATCGTTATATTCATCGTACATTTATTCGTCCCACGGCAGAACTGCGCGCCCAAGATCTCAAAATGAAGCTCAATCCAGTCATCGAGGTTATTAAAGACAAGCGCGTGATTATTGTCGACGATTCTATCGTGCGCGGCACAACCCAACGTAAGGTTGTCGCGATGTTATTCAATGCCGGTGCCCGCGAAGTCCACGTGATGATTAGTTGTCCACCGGTGCGCTACCCTGACTTCTACGGCATTAACACACCCGACCCTTCCGAACTCATTTCTGCCCGCATGAGCGTCGAACAAACCCGTGAATATATTGGCGCAACTTCACTCAACTTCTTGTCCTTCGATGGCATGATAAACGCGACTGGCTTCCCTGCCAGTCGTTTTTCGTCTTCATGCTTTGACGGTATCTACCCAATTGCTATTGGTTCTCGTGCCAAGCAGGTGTTGGCTTTGCCAGACATGCCGCCCGTTGAGTCAAAAAAAGTAACAACCTCCCAGAAGCCACACGTTCGCGTCTCATGAAGCCGCGGATTGCCATTCTAGCTTCAGGGGAAGGTACGACGGCTGAAGCTTTTATTCGAGCGTGCAGCCGTGACGAGGTTGACGCTGAAGTCGGTCTAGTTATCTGCAACCGCGAAGCTGCCGGTATATTCCAACGCATTGAGAATCTCAATCTAGAGCTAGGGCTCACCGTGCAGACCATGTTGCTTAATAGTCAAACTCATCCAGCCGCCGACGGCGAAGTTGTTGAGCGAGGCTACCAGACGACTGCCGAAGAAGCAGCTATCTTGGATGTGCTGACCAAAAGAAATTTCGATCTGATCCTCCTAATGGGCTATTTGCGTCGGGTTGGTTCAAGTATTGTGCAAGCATTCGGTTGGCGTCCGGAGTACAGTAGCCCGTATCGGGCGATTATGCTCAATAGCCACCCAGGTTTGTTGCCCGAAACAACCGGCACCTACGGCATCCATACGCAAGAAGCCACGCTCGACCAAAAACTAGCCTATAGTGGCCAAACCTTGCACGTTGTGTCCGAAAATTATGATGAGGGTCCGGTGCTGGCGGTTCATAAAGTTGCTGTTCTGCCGAACGACACGGCGGAGAGTTTGTTTGGTCGCGTCCAGACTGTCGAAAAGCAAAACTTGCCGATTGACGTTGCGGCCTTCATGAAAGCTCGCCGGCAGTATATACTCGAATCTAAATAGGAAGGTGCTACTATGGCAATGGAATCAGCAAGAGCAACAGTACTCGTTATTGGTAGTGGCGGTCGTGAACAGGCTCTGGCCTGGAAGCTAGCACAATCTGCGCATGTTAAAAAAGTCTATATAGCGCCTGGCAACGGTGGCAGTACGGGCAATATCGAAAATGTGGCGATTGGCTTTACTGATGTGCCTGAACTGCTGAAATTCGCCCAGGAGAAGCACATTGACCTGACGGTGATTGGTCAAGAAGCCGCCTCCGATGCGGGTGCTGTTGATGCCTTCAAGGCCGCTGGGCTTACCATTTTTGGCCCAACCAAAGCCGCCACAA
The DNA here is from genome assembly GCA_013289705.1 of Candidatus Saccharimonadota bacterium. Lineage (GTDB taxonomy): Bacteria > Patescibacteriota > Saccharimonadia > Saccharimonadales > UBA4665 > JACMPA01. Next base: position 4,482 of record JABCZM010000006.1, read on the forward strand.
GGCTTGAAGCTTCTAAAGTTTTTTCCAAAGACTTGATGGCTTCCGAACATATTCCAACTGCGGCATACCAAACGTTTACCGACCCAGGCGATGCAATCGAATACGCCACCAGCCGACCGCTACCGGTCGTGATTAAGGCGGATGGTTTAGCCACGGGTAAGGGTGTCTATATTTGCGCAACTGTGCAAGAAATCGGCATTGCAATCACCGATATTATGGTCAAAAAGGTCTTTGGTGAATCTGGTGACAGCGTGGTGGTGGAAGATTTTCTGAAAGGCCAGGAAGTTTCGGTGCACGCCTTATGCGATGGCAATCAGGCCGTTATGTTCCCTGCTTCGCAAGATCACAAGCAAGTGTTTGATGGTGACAAGGGTCCGAATACTGGTGGTATGGGCGTGATTGCGCCGGTACCATGGGTAACGCCTGCTCATATTGAGGCTACAAAGGCACAAATTGTCTTGCCAGCATTGGCTGGCTTACAAAAGCGCAACACGCCGTTTACGGGCTGTTTGTACCCCGGCCTGATGATTGACGGTGACGACATTAAGCTGCTCGAATTTAACGCTCGTTTTGGTGACCCAGAAGCCGAAGTGTACATGCGACTACTCGACGGTGATCTTTACGAGGTACTGACGGCCTGCGCCAAGGGTGAGCTTGATCCTTCTAGCATCGCCTGGAAGCCTGGTTTTGCCGTCACGGTGGTGCTGTGTTCGCCAGGTTATCCGGCCGACTATCCAAAAGGCCTGCCAATAACCGGCATTGCCGAAGCCGAAAAACTCAACGACATCGTAGTCTTCCACGCTGCGACTATTAGAAATACGATCGCCGGAAACGATGATGAAATCCTCACTGCTGGCGGCCGGGTACTGAACGTTACTGCTACTGGCCCAACGCTTGAAGAAACAATCGACAAAGCCTATGCCGCTGTCAAACTCATTAACTTCGAAGGCATGCACTACCGCACCGACATCGGCAGAAGACTCAATGGCTAGCATCAAGCTGCCAAAGGCGATATTATTTGACGCTGATGGTACGCTCTATGACAGCGAAGCACTGAACTACGAGGCAAACCGGCGGACGGCCAAATTATTGCACGATTTTGATATGACCTGGGATGATTTCGACATCCACGTGCGTCGTGGCACGAAGTCAGGCTTTATGATACTTGAAGAAACTGGGATAGTGGTCGACCGCGAAGCGTATCTGTCCAACAAGGCCGAGCAATTTCGCATCTTGGTAGTCGAACGTCTTCAGCCGCAGCCTGGCTTAGTACCTTTCTTAGAGTGGTGCACGATGCAGCATATTCGTTGTAGTGTGGTGAGTGCATCGCGTCGGGTTCAGTTGCTGACTGCTCTTGGAACGCTCAAAATTGATCATTTTTTTGAGGACGTTGTCAGTATGGAAAATATTGATGAGCGTCCCAAACCAAACCCCTATCCGTATGAGCTTGGGCTCAAACGTCTTGGCATTGAGCCGCACGAAGGGCTGGTTATCGAGGATACTCCCAAGGGTATTGCGTCCGCCAAAGCTGCTGGCCTGCGCTGTGTCGCGATTCGCAACACAACTAATAGTCTTTCCGAACTAGCGGCCGCGGACTTTGTTATTACGCATTACACTGAGCTTCAGGGTCTTTTATTAGTTGACTAGCAACTAGGCCGGTGTTGCGTATGATCGAATAATTTGCGCAGCATGTTCATAGTTTTGTGCTACTGCGTGCGGGCGATCTGTCATTGTTTCGAAGGCTTGTGGAGGCAAGACGCTTGCTAGTGCGAGTACATGGGCGCCGGCGTAACGGCCAGCAGTTATGCCAGTTGCCGAGTCTTCGACAACAAGCACTGCTGCCCGATCATGAACTTGCAAGCGCCCCATTAATTCAAGATAAGGCGAAGGAGAAGGTTTGTCACCGTCACGCGCTTCACCTTGGGCAATAGTGGTCTGAAAATAGCCGTGTCCCATACCAACAACTGGCAACGCTGCATTAAGTATTCCGCGATTGCTGTTTGTTCCGATTGCTTGCGGTACGCTGTAGTGACGTAACAAATCTAGCACGCCGATGGCTCCGTGTATCGGCTGTAATAAGCTGCCTGTTTCGGGTAGTTCTTCGATTGATCCCTCTTGGAGGGCCTGCATTAGCCTTGCTTGCTCGGTGATAATACTGACGGTTCTATCGGCAGTATCTTGGCGATAGTTGTCTGCTGCGGGAGAGTCGGCGTCAATTTTAAAAACATCGGCTGCAATTTTCTTGCGGGCCCAGCCGTTATATCTCGACCAGTCTTCGGGGAGTATAAATGGTTTTTCCTCGGTAGCTAGGCCAAGTTCCTGTGCGGTAATGAGCGCCTGGGTACGTTCCACCGACTCAGATAACTTGCCTGTCAAAGACAGTGTGTTGTCAAAATCCCAGAGTACTGCCTCGAGACGGTTCATGGTTAATATTAAAGCATGAATACGGCTTAATTACAAGTACCTTTACAATGATTTTATGATTTCTTCTAGGCGATTTTCAACAGTGTCACGCTTAATAAAAATAACTTCATAGCCGGCGTCACGGTATACTTTGCCGAACAGCTGTTGCATGGCATGAGCGGTTTCGGCGCTTTCAATTCGCGCATAGTCTTGTTTGTAATCGAGAATTTCTAGCAAAAAGACTTTTTTATAAGTGCTATGTTTGCAAAGTTCGGTAACACGATCCGGGATTGGCCAATTGTAATACGCAAAATATGCGAGCGTGTCGATGATACCGCGATCAAAGAAAGTTGCCGTGGCAGTATTGGTCGTAGCCTCTCCTCTATGCTGAAGTTCAATCCAGGCAAGTTCGAATTCTGGTGAGTCGACGTTGATTTGGGCAAGCGTCTTGCCGCTTGCCAGGCCCTGATCAATGAGCTTACGACCATATTCTTCAACGGTCACATAACCACGTTTTGCCAATTCAGTAATTATAGTACTTTTGCCAGCACTCGGTGCGCCTGTGATCACGTACCAGTTGTTGGTGGTCACTGCTCCAAATCTTTCTTGAGTGAGTCTGTGAATTCGGCGAAGTCTCTGATAATAAGGTCGGCTGCCGATAGGTCGTCGTGATTGTGCTCGGCACCGGTGTAGGCAATGCAGGTCATACCGGCTGCTTTGGCGGCCGTAACGCCGTTGTAGGCGTCTTCGATAACGATGCAGTCTGCTGGGTCGGCATCGAGTTTTTTGGCAGCCAATAAAAAAACGTCGGGGGCTGGTTTTGAACGCGCGATATCGTCACCACTGATGATAACCGGAAAGTAGCGTGCTATGCCTAGTTTTTCGAGTGTGAATTTGATACGCCGCGGGCTGGCGGACGAGCCGATGGCAAGTTTGCAGCCCAGGCTATCTAAATACTCCACGAGTTCGCGCGTTCCAGCCACGGCTGGCAGCTGATCGAGCGATTTCAGAAAATCCAAATAATGGTTGCGTGCTTGAGCAATCAGCTCGTCGATATTTTGCTGCAATTTGTACTGTTGTTTCAGTAAAATCCAAATTGTCTGCGAATTAAAGCCTTTTAGTTCAGGGTCAAAAGCTGGTTTCTTGACGCCAAGGCTCGTTAGAAATGCCTCCATGTGCTGTTCGTTTAATGGTTCGGTATCGACAAGCACGCCGTCCATGTCAAAAATGACTGGCTGGCCAGGCTGAATAGCGACGGGTTGTTTAGTTTTGGTCATTGCCTTGCAGATTACGATCAATTTCTAGTACGGTGTCATGCTGTTTTTGACGGAAGGCTTGATACTTGTTTGTCAGCTCAGGGTTGTTAATTGCCAAAATCTCGATGGCCATCAAGCCAGCATTTTTAGCACCGTTTTCGGGCAGTGTTGCAAGCGGAACGCCTGGAGGCATCTTGATGTTTGACCACAGTGCTTCATGATCGTTTTCGTGACGCTTAATTGGTACGGCAATAACTGGCAACAGTGTATGTGATGCGGTCATGCCGGGTAAGTGAGCCGAACCACCTGCTCCAGCGATGATTACCTGCAGCCCGCGGCTGCTTGCTTCGGCCGCATAAGTTGTCATAACGTCAGGCGTGCGATGTGCCGAGATAATCCGTATCTCGTGTGCCACGCCAAACTCTTTCAATACGTTGGCGGCTTCATTCATCACGTCCAGATCGGAGTCCGAACCCATAATAATACCTACGATAGGATCGTTCATCTTATAAATCCTCCAATGAGTCCATTAAATCATGTAATGAGCTAATAAGCACGTCGGGTTTGGCGGCTTTTAGTCGCTTCGTTGAGTACATACCACCAGTAATAGCCACTGTTTTCAAGCCAAGTTGTTTGCCGATGGTGATTTCTTCGCCAGTGTCACCGATAATGAACGCTTCGTGTGGTTGAACATGACTACTCGCCAAGTACGTTTCTAAGCGAGCTGTTTTACCCATGTGAACAGCACCATGAATGTCATCATTGGCCAAAATTGTCTCGAAATGATGGTCAAGCTTGAGCCGCCGTAGCTGTTGGGTGATACCGGGTACATGATGATTACTTAAGATGATTTTTGTCATGCCTCGCTCATGCAGGGTGTCAAGCAATTGGCGGGCGCCTGGTCGTGTACGCGTTTGGTTCACGCCCTGTTCGTAGATATCGTGAAATGCAGCATGCATGTCTGTTGCATGGGCTTTGAGTAGATCGGGAGTTAAGCCAAGATTTTTATAATAGTTAGTGAGGGGGATTTCAAAGTACTGCCGTAAGAAACTCAGCGTAAACGGTGGCAATCCGGCAACTGCAAGCTCACGCTGACCAGCAAGTAAGGTAAGTTTGCTATCAGCCAGCAAGGTGCCATTCCAGTCAAAAACAGCTAGTTTTATCATATTTTAAGGTGTTTACGGGCGGTTTGGGCTCGTTTGCGGGCTTCGGCGATGGTTTTGCCGGTGGCGTTGATGTGGCCCATTTTGCGGTCGATTTTGGTGGGCGATTTGCCATACAAATGCACCGAAACTTCGGGAATCGCCAAAGCTTCGTCTAGGCCAACTACCTCTGTCGGTCCGTCATGCTCACCCAGAATGTTAATCATGACGGCGGCTGGAGCTGTCAGGTCGGTTGCTCCCAATGGCAAGCCGGAAATAGCTCGAATGTGTTGTTCGAACTGGCTGGTGCGACTAGCATCCATGGTGTAGTGGCCGGAGTTGTGGACGCGCGGTGCGATTTCGTTTACCAGCACTACGCCGTCTTTGTTGAGGAACATTTCGATACCAAACATGCCCGCACCATCCAGTAGGGCCGCAACCTTGGCCGCTAGTTTTTCCGCCGTTTTGCGGACGCTTTTACCCACCGGCGCTGGTGCCAATACCTCGATGCAAATATTGCGTTCGTGGATGGTTTCGACTACCGGGTAAACGGCGACATCACCAGCAATACTACGAGCAACCATCACGGCTAATTCTTTGTGGAACGGCACGAATTTTTCGGCGTATAAAGCCTTACCGGCGAATAATTTGAAAGCTTCGTCGACCTGAGCGTTGGTTTCAACCACCATATTGCCACGGCCGTCGTAGGCACCGTGACGGGTTTTGAGTAGCATTTTGCCGTCAAACTCTTTGAGTACTGACTTGGCTTCAAGTGCGTTATCGACCTTGGCAAACGGTGCGACGGGAATCCTTGCTTGCTGCAGAAATTCTTTTTGGGCGAATTTGTCTTGGATCAGTCGAATAGTCTTGGGTGCGGGATTAACCGGCTTGCCCAATTTTGCCACTTTTTCCAGCTCGTCGGCATCCAAATGTTCAATTTCAATGGTGATAAAATCAGATACAGCTGCTAGTTTCTGTAATGCGGCTGGATCGTACAAATCACCAACGATCTCTTGGGCGCCAACTTGTGCAGCCGGGCCACCAGCTTCTGGATTAATCACCGCCACCTTAAAACCGAGTGGTTGCGCGGCCAGCGTGAGCATTCTGCCGAGTTGTCCACCACCAACGATGCCAATTGTTTTTTGGCCTTGCATATCTGTCATAGAGCAATTGTACAGAGGATTTGCCGATTTTGCCACCACTGGCTACTACCGTAGTAGTTTGAGATTTGCCGTCGCTCGCATACAATAGAAGCTAATGAGTGAACGGGTTATCGATAGCACTGATTTTCACTTCCCTAAACAGGAGGCGGTTTATCACGGCAAGGTGCGCGATGTGTACGATATGGGTGAAAGTTTACTGTTTGTAGCCTCCGATCGTTATTCGGCATTTGATCGCAATCTGGCTCTAGTGCCGCACAAGGGTGAAATTCTAACGGCTACCAGCAAATGGTGGTTTGAGCAAACGGCACCTATTATCAAAAACCACATTATCGACTACCCTGATCCAAACGTCGCACGCGGCAAAAAATACAAGGTGGTGCCAATCGAAATGGTAGTACGGGGTTTTATTACGGGTGTTACGAATACTTCCCTGTGGCATACCTATTCCGAAGGCCAACGAGATTACGGCGACTTTACGCTCCCTGATGGCCTTAACAAGAACGATCCGCTACCCCACCCTGTTTTAACGCCGACGACGAAGTTCGAAAAACACGACCGCAACTTGACGCCAAGCGAAGCGGTTGCCGAAGGTTTGGTTGACGCAGCTATCTGGGAAAAACTGCAAAAAGTTGCGGTTGAACTGTTTACCTTCGGCCAAAAGGTTGCCGCCGAAAAGGGCTTGATTTTGGTTGATACGAAGTACGAATTTGGCACTGACGATGCTGGCAACATTGTGCTTATTGATGAAATTCACACCCAAGACTCATCCCGCTACTGGCTTTCGGAAAGTTATCAGGCTAGCTTAGCCGCCGGTAAAGAACCAGATAATTATGACAAGGAATTTTTGCGGATTTGGTACAAAGAACGCTTTGACCCGTATGTTGATGCCGATCAGGCTCCAGAAGTTCCAGCCAATGTTATCGAGGAGTTAAAAAATCGTTATGTATATGTATACGAGCAGCTGACTGGCCAAAAGTTTGTACCCACGGACGACGCTATCAATCCACTCGAACGTATTGAAACCAATGTGCTTAAAGCGCTAGAAAGGTCTTGAACTATGAAGCCAATTGTCTTGCCCGCCGTGAGTGATGAACGCGATTATAGCGCACTCGATCCGTTGGATGGTCGTTATTATGACGCCAGTGCCGCACGCTATCTGTCGGAGCGCAGTCGGATCGCCTACCAAGCTTATGTTGAAGCTGCGTTGGCGCACACATTAGCAGAATTTGGTATTTGTTCACAAGAGGTCGCCGATCAGATCGAAACCGCGGCCGGAAAGATCAAGGCCGAAGACGTCTATGCGGAAGAGCAAACTACCAGACACGACATTAAGGCGATTGTGAACTGCATTAAGCGTGAACTGAGCGAAGAAGCGCAGCCATTCGTACACTTTGGCGCCACGTCGTATGACATTATCTCGACAGCTGCTGCCTTGCAGTTGCGTGCTGCTACTACCGAACTGGTCGTGCCAAGACTCAAAGAATTGCTCAAGACACTGTTTACTTTGGCCGATGAACAAGCCGAAACCGTACAGATTGGCCGCACACACGGTCAACATGCCGTACCGGTGACTTTTGGCTTCGCTATTGCCGCGTATGTGAGTCGTTTGGGCGAAAATCTGCAAGCAATCGAAGATCTGAGCAACCAGCTGCGCGGGAAATTTTCTGGTGCTGTGGGTGCCTATAATGCGCTGAGTCTGTTTGTAGACGATCCAATAAAGTTTGAAAAGTCACTGCTTGCAAAAGTTGGCTTAGAACCAGCGCCCTATTCCAGCCAGATTGTTCCAGCCGAGGGCACTGTTCGTCTGATTGATGAATTGGCCATTAGTGCAAATATTATGGCTAATTTGGGCCACGATATGCGACACCTACAACGGACCGAAATCGCCGAAGTTCGCGAGCGCTTTGAACCCGGCCAAACGGGATCCAGCACCATGGCACACAAGCGAAACCCCTGGAATTTCGAGAACGTCATTAGCATGAGTAAGCAAGTTACGGCCCAGGTTGTGAATGCTAACCTCAATATTGCGAGTGAACACCAGCGCGATCTGACCGATTCGGCATCGTCACGCTTTTATGCCATTACCTTTGCAAGTGTTGCATCGATGGCCGAGCGCTTAAACAAGGTCATGAGTAAGCTCGAAGTTGACCCCGACGCCATGCGTCGCAATCTGCTGTTGACCGAGGGTGCAATTGCTGCCGAACCCTTCTATTTGTTGCTCGAAAAATATGGTCACACCGAAGCCCACGAAAAATCCAAAGCCTTGGCACACCAAGCATTAGAGGAACATGTGCCATTGGTAACAGTGATCGAAAAAGATCCCGAAGGATTCGAATATTGGCAAAAATTTAGTCCCAATGAGCAGGCGATCGTAGCCGCTCCGGAAGTACATTACAGTGGCCTGGCTGCCAAGAAAACTCGTGCTATTGTTGCCCACTGGCGCCAGATCTTAGCCTAGAGTTATAGTTCTAGCTGGAATTACTGCAAGGTGGCGTAGACGACGGTATTTTGGTCGTAGCTACTCGTTTGGGTATTAAACGTGCCACCACAGGTGATGAGCCGGAGTTCGGCATCGGCAGTGTTGCCATAGACGGCTGCAGTTGGGAAGTTACTTTGGTCGAACTGTTCCAGGGCGGTAATCTTGAACTGAACCGTACTGCCATCGGTCCGATCGATGGTAACGATATCACCTGGCTGCACATACCGTAAACGCCAAAAAACAGAGATGTTTTGGTAATTGTCGACGTGACCAACGATGACGGCCGGTCCAATTTGTCCGGGCGTGGGGCTATATTTGTACCAGCCGGTGATCCAATCGAGTATTGGCGGCATTTCAATAGAGCCATCGCTGGCCTGCCCCACTGGTGTGATGTCGGCATCAATGCCTACGGATGGAATGGCTATGTGCGTTGGAACAGAATAGGCCAGGGATTCAGGGGGCTTGGTTGTTGCAGGTGTGGCTTTTGGTGTGGTCGCCATCTTTGTGGGCGCAGAAAATGTTCGAACTGGCTCGAGCGCCTGGCCACTCACTAGGCGGGAGCCAAAAAAGCCGCTACCCGCCAGGCCAATAACTACCAAAACCAACGGAAATGACGCCTGGAAGTGCCAAAATTGAGCAGTTTTTGGCGAGCGCTTGCTACGTCGTTTTTGTGTTTGCAGGCGTATGGCTATTTCTTTTATGCCGCCAAAATCGAGAGGAAATACAACTTGCCTATATGATTGAGATCGGTTAGCTTTGGAGGTTTTGAATCGCCTGACACTGACGGCCAGTTTTCTGGTGTCCGTAAGCTTGAGTATGTAGTGCTTGGCGCGCCAAGTTTTCATGGTCTTGCCTCCGTTTTTGCCCGTTTTGCCAGTTTTGCCTCTACAGCAGTTGGAATTACTGGCCGAGTACGCGCTTGCGAATCAGCAATGTCGCACCAATACCAACAACGCTTGCCGATCCAAGTAGCCCAGCAACTTGTGCTGAACTGGCCTTAACACCCGCGCCACCACCTGCGTGAACGGCACCAGCTGGTGCAATAACTTGAGGCGCCACCACGGCGGGCGCTACCGGTGTTGTCGTGGGCGTTGTTGTGGTTGCTGGGAGTGTGGCTGTAGTAGTCGTCGGTGTTGTTGTCGTGGGCGTTGTTGTAGGCGTCGTGGCGGCCGTGCTAGCGCACCCTAGCAGCGCCGAAATAGTAGTAAGGTTGCTATTGCTAACGTTCCCACTTGCTGCACTGCCACCGGAACCATTGCCACTTACGGTGCTTGTGCCACTCTGGCCAGCTTGTACATTGGTGTCGTCGAATGTGGCATTATTAGTACAGAAAAAAGTTGTCGTGTCGTTAGCGGTATTAACGCAAGTGTTAACCGATGCATTGCCTGTAGTGCTAATCGTACAGCTAAAACTGGTTGCGGCCGCTGCGGCAACACCAACCACCATACTCGTACTAATTACAGATGTTGCTAAAAATCCTAGAATCTTTTTCATGTCGATGACCCCCTGTCTTTACGTACTGTCTTTTAGTTCTATACCTTTTTCACATAAATGACAATCAGATAAATGACAATCAGCAAATTTTATTTTATACATAAACATGATGCCTACGTTTTTCAGGATATGGCGGGCTGGAGCTGGAAGTTTGTGTCGACAATAGTTGCCAAGGCGAGATCCGTGAGGCGCACAAGTGTTTGTTCGTCTCGAAAATGATCCGCGGTGTCTTCGTACAGTAAGGCTATGCTGCAATGAAGATTTGGTACGTCGGTGGGATTGTTGTGGTCTTTTTTAAGAGTTGCGTTCGCGTTCTGGAATGCCCTTTCGAAGTCAGTAATTTCGGTTGCAAGCTCCGCGCTCTCTAAAGAAAAGCCAAGTTTATGCTTCTTGCCTGAGCCGTACACGCTGAGCGTACCGAGTTTGGCTCTAGCCGGCAAACTGGCGGTGGCCACTTGCGCCGCTATGTCGGCTGTTCGTGGACCATGCAGTCGATGCTGTCGACTAAACTTAGAAAAACCGACCACTGTTATGCCAAGCGATTCTGGGGTAAAGAGTCTTGCGGCATTTTCAAATTCTGGACTGAGCTGCTCGGCAATTGTTGCAAATAAGCTGTAGCTTGTAGGGTCGATGGGCCGGCGCACAGCGACGATGCCACCTTCTTGGGCCACCTGTAAGCGGTGTGGCTTTGGTAGTTGAGGGCTTTTTTTGCCAGTAATGCGTATATGTTTAGCCATTTAAGCTTATAGTAACATTAAATTACTATTTTGCAAATATTACGTAGAGCACTACCTGATTCTGCCCATGAGTTTGTCCGGGCTCTGAGTGTGGCATGACGACCGGTTGTTACTGAATACGATTGGTGCCAATAGCGTAGAGAGTAAGGAGTGCGTGGGTTCGTGACGACGCGCGGCGGCGTGTGTGTGCGACCCATTGCTCAAAGATGAGTGATCCATACGGTGGAACACTGGCCAGCCCAGCAATAATGGTTCGCTTTTTAGACCAACCCAAACTCGGTGCAAACACCAATGCGGCAACGATGTATAGCAGAAACAAGGTGCCGTGCACTTTGCCGGCAATTTGAATCGGCAACTGATTGCCTGGCGTCATGAAGTGCACGATACCAATGCCGGTAATCAGCAATGTCCAACCGACTGCCTCAGTGATTGCCGCCAGCCGAAACAATCCCCACGCTTCCGCATCAGTAAACGGCTTAAAGTTCTCGTATTTTTTAAGCATCTATTTCTAGTATAGGGCTTCAGGCGGTTTTATGACGAGTATGTTTGGTGCTTACCGCGTGAGTAATGCCAGATCAAAGTGCTTCAGACTGGCTGGGGCTTGAATATTTTTTCTGCGTAAAAACCGTATTCATCATCAGCGTGAACCGTCCAGTCGAATATGGTTGGGCCGTTAGCTATTGCCCAGGCACGCATCTCCGGGTTTTTTGTGCTGAAGCCGTATAAGACAGGTCGACGGGTTTCTGTTGCATATCGTTCCAAAATTTCACGAGCTTTGTTGTAAAGCGCCGTCGTAGCACCCGGAACTTGATTGCCATTATTGCTGCTAATATAGGTTGCCGCATCCGGACCGTTCGGAAGGCCAGAATCGGGCAGCATGACTGCCAACACTTTGTCGCCGCACTCTAAATAGTGCGTCGAGACATCCGAATCGAATATTTCGGTAACTTCTGGGTTACCAGAAAATTGAGGTCGGGCTGTTTCTTCGGGAGACATAAACAACATGCTAAAACAACAAGCTTAGTTTGTCAGTTAAATATTCTCAGTGGTTGTATTGTCTACTTTCCGTAGGTTTTGATGTAGTTTTCGACAAGTTCGCGGGCGGTGCGGTCTTCGATTTGTTTTGGTGGGTGCTTCTGGAAGTAAGCCGCTGGCTCTATGATGGCACCGGACAGATGGTTGTCCAGTGCTAGTTTTAGGCAGCGAATAGAATCAATAGCTACGCCGGCAGAGTTTGGCGAATCTTCGACGGAAAGGCGTAATTCTAGGTTCATGGGCACGCCACCAAAGTGTTCGCTTTCAATCCGCAGGAAGCAAATCTTGTTGTCTTTTTGCCATGGCACATAGTCTGACGGACCAACGTGGATGTCGTCGTCGGCAATGGTTTGTCCGCGGGCTTCGATTTGTGAGCGGACGGCTTCGGTCTTTGATATTTTTTTGCTTGTCAGCCGTTCACGCTCAAGCATGTTCAAGAAATCAGTGTTGCCACCCGTGTTCAGTTGGTAGGTGCGGTCAATTTTCATGCCGCGGTCCAAGAATAAATTAACTAAGGTGCGGTGCACGATGGTGGCACCTACCTGGGCTTTGATGTCGTCACCAATAACTGGCAATCCAGCGTCTTCGAATTTTTTTGCCCATACGGGGTTCGAGGCAATAAAAACAGGAATACAATTCACAAAACCGCAACCAGCATCAATGGCGGCTTGAGCGTAAAACTCGGTTGCTTGTTGTGAGCCAACCGGCAGATAGTTAATGACTAGGTCGGCACCAGTTGTTTTTAGGATTTTAACAACATCAACCGACTGTTGCTTTTTGTCTACGGGTACTAGCGGCGCAGTATATTTATTAACGCCATCTAGTTCCGGACCGCGTTGCACCGTAACGCCTAGTTTTGGGACTTTCGCGAAGACGGCAGTGTTGTTTGGCTCGGCGTAGATCGCTTCTGCGACGTCGGTGCCAACTTTGTTGCTGTTGACGTCAAAAGCTGCCACGACTTCGATGTCACGGATATGATAGCCGCCAAAATTGACATGCATCAGTCCAGGTACGTGCGAATTATCCTTTGCGTTTCGGTAATAGTAAATACCTTGTACCAGTGACGACGCGCAGTTGCCTACACCCACAATTGCGATTTTAATCTTTTTGTTCTGTGCCATGTTTGTAACCCCTCCAGTTATGTTTCTATGCTAAAAGAAGCTACAGTATAAGACAAATATATTAATTGTATGCTTATATAGATAATAGTTATGGAAGATCGTTTACGAAAATTTGCGCGATTAGTAGATAGTGGCAGTTTTACCAAGGCTGCCGCCGATATGTACATCTCGCAACCGGCATTATCGGCCGCCATTAGTAAGCTTGAGCGTGAACTAAAGACGTTACTTTTAGTACGGTCAGCACGGCCACTCAAACTAACTGAAGCTGGCAAGCTTGCCTACGACACGGCCAAAGAGTTGGGCGTTAGTACGACTAATCTAACCCATAAGCTAGCCGTGCTTGCCAGTCAGCCGATCACGCTTTCCATGGGCATGGTCGATAGTTTGGCGGATGCTTTTTTGCGCTGTGGCCCTGGTTTTACCGATATAGAGCAGCAAGCCAGCGTCTCTTTGACTGTCGATAATTCGCGCTATTTGGTCCGAGCCGTACAGCAGGATGAGGTTGACGTCGCATTTATCGTAAGCCAAGCGACAAATCCTCCTGAACGGTTAACGTCGACAATTCTGGGGAGCGAACCACTTTGTTTGGTCTGTCATAAGACTGCTTATGCAACGGCCATGCGGAGTATGGAGTCAGGTATTTTGGCTAATTTTATTAGTTATGATCAGGCGTCGACAACGTATCACTATGTGCAGCATAAGCTTTTGCAGTGTGGTTTGATCACAAAGAGTAGTTTCTATTCGACCAGCCCAGAGGTCATGCTGCAGTTGGTGCTGGCCGGCAAAGGCATGGCTGTATTGCCCTATCTGACCGTCCGAGAACATGTACGTGAAGGTACATTGGTGGTTCTAGAAATTGGTAACCAGTTCTGTATGGAGCGACCAATTGTTGCTCTAAAGCGGTTTGATAAACAGCTGCCCGATCCAGTGATTTCTGTTGAGAGTCAGCTCAAGACAATTCTCGCTGCACTGATGAGCGAGGCAATGTCGCAGTAGTAGTCTGCAATAATGTGCTGAGGGCGTAAAAAGGCTGCCGAGACAGGCGTATGCGGACTGTTGTACCTGCGCTCAGACGAACAACCTCGCCGTCAAATTGTGCCCAAACAGGCTCGTGGACAACAAATGAAATGTCGCCGTCGTCGGCAACTTTGCTGGTTGAGCCTTTACGGATTAGCTCAATGATGTGATACATGATTGCCGATGCACGCTTGCGTTCCACAGTGGAACGGTAGAATGTTTTATCGGTGAGGCTGAGCGGCAGGCCTTTTATCTTTGCAAAACGAGAGCCATTAATAAAAAATTGCTCGTAGATTGGTTTGACGCTCGTCCCGTCGTCAACCGTAAAGCGTGGAGCTTTGGTCATGGCATATAGAACCATGATGAATTCATGGGTAAACTTTGCACCGGGCAAGCGATGTATCAAACGTTTTCGATGATTAGCGCCATCGAGCCAGCTGGCAGTAAATGCCGAAGCGCCAAAAGTGGCGTAGCAGGCGGCGTTGTAGCTTTCTGTTTGTCCGGCGGGGTCACTAATTTCACAGTGAAGTGGATGAATGGAAACTATTCGTCCGTCGCTCAGTACTCGTTTGATTGAGATGCGGCGTCGTGGTCCGTTGAGCATGTTGGCCAAATCGTTACCATTACCACCCCACAGAGGTAGCACGACGGTTTGCCGCATCTCCTTTGTCAGCCGCCGATCATGGACCAGGGCGTCTATCAGGATGTTAATGGTGCCGTCTCCGGCTATGATGGCCAACAAGGTACGGCTGCCCAGTTTTGTAGCGTGCGCATAAGGTATTTCTTTGTTTGCGTGTCGACCTTTTGGTGAAGTCTGCACAACGGTGACTGTGCCAGCTGGGAAGAGCGCCTGTAATTCTGGGATACGTCGTTTGGCAAGTTCGGCACGCGTACTGGCCGGATTGCAAACAATGATGCAGTGGTCAAACCGATCGGTTATCCATGGGCCTTTCTGGTGTTTGGTTTTTGCGGGCATTATGCTGTTCCTTTACGGATATTTGCTCGCATGGCTTTGACTTGCTCAAAACCAATCACCCAGCCCGTTTGTCGGATGCTGCGATATAAACGGGTTTCCAAAAGCTTGCCTCGGCTATCGTATACTTCTGGGAACCCGCCATCACGCAACATGGCATGCTCGTAGGCTGCGAGGTGAAAATCGGCCATTGCCAGATATCCCGCGTCATCGGTATATTTGTACAGTAACAGTAATGTTTTAATATACTCCATGCCCCAGAAGCTCCAAATTGCGTCACCACCGTACGAAGCAACGGCGATGCGAACGGCCCAAAATTGTCGATGTGCCCGAGTTTCGTGCTGATATTTTATGGCAAATGGTTTGTCGATGCCGTGTGCACGAATATAGTCTATGCTCTGTTCGAAATAGTGACGCTCCGACTTATTTTTGGGATGTAGAAAGCCGGTCGATAACACAATCAGCCAATCTGACGAATAATAGGCTTCGTGCTTGCCTTCTTCTGATAAATCTTCTAGGAAGTATCCCTTATCGCGTAACCAGAAAGTCTGCAAGATTTGTTTTTTTAGTTGCTGCAAAAAAGCTGGATCATGCGGGATGATGCCTAGCTCCATGGCAAGCTGGCTTGTCTTCCAGAAGACGACATTATCGTAGAATGCCGAGTATCTACGCGTAATGTCTTTGGCGCTGGATATGTGGATGTTAGTATCGATAAGCCCGGTTTTTACGTCAAAAACTGTGGTTCGGTAGTGACTATATAATTGGCCAATGGTAGTTCGATATTCTTCCAGAAGTATTTGTGTGGCTGGCTTGGTATCGAGCGTGTGGTGTGGTGTGCCGTACGATTCGCCCGGTAGTGGATCTTGCTTTCCAAGCAGTGCCGCCAATGCATACAATATCCCGTACAGTGTGTCCGAAGGATAAGCGTAAAAATTCACGCACGTTGCCGAGTACGCGCCCATTGCCACAATTGTGGTTGTCGGTACTGGATATTTTTGAAAGACGCCAAGTGCGTAAGCAACGGTTTGCAAGTAGACTACCTGTCGATTCTGCCAATCGTGTTTGCTGCTTGCTATGCGTGTGTCGAGCATGGGGTAATAAAAAACACCAAGATTGCGGACAAATAAGGCACTAAAATGATCCCCCGATGTGAGCAGCAATTTTTTGGGTTTGAAACGAAGCTTGTGAATGTCGCTCACAATACCTTTGACCGAACTGGCTTCGGAGCGTGGGCTACTGACGTAGCGCGTGTTCATGATGTACAATCCGCACTTGAGAATGGCAAACAGCCGCCACCACCAGCGCTGCCGAATCACAATTTTGTGATTATCATTTAGGGCATTAAGCGAATCCATAGCAACTTCTACCACAAACGGTTGTCGAATAATGCTAAAGCGACTAAAGGGGTTTGTGATGTAGGCCGCACCAGCAATGCTGGCGGACAACGATACCAGTACGATGGTTAAAATCATTTATTTAATAGTACAGGAATTGGGGCGTTCGCGCCGAATAATCGTTCTACTCAACATACGGTCTATATTGCGAACGCCTACACATAGCCGGGGAAGTAATCTACTTTGATATGGTTTTTTGGGACACCTAGCTTACCCAGCGCCTCCCGCACGGCAGCAACCATTTGATGACTACCGGAGATATAGAATGTACGGTCTTGGTAATCTGGTACTGTCGCACGTATAGCATTGCCGTCCACGTATCCGGCACGTTGGTGTGCTTCGAGGGGTTGTGTAGTGTCGGGTCTCGCCAGCAGATATGTCGTGGCAATGCCAAGCTCTTGACGTGCCCGTTCAAACACCCCCTTATATGCGATATCCTGTGCGTTGCTGGCTGCGTATAACACGATAACGTCACGCTGCTCGCGAGTATCTATGAGGTACTTCACCATGCTGCGGAATGGGGTAACACCAATGCCGCCGGCTATAAATACTAGCTTGCGTTTTTGGTTCTTTGGCAAGATAAAATCCCCTGCAACTTGAGCAGCTACAATTGAGGTCTCATCAGTCATGTCTAGCATCGCTTTTTTATAACTACTGCTTTGCTCGTAGAACTTTACACCAAGCCGGAGGTTTGGTTCGGTTGGTGAAGAAGCCAGTGTAAAGTACCGCCGGTTGCCGCGGTCATCAATGTGGTCATGGGGCAATGTCCACTCCATGTACTGTCCCGGCTGGTATGCTAGCCGCTTGTTGGGGTTAAACACGAAATCAACGCTATTGGCTGCAATGCGGATTTTTTGTGTTAGTACTGGGAACAGCCGTACACGTGGGTTGATGATATATGCAAAGACGTTACCAATGACGAGCGATAGTTCGGGTGACGTGTAGAAGCTGGCGAGATGTACTTGTGGAGGAACTAGCAAGCCAACTAGTATACCGAATAATGTCTGTTTGCCCTTTGTGCCCGGCGAAGTGAGTGGCTCGGTCAACATGACGAACCCTAAGAAGAAGACAGGCGAAGTAAGCGCCGTCTGCTTTATAGCTGTTAGTATGCTGCCGTGGCCAAACCACGTAAACAGTGCCGTCGCGACAAACGTAGTAATGAAGAAACCAATCACCATTTGTTCGCGCCTGATTTTTCGTACAATCAATACACCACCAGCAAGCACGAATGGCAACATAATGGCTGTACCAATCCACCAACTTGCATTTTGTCGTGGTCCAAATGCTGTTATGACAACCGCCAATGCCGCCGGATTAAAAATATGGACATCATGAATAGTTAGGACGTATTTGGAAGCCATAGCTAGACCTGATGCTGCTAGCAAAAACGTAAAGTCGTACAAACCAAGCTTAGGGGTAATCAGCAGCGCCAATATAAGCGCGGTAATAATAGAAGACTCGTGGTTTACGGGCGTATTGAAGATAAAGGCAAAGACACGGTTAATGCTCCAACAAGCAAGGAGCAGGATTACCGTAGAGACAAGCAACGCAGTGGGCCTAAAGCCCAGATTTCCGAACAAACCAACTACAAATGCAATTGCTAGCAATCCACCCAGATAATAGATGAGCAGCCGGTACATGGTAGTTTTGTTTAAGAAGTCGTCGACGGTTTTAAGCATACACATACTCCCCAAAACCAGTTGTGAGCGTCGCTGTGCCTTTGTTGTCTACCATGTAGCCCTCTAAGCCCTCGGTACGCTCAACAAAGTGTATGCCGTCCTTACCCATAGCAAATGCCGCTGTTGCAAAACGGTCAGCCTCGTAGATATTTTGGCCAACAACTGTCAAACTTTGTACGTCTGTAAGTGAAGTGTTGGGTTGATGTGGGCTGTAAATATGCTGGCCGCGTATGTACGTGCCTGATGTCGCAACCCCTTTGTTTTTTATGTGCAGTACCTTGATAATCTCATCACGGTTAAAGGGGTTGCGTATGCCGACTGTCCATGGCTGCCGCTCGGCGTTGTTGCCGTATGTTTGTATATCGCCACCCGCTTCAATGTAAAAGTTTCTGCTGTCGCGTTTGCGTAACCGCTTGGCAGCTTCCCAGATTGCCCAGCCTTTTACTAAACCTGACGGGTCAATTTTCCCCTCATGCTCGATGTCAAAGTAGCCGTCCGTCTGCTGTTTCGTTGCGTCACATAAACGTAATACCTGGCGCATTTCCGCACTCCATTTGGATTTAGGTAGGCCATTGTTAATGTGTGTAATTTCACTGTTCGTTTTGTAGGTGCTGTAGCGGTTGTCTACTTCCTGAAAGAACTTGAACGTATCAGCCAAGAGTCTCGTATCATTATTGTCCACTATCTCGACAGTAATTGGCATGCCCATAATAAGTTTTGTTTGCTTCATATTTTTTAATTTCTTAAGCTTGCGAAAGCGCACTGCTCAGCGACTGAATAAATGCCTGACTGGTGTAGGTAGCACCACTAATGATGTTAACATTTGCACTTTGTGCTTTAATCGCTTCCTGTTGCAAGTACGGCATGGCCTGTTGGTTAATGTACACGGAAGTTGAGTGAGTATTGGGGTATTGCAAGAACGTCACGTCGGTAATTTTGCCGCCGCTAATCGTTGCTCTTACCTGTACGTTGCCATAATAGGCGTCTCCAACGCTGCCCGTGTAACTGCCATCTTTATAGCTACCGCCACTGTTTTGGCTTGTACTACTAGTAGCCCCTGTTGAACTACTGTTCGTTGGTGGAGGTGTGCCGGAGCTGCTGGTCGTAGAGCTTGGGGTGTTATTAGCAGCTAATGAGGTGGGCGGAGTAATTTTTGGTTGCTGGTGCCGGATACCTAGACTATATACAACCAGTACGCCGAGCAGCATGATACCAATAATGTATTTCTTCATGCTAGCAACTATACGGCGCAAGTCTGTATATTTGCTTACTGGGCGTGAGCAAGTGGCAACGTAATACGAACCGTTGTGCCACTATGTTCGCGGCTACTAATATGAATCATTCCACTATGGGCACTGGCAATCTCTTGCGCCAACGGCAAACCGAGGCCGTAGCCACTCGCGGCCTTTTTGTCTGATTTGGTATTTGCCGAACGGTAAAAACGTTCAAACACATGGGATAAATCATTGGACGGTATGCCGATGCCGTCATCTTTTATGGTAAGCAGCGCGGTTGCCTCATCTGTCCGTAATGACACTGTAACGGTTCCCTGCTTGTCGCTGTACTTAAGAGCGTTGTCGAGGACGATAGTAACGAGTTGCTGTAAGCCGTGTTGGTCGCCTATAACCTGTGTTGGTCGGACATTTTGTTTGATACGGATATGCTTTTCTTGTGCGGCGTGATCAAGTTGTCTGGTCACATTTTGCACGATTTCATCGAGGTCGAGCAGTACTCGCTCGGCGGCTGTTTTATTTTGGTAGCGGGCAATGTCAAGCAAGTTGCCCGTGAGTTTCTCTAATCGTGCAATGTCGCGCAAATTACCCTGCAAGGTTCGCCGTGTTTTGACTGGCAGCCCCTTCTCCATCAGTGCAACCTCGGTATCCGCTCGCATTGCAGCCAGTGGTGTGCGTAACTCGTGACTGGCTTCGGCAGTAAAACGGGTTTGTGCTTGATGGGCATATTCAATTGGTTTTAGGGTGCGACGGGCAAAAAAGTAGCCGACAGCACTTGAGCCAGCAATAACGGCAAGGTTAAGCCACAGCAGTTCACCAAGCAAATGCCGCCCGTGCCGCTGTATATCTGAGTGAGGTGGCGGAATGTTATCCTTGTCATGGTCGTTATCAACGAAGCTGTTGTATTGGTGATTCAGTGCTTCGCCAAGTTCTTCAGTTGAAAGGTGATATACAACGGCACTAAAGAGTATGCATAAGCAGCTTGCCAACAGTACGTACCATAACGTAAGTTTAGCTGTCGCTGACCGAAACATTACTTACTTCACTCCCAGTCGGTAGCCAAAACCACGTACCGTGTGAATAAGCGGTGGCTTGTCGGGAAAGCTTGTATCTAGCTTGCGGCGTAGGTAGCCCATATACACCTCGACGGTGTTCGGAACGATAATAGTGTCATCGTCCCAAACGTGGTTGATAATTTTGTCTTTGCTCAGCACTTGCCCTTGATTGTATAGCAAGTACGATAGCAGTTTTATCTCTTTTGCTGATAGTGCCACTGGCTTACCGCCGCGTGTTACCGAGAATGTTACAGGGTCGTATGCAAGGTCATCTGCCGTAAGTATCGTGCCGAGTGTCTGTCGTGGGCGACGTAGTAGCGTCTGAACACGGGCAATTAATTCTCTCATGGCAAATGGTTTTTGTAAGTAGTCATCGGCGCCGGCTTGCAAGCCGTTTACGCGATCATCTACTTCTCCAAGAGCTGTGAGCATAATGATTGGCGTACTAACACCTTGTTGCCGCACTTGTTGGCAAACTGCAATACCGTCGATACTGCCAGGTAGCATGCGGTCAAGTATTACTAGGTCATAGTCGGGGTCAATTGCTGCCGTCAAGCCACTGTCCGCGTCATCAACAATATCTACTGCATGATGTTGCAGCTCCAGTGCTCGCTTAATTGCTTGTGCAATACGGGCTTCATCTTCAATAACTAACAAACGCATAGTATCTATTGTATGCTAACTTTCGCCCGGCACTTATACTGGCTTTCTCTATTTACCCAATTTCCACTGCGGGGCAGACACGGATGCTTCGGAGGACGTGCTCTGCATGATGCAGCTGGTGACTCACGTCATTGCCTTCAACACGCCGAACTGGCACGCAACCGTCTGCTGTCAGACCTTCACCAGTGAGCATTGTTGATGTCCAGTCGTCGTCGGTTTCTTGAGATAATTGTTTACTGTCTGGTAAGTTGACGCGTCGCATGCGGGCATCTTCGATCTTTGCCGTGTACACTGCGTCGGTCATGCCCTGACGGGCGTCGTAGGTGGTTCCGTTAACGGTAACTCGAAATAAGTCGTCGTTCTTCCTGGACATGACTGCGTCATAGCCTCTTGCTCTGTCGTAGTTTTTTTGGGGGTCGCCAATGTCGACACCGTTGCCGGTGTGCAGAAGAGTGAATGTTCGCTTGCCATCTTTTTTGGTCATGACAACGCGCAAGCTGTCCTCGGTGACGCCGTACTCTTTGAGCTCACTAGCTGCAAGGGTGGTGCGAAGTTCGCTAGCTTTGGTTCGCTGCTCGCGGCTCATAGCCTCCCAAATGCTTTCGTGAGCGAAAGGTTTAGCTGGTTCAGCGGTCATCTCAAAAGCTGCTTGGCTAGGCATTAGTACGGAGGCTGCCAGTTGATAGCCCTTGAAGCGTTGCTGTGCGCTTTGTAACTTTGCCATTTCTTCGGCTTCGTCCCCTTCTGTTCTCGAACTGCTCAGTAGTTCGGCCAATCCACGGGCTGCGTCTTGGCGCATATCGAAGGCGTTGTTTGCTTCGTAGGCTAAATCCACGGCACGATCATAATCTGTTTGTGGTACTTGCTGCAGATAGCTCGATTGTTCTAACATAGTTACTATTAGATCATACATTGTCTAAAATATCAAGATATAACAGCCAAACTTCCTTGGAATCGTGGATGATGGCGTCTCGGAAGACGCTAGTTGTATGCCATTGTCAGCTAAACCTTACGGTTTAAGGTAAACTTAAATAAATGCACGAATTTCTTTCCTGGTTAGATCGCTACACCGAAAGTTTGCAGGTCTTTCTGCAGGCCCATATAGTTTTAGCGCCACTCTTGCTCCTACTGATAGAAGAAATGGGGGTGCCGATATTGATTCCGGGCGATGCCATCATTGCTTATGTGGGCTACGGCCTCAGCCAACATCATTCAGCAGCGCTGTGGCAAGCATTTGTTCTCGCCTTAGTCTCGGTGCTAGGGGGTGCTACCTTTTTATTTTATGCGGCGCGCCGTTACGGTAAGTGGCTTATCAATACAGTTGGCCGTTTTATATTTTTGCGCCAGAGCCACATCGACAAAGCTGAAAAGCTGTTTGCACGCTACGGTGTTTGGACAATTATTTTCGGCCGGCATATACCTGGTTTGCGTATTCCAATTACCATTTTTGCCGCCACTTCCGGTGTGCGGTACCGTACTTTCATTGCCAGTACCTTCGTTTCGACCGTACTTTGGATATTATTTTACCTTAAGATTGGTAAGACATTCGGCCCAGGCTTCCAGAACCTGTTCCGCCGTGATGCTACCCTGTCGATCGTGGTGGTTGTGGGTTTATTGTTGTTGGTTGTCGGTCTGCACTTTTATGGTAATTGGCGCCGAGCGTTGGCAATAAAAAGGAATAAGCCATAGTGCTACATGCAGCTTCGCATTGTTGCAACTGCTCAGCTCTTATCCCTCATTGGCGTAGTATGCTCTATTGATGATGTGCACCAGGGCGACGACATTACTATCAAGACCAACGTCAACGTATATATGTGAATAGTCTTCTAATGACTTTCGACTAGCTCACCAGCTTTGTCAAAAACAAAGAACGTACCACCAAGAGCTGCTGCTTGTTTCTTTGTCGCGGTAAGTACATTAGCTTTGTCGGCAAAGGTACCGATAACTTTTTGATTACTGATCTGTATGACGCGCCAGCCAAGGGGCTTGGTCTTACAAACACGCTTTTAAAACCCTTTTCAACGGCTTCAGTATACTCTCGGACTTGTTGGTTGGATTTGCCGGTGGGGTAGATTTTTATAGGTCATATTTTTAAATACCAGTTCTTTTATGCTGCCTCATCAAGAGTGACTGGTTTCCCAAACTCCGACTCCAAGCTTACCCGTGCTTTTCATATGCATCGTCGCTAGTGTTAGGTACGCTCATTTAACCTCGTTGATTAAGCTTCAAAAAATTTTATGAGCTGGTCTAGATCGGGAATTTTCTGGCGCGCTTCTTCTAAAACTTCAAGTGTGAAATGTCGATCGTAGGAGGCTGGAGTTCGCCGCTTGTCGGCCTGTATGTAATCTCGTTGAAACTCATGTTTGCAAGTTCTGGATTGATACCCTGAGTAGTTTTTACCTGGATTTAGTATTGACAGTAGCATTGTGTCAAGACATGGAGTATTCCAGCAAATTTCAATGTTATCCTTTGTCTGTGCAATTGCTACCGCATTATCATGCTCGGCGCGTGATCGATCGTTATCTACTTTAACAAGGTATCTATCAAAATCATCAGGTATTCGGAGAGTCTCCCGTACTATTGAGTCGGGAGATCCTCCGCCGCCTTGCTGGGCTTTAAATCGTGTATTTGTTGCACTTCGACTAGCGTATAGCTTCTTAATGTGCCTGACAAAGGCGAGATCATGCGCACCCTCACAGTATATGAGTGCCGTAGGTCTAACTTGCCTACTGATTCTTGGGTGACGATTCAGCATGATTTTATCCTATATCCGGTACTCCACCGTATGCGCCAGCAAGGTATTTTGTGTAGTAATTCTCGCCTGCTCTAACGCCACTTACCTCATCGAGACGCCAGATGGCCGTTTGTCCATCATCTTCTTTCTCGGTAATCACAATCTGGTATTTATCAAGTTGCGCTAGGATGCGATGGTTATGCGTACTAAAAAGTAGTTGTGCATTCTTGGAGTTTAAATCTGAGTCACCAAACATGCTGACCAATTCTTGAATCATGTCTGGGTGTAGACTCGCATCAAACTCGTCTATGATAGCCATAGAGCCCTTAGCAAGTGCAAGGAGGATGATTTTCAGCAGCCCGTATAGTTTCCTTGTGCCGGAAGATTCGTAGTCTAATTGTAGCGGGAGTTGTTTATTGCCAAATTTGTGAACAACGCTGACCTGGAGTTGATGGTTTTCTGACTCTTCGATATTGAAGTTGCTAAGTCCAAGATCAAACTTTTGTAGAATTTCATCAGCTTTTTCTTTTAGATCCTTGTTGAGATGGAAATAACTCACTGCACCGTAAAGTGCTTCATGACTACCGAAAACTTGATCACCAATGTAGCCAGACTCTTTAACATTGAAATCAATAGTTTGCCAATAGGCTGCAATCTCCCGGCTTAGCTTATGGTTCAGTCGTAAGGCCGTACTAATGGCTGTTGCATTATCACGTATTAGAGTCTCAAATCCTGGGGGAGCATCAAAGTTTGCTAGCGATATCTTGTAGCTAACGTCGTCTTTGGTGCCAGAACGTTCAAACAGAGTTTTTGCGGTTCGACGCTTAGAGGTTATGCTTCTCTCCACTAGTCTTTCGTAGTGGATTTTTTTGGCGGTGAGATGGACATCATATTCAAAAATAACTTCACCGAGAGAGAACACTACACCTAACTTCGTGAGATCATTCTCCGATGTGGTCATGAACGGCTTGATTGGGATCTCGCTGGTGGGGTTCTCATTCCAGGAGTCAGTTAGTAGCCATTTGATAACAGGCAGCACTTTAAGGAGATTTGTTTTTCCAGATGCGTTAGGCCCAATCACAGACTCTAATAGAGAAATCCTGGTATCAGTCGCATCTTTTATGTAAGTAGTCTTGTCGGGGGCATTATCGTCCGCGACAAAGCTAAGGTCCATTCTGTCTTTAAAGGAGTAGAAATTTTCGCAGCTGAATGAGTGTATCATATTTAAAGAGTACTATATTGACTAGCATAAGTCAATAATATACGTATTTTCGCATATTACTTAGTTATAGATTAAATATAGTTTTCTGTAACGGATAGAAAAGTTTGATCGCCGTCTATCCCTTAGCGAACGACTTTGTAGCTTAAATATGAATATTAAAGCTATGTGTAGGCAGGTCTTTTTTACGGGCTTTATTCGTAACGTAGCGCTTCGACAGGGTTTAATTTGGCTGCGCGAGCTGCGGGATAGAGCCCAGCTAACATGCCAATCAGTGTAGCTATGCCTACGACGGCCAAAATCAGCCAGGGTGGTAGGCTGATTATGTCGTGCGCCTTTACGCCCTGGCTCACCAGTTGTTTGTTAACGAAGATGTTTGCAATACGTGTTAAGCCAAAACCGACCGCTATACCAACTACTCCGCCCCAGAACCCTAGTAGCGCAGCTTCGATAGTAAACAGCGTTCGCACCGTGGAGCGCTTGGCGCCCACGGCTCTCATGACACCGATTTCACGGGTCCGTTCCAAGATTGCCATCACCATGGTGTTAACGACTCCCACTGCTGCTACGGCTAGCGCAATACCACCAATGCCACCCAACACTAACCCAATGACATTAAAGATAGTGAGCTGTTGTTTGATTGAAGCCTCTGCATCAGCTGCTCCGAGGCCTAGTTTTTTGACGGCCGTGGCAACGCTGGCGGCATTTTTACTGTTGTCGACCTTGGCAATCAGGCTGCTGTAGCCGTTCTGGGCAAGCATATCGGTGGTGGTTAGTGTCATGTGCTGCGTGATATTGCAGGGGCCAGCTATTCTTTGACACTTGGCTTGCTGCGCGGCATTGGCAGCTTGGTCGGCGGGAGTTACTTGGTACATTTGATTTTCCTGCATTTCGCGCATCCACTCTATTGGTATGCGAACAGATTGCGAATTGTTGCTGGTATCAATAACGCCAACAATCGTACCGGTTAAGGTAGTCGGCTTATTATTTGGCTGGTTATTGCCGTTGCAGGGTCCATTACATTGTTGGGGTGGTTGGATATTAGCGCCTACTCCGCTGTAGAAGTCTTGGGTGAGCAACTTAACACTCTTGCCTATGATTCCGCCGTAATTACCCTTGAAGCCGAACTTGTCTGCATAATCTGAAGTAATTGTTAATACACCGGTAGTATCACTTGTCTGGATATCGCGGCCAGCTAGTACATTATTAACGATAATGCCGTTAGCATCATATGCCGTAGTTTGGTTTAGGCTTAAATTCTGGTTTCCGTAAGCGATGGCCGCAAGCATACCTTGACCAGCCACTCGTGCAACGCCAGTGACGTGCGGAATGGCTTTGACTTTATCAACAACCAAATCAGTTAACTTTGTGCAATTAGTACTGCAGTTGCCGCCGCTATTATGCTGAGCGTCATTGAAGTTAGTAATGTCCTGCTGGGGTGAAATTGCTACCTGTTGAAGGGTCCCGTTGGCTTGGACTTGGTCCAAAAAGAAGCTTTTGGCACCGGTTACTAGGGCTAGCATAATTGTGACGCTTGTTGCACCAATGACGACGGCAAAAATAGTCAATGCCGACCGCAATTTTGCCCGCCAAATGTTACGAAAAGCCAAGATTACGTAGTCGCTAAAATGCATATTAAGCTCCGTGCTCCGATAATTTACCGTCGCGAATTTCGATCATATGTTTTGCTTTTCGAGCGACTTCTTGGTCGTGCGTAATAATGAGGATAGTTATGCCTTGCGTGTTAAGGTCGTTGATGAGTGCCATTATTTCTTTGCCTTTCGCGCTATCAAGGTTGCCGGTTGGCTCATCGGCAATAATTATGCTGGGTCGAACCGCTAGTGCCCTGGCAATGGCAACCCGCTGCCGCTGGCCGCCTGATAATTGATTCGCAGTGTGTTTCAAATGGTCACCCAGACCTACGGCCTGAAGGCACTCTATGGCGCGAGCCTTTCGAGCTTTGCGTCCTACTTTTGAAAAGACTAGCGGCAGCATAACATTTTCGACAATTGTATTATTGCCCTGCAAATTAAACGACTGAAAGACAAAACCTATATGGTGATTACGGTATTCCGAAAGCTGCGCGTCACGAAGTTGTGATAAATCGTTGCCGTCAACTATGACAGTACCGCTGGTTGGCTGGTCGAGCCCACCAATGATATTTGCCAGGGTTGATTTACCCGAGCCTGAAGGGCCAGTCAATGTTACATAATCGCCTGGCTGGATAACTAAACTTACATTATCCAATGCATTGAGGGTTTCCCCGCCTAATTTATAAGTTTTGGTGACGCCTCTTAATTCAATGACAGGTGTAGGTATTGGCATGTATGGTTTTTACTTTTATTTATAGAAATTAATATTTTAAGCATAGGCTTTATTTCTTAAAATGCAAATACGATGTTAAGGTTTTCGCTCGAAAATCGATGTATATGTTAAAGAAAGCAAAAAAAGACCGCTGCCCTTTACATCTCAAGATGAAAGAATGAATATGCTGCTTAGCTCCCACCACCGGACAAGCTTTATGCTTTAACATCGACGAAAAGATGGTCAACCACGGAAGTTATTTCTTTCGTGTTGCAAGCCAAAGCGATAGGCTCAGCATAGTTATGACCAGAGCTGGCAATAACCACCACGCCTGTACTCGAAGGCCATGGGCTAAGAGTCCCGTTAAGGCCAGCCCCATGATGACGCCTGCTGCAATTCGCCAATCGTCACCAATTATGAAGTGATACCAGAATGACCCAAATCGTTTTAAGATGTTCATGCTAATCTTCCGTTGCCGGTAAATTGAACATGTCGACGTTTCAGCCATGTCACCTGCACCAAAGCGGTTGCAGTGATGAGTGCTATCACGCAGAATAACGCAGCATCGCTCCCTGGCCACTTTATGCCCGCACCTTCCGAGCCCCAGAATATTCCAAAGCTGGTCAGCATAATGCCTACCGCAAACTTCAAACTGTTTTCGGGAACCTTCGACAATGGCTTGTGGATCTTAACGCCAGCAGCCACAATCACGATTACGGCAGATGCCGCAGCTATAACCGCTAGTGGTATTGATCCTTGATTGGCACCAAATGTTACGACAATAAACGCCACCTCCAGTCCCTCAAGTAGAACACCTTTAAAGGCAATCGTAAAAGCATACCAGTCGTCGATCATGGCTTTTTGCTGAGCATGCTTCACACGCTTTGCTGCGGCTGCTGCTTTGTCAAAAATAGCAGCTTCATCGTGTAGCGGTTTGAAGCCGCTGGCTCGCAGGATAGCTTTTTTAAGCCACTGTAGCCCGAATGTTAACAAAAGACTACCAACAATGAGCCGCAAAGCATTGATAGGAATGAGTGTCAGTGCCGGACCCAATACAGCCACAAAGATACCCAACACAATTGTAGCCGCCCCGACCCCATACCACGTCGAGCGCCAGCCACGAGTTGTGCCCATGGCTAGCACGATTGTTAACGCTTCAACTCCTTCGACGATGGAGGCTAAGAAGACGCTAAGAACCAATAAGAAATTATGCACTGACTATTCCTATGCCCATAGGAAAGAGTTTATACCAAAAGCCTATAAAAATCGCATTGACAGCTTTTACGATCGGCCGCCTGTCTCTTGGCTTCATCGAGTGCTGTTGGCCGTCACGAAAACACTACTTGATCTCGGCACAATACTAACAGACATAAGTTAGGAGGACATTACCCGAGTTAAAGGCCCTAGAGGCCTTTAGGGTGAACTGTAGCAGCTTGTCCGTGCCGTCAAACAGGGGTGTTCCCTTGCCTAGAATAATTGGGTTGACCATAACCCTGATTTCTTCGAGCAGACCTTCTTCGATAAGCGTAAGACATAAGTTCGAGCTGGCAAGTACGGCAATGTCTTTGCTGGGTGTATTTTTAAGTTGGTGCATTTTTTCGACTACATTGTTACTTGATTCTACGTTCTGCCAATCTGTGCTTATCGGGTTGTGCGAAAATACGACTTTCTTGAGGCTATTCATTCTGGTGGCGGTTCCGGGTTCTGCTTTGATTGCTTCTTCGGAAGGCCAAAACTCGGCCATCAATTCATACGTTCTTCGGCCAAATATAAGCGTATCCGTCTCATCGAGTTGGTCTTCTGCAAATTTGGCAAACTCTTCGTTATCGGCATTATGCCAACTTATGTCGTGATTCGGGCCTTCGAAGTAGCCGTCAAGCGTGGTCATCATAAAAAGAAATACTTTTCTCATAAACCTATGATAGCAGAAAGACTTCCGAAGAAGTTTTTAAGCATAAGCGTCTTGGCTCTCGCTATTGGTTGCTCTTCGTAACTTAAAATATAGTGAAGACGGGCGAGAGTACCTCGTGGTGGCTAAAGGCTTCCTCGCTCAATAACCTCCTCATAAAAAGTGTCGGCCTGGGATTCGATTTTCTCGAGAATGCGTGTGGCGACTTTTGCAGGGTCTAGGAAATCAGTATAGCTATCCGGTCGGTTCATGTCCCAAAATGGGGTCTGCATACCGCCAGGCATAAACAATGAAACTTTAACGCTGCTTTGTAGGCGTTCGCTTTCGAGACCTAGGCTCCTAGTGAAGCCAACCTGTGCGTGTTTAGTTCCAGCATATACTGCTTCGTCTTTTCGTGCCTTATAGCCAGTAGTCGAGCTAACAACTACAAAGTAACTATCAGCGTCGGAGGCTAACATTATACGAAATGCAGCCTGTGCAGCTGGTAATACGTTTCCGAAATTGACTGCAGCCATCTTCTCTGGGGATTCTTGTGAGGAGAAGTCGCCGTTATAGCCATATCCTGATATCCAGAAGAAGTTAAGTGGCGTATTATCGAATTGTCGGATTCGCTCACCCAGTAATGCCGCGTCGGATTCTGATGATAAGTCAATTTTAAAACCCTTGCCGTGTTTTACTTCGTCAAAACTTCTGCCAACTACAAAAGTTTCTTCGTCTTGTTCTTGAAGTTGTCTTGTAATACTTGCACCGAGACCGTGGGTGCCACCAATAATTATATTCATCAGATAACTATAGCAAAATCAACTAAAAAGACCTCCTTATAATAGAGGTCATAATGCTCATGGTTCCCCTGACTGGATTCGAACCGAACTCAATTGCCGCCTGATTTTTAGGCTCGCTTTACTTTAGCGTACCTCTGTTATTTGTCAAGTTTTTGCATATATTTTATAGGCGATGAGTGGTACAATAAAGGCATGAGTAGCAAAGTCATTAATGTAGATGAAAATAGCCCAGAGTTCCTACTTGAGTTGGAGCGACGCATTAAACTTGCTAAAAATCCTAAAAATCGTATACCGCTCAGCGTCGCCAAGAAAGATATTCTAAAAAAATACCAGGAACTTGCTGGTGCAAAAGTATAGTGTCAGTTTGACGGAAGATGCTGAGAACGATATTGCCGAGCTAATGGCATTTTATGAAGAGCTAGTGGATGCTAAATCGGCAGTGAAGTTTTTCGATGAAGCTATGGAAACTGTTACAAACCTGCAAAACTTGCCACGAGCTAACGCTGTGTTTAAGGATGACCCAGATGTGCGTAAGATCCAGATGAAAAATCACAAAGTTGCAGTTGTGTACATTGTAGATGATGATCGCTTTGAGGTTATCGCCGTTCGTGCATATCACCAAATGCAAAACCCTGCGCAGTATCAAGAATCAATAAGAGAGCGTATACGAAAGATTAACGGGTAAGCCCTGCTAGTTAGCCATAGGATATGCTATAGACATGGGACGAACACTGGCAGTTGGCGATATTCACACAAAAATCTGGATTATTGAGAAAGTTGCTAAAGTTATGGACGATTACGATAAGGTCATTTTCTGCGGTGATTATGCAGATGACTTTAACGCTAGCCCACAGGATACTTTAAATACCTGGAATACTCTAAAGGATATGCAAAGCCAAAACCGAAGCAAAATTGAGTTAGTTATAGGTAATCATGACTACATATATGTCAACGATACGCCGTCATTGCAATCTGGCTACAACCCTATGACGCACGTTTTAATTGATGCCCCAGAAAATAAAAATCTGAAAGAGTGGCTTACTGGTTTGCCTGTTATTATAGAGATTGACGGTGTTGCATATTCTCATGCAGGAATAGCCAATGAGTGGTCTGGTCTAAAAGATGTAGGCGGCCTATGGAACGATACGAGCCCTATCTGGGCGCGACCCGGTAGTAGCACTACGTACAAGGACACACCTCAAGTATTTGGACATACTCCTAGTGAGACTTGTTATGAAATTAAACACGGAGTGTGGTGTATCGATACATTCTCTACGATGCCGGATGGCACCCCTTTTGGTGACGGATCGGTGCTGCAAGTTATTGATGGAGAGAAGTTCTCTAAGCTGTATCTGGAATAATTAAGCGCATAGAGAGGTTAAAAGTGTATGAACCAAGAGTATCAAAAGCCCGAGCAGAAAAAGCAACCAAACCGTTAAAACGTGGAGATATCGCGCTCTTAAAAGGTAATCCCAAGAGGGTTCGGCAACTTGCAGAGTTTACGGATAAAAATCGGACCGTCATGGATGAATACTATGAAGTTACCGAACTATTTCAAGCTGGGCAAGTTTCTTTGACGGAAACTAAACAGTCCCTGAGGCAACTTATCAAAATTGACAAGCAGTTCCTTGATTCATATTTGTACCTTGCTCAGATCGAATATGATGCAGAAAATTACGAAGACTATTCACGTTTAGTGTGGGAGACATATCTCAAGGCGGTGCAAATGGTCGCAAATATAGACGGGGATTATCCAAAAAGTTTACTGTGGGGCTGGCTTGAAAACAGACATATCATCCGGGCACTATGTAATTTTGCCTTACTGCAATGGGAGCAGGATCATATTAGGTTATCGCTAGAGATTTACCGGAAGCTACTTGCTTCCAACCTGAACGATAATATAGGCGCGCGGTATAGTATTTTAGCAATTCGGCTCGGCTATGGTTCTGAGTACGAAGCGTTATTTTTGCCCGACTCAGGACCAATATTTGGGCTGGATGCTAAGAAAATGGACGCCTGGTTTGATGCAAATGCTGCAAAGTTCTCCAATGAGTTTGTTGATTTTTTCGAAAACGCAAAATAATACAAATAACGAAGCACCTCTGACAAATATAATCTAAGTCAAGGACAGGTCACGGAACTAGGTCGGCTGTCGCGCTGCTTGGTCGCCGTAGACCGACTGGTCTCTTCTGAAACCAAGTAACAGAGTTAATTTTCATAAGTCTAGATATTTGAACAGCTCCAACCCATTCTGACATTAACAGGAATTGGATTCGAACCGCTGACAGGGGTGAAATTTTAAGAAGAAACCCTTAAAAATAAAGAAAGACCGGTCTAGGAACCCGGTCTACCTCTGTCGGTGCTTGGTCTGGCCCAGCGTCAAGTTCTGGAATATAACCCTAGACGGAAGCATGACCAAAGACCCCGATGTTATAAAGAAGTTTTTAAATTAACAAAAAAATTATTGACTAATAATAATCTGATTATTATAATTACAGCATGACAACAATAAGCATTTCACTCGATGAAGTTTTAAAAAAAGAAATTGAGAAGTTTTCCAAGGAGGACGGCGTTTCTAAAAGCGTTGTGATTCGCAGGCTTTTAAAACAAGCAGCATGGGAAAGAACGTGGAAAGATATGTCCGCACAAATTCGTACCAAATTTGACGAACTAAATCTTACTAATATAGATGAAGTCGAAGATTATTTGGGATGAAGCCACTCGCGGTAGTACTTGATACGAATATCTACGTTGCGGCTGCCCTGAACCCACAAAGTGCTTTATATCGTATAGTTGAAGATTCTGCGGCACAGAATTTGGCGAACTATTTCAGTTCGCCCGAAATCTTACTTGAACTCCAAGGTAAACTAGAGAATAAGTTCTTCTTTCCCAAAGAAGCGGTCGTGCAATGGATCAATAGAATAGAAGAGGCCATTACGGTTATAAGACCAACCCAAAAAGTGGACGCCATAAAGAATGATCCAGATGACAATAAAATTCTCGAGTGTGCTCTAGAATGTAAAGCTGATTTAATAATCAGCGCTGACAAAGACTTACGTTCTCTCAAAGAGTGGAACAATATAAAAATAATTCATCCTAGCTCGGTAAAATATCTATTCCCGCAATTACAGAACTAGTTGGAACACGAAATCTGTGGCTCCGGCTAGTGGAAACACTTCGCAACTTTGAGGATGACGGACAGATAAGGTTTAGCCGTTTTAGTGCTTTAGCATTTAAACAGCTAACAGGGGTAAAAGTCTGAAACACTTGCTCCATCTCTATGCAAGAGTTGCCTACCCCCCTCTAGTTTCGTGGTGTCCGCAGGACAAGGCGTCGTACATTGTTGAATATTGTGCCATGACTATACGCAACTAGCATGATGTCGACAAGAACTTGTGCGACTTCACCCGCGTGATTAACCGGCAATAAACTTACTCCCACCTTCTCTTTTGCTTTTGTCTTCTTTGTACTTAGTGCGCGCACAAAATTTTTTGATTTCAAGTTGACAAAAGTTATACGTTTCGTATATATTTAAGGTACTGGCACTTTAAAAAATCAATTCAGCACAACTGCTATCTTATCGACATATTTAGATGTGCCGCAAGGCTATATCTGACCCACCGCTTTAATGCTTAGGGAATTGTCACCTGGGTCATGCTCCCGTCGGCCGTCTGGCTGTCGGGTGGCTCTGTTCCTCTGGTTGACGTCGCTTGACTCGCACTCTGGCTCGCTAGAGAGCTTGCACTTGCACTGGGACTATCCAAATCGTGGCTATCATCACTTTAACCCGATTTTGTGATATTACCGGATACCTTTCCCGATCGATACACGATGATAGCCACGAGAGTAAGATGTCCTGCTTTACTAACTAATTGCCAGATTTAGCTAAAAAGGAGGCCACCATTATGGCGGAAGATCGTTTACGCTCTCTACCAACTGAATTGTGGTATCCGTATAGCGAGCCGGAGATGACCCATGATGGTCAGGTGCGTGAGGGTATTACGGACTATTCTGCAGATTGTGAAAATAATCGCGCAAATAGTACGGATACTCCGCGACTTGATCGGGTAGTATCCGGCTCGTAGTCGTTGATAAAGCTTATGTATTCATTCCCTACACTCATTAAAAAGATTCGAACCGAGGCCGGTCTCACACAGGCTGAATTTGCTGTGGAATTGAAAGTTTCTCCAATACTTATTGCAATGGTTGAAAGTGGTCAAAAGCCCGTTTCAAAAAATCTATTAGAGAAGCTAGCCAATAGGCTCAATGTGCATCCTGCATCCATCACTCCATTTTTATACGGTGACAATGTTCGGGATAAGGACATGTCGAGGGTTGAAAAACAATTCTTAGCTCTAGGCACTAAATTGCAAGAACATTTGATTAAGGACAGGTCTAAACTGCTAAAAAAACATGCCAGCTAATCGCTACCCTCAATTAAACATTCGCGGTAAAAACGAATTAGCTAAGCACATAAGCAATAAACGTTTGCCTTACGAAAAAGCACTTGCGCTAATAAACGATGTTCAGAAAAATCACGATTCATACTGGCGCGACCATCCAAAGTATTCACAACCCGATAAAGGTAAATGGGTGCGCGACGCTTCACAATCGGATCTCGGGAAATTATTGAAGCTGATTGATGGAGAGGTGCTGAAGCCAAACGACAAATTACTGCCGCCATTTCTCTTTGGCGGGCTGAGTGGCAAAAACCACAAAGGAGCCGTCCAACATCTCCTCGGCAACAAGCGCAAGCGAGTTATGCTAAAGCTTGATATTACAAAGTTCTTCGAACAGAACAGTTACGATCGGGTTTATCACTTTTTCTTAGACAAAGCAGGATGTAGTAAGGCCGCAGCAAAGTTACTTGCTGACATTTGTTGCGTTTATTATGGGGCTAAAGATACCCCCGAAAAATATCAAACAATTGCCCGTGGTTTCCCAACTTCCCCGCGACTCGCGGTGTGGTGCAATCTTGACGCATTTATCAAACTTGAACGGCGAGTCCGTAAGGAACTAAGAGGCAAAGACCCACGAGTGGCTATCTACGTTGATGACATCGGTATTACGGCAAGTCGCGCAACTAAAGAAGCGATGATGAGGCTGTACCCTAAAGTAAAAGCAATTCTGGAATCAGACAAAAATCAAAAGTTGCCATTGAATGAAAAGAAAACCAAAATTGTCTTCCACTCCGGAGAAACTTTCAATACTGATGGTAAGCACATTGGTAAACAAGGGTTTGAACTGCTTGGCCTACAAATGGGCAGGAACAAACTTACATTAGGCACTAAAACTCGTTGGAAGCTTATGAATATTACGCAGCAACATCGCGACGCGAAACGAAAAAATAAAAGTATTAGGCGTTCCCGCAAATCGATTTTGCGTTACAAAGACTATATCGAAAAGTAACCTCGGTTAAACTATCCGAAATATACTGCTTTCGCATCGCCACCCGATAACATTTGATCTAGTTCCTCATATGTCGTGGCAAGTTTATCCATCGGGCTTGAATTGCCGCTGTCAGTTCTAAAAGTTGCTGCAATACCAGTGTCTCCTACTGTTGATATACCGATTACTAACTGTTTACTTACTCCAGGCTGAACTTTACCCTGCTCAAGTGCTGCCGAGATCTTTGGCGCGAGAAAATCAACCATATCAGTTGGGCTATTGTCTATTGCCAAAACCCTAAATCTAAAATCATTCGATAGCTGATCGGCAATTTGCTTGCAAACAGTCATGCTCTTACCAGAACCAATGTCCATCCAATGAAAAGGGTGTACGGACATTGGGCGATAGTCGGGTGCTTCAATTTTATATACAGCACAGGGTATGTACTTGTTCCCGGTAGAATTGTTTTCGGTATGGTTACCCGCTATCAACATGTGAACGCCATGTTCGTTGTCATTGGGGTATAGATGCTTCTTGTTCTGAGTTGTATATTTTCGCCACTCGATAATAAAATCTAAAACGTCAAATTTGCGGTTGGCACTTTTAAGGGACATGCTAGCCGCGAGTATGCGCATGTCATCGATGATATTAAAAGCATGTTCAACTCGCCCAGCAAATCCGACAATTAATCCGTTTTCTGTAGATATGTCATGAACTTTTAGTAGGCAGTCTTTACATATCTTTTTGCCAGTAGTTGAGTCGGTATAGGTAACGCAGACATCTGAAATAAGCAAAGAATAAACGTACGCGTCTTGGTGGAACGGTTTTCCTAGAACCCATGTCATAACATCATAATAACAGATGAGTTTGCACTTATTGGGCAATATATTATTAATGCAAGAATTATTTATTTATAAATAAATTGACACGAGCATTTCTGCGCTAAGCCAAATTGTGAAATATATGCTTGCATTAAAGTACTTTAAGGTTTTAGGCTTATAAGTAGGTTCAATTACTTTAAGCTTACTCATATGGGTTACATGACAGAAGTACCACCGATAGATCACGCAGTAGCGTTGAAATGCTGTAGTTAGGACTCGGTGTTTTCAAAGTGCTATAGAGGAACGTCCTCCGAGCCAACCTATACATACTATAAATATAGACCTCTTTTGTCCGTACTATACAACATTCATTATGCCGGCTTAAGTAATAGTTCAAAATATTTGGCGGTACCGAATATTTTGAACTATTACTAAAAAGAGTTTAATCCGGAGCCTTACCTATGAATGGCTTTCATCCCCATCCATTTGAAAAAATTGATGATAGATACTAATAGATTGAATGCTCCGACAATAAACAGACCACTGGTAACTAGATAAGTCGAACCAGGCTTAGCAAGCGAATACGTAATACCGGTTAATATACCACCAACAGCGAA
The DNA here is from genome assembly GCA_013289705.1 of Candidatus Saccharimonadota bacterium. Taxonomy (GTDB): domain Bacteria; phylum Patescibacteriota; class Saccharimonadia; order Saccharimonadales; family UBA4665; genus JACMPA01. The sequence continues at coordinate 41,099 of JABCZM010000006.1, forward strand.
AAAGCCTAGTGAAGCAAGGAATGTACGAACGGCCGTATTTTTAACATTTTTGACTGCTTGAGTACGCGTATCTTTCTTAACATATGCACGAATGTAGCCGGTTATTTTTTCATCGGCACGAGCATAGGGTTTTTGCATTTGGTGATCGCCCAGTAGAGTTTCAGCGGCTTGAAGGTTACTTAGCGCATCTGATAATAGTTGCTGCTGATAGTAGACGTAAGCTTGAGCAACGTGGACTTTATATGCCTTATAACCAAGCAAGGCTGGATGTTGCTCCAGTTTTTCAAACAAAAAATCAAGCTTTGCTTGGTAGTGCTCGGTTCGGCCGACATCGTTGGCTAAAATTTCGGTAAATAAATTATCAACTGCGTCCTCTGCTTTTGATGATTGTTCTTCCATGGGTGACCCTAATTGAAACTAAAAGAATTAGTAAACTTTGTATAATTATCTTTGCTCTCTCCAATAGTCATGAGTGTGTAGAGACTATTGCCTTTGATGAAATTCATAGTATACATGGTGTATGTACTTCCATCTTGGGAAACACTGAGCGTACCTTCTTTAGCATCATAGCCTTGAAACTTCTCATTATCTGACTTGGACACAAGCGACGCCCCTTTTTCACTTGTCATTCCGTTTATTGCACCATCTAATTCATCGGATGAACTGGCCTGGGAGAGGTCAAAATCGGACGACGGGTAATCTACGACCTGCACCATATAGGCCACTGTATTGTTATTGATATCGGATCCATATTCAACAAGTGGTACCGATGTTCCGCTGACCTGCTCGGTACTTTTACTTACATCAACAGTACCTGGAAAAGATGCCGAAAACAGGTTATCGGGAGATGTGTAGGTTGTGAATGTTCGAGACGTGCTATTGGAATTTGATAATAATCCGATAACTACTGAAATACCGATAAATACCGCCGCGAAAATTAAGAGTTTTACAGCTGTCCGTTTTTTTGATTTCAGTTTTTGGCTTTTTTTCTGATTAGGATTGACCGCTGTTGTAGGGCTCGACCGCATAGCATCTAGATTGGCTAAATCCTGACTGAGCTGGGCTTTGCTATCGTTTGCCATCGGATTATGCCTCACGACCTGACTGATAATCTTTATGGTCGATTATCTCTAAATCTGGCAACTTGGTATATGACCCCATGTTCGTATATATGGTATTGGCTTCGCTGATGTGAAATCCTAATCTTGTCCAACCCGCTGGCGTCAACCAGAATATCTGACCATCTTTTTGCTCAACTTCAATGAATCCAGCCCATTTGATTGTCCATTTATTAAACAAGTGAAAGATCAGGTGAGGGAAAAATATAGCCGAGATTATGCCACGTAAAAATATTATTACTAGTATAAAATGCACAATTCCAAGGGTGTGACTGTTCCGCACTATGGTGACTCGCTTAATTTCCTCCCACTTGGCAAGTGCTTCATCCCCAGTTTTTTTGTTTCGGCATATAATGCCGGTTTCTCCATATGAAGAGCCCATGTGTTTGTATTCAACCGATGCTGTTTGATAATTTACAGGTGACAGTGAACGCTCGGATTTGTACTTCGACATGATTTCCCTTATGTTTAATATTATTTATACCACAATTATAAAAAAGGCACCCGTACTAGGTGTCTTACGCCACAGCAGGTTTAGCCTACTGGTTTCGTACGGATGCCATTTCATGGCTAAACCGTACGTCGAAGTACAGATTAAAATCTGATGCAGCGTAAGACAATTTTGATTATAAACCAATTAGACAAAAACCGGTCGCATTTAACTATTATTCCGTCGGTCGCAAATGGCAGACCGAATAAAGCTATTGCGTGTGATTGGTAATATGAGCGGAAAGAGGACGCTCCTCTATAAGTGTAGAAGCCTGATAGTTTACCTCTGCTGCTGAATCTTGGCTCGCGCTAGTGGACGCACTTTGCAGCTATTCTGGGAGTTGTTCTCTTGCCGAGTTGTAATAATCAAGAAAACCAGGAAGTTTTTTTGCGAATTCTTCTTTTGTAATGTCGTAGGTATATGCATCAGGATATTTACCATGTGCCGCAACTGTCTTTCGTAAGTCATCAGCATATTCTTTGATCCAACCCGCTTCCGCACAATTCTGCCATCGTTTCACTTCAAAGATATCCAGCTTATCAGCATCTCGGATGATTTTTCCTTCAATGGTTGTAGGAACGGATGAACTTTTATGAAACCGAATTGCTGTATAGGCTCGTTCGGCGGATTCTTTATCAAAGCCATGATCAAGTAAATCTTTCTTAGCCAAAAGCGCTCCCGCTTCTTCATGACCTTCGACGACGCCTCGAGTTCGTGCTGCATCATGCCAAAGAGCGCATAGTGTTAAGAAGTCTTTATCCTCATAGCCAATATTATCGGCAATCATACTTGCATTAGCTGCTACTCGTACTGAATGGTCCCAGTTATGGATGACGTCGTAAAATTCTTCATAAAGTTTTTTAGCTCTTCCAACTGATTCTGTGTATGCGGTACTCATCAGCTAATTGTAACAAAACAAAAAGACTTCCGGATAATGCCGATAGAGGACGTTCCTCTATCGGTGTAAAAGTCTGATAGTTTACCTCTGCTGCTGAATTGTAATTAGGCTTGGCTCGCAGTAGCCGACACGTTGCGAGAGGCTAGTGCTGGCTTTGATGACTATAAACTAAACGCCATCAAGGAACTGCTGATTGCAGTATAATACAGGGACGGACTTATTATGAAGACAAAACAGCTTGTATTTATAGACGATAGTGGCGACCCAGGTGTCAAAAGCCATTCCAGCAGTCATTTTGTGATGGCGGCAGTCGTATTCAACGATGACTTGGTTGCCGAAGAAGCTGCCCTTGCCATGCGTAAGTTTCGCCGTCAACTTGGTTGGACTGACGACCACGAGTATAAGTTCAGTAAAACTAAAAAAGACTACATCAAGCAAGTGCTACGCCTCGTAGCTCAGTATGACTTCGACATTTACACCATTGTCGTGAACAAAGCCAAGTTCAGCTCAATGCCCAAAAACCTTTATAACGACAGTATCAGCGAACTGCTCAAAGCTATTCCGCTCAAAAAAGCCTCTATCAAGATTGACGGCTACAAGGGTACGAACTATACCAAGCGTGCTATCTCACAAGTACGAAAGAAAGCTAATGTCCCTGCTGGTCAAATTGCCGACATTAAGTTTACTGATAGCCAAGAAAACGTGCTTGTCCAGCTTGCTGATTTAGTGGCAAGCTCCATCTTTCGCTCAACGCAGACCAATAAAGCCGACCATAATGACTACGTAGACATCTTGAAAAAGCACCTTGCAGAAGTGCGACAATCCTAAAGTAGGCTAGAAAGCGAAAACAGCCCCTATTCCTTTCGGAAAAGCGTACCATACGGTACCAGTTCGGGACTGCTTCTTTGTACCTAAAGAGTATCATACTAGAACGTATCATGTCAATGGTTTGTGGAGGTTCACTACATCGAGGACACTTCTGCCTCTAGTTTGGCCTTGTATTCGTTTGGGGTCAAGTAGCCGAGTGTTTGGTTTGTAGCTTGAACTGTAGTTAGGCTTGGCTCCGGCTGCTGGGTCGCTTCGCTCTGCCACAAAACCATGCTCGGAATGAATTCCTGTGCGTGGTTTTGCTCTACCGAACCAGTTTTGCTTGGCAGCAAAAAGCTGGTTCTCGCGCCTGAAGTAAGAGCCAAACAAAAACCACCTCTTGCGAGATGGCCTTTGTTTGGCTCCGGGGAAAGGATTCGAACCTTCGACCTAGTGGTTAACAGCCACCCGCTCTACCGCTGAGCTACCCCGGATTATATGTTTAGAACTTCGTGAATTATAGCGAACCTTCTCTGATGAAGCAACAGATTATACAGAAAGATGAGCGTTTTATTGTCAAAAAAGCTTAATCTAGCGCAAACACAACTTGCACACTGCTTGAGACTTCGTCATTGCCAGGGGTGACGGGTAGACTGGCTTGGGTGTTGCCACTGGTTAGTGAGTTTTGGGTGGCGTTGAGTGGGCATATGGTGCCGGTGCCGCAGCCTCCGCCGCTGTACGTTGGCTGGTCGTTAACTTCTAGAACCTTACCGAGTTTGGCATCAACGTTGCTGGCGGTTTCTGTAGCTTTTTTGCGAGCATCGGTGACGGCTTGTTGGCGAGCGGTATTTTGCAAATCTTTTTCCTTTGCGGTTGAGAATTGTGGCTGTGCGGTCAGCCGGCCTTTGGCATCTGTGCTTGCTAGGTAATCTTGTACTTTTTGCGCTAGATCTTTGGACGGTACAGTTATGGTGACTTGCAGGCTAAGTATTTGGCTGCTGCCGTCGGTAATGTCGGTGGTGTAGTTGTCGTACGAACTGCTGTCGAGGGTGACATCACTACTGGCAATGCCGAGCTTCTTCATGTCGGCCACTAGCTTGGTGCCAAAGGTATTGAGATCGTTTTTCATGGACGTAACGTCCGTACCGGTACGCTCGAATGACGGGTAGAACACAAATTCGTCCGGAACGCCTTTGACCGTTGCATCACCGGTAATGGTAATTTTGCGCGTTGTATCCGCGGCGCTAGTGTCTTGCCATGGCCGCCAGATGCCAAGCATGCTAGCAATAATGAGCACCAAAATGGCGCAGACAATGCGCAGGTCGATTTTGAGTGTGGGGCTAGAGCTGCTCATTATTTTTCTTTGGGATCTAAGATGGCACGAATTTTGTTCGCGACTTCTACGGCTGGCGTTTGACCTTTAAAGGTAAAGTCGACGGCGCCAAGTTTCATGGCGCGTTCGATGTTCGGCTTGTCATCGAGAATCGAATAGACAATAACTGGAATATCCTTGAGTTCATCGCTGGCCTTGATTTGCTGCAGCACATCGAAGCCGTTCAATTTGGGCAAAATTAAATCAAGCAGCACTAGGTCTGGCTTGTAAACCTTGACCATGCGTAAGCCTTCTTCGCCGTCCTCTGCCTCGATGACGTTGTAGCCGTACATGTGCATGGCGTCGCGATAAATCTGGGTAAATGGCAACTCGTCCTCGACGATCAGAATCTTTTTGGCGTTGGTACTGTGTAGTCCAGCATCGTTCATACTTCTTATCCTTTCATGAGTGGAACTTTAATGCAAATAGTTGTGCCTTTAACAGAGGTAGAGATGACGCTAATCTTGCCGTTTTGCAAGCCTACTAAATGTTTGGCCAGGTACAATCCTAGGCCTGTACCGCCCTCGGCAGTTGGTGCTGCCGACAGCAATTCGTCTTTGTCGAACAGTGCGCTAACAGTAGCCTTATCCATACCCTTGCCTTTATCTTTGATGCTGATGAGCGCAAAGTCCTTTGTGGCCTCGGTCTGAATCGTGACATCACCATGCTTGCTATAGGCAATGGCGTTGGCGAGTACGTTGCCCAGGGCTTCGAGGAGCTTATCGCTGTCTGCTACAACCGTGAGTTCGTGAGCCGGCTTTACAATGTGTAGTGACAGGCCCTTTTTAGCCAGCCGATCATGATAAATGTGTGCCAGCTGTTGGATGATTGGTGACAATCGGACCGGCTTTAAATCGAGTGTTGAGTTGCCACGTTCCAATATGGTGATATCGAGCAGATCGGTAACAAGTTTGGTACAGTGCTCGCTTATGTCACGCACTAGGCCCAAGTATTCGGTTTGTTTTTTGGTTAATTTGCCGCCTACGCCGTAGAGCAAGTTGTCGACGTAGCCTTTTATCTCGCCAATTGGTGTCTTTAATTGGTGTGATGCCAGCGCAACAAAATTTGTTTTAAGCTGATCTAGTTTTTGCGACGCCGTGACATCATCGAACACATTTGTCAGGCCAATGATTTGTCGCTTAAAGACAATTGGTGCAATGTGGGAGGTAAACGGAAATGTCGTGCCATCTTTACGGACGTAGCTGTAGTGTGTCACCGAACGCACGCGGCCATTGGTGCTTTCCAGATCGGAAATATGAAGACTCGGACGGTCGGCTGGTGGCACACGTTTGCCGTTTTCGTCGAGCATCGGCAGTATATCGTCCAATTGATGGCCAACTGCTTCATGGCGCTGCCAGCCAGTCAGGTACTCGAAATTGTCATTTACCAGTGTAATAACACCAGCTGGATCGGTTGCCACTAGGCCGTTGCCCATGGTTTTAATAATTGCTTCGATCTTGGCTTTTTCGATATTGACGCTTTCGAGCTCCAGTGCCAGCAGGCTCCGCTGTCGTACCAAGTGGCCGACAAAATCGGCAATGACCGTGATAGTTAACATGACTGCGGCAGTGGTGATCATGCTTGGGAAAAGGTTGTTTGGATTGTCGTGGAGCTGTGGGGCAACGATGTTATCTGGCTTCAGGACATTGGCAAAATCAAGTGTCGTCAGGATAACAAAAATGGTGGTTGCCGACACGCCGGTTGTGTACACTGCCTGGGGCCCAAGGAGTGCGCCAGCCATCAAAATCGGAATACAGTAGAGCATGGCAATCGGCGATTCGAGCCCACCATTAAAGAAGAACACACCAGTCATGAGCACGATGTCAAAGACAATTTGACCCATGGCCAGTACTTCAAAGAATTTCTCGCGGCGTATTCGCAAATGACTAGCAATAACCATTACGCCATTTAGGAGCAATGCCCCACTGGCGATTTTTATATCGAGCAGGACTTGATGGTCAATGCCGTGCTGGATGATTAACGCAATAAGTGCGGGCACTGCAATTGCGACCAGATAGCACCAACGTACTTTAATGTACCAACGGATACGCTGCTTGAGTTCGGCTGATGAAAACGGTACGGTCATAATCGTTTAGGAATAATCTGCTTACTCTGCATAGTATACCGCTTATGCTCGAGTAGTTCACGGGTAGTATTATTAATTTCGAAATGTTTTCAATGCCTGACTGATGCTACGGGTTTCGTCACGCTTTTTGAGTGTTTGGCGTTTGTCGTAGAGTTTTTTGCCTCGGCCGATGGCAATGCGCAATTTTATGTAACGACCGCCAGTGAGCATTTCGAGTGGTACGATGGTTTTCCCCTGTTGTTTGCCTTCGATCAGGGCGTTGATTTCGCGGCGTTTGGCCAGGAGTTTGCGGGCTCGGCTTTGCTCGTCTTCGGGAATTGGAATGCCATTCGTGCCGTTGATGGCAGCATTAATTAGAAATAATTCCTCGCCTTTTACGGTGACGTACGATCCTCGTAATTGGCCATGACCCATGCGTAGGGCTTTGGTTTCGCGACCAGTCAGTTCTAAGCCCACAACCAAACTATCGCCGAGCTCATAATCATGTCGTGCTCGCCGATTGCTAATCACCTTTTGCTGGTTGGGCTTTTTCTTTGCCATGGTACCCAGTATGCCTGATTTTAAGAAGTTACGCTAGTTAGTGATAACTTTTGTGTCAGTTTTTTGAGAACTCTTGTTTGGCCACATTCCAGAGAGATGGGTCATGGAGAACTTCTTTCCGGTAATACCAATATTCGGCTCCCCAGAAGTAGATGGTTTTCATGCCGGTGCCTTTGCCGTAGTTGAAGCGATCTTGCAGGCGCTTGGCGTCGAGTGACTTATTTTGCTCGGCTAGGCTAATATCTGGGATGTTTTTGCCATTTGGTGCCCAGGCTTCAGCTTGGAGCTCGTGGACGATCATATCCTTACCTGTGATGATCTTTTGGACGCCTGCCAGGAATGCGTAATACCAGGCTGGGAACGGATATTCTAGGTAGCGATGGGTGTGTAGCGTGCTGTCCCAGGTGCGTTTGTAGATACTTACGCCGTATTCATCGGGTGTTGGTTGGCCTAGTGGTACACCCAGGTCGTTGTTGCTGCGGCTGATGATAACGGGATGGTTTGGATCGGTCTTTTTGACGAGATTAAATTCGTCGACTAAGCGCTGCCGGTCAAAATTGGTGCACGTACCAAAGCCGTGCAACAGGTATTCATTTTCGAGCTGATAGCTTTGCAGGCTTGGTGAGTTTTTGTAGCGGTTCATGACAGCGGTGATGACGCTTTCGAGCTGCGGTTCCCACTGGCTCACTGGCTCTTTGCTTGCCCAATCTGGCATGTGACATTCTGGATAACGCGGCTGGCGCAGGCCGAGTGACAGGGTAATTTTGGCGTGAGCGGCTTCGGCTTTTTGGAACTCCCAGTCGAGCTGTGTAAAGTCGTAGTGCCCGGGTGTTGGCTCGATATCGGTCCAGTAGCTGGTTAGGCGAAACTGTTTGACGTGCACATCATTAATAAGTCCGTCCATGGTTTGCTGTGGGTTAACGCCCAAATAGCTGGCGTAATCCGGTATAAAACTAACTCCCATGGTCAGCGGCACGTTTCGTTCACTCCAAATGTACCAGCGTGCAATGCCGTACATTGTGCCCAAGGAGAGCAGCCCAATACTAAACATAATCACCAGAAACTTATGCCAACGCCCGCCTTTCCAGTAGCGGCTTAGCTTGTCCAACGGCCATGTTAAGGCTCGCTTCAGGTGTGGGATGTACGATGTTTTAGTTTTCATAGGATAGAATATAATAATGCCAAGCTTACGGATTAGTCTAGTTATACCAGCTTACAACGAAGAAGGCCACTTGGCAGCCTGCTTGCGGGCGGCACTTGCGCAGATTGAGCCGTTTCATGAGATCATTGTGGTTGATAATAATTCGTTTGATAACACTGCGGCAATTGTAGCGCAGTTTCCTGAGGTGATCCTGCTGCAAGAATCACACCAGGGCGTGGTGTTTGCTCGTGAACGTGGTTTTGTGGCCTCAACCGGTTCGATCATCGCTCGTATTGATGCGGATACGCGCCTGCCAAAAGATTGGTCCAGAAAAGTGCGCACTATTTTTACCGACACATCCATATCGGCCGTGACGGGCAGCATGGAATATTACGAAATCGCTTTGCCCAAACTTTTTAACTTCTCCGATCTGTTATTACGCCGTTATTACGCCGCCGTTTTGGGTAAACATATGCCGCTGCAGGCTGCCAACATGGCAATCCGTCGCGAGGCTTGGCAGGCCGCTCGTCATGCGCTTTGCCAAAAATCAGGCGTGCACGAAGATTTTGACTTATCGATTCATGCTCACCAGCTTGGGAGTCGTGTTGTATTCGATGAGCGTTTAACGGCTGCAATTAGTTATCGCCAGGCAGGTAGTTCGTTCGCGTCATTTGCTGCCTATTTTTGGCTGTGCCCAAAAACCTACTCTGCCCATGGCATCAAACGTGGTCGCCATATGTATCCTGTCATTTTGCCGCTGATTGCTGCCTACCCGTTATTCCGCGTGCTGTATCGTGGCTACGATCCTGAACTGGAGCGCTTTTCAATCAAGAAATTACTACAAAACGACACACCAGTACGGGTAAATCCCGCCCTATTTGTTGACTAGGTTCCTCGGTTGTTAGAAGTGTAGCCGCCGCCATCGGTGGGTGTTGGTTTGCAGTGCGCCCACAGGCCCTTGTTGGCGGCTTTGGCAGTCTGCTCGTCATGGTCGAATTGGGCTGATTTGGTGAATGGGAAATATGGATAATAAAAGCCGTAGCCGTTTTGGATAAGGTTTTCGTTGACGAGCGTGCCATCTGGCAAGTAGACGTAGCGTAGCAGTCGGTCGTAACGATCACGATTGGTGCTGTCTGGGTCCGATGCCAGCCGGACGCGGCTATTGCCAATCAGTTTTTTGGTGTAGGCCGACGCTTCTGGCCCGTAGCATTGGACTGCCTTGCGCGGATCGTGTGTTTCGGGGGTATCTACGCCTACGAAGCGCAGGGTTTCGGTCTTGCCGTTCATGTCGACCTGAATAGTGTCGCCGTCGTCAAATTTCGTTACAGTGTACAGGCCAGGCTGATTTACTTCGGCAGCCTGCTGAATACCGTCAAACCAACCACGTTGTTGGCCGATATAGATAACCAAAGTGAGCACAAACACAATGAGCAAAAGCAGTTTACGCTGTTTACGGGGTACACGCATCCCGTAAAGTGTACGTGTCAATAATGTAGAAAACATTAAATTAAAGGGTTAGTTTGCTGCTCACGATCTGTTCATTCAGGTGTGAGCCGTCAAGAATAATTGGCCGCTCGCTGTCAATGGGTGCCTGCAGGTTGTCGCTGATGCGCGCAAAATCATCAAGCGGCATGTTACCCCAAACGCGCGTGTCGCGGCCATCGGCCTGCTGTGTTGCCCGTTCGCGTGCGATATCAATCGGTGTTTGCAGCCAAACCAATACTATTTCGGCACCGTGTTTCGCGGCCAGTTGACGCAAATATTCACGATCCTTGTAAAAATTAAAGTTTGTATCAAAAATGACATTTTTGCCTTCGCCCAATAGTGTATCTGTCATATCATTCAAATGGTCGTACAGCTGTGTGGTTTCGTTATCGGACAGCTTTGCTTTGCCAAACATCGTTTGTCGTTCGTGATCTGCCCACAAGTGCACGGCACCAGTTTTGGCCTGGATAATCCGTGATACCGTTGTCTTGCCCGCTCCCGGATAGCCCACAAATAAATATAACCGCTGCTTGCTCATGATGTGTATTGTAGCAAATCGTCCCAATAGCCACGCTAATGATTTCCGAGATATTTGTATTAAGAAGAATTTATGCTATTATATATTACATGGCATTACCAGATGCAGTGGGTGAAGGATATAGTAGACGAGCATATCAACGCTTTGGTTTATTTTTGGAGCTATTGCCCGAGCTAATCCGCGAAGCGCGCATTGCAGCCGAAGACCAAGCGCACTCCTACCGTGGTTTTAACGTTGGTGCATCTGTTCTGGCGGTAATCCCTGGTACCGACGAACACGGCACCGCGGCGGCCGGTAATCTAAAACGACGAGAAAAACAGAAAGTTTGTGCCGAAAAAACTGCACTGGGCCGAGTTCGGCAAGCAGGTTATACACGAGCACTCGGCTTGGTGGTGAGCGCAACCACAAATATTGAACAGATACATGCGGTAACCGGTCGGTCGAGTGCTACGCTGCATCCCTGCGGTGACTGTCTGAGTATGTTCGGACATCATCCGTTGGTTCGTAAAACTACACCGATTGTGACCATTGGCCAGGACAAGGATATCTATCAACTGCATACCGTCCAACAGCTCACAGAATTGTATGCACCAGATGGTTCGGGAGTTAATGAAGCACCGGTAATTAACGGTTTTGAGCACCTTGATCAAGCGCTACAGACTTATCGTAGTCTTGCTCGTTCCGAAGATTTGATTCCGCGTGAGCAACAACGCTATCCCGTCGAGCTGATGCAGCGTGTATTGGACGATCTCGCCCCTAAAAATTAAAAATCGATGCCTTTGTTGGCTAGGAATTTATCGTCGAAGTGGTGTTTTATTTTGTGCATGTCGGTTGCTATGTCAACACGTGCGAGTAGTTTTTCGGGAAAATCTCGGCCAGTCAGGCAAAGGCTGGTCTTGGGTGAGCGATTGATAATCAGGTCTTGTAGTTGTTTTTCGGTGAGCAAGCCATTATGCACGGCGTTGCTGATTTCGTCACAGATAACTAGATTATAGTCACCGCTGGTGGCGGCTTTATAGGCTTCGTCGTAGGTTTCTTGGGCGGCTTGTTTGTGCTGGGCGGGTGTGACCTGTTGTGGGCTTAGTTCGCCTGCACCATAAAAGCCCTTGCCGCCTTTGTAGAAATACAGCTGATCTTTAAATAACGGCGTGATATCGCGAATAAAGACGTGCTCGCCAACCCCCCAGTACTTAATAAACTGTACAAACGCTACGTTCCAGCGATTGCCGAGCGCACGCACCATCAAGCCCAGGCTGGCGCTTGTTTTGCCCTTGCCCTCACCGGTGTAGACAATTATCACCGATTCTTTGGTTTGAAAATCTTCAAAAGCCATAGACTAGCCCGCTCTTTGTTGTGCTCTGGCTGCTTCGAGTACTGTTCGCAGCGCAAAGCTAGCATACGTTATAAAATCACCGCAAAGACGTCCAACTTGTCCGTCGTTGTGTCCGGTTGCGCTTTCGGCCCTTTGTTCTAGCTGCTCGGCGAGTGCCAGTTCTGGGTAGTGGTCGGCAAATCGGTCCGTATCATCATGTGCGGCTCGTTGCCATTCTTCTACGATGCTATTGTTATGATCGTGGACATGGCTAAGATATTCGTCTCGGGCCGTTATGACATCCGCACGGGGGATAAGACTCAGTCTATAACTGGGTTCCATGCGTGTAGCACTGACGATGAATGGATACACGTTACGGCGTAGCACGGCATGTAAAAAGGCGTCGGGCGATGTTGGTTGCGTAGCTTCTCTTGAGATGATTATTGTCGTCAGATTACCCCTGAACTCTCCATAGATCTGCTTAGCGGTGCTTGCAGCGAATCCTTGAACTAGAGCACCCTGAGCAATCTCGATGTTTCCTGCTCGTCCCAACGTGTGACGGTGTCTGCTGGTTATGGCCATACTGTAGTCTTCCGTTTCGCTTACAATAGATACTATAAACAGCGGTCTGCTATCTGTAAACCAGTTCTAGGGTAGACTTTAGGCTTCGATGAGTTTGTGAGCCTTGAGGCTGCTATCAATTTTGGGTCGATCGAACCCGACGATGATGTCGCCATCTAGGTCGATAACGGGGATGCCGGTCTGGCCGGATTTATCGACGGACTCTTTGAGCCAGTCTTGGCTGCTGTCGACGTCGCGGTATTCGTACTTTACGCCCTTGTCGTCAAAATATTTCATAGCAACGTGGCAAAAAGCGCACCATTCGGCGCCGTATACGATGATTGAAGAAGTTACATCTGTCATGCCTAAAATTATAGCATGTCCGAGATGCTTTACAAAGTATAGTGTAGGATTTTTCCTCGGGTCTGCGCTCCCGAGCCTCGTCACTCCAGGAACTGGGCCCGTGGAGCTCGTGTCTTTGGCTGAATATTTATGCTTGAATAACAGATACAAAAACTGCTATACTGAGAAGGAATGATGGAAGTTTCAAAACTAAGCCATGCTACAACAACCGCTGCTGCAGCTAAAAATCATGCCTCTGCACCGCTAAAAGCCGCCAGTAAATATGAAGCCAACCCAAGTGGTGTGGCTATTAGCTTGACGGTTACTATGGCTTGGCAGCTGGCAATTGTTGTGCTGGCGCCTATCTTTGCTGGCCACGTGCTTGATGGCCATCTAAAGAGTATGCCGCTTTGGACGATTGTTGGCCTGGTGATTGCCATGATCGCTATGATTATGGTTGTTCGCCGCACGCTTGCGCAGTTGAACGAATACACCAGAAAACCAGATAAGGATGCCAAATCATGATTACTTCAATCGTTAGTCGTTTTGCCGATAGTGGCCCAAATATCCATGTTGCACCTGGCGGCGTGTTCCACATTGCCGGGCTTACAATTACGAACTCGATTCTTTATGGCTGGGCCTGCACCGCATTAATCTGTATTGTGCTGATACTGGTCGCTCGCCGTGTCACGGTGAAGCCAAAGGCTGGCTTTAGCCAGTTTGTCGAAGCTGGCGCGGAATTTATTGTCAATCTGGTCGAAAGCAGTTTTGATGACAAGCGTCGCGCTCGCAAATACGTGCCGTTTTTTGTCACGCTCTTTTTCTTTTTGCTGATGAGTAACTGGCTAGGCTTAATACCTGGTGTTGGCGAGGCCTTTCACGTTGGTGATTCGCCACTGTTAAGGCCGTTCACGGCTGATCTGAACGGCACGTTGGCTGCTGGTATTATTACGATGTTGTTTGTCTATACGTCGTCTATTCGTGAATCGGGCGGCTTTATCAAATACTTGCGCCACTTCTTTATTGGTAGTCCGCTCAATCCACTGTATTTTGTGATTGGTATTTTGGAGATGTTCACCGATCTCACCCGTGTATTTAGCCTGTCGCTCCGGCTTTTCCTGAACGTGACCATTGGCGAGATTGTCATCGCGGTCTTTTCGTACTTGGGTCATGTTGCTGCACCGCTTACTGCCTTGCCATTTACGCTGGTTGAACTGTTTATTGGTGCCCTACAGGCCTACATCTTTACGGTTTTGAGCCTGATGTACCTGGCAATTGCGGTTAACCATGCTAGTGAGCACGCGCGCGAACACGACGAAGACTTGACCGAAAGAGACGTACCTGAAACAATAGGCATGCAATCTGGAGAAACCAGCTCATGACGGGCAACACTTTCGTTAGAATGCACGGCTCGGAATTATCGTTCCGCACCGTACATCCTATCGAAAGTCCCGCCGCAGCTGGACTTTCTGGAATGTTCGTAATTAACAAAGTTATTAAATTAGGGAGTAAATAAATGGTATTTCTTGCAGACGCAGTCAACAGTGCAATTATTGGTAAGGGCCTCATGGTCGGCTTGGGCTTTATTGGGCCAGCAATTGGTATTGGTATTATTGGTGGCAACTACTTGCAAGCCGTCGGCCGTAATCCAGAAGCTGCCAAATTCTTTGGCCAGGCACTAGTCTTTGTGGCTATTGTTGAGCTTTTTGGTTTGCTCGCCTTCGCATCAACCTTTATCGTAAAATAGGAAATTCTGGAGATATATGATGCATCCAGTAACAAACTTTGCCGACAGCACTTCTGGTATTGGCGCCCTTGGCGTTAGTGGCCAGGCGTTGCTAATTCAGCTTGTTACCTTTGGTTTGGCATATTTGGTGTTGCGCCGTTTTGCATTCCAGCCAATTCTAAAGGTATTACGAGAACGCCGTGAAACCATCGAAAAAGGCGTGTTGCTTGGCGAAGAGATGCAAAAAGAGCGGGCTGAGCTTGATAAAAAGGTGACGGCACAGCTGCACAAAGCGCGCGCCGAGGCTGATGGCATCGTTGCCGAAGCCCAAGATACGGCACGTGCGACCGTCCGCGAAGCCGAAGACAAAGCTCGCGGCAAAGCCGATGGTATTGTCAAAGACGCTGAAGCTCGTGCTGCTCAGGAAGTTAAGCGAGCCCGCAAGGCGCTTGAGACTGAATTGGTTGGCCTGATATCTGATGCAACCGAAGCGATCATCGACGAAAAAGTTGATGCCAAGAAAGATGCTGCCTTGATTGATAAAGCCCTGGCAGGACAGCGAGCTTAATGAAAGCATCGCGCACGCGCATTGCGGCTATTATTGCCGAAAAGATCGACGCATCAGCCGATGTGTCCCAATTAAGCCGAGAAGTTGCGGCATATCTGTTGGCAGAAGGTCGCAGTGGCGAGCTTGATTCGCTGCTACGCGATGTCATCCAATACCGTGCTGACCGCGGGATCGTCGAAGTTATGGCAGTTAGCGCCTTTCCGCTTGACTCGTCCAGCCGCACTGATATCGAAGCCGAAGTGCGCGGCCGGTTCCCTGCCGCTAAGACCGTTATCATGAGTGAAGTCCACGACGCTGACGTGGTTGGCGGTGTGCGTTTGGAATTTGCAAATCAGCAGCTCGACCTCAGTATCAGATCAAAATTGAACCGCTTCAAGCAATTAACGACGCCCGGAAGGAAATAAAGGAATTTTATAATGAGCGAACTATCTATTAAAGAACTATCAGACGACATCCGGGCAGCGATTAGCGACCTAAAAGCTCGTCCAGAAATTGAAGAAGTTGGTGTTGTTACCCGTGTTGGTGACGGCATTGCGTGGATTTATGGTTTGAGTGCCGCCGGCTACAACGAAATGCTGGAGATTGACGGTGTTGATGGCCAAAAAGTTACGGCTTTTGCCTTCAACCTTGCCGAAGACGAAATCGGTGCCGTATTACTTGGTGAAGACACTAACGTAAAAGCTGGTGCCAGCGTTCGTCTTTCTGGACAAGTCTTGGAAGTACCAGTTGGCCCAGAACTAATCGGCCGCGTGGTTGATCCATTAGGTAACGTACTGGATGGCGGCGAACCACTGAATGCCAAGCAAAAAAGCCCTGTTGAGCGTGCCGCTCCTGGCGTGCTTGACCGTAAATCGGTCCACGAGCCACTGATGACTGGTTTGGTTGCAATTGACGCCATGGTGCCAATTGGCCGTGGCCAGCGTGAACTTATCATTGGTGACCGTCAAACTGGTAAAACAGCGATTGCGGTCGACACTATGGTAAACCAAGCGAAGCAAAAAACCGGTGTGATTAACGTCTATGTTGCCATCGGTCAGAAACTATCAAAAGTTGCTGCTTTACAGGAGCGTTTGAAGCGTGAAGGCGTTATGGACCAAACAATTATTGTTGCTACTGGCCCGTCCGACCCTGCTGCTATGCTCTACCTGGCACCATACGCCGGTGCTGCCATCGGTGAATATTTCCGCGATAACAAACAGCACGCGCTGATTATTTATGATGACCTTACCAAGCACGCTGCAGCCTATCGTCAGATGTCACTGTTGCTACGACGCCCACCAGGCCGCGAAGCCTACCCAGGCGATGTCTTCTACCTGCACTCTCGATTACTGGAGCGTGCTGCAAAACTTTCTGATGCACTTGGTGCTGGTTCGTTGACTGCCTTGCCGATCATCGAAACTCAAGCTGGTGATATTAGTGCGTATATTCCAACTAACGTTATTTCGATTACCGATGGTCAGATTTTCTTGGAGACAAGCTTGTTCTACCAGGGTATTCGTCCAGCTATTTCGGTTGGGCTTTCGGTGTCTCGTGTTGGTGGCTCAGCTCAGACCAAGGCCGTGAAAGCCGCTGGTGGTAGCCTGAAGCTGGCACTTGCCCAGTTCCGTGAACTTGCTGCCTTTAGCCAATTCTCGACCGATCTTGATGCCGATACTCGTCATACTATCGAGCGCGGCCAGCGCTTAACTGAGCTACTCAAGCAACCACAGTTTGCGCCATATGCCATCTGGGAAATGTACAGCGTGCTGTATTCGGCTAACGAAGGCGCGTTTGATATTGTGCCACTTGAAAAAGTCGAAGCCGCTCGCGAAGCCATACTTCGCGAACTCAAAACCAAGCACACAAAACTGGTTGAAATCATTAACACTGGCGACAAGCCATCTGACGAAAACAACGCCGCTATCCTAAAGGTTGCGAACACTATCGCCAGCACCTACCAGGAAACAGCCAAGAAAGCAGCAAAGTAGCCGAGGCTAAACTATGGCAAGCACAATAGCACTTAAGCAACGGATCAAATCCATCAAAGGCACGCGCCAGATTACCAAGGCGATGCAGCTAGTGAGTGCCAGCAAATTGCGCCGTGCCCAGGAATATGCTGCAGCTAGCCGGGCCTATGCCGATCTTGCCAACGAACTATTAACTCGCCTGAGCGGCATTAGTGAAGTCGAGCAACAACCACTGTTCGAAAAGCGTGCCGTTAAAACCCGGCTGTACATTGTTATTACTAGTAACAGTGGTCTGGCTGGTGCCTACAATGCCAACGTACTGAAGCAATTAACCAAGGGTTTGCAGATCGACCAGGATGCAAAAGTGCGCAGCCAAGTTATTGCCATCGGCAACAAGGGTGCTCAATTTGCCCGCCGTTTGAGCGAAGTTGAGCTGGTTGCTGTCTACCCCGCTTTTGGCGATCAACCAACCGCTAACGACGTGCGCCCGGCACTGAACACGATTGTGAATGCCTACAAAGACCACACAATCGACGAGGTCTGTGTGTTGTTCACGAAGTTCAAATCTACCGTGGTACAGGAAGCTCAGAGCTTGCAGCTCTTGCCTGCCCAAACACTTGCGGTAGACAAAAAAGTCACGGCTATTAGCAACTTTGAGCCAGACGTCGAAACGGTCATCGACCAAGTCGCGGTTCGCCTCATCGAAGCCCAAGTTTGGCAATCCGTCTTGGAAAGCGTTGCTAGTGAGCACGCCATGCGCATGATGGCCATGAAAAACGCCACCGATAACGCCAAAGACCTAATTGATGACTATACCCTAGAGCTAAATACGGCTCGTCAATCGGCCATTACCCAAGAGCTAGCCGAAATCACTGGTGGCGCGGAGGCTCTTAATGGATAGAATCACGGCTAGACGACATGATAAATACGCCCACATGACAACGACAACTGAACAAGGAGAACAATAATGGCACAAGCAACAGCAGAAAAAACTAAGACCGGTAAGATCACCCGCATTGTGGGTGTGGTTGTCGATGTTGAATTTTCAACCGATAATTTGCCGGCAATTTACAACGCATTGACGTTGCAGCACGATGGCAAAACCTTAACACTGGAAGTTGCGCAGCATTTGAGTGAATCGAGCGTCCGAGCAATTTCGCTTGGTTCGACCGACGGCTTAGAACGTGGCACCGAAGTATCTGACACTGGCGCTGCCATTAGTGTGCCGGTTGGCGACGAAACCCTTGGCCGCATGTTTAACGTGACCGGTGAGCCAATCGATGGCAAAGCTGGCTCTTTCGCTAAGCGTGCACCAATTCACCGCACGCCACCCCCGTTAATCGACCAATCTGGTTCGGTTGAAATCTTGGAAACTGGCATTAAAGTTATCGACCTGATTTGTCCTATGACCAAAGGTGGTAAAGCCGGACTCTTTGGTGGTGCCGGTGTCGGTAAAACCGTGCTTATTCAGGAGCTGATTAACAATATCGCCAAATTCCACTCTGGTTACTCTGTGTTTGCCGGTGTCGGTGAGCGTACCCGTGAAGGTAACGACCTGTACTACGAAATGGAAGAATCGGGCGTGCTTAAGAACACGTCCTTGGTCTTTGGCCAAATGAACGAACCACCAGGTGCCCGTCTTCGTGTTGCGCTTTCTGGCCTGACCATTGCCGAAGGCTTCCGCGATAAAGGCTCCGACGTGCTGTTCTTTGTGGACAACATCTTCCGTTACACCCAAGCCGGTGCCGAAGTATCTGCCCTGCTTGGCCGTTTGCCATCTGCGGTAGGTTATCAGCCAAACTTGGCTCAAGAAATGGGTCAGTTGCAAGAACGCATTACCTCGACCAAACAAGGTTCAATTACTTCTGTGCAGGCTGTCTACGTGCCTGCCGACGACTTTACCGACCCAGCGCCTGCCAACGTGTTTGCGCACCTTGACAGCACGATTGCCCTGAACCGTGCGCTAACCGAAATTGGTATCTACCCAGCCGTTGATCCACTCGACTCTACATCCAACATTCTCGATCCCGAAATTGTTGGCCAGGAACACTACGACGTGGCTCGTGAAGTCCAGCGTGTGCTGCAGCGTTACAAAGACCTGCAAGACATCATCGCCATTTTGGGTATGGAAGAATTGTCTGACGAAGACAAGCAGCTCGTTGCCCGTGCCCGTAAAATCCAGCGTTTCCTAAGCCAGCCATTCTTCGTGGCCGAGCAGTTCACTAACAACCCTGGCCAGTACGTGAAACTAGTCGACACTATCCAAGGTTTCAAAGAAATCCTGGAAGGCAAACACGACGACAAACCAGAGAGCGCCTTCTACCTGAAGGGCGGCATCAGCGACGTTATTGCAGCTGCAAAGGCAGCAAAATAAGCGTGATTCGCTTTCAACTTGTCGCTTTGAGCGGCACGAAGTTTGACGCCGACGTCTACGAAGTGACCCTGCCAACACTCGCCGGTGAAATTGGCGTGCTGAAAGACCACATGCCGCTCGTAAGTGTGGCAACCACTGGTGTGATTGCTGTTCGCCGTGAAGCCAAAGATAGCGACGGCGCACGAGAGTTTTTTGCCACCAATGGTGGTGTGATTGAAATTAGCGGTAACACACTTCGTGTACTTGTTGATGAGGCTGATCATGCCGATGACATCAACGAAGCCGAAGCCGAAGCTGCCATTGAACTTGCCAAGAAGATGAAGGCCGAAGCCAAGGACGAAGTTAGTCTCGAACGTGCTCAAGCGCTTGTTGATCGTCACTCGGTTCGCTTGCAGGTCGCTGGCCTCAAACGTCGTCACCAAAAGCATTAGGCAAGATTACGTATGTCCGAACTTCCACCTCGTCCCATTCCTATAGGAAGGTCAATGATACGCAGCATTGGCGATTGGCAGACCTATCTTCTAGAGATCGTATCACCACTGCTTAATGATGTTCCCGAAACCACGACATTAGAGTATCAGGTGGTTGAAGCAGAAATAGCGGCCGTCAACCGACCCGAAGGGCAAGTTTATCCACGGTCGTACGGTATATAACTTAAGTAGGTGCTATTTTTTCTTTTTCTCTGGTGTTGATTTGGCGGTGCAGTATTTGCAGCGGGTAGCGGCTGCAGGGATACCGCTCAAACACTCTGGGCATTCACGTTCGCTAGGCTTTTCGACTTCTTCCGAGGGTTTCATGTGCGCCAGAACTTTATTGAGCGGTTGCACTACAAAGAAAAACACTACGGCCGCGATGATTAAGAACGATACAACTGAGTTAATAAAATCGCCATACAAAAACGTGCTGTTGTGAACAGTAAAGTGTAGGCCGGAAAAGTTTGGTTGCCCACCAATGGCAGCAACTAACGGCGTAACAAGGTCTTTAACCAGTGACGATACAATCGCCCCGAACGCAGCGCCAATAACAACGGCGACTGCTAAATCGATTACATTCCCCCGCAAAATGAATTTTCTGAAATCTTTCAGCATATGACTTCCCCAGTAGTTACTTAGTATACTTTTATCATACAACGAACTGTCAACAGTAGGAGCGCCACATAAAAAGTCTCCCATCAAAGGGAGGCTGTCTAGTTGCGTGTGTCTTATATGATTAGGCTGCAGATGCGGCTGGAGCGATGATTTCTGCCGCTAGCTCATGACCACCAGCCTGTTCCAAAACTGCCCTGGTGCCGGCAGCTAATACGATTGCTACGCCTGTCATTAAATCTTCGTCACTGAAATCAAATGTTGGGAGTGCTTCGGGCAAAAGACTTGGCGCGAGCGACGGTGTGTGGTGGTAACGTGGCATGCCGGCGTCATAATGCGCTCCTGCATCGCTGCGATAGCCCGTCATATCATATATGAACTGAGCAGTACCACTTGTTTTTCGTTGGTCATCGACGATAGGGGTCGGCAGGTGATGCCCAAGTTCTGTTTGGGTGTAGTGAACGGCACCGCGGTGGATTGTTGCGCTAGCATCAAAATGATTACTCAAGGTTCGTATGCCACTGTGTGCTCGTTCAATCGCCGAGGTCTCCATGCCTGATTTGCGTGCTACCGCCGTCGCTTCCTGAAGCGCGTCTTTGGAAGCGCCAAGCACTAAGACCTTACCAAAAAATGTTGCCAACCCACAGCCCACCGTTGCGTTACCTTCATGCGGGTGTGCGAATATAGTAGCACTGCCCTCTTTTGTGGTGTCGCTGTGCAGGTTAACTTCCTTGCCCTTTGCGTGAAGCTGGGTAGCAATCGTACCTGATAAATCGGCTACGCCTTCTCCGTTAAAGTCGCCAAGAAACTGTCTGACGATTTCTGACCCATTCTTTGATTGTGCACAGATTGTTCCTAGTGCTGTTAGTGCAAAGCCTGGGGCGCTACCGGCAAATCGTCCAGGTACAATCTTCTTGCCGTAGTGCGCAGTCCTGAGCTTATTAAAGTCGGTAGTAACTGGTCTTTTTTCTACACAGTCAACAACTTCTAGGCCGCCGCCAGCGTGCATGGGAACAATGAGCCCCGCAGCAGTTCGCCGCTCGACAGTTTCGTTACTCAATACAGTTAGTTTTACACGTTCAGCCATAAAAATAGATAATTTTACAAAACCCTGTGAGAAATACTACACCCATCGTGTGATATTTATCAATATTGTAATATAAGCCAGCCTATGTCATAATACCACAGTAATTCGATTTTGTCCAGACGTGACTAGCAAAGTAAGGGGGAGCCATTCGATGACAGCATCACCGATAGAAATAATTGGCTCGCCTGGTCTTCCAGAGTTTTCGTCGCAGCAAGGTGATTTTGATGAGTTTTGGTTGAGTGTGAATGCTATTAATAAGGTAAATGGCCTTATAAATACGAGCGGGCTACCAACTATGGCGCTTGGCGCTGATACACTGCCATCGACTGCTGTGTCGGTCAACGATGAAATCGCTGATTTGCTTATAACTGATGTCCACGAGAATTTGCTCGACGAAACAGTAGATCAATCTCTGGCAGAACTAAAAAGACCCATACCGATTGGCTATAATTACGGAAAATTAATAGCTATCGAGTCGAATGCTAGCGACAGCGTACTTGGTTTGGTTGTGAGTCAACGAGTGAAACGTGAGCGTTCTCGAAAACTCATGTCTCGGTTGAGAGGTGCGGTTAGCGGTGTGGACCCAACCTCTGCAAGTGGTGTGAGCGAACTCGCAACTCGTTTGCGTGAAATCGAAGTCCGGACCGCGGGTTCGGATGTGTTGGCATCTGGCATGCTTGGTGTACAGTTACATATGCGTCAGCAGTTCTTGCGTTATCACCAGGGTGAGCCATTGGCTAATGAGCACATTCGGCTCATGCAGACTCTTTTTTATGCCGGAGCGTTAGCGGGTGGTCTGCTTAATATTCAATCTAGCAGATTGAGACGGTCAACGATCGAAACGACAGACTTTATGCTTCCGTACACAGCGCCGCAAAAGTTTGAGGCTTGACTGGCCGGCGACCGCAACACTGGAGACTGGTTTTCAACAATCAGAAGACACTGCCATCGGCGAGTAGTTCCGCTATGCGTATAGCCTTTACCGGTATATAATTCCCTTCATCTAAAAAGAGCTGTAGTAGTATAAGGAGTATTCATGGCAATCAATATTTCAAAAGTAAGTGATGGATTGGGTTTTGGCGATGGCAGTATTTCGGCTGTAGCCTTGCAAGCGAAGGTCGGTGACAAGGCGTTTGCCGATGCGGCTACAGCTATAGAATCGCCGCAAATTGTAGTGCCGATTGATACGGATGGTGATGGGGTGCAGCTTGATGATGATGGTTGTGGTGATGGCCGTGCCGTTGGCCGGGTGTTCAAGGGCCGCGAATTAAAAGGAGCTTCACTGCATCGCGCCAAGGTGTTTGGTGGTGGTGCGGCTATGACGGCAGCGACCTTGATTGGGCTTGGTAGGACTGATGGTAAGAGCCTCGAGGAGGTGTTTAAGGAATCAATTAGTCTGCTGGCTAGCAAGGGCGTTGATTTTGGCGCACACAGTGCTGATCACGTAGGGAGCGCCAGCGATAGTGGCTGTGGAGCAATTGATAAAGCGCCCGCAATTTTGCAGGCTGCCGGAACGTACAGGGCCGAAATTCAAGCCACGATTGTTTCGCTTGGTTTCTCGACGGATGGACTGGACGACGTGTTTCAGCAATTTGCTGCAGAGGCGGCGGCTACAGCCAATAAATCATATTCTGGTCTGACGGTTGTGAACGCTATTCGTGATGAGCAGAAAGTTGTCAAGGAGCTCACTGGGCAACACGTTGAAGGCTTCATTGTCTTAAATACTATTGCCGATCACACTGTGAATCAAGCGCTTGTACGCGCGGCTACAAATGGCGCCATCGACGTATTTGCGGTTGATGTTTGGCGCTTGCAAGCATACGTGACACGGCTATACGGCGATAAGAGCGAGCAAATTCAGGCCGCAGCTTTGTTGAGTGAGCTTGTCTATACGCTAGCAACAGCCGCGGTGCTTACCAGGGGTGATTTGCCTGTCTATCTGGTGGCGTAACACATTATCTTTACAAAGTTGCGAAATCCCGGTACGCTAAACGCATAAGTTTTCTTTAAGGAGGGTTCATGTTCGGAAGAAAAAAGATTGCCATGTTAGTGGCTGAGTTTTTGGGTACCGGCGTTTTGACGTTGGTAGTGTTGGCGGTACAACGCTCGACAATCGGTATTCCGTACTTTGTGGCTTTGGCTGCAGGTTTAGTAGTAAGTTCACTGTCATTTGTGTTTGGCGGTGCTTCGGGTGCGCATTTTAACCCAGCCATTACGCTTGGTCTGTGGAGCGTGCGCAAGGTTAAGGCATTACCAGCAGTTACCTACATTGTATTCCAGCTACTTGGTGGTTGGGCTGCCTATGGTATCTACACTTACTTTGTAAATAGTAGCTTGCAGCCAATTGGCGGCCACTATACTGCTCGTCTGCTGATTGCAGAAGCTATTGGCACCTTTATTTTTGCATTGGTTTGGGCGGCAGTTGCTGCACAGAAGCTATCGGCAGGAATTGTTGGTGTTGGCCTCACGTTAGGTATTATTGTTGCGGCCTCAGCTTCAGTTGGCGTACTAAACCCAGCTGTTGCGCTTGGCGTACGAGCCTGGACACTTGGCTTCAAGGGTTCAGTTGGTTGGGGTACCTACGCACTTGGTCCAGTGGTTGGCGGTGTTGCAGGTTTCTGGGTATACCAGTTGGTATTTGCTGATGGGTTTAGTTTTGCAAAAGCCAAAGCAGTTACCGTACCTGCGAGCACTAAAACGTCTAGTAAGTCTGTAAAGACCACGGCTAAGTCAAAGACGGCTACGAAGAAGAAATAGTTTAGCGTTTAGATTACATTTAAGAACCGCTTGGCCAGTAGCCGAGCGGTTCTTTTTTATGCCGTTGTTTCAGTGGTGTCAATCTTGCCGTCGATTAGGTCTTGTTCGAACTGCTTTATGGCTGCTAATGACGTGCCATAGCTACTAATATCTGGTAAATCTAGCTTACGAACACGCTGCCACATGGCCGTCAGAAGTCTCAGGGTTCGCTGCTGTTCGATGTCATTAAAGTGCACACTATGACGTGTGATGATGCCGTCGCTGTCCGGCTCGACGAATACTAACGTGCCCTGCTCCACAGTGTAATTTTTGAAGCTGTGCGAACCTTCAACCAGTAGTTTGTAGCAATATAGCTGTAGTTCATAGCGGTGCAGTTTGCCAGAACTTTTAGCGTCTTTACCGAGTATGCCGGTTTTGTAGTCGACAATGGTAATTGTTTTATTGGGTTGGTCTATTTGTAGTAAATCAATCTTGCCGCTCAGGTGCATGTCGCCGTAGACAACGCCTTCATTACGAAAGTTGTGTTCTGGAAGATTGCCTGGACGGAAGTGCTGTGCGGCGTCTGCAAGGTAGGCCGAAAGCGCATGGTTGCCACGCGCTTGCTGCAGGGCTAGCTGTTCGTTGGTGAGCGTTTGTAGCTGCAAGCGACCCAATAGGTATTCTTCTGCTGCTTGTAGCGCTGGTGTCTTGCCATGTTCGTTAGTCTGTAATTGTAGCCATTCCATTGTTTCGTGCATGACATTGCCAAACGCAAGATCAATAGACGGCGCGGTTGGAAATTTGAGCAGTGTTTGCAACAAGAACGTCTGAGGACCAGCATGTTCTAGATCGATAAAAGTGGTCAGATGCGTCGGGCTGAGCTGATAGTTTTCTAGGCGACTTTGCAATAATTCACGTAACGATGGTTCAAAATTGGTATGACGAGCTCGCCAATTGGTTTCTAGTGTGGCCAGTGACGGCGCATCGGTCGTGTCGATAGTGATATCGTCGTCATCTCGTTCAGTGTCGGCCAGGTATTTGAGTCGAGGTGGTTTTTTACCACTGTGGGTTGCCGCATGACTGGTTAAATAAAGTCCTTGCTTGGCACGGGTAATGGCTACAAAAAAGATTCGTAACCGTTCGTCTTCGGTTGCTCCAACGTGACGAATGGGTGCCAGGTTTGCCGGCAAGGTTAGCTTATTACTGTTGCCACGAGTGGCATTGCCCCACACGTCATCCTGGCAGCTGACCAGAAATACGTGGCCGAACTCTAGGCCTTTGGCTTTAAAAACAGTCATGAGCTGTACGGCATCTGCTGCTTCGCTGTACGGGCTGGTGTTTATCATTTGCTCATCGGCCTGTTCATATTCGGCTACAAAACCTAGTAAATCTGCCAGGCTTAGGCTCTCGCCACGTTGCAATGCATGTTCATGTAAGCGAGCCCGCAGCACTGTTAATTCGGTGACTGTCTGGTAGAGTGTGCTGTCACTACTTGCTTCCAGCAGTGTGCTGCGTAGTGGTGAGCGAACTTGCGGCACATCTGCTTCGTTGGTGCTGACGGCCTCGGTGCCGATCAGGCGATCGAGCATTACTTCGAGTGTTTCGGTTTCGACTTGGCCGGCAAGACTGAGAAAAAGCAACGCTGCAGGCCGAAATTTCTCATCACTCAGAAGTAGCTCGCTCCATGGTTTGCGTTGCTCGCTTGCCCGCCACGATAGCCCCCAAATACTGCTGACCGGAAATTGCCAAAAATCGTAACTGAGTACTTCCGGCCAGTAACTATCGGCGAGCGATTGATTGCGGGCGTGTAATGCCAGCACTAACTTACTCATGGTAAGTAGCTGCCGTATGATTGGCGCTTCTAGAATATTCTCGCGTCGTTCATAGCGTAGTGGTACGTCGGCCAAATACGGCACAAGCGGTTCCAAAAAGCGGTGTTTAGGTGCCAAAACGGCAATGTCGCTTGGCTTGACGCCGTCGTTAAGTAGCTGTTTGATACTGGCGGCAATACCTGCTCGCTCGGCGACTTCACTGATGTATTCGGTGCGCACGACACCAGCATGTGTTGTGTCTGTAGCGGTTGCGATTAATTCTTTTTGTAACTCAGGAAAACTACCACGTAGACTGTCGCTTATTTGGCCCGCTATTTGCTTGGCGGTGGCTAGAATCGTTGCTGTTGAGCGATAGTTCTCGCTTAGATTAATAACCAGTACATTGCGAAAAAGGTGAAAATAATCGAGCATATTACTGTACTGAGCACCTTGGAAGGCGTAAATTGCTTGATCGTCATCCCCCACGGCCAGGACGTTTGGCCTACCTTCGCTGGCGGGATTATCGGTTAATAATTCGACGAGTCGTAGTTGTGCCGCGTTGGTATCCTGAAATTCGTCGAGCAGTAAGTATTGGTACTGTTCTTGGAGCGTGTATTTGAGGTCTAGGTTTTTTTCGAGTGCGTCGATTGAGTGCAAAATCATGTCATCAAAATCGTACAAGCCACGGTCTGCCAATGCGGTTTCGTAGGCTTTAAGCACGGTTGCAAGTTCGCTCATACGGTTCGCTTCTAACGTTCCAGCCAAGATAAATTGGTTGTTGCTGTCTTTCGCCAGCCAGCTGTTTTTCCATTTGGTGAGTGGCGTGGTTTTGTTGGTTTCTATAGCTGTTTCGAGCGCCTGAGCTAGCTGTTTTGCGGCCACGGCAGCTAGGTTTTCAAACGGTGGCTTCACGGCTGCACCGTCTGCAATCGTTTGTAGCGTATCTAGAATCTGTCGAAATAGTGGTTCGGCTACGGCGAGTTTGCTTGGAAGGCGCTGGGTATGTTCGGCGAGTGCTGTTTTCGTGGTTTGACTGGCTTGTTGTATGGTATCGAGGTTTGCTTTTGCAATGTCACGCAGTGAACGCGGTGTTAGCAGGCCACGTTTGACTTCACTAATGGTGCTCATAAGATCACCAAGGTGATGGCGTGTTTGCTTGAGGGGGCTACGATAACTTAGATTGTCGACAATTTGGCTTAAAATTTGTCTTTTGCCAAGTTCGTCAACTGGTCGTTCAAGCCGTGTCTCGGTAAAATACTCCGGAAATCGACGGATTAGATCGCCGCCAAATGCATGGTAGGTGCTGATTGCGACGTCATAGGAATCTTTGCCAATGAATTGCGTTAATCGCTGGCGCATGTTCTGGGCGCCACTCTCGGTGAAAGTCAAACAAAGAATATTTTGCGGCAACGTGTCGGTACTGCGCAGAATGTGGGCTACTCGCGCACTGAGGAGCTGTGTCTTGCCCGTTCCCGGCCCCGCCACAACTAATACTGGCCCATCAATAGCATCGACGGCTCGCCGCTGTGCGTTATTAAGCTGCTGATATGCTGTTTCGAACTTCCCCATTGCATTAATTATCGCACGTCTGCGGCAATATCAGTTTATCTAGATTGTCACTGATGTTGGCGCTGCGGGCCTATTGCTGCTTTATTTCTGATAATACGAGAGTGGCTTTGGCTCGAACTGGGTTTGCATGCACGCCGGGCATGATTCCTCGGTACCAAATTCGGTGGCCCATTGTTCGGCTGCTTGCAGTGGATTTTCGTAGTCTAAGAAGCCCTTTAGATCACCTAATTCGCGCAAGATCCAGCCCAGCCAGCCATAGATGCGCAGCTTGCCATAGAGTAATGCCGCCCAGCGCTCACCAACCGGAATTACTGTAATTGGTTTTTTGACTTTATAGCTGCGGAATTCTTTGCCCTCGGCCCGACGAATCAGGTTTTTGCCAATAAAGTCACCGTCAACAATGGCAGTTTGAGCCATGCCGCTATACGGTGTGTTGGCGTTGTCCCCCAGTACAAAAATGTTGTCCTCGGCTTGTAAATAGGCGTCGACCGATACTTTGCCACGCTTCGTGAGTGTAAAATCATTGTTTTTGAAGAACGGATGGTTCGTGACGCCGGCCGTCCAAATGACAGTGTGGCTGCGCACTGGTTTGCCATTAATGGTTAGTTCATCGGCGCTTTGGCTTTGTACGGCTTGACCCAGATATAATTTGACACCAAGGCGCTTCAGACGCCGTTTTACCATTCGTGAGGTGTCGCTAGGCAATCGTGGCAGCAATCGTGGTAAAGCTTCGATCAGATCAATGTGAACCTTTCGTGGTTCCACGCCATGCCTTTTCATAATGTGCTGCAAATATCCAGGCAACGCACCGGCGAGCTCAATACCCGTTGGCCCGGCACCGATGATGACGTAGTTGAGGTCGGGTTTGTGGTCGTCAATAAGTTGCTGGTGTAAGTGGGCTTTGAGGCGTCCTGCTTCTTCGGCCGATTTGATGCCATACGAATACGTGTCGAGCCCTTCGATGCCAAAATAGTTTGTAACTACACCGAGCGAAATAATGAGAGTATCGAACAAAAATGCTCGCCCATCATCGGTGGTGATTGTCTTTGCCTTGCGATCAAGCATGGCTGCCTTGCCTTGAGCGATGGTAATATCTTTGCCCTTGAACAGCTCATCCAAAGGAATGGTTGAGTTAGCGCGGCGGCCACCGGTTGCCGTGTGATACAGCGTTGGATAGTAGCGCAAATTTGGCTGATCAGATAATAACGTAACCGTAAAGTGATTGTTGTTGGCCAGTTCTAGTGCTGCTTTGACACCACCAAAACCACCACCGACAATTAAAATTCGTTCTTTTGACATATCAGCTGTAGTGTACCCGAAAACACAAGCATCTTGCAAGATAAAGTCCGAGCGGTTAAGCTTAGAGGCAGATGGAAGAAATTAAAAAATTACTGATCAAAGCTGGCTTTGAGGGTGACCTTGATGATTCGGCCAAGTCGAAAGAGTTTTATAGTCACGATGCGTCGATGTTCGAACTGCGTCCAAAGCTGATTGTGTTCCCCAAAAACGCCATGGACATCGAGCGGCTCGTGACGCTGGTTGCCGCCCAAAAGAAAACCATGCCAGACCTTTCCGTTACGGCGCGCAGTGCTGGCACGGACATGGGTGGTGGTGCTATCAACGACTCGATTATTGCTGATTTTAGTAAGTACTTTACCGAAATTGGCGATCTAACATCAACCAGCGCACAAGTTCAACCCGGCGTGTTTTATCGTGATTTCGAAAAAGCGACACTGTTACACGACGCGCTGATGCCCTCTTATCCTGCATCACGTGATCTCTGTACGGTTGGCGGCATGGTCAATAACAATGCTGGTGGCGAAAAGTCATTGGAGTTTGGCAAGACCGAAGATTTTGTGACTGAGCTGAAAGTTGTTTTTGCCGACGGCGTTGAACGTACTGTCAAACCTCTAGGCAATCTAGAACTACAGAAAAAAATGGCCCAAAAAGATTTCGAAGGCGTCGTCTACAGGCAACTGTTTGAGTTAATCGACAAAAATTACGATAAGATTAAAGCCGCCAAGCCACACGTCAGTAAGAACTCTACGGGCTACAATTTGTGGGACGTGTGGGACCGTGAACACGGCGTGTTTGATCTGACCAAACTAATCGTCGGTGCGCAAGGCACGATGGGTCTGACCACGGATATTCATTTCCGATTGGTGCCAGCACGCAAGCACTCCGGTATCCTAGTGTTGTTCTTAAAAGACCTCGACGATCTAGGTGAATTGATACCAAAAGTCCTCAAGCACAAGCCAGCGACTTTTGAAAGTTTTGATGATAAAACGCTGTTTTTGTCGATTCGTTTTATGCCAAGCTTCTTGCAATTTTTGGGAGTCAAAAAGTTCATTCATCTGCTTATTAGCTTGATCCCAGATGGTTTGCAGCTGCTGCGAGGCATTCCAAAGTTAATACTTATGATCGAATTTAACGGCGACACCGAAGAAGAGGTTCGCAGTAAAATTAAGTCGATGCATGCCGATCTGAGCAAGCACCGTGCGCGTTACGAAATCAACGGATTCGAAGAAGATGCCACTGAAGGCAAAAGTGAAAAGTTCTGGATTATGCGCCGCAGGAGCTTCCAGCTGTTGCGCAGCAAGGTCAAAGACAAACACACGGCACCGTTTATTGACGACTTAGTTGTAAACCCCGAATATCTGAGTGAGTTTTTGCCCCAACTCCGTAAAATCATCAAAAAATACAAACTATTTGCCACTATAGCCGGCCACATGGGTGACGGTAACTTCCATATCATTCCCTTAATGAAGCTAGAAGATCCGGCACAGCGCGCTACAATTTTGCCTGCTATGAAGGAAGTTGACGAACTAGTGTTGAAGTACAAAGGTTCATTGTCTGGTGAGCATAATGACGGTTTGGTACGTGGCCCATGGCTAGAACAAATGTATGGCAAAGAGGTTCTGGAGCTATTCCGTCAGGCCAAGCACATTATGGATCCAGATGGCATCTTTAACCCGCACAAAAAAGCCGACGCTGACTGGGATTACAGCTTCGGTCACATTAGAGATCACTTCTAGGAGCGCGATCTACGGCATTTCGGCACATTTTGGTTCCAAAAACTTTGTGCCTGATCCTTCTGTGTCCACCGTCTTCTAGCCTGCCTGTGGCTACATCTAAACGTGTTCAAACCACTCGGTGAGTCGCCTAATTTTTTTCGTTGTGGCATCTATCTCAAACTTGATGTAGCCTTGAACGACATCCGGTTTGTTCCTCGCAATAAATGCCGCACTGAAGCGTGCCCAAACCGCTTTATCGGGAGAGTGGCCGATGATGTGATAATCGGTTCGTATATTTTGTTGGGCCACAGGATTTTCTTGCCAGTATTGCTGGATACTTTCAAGAC
This sequence comes from Candidatus Saccharimonadota bacterium, assembly GCA_013289705.1. Lineage (GTDB taxonomy): Bacteria > Patescibacteriota > Saccharimonadia > Saccharimonadales > UBA4665 > JACMPA01. The sequence continues at coordinate 72,052 of JABCZM010000006.1, forward strand.
CTCGTAAAGCTTCACGTTCACCGGGTTTTTCGTCGTATATGGCATCAGTACTGAATATTTGTGAGATGAGTTGCAGAGATTGTTTGTTCCAGGCTTTAAAGTAATCATCGACGAGGGTTGCTTTGATCTCCTCTTCGGGTGATTGAATAAGGTTAGGTATGTGCACATCGTAATAACGAGGAATTTTTTTCATTGTTGGGATTTTTTGAAACCGTGCAGCCATACGAGATGGCCGAGAATCATAGTGTTCATATTGAACTTGATCTTCAAGTAGTGCTTCAGGTGCGATGCTTAAGGGAGCCCCAGCCACCATATCAAACCCGTGCCTATTCAAGGCATCTAAAAGGGCGCCTGGCTGGCGATTAAAAAATGGCACTTGCGTTCCCCACGGCGTGGCTACGTCTTTCCAGGTATTGACTCTCTTGGGGTCAAAACTTTCGGCGCTTTGATCGGGGTCTATGTCGACAAAAAAGTATACACCACCGGGTTTCAGTGTAACGTATATTCTTGCAAGCATCGCCTCGAGTTGATCATTATCGAGGTGGTGAAGCACGGTATTCGTGACGACGAGGTCAAGGCTCTCTGGTTCGACATCAAAACTCTCGGCAGACGACTCCACAAAGTTTGCACCTGGTGTTGCTTGTCTGGCTAGGGCGAGTTGCCCGCTACTTGGATCAATGCCCATGATGTTTTGGGGCAACACCCCACGCTCTACGAAATGCCTTGCAACCAAGCCATTACCGCAGCCGATATCAAGAACGTGGGTATTGGATTTGTAAAAATCAGATACATAATGATCAAATGCGGGTTGCTCCAGATACTGCCACGCGAATCGGTTTTCGGCGTAGCCTGCGTATGTATCTGCCTGCTGGTTATAGATTTCGCCTATTGCCGAGTTAGTCATATTTGAACGCTTATCTTAGCCGTGGCTTTAAGTGCTGAGTCTGAGATCATTCCTGGGTTGACGTCGAAACCTGGATGCAAAACGTGGCGATTCCTTGTAGTGTGTCCGGACCGATGGCTCTGACGTCCTTTATCTCATTCCATTGTTCGGGATAATCCAGCACGCTAGGGTCTCCGATAGTTATGCCGCCAGCATGAAAGGTGGTTTGATGCTCCCAGCTTTCGTTTGAAATGATAGCGGCAAGCTTCGTTTCTTTATTTAAGGCGTTACCCGCTCTCTGGTTGCCAGTTGTGGCAGCCAATAGTTCCAATATACCCGATGCTTCATCCCCGAGCTTGAATACTAGTGAAAAAGGATATCTTTCACGGTAACCCTCAAATCTTTGTTCATTTGTCATTTATTGTCCTTTAGGCGACCCTTGTTATCTATAAAGTATACGATTATTGATGTGATGTCAATTTACTGTTTTCTAGTTACCAAGTTCGACAGTGTAAGGCATGCTACAATGAAGCATAAGATGAATAGAAAGTATAAGCTTGGGGTGTTCGCGCTGCTGGTACTTGCTGGGATAGCGATCGTGACCATTGCTACTGTATATTTTCATGCCCATCCGGTTGCGGTGCTGAGTCCGGCGGGGCCAGTTGCGCATAAGGAACGAGGGCTGATTATTATGACCTTGCTGCTTTCGTTGATTGTGGTTGTGCCGGTGTTTGGTTTGCTGGTGTTGTTTGCTTGGAAATATCGGGCCAGCAATACGAAGGCTCGTTATACGCCAGACTGGGATCGTAATCGCTTGGCCGAGATAGTCTGGTGGCTGGTGCCATCACTCCTGATTTTGGTTATCTCGGTTATTACGTGGAATAGTAGTCACCAACTTGACCCCTATAAGCGGCTTGATGGTAACGCCAAAGAACTAATCGTACAAGTTGTGGCGCTTGATTGGAAGTGGTTATTCATTTATCCCGAACAACACATTGCCAGTGTTAATTTTGTACAATTTCCGTCAGATATGCCGGTTGATTTCGAAATAACTGCCGATGCACCGATGAATTCTTTCTGGATTCCACGTTTGGGCGGCCAAATTTACGCGATGCCCGGTATGTCGACACAATTGCATCTGATGGCCAGTACAAACGATAGCTTTAAAGGCTCGTCGGCTAACATTAGCGGTACTGGTTTTGCTAGTATGAAGTTTGCGGCCAAATCGAGTTCGCAGGCCGACTTTGATAAGTGGGTACAATCGGCAAGACAGTCGTCGGCCATGCTCGATACGGCCACGTACAATGAGCTGGCAAAACCAAGCAGCAATAATCCCGCTTTCTATTATGCTTGGGCCCAAGATGGCCTGTATAATAACGTCATAATGAAGTACATGTCACCTGATGCAGGTATGAACATGCAGCCTATGAACGCGAGCGCGCCATGAATTTGCTCGGAAGATTGAATATGCAGGCTCTGCCGCATGACCCTATTATTATCGCGGCGGTGGGTGGCCCAACACTGGCGGTTGTGATTGCGGTACTTGTGCTGCTTAAATTTAAGGGCGTCGGCTGGTTTATAAAGATTGGTACATATATTTGGAAGGAATGGCTGACCACACTCGACCCAAAGCGTATTGGTGTGATGTATATTCTGGTCGCCCTGGCTATGTTGCTCCGTGGTTTCGTGGACGCTATGATGATGCGTGCACAGCAAGCGACGTCGGTTGGCAGTTCGCACGGTTTCTTGTCCCCCGATCATTTTCAGCAGATTTTTTCGGCACATGGCACGGTTATGATCTTTTTTGTAGCCATGGGCTTGATGTTTGGTTTAATTAATCTGATTTTGCCGCTACAAATTGGTTCACGTGATGTGGCGTTTCCTTTCTTGAATTCGGTGAGCTTCTGGTTATTTACGGCGGGTATGATCCTGATTAATCTATCACTTGTTTTGGGTCAATTCTCAGCCGCTGGCTGGCTGGCCTATCCACCACTTTCCGAACTGCAGTATAGCCCTGGAGTTGGTGTTGATTATTGGTTGTGGAGTTTACAGATTGCTGGTGTCGGCAGTTTGCTGTCAGGCGTAAATTTCCTGGTTACAATACTCAAAATGCGTGCGCCAGGCATGACGCTCATGAAGATGCCGATGTTTGCATGGTCGGTGCTAAACAGTATGGTACTGGTGATCTTTGCCTTCCCTATTTTGACGGTTACATTGGCGTTATTGTTTTTGGATCGATCGATGGGCATGCACTTTTTTACGGCCAGCAATGGTGGCAACCCTATGATGTACGTCAACCTCATCTGGGCTTGGGGCCATCCGGAAGTGTACATTTTAGTTTTGCCGGCGTTTGGTATTTATTCTGAAGTTGTGGCAACTTTTTCACGCAAACGGCTGTTTGGCTATACCTCAATGGTGTGGGCGTTGGGGGCAATCACCTTCTTGTCGTTTAGTGTTTGGCTGCACCACTTCTTTACTATGGGCGCGGGCGCCAATGTCAATGCATTCTTTGGTATTATGACGGCGGTGATTGCTATTCCTACGGGGGTTAAGATTTTCAACTGGCTGTTTACGATGTATCGCGGTCGGATTCATTTTGGCACCCCAATGCTGTGGTTTATGGGCTTTGTGGTGACCTTTACCATTGGTGGCGTGGCCGGTGTATTGATGTCCGTGCCGGCGATTGATTTCCAGGTACATAATAGCTTATTCCTGGTGGCGCACTTCCACATGATGATTGTTGGTGGCGCACTGTTTGGCTATTTTGCGGGCCTCACCTATTGGTTTCCGAAGATCTTTGGCTTCAAGCTACACGAAAAACTCGGTCGTAAGGTTTTTTGGTGCTGGCTGATTGGGTTTTTGCTGGCGTTTGTGCCGCTCTATATCCTTGGCCTGATGGGTGCAACCAGGCGGTTGGATCACTACGATGCATCGCAGGGTTGGCAGCAACTATTTATCGTGGCCGGACTGGGTGTTGTCGTGATTGCGATCGGTATTGGCTTCCAGATTTTGCAGCTACTCGTCAGCATCAAACAGCGTAAGCAAAACCTTGATACGACTGGTGATCCGTGGAACGGCCGAACGCTGGAATGGGCAACGCTGTCACCGGCACCATTTTATAACTTTGCAGTCGTTCCGGAGGTTACAGATCGTGATGCGTTTTGGGCGAGTAAGCAAGCTGAACGTGCTCAACACGCCGAGCCCAAGACACCGCGCTACACCGATATTTCGATTCCGAAAAATACGCCTATGGGCATGTGCATTGCCGGCTTTGCTTTCTTGTTTGGATTTGCGACCGTGTGGCACATTTTGTGGTTGGCAATTATCGGCCTCTTGGGTGTAATTATTACTGTCATTATTCGAACGACTGGTGACGACCATGAATATGTCTTGACGGCCGCCGAAGTCGAAAAATTAGAATTAGCAGCCCACGCACGGAACTACGCATGATCAACGTCCCTGCCACCCAAAACACGGAGGTTATAAAAGCCTATGAACCTGATAGTAAAACTATGCTCGGTTTTTGGGTGTACATTATGACCGATTGTGTATTGTTCGCAAGCTTGTTTGCGGTCTATGCTGTGCTCCATAAAAACACGTTTGGTGGGCCTTCGGGACGTGATCTATTCAGCCCGTCCTACGTCTTGGTAGAAACGCTCATCTTGCTTACTAGTAGCTTTACGTGTGGGCTGGCCATGCTGGCTGCGGCGCGTGGCGCTAGAAAAAGTGTGCTGACCTGGTTTGGGGCCACATTCTTACTGGGTTTTAGCTTCTTGGTCATGGAAGTAACTGAATTTAGTAAGCTTGTACGTGATGGTGATAGCTGGCACCGTAGCGGCTTTTTGTCGTCGTACTTTACGCTGGTTGGTACGCACGGACTGCACATCACGATTGGACTGCTGTGGATAGCTGTGCTGATGACGAAAATTTCTCGTGGCAACATGGACGCAAACATGATTCGGAAAATGACACTGCTCAGCCTGTTCTGGCACTTCCTAGATATCATCTGGATTTTCATTTTTACCATCGTCTACATGCTGGGGGTTATTGGAGTATGATTCGTAAAAATACACAGGATAGAACACGTTCTGGGGCCACGCTTCGTTCGTATGTGACTGGTTTTGCCTTGTCGATCTATTTTACGCTGACAGCCTATCTGCTAGCGGTTCGTCATGCGCTTTTTAATCGTACACTGGTCTTGGTGTTGGCTGGACTTGCACTAGTACAGTTTGTGGTGCAGTTGCTGTTTTTCTTGCACCTGGGAACCGAAACAAAACCTCGTTGGAAACTCATGGTCTTCCTATTTATGATTATGGTGGTCATGGTTTTGGTATTTGGCTCGCTATGGATTATGTCGAACCTTAATTACCGCATGACACCGGATCAAATCAATAGTTACATGAATAGTCAGAGCGCACTCTAGCCCGACATGCGAGTTAAGGACTACTACGCGCTGACAAAGCCAGGCATTATTTATGGTAATGTCATGACGGCTACTGCCGGCTACCTATTAGCGTCAAGATTATATATACACTTTGAGTTGTTTGTGGCAACATTGGCAGGTACATCGATCGTGATTGCCTCGGCATGTGTTATTAACAACTACATCGACCGCAACATCGATAAAAAGATGGCTCGGACAAAAAAACGAGCGCTGGTAACGGGCTTGATCCCGGCCAAAAATGCTATCGTATTTGCGGTGGTACTGGCGTTCGTTGGTTTTTTCCTGCTAGCGGCTTACACAAACTTTTTGGTGACAATCGTTGGTGCGGTTGCGTTTGTTGTCTATGTGGTGCTGTATGGCATTTCGAAGCGCCGTTCGGTTCACGGTACGATTGTGGGCAGTTTTTCCGGCGCGGCACCGGTGTTGGCTGGCTATCTTGCTGCCAGAGGACACTTTGATAGTGGTGCATTGATTGTATTTTTGATCCTGGTAGTCTGGCAGATGTCCCATTTCTATGCTATTGCGATGTATCGTTTTGATGATTATAGGGCGGCAAAGATTCCCGTGTTACCGGTCAAAAAGGGTATGCAGACGACCAAAATACAAATTTTACTCTATGTGATTGGCTTTATGGTCTCCTGCGCACTACTGACTATATATGACTACACTGGCTACACATATCTAGTGGTGATGTTACTGTTTGGCTTGGCTTGGCTGCGCTATGCTATGAAAGGTTTTGGCGCCGTTGACGATAGTCGTTGGGCTCGCAAGATGTTTCTCTTGTCATTGATTGGTATACTAGCATTATCAATCATGATGCCGCTCGGCACGATATTACCATAAGGATTAAGCTCGCATGAATACTGCCCCTATTATCATCATATGTATTTTGTTCGGTCTGTATGGCTGGACGGCTGCAGTCGAGTGCGGCGTTAGTTTTTTGCGTCTGTTGCCGCGGTCTACATTTACCAAACAAGGCTTACGTTTGTTTCGGCCTATGTGGCGGCTTACCAGCCTGTATTTGTTGCTGAGCTGCGCGGTATTTGGAGCTCTGTTTTATCGTACTTCGAGTCAGGTATTGCGAAGTCTGGGCTTTAGTTTACTCGTCGGTTTTCTGGCGCTGTTGTTGCGGGCGGGCTTTATATTGTTTTTGTTCCATACAAAGGCTAGAACGGGTTTAACTTGGCAGAATCTTGTGCTGAGCGTGTTGAGCTTTATTGTGCCGGCTAGTTTTGGTGTGGCCGGTATTATGGCGCTAACGGGACGGGCATTCTGGGGTACGGCGACTGGCTGGCTGATGCTCATTTGCTTGCTGTGGGGGCTGATAGCGATGGCCTTGTCGTTTGTCTATTTCGTGGTGGGGCGAACACCGCATGATCGGTTACATCAGGTTTCCCGATGGCTTAATGTTGGTTTTGGTGTGGCGGTGACCATTGGGTTACAGCGTATGGTGTGGCGACAGTTCGTACATCTTCATGCGACGTCGTTTGTGCTGTTCGTGGCAGCGGCTGGCTTTATTGTGTTACTCCAAGCTGGCTTGTGGTTTGCCGCTCGCGAACGATATATGTGGTGGTACCTGTCGCTTTTTTCAGTTACTACACCGCTGTTATTCGAGTTGGCGAATCGTCCGTTTCTGCTGTATCCGACGTTATTGCAGTATCAACAGCAACGCGGTATTGTTGTCATCTCCGTTAGTGTCGGCAGTGTTCTTGTTATAGTTGCTTCGGCTGCTTATGTCCGGCGTCTAATTCATCTGAAGCTGCGCTAGTTGTAGCTACTTTTTTGAGAATCGGCAGCTGTATGGTTGCCGTTGTCCCCTTGCCGACACTGCTGGTTAAGGTAATGGTGCCGTTGTGTTTATCGGCGATAAGTTTTGCGATGCTCAGGCCTAGTCCGTAGCCGTCGTGATTGGTCTTGGTGCGGGCATTGTCCGCTCGGTAAAAACGATCAAACACGTGCGGTAATGCCTCGGGCGTAATCCCCTGCCCGCTGTCACGAACGCTCAACTGTAATACATCTTGATGGGTGGTTGCTTCGACGTGTACGGTGCTATGTTCGGGACTATATTTGATGGCGTTATCAAGCAATATGACAAGCAGCTGAACCAGGGCATCACCGTCGCCAAGTAGTGAAACATTCTTACTACTCGTAACAATAGTAATATCCTTTTGTTCGGCAATTTTTTTGGTTTGAGCTAGCGCGGTTTCGACAAGTCCAGCGGTTTTAACTGGTACGAATGCCGATTGGGCGGTATCGGCATCGAGCTTGGTAAGTCGTAGCAAATTGTTGATGAGCATATCCATTTTTGCCGCGTCCTCCAGGTTGCTTTCGAGTGCTTCGCGCAGTTCTTTTTTGCTAGCTGCAGGGTCCATGAGTGCTACTTCGCTACCCATTTTGAGCGATGTCAGTGGCGTACGCAGTTCGTGCGATACATCTGCAGTAAAGCGCTTTTGTTGTTCGTGGGCAACTTCGATGGGCTGTAGTGTCCTGCGTGCCAAAAAATAGCTCGCAAAACCGGCACCCACAAATACCAGGATATTAAAGTAGACCAGTTGCCAAATAATATGATGCGCACCAGTGCTAATATCTTGACCTTGGGATTCCAGAAACGGATCATTATTAAACACCGGAAAACGATGGAAAATGCGCTGTGTTTGGTGCTGTAAACCAAAACTCAGTTCGTTGGTGGCAAAATGGTAGACGGCAAAACTAAAGCAGATACTAATAACCATTACGATGGCCAGATACCACATGGTCAGCTTGAATGTTGCCGATCGAAACATGGCTACGAGGCCATCAGTTTATAGCCAAATCCGCGCTGGGTATGCAGCAGCGGCTTTGCATTTGCAAACGGGCGATCAATTTTATTACGCAAGTAACCAATGTAGACTTCAACAGTATTTGGCAAGACTAACGCATCTTCGTCCCACACGTGATTAATTATCATCGTCTTGGTAATAACTTGCCCCTGATGATGCATGAAGTATTCGAGCAGTGCAAACTCTTTGTGTGAAAGTTTTATAACGGTTTTGCCGCGCTTGACTTCGTAGCTTGTGGTATCGAGACTCAAGTCGCCAACTTTTATAACAGTACCGGTATTGGCCGCTGGGCGACGAAGCAATGCTTTGATGCGAGCATGGAGTTCATCAAACGAAAACGGCTTTACCAAGTAGTCATCTGCGCCACTGTTGAGGCCTTCGACTTTATCGCCGATGGTGCCGCGGGCGGTCAGCATGAGTATTGGTGTATGAACACCTTCTGCACGTACTTTTTGGCAGACCTCGACGCCGTCCATGCCAGGCAGCATGCGATCAAGTATGACTATGTCGTAGTCGGCATCAATGGCGTACGAAAAGCCAGTTTCGCCGTCGTGCACAATATCTACGGCGTAGCCTTTGAGCTCCAGGCCTTTTTTGATCGTTTGGGCGATCTTTACTTCATCTTCGACAACTAATATTCTCATGTGTTCTAGTATAGCGATTCACTTGAAAGAAAGCTGTAGTGATTTCGGATTCTCTCAGGTAGCGTATAATGATCATATCTGATGAAAATTGCAGTTATTACCTGTTATCACGACCCTGACTACGTTCGAGCTAGGTCGCTGCGTGCCGGGCTAAAGCTGGTACCGGGCATGAAAACTAGTATCATAAAAAACAGTCATAAGGGCGTGCTGCGCTACCCGGAAGTGCTGTGGAAGATCTGGCGAGTCAAAAAAACGCAAAAACCAGATGCTTATTTGTTGACGTTTCGCGGTCAAGAGATTTTGCCGTTCGTACTGTTACTTGCGGGTAAGAAGCCAGTTATTTTTGACGAGTTGGTCATACCGATTGCCTATGCTACCAACGAAAAACATGCTCGCTCAATGCAAAAGACTCTATTCTACAGCTTGGCAAGGATGAGTGAGCCTTTGTATCGGCGCTGGCTCAGACGTTGTGTGGCGGTGCTAGCCGACACGACCGCGCACGCTGAACTATCGGCTCGTACCAGCAACATGAATCTTAGTAAGTACACCGTTATTCCGGTTGGCACAGACGAAAAGATTTTTAAACCCATGCCTAACCCGCCAGAAAGCGGTGTATTTCGAGTATTTTATTACAGTAGCGGCATGCAACCATTACACGGTATTCCGGTGGTGCTGGAGGCTGCGGTGTTGCTGAAAGATAACGCACAGATTGAATTTTTAGTTGTTGGAGGCAAAAAACCATTGCGCCAGGCAGTTAAAGCCGCAGCTAGTCAAGGTGCGAACATTACCTACCAGCCGTGGATAGCTTTTCGTGATTTGCCCGCAACGATGCAGAGTTCTGGGTTGTGTTTGGGCGGACCGTTTGGTGACACGGTGCAAGCGCAGCATGTTATCACAACCAAAACGTATCAAATGTTGGCCGCTGGCGTTCCGGTTGTTGTTGGCGCAAGCCCAGTGTCGAGCGAATATTTTATTGATAAAGAAAATGCGCTGGTTGTGCCGCAGGGTAATGCTGGAGCGCTCGCTAAGACAATTAGCTGGGCTCAAAAAAATTCCGATGTGCTACCCGATATTGCCGTCAATGGCCGCAAGCTGTACGACAAGCAATTCTCTATTGCGGTGATTGGTCGGATTTTGCAGTCACTCGTTTCAGACCTGTAATATGCAACTTATCTTTGGCGTGCATACTCAGCACTAGTAGGAACAATAGCACCAAAAAGATGACGTAAGCCCCACGGTCGATAATATTAGCCGATAGAATGTTGGCCGTCGAGACATGGTGCAATTTTTGTGATACATAGAGGAATGATTCTCGAAAGCCGATGGCGTCAGGCGTAATGGACACAAACAAGGCAAAGTTGGCCGCACCGGCATACGACACGGCCTGTCCCCACGTTATGTGTGAATTAACCGCCTTTAATTCTACAAAATAAGTAATGGTGGTGAGTAATACTTGCAAAAAAGTAATGATAAGCAGTGCGCTGAGGGCACGTGGTCTTAGGGCAAATTGTGAATCATTCTTTTTCTTGTCTTTTCGTATAAACCAGCGGATTAACAGATAGCTTAATCCTGCAACAGCGGCCAACGCCAGTGTGGTTTGCCACCACGGTCGGGTTCCGATTAGCAAAAACAGTGCGCTAAAGAATGCAAACAAGCCGTAATATAACAGCGATGCCAACGTGTAATCACGAAGTCGTACCTGGTGACGAGTTTTAAGGTAGACTGCACGAACTCCTGGCCCGCTCTGCAATGGTCCAAAGAAGTTGACGATTGACGAATAAGCGGTCAGCAAAAAGTTTTCTTTCCAGCTTAGTCGTTCGCCGCACAGGGCCAGTGATGTCGCAGTCAGTAGCACCAGTAGCCCCACCATTGGTACATTGAGCAATACTACGCCAACAATCCACCACGGACTGACTCGTCCGAGCTGATGGATATAATTGGGATGCTCGGCAAAAAAACGGATAAAGGCAATGATAGTTACGAGCAGTACTGCAATGACCGCGCTGTGCTTGAAAGCTGGTTGTTTGGCTCGTGTTCGGACGGCTTGCAGAAGCCTTTTTGGATGCATAAAATTAGTGTAGCATACAAGCATGGTGGCCAATTACAGGCTTAGCTAAGGCAAGGCTGTATAATATCTAGCATCCTATGAAATCACACACACGAACCGTCCGGGCATTGGTTGCCTTTCTGGGTTCCAATAAGTTCTTCGCAATCACGGTAGTGGTGTTTGTGTTTCAGACCGTTTGGATTGCACTGAGTGCTCGTTACCCTCAGGCATTCGATGAACAATTCCACTTCGGGATTATTCAGCTGTACGCGCATCATCTGAGTCCATTTTGGGGCCAGCAGCCAGCCAACGCTGACACATATGGCGCAATTACTCGTGACCCGTCCTACCTATACCAGTATTTACTGAGTTTTCCGTATCGTTTCATCACGCTCTTTACTCATGACGAAACAATCCAAGTTATACTGTTGCGCCTTGTCAATGTTGGCCTGCTTGGTAGTGCGCTGTTTATTTTTAAGAAAGTACTGTGCTACACAAAAGCCTCCTCAGCGCTTATTAATCTATCGTTATTCTTCCTGGTCCTGACGCCATTTTTCCCACTGCTAGGGTCGCAGATCAACTACGATAATATGGTCTTGCCGCTCAGCGGGCTGGCAATCTGGTGGTGTTTGCGTTTTATTGAAGCGCTACGTCAGCACAAGCAGTGGCGTTGGGATTTGCTGGCTCAGCTGCTCATCTTGTGCTTACTGGCAAGCTTGGTAAAATACGCCTTTTTGCCAATTTTTGCTGCGCTGACCTTCGTCGTTATCTTCAATGGCGTGCGGTCAAGGAAGTTACTACGCAAAAGCATATCGCTGCCGGCATTGTTACGGACTCGAGGCTTGCTCTACATTGTGTTGATTATTGCCAGCTCTGGTTTGTTTCTGCAGCGCTACGGTGTGAATGTGGTCACCTATGATACGCCAACACCAGAGTGTAATCAGGTGCTCACCATTCAGCAGTGTCGGGCCTATGTGCCTTGGGATCGAAACTATCAGCTCGCCCAGTCACATAAAGTACTTGGTATCGGAAATATTATTAGTTATCCGTTTGTCTGGCTGTATCACTCCATGGGTGAGCTGGTGTTTACCATATCAAGCAGTTTCAATAATAATGGGACGGTCGAGTATCACGCTGGCACGCAGCTAGTCGTGATCGAAATATTATCGTGGAGCGTGTTTGGTTTTGGCTTATTGTTTTGTATTATGTACGCCAAGCGATTGTGGCGCCGCCCGACGCTGCGCATTTTTGCGCTGGTCATTGCCCTGTACATTGCGGCGCTGGGTGGCCAAAACTTTCTTGATTATATACATACGGGCTATCCGGTGGCGATTCATGGCCGCTACTTGTTGCCCATTTTGCCGCTGATCTACATAATTGTTGGCTTGGCTTTTTGCGAGGCGCTTGGCGGTGGCGTAAAGCCCCGGCTTCTATCTGTAGCTGCTCGTAAGGCGAGTCTTGCGGGCCTGGCAATGTTGGTGCTGTTGTTCGAAGGTGGTGGTTTTGTAACCTACATTATTCGGAGCGATCCTTCGTGGTTTTGGCCACAAAGTTCGCCGGTTCAAAAGGTCAATTCTAGGGCCCAGAGAATCCTTAAGCCAATCATTGTCGATAAGCACAAGAAATAGCCTGCCCCTGCGAACGGTTAGTCGAGTTGTTTGAAGCGCATGCGCTTGGTGTGCTCCAGGTTTGCTTCAATGAGAATACGATTAATACGAATGAGGTCAGCTATGATATCTAGCACCAAACACAGGAAAGCCGCAATCAGTACGATCGACCCAATGATAAGTGACTGAAGGTGTCCACGAGTGTTGTTTTCTACGGTTGCAAGATAAAAATAGCGTGCAATTGGAATGGCGCCAACAACAAATAAAATCCCGCCCAGCCAGCCAAAAATAAGGTATGGCTTGTACATGATGAAGCCCCGAATAATAGCTGCCGCTGATTTGTACACATGTTCACGCATTGATGTAAACAGGCGCGATGGGCGCGTTGGCGCGTTGGTCTCGATAGGAATACTGACAATAGCTAGTTTTTTATTACCGGCTTGAATAATGGTTTCCATGCAGTAGCTAAAGCGCGTGATGGTGTTGAGTTGTAGGAGTGCTTCTTTGGAGTAGGCTCGAAAACCGCTTGCAGCATCGGGTAGGTCGGTGCCGGCAGCAAGGTTTACAATCTTACTCCCAAATCGCTGCAAAAATTTCTTAAATGGTGAAAAATGAGCAATGTTTTGCGTTTGGCGGTCGGCGATAACGATGTCTGCGTGGCCGGCTATGATGGGTTGCACCAAATCGGTGATGCGTCTTTGGGGATATTGATTATCACCGTCGGTGTTGACAATAATGTCGGCTCCAAGCTCCAAAGCGTGCTCAATGCCATCGTGAAATGATCGGCCGAGACCCCTGTTACGAGCGTGGCGCACGATATGTGTTACGCCGTGTGCTTGGGCTATCTTGACAGTGTCATCTGTCGACCCGTCATCAATAATGACGATTTCGATACTTTCGATACCCGGAATTTTCTTTGGAATGCTGCCGAGTACCAATGGCAGCGTCTCCTCTTCGTTGAGACATGGAATTTGGACAACTAGCTTCATTATTTCTCCAGTTTTGACCATTATACCATTGCCTTCCACTTCCACGGGCTTCTGAGTCTGGGGCATTCCTCAGACTCAGGTCACGGTATGCTGCTATTTGCTGACTAGTTTGCCGTCGTCTAGCTTGAACGTGGCATCGGTTTTGCCGGCTATTGCCAAGTCGTGTGTGACCACGATGATGGTAGTATTTTCGGAACGAGACAGCTTGTGTAGCAGATCAAATATCATCTTTCCAGTTGCTGAATCAAGATTGCCCGTAGGCTCATCGGCCAGGATGAGTTTCGGTTTGTTGGCAAGTGCCCTGGCAATTGCTACGCGCTGCTGTTCACCACCGCTCAAGCGGCCTGGCTTACGGAGCTGCTTGTCGTCTTTTAGGCCAACTTGCTCCAGCAACTCGCTAGCACGGGTTTTGCGTTCGGCACGAGATACTTTGGCGAATTCCATTGGGAGCATAACGTTTTCAAGTGCCGTCAGATTTGGTACCAAATTGTAGCCCTGGAACACGAAGCCGATGGCCTTACAACGATAGGTGATGAGTTCATGATCGCTCAATTTGGTTAGGTCCTGTCCGCCAATCACGATACTGCCGCTTGTTGGCTTATCTAAGGCTCCCAGCAGGCTCAGCAGAGTTGACTTACCCGAACCACTGCGCCCGATAATGCTGGCGAATTGGCCGTCAGGAACTTTAAAGCTGATATTATTGGTGGCGTCTACGTTTGTGTCGCCAGACTTAAATGTCTTGACTAGGTGTTTTACTTCAATCATTACTCTGCCCTCATTACTTCCGATGGTCGGACTTTAGCAATCATGCCTGCTGCCAGCGCACTACCAACAAGGGCAATGAATATCGCGGCTCCAAAGCCGTCGAGCAAAATGCCCGGTCCAACCTGTGTCTTAATGTTGCTTATTCCCTTGACGGCGCTGTTGCGTCCCAAGGCTCCGCCGAAGCCACCACGGCGGGTGATGCCGCCTCCGCCAGTTGATTGGCCGCCCCCAAAACCACTGCCCCCGCCGAAGCTTCCACGTTGTCCTGGAGTGGCCGTTGTAGTGGCAGAAGTTGTACTATTTGACACAAGTAGCTTTGTTACAGGCTGGCCGCCAATGACGCCAATAACAAGTCCCACAACTGCGCCCAGGATAGTAAGCGTTAATGCCTCAACCATAAACTGGCTGATAATTGACAAGTTAGATCCACCAATGGCTTTGGTGACGCCAATCTCGCGCTTGCGTTCACGTACGACCATTACCATGGTCAGCAAGATGATAACTGCTCCCGCCACTACGGCACCAACGAGGCTAAAGACCGATATCGTTTTGACGCTGTCGAGTGGTGCGATGGCATTAGCTGCCTGATCTTTACTGCTAGTGACATCGGCCGTACTGCCTAGCTTGCTCTTGACTGCTGCTGTGACGCTATCCATGTTAGAGATTGAATCAACGGTAGCAGTGGCGCTCGTGATGTCACCTACTTGGCTGCTGAGTCGTTGCAAAGTCGGTAGTGAGAAAATCACCGCGTTATTGCTAAATGATGTGCCAGTATCAAATATGCCCGAAACGGTAATTGCAGAACCGTAGGCAGTAAATGTCGACCCAACGGTTAGATTGTTCTTGGTCGCCAGATCTTTACCGATAAGTGCGACGGGTTTATCGGCTGTACCGTCAATTTGTGAGCCACTGGTCAATTTTACTGCGCTGCCTGCGTATTGGCTGGTATCACTAACGCCTGTTGCTGTAACTGGTATCGTAAAGGTTTGCGCTTGTCCAGCTGTGCTACCGCTCGCACCTCCGCCAAAACCACCACCAAAGCCGCCTTCGCGACCAAAGCGCTGTCCCAGGCTTCCAGCGTCAATTGAAGATACTAAATTAGTATTGCTGCTATCACCGCTACTCGTCAGCCGGTCATTAATTGATTCGCTAATGCTGCTGACGTGCGCCAAAGACTTTAATGTATCAACGCTTGCCTGTGTCAGTGGATTGCCGCCACCTTCAAAACCTTGGACGCCGGCTGGTGCGATGGAAATTGTATTACCGATTGAACTTTTAACCGTAGCAATTTTGTTGCCAACAGCTTTGTTGGCTACTAGCATCGTCAGGCTTAGGCCAATGCTGAGTCCTAAAATAGCCACAATGGACAGGGTTCGTATGCCGTTGCGAAAGGCGTTTCTGATACCGCGGGTAAATACATTCATTGGTAGTAGTTTCCTCGTTTAGTTAACAGCATTACAACTTTGTTTACTTAGAACGAGCTTAGATTTCCTGAAAAACCACGAAAATAGAGTGCAAACAGCAGATTCTCAGATGTTGTTAGTAGACTTTAGCGGTTTTAATGTCGATAAGCTTGAGGTTTTACGGTATGATAGATACTAGCTTTCAATTGTTATGCAGAGTAAACGAACACCAACACGCTCGCTTGATGGTTTTATACCTCAGTCCAACGCCCCACGGCGGATCGGTTTTGACGTGGTAAAAAAGGTAAAATCGAAACCGGAGCCACAAAACCATCCGGTCAACTTCCCTGTTGTTGGTCAGACGCTGTCGAGCTATTCGCCAGCGGCAACCATGGCCGGCGAGTTACCTGAGCCACGGCTCACCCCTAGTCCATTTGACTTGGATATTGACGAACAACCAGCAAAAAAAACCAAACATCGTCGTTTTCGTCGTACTCGTTCGCTGTTTCGTTGGAAGCGGATTGTCGCTGTCTTTTTTTTACTTGTTCTGGCGGTTGGTGGTTGGCTGGGCTTCAAGTTTGTGTATAACACCTCAAAAACGTTCCAGGGTGGTATTTTTAGCGCTCTCAGCACCACCAAGCTAAAAGGTGAGGACGTCGGTAGGGTTAATATCTTGGTTGCCGGTAACTCTAGTGACGACGTTGGCCACGACGGAGCTCAACTCACTGACTCTATTATGATTATCAGCCTTAATACGAAGGACAACACGGCATTTATGTTAAGCGTGCCCCGTGACTTATGGGTGGATATCCCCGATTATGGCCACGCTAAAATTAATGAAGCATATGTTGATGGCCAAGCTGAAAAATTCAATGACAGTGGTTATTTCCCCGGCGGTATGGGCTTACTACAAAAAACGATCCAGGAGAACTTCAACCTAAATCTTAACTATTACGCCCTGGTCGACTACAGCGCGTTGCGTGATATGGTCAACGCTGTCGGCGGCATTACGGTGACAATTGCCAGCCAAGATAAGCGCGGTTTGTATGATCCAAGTGTCGACTACGCCAACAAGAACTTGCCGCTAGTAAAGCTAACCAACGGTGTACATCAACTCAACGGTGCTCAGGCTCTCGGTCTGGCGCGTGCCCGCGGCGATGCCTACGGCTCTTACGGCTTCCCGGCTAGCGATTTTGATCGCACTAGCAACCAACGACAAGAATTACTGGCACTCAAGAGTAAGGTTATATCTGCCGGCGTGCTCGCAAATCCAGCAAAGATCAGTAGTCTTTTGGACTCGGTCGGCAAAAACGTCATTACTAATATGACGCTTGGCGAGGTGCGGAGGGCTTACGATATCGGCAAAAATGTTAGCAATATTCAATCAGTTGGGCTCAACAGCGTCCAAGGTAAGGATCTATTGGCTAGCTACACCACGCCGCTAGGCCAATCGGCGCTGATCCCCGCAAGTGGACTTGATGACTTTACGCAGATCCAGGCGCTCATAAAGCAGCTAACCAGTAGCGATCAGATTGTTCGCGAAGGTGCCAGTGTCGTTGTATTAAACGCGACGTCAACTACTGGTCTTGCGTCTACTACGGCCAAAAAAATAACAGCCAAGAACATTACCGTCGCCAAAACTGACGACGCTGCTACTCAGCAAGCAACGACCACTATTATTGATGCCTCAAATGGAAAAATGCCTGCTACCGAAAAGGCTCTAACTGGGCTATTTGGCACAACGGTTACCACTACCAATCCGTATGCTGGAATCTATAATGCGGACTTTATCGTTGTTGTTGGTGCAAACCAGATCCCTGCACCCAAGACAACGACCACGACTACGTCAGCGTCTCAATAGGCTCTGTAAGAAACTTCACAGTCGTTATTGTTACGACCAGACTACAATCAAGACTACGATGAACGACGGGGATCCAACCGCTTCAGTTTAGCGCTGGTGGCGAGTACACTGAGGGAGATGATGAACGACACACTGAACAATCGCCTGGAAAATTTTTTACAGCAATATCCAGCCAAAAGCTATAAAAAAGGCGAGATTATTCTGTTTCAAGGTGAAGCTCCTCGTGTTGCGTGTATAGTCAAAAAAGGTATCGTTAAGGCCTACAACCTAAGTTCTGCTGGTGACGAAAAGCCCGTTTGTTTTCATGGAGTTGCCAGCCTTTTCCCTGGTTCGTGGGTATTTGGCCGTGTACCGAGCGCTATATATTATTATGAGGCCTTTACCGATGCGGAAATCTACTGCGTGCCGCCTGCCGAGTATCTAGAGTTTATCCGTAACGACCCCGATCTTTTGTACGCAGAGCTCGAAAATTACGTCGCTGACGATGTTGGCAAAACGATGCGACTCAACGCTCTACAGCACTCAAGAGCTAGCGATAAGCTGATCTATACCTTGCATTACCTTGCTATAAGTCACGGCACCAAAATAAAAACAAATGTTGCCGAGATTAATCTGAATTTAACACACCAGGATTTTGCGAACTTAACCGGTCTAACGCGCGAAACTACTGCCACGGAACTAAACAAGCTAAAGAATGCCGGTGTGATTAGCTATGGCAAGCATAGTCCTTACAGGGTCGATATCGTCAGGCTAAACGGCGCCTTGAACGATCAGTTTATTGCCGAACTCAAATTACTATAGCCTTCTAAGCAGCTGAGTCTGTTGCTTTGGTGCTCAGCGCGTCGTCAACCACGCGTGCTAGGTTTTGCGGTGCGGTCCAAGACTTTATGATGCAGCGGTGCGCTCCAAGTTTATAGGCTTCGGTGACCTCTGGTGAATTTTCCATATTGGTAAAAATCAGCACCTTGACATCCTGATGTTGTTCTTTGAGCGAGTAGTTCTGCAAAAATTCCAGTCCGCCCATAATTGGCATTAGCAGGTCGAGCAAGATGAGTTCTGGGTTGAATTTTTTGAGTAATTTTAAAGCTTCCTGGCCATTAAAGGCAGACTCGACGTCATGGCCTTCCTTTTTCAGGATAATTGTATAGGCTGCATTTAAGTCCTGGTCGTCCTCAACAATCAATACGTTAGCCATATGTTACCTCTTCAGTTTGTCATTACCTTTATTGATACCATGGCTTACGGCAAGCGGGTGTAAGATTTTTAACACCCTATCTGTGAGCGGTGTGTTTTTTACTTTGGCAGTGAAATATAAAACGTGCTGCCCTTATTTTCTTCACTTTCAAACCAGACCTTACCGCCGAGCCGTGTCACCAGGCCTTTTACCAGATATAGACCCAGGCCTGTGCCGCTTGTTTCGTGCTTGATAACATTCGGTGCCCGAAAAAACTTGGTGAATATCTGTTGCTGCGAGTGTTTGGGAATGCCAAAACCAGTGTCATGTACGCTAATGGTAAGGTGTTGATTACGCCCGGTGAGCTTAATGGTGACACTTCCCTGTTCGGGTGTGTATTTCAAGGCATTGCTCAGCAAGTTGCTCAGCACTTCTTTTAAGATGAGGCTATCGGTTTTAAGGATGGCTGGTGCGCTATATTTGAGCTTAACATCGATATGCTTGTCGTTAGCGATATGCCGGAGCCCTTTTATGACTTCTTCGGTAAGCTTAACAAGATTTGTCGTTTTAGGGATGATTGCAATACTACCACTTTCGATACGAGTGATATTAAGCAATGTGCTAATGAGTTCGTTCATCCGATCAGTAGCGCCGATGATGGTTTCCAGTGAGCGCCGTTGAAGTGGTAAAATCTCACCCATATAGCCATCGGCCAACATGTGGGCGTAGGTCTTGATAGCCGACAACGGGGTGCGCAGCTGGTGTGACGCCAGCGAAATAAATTCGCTTTTCATGCGATCAATTTTGAGCTCTAGGGTAATATCACGAAAGACTTCGATTGCACCAATCGGGCGGTTGTTATGAATAATCGGTGCCACTGTTATAGAAACGGCCAGCCTAGTACCATTCTTGCGTTGAAAGTAAGCTCGGTCAGATACGGTTGCACCAGTTAAGAAGGCTCTGGTAATAGGTCGATCAATTAAGCTCAACGGCACACCGTTTTCATCAACATTAATAACGGCACTGGGAAACCACTTGCCGATAATTTCTTTTTCCTTGTAGCCCAAAATCCTCAGCGCCGTGGGGTTGATACGAGTTATCTTGCCAAATTCGTCGGTGGCAATAGCACCGTCGCCGATACTATTAAAAATAGCCTCTGATTGGGCGCGCTCTTCGGCCGCCGATCGAGATCCGACGACTGCCTGTTTTTTGGTGTTTTCGTTGCTAGCCGGCATCGCTCGATACCCGCTTTCCTGTAGCCTCTGCTTCGGGGTAAGTCAGGCGTTGCAGTTGTAGTACGTATTCTTCGACGATTTCGGTGTCATCGGTCAATAGCGATACGGCGACGCGAATCCAGTCGATTAACTGTACGAGGTCGTCAACCGTGAGCTTCTCCGGCTCTTTCCCAAGATGGTTTTGAACCTGACGTGCAATAAAACGGTCGGCAGCAGGTCCAAGGTATATGTGAGTAATACGCACAACGCGGTCGTAGAGGCGAGTTCGGTGGTCCACGTACCTATACCTCTTCGATTTTCTTGAGCTTGGTAGCCCCCACCGCAATTAATAAAAAGCCAGCAGCATATAGCATGAGCACTGCGAATACAATCAGCAGTACCCAGTTAAGATTAATACGCCGCAGGTAAGGAGACGATGAGGTCAGATATTGCAGGACAATGGACGATAGGATTGTCAGGCCCATACCTCCGGCAACCAAGTTGAGTGCTCGTTTGTAAAACACGCCACGAATATGTCGACGATACAAGCTAATTTCATATGACGCCAAAAGTCCCATCAGCCAAGCGTACAGGTATGGTATGACTATCGTAAGTAAAATAAGCCACATTGGTAGTTGATAGGGATTTGCCGCCTGGGTCTGGACTGTGCGAATGGTGACGTAGCAATATGTGATAGCCAAGAATATAAAACTGACCATCAGTCCGCGGGTGGCTGCAAGTGAAGGCTGTTTGCCAGTTGCGTCGGTTAGCCCACGGGTACCTGTGTTTATAATTGTGAATGCAATAACCGAAATGATTAGTGAAGTGTAATGGGTGACGATAATTGCCATGCTGCCAAAATGCGGATACTCGTGGGCAACACCACCCAGGACGTTGCCAGCCAGGCTGGTAATCGGCAGGCCCCATGCTAGCCAGCGCAATCCCCTACCGATGCTGGCAAATGCCTTGCCGTCGGGTGTTTTTTTAATTGTCTGGGCGTACTGTTCGAGCTGGGCGTAACCGTAAAAAGCTGCAAACCACATTGCCACCACCGGTAGCGCAATTAACAAGACGAGTACACGATACCCTGTAGCAGAAAGATGGTAGGCCTTAAGCGTGGCGGCAACTGGCGGTAAGCCAATGCTAAGCAGGACGTAGACCAAGCTTAAAATACTAAACGAAACGAATGTTTGAGTCGGCTTGGTGACGGCTGTTTTATGCATATCTATCGGCTATTATACTACCCCAAGGCAAAGGGCTGTCCAGCGGCAGTTACTTAGGTGAGCAGCTCAATTAGGCGGTCGGCCGTGATGGCGGCCTTGAGCTCGCGAGCTAGGCGGTGTCCGGTGCTGAGGTTTTCACCGTACATGTAGTTGGTATATGGTGTGAACATAGTGCCGGGGCTACCAGGAATGCGCATGCTGACATCAAATACTTTGAATTCTTCCTTTGGTGGACCAGCGGTGACAGCACCTTGCAGCGCAAATGGCCCAATAATACCTGGCTTATAGTGTTTCTTTGTAGCTGCCACAAAGCCTTCACCGGCGGCATAGGCTTGTTCGAGGAGTGATTCTTTGATGGTGACTGCTTGGTGACCGTTCTCGATGTATTTGGGTTGGACGTGCTTTAGAACTTCATTTTGCTCTGGTGCAGTCAGGCGCAAAATACCGTCTAGGTTGGTCTGGCGGCGGGTATCGGTGCCCAAGAGCTCTAGTTCGTTCGTTAGTGGTGAATAAAAGAAGTTTAGATTCAATTGTGGACCAAGAATAAATTCTTCAATCACGGCAATTCGTAACGACTCTTCGGTAATTGTACCGGCTGCTAGGAGTTCGGCAGCGCGGGCTTTGTATTCTTGGGGGCTGCTTACCAAGAAAAAAGCCCGTTCGTAGCCGCGCTGAGCTTCCGCGGCTTTAACCAGCACAAGTCTATCGATGTCGTCTGGGTTCGCGAATTGCCGCGGAATCGGTACGCCGCCTTCCTGGAGCAAGAAGTATTGATTTTTTTCTTCGTCGCGTTCTTCTTTGCGGACTAAGTTTCTGGTGCCCAAAATTGGTACGCGGAAATTATTCTCGACCTCCGTAAAATCACAGTAGACCCAGAAGTAGCGGCTGTGTACGAATACGGCGTTTAGGGCTCGCAGTCGTTCCTGTACCTCTGGCTTGACTACGTCAGCAAAGCTATCAACCACGATGACTTCGTCTACGCAGCCACGGCCATCGTCGCGAGTTTTGTAGTACTGGCTGTAGGTTTTTTCGCGGCCCTTTTGGGCAACTACGACGGTTTTGAAACCTTCGGCTTTAGCGCCACGGCAGACATCAAGCGCGCTGTGGCCACCAAGTGATGCAATAGTAATGTTCTGTTTGTCGTAGCCACTCAGGATTTCGCTGATGTCGGTGTTGCTAATCATTTGCTGAATATCCTTTCAAGGTCGTCTTGTTCAATTGCCAGCTTTACTTCTCTGGCAATCCGGCGGCCAGTACTCATGGGCTCGTTGTAACGAATATCAGTGTACGGCGAGCCGCTAATGTAGGGGTTGGTACCGGCAACAATTCTGGCTGATATCTCGAAGACAAAGAATTCTAGCTCTGGTGTAATAACTGCTTCTAGGCAGAATGGCCCAAACAGCCCGATGCCATCAATCTTCTTTGATGCTTCTACTGCTCGCTCACCCATTTCTAGCACTCTTGAGAGTAATGATTCACGGATGACTAGGGGTGTATTCCCAACAATGTTATAGCTGGTTTCAATTTCCAGATCGAGCTGATCTTTGGCGGCAATCCGGCCAACCGAGTCAACATTACTTTCGTAGCGCCTGTCAAAGCCCATAATCTCCAGCTCTCCCGTCAGTGATGACTGGAAAAAGTGCATGTACATCGGTGCGCCAATCACATATTCCTGAATAATATAGCCGCGTTCTGGGTGCTGCTTGATTTTGGTCTCAAACTCTTCTGGAGTGTGGGCCAAAAAGTAGCCTTTGCCGCCGCCAGCACCGTCAAATTTGATAATGACTGGTCCGTCAATTTCGCTGGCATTGCTATAAATCCGTGGCAATGTTAGTCCGGCGTTTGACAACCATTCGCGCTGTAATTTGCGATCTGATTCCCATGGCAACACATGCTTGTTGCCATAATAGTTGAGTTGCAGCGCATTAATTTCGTCGGTGTTGAGCGCATTGACCAGTGAGCCATGAGGGATAAGAATGCCGCCTTTGTCTTTTAATTGTTGATCGAGGCCCGGTAATTCCGAAAAGCTGTCGACCAGAATGATTTCGTCGGCAACTCTGAATGATTCGTAAGCACGTAAATGCCGTCGTTCACATATGGCAATGTTCTTGAAACCTTCATCACGTGCGCCTTTTAAAATTTGCAAAGCCGAGTGGCTCGCTAGAGTACAGATCTTGAATTCGTTGATGTTTTGTGACAAACGGAGGGCCTTTGTTTAATGATTTCGTGTATTATACCTGGTTTTAACAGATGTAGCAAAAGCATTTTACGCTAGCGGAATCTCCCGAACTTTGTTATAATCACCGCCTGTAGCTCAGGGAAAGAGTTTGCACTATTAGGGCGTCGCCAAGTGGTAAGGCACCAGTTTTTGGTACTGGCATTCGGGGGTTCGAATCCCTCCGCCCTAGCCAATAAAATACGTTTTCTTAAAGTTTCCAAATTGTGTGGTATCCTTTGCTCATGAGTGAGTTAAAGAGGAGTATTGTTACTGCAGCCGGGCCAAATATGCAACCTTTACTACGGCAATACTCCCTACCGCGCATGGAATGGTATGGCGAAGCCTGGGATTATACAGTTAGTGCCCATGTTATCAATCAAGATGCAGGAGAACATGGTGACCCTCGGCATCATGCAGCCCGTTGGGCAAAACTAGGAATAATCCGACAAGCTCTAAAGGAATGTGACTTACTCGTATGGTTGGACGCAGACACTATAGTATGTCGTCGCGACCAAGACATCGCAGATGGAATTGGGCCCGATAGCTTCCAAGCACTTTCACTTGATTGGGTGCCCAAACTTAATCGACTTAACCCGAATACAGGAGTCTGGCTATTACGCAACATCCCGGAAACAAGTGACTTCTTGGATGCAGTGGAGGAAGCTGGAATACAACCAGGGCCTTGGGCCGATCAAGCAGCAGTCATGAAGAGTTTGGGGTGGAAATGGGATGACGAAGATTACAGAAATGCACGACCAGGCAGCGGTTCGCCATTCCTCGACGGTACGTCCTGGTTGGGCGAAGGCTGGAATCAGCCAGATCTTACTGCTGAGCGATGTATTGATAGTTGGGATGGGCGTCCATCGGTGGAGAGGCCCCACATCGTACATTTTATGGGCATGTACTTGCCGGAACGAACGCTAAAGATGGCTCGCTTAGCGAATGAGCTTGCGCTGCAAGACACAGTCGTTTGTGATATTAGCTCTGTGGTAACAGCTAGTTCTGTAATAATCGAAGCGATAGGCTAAGCCCAAAGTTTGGAGTAAAAGCTATTCGCTCAGCCATAAATCTTAGACGGTGGCTCGGTCAGGAAAATTGCATTTAAATCTGTTAATTTAGACACATCAGGGGTTCCCGATTCGATAGACCGGCAGGATAGTATTAGTGGGTCGACCCGTTTACTTTTTATGATTTAGGTTATAAGGTAAATAAAAGAACCCATGGGAGTAGCATGAATAGAGTTCATGGAACGGAAACGGAATGGTCGGTCAGAGTAGAGGCTATGGGTAGCACGCCTGATGAGCCGAAAAGTAAGGAGCTGGAAGCTTCGTGCTTCAAGCCCTATGTCGAGGCATACTTAGCCGATAAACCTTATGTTGGCACGCCAGCCGATTCCTGCTACCTAGAGAATGGCAGTAGGTTCTATGCCGACATTGGCCATAAGCGTGAAACGACTACCCCAGAAGACACTTCGTACCTTAGTACGACAGCCAGTGAAATAGCAAACGAAAGGATGATGTTCGATATCTTAAGCTGGGCTACGTACCCCGACCCCGGTCAGGATGGGCTTGAGCCACTGCCAAATTTTGCGCTTAATAAGCGGGTAATCGGGGATGATAATGTTGCCTGGGGCTACCACGAAAGCTATAACGTACCAGCAAACATACCGATTACCGAGGAAGGACTTGCTTTGTATGGGCTGCACATAGCAACGCGTAATATCTTTTGTGGTGCCGGTTTTTTGGATACTAACGGAAAATTTTGGAGCTCCCAGAAAGCCCTCAGTATGCGTACAGAGTTCTCGGGTAACACTACGAGCAGCCGCCCTGTCATAAATGCCCGGGACGAACCTCATAGCAATACCGAATCAAAGCGTATCCACACCATTAGCGGTGACCCGTCGATGTCTCCGTGGGTTACCCGTATGCAATTAGGTACTACGTCGTTGGTACTGGAGTTGCTTGCACAAGGTACGGATGCAGGTCAGTTCGCCTTTGAAGCGTTACGTCATAAACGGCTTGCCAAGTTCATGAGGGACCTAGCGGCAGACTCATCTGGCCAATCGCATGAGTTCAGTGCGGCGCTTGAGGTCCAAAAAAAGTTTGTCCAGATGTCCAAGAAGCTTTCACTGACAGAGGAGCAAGAGTGGACTGTAGATGAGTGGGAACATATCTGTTATGACCTCGGTAACAACCTCGCGGTTGCGGGCAATCGGGTGGAGTGGATACTACAGCGCCGTATACTAGAGCGCTACCAAGAAAAACATGCTTACGTCTGGACAGACCTAGCTATGCGACAACAGGACCGCAGATTCTGCAGAATTGGCGATAACAGCATAGGCCTGTCGCTACGGGAAACGGCGTGGAGCGAATGGATGCCTCCCGAAAGCCTCATACAGGAAAGGCGTACTGAAGCGCCGCAAACAACCAGGGCAGCCATAAGGTCGAAGTTTATTAAAGCATTTAGCCGCCTAAATGGGTATGGCTCAGGTGAAGTTGCTGTGGACTGGAAGGAGGTAAAGTATAACGGAGCCTCTATTAAACTCGCCGATCCCTATGCTACTGCCGACGAGCGCGTAGACGAACTAATAGCCTCACATGCTTCCAATAGCCAGGTTGCGGCCTAAGTAGCCTAGTTTACTTGTGCATAACCTGGTTTTGCGTTACAGTTTTCAGGAATAGTTTAGGTACCCTCACATTATGGCGACAAAAGATAAACAAGCAGCAGACTATATAGTACCGCTTAATATGAATGGGCTTGAAGGTCGTATGTTGCATATGCCGGCACCAAAGGCCCACCCGAACCGTGAAATTCTGATTGTCTATGGCCATCATTCGTCTATTGAGCGTTGGTGGGGTCTCACACAAAACTTTAACCGCTACGGTGCGGTTACGATGCCGGATTTGCCCGGATTTGGCGGCATGGAAAGCATGTACAACATCGGTAAAAAGCCGGATCTCGACAACATGGCCGATTACCTGGCAAGCTTTGTAAAATGGCGCTACAAGCGCAAGCGAGTGAGTATTGTTGGTTTGTCATTTGGGTTTTTAGTGACCACGCGAATGCTGCAACGCTATCCGGAACTGGTCAAAAAAGTTGATTTTCTAATTAGTGCGGTTGGTTTTTCGCATTATGATGATTTTGTGTTTACGAAGCCGCGTATGATGGCGTATCGCATTGCATCGCGTGCGGTTACCACTCGCCCAATGGCGTTTCTCTTTCGCTACATAGCTCTTGATCCTGCCGTACTTCGGCTTGCTTACAAACGAACCTTTAATGCCAAGAAAAAATTTGCTGGCGCCGACGCTGATTTGAGCAAGCGCCTGATGGATATGGAGATTGTGTTGTGGCACGCCAATGATCCGCGCACGCATATGTACACGACGTATCAGATGTTAACGGTCGATAATTGTCAGAACCAGATCGATTTGCCGGTGTGGCATGTATCCGCCGGTGTTGATCAGTATTTTGACGCCCATCGGGTCGAACAGCACCTGCGCGTTATTTTTAAGGATTTCCACGAAATTCGCAATGATTCGGTTCGTCATGCACCGAGCGTGTTGGCCGATGCCAAGGAAGCGGCATCATTTATTCCACACGAACTGCGCCGCGCGCTACAGAAGAAATAAGCTGTAGATTGCCGATTTGTTCTCGGTCGACGAGAATCATGACGGGCATTGCTAGTGGTTTTGCTATAATAGACGCTAAGTATGAAAATAGGACTCGTTTGTCCCCATAACATGGCGCGCGGTGGCGGTGTGCAAGAAATTGTGCGCGACCTTCGAGCCGGCCTTACTAAGCTTGGCCACGACGTTAAAATTATTACTCCACAACCGCGAGACATAGAGGGTTGTGACACCGAGGGTATTATATTTTTGGGTAACGCAGCGGATTTTCGTTCGCCCTTACATACGACATCGCAGTTTTCGGTGAGTGTTGATACTGATGAAATTGAGCGGATGCTCGAAACGGAACAGTTTGATGTCTTGCACTTCCATGAGCCATGGGTTCCCATATTGAGCCGCCAGATTCTAGCAAGGTCCAAAGCGGTAAACATTGCGACCTTCCACGCCAAGGTGCCAGAAACGCTGATGAGTCGCACCGTGATAAAAGTGGTTACGCCGTACACAAAATCATTGTTGCGCTATCTGCACACGTTGACGGCCGTATCCGATGCCGCCGCCGAATACGCTACAAGCTTAACTGATGAGTCAGTGACAATTATCCCTAACGGTATCGATCTAAAACGCTTCCAATTGGCCGCCAAAGCTGGCAAAAAAGACCCAAACGTCAAAACCATTTTATATATTGGGCGTTTAGAGCGTCGTAAGGGCCTAAAGTACTTGTTTCAGGCTTACGAACAGCTGGTCCGTAATCAGCAAGATGTGCGCCTGGTGATTGCCGGTGATGGTCCAGACCGCGAAAAACTAGAGCTACTTGTTAAATCCATGAAGCTACCAAATGTGACATTCTTGGGCTTTGTGACCGATAAGGCAAAGATGGACTTGCTTGGCTCAGCTGACCTCTTTTGTTCGCCAGCCTTATTTGGCGAGAGTTTTGGTATTGTACTCCTGGAAGCCATGGCAAGCGGCGTGGTGACGGTGGCTGGTGATAATTCTGGTTACACTGCGGTCATGCAAGAAATGGGTAATTTATCACTAGTGAATCCTAGAGAAACCGATGAGTTTGCTCGCCGATTGAGCCTGTTATTAAACGAAAAAACATTGCGTGCCGATTGGCAAAAATGGGCCAAAGGCTACGTGGAGCAGTTTAATTATCCGCAGATTATTAAGCGTTATGAAGAACTGTACAAATACGCCTTAGAACACCATAGCCACCACATAAAACTCCATGAGTAGGAGTCGTTCAGCGACATGAAGATTGGGTTTGTATTTGATGATTCGCTCGATAAAGCGGATGGCGTGCAACAATACGTTTTGGCTGTTGGTGAGTGGTTACGCGGCGAAGGTCACGAGGTGCACTATTTGGTAGGCGCTACCAAGCGTAGTGATCTGGCAAACGTACACAGCTTGAGTAAAAACGTGGCTGCCAGGTTTAACGGAAATCGTATGTCTATTCCTCTGCCGACTTCTAAAAAAGCCATTAAAGCGCTCCTTGAACAAGAAAATTTTGATGTCTTGCATGTGCAGATGCCTTATAGTCCATGGCTAGCACAACGTGTGATTGCTGCTGCTGGTCCAAGCACGGTTATTTTTGGCACGTTTCATATTGTGCCGCACTCTTGGCTGGTGCGAGCTGCGAGTCGTTTTTTGGCTAGCTGGACACGCCCTACGCTGAAGCGGTTTGACGATATTGTGAGTGTGTCATCAGCGGCGCAAGTGTTCGCAAGGCGAACGTTTGGGCTCAAGACTGATGTACTGCCGAACGTGGTCGATTATCATCGATTCCACAGTGCCAAAGCTTTTCCAACCTCGCAACATGATGTCTTGACGGTGTTATTTTTAGGACGCCTAGTACCGCGAAAAGGCTGCCAAACACTGCTTGAAGCCGTAGATCTACTGAGCAAGCAGATGGTAGACTTGCCGGCATTTCGAGTTGTAGTTTGTGGTCGCGGGCCGCTCGAATCGAAGCTGAAGGCCTATGTGCAGGAGCGTCAGTTGGCATCCCTCGTAGAGTTCACGGGATTTGTGGAAGAAGCCGACAAGCCACGCTATCTAAAATCGGCTGACATCGCAGTATTTCCAAGCACTGGTGGTGAAAGCTTTGGTATCGTGCTTATCGAAGCTATGGCGGCCGGTGCGGTTGTACTGGCTGGCGATAATGTAGGCTATCGCTCGGTCATGAGTCCGCAGCCAGATCTGTTATTTACACCAAATCGACCGCGCCAACTTGCCGATAGACTGGCGTATTTGTTACGGCAGCCTGCTATGCGATCAGAAAAGATGCGCTGGCAAGATCACTATGTCCAGGATTTTGATGTCTCAGTGGTCGGCGGCCAGCTGGTTGATCGCTATAAACAAGCGTTGCGCCAGCGCCAGAACGTGCAATAATAGAACTCATGTTAGGATTACCTCGCCGCGACCACAAAGAGGAGTTGGCGCTTACCGTCACTACGCAGACTTTTTTCCGCATGCTAATATTGATTCTTGGCACGTTTGCTATTCTTGGGGCCGTGCACAAGGCGGCTCATGCGCTACTACTCATCTTTATTTCTTTCTTTTTGGCACTGGCACTCAATGCTCCGGTCCATTGGATTGCCAGTCATCTCCCTGGTAGAAAACGAGGCAGCCGGGTGCTCGGCACGACGATATCATTTTTGATTGTGGTGATTCTATTGGGTGCTTTTATATCAAGTTTGGTACCACCACTGGTACGTCAAACCCAAGGCTTTATCAATGCTGCACCGCATCTGGTTCGTGATTTTCGTAGCCAGGATAGCGAAGTTGGCACGCTAATTCGGAAGTATCACCTGCAAGACGAAGTCAGTAAATTTTCTAGCCAGCTTTCGGATCGCCTAAAGAATGTCAGTGGCACTGCACTGTCGACGGCAACACACGTGGGCAGCAGTATTTTTGCGCTGTTAACGATATTGGCGCTGACGTTCATGATGTTAGTAGAAGGTCCTCGTTGGTTTGAGTTCTTTAAGCGACTGGTGCCGCGTCGCCACCAACGAGACGCCGAGCGTTTGGCGCGTGACATGTACAAAGTCGTGAAGGGTTACGTGAACGGTCAGGTGACGTTGGCTTTGATTGCCTCGGCGTTTATTTTGCCTGCGCTTTTGTTTTTGGGGATTAGCTATCCCGCTGCCTTAGTGGTGATTGTGTTTGTATGCGGACTAATCCCGATGGTTGGGCACAGTATTGGTGCCATTATTGTCACAACCGTGGCATTGTTTCACTCACCAACGGCAGCGATTATTATTCTGGCGTACTACATTTTGTATCAGCAGATCGAAAATTATCTCATTCAGCCTCGTATTCAGGCAAATTCCACTAACCTGTCGCCTTTACTGGTATTTAGTTCGGTAGTCATCGGCGTTAGCTTTAGCGGCCTTTTGGGTGGACTTGTTGCCATACCAATCATGGGCTGCTTGCGTATTATTGTGCTCTACTACCTGGAATCAGAAAACAAACTCAGCCAAGCTGAAGTGGCTACGGCCATTAAGCCAGCCAAAACAGCCTAGACACGGGACCAGACAGTGGTATTTGCTTGATCCTTTATGGTAATGCCTTGCAGTTTAAGCTGTTCGCGGAGATTGTCCGAAAGTGCCCAGTCTTGGTGCTGGCGAGCCTCTTCGCGTTCGTGAATCAATTGTTTTTGTTCATCAGAGATGTCTGGTCGACCAGACAGGTGTAGACCAAGAGCATTGTCGAGCCACTCTAAGAAATCGACAAAGACCACCTGACTGTCCGTGTTGATGCCGCTACCATTGATTGCTGTCTCAAGTTTGCTTAGTGCTGCCAGCACGGTCGGCGTGTCTAAATCATTTTCGAGCGCTTCTAGAATGCTGTGGCGAGCGGCTTCGATGGTATGTTTTTGCACGGTGCCGCTGTCATTGGCTTGCCATTGCCAATCGGCCGTTGCTTGGTAGGCGGCTAATCTGTTATTTGCGGCTTCTAGGCTTTCCCAGCTGAATTTACTCTGGCTGCGATAGTGCGATTCAAAGACATGCAAACGGAAAGCTTCTGGGCTAATGCCTCTGGCTTCAATGTCGGCCAAGCGAATGCCGTTGCCCAGGCTTTTACTAATTTTTTCGCCGTTAACCGTGACGTGATTGCTGTGGAGCCAGTAGTTACTGAAGCGTTTGCCAGTTGCGGCTTCAGATTGAGCAATTTCGTTGGTGTGGTGTACGGGGATATGATCGATGCCACCAGCGTGCAAGTCGATAGTTTCGCCCAGATATTTCATGGCCATGGCAGAACATTCGATATGCCAACCAGGGAAACCTTTGCCCCAGGGACTATCCCATTCCATGTCACGCGTATGAGCATTGTTTTTGGGGCTGAACTTCCAGAGTGCAAAGTCGGTGGGATTGCGCTTTTGGGTGTTGACTGCAACACGAGCGCCGGCCTGTAAGTCGTCGAGGTCGAGCTTTGCAAAGTTGGCGTAGGCTTCGAATTTGCTGGTATCGTAGTAGACGCCATCATCAATAACGTATGTGAAGCCTTTTTGCTCAAGTTTTTGAATCAGTTCAATCTGCTCTGGAATATGATCGGTGGCTTTGGTCAAAAAGTTCGGTTCGGTAATGTTTAATGCACGTAAATCATGCAAGAAATCATCGGTGTAAAACTTTGCGACTTCCCAGGCGGTTTTACCTTCGCGTTTGGCACCCTTTTCTAGTTTGTCTTCACCGTCGTCGGCATCACTTACCAAGTGGCCAACATCGGTAATATTCATGACCCATTTTGGCGCGTATCCGGCCGTTTTGAGCGTGCGAATCAGCAAATCCCAGCGAATGTAGGTAAACCAGTGGCCAACATGGGCGTAATCGTAGACGGTTGGTCCACAAGTGTAGACGGTTGCCAGGGGTGCGTTTAATAGTTCTAGTACTTCGGTTTGGCGCGTTAGGGTATTGTATAGCTTCATGACTACCCTATTGTATCCCATCTTGGGTGCTCTTGGTTGGTGACGGCCATAAATACGTCTAGATTATCTGGTCGCAGTGTATATTCTTTTGGTCGTGATTGTTGCTGTCTTCTTGTGTCCCCGAAGCGCACCCATTCAATGGGACGGTCGACGACGCTGCCGCGTATAAATAATCGTGGGCGTGAAAAGCGATACGTTGCGCCGTAGACAATCTGCTCAGGAGTGATTTCTTGTGTTGGTAGGTGGCCACTTCTATCGCTGGCTAGTACGGTGTAACCAGGAATATCACGCAGCTTGGCGAGTTCTGAAAGGTCAAAATTTTCTGTGGCCAACGCGTGCTGAACGGCACCTCGCAGCGCGTCGGCTCGCTCTTGTGGCGATGGCAAAATAACGCCATTTGCTACATCTAGGTATGTCTCGCTCATAGAGTATTTCTAATCCTTTCTTAGTTAAATAAAAAACGAGCCGGTGAGGCTCGTTTTGGGTACTTGTTTGGAATTTTTGGAAAACGGAAGCTGGCCTCACACTATGTACATGAAACCTGGTAACAACTAGGATTTGTGTCTTGCAGTAGCATGACTGTTAGCATAGCAGACAACGGTTTGGTCATCAAACTTTTTTGTTTTCCGCGAGTTCGTCTATGAGTTTTGTAGCGAACTTCACGGTTTCGGTTTTGATGTCTGCAAACGAGCGACCATCGCTAACCTTGAATCCGCTCGCGTAAGCATGGCCACCACCGCCCATATGTTCGGCTAGTTTTCCAGCTATGGGTGAGCCGGTGTTGGCGCGTAGTGCAGCGGTTGCGTGACCATCGTCGTAATTTTTGAGCACGATGCTAAGTTTTACCCCCTGGACTTGGAGCATGTCAGACTGTACGAGCGGCCCAGGATTGTAAAGTGGGCTGTATTCGTTAATTTCCGTTTGAGGTATTGCGACAATGGCAATTTGTCCGTTGGCTACAAATTCGGTGCGTGCCAACAGTGCTCCCTTGTAGGCGTAAATAACTTGTGCCATTTTGCTGTATTCGCGCCGTAGTTCTTCGAGCTTTGGACGGTTTGCACCTAAGTCAGTTAGATCTGCCATGACGCGGTAGGTGCTGGCTTGGGTGAGTTCGTTGCTCAGTCCCTGTGTGTCGCCCAGAATCGAGCTCATAAGGTGTTCGGCGGCTTCGGAATTGATCTTCCAGCCTAGGCCTGTGGCTATATGGAAAATGAGCTCGCCGGCCGAAGCAACATTTGGGTCGATGATACTCATATTCGCAAAATCAATCGGTTTTTCGACGGTTACATGATGATCGAATATGATACACGGCTTGCTTTTGAGCACGGGTAATTTACCCGACTTTTCTAGCTGATCAAACAGTGTATAGGTGCTGGCGTCAACAATAATGGCTAGGTCATACGTGCTTGGTGGCTCGTTGAGCACTCGGTCCCAGCCCGAAAAGTAGCGCAAATACGTTGGGATTTCCACGCCGCAGTACAGGTAGACGTCCTTGCCGAGGTCGCCCAAGATATGCTCCAGCGCCAGTGCGCTGCCCAACGAGTCGGCGTCGGGGTTATCGGCTTGCAGTACGACTATTTTCTGCGCAGCTTCAACTGCCGATTTAACTTGTTCCGCTAGGGGGTATTTCATAACGCTCATAATGCTTGTCTGCCTTCCAGTGCTCGTCCGAGCGTGATTTGGTCGGCATATTCCAGATCGACACCAATTGGTAAGCCACGCGCTAGCCGCGTAATCTTAACCGTGCGGTCTGTGCCAATTTGTTGCTGAATGTACAGTGCTGTTGACTCGCCTTCGACGCTGGCATTGGTGGCCAGGATGATCTCCTGCACATCATCGTCATCAATGCGGTTGATAAGTTCCTGAATATGCAGCTGATCCGGCCCAATGCCGTCGATTGGCGACACAAGGCCGCCCAGTACATGGTACGTGCCGTGAAACTGTCCGGTTTTCTCCAGGGCAACAATGTCAAATGGTTCAGCTACGACGGCGATGGTTGTTTTGTCGCGGCGCGGGTCGGTATACAGATCTGATTCGTCTTGACCGGCTGGTACTAACGCAAAGGTTTTTTTACAGTAACCAATGCCACCATGCAGGCCGAGCAGTGTCTGCGCAAGCTGTTGGCTGGCCTGATTGTCATGGCGCACTAAATAATAGGCGTAACGCTCGGCGGTACGTGGTCCAACGCCTGGCAAGGCACCAAGTGCTTCAATCAAGTCGGTCAGTGCTGGGGGCAGTATCTGCATAGAAAGTCTAAACTAGAAACCTAGATCACAAACCTAAATCACCAAGAGCACCCATCATTGGCTGCATTTTCTCGGCTGCAATTTTTTGGCTCTGTGCGATGGCTTCTTTAACGGCGTCTTCAACCCAGCGCTCTAACTGTCCGATATCGTCAACATCAACATAGTCTGGATCGATGTGAATTTTCTTAATCTTTTGTTCGCCGGTGATTTCGACTTTTACTGCGCCATCACCTTCTTCGACGGTGATAATCTGCTTCTGTAGTTCTTTCTGAATCTTCTTTACTCGCATCAGCATCTTAGCTTGATCAAATCGTGACATTGTTTCCCTTTCTTCTAAAATCGTACGCACTTTATCTGTAATATTGTAGCAACTCTAGAGCTTGTTGTGAAATGTCGGGCCTGTTGTGGGGCTGTGCGGCCAGGCCGTGTAGTATGAGCGCACGTTATAGAAACAGGCCATAGCGATGGCTAAACCTAGCAATCCGAAGCCAATGCTGCGGGCTAGCGGGTTGCGTGGAAATACGCGCAACCACTCATGCAACAAGTAGCCAACACCGGCGGTGATAATTAGATACACGATCGGTATAAGAATACTGAAGCTTACAGAGCCACCTAGCGCAAAGAAGATGGCGCCAATAACGTAAAGGCTGGCTAGTAAGCGAGTGCGTGGTGCGGTAAGGTGCTTGCCGTAAAAAATAAGCCCAAGAATACCCATAAGCGCACTAAACACATCAAGCACTGGCAAACGATCAAGCCAGAGCTGTGGTTGTTGCGGCCCGCGCCATACCAGGAAGCTAAGTGTTTGGACAAATCGGTGTGGAACCTCACCAGGATTGCTGAATGTCTGAGGTAACCCCAGCCACTGCTGCACCAGTGAAGGCGTCTTTGCGAGTGCGGCTGCCAACGGCAGTAATATTGCTACGAACAATGCTACCAAACAAATTTGCTGCCAATGCCGTTTGAGTTGTCGCCAGCCGCCAATAAGATGATGTGCTTGCAGGCCAAGGCTAAGAAGCACGAGCCACAACATGCCAGGAATATAGAGTAGTATTGCCAGTATAGCCACTGCCAGGAAAGTGGCGATTACTCGTTTTCTGTGGCGCTCCCAGGCAATATGGGTTGCCAGTAACATCGGCATAGCCCATAAGTAAAGTACTTCTGGTCCGGCAAATCGACTGACATGTAAAAACCAGCTGGAAAAACCAAACAAAACCGTGCCAAAAAAAGCCGTTCGCACACCGTACCAACGACGCAAAACATAGGCGAATGACGCGAGTGCCAACAGACCAAATAGAACGCTTGGAATCCGTGTAACGGTCTGGCCATGATGTGAAAAAATGGCCAAAAACAACCATTCCAATACCGTTAACGGTGCATTTAACGGGTTGTGCGCGATATTGTGCCACGAACTTGCAAACAATTGCTGACGGACTTCGTCATCACTTAACCCACCTGTTAGTGAGCCTAACCTGTAGAGCATGAAAGACAAGGCAACAACCACCGCCAGGCCAAGCATGCCGAGTATTCGCCAATTCTTTGGTACTAGAGGTTGGAGAGGTCGGAATTTTTTCATTCAACTTCCTATTATACGGCCTATTATCCGGAAACTATAAGCATTTTGACGTGTCCGAAACGAAGCGACAGTTTGCTTAGCCGCCGAATGGATCGTCTTGGCGTGATTCGAGCGAACTAATCCGTTGTTTGTCTCTGTCAAAGTAGAGTTCAACGCCACCAGTTGGGCCGTTACGATGTTTCTTGATCAGTACGTCCATGATGTTTTTGCGGTCAGTTTCCGGATTGTAATAATCTTCGCGGTACAAAAACGCCACAACGTCGGCGTCCTGCTCGATTGAGCCGGATTCTCGGAGGTCGGATAACTGTGGTATCTGTGGGGTCCGGCTTTCGACTGAACGACTCAGCTGGCTGAGTGAAATCAGTGGCACATTTAGTTCACGCGCAATGCCTTTTAGTCCTCGTGAGATTTCAGAAATTTCTTGCACGCGGTTACCTTCTGACGCATAGCGGCCACCGCCACTCATCAACTGTAAGTAGTCTACAATTACCAAGCCGAGCGGATGCTGGTGGGCTTCACGGCGAGCCTTGGTGCGCATGTCACTCACCGTGATACCTGGCGTGTCGTCGATGTAAATTTGGGCTTCGCTGAGTGTGCCCATGGCTTCACCAATCTTTTCGAAGTCACTATCGGTTAGGTTTCCGGTGCGCAGTGCCCAGGCGTCGACGCCTGATTCCATGGCCAGTAAACGGTCAACTAACTGTTCTTTGCTCATTTCGAGCGAAAAGATCAGTACGGGTTCTTTGGCTTTGACGGCAACTTTGTGCGCTAGGTTTAACACAAATGCGGTTTTACCCATCGACGGCCGAGCCGCCAAGATGAACAGGTCAGACCGTTGCAGCCCCGCCAGCATGTTGTCCAGGTCTTTGTATCCGGTGGGCACGCCGCGGATTTTGCCCTTATCTTTATGCAAGTCATCGAGTCGCTCAAAGCTTTCGGCCAAGATAGCTTCTAGGCTGATTACGTCTTGCTTGACATGCTTTTGGCTGACTTCGAACAGGCGGGTTTCGGATTCTTCTATGAGTTCGTTCAGTGATTTTGATTCGTCATAACTGAGTTCGGTCATTTCCTGAGAAGCATTGATGAGTCGGCGACGCAGTGCTTTCTGGGCAACAATTTCGGCGTATTGTTCGGCGTGGGCCGCGGTTGGTACAAAGTTGGTTAGTTCGGTCAGGTATGATGGACCACCCACCATTTCGAGGTTGCCAACACCTTTTAGCTGGTCGGCCAGTGTTAACACGTCGATGGGGCTGTGCTTTTCGTATAGTTTGGTAATGGCTTCGTAAATTTTTTGGTGTTTGGCGTCAAAAAAGTCGGTGGCGGTAATGGCGTCGGCAATTTTTACAATCGCGTCGGCATCAATCAAAATAGCACCAAGCAGTGACGCTTCGGCTTCGGTATTTTGAGGTGCTTGCTTACGCCCGCGGTTGTCCGGATCCACTTAGAATTGCCTCTCTTCTCTTGTCATTTGTGCTACTTATGATTGTAACAGCTCACCGCCGCCGAAGATATTGCTTATGGCAGAAAGCGGTTCGCTGGTTGCCTGGGCTGTCTCGGTGGTTGCGGCTGGCATAGTGATGTGTGTTGGCTTGGCGCCATCTTTAAGGCTGGCATCGTGTATGCAGCTTATTTCAATCTGTTTGCCAGTAATTTCGTACACTGCATCACTAATAATTTGACGGTTTTTTGCCTCGTGCAAGCGCTTTTGATGAAATGCAAAGGCAAACGCCAGTTCTAATGTTCCAGATTCCGTAAGGCTGGGATGGGCCATGCGTGCAATGCCGTATAAGGTGTTGTGATGCTTTTTGAGGCTTGTAAGCACCTTACTCCAGGTTGCTTCATCGAGCGGCTCCGCGCCAGGGGTTACGATGTTTGTGTTGTCTGCTGGTTCGGTAGTTGTTGCGGCGGCTGCCTCTTTCTGGGGCTGTGTGGCTGCTGCCACGTACTTTGGAGCTGTAGGTGTGGCTACTTCTGCTTTGGGTAGCTCTGGTGCTTGTGGTGGTAAGACCGCTGTTTTTGCCCTTACTGGTGGCTGAGGCGCTCCTTGCGTATTGCTTGTTTGCAATGTTTCGATGAGCGCAATTTCTAGGTAGCGTTCTGGATCGCGCGAGCTTGGGACGTCGAGTAGTCGTGCAAGTACGGCAGTAGCCGCGGCAACAGACACTACGAGCGTTCGAGCAAGCATTTGCTGGCGCAGTGCTGTAGCTAATTGCTTGGCTATGGCGCTTGCTTGAAAGCCTTGATCGTAAAGCTTCACGAGGCTAGCAATTAATTGACTAACATCGGTGGTGGGCGATTGTATCAGCTGTGCGAGTTCGTCAATTGCCTGCTGAGGTGGAATACCAAGCATCGCCTGCACGGCTTCAAGATCGATCTTTTGTCCATGGCTGCTTGCCTGATCGAGCAAGCTAATACTGTCACGAAAGCTACCATCGCCATGCTCGGCAATCAATGCGAGAGCGTCATCGGTGATATCAATCTTTTCTTGCTTGGCAATGTCGCGCATGTGCGCCACGGCTTTTGTGGTTTCAATTGGTTTAAAAATAAAGCGCTGCGTGCGGCTAATGATTGTTTCGGGGAGCTTATGGGCTTCGGTGGTGGCCAGGATGAATACGACGTGGGCTGGTGGTTCTTCGAGCGTTTTAAGCAAGGCGTTAAAGGCTTCTTTGGTGAGCATGTGTACTTCGTCGATAATGTAGACTTTGTACTTGGCGCCCGCTGGGGCAATGTAGACTTTGTCGCGTAAGTCACGAATTTCATCAATTCGGCGGTTGCTGGCGGCGTCAATTTCGATAATGTCGAGGTTTGTCTGGCCTTCGGCATACGGAATGTCATTGATTTCGTGAGCCCAAATGCGTGCAATCGAAGTCTTACCCACACCACGTGGTCCGGTAAATAGATAGGCATGGCTAATTCGCCCGCTTTTTAGCGCCTGCGCCAACGTGTGCGTAATGTGTTCTTGTCCAACAATCTCATCAAGAGACTTTGAACGATACTTGCGATATAATGCCTGTCCCATAGCTCCTGCTATTATACAAGGCTTCATGAGTACTGGCTGTTGTGTATTATGCTAACGGCGGCATGTCTATAGCCGATGGGACGAGAGGTATTGATTCCGGCTCAGATAATTGAGGTAGTGTTGGTATTACTTTCTCTTGGTAGTAGGTTTCATAGCCCATACCAGCCACTTCAGCAAATATGACGCCGCCAACTGCTGCACCAAAGCTTGTCGCGGCAACTTTAAGGCGAGCGGCTGGCCTTTCGATTAAAGAGTCTAACGCGGTTACAACTGCACCAGCTTCGGCAGCTTGCTTGAGACCAATACTAATCTTGCCAATTTTAGATGAAGGAATCTGTGGAAAGCCTTTGGTTTGCGTGCGTGCTTGATAGTCTGCAGACATGATTGCCGCTCGACGAACTTTATAACCCTCGTGGGCTGTTACGAGTGCACTTGCTGCTCGAGCCAGGGGGTGTGCTCGTTTGCTGATAACCATGCCAACTCCGAGGATCGCTAATGCAGCGGTGTCAGCACCCTGATCAGCCTGCGCACCGGTCTCGGTTACTCCCCAACCTGGGAAATAGGGTTCAATACCACGAGCAAGTTTGCCGTCAGCATAGTCAGTAATGGCAGATACTGTTGCTTCGGCTGCAGCAAGTTTCACTTTACCTTTTGAAAGGTGGTACACCGCCATAACGGCGAGTATAGGACGTAGGCCACTAAGAACTGTAGCGGGCGTTACAATTCTTTTTGAAACCTCGGCTTTATTCATTTCGCTATTGTAACATATTTACTATAATAATACAATAGTTTTTCCGCGAGAGACTTAGAGTGCAGCTTCGAGAGCAGCCCACTCGGCGGTAGAGTCGTCTTCTGGGACGTTTACGCTCACTTGGTCGCCTGGTTTTGCCTTAAAGTAGGTGACGCTGGCCAGGAGTACGCGGTACTGCTTGGTATTGACGTCGACAAAGTAATGGCCGTTTTCTAGCTTGAGTGTGCCAACAACTTGTTTGCGCGGAATTGGCCCAATTTGCTTGTATAAGAATGCGCCATCATCAGCGATAGTAAGTTTTAGGATGTCACCTTGGACTAGTTTTGATTTAGAAGCGTAATTTGCAGGTACGGGATAGTTTTTGCCATCGCTGCCGACCATGGTTTGGCCGTCAAAGACACCTTCGATAACTTTGCCGAGATTTTCTTCACGAACAGATGCAACGACTGTGTCGTCATCACCAACGAGGCCGATGAGTAGCTCATTGGCCGCAGCCAAACTTGTTTCAGCTTCCTGAATTAATGCGCGTAGTCTTTTGATCTGTTTTTCTGGTACGTCTGGCATGTCTGTATCTCTTTTGTCTTCCCGTTTTCACCTTTTATCTCACTTAGAAAGTACCACATTAATAAAATCAAGTCAAAACTGAGGATTTTTTATACAAAAAACTGTGGATAACTAAAAATACCCTGGTTTTGCACCAGGGTATTTTTAGGAACAGACCTAGTTAGGCTAGTTCGACAGTAGCGCCAGCCTCTTCAAGGGCTTTTTTGGCAGCTTCTGCATCTTCTTTTTTAGCTTTTTCGAGGACAGGCTTTGGAGCACCGTCAACGATAGCTTTTGCTTCACCAAGACCAAGACCAGTAATGTCTTTAACGGCCTTAATAACGGCAACCTTCTGTGCGCCAGCGTCTTTGAGCACAACGTCCCATTCAGCTTTTTCGTCAGCAGCAGGACCAGCTTCAGCAGCAGGACCAGCAACGGCAACAGCTGCAGCAGCTGGTTCAATGCCGTATTCGTCTTTAAGAACAGTTTTGAGTTCGTTTACTTCTAGAATAGTCAGTTTTGTGAGCTCTTCAGCTAGTTTCTTTACATCAGCCATGTGATTAATTCCTTATCGTTAGTTAATTTACGCGGTAGCTTTTGCTTCAACACCGTCAAGTAGTGCGTGCAAGTTGCCAGACAAGGCGTTGGTAACGTCGTGAACTGGAGACAACAAGGTTGCAATAACTTGGGCAATGAGCTGGCTCTTGCTTGGCAATGTTGCCAAGGCTTTGACTTCGTCGGCGCTCAGGAATTTACCCTCTGCGCTAATGGCGCCTACGAATTCAATCGTTGGGTTTGCCTTAGCGAAGCTGGCAAGTATCTGAGCTGGTGCGACTTCGTCTTCGGTATTAAAGGCGTACAAAAGCATGCCTTCGAGTGCCGAAACTTCAACGTCTTTTAGGGCATCGGTGGCTCTGAGCGCTTGGATAACCAAACGGTTCTTTACGACCTTTACCTTGGTGCCGTTTTCGCGGGACTGGCGACGTAATTCTTGGAGTGCCTTCACTGTTGTGCCCTGGTATTTGGCGACAACGGTCATTTTAGAAGTCTTGAGTAAATCACTGACTTCAGCAACTACGTCGTTCTTCTCTACTTTGGTTAGTGCCATATAAAAGTGTTCCTTTTATTAGATTTTACGGATATTCTCGACCTTGAATTCCGCTTTGTTAAACCAAAAAACCTCTGGTTATTAGCCAAAGGTTTTCATGTGCTCAAAAACAAAAAAATGTAATCTCTGCACCTCGGCGATAAATTAAGTTGATCTATATCACTATATTTCAACAGTCGCTGTCTTTGGTAACAGGTGTAATACTACTAGAAAGGCTGACGATTGTCAACCTTGCCGATATCCGTCAAAAATAAAGTTACCGAAAGCTACTACGGTCAGTCATAAATAACGGTTACCAAAAAGGCCATACTGTTTTCTGGGAGGAAGACAATATGGCCATGAGTAGTATAAGCCGAAAGGA
>JABCZM010000007.1 GCA_013289705.1 Candidatus Saccharimonadota bacterium
TCCTTTCGGCTTATACTACTCATGGCCATATTGTCTTCCTCCCAGAAAACAGTATGGCCTTTTTGGTAACCGTTATTTATGACTGACCGTAGTAGCTTTCGGTAACTTTATTTTTGACGGATATCGGACCTCTTGTGAATGACGGGCGCATCTGTTACAATAGTTGAGTAACATAATTAAGCAGGTCGGGACTAGAATCCTCCTTGCGATCACCCGTGTAGGGCTCGCCGGGCACCCAGACTCAAGATAAAGGATAAGAAAAGGAGTACTCTTTATGGCTACAGTTGATGTAGATATCAAACAATTACTAGAAGCAGGGGCGCATTTTGGTCACAAAACCGCTCGTTGGCACCCTAAAATGGCACCTTACTTGCATAGCAAGCGCGGTGGCACGCACATTATCGATCTGACAAAGACTGTCGAGGGTTTGGATGATGCTTTGGCATTTTTGGCTCAAACGGCGGCCGCTGGCAAGCAAATCTTGTTGGTTGGCACGAAGCGTCAGGCTCAGGATATTATCAAAAAAGCTGCCATCGAAACCAATCAACCTTACGTCACTGAGCGTTGGTTGGGCGGTATGCTTACTAACAGTAACACCATCGGTGGTCGCATCAAGCACCTCAAAGACCTCGAAGAGCGTATGGGCAATGGCGAACTGGCCAACAAGTACAACAAGCTCGAAGTCCAGCGCTTCCAGGAAGAAATCGAAGAATTAAACCGCCTGTACGGTGGCATTAAAGACATGAACAGTAAGCTTGGTGCCGTATTTGTTGTCGATGTTATCGATGACATCAACGCCGTTCGTGAAGCTCGCAAACTCGGTGTGCCTATTGTGGCTATGGTCGACAGCAATGCTGATCCAACACTCGTCAATTACCCAATTCCTTGCAACGATGACGCTATCAAGGCGATCCAGCTGATTGTTGATTACGTCCAAAAAGCCATCGAAATTGGCAAAGCTAAAGTTAAAACCGTTGAGGCTCCAGCAACCGCTGGCGCAGCCGATGACAAGCTAACCACAGCCGTAAAAGTAGGAGAATAATTACATGGCGATTGATATTGCAGAAATTAAGCGACTCAAAGACCTTACCGGTGTTGGTTTGACCGATGCCAAAAAGGCACTCGAAGAAGCCAATGGTGATTTTGATGCAGCCCTTGCTGCAATGCGCAAAAAAGGTATGACCAAGGCCGAAAAGCGTGGCGAAAAAGAAGCCCGCGAGGGCCAGATTGGCACCTATAACCACGACGGCCGCATTGGCGTGTTGGTTGAACTTAACTGCGAGACCGATTTCGTAGCCCGCGGTGAGACATTCGCCGCACTACTCAAGGACGTTGCAATGCACATTGCCGCTTCGTCACCAGTCTACGTAAGCACCGATGACATCCCCGAAGCCGACCGCGACGCTATCAAAGCTGAATTTGTTGAAAAAGCTACCGCCGAAGGCAAGCCAGCCGAAATGGCCGAAAAAATTGTCGAAGGCCAGCTCAAGAAGTATTTTGCTGAGCGTTGCTTGCTTGATCAGCCATTCATCAAGAATCCCGACATCACCGTTGGTGACCATGTAAAGCAGAACGCCGCATTGATGAACGAAAACGTCGTTGTGCGCCGCTTTAGCCGCATTGCACTTGGCGAAATCGCGTAATGGACTATCGCTCTTAGTTTTTGAACCATGACTAGCCAGCTTGTTGGACCGCAAACTCCAGAGCTTGATTTTGAGCAGCGCGTGGGGATGCTGGGCTTTAACGATGGTGATCGGGCATGGTTGAGTCAATTAACCGAAGAAAACATCTCTGTTACCTGGATGCAAATGGCCAACGATCTGGCACTGGCAGACAGTAGGGTCAATCCTTTTAAAAAGCATCTGGATCCTCAAGAGGACTGGGTGCGTTCGTACCTATACGAAGGGCTGTTGGGCTTTTCCGATCCAGAATCACCAATGTATCGAGCGTACGGTGATTTTAGTGAGAGTCAGCAGTCGCTTGTGCCTATTGCTAGCTTTGCCAGGGTTATGAGGACGGTTCACGGTGAGGGTGTTGGCGTGCTCCAGGCGAGTATGACCTACCCTGACGTGTGGTCGTCGCTGCCCGCCGTGGTTCGTGAACGTATAGTCGACGTAAAAGATGTTATGGGCGAGGATGATGGGTTGGCGGCAATAGAAAGTTCGGCCAGAATATTATCCTACGCGCGCTGCGCCAAAAGACTCGATCTATTTCTAAAGGCTGCCGGTACACGTGGTTGGCCTGAGGAATCGGCTCGTCGATTACTTCTTGATTGGCCACTAGTTGTGGTGAGTCAGTCCGAGGAGCGAATGGCACTCTATGCTCAATATTTTGCGCAATTTGGCAGTGGGGAGCATACAGCACCGCAGATTCGTGAGCTTTTGATGGTGCATCCCGATAGACATCTTGTAGCAATCCAGGCTGGTATTCCGCGCTACACCAGAGGCTATATTAGAAAGGCCACTCAGGGCATGACTATCGAGCAGTGCCGACAAACGGCAGTTGACATTATTGCCGACCCAAAGCGGAGTTACGGTCTTGGCACTGCAATTATTGACGCGCACCAACGATTTCACGCTAGCCCCAAGCGCCCGGCCCGATTAATCGCCTAAAGGCATTACGGTTATACTGCATAATTCATGCCCGCACATCCGTATCCAACAGTTGCCGAACGGGGTGTGGTACGCCTATAATAGAGGCCAGTAGAGACTATTATGACTTTGAAAAGACCCTGAAAGGCAATTAGTATGAATCCAAACCAAATCCCCAGTGATGCAAGTACCAAATTTAGCGCTGCTGCAGAGCATTTTGAAGCCGATTTAAAGAAGTTACGAACGGGCCGAGCCAGCGCCGGTATGCTTGATGGTGTGATGGTGCAGGCTTATGGTGTACCGACACCGCTCAATCAAGTGGCAACTGTCACCGCACCAGAAGCCCAGTTAATTCAAATTTCACCGTTTGACCCTACAAACATCCAGGCGATTGCCAGCGCAATTCGTGATAAC
This sequence comes from Candidatus Saccharimonadota bacterium, assembly GCA_013289705.1. GTDB lineage: Bacteria > Patescibacteriota > Saccharimonadia > Saccharimonadales > UBA4665 > JACMPA01. The sequence continues at coordinate 3,006 of JABCZM010000007.1, forward strand.
CCTACTTTAGGACTCAATCCATCTGATGATGGACGGGTGGTGCGAGTACCAATTCCGGCATTAACCGAAGATCGCCGCCGCGAAATTAGTAAACAAGTTGGTCAGAAACAAGAAGACTGCATGGTTACGCTGCGCAACATTCGTCACGATGCTATGGACGCCATAAACGCTCAGAAAAAAGATAAATCCATTGGCGAAGATGATGCCAAGCGACTCGAAAAACAAGTTGATGACGCTATGAATAAGATTAAGCTGGAAATTGATGCTGCCGCCAAGGCAAAAGAACACGAAATCATGTCATTATAGGTGTATAATATACGGACATGTCTGAACCTTCGGAATCTGTTAGTAAATCTGTTGTCCCGCGTCATCTTGGATTGATCTTGGATGGTAACCGTCGCTGGGCTCGCGAAAATGGCGTGCCAATCGCCGAAGGTCATCGCCAGGGCTTTTTGAATACCAAAAAACTTGGCCGCTCGTTGTTTGATCAAGGCATCGAATACGTTTCGGCCTACGTATTTTCGACCGAAAACTGGCAGCGTTCGGCCGACGAGGTCAAACAGCTCATGAAACTGTTTATGTGGGTCGCCAAACACGAGGCCAAAGAACTTCACAAGGACGGCATACGTCTGCGGGTGATTGGTTCGCGGCTACGCTTGGGTAAATCATTGGTTAAAGCCTTGCACGAAGCTGAAGAACTGACCAAAGATAATACTCGTGGCACACTGCTATTATGCCTTGATTACGGAGGTCAGCAAGAAGTTGTTGATGCCATCAAGGAACTTGCTGCAAATGGCGTTAATCCGGCGGATATTACGTCCGAACTTATCAGCGAGCATCTGTACGCACCAGATGTACCGCCAGTTGATTTGATTATCCGGACTTCGGGCGAGCAGCGTTTGAGTAACTTTATGCTGTGGCGTGCTGCCTATAGCGAGCTGATGTTTACGAAATCCTATTGGCCTGATTTTAGCGAAACCGAACTTCGCGGTATGCTCACAGAATATAGCACCCGAAAACGTCGCTTCGGCGCCTAGCACCGTTCTGGACGGATTCTTTAAGCACAGCCCGGAAGTTACGCGGGCCTACGGTAGCATTCTGCTTTCTGCCAGAGGGAACATTACATTTTATTCTCAGCGTAGAACAGGTATAATAAATGCTAATGTCTCTGTTTCTTTTGATCTTGGGTGTCGTGTTGTTTATTGGCCTAGTAGTGGTACACGAATGGGGTCACTTTATCATGGCACGCCGCAACGGCGTGAAAGTCGAAGAGTTTGGTATTTTCTTTCCACCACGGCTGTATTCGCACAAAACCAAGGGTGGTTGGCTGTTTACGATTAACCTTTTGCCGCTCGGTGGATTCGTAAAATTAAAGGGTGAACATGATAGTGACACAGCCAAAGGCTCGTTCGGTGCGGCCAGCTTAGCAGCAAAGAGCAAAATTATGGCGGCTGGTGTGGTGATGAACTTCGTCGTTGCCATAGTTTTACTGATGATTGTTGCTCTGATTGGCATGCCGCAGTTGGTGCCCAATCAGTTTACGGTGAAGAGTGATACTAAAGTGGTCAGAAGTGAAGTAATCACAACCTATGTTGATCCTGGCTCGCCGGCATCTAGGGCAGGGCTCAAGTCGACTGATGTTATCTCGTCAATAAGCGCGCCAGGCCAAAAAACAGCTCTCATCGGCACGCCCGATCAGCTGAAGGTTGCCACCAAACATTTTGCTGGTCAAAAAGTCGCGGTTAATTATTCGCGTGGTGGCGTTCAGCATACTGGTACCACGACGTTACTAAGCAATAAGGTCGTAGAAGCCAGCCAAAAAACGGATAATCCCAAAGGCCAGCTTGGCGTTGTGCCAGCGCCGTACAGTTTGCAGCGTTCAACGTGGTCGGCGCCAGTCGTGGCCATCGGTCTGACTGGGCAGTTTGCAGTGCTGACGTTCCAAGGTGTTGGCCACGCACTGGCTGGTTTGGGTAGTATTATTGCTGGCAGTATTACCGGTAACACTGGTGCTCGACAGCATGGCCAGGCTGCGGCTTCTGCAGTGAGTGGGCCAGTCGGTACCTATGCCATTTTGCAATTGGGCAGCTTGCTTGGGTATCAGTTTATCTTGATGTTAATTGCCATTATCTCGTTGTCGCTAGCGGTGATGAACATCTTACCAATTCCTGCGCTCGATGGCGGTCGATTGTGGCTGACGCTCATCACACGCGGCATTAGAAAGCCGTTGACGGCAAAGCTTGAAGAACGAGTCAATGCTACTGGTTTTGCATTACTACTAGTGCTCATCATTGCAATTACCGTTGTTGACGTAAGGCGATTCTTCTAAATGGCAGAAGTCTCTAATTACAGGTATGTATGAAACAGCAAACGACAGATCTTTCTAAGATCGAAATTGCCGCAAAAAAGAAATCGGGGATTCCATGGAGCCCATGGCTAGCAGTGGTATTTGTGGTAGTAGTTTATTACTTGTCGCAGATTTTGGCCGGTCTGGTGGTCTCGATTTATCCGGCACTGCAACACTGGTCGCGAAGCCAGGCTAATAGTTGGTTGCAGCAGTCCATCTGGGCGCAGTTTATTTATATAGTCCTGGCCGAAGGCCTCACACTCGGTGCGATCTATGCATTTTTACGTAGTTGCAAGGTCAGTCTGCGGACAATTGGACTGATAAAACCGCACTGGAAAGATCCTGTCAGGGGGCTGCTGATGCTACCACTATACTTTGTGACGTATCTGATTGCAGTGGAGCTCGTACATGTGTTGATTCCGGCTATCAATGTTAGTCAGTCACAAGACATCGGTTTTACGAATGTGTACGGCTTCGGTAGTCTGTTCGTAACGTTCATTAGCCTGGTTATCTTGCCGCCGATAACAGAGGAAATCATGGTGCGTGGCTTCTTATACACGAGTCTTAAAAAAGGCTTGCCACAGATTGGTGCCGCTTTGGTTACCAGTGTTATCTTCGCCAGCGCACACTTGCAGGCAGGCAGCGGTAACCCACTCCTATGGATCGCCGCCGTCGACACCTTCATCTTGTCGCTGTTTCTAATCTACTTGCGCGAAAAAACCGGCGGCCTTTACGCCTCCATGACCCTCCATGCTCTCAAAAACTTCATCGCCTTCGCCAGCTTATTCATTTTCCACTGGAAGTAGTTTTCTAGATTACCAAAATTAACAGATGTAAAGGCGATACCCTAGGTACTAGGCATTATGGCAGAGGTAATCTCCAAGTCATGTCATTAACATTTTATCTGATATTTTGCCAATTTGTAGTATAATATAAAGTATATGAGTGGATTGATTTATCCAGGAATGGAAGTGCTTGGTGATCGCCAGACGGCGGAAGCGTGTAGCGAGGCCTTTATACGTGCCCAGGATTTCAGGCAATTTCCATTGCAAGCCGAAGAAGGCAATCCTGATTACCCGCCTGAACCTTCCTATATTGGTGCGCTGGCGATCGCGTATCTTGATGACGACGGTAACGTTGGGCGCAAGTTTGCAATGTTTCCAAGAAGCGAGCCGGGCTCTGATCCTGAGGCTATTGGCGAATGGTTCAAGCGAGACTACGGCTCGTTGATAGGAGCATTACACGGCATGCGTACGAATATCGAGGCGGGTGTTAGCCAGCCAGTTGCTCAGGCGGGGCTGCAGGAATATGCACAGGCGGCTATACAGCAATCACGTAAAGTTGGTTTACGAACGGTTGCAGCTTTTAGTTTATATACCGCCGTAGAGGCACCCCATAAACATTACTCAATGATGCTTATTTCTCGTGCCGCTGCGACCGAGATACCTCTTATGCAGCGAGAGGAAATCATCGATGTGCGTAATCTTGTTGGTGCCTCAACTTTTGACGCGGCAATTGCCGAAGACTCAACGGAGGAATCCATCAAAAAGCTCATGCAGAATCATGCCGATACTGAAATCTTTGCGTTTTTTGCGGCCGCACTGCTATTACCTGATGTTGCCAAGATTGATGCTATGACTGCGCAACTCGCGGCATATTATGCGGCACGGCCGCATTCTAAAACACCGGATACACCAACTACTACGGTTGATCAGACATTACGTCGTCGTGCCGAAAAAGATCGTCGTCGAAAGCGACGCTAAATCGCCACGGTTCTTACACGAACCTAGTTCCAGCCAAGCCAGCCATGGTAAGTGCAACGATGTTCTCAGTCCTACCGTGGGCAATCACTAGCTCCACACCATACTCCTGGCAAACCTCGCCCACATCCAATTTTGTGATTGCACCGCCGGTGGTACCTGCATCGTGGGTATCCACAACTAAGTGTCTGTACGCGGCGACGTCTTCAATAACCGAAACAACCGAGCTTGCATCGTTCACATCCGCTAGTATGCCACCGACATTACTAAACATTCTGGCCTGAATGCCTTCGTCGAACAGTCCCGATGTCGCCGCCTGTTTTGCTAAAGCGCCCAGTGAGTAGTCGTTATTTTGATATTTGCTATCCGTGCCAAGCAGGGCATGGTTGCCGTTCACAATCGCTACGCCACCACTGGTGGCGAAGTCTAAAATATGATCTAATCCACCGGCCACGTCCATTTCTGCTTCCGTGACCAAAAATGCCTGTGTATCACGGTCGATCGCTGCTTGCCAGGTATCGATAACCCGCGATGCTGCTTGTGCGCCAAGCCTATTTCGAGCAAATGCCGTGATCACAATCGCACCCCAACCTTGTGCTGTTAGCTTGTTTATCTGTCTACCGTGCGAATCAATGCAGGCGGTGTCAATTTCGTACCTGCCGGTTGTTGTTTCATGGGCAATTAAACTCGAACTATATTTTCCAATAAATAACTTATTAACTTCTTTCATCACGAATGTTCCTTACAAGCGCAGACAAGGAGTCGGGCATAAAAATACCCCTTGGCCGGGGTGTCTGTGCTTGTTTGTACTAGTTTGTTGAAAGATATATCAAAACACCCGGCTGCTACATGGGCAGCGGACGGGGTAATACAGATGCGGTGTATTGATAGTGGTAATTCATATCGTGGTAACTATAGCGCACAGCAAATTATTTGTCAAATAAGACAAAATAGTATTTAAAATAATATCTATGCTTTTGCAAATATTGCGCAATGGTTCTGCTTGTGTCATACTCATCGCTGTCATGATACGCAAAGCTACATTTGCCGCATACCTCCCGCAGCCACCCATTGGGGTATAGTTTTCTATTCTTTTGAAAATGTATGCCTCTCGAAAAACGAGAGGTTTTTTATTTCGTAACGCCACCTGGGCAACAGTACTGTAGAATTAATAACAGATAAGGGAACAAACCATATGAAAGTCTCGGAACTATTTACTAAAACTAGCAAAACAGCACCAGCGGACGAAGTTGCCAAGAACGCGCAGCTCCTCATTCGAGCTGGTTTTGTGCATAAAGAAATGGCTGGTGTGTACACGTTTCTGCCACTCGGCCTTCGGGTGCTCGAAAATATCTGTACGATTATTCGCGAGGAAATGGACGCAGTGGGCGGCCAAGAACTCAAGTTAACAACCTTGCAAGATCCTGAAATCTGGAAAAAGACCGGCCGTTGGGACGACGAGGCGGTAGACGTTTGGTTTAAGACTAAACTAAAGAACGAGAGCGAACTCGGCCTTGGTCCAACGCACGAAGAGCCGTTGGTACGGGCTGTACAGCCTTTTGTAAATAGCTACAAAGATCTGCCATTTTTGGCCTACCAAATTCAAACCAAATTCCGCAACGAAACTCGTGCCAAAAGTGGCGTGATGCGTGGTCGCGAATTTCTGATGAAAGATATGTACAGTTTTGCCCGAACACAACAAGAGCACGATGAACTGTACGAAAAAATCAAACAAGCATATTTTAGAATTTTTGAACGTCTAGGTATTGGCGAGCAAACCTTTTTGACATTTGCCAGTGGCGGTATGTTTAGCCAGTATAGTCACGAATTTCAGACCATAACCGAAGCAGGTGAAGACACAATCTATGTTGATCGTGCTAAGAAAATCGCCGTGAACGAAGAAGTATACAATGACGAAGTACTAGCCGAACTGGGCCTAGATCGCAATACGCTTGAGACGGTTCGTGCCGCCGAAGTGGGCAATATTTTTACGCTTAAAGACAAATTTTCAAAGCCGCTTGACCTGGTGTTTACCGATGAAGGCGGCAAAGAACAGGCCGTACTCATGGGCTGCTATGGCGTTGGTCCATCACGCCTAGTTGGCGTCATTACCGAACTACTGGCCGATGAAAAAGGCTTGGTCTGGCCGGAAGCAATCGCGCCATTTACGGTGTATCTTGCAGTTCTTGGTGACAATAGTGATAATAATCACGTACGAAAAGTGGCAGATGAGTTATATTCAGAATTGACATCAAATGGTGTTGGAGTACTATATGATGACCGAGATGTCCGACCAGGCGAAAAATTCGCTGACGCGGACCTGACAGGTATTCCGTACCGCATTGTGGTCAGCGACAAAACTGTCGCCGCGAGCTCATATGAGGTCAAAAAGCGCACCGAAGCGCAACCAGAGCTCATGAACAAAGACCAGGTACTCAAGATGGTACAGAGTTAGCGTTAATTTATAAGAGTTATTTAGAACCTTTCCATTCTATGAGTGAGTTCGGGCGGTTACTATAGGGCTAGGTTACGAGGTATTCTATATCGAATACCTGGGAAGCCAGACCTTGGTACGGCCAAGCTGCGGTAGTAGATGGAAAGATTCCAAATGAGGCCCAAACGGGTATAAGGAGAGCGTCAAATGAAAAAATTATTCCGACTGACTAGTGAAGGTATCGCCGAACTCGAAGCAGAGCTGGTGACTTTGTTTGCTAAGCGCCCAGTTATTGCTGATTCCATTAAGACTGCTCGTGAACTCGGTGATCTTTCCGAAAACGCCGAATACCAATCGGCCCGTGCCGAACAAGAGCGCAACGATGCTCGTATCGATGAAGTTGAACACATCTTGCAAAATGTCGAAGTTATCAAAGCACCAAAAAGCGATGGTAAAGTTGTGCTCGGTTCTCGTGTTACCCTAAAAAATGATGGTAAAAGCAAAGAATTCCAGGTAGTTGGTACTGTAGAAGCCGATCCACTAAACGGCAAAATCTCCGACGAATCACCAATTGGCCAAGCTTTGCTTGGCAAAAAACTCGGCGAAGAAGTCGAGATCAAAACCCCAGCCGAAACCAGTTGCTACGAAATTGTCTCTATAGCCTAAATATTTTCTATGGCTGATCTCAAAAAGCTGATTGCTGGAATCATCATGGTGGGCATTGGCCTAGCCCTAATACTGAGCGCTGGCCAAACCATGGCTGCTATTGGCGCAATCATCGGTGTTGTTGGTGCTGGCATTGTGGTGTTCGTGTTGTCTCGCGGCTATTTTTAGCGCGCTATAGCTCGCTGTAATAGCAGATGTTTGGGCAGGCATTTAGTCTACGCAGAACGCTGTCTTGCTCAAATATGTTAAAGCTGCTATACTCGCCCGGAAATGAACTACCAAATTGTTCAAACTAGTATTGTTATAAAGCCCAAGCTCCGGTCGTAGTACCCTCGGGCTGTTCATCTAATTCAAAAAATTCTCCCGGTACTACGACTTCACAGGTTAGACGGGAGATTTTTTTAATTGAAGAGGAATTTTAGGTAAATATAATGACGGCAGAACATATAAGTGAGGTACTGCAGCCCAGCGTGCAGTTTGAAGAACCGCTGGTGGCAAAATTCGGCGGCACATCGATGGCTCGCCCAGAAATAGTGGCTCAGCACACAGAGACCGGGTATGACGTACCCGATGTAGTTGTGGTGTCGGCGCCAGGCACAGATGAAACGCATCAAACAAAAGTAACGGATATGCTGCTTGGCTACGCCGCTGGGGAAGTGCAGGCGGCAGACATTCAAAGCAGGTTCTTGGATTTACTGGCGAGTGCTGGTACTGGCGAGAACGAAGCCTGTCAGGCCGTCGTGACAAATATTCCAGCCGATTTGGAGGCCTGGACAGCGGCCGGCGATCCGGTACAAGCGCTGGGCGAGTATTGGTCGGCACGGTTGTTTGCGATCCAGACAGGCCGAACATTTGTTGATGCCCGTGAGCTGATTGCGTTTGATATCGACGGACAGTTTAATGAATTATGGACAACGGCTAATATCCAGTCGCGATTACACGCAGACGAACGTTACGTAGTACCCGGCTTTTACGGTCGTTCAGCAGATGGACATGTGCAGGTTTTTCCACGTGGTGGATCTGATATTACAGGGGCAATTATCGCCAAAGTCCTAAATGCACGGCGCTACGACAATTGGTCAAATGTACCAGGATTTATGACGGCCGATCCTCGAAAGGTCGATCCGGAAGTTGATCCAGCACGGTTGCTGGACAAAAGTACCTACCGTGAATCACGCGAGATGAATAATGGTGGTACGGAGCTATTGCACCGAGCGGTGATTAGTCATCTGAACGGCACGGGCATCCCAACCATCATGCGCAATACGTTTGGCGAGCCCGGAAACTATGGCACGGAAATTGTCGATACGCTGGATAGTTGGCAGGAAAGACCAGTCATGGCGGTGACTGGCCGGGACGACATATTGGCGTTAACACTGCACCAGTTTGGTTTAAATGAAGAAGTTGGCGCTACGGCTTTCTTGTATGATGCGCTTAAAGACGCCGCGGTGTCATACGAACACGCCGCAACTGCTACCGATGATATAGCACTGTACATACCCGGTTTTAAAGAAAATCTGGCAGCAGTGCAGGGCATTATTCGTGCGTTGGAACGCACGGGGAGAACATTTAACGTGCAGCAAGTTGGTTTGTTGCACGTAGTTGGCGAAGGCTTGGCAAAATCGAATATCTTGCGGCTACGGACGCTTGGCAGGGTGGCGACTGCACTGGCCGACGAAGGTATCGAAGGTCTTGGCGGCACCGATGTTGCTTCGAGTGCAACATTAACAATTTTTGTGCGTCCAGAAGCCGTACCGCACGCAATTCGCACGGTTCACAGAGCGCTCGGTTTAAGCGCGCTAGCTAACAGATAAACATTTCGATATACTGGAGGACAACATGGCAACACTCAAAGACTATCGCAACGAACGCTTGCGTAAACTGGAAGAATTAAGGCAGCTGGGGATTAATCCCTATCCGGCAAAGACCGAGCGCACCAACACACTGGCTGAGATTACAGGCAAGTTCGATGACTTGCAAGGTCAGCAGGTGCAGGTTGTGGGGCGGGTGCAGAACATCCGTCGCTTTGGCAAAATTGCCTTTTTGGTGGTTCGTGACATGTCGGGCTCGTTGCAGCTTTTTTTGTCAGCCGATAAGGTCCAGTCACTAGACGCTGCCAATAGCCAGCTAGGTTTTGAGCAGATTCCGCTGATTGATACGGGTGATTTTATTCAGGCCGAAGGTCCGGTGATTAAAACCCAAACTGGTGAGATTTCGGTTGAAGTCCAGAAGCTTCGCATTCTAACCAAGAGCTTACGTCCCATGCCACTTACTCACGAAGGCTTTACGAACAAAGAAGAGCGCTTACGCCGCCGTTACATCGATATGAATGTAAATCTTGATGTGCGCGAGCGTTTTATTCGTCGCAGCAAGTTCTGGCAAGCTACGCGTGATTTTCTGAACCAACGCGGTTTTACAGAGGTAAACATTCCAGTTTTGGAGCACACGACGGGCGGAGCGGATGCAAACCCATTTGTGACACACATGGATGCACTCGACCAAGATTTTTACCTGCGTATTAGCCACGAATTACCGCTGAAGCGCTTACTGGGTGCTGGGTTCGAAAAAGTCTACGACATTGGCGCACGCTTCCGGAACGAAAACTACAGCGATGAGCATTTGCCCGAACACGTGGCTATGGAATGGTATTGGGCGTTCGCCGATTGGCGCGATGGCATGCAGTTCCAAGAAGACCTATTCAAATACGTTTTGCAGGAAGCTTTTGGTACGCTTCAGTTCAGGCTCGGTGAGTTTGAAGTCGATCTTTCAAAACCATGGGAAGAATGGGACTATGCTGAAACGATTCAAAAACGCTACGGTATTGATCCGTTCAATTGTACGCTCGACGAAGTTAAAAAGGCTTTGGCCGATAACAAACTCGAAGTCGAACAAACCGAAAACTTGCCGCGTGGTATCGATAAGCTCTGGAAAAATATTCGTAAAGACGTTGTTGGTCCTGTTTGGCTCATTAATACGCCAACCTTTGTTAGTCCGCTGTCCAAAGTAAACCCTGATCGCCCAGAAACCACGCAGCGTGCCCAGGTGGTGATTGCTGGATCGGAGCTATGTAATTTGTTTTCAGAATTGAATGATCCCATCGATCAGCTAAACCGTTTTACGGAACAGCAGCGGATGCGCGACAGTGGTGACGACGAAGCCATGATGCTCGATATCGATTTTGTAGAAATGCTGGAATACGGCATGCCGCCGGCTTGTGGTTTGGGCTTTAGTGAGCGTGCTTTTTGGATTTTTGAAGGTGTTTCTGCCCGCGAAGGCGTCGTCTTCCCACAACTCCGTCACGAAATCGACGAAGTTACCAAGGCGATCTACCCAGAACTCAATTTCTCTCAGATTGCTAGTAAAAATACCGGAAGAGCCAACATCCTATCGCCAAGCAGCGACCGTATGAGCGAAGAGCATCGTAATGCCTATAAGATGGTCGTGATTTTAAATAAACAGATCGAAACCGGTCGTGCCATGAACGCTGCCGCCCACGCCGTGTCGGGTTTTGTGGGGACGCTGCAGAACCTAGAACAGCTCGATTACTTAGAATATCGCGACAAAACTGGCGAATTTGATGCCGTGATTTCACATCACCCAACTATCATCTTGCAGGCTAGTGATGCTAAAGATTTGCTTAAAGCTTACCGCAAGGTGAACGCCGCCCATCTGCCAAATAATGCCTTTATCGAAACCATGACTATCGGCTCATCCTACGAAGAATTAGACATCCTAAAAGAGAAAACCACCGACGAACTAGATTTCTGGGGTGTTGTATTCTTTGGCAAAACCGAAGATCTCACCAAAATCACCAAAGATTTCCAGCTTTGGAAGTAGCCAGGTCAATTTTAGGCGCCAAAGACGGGATTTTCTTAGGCCCTTAGATTCAAGCTGGTGGTGTTACAATATTTTTAATGTTTCAGACAAACTTTTTGAGCCGTGACCAGGTAGTGGCGATGACCGGTGAGCATGGTTCGCCCTTATTTGTATACTCTAAAGCAAAACTTATTGCTCAGGCGCAGCAGTTGCTGGCAATTCCGGCACCGTTTGGTTTGACGATTCGGTTTGCTATGAAAGCCAACCCGCATCCAGCTATCTTGGAAATTTTTAAACAGCAAGGTATCCAGATTGATGCTAGCTCAGGCTACGAAGCGGAGCTTGCTCGGAAATGTGGTTTTCGCCCAGAAACCATTCTAGTAACCAGCCAGCAGCTGGCGCATAATTTGCAAGATTTAGTGCCTGCCGGTATTGATTTTAACGCCACAAGCTTAAACCAGCTGGAGCAATATGGCCGGGCGTTCCCAGGTACGTCCATTAGCGTGCGCGTTAATCCGGGTATTGGTTCGGGGCATTCAGCAAAGACGAATGTTGGCGGCATAACAAGTAGTTTTGGTATTTGGCACGAATATATTCCGCAGATTCACGAACTTGCCAAGATTCATGGTCTGAATATTGTTCGTTTGCACACTCACATTGGTGCCGGAACAGATCCGGCGGTTTGGCAGCAGGCAGCGCTGACGAGTTTGCGGTTAATCAAAAAGTTTCCAACGGCCACTATATTGAATCTTGGCGGCGGCTTTAAAGTTGGCCGCATGGACGATGAACACGATGCCGACATGGGCATCATTGGTACAATGCTTGCGCAAGAAGTACAGAAATTTAAGGAAGAAACGGGCAGGGAACTGCACTTGGAACTCGAACCAGGCACGTTTTTGGTAGCCAATGCGGGGATACTCGTTGCGCAGGTCGAAGATATTGTAAACACCGGCAAAAACGGCTATACGTTTTTGAAATTAAACACGGGCATGAATGACATTCTGCGGCCTGGCATGTATGGTTCGCAGCACCCAATTTCGGTGCTAAATGATTCAACCGAGACAAAAGACTATGTGGTGGTGGGTCACAACTGCGAATCTGGCGACCTATTGACGCCGGTTGCCGGTAATCCCAATCTGTTACAGGCGCGAAAGCTCAACAAGGCTGCAATTGGCGATTTGGTTTTAATTGGTGGCGTTGGTGGCTATTGTGCCAGCATGGCCGCCCATGGCTACAATAGTTTTCCTAGTGCGGCCGAAGTAGTCATCGAGTAATACTGATTTTGCTTAATCTGCAGCCAAATCTATGCTATACTTTGTAAAGTAATGGACAATATATCTGATAAGCAATTCCAGGAACTGATTGATGAAGCCCTGGGCAATCTAAAAGGCGAGCATGCCCAAAATATAAAAAACGTGGCAATTCTATTTGCCGACGAGCCAACCGAAGCCCAACGAATAAAACTACGGCTCTTGCCGTATCAGTCGCTCTATGGCCTGTACGAAGGCACGCCGTTGCCGTTTCGTCAGGGTCAAACACATCTGTTCCCAGATAGAATTACCATTTTCAAAAATCCGATGCTCCACAGCGTAACGAATATCGTTGAGCTAAAAGAACTAATCAAACACACCCTGTGGCATGAAATCGCCCACTATTACGGCCTTGACCATGACAAAATCCACGAACTCGAAGCTTAGCGTTACTGAGTTTAGTCATTGGAGTATCTCGTTCCGGCTCTAGGTGGACGCTTGCTACTGTTGTTCGCTCATCATAAATTCCTTGCTTAGTTTAAGAGTAGTGGCGACTTTCTGAAATAACTATTTCTTAAGTAGTGCCAAGATCGCAATACCAACAAATAAAAGTACAAAAATTGCGATTCCTATAACGGTTTGAGCGGAGGATATGCGCTTCACGGTGGCACCTTGAGATTCGAGCTGACTGAGTAGCGGTGTTGCTCCTTGAACACCTGAGACCTTTGATTCAAAATGACCATCGGGCGAAACTAACGGTATGATTTGCGACAATTTAAACTTTTTATTGGGCAAGTATATAACGTATTCACCCTGATCAGGGCTCACAGTTATATTGGTTAGTTGCTCTTCAAGATAAAGCTCATTTTGCTTAAACAGCTCTATGTACCCAGGAATAATGACGAGGTAGCCGAAAAAACGTCCGTCAAATCCTTGATCCGCACTAGTCTGCATAGTGGCTTCCGCCAGATTTGGTGTTAGTGTCGTTGCAACAAAGCTTTCGTTGAGCTGTCGCTCGACTATTTGCACCGCGACAGCAAACACTGCTTCTGCCGGTATAGTCTGCCGAATCTTTTCTGGGTTATTCAGAGACATCAGATCACTACTAAACTCGGTGATTTTATTGAAGACATCTTTCGGGGTGTTTACTCGGAAGTCCATGATATGCATACTAGCATGTGCTGAGCCTTGAGGAAAACTTTGCCTTCTCACGACTGCTGTATCTGTAATTAATCCGAATGCTAGGTTTGTAATCGTTTCTTGCCAACCAGTGATCTAATTCTGGCTGAATTTATTTATAAGCTTTGCATGAGCTTGTAGTTTGAGTTATCCTGTGAGACACTTCAATTATCAATAAAAAACATAACAAATAAGCATGGATAACCAACAAGACCCAAACTCTCAAGCTCCGCATCAACCAGGGAGTGTCTTTGCTCCTCAGTCTACGGCTGACCTTATTGCAGCACCTGTAGTCTCTACACCAGCTCCACAGCCAGTCCAAGAGCCACAATCTGTGTCGCAACCACAGGTCTTTCCACAAGATAGCGCTATACAGCCCGCTCCAACACTAATGTCTACACCGTCAGCACCTGCGAGTAATACTGTTGGCTTTACGCCACCGCAGACTAAGCGCAAAATAAAGGGTATAGTTATTTTGATACTAGCCATGCTTGTTATTGGCGGTGGTGGAGCATTTGCGCTTCTTGTGCTTCATAAAAGTCCAAGCGCTGCACTCAACTGCACACCACCCGCGGCTTCCAGCTTAGATAAAACTACGGCTGTAGGTGTGTACACGTCTTTTGCGGAGGCTGTGAAACAGTCCAACCAATCTTGTGCAGATAGTCTCTCCAGCAATTACTTCAAGCAGCAGCAAGCTCAGGTATTTCCAGGCTCTAATGGTAAATGGGTGACTATGAGAGAGGGTGGATTAGCGTCAGTGGCCGATAGGCTGTCAAAGCTGCCAATGACCCTCAGTAGCTCCAGTTTTACTCAATCTGATTACACGGAAGCGATAGCCGAAGGCTCAATCAACACTACGGCGCCCGTCCAGGGTATAACTTTAACGTACCCTTTAAACGGTGCTAATGATGTCCAGTATCACCTCAACATTTCTCTTATATTACAGAGCGGTAAGGTTGTGGTAGATAACTTAGAATTAAAGCCAGCCTCCCTTGATACACAGAGTACATCAGACGGCAGCCAAAGGAATTCGACGGGTAATAGCTCTAGTTCTCTTAACCCAGCAGACGCTAAGACGTTGGCGGGTGCTAATGTGAGCTCAATTGCTACTTACCTTGAGATTTATTTCAGCGACACTAACTCCTACCCAAGCGACATCAATGCTTCAAGCTTTGCAGCGCAAGGCCCAAACGTAGATCAGACTGTTTTTACAGCCCCAACCGGTACTAAATACGTCTATACGCCAACGCCTAGTGGCTGTACCACGGCAGCAAAAAACTGCCAACACTTTACACTGAGTGTAGTATCCATTGGTGACAGTTCTACAATAGTTTCAAAGCAATCAGTTAACTAGGATAGGACATTCGTTAGATATATATCAGGCCTATTGTTTCTCGTTGCTTACCTGGGAAGGTCAGCCCGAATGGGACGAAACCAAGCAGCAAGCCCTTACGGAATTTTTTGTAGCCGAAGCACTAAGTGATGCAGTGAAAGCGCAACAAGGTGAGCTACAAGCCGTTGCTTGGATAGCTCCTGAATGAACGATTTGCCTAATTAGACATGGCCACCGCCAGCCATATGGTCGCCTGGCAGCCGCAATTTGTGTAGAGCCAATAGACTAGAACTGCCGTTTGTGTGATGGGGTATAACCAGTTATGCTAGAAGCATGAACGAGAAGCTTGTTATTGCGGTGCTGGCTGGGACGACGCGTGAACAACGTGAATCAATCAAGGCGGCACATTATATTGCTGATTTTGCCAGTCAGCTCGAAGATGTCGAAGTTATTTTTGTGGATCCAAAAGATTTTAGCTTCCCAGGCGACGGTAACGACCCAGAGGGTAAAGACCCACGCTATACCGAAATCGTAGCCAAGGCCGATGCGTTTTTTATTGTTACACCAGAGTATAATCACAGTTTTCCAGGTAGCTTAAAGCGTATGCTCGATAGTGAGCTGGCGCTTTATAATCATAAGCCGGTGGCTTTTGCAGGAGCATCAAATGGTAATTGGGGTGGCGTGCGGGCAGTGGAGTCGCTGTTAACAGCTGTGCGCGAAACGGGGCTAGTGACGCTCAGCTGGGATGTATATTTTCCTTATGTGCAAAATATATTTGATGCCGAAGGCCGGATAAAAGAAGAATACCGTGAACGTTACGAAAAATCGCTGGGCAAGCTGTTCGACGAGCTGTTACTATTCGCACAGATGTTTAAACAACTTAGGCAAGGAGAAAAGTCATGAAAGCAGTATGGAACGGTAAAACGATCGCCGAAGCACCGAAAGAAGATTTAATTTATATTGAGCAGAACTGGTATTTTCCGCCCGCCAGCGTCAGCCAAGACTTCTTACGCAAAAGCGATACGCCATACACTTGCCCATGGAAGGGCGTCTGCCAGTATTTCGACGTAGGCTCAGGGGACGAGTGGAGCAAAGACAACGCCTGGAGCTATCCCGAGCCCAAGCCAAGTGCTGTAGACACTGTCAGAAAAGACTTTTCAAACTACGTGGCGTTTTGGCGCGACGTGCAAGTTACCGAATAAGATTTTTCGGCGCAGTTTGCTATAGTTTGATGTAGTGAGCACGATCATTTTCGATTTTGATGGCACCATCGCCGACAGCTTTGTGCTAGCCATGGCAATTGCACACGAGCTGGCTGGCTGGGCCGAACCATTGCCAGCTGCAGAAATAAGGCGTTTGCGCGGTATGTCGCTGTTAAAAGTTGCCGAAGATCTAAAGATTCGCCCCTGGAAAATACCGTTTTTGGTGGCCCGCGGTCGTGCCCAAATGCGTGCCAAGATGCCAGAGGTCGACGCTTTTCATGGAATGCCCGAAGCTATCAAGGCGCTACACGATGCCGGCCATGATTTATACATTATGAGCTCAAATAGTGCCCAGAACATCGAACTGTTTCTGGAACGCTACAAAATGAACCAAGAATTTATCAAAATCTCCGGAAGTGTTGGCTTATTTGGCAAGGCCCGTGTGCTCAAAAAAATCATCAAGCAAAATAGCTTGGATCAATCAGACACATTCTACGTTGGTGATGAAGTCCGCGATATTGAGGCGGCAAAGCGAGCGGGCATTAGAATCATTTCGGTTGCCTGGGGCTATAACAACGAAGCCGTTCTTGTGGCCCATCAGCCAGACTTTATGGTGCGTAAACCACTTGAAATACCGAAGCTTTTTAGCCCTCTCCACTATTAACTAGCTTCTTGCTGGCCTGTTACAATAGGTAACAATGTTTGAAAATGTGACGATTGAAAAATTAGTACACGGTGGCCAGGGTTTGGGGCAGCTTGCTGATGGTCGCAAGGTGTTTGTGTGGGGTGCGCTGCCAGGTGAACAGGTACAGGTGCGAATCATTAAAAACAAGCGTTCCTACGCCGAAGCTATAGCCGAAGAAGTCATTGTTGCGGCACCAGAACGGCGTGTGCCCGACGAAGAAAATTATCTGGCGACGAGCCCTTGGCAGATCATGACGTTTGCGGCCGAAAACACCTACAAAAAGGCAATTGTCGAAGAACTTTTTGCTCACCAAAAGGTGGTCTTGCCAACGTTTGCCGATACGGTTCATGATGACCATGAATGGCAGTATCGCAACAAAATGGAATATGGCTTTTGGGGTGACGAAGCTGGTTTGCATTTGGCGCTGTACGGGCGAGGAAGCCACGCCAAGCAGATTGTAGCTGGCAGCAAACTGGCTATGCCGGCGCTTGATGCCGCTGCCAATGCGCTGTGCGCACAATTAAGCGTGCTGCATACCAGATCTGGAGACCTGCAATCACTCATTGTTCGTTGTGATCAAGATGGCAAAGTCGTTGCTTCGCTAATGGTAAGTCTTAAAAAATTTACACAGTTATCACTTCCGCCAGAGCTACAAGGTCTGAGGGTGTATTATGTGAACCCCAACAGCTCGGTCCGCAGTTCGCGGCTGCTGTATGAATTAGGCAACTATACCTTGCAGGATAAGCTGCTTGGCAAGCCATTTCGCTACGATGGGGATTCGTTTTTTCAGATTAATCTACCGGTGTTTGAAAAGGCTCTTGCGCAAATTAAGGCTCGGCTTGTTGGCGATCCGATAGATATGTACGCCGGTGTTGGCGTGATTGGTTTGAGCGCCGCCAAACAGCAAGTAACGCTTGTGGAATCGCATGCAGCAACGGCCGCTATGGCCCAGGTCAATGCCCAGGCCAGCGACTTACAGGCCGATGTCGTGGAGGCTTCGACCGAGCGAGCCTTGGACTGCATTGTTGCCGATCGCCCTATTATTTTTGATCCGCCACGGGCTGGTTTACACCCCAAAATCGTCGAACAGCTGCTGGATGTACAGCCGCCGCAAATTATCTACCTCAGTTGCGATCCGGCTACTCAGGCTCGCGATCTAGCAGGTTTGCAGCAAAATTACGCCATAGATTTCTTTGAAGTCTACAATTTTTTCCCGCACACTCCACACATCGAAACTTTGGCCGTGCTTAGCCGGAAGTAGGGCTGCGACTGCTATACTGTAGCAATGAATTATTGGCGGGAGCGCAGCAAACCATACGAACCTGGACAGACAATGGCTTTCAAGGTATCGCGCAGCAAGATTGAGCTATTTATGCAGTGTCCGCGTTGTTTTTGGCTCGACACTAGGCTAAAGATTACCAGGCCATCTGGCCCACCGTTTAACATCAATAAAACCATTGATGAATTGTTCAAAAAAGAGTTCGATCGCCACCGCGAAGCTGGCACGCCGCACCAAATTATGCTTGATAATCAGATCAAAGCCGTGCCGTATCAACACAAAGATTTGGATACCTGGCGTTACAATTTTACAGGGGTAGTGGCGCTACACAAACCAACAAATCTGCATGTGTTTGGGGCGATTGATGACGTCTGGGTAAACGAAGACGGCGAACTAATTGTTGTTGACTATAAAGCGACCTCTAAAGACAAAGAAGTCAGCATCGATAGTGATTGGCAGATTAGTTATAAGCGTCAGCTGGAAATCTATCAGTGGCTGCTGCGCCAAAATGGCTTCACAGTCAGCGACACCGGCTATTTTGTGTACACCAACGCTCGAATGGACGTTGACGGCTTTGGCGATCATCTAGAATTTAAAACTAAGCTGATTCCGTACACTGGCAATTCAGACTGGGTTGGCCCAACTCTCGAAAAAATGAAAGCATGCCTGGAAGGCGATATGCCCCCAGTTGGCGAAGCGGCCATGGGCGGCGAATGCGACTTTTGCGCCTACGCTCGCAGTCGCACCGAGCTAACCCTCAAGCATCTCAAGAAGTAGTGAGTAGCTTAGCATTTGGTAGGTGCTTGGCCAGGGCTTTATCAAAGGTCAACAGTGGCGTAGTCTCATTAAGCTCGGCGTATACCGTTAAGCAACAGTCTACGAACGACTCGCTCGGATATTGTTCGTAGTAATGAAGCGCTTTTGTAAAGAGAGAACGATTACAATTGATAGTGTCCTGCCAGAGGAGTGTTTGGAACGAGTTGATTATCCGTTGCCGATCGTATCGGTAGTTGTGTCGAAGTACGTGCTCGGTTTCGATCACGGCCGCATCGGCGATGGCCAGCTTGGGAGCTGATTGCAATAATTGAGTGGCTGCGTTCACGTGCTTAGCGGAGTCACCAGTGCATAGCCGCACGATGATAGAGGTGTCAAGAGAGCTAATCATCTTGCTTACTGTACCGTTCCCATCGTTCGCCCCATGCCTCCTGGCGCGCTCGCCGAAGCTCGGTGTCAGTCAGCGGTTTGATGCCTTGTTCACGGAGATAGGCCGCGTTACGCTCCTGCATGGCACGGAGGTCAGGTATGTTTTTTAGTTCCACGGTTTTAGAGCCTTCATGAAAGGTAAGACGGAGCTTATCCCCAGCTTTGGTAAGACCCAGTTGCTTACGGACAGATACGGGCAGGGTAAACGTGCCTTTGGAAGTCATCGTAATAAACATATTAATCATGCTTACATTTTAACAAACGTAATACTTTCTGTAAATAGGATACATTCCATGTATTACTTACCAATTTTTCCATAGCCACTTTGCAAGCTTTTTAGGTATAATACCCAGCATGTTAGATATTCAGTTTATCCGTGACAACCCCGAACTTGTGCAAGAGAAGTCCAAGCAAAAGGGCTATGGTGTTGACGTCTCCAAATTGCTGCAGGTTGATACCGATCGCCGCGAACTGCTAACGGCCGTTGAAGCTTTGCGTGCGCGCCGCAACGAAAACTCTGGCAAAATGAAAACCAGCCTGGCTAGTCAGAATGGCCAGGGGGGTAAGCCCGAACAATCGTTAATCGACGAGGGTAAGCAGATTAAAATTGAACTTAACGAAAGAGAAACCTATTTGCAGGATCTCGACGCAGAGTACGCAGCGTTGCTTAAGGCCGTGCCAAACATGCCACTCGCTGATGTGCCGGTGGGTGCCACCGAAGACGAAAACGTCGTGGCAAAGCAAGTAGGCGAGCGCACCAAATTTGATTTTGTACCAAAAAACCATTGGGAAATCCTAGAACCGCGTGACATGCTCGACAAAGAACGAGCGGCCAAAATTTCCGGTAGTCGCTTTGCATATTTAAAGGGTGATCTGGTTCGTTTGCAGCTGGCTATCATGCAATTTGTGATGGAAACACTGGGCGATGAAGCGATCATCCAAAAAATAATTGACGAAAACGACCTGCACATTAGTGCTAAGCCATTTACACCTGTGTTGCCACCAGCGATGTTGCGTACCGAACCGTACGTGGCAAGTGCTCGCTTAAATGCCGAAGAAGTTACATACAAAATCGAACAAGATGATCTATGGATGAATGCCAGCGCCGAACACACGCTGTGCACGATGTATTGGAACGAAATTTTGCCAGAAGATATGTTCCCAATTCGCTATCTTGGCTACAGTACCAGCTTTCGACGCGAAGCTGGTACCTATGGCAAGGACACCGAAGGCATGATTCGTTTGCATCAGTTCGATAAGCTGGAAATGGAAGTCTTTAGCACGGCCGAAACGGCACTGGATGAGCACAAACTGCAAGTGGCGATCCAAGAGTATTTGGTTCAGCAAGTTGGCTTGCCGTACCAAGTGCTACAGAAGTGTACCTTTGATATCGGTAAACCCAATGCCAGCGGTTTTGACATTGAGTGTTGGTTCCCAGGCCAGCAAAAATATCGCGAAACCCACACTGCCGATTATATGACCGATTATCAGGCTCGTGATCTTAAAATTCGTGTTCGCCGGGCAAGCGGCGACACCGAACTGGTTCACACCAACGACGCTACGGCGTTTGCCATGAGCCGCGTCCTGGCAGCCATTGTCGAAAACTTCCAAATGGCCGATGGCCACGTCAAAATCCCTGCAGTGTTGCAGCCTTACATGGCTGGTCGCCAAGAAATGTAATCAAAGATCTAATCAAGCCTAAGTCAAAATCTTACAGTCAAGCAGGCCAGCAGGCGTACAATTAAAATTAGCCTGATAAATTGATAAAGGGGGCATATGCTACAAAAATTTGAAGTTAAAAGTGTTCATACAGATATCGATGAGAGTCTACTCAAGTACGTTACAAAAAAAATCGGCCGTTTGGATAAATATTTACCCCGTTATCACCGCGATGCAGCGCACGCGATCGTTGAACTCAAGGAATCAAAAGCCAAAAATCAAAACAAATACACCTGCAAAGTCATGCTTCATCTGCCGCATGGTGATTTAAACGTGTCCGAATCAACCATGAACATGTATGCAGCCGTTGATATTATCGAAACCAAGCTTAAGTTACAGATTAAGAAATACAAGGAAACGCACGCCAGTAGCAAGCTGTCTCGTCACCTGAGCGCGCGCTTTCGTCGCCGTACCAATGCTACGTCTGTCTCGGACGTGCAGCCCGAGCTTTAGTAAATAGTCGAAGCGGCGATGTTACACTAGATCCTGTTAATAATTGAGGGGTAACATTGTGGCGGGAAATTCGCCAGAGAGTTTAGGGCCAGTGGCTGACATAGGGCCAGACACATTACTGTGGGAATACGCTGGTGATCGTCGGAACATGCTGACTGGACTGAGCTACGGTATCTTAGAATTAATGCATCCTGCTATTGGGGCTGGTGTGGCCGAACACTCAAATTTTTTCGATGACCCAATGGATCGGATTCGTCGTTCTGTCTCTGGTATTCTTGGCCCATTATACGATGTTGACGGTGAATCGACCGGCCACACGGTGCGTGATTATCATACAGCTATAAAAGGTGTTGATGAGTCTGGTAGACGTTATCATGCGCTTGACCCGGAAACATTTTGGTGGGCGCATGCGACCTTTCATCGTAATATCGAACATGTTATTGATCGGTTTAGCTCGCGTGTCTTAGATGAGCAAAACAGAGAGCAACTGTACGGGCAGTCAAAAGAGTGGTAT
Organism: Candidatus Saccharimonadota bacterium; assembly: GCA_013289705.1. Lineage (GTDB taxonomy): Bacteria > Patescibacteriota > Saccharimonadia > Saccharimonadales > UBA4665 > JACMPA01. The sequence goes on from JABCZM010000007.1 coordinate 24,846, forward strand.
CGCCGCTACGGTGTGAGCATGCTTCCGGTACCAGCTGACCAGGCTGCATTCAATAGCAAGTGGGAACACACATGCAGTAGCATACTCGAAATGACACCAGCCGCTGAACATGCAGTGAATATGGCGGTAGATGAGAGGGTTGACCGTCTGCTTGCTATGCCGCCTATTATCTGGCGTTTGGGGAAGATACCTACCGGTAAATTCGTTCGCATTATCACAATCGGCGGCTTGCCGGAAGGTGTTCGGCAGCGCTTCGATATTCCCTGGTCAGAGCGAGACGCCGCAGGATTAGAAAAAATCGAGGCTTCAGTAAGAAGAATTTGGCCGCTCTTGCCAGAAAGGGCGCGCTATTTTCCGCAAGCTCGCGCAGGTCGTGCCCGTGCCGTATCTGTTGCTCCTAGACAAAGCCTTTGAATCACAACATTTAAAGAGAGCTAAGTCTTCATTTTCTTATAGAGAACCGCTACAATAGCTAGGATACTTTTGTTGAAACACTGCAATCGGGAGAGGTAACGTTTAATGAATATTGTATTTAAGAAAATACTGGGCGATCCACAGGCCAAGACGGTTAAACGCCTACGTAAGCGCGTCAAAGAAGTGAACGAGCTTGCCGATAAGTACAAAAAGATGAGCGACAAACAGCTCAAAGAACAAACCAATGTGCTCAAGAAACGGCTCAAAAAAGAGTCGCTCGACAAAATTTTGCCCGATGCCTTTGCAGTTGTCCGCGAGGCCGCTAGCCGGGCTGTTGGCCAGCGACACTTCGACGTACAACTGATTGGTGGCATGGTGCTGCACGAAGGTAACGTTGCCGAAATGAAGACGGGTGAAGGTAAAACCCTGATGTCCACCGCACCGGTGTACCTGAATGCTCTAACTGAAAAAGGTGTGCACGTGGTAACGGTGAACGATTATTTGGCGCAGCGTGACGCTGGCTGGATGGGCCAGGTCTACCACTTTATGGGCATGACTACTGGCGTTATTTTGGCTGATCATTCCTACATTTATGATCCTTCTTTTGTGAACGAAGAACACGAGGATGAGCGTTTCCGCCACCTGAAGCCAGCAACTCGCCAAGAAGCCTACGCAGCCGATGTAACGTACGGCACCAATAACGAATACGGTTTTGACTACTTGCGCGACAACATGGTGCGCGAAGTTGATCAGTTGCGCCAACGCCCACTCCACTATGCCATCGTCGACGAAGTTGACTCAATTTTGATTGACGAAGCTCGCACGCCGCTCATTATCTCAGCACCGTCCGCTACCAGCGGTAATGCCTACGCCCAGTTTGCTAAAGTCGTGCGCCAGCTCAAAAAAGACACACACTACGAAACCGACGAAAAACGTAAAACAGTGATTTTGACCGATGCTGGTGTCGAAAAACTCGAAAAAGCCCTCGGCATTAGCAATCTGTACGCGGCCGAAAACATCCGTACCATTTATCACTTACAGCAAGCATTGCGTGCTCAGGCGCTGTTTAAGCGCGACAAAGATTACGTGGTCAGCAAAGATGGCGAAGTCGTAATTGTCGATGAATTTACTGGTCGTTTGCTGCCCGGTCGCCGTTATAACGAAGGTTTGCACCAGGGTATTGAAGCCAAAGAAGGCGTCGAAGTCCAGCAGGAATCAATGACGCTGGCGACAATTTCGTTTCAGAACTACTTCCGTTTGTACGAAAAACTCGGCGGCATGACCGGCACAGCACTCACCGAAGCCGAAGAGTTCCACCAAATTTACAAGGTTGACGTCGTCGATGTACCCTCGAACCGTAAGCTGGCACGCAACGATCGCCCAGATCGTATTTATCGTACCGAAACCGGTAAGTTCAAAGCCATTGCCCGTGAAGTGAAAGTGTTGCACGAAAAAGGTCAGCCAGTTCTGATTGGTACGGTATCGATCGAAAAGAATGAGGCGCTCAGTAGTTTGCTTGCCAAGGCCAATATTCCACACCAAATCTTAAATGCCAAAAACAACGAACGCGAAGCTTCGATTGTTGCCAAAGCTGGCGAAAGGGGTGCCGTTACATTGGCAACCAACATCGCCGGTCGTGGTACTGACATCGTGCTGGGCGAAGGCGTCAAAGACCTTGGAGGTTTGTTTGTGCTTGGGAGCGAGCGTCACGAATCGCGTCGTATTGATAACCAGCTGCGTGGCCGATCTGGCCGTCAGGGCGACCCTGGCATCACCCAGTTCTTTGTCAGCACCGAAGACGACTTGATGCGTATCTTTGGTGGTGACCGTATTTCGTCAATCATGGAACGTTTGAAGGTTGACGACCAAACACCTATTGAAAACCGCCTAATTTCCAAATCACTTGAAGGCGCTCAGAAGAAAGTTGAAGGTTTCCACTTTGATCAGCGTAAAAACGTCGTGCAGTACGATGACGTCATGAACCGTCATCGTAAGGCAACCTACGCCATGCGCCGTGAAATTTTGAACCAGCCGAATATTTCCAAGCGAATTAGTGTATTCCTCGAAGACGAAGTGAAGGCCTTGGCTCATTCGCCACTACTGGCAACCGATGAATTTGAAGACGCCATCCGCGAAGTCTTTCCGTTCGACGAAGCGACTTTCGACCGCATTTTTGACACCGAAGCCGACAAGTTCGAGCCGGTGCTGCTCGCTGCAGTCAAAGAATTGTACGAGGGCCGTGAAGCTGCCTTTACGCCCGATATTATGCGCAAAGTTGAACGCGATATCTACCTGCAAATCTTAGATGACCTCTGGATGCAGCACCTGGAAAACATGGATCACTTGCGTGAAGGTATCCACTGGATGAGTGTTGGCCAGCAAGATCCATTAGTCGAATATCGTCGTCGTGGTCAGCAATTATTCGATAGCATGCAGCATGATTTGCGTCACAGCGTGCTACGTACTTTGTTCCACTCTGAACCGGTTGCTTTGGATGCGCTCGATGAGCCTACCGAAACCGAGTTGACTCGTGCCGCTCGCGGTTCAATCAGCAACGCCAGCCAAATTCAAAACGGCCAGGAAGAGTTCGACGAAGGTGACTTTAATACCAAAAAAGCCGAATCTCAGGCTAAGAAACAGACTGCCGAAAAGATTAAAAAAGCTCGTAAAGTCGAGCGTCAGCGAAAAACCAAGGCGAAAGCGCGTAAGCGAAAATAGCCTCGGCTAGCCCAACCTATGAAGCACACTGTTACGGAAGTTAGTTTAAAAAATGGCGCCAAAGGCTTGCTGATTCATGTTCCCGACGCGTCGGTTATGACGTTTGATCTGAATTTTCGAGCTGGCGAATATTTAGTTGACCCAAAAAAGTGGGAAGTTGCCCACCTCATGGAGCACGTGCTACTTGGCGCCAACGAAATGATTCCTAAAGCACGTGATTTTCAGGCCGAACTCGAAAAAAATGGTGCCTATAGCAATGCTTCAACAGGGGTCTACGACATCATTTACGAAGCCGAATGTGCCGATTTTGAATGGGATCGCGTGCTTGGTTTGTTGTTAATATCAATCACTAAGCCGTTATTTTTGGAAGAAGAATTCCGAGCCGAATTTGGCAATGTACAAGAAGAAATGGTGGCTCGTGCCAATAATCACTTCCGCCGTCTTTCGCTAGAGATGCGTCGAGCATTGGGCATGATTGTCCGCACGGACACTGAACGTATCGAACTAATGGATAACGTGACCGTGGAAGATGTTCGCGAGCACTACAAAGCAACGCATCACACACAAAACCTACGCTTTGTGATTGCCGGCAATCTAAACCGCAAACGTCGCGCAACCATCGAAAGTATCTTTGAAAACATCGAACTGCCACAAAAAGGTAAACGCTTTGCGCTGCCAAAAGAATTGCCAAAACGCTTAAAAAAACCAGTCTATGTTCACAATGATACCGTCGAAAATATGTATTTCTACATCGACACCTTCATGCCGCGCCGCATGAGTGACCCAGAAACCGATGCGCTCAACTTAGTGAACACTATGCTGACCGAAACACTGTATTCCAAGATTTTAGGAACGGCGCGCGAACGCGGCCTGGTGTATGGTATGAGTTCGGGCTTGAGCCAAACGCGCGATTCTAGCAACTGGTGGTTTGGAGCACAAGTATCTGATAAAAATGCGCCGGCACTCTTCAAAATTGTGGTTGATGAACTCAGCAAAGTAATGGTTGGTGGTATAGCCGAATCAGAAATCGAAGCCGCCAAACAATACGCACTCGGTCGCTTCCAGCGCAGCGCCCAAACGGTCGGTGGTACGGCCAATGGCTACACCGGCCGCTACTTCTTTGACGGCATTATCGAAGATTATTACCGCATTCCAGAACGCATTAAGGCAATCGATAAAGAACAGATTGTAAAGATTGCGCAACAGTTATTTAATGAAAAAATCTGGGGTTTTGGCGTCTTAGGCGATTGCGGCGAGCAGTTTGCCGAAGATTTACGTCAACAGCTAGCCCCTCTGTGGACCGCGAAGGACTAAATTATGTGCGGAATTATCCATATAACGGAAGATTCCTTTACAGAGGTCTAGAGTATGAATATTGAGCAAGCGGTAGAGCTACAAAAACAGATCGCAGAGGCTGCCGAGCGCATGCAGCTGCCCAAACTAGAAGCCGACTATGCTGGCCTAAAGAAAGCCAGCGAGCAGCCCGACTTTTGGCAAGATAATCTAGTTGCTCAGGAAGTTATGAAACAGCTTTCCAAGCTCGAAGTTCGCATGCTCCCTTGGCAAGAACTGCAAAAAAATATTGCCGACGCCGTCGAGCTACTGAACTTGCAAGACGCCAGTATGCAGGCTGAATTATCTGAGCAAATAGAACAAGTTGCCAACAAATTTGCGGCACTCAAAGAACAATTAAAACTTACCGGCCCGTACGATGATTATGATGCTATCATGAGTATTCATGCCGGGGCGGGCGGTACAGACGCTCAAGATTGGGCCGAAATGCTGTACCGCATGTATATCCGCTACACCGAAAAATCTGGCTGGAAAGTTGCCCTGATTGAAGAATCGACCGGTGAAGAAGCGGGTATCAAAAGCGTCACCTTTGAAATTGCTGGTTCATTTGCGTTTGGTAAATTAAAAGGTGAGCATGGTGTACACCGCTTGGTTCGTTTAAGCCCATTCAATGCCGAGTCGCGCGAAACTAGCTTCGCAAAAGTTGAAGTATTGCCCAAGATAGATAAACCAACCGATGTTGCCATAGACGATAAAGACTTACGTGTCGACGTCTATCGCAGTGGTGGCCATGGTGGCCAAAGCGTCAACACAACCGATAGCGCCGTTCGAGTAACGCACCTACCAACAGGCATTGTGGTGGCTATCCAAAACGAGCGTTCGCAATTACAAAACAAAGAAATTGCCATGACTATTTTGCGTTCCAAACTAGCCCAACTCCAGCAAGAACAACACGCCGAACAGCTCAGCGACATCAAAGGCCCCGATGCCGCGAACGAGTTCGGCAGCCAAATCCGCAACTACGTCCTACACCCCTATAAACAGGTCAAAGACCTGCGCTCAAAATATGAGACCAGCGACCCCGACGCTGTCCTCGATGGCAACCTCGACGACCTCATAAATGCCTATCTCGAATTCTCGCTCGGCCAAACTAACTAATTGAGGGGCAGACTGTTCGAGCCTTGTATTTACATATGCCACAGTGTATAAGTATTTGCAATAGGTAGCTTCGGGAGAAATAACTATGAGTGATATAGAGATGGGCTTGTCAGACTTACCAGATAGGCAAATAAGGACTGAAGTAGCGTATTTAAGCACTAGCTTGATGTCGGGAGACTGGGATCCTGGCATGGTGCTTGAAGAGACTTCCGATTTGTTGGCTAGTTTAGGGCATGACGACGAGGAAGTTGGCGGACATTTTGTGAGCTCAGAAGCTATGCTCAGCCGAGACACGGCCATGCCTGGAATTATTGGTTTGGTAACTGCCGGTATTGTATCGAAAGAAGTATCTAAAGGATTAGCGCCACGCCAGAACGTCGAGGATTTAATGGCCGATGATGGGCTGGGGCAGGATAAAATTGACGAAATTGCACATGTAAAACAAGTGGGTGATTTACTTAAGATATTTTTATACGGGTTGTCCCAGGAAGGTTATCCATTAGGTGAGGCAAAGAAACACGCCAGGAATGAAATAACGGCTACCTTGGATTATTTAGGTGCCCGCGGGTCATACACTGCGGTCGACACAGTAATATATCTAGAAAAAGTTCTAAAGGCCGCCAGGCTAACAACTCCAACGACTCGTGCCAAAAGGGTTGTCAGAACAATTCGAGCAATCAGTACCTACGGTGGCAATATCTACCAACGCTAGCAGGCCAAAGTAGCAAGGAAACCCGAGGGTCTCGCCCTTACATCTGTTAATTTGAGTAATTTGGGGTGCAGGCGTTGACATGCAGGCAATGCAGGCACTATAATGTAGGCACTATGAAGACGACTACGAAAAAAATGACGACACAACTGACTGTTCGGGGGGTAGATTTTCTTACCAGGCAAGCACTAACAAGCAAGGCTGCGCATGAGGGTATAAGTGTGAACGCCTTGGTACTTGCCATAGTTCGCCAGAGCACTGGTACAGATACGCAGAGTGGCAGGCTGGCTCGCCTTCAAGCAACGCTTCGGAAATATCCGATGCCAAAGGGTGAAGCCGATAAAATTGATGAGGCTCTAAAAATACACGACCAACTATCACTCGAAAAGCAGGAACGAGATCGAAAAAATGGCGTCTTTGGTACTTGATACCTCGGCGGTAACGGCCCTGGCAAAGGCTAATCCTGAAATATTGCAGATCGTCGACAGTAATGAATTCGACATCATAATTATTCCTCTAGCAACAGATGCTGAACTGCGGTTTGGCTATCAAAACGGCAGCCAAGAGTCAACTAATCTTGTACGTTACGAGCAGATGAAGCGGGACATGCTGGCAGAAATTACGCTGCCTGATTTAGAGACTTCAAAATTGTATGCTCAGCTAGCAACCTGGTGTACCCAACACGGCATTGCTACATCCAATAATGACCTCTGGATTGCGGCCACTGCAATACAAAATGGTGCACAACTCCTAACGCTTGACACTGACTTCTCCCGCTTACCCCAAGTACGCCTCGCCAAGATTTGAAAGTAGCACCGGTCTTCTGTTGCCGATGATGCTATTGCCTATAATGAGAATCCATGCTATAGTACTGTTAAATGTCAGAAAATAAAAAAGATCCTAATAATCTCGAACCAGCACATGTGGATGCACAGTTTGCAGCACTCACTGGTGCGCTTGTATTGCGTGACACAAAATTTGCGGAGGCTACAGCATCGGTGCGGCCTACTATTGCACAACAGCGCGAGCGATTTAAGGTTATTCGTCAAAGCCAGTACAATGAGTGGCAAGAGGCGGGCATACTTGGCGTAGTTGCCGATCGACTGACAGACAATCTGCTTGGTGATGTGGCGGTTACTTTAGAACGGGTCAAAAAGCGTAATCTTGATAATTCGATTGTTGAGGAACACTTTCTCGCAGTACGAAAGAACGAAGAAACGGTTTCGCCTGATGGTACGCACAGAAGTGTTAGTACAACAGTAGGCTTCCTACCCGTTTCTCAAGCATACGAGGGGGCTAGAATAGCAATGCCTGGCTTTACTGATGAGCAATCAGATTTGGTGGCCAGGCAAGTCGATGAGCTTGCAGCTTTACGAGAGGACGCAATGCAGCTTCCCAATCTTGACTGGACGCTCACGGGCATATCGGATCCTTCCACGCTTCTGAGGATGAGGCAAGAACCGCCAGTCTCTTAAAAATCAGTTTTGATCAAGAGTTTTAGGCACTCGGATCTCAGCAAGGGTGCGCCGTTTATGCTAAAATAAAGCTAATGATTCTTCTCGACAGGGTAACAAAGACATATAGCAAGAATTTGGGGACGGCGCTTGATCGGATAAGTCTGCATGTCGAACCAAAGGAGTTTGTAATTGTAGTGGGGCAGAGCGGCGCTGGCAAAACTACGCTGTTACGGTTGCTGACGCGCGAAGAACGCCCAACCAGCGGTAAAATTATCATCGGTGGTATTGATTACGATAAGTTGAAGGACAAAGACATTCCACTCTTGCGGCGTAAAATTGGCGTGGTGTTTCAGGATTTCAAATTATTACCAAACAAAACTGTCTACGAAAACGTCGCCTTTGCGTTGGAAATCGTCGGCGTTAGCCACAAAGAAATCCAGCACACCGTACCAAAAGTTCTGGATATTGTGAACCTAACCGGCAAAGAAAAGCGCATGCCCCAAGAACTGTCTGGTGGCGAACGTCAGCGGGTGGCAATTGCCAGGGCTATTGTGCGCCAACCCAAAATCCTGATTGCCGATGAGCCTACCGGCAACCTAGACCCAAAACACGCCTGGGATGTCATTAAAGTCTTAGAAAAAATTAACCGCTATGGCACCACGGTATTACTGACCACACACAATGCAGAAGTCGTGAACAAGCTAAAGCGGAGGGTTGTAACCATCCAAAATGGTCGTATTGCCAGTGACCGCGCAAACGCAAGCTACGCGCAGGAATAGTACAATGAGACGAAAATATACCACCCTTTGGCGCATTATCCATACCGGCATCGTAAACTTTATTCGCAATGCCAGCTTGGCAATTGCCGCTATGGCCGTGATGATCGTAACGTTAACCATCGTGCTATTTTCGTTGATTGCCAACGCTACATTCGCTAACACTATCAACCAAATCACTAGCAAAATCGATATTTCGGTCTACCTAAAAGACACCGTGACTCCAGCGCAATCTTCGCAGCTGGTGGCACAGCTCCAAAAACTGCCGAACACTCAGTCGGTGACGTATTTATCAAAAGACCAAGTACTTAAGAATTTCATACAACAGAATGCTAACAACCAACAGCTGCAATCTGCAGCCGACGCAACATCCAATCCGTTGCCGGCAACCATTCGCATCAAGCCGCGTGACCTCAATAAAATTAACGACATCAAAGCATTCTTGGATAAGCCAGCGGTCACGGCACTAGAATCCGAGCCAACTTCGTACAATGGCAGCCTAAAGCAGGCGATTGACAATATTACTCATGCCACGAACGTGCTGCGAGAAATTGGCATCATTGCTGTCATAGTATTCGCGGTCGTTTCGGCGCTGATAATCTTTAACACTATTCAAATGGCAATCTTCAATCGTCGTGACGAAATTCAGATCATGCGCTTGTTGGGCGCAAGCACCAGTTATATTCGGGGACCATTTATTGTCGAAAGTGCGATTTATGGGCTGCTGTCAGCGGTGATTTCGGTGTTAATTGTAAACTCGATTTTTGTGGCGGCATCGTCCACATTGCAGGCAACAACCTTTGGACTGCTCGATATCGGCTACGCCGTAACCTATTTTGATCATCGATTCTGGAAGTTTTTGGGAATGCAGCTTATGGTTGGTATACTTATTGGTACTGTATCTTCTGTCATTGCCACACGACGGTATCTCAAATTTAAGATTAAATAGCACGTGTCTGTCTAGAACGGCACATTGCGAGCGAATCACTCCAGTCCGCACTCGCCGTACCCTAGGGTATGGCTCCCTTGCGGGCTTCATGCTTCACTTACACTACATCGTTCTAGGCAGACACTTAACGGTGGAGCCAAGTTCAGCAACTGGTGTCCGGAACGAGAAGGTGGGGGATTTACAAAGTTTATGACCAGTCGTATAATAAGCGTCAGCAGGAAAAAGACAAAAACCATGCTCAAAACCTCACAAAAACATCAAAAGCTTATTCGTCGCCTCCGTAGCACGCCGGTGTTATTTGTGCTGAGCGTTTTATTGGTGGCCGGTTCGTTATCACACGGTTTTGGAGTATTTGCGGCGACTTGTAGCAATACCACTGATTGTCAGCAGCAGATTGATGGATTGAACGCTCAAAATTCTCAGGCTCAGAGTACGCTGAGTACGCTTGAATCGCAAGCAGGTAGTTATCAGGCTGCGGTGAGTGCGCTCCAGTCCCAAATTAATATGATCCAAGGTCGAATAGCCGATAATCAAGCGCAGCAGGCTTCGTTGCAAACGCAGATTATTGCTGCCCAAACGCAGCTTGATCAGCAGAAGTCAGTTTTGGCGAATGATTTGAAGACAACGTACATTAATGGCCAGTTAACACCCGTGGAAATGCTAGCTACTAGCAACAATATCAGTGATTACATCGACAAGCAGCAAGCCTATTCGGTCGTCCAGGATAAAATTCAAGATACGCTAACGCAGATTGCAACCCTGCAAGCCCAACTAAAAGGCCAGAAAGATCAGGTCGATCAGCTTTTGGCGACCCTGGGAACGCAACAGACGCAAGTTACGGCTGCGCAGAATGAGCAAGCAAGCTTGCTTTCCTACAACGAATCGCAGCAAGCCAGTTTTAACCAGCAGATTAGTGATAATAAATCGGCATTAACGCAGCTGTATGCGCAGCAAGCGGCCATCATTGCAGCTTCCTTTGGTGGTGGCTTCCATTATGGCGGTACCGGCGGTTATCCGTATGCCGATGCAGTCTGTCTTAACACTAGTGGTGATTGTGGCCCCTCTGGTGGTTACCCCTATGGACCATACGCCTGGGGCTATCCGCCGGACAATCAGTATGACGGCGCGGGCTGGGCCTATCGTAACTGTACGGGCTATGCATTCTGGCGTTTGGCTCAAACAAGTGGAGTTACTTTAACAGCTGGTTTGTTCCCGAATGTAATGGCGAGCGGTGGCCGTATTGGTTACTCACTTCCTGACTTCAGAAAATTGGGCTACGTCGTCGATAAAGATCCCAATGGCGCCAATGTGTTGGCGGTGAATACCGGTGGTAATTTTGGCCATATCATGTACGTTGAAGCAGTGGACGGTAATGGCCAGGCGATCATTAGCCAGTATAACGCTGGCGAGGATGGACGGTTTTCTACCGGCACGCTGACAAATACTAGCGGCGTCTACTTCGTGCACATACGATAACCTGAGACGAAGCTTATCTTCTCGAAAAAAACGATTAGCATGATCGGCCGTAGCCTGTATACTTAGTGCTAATGCAAGTGAAAAAGGGTGAGAACGAAATAGGGGAAATGTCTGCTGTTGTGCCGATTGTGGCCACGAAGCCCCATGGTTCGCGGGCTGGCAAGCTGATTGCTGGCGGCTTGGCACTGGTGGTGGTTTTTGGGCTTGGGGTAAACGTCGGCAATGGCCGTATCTCTATTGCCAGCCAGCCTCACGAACAGAGTGGCTTACCGACAAAACTCGACTATTCTAGTGTTAATGATGTTTACAACGCAATCAAGGAAAACTACAACGGCACGCTAACGGCGACACAGATGACAGATGGCCTCAAGCATGGCTTGGCCGAAGCCACAAAAGATCCATATACTGAATATTTCACGGCTGCCGAAGCCAAATCGTTTAACGACGAGTTAAATAATTCGTTTAGTGGTATTGGCGCCGAGCTTGGCCAGGACAGTGACGGTAATTTGCAGGTTATTGCGCCCATTAGTGGTTTCCCAGCCGACAAAGCAGGGCTAAAAGCGCAAGATTTGATTGCAAGTATTGATGGCACGAGCACGAGTGGCATGAGCGTTGATGCTGCCGTCAACAAAATCCGCGGTAAAGCAGGCACCAAAGTAACGCTTGATATCGTGCGCGATAAAACGCAGGCTCTAACGCTGACCATTACACGCCAGAATATCCAGGTACCAAGCGTAACAACCAAAACGCTCGATAACAACATTGGTTACATGCAAATTAGCACCTTTGCCGATGACACCGCCAAGCTAGCTCAAGCTGCCGCTGACAAATTTAAGCAGCAAAATGTGAAGGGTATTGTGCTCGATCTGCGCGATGATCCAGGTGGCTTACTTGATGCCGCAGTCAGCGTTTCTAGCCTGTGGGTTCCGCAAAACAAGCTGATTGTCGAAGAAAAGGGCACTATTGGTGATGTCACACACGATGCAACTGGTGGCGACGAACTCAACGGTATTCCAACAGTTGTCTTAGTAGATGCTGGATCGGCTAGTGCTAGCGAAATCACTGCTGGTGCGTTGCATGACAATAATGTTGCACGTATCATCGGTGTCAAAAGCTACGGCAAAGGCGTTGTGCAGCAGCTTATGAATTTCCCCGATGGCAGCGAACTCAAGGTTACGGTTGCCAGCTGGTATCGTCCAAACGGTTCAAGCATCAACCATAAGGGCATTACACCCGACCAAATTGTCACCGTCAGCGATGCCGATGCCAAAGCCAAAAACGACACGCAACTCAAAGCTGCCGAAGATTACCTAAACAAATAATCGTATATTGTCTATTTTGCTTGCCAAGGGAGGGGCAGATAGGGTAGGATTAAGAGCATATAAGAGAGGTGTGTTGAGCGTGGCAGACAAGCGGCCGACGAAGTATGTATTTGTAACAGGTGGTGTGCTTTCTGGCCTCGGAAAAGGCATCACAGCCGCCTCGCTTGGTAATCTCTTAAAGGCCCGCGGACTTAAAGTTAACCTCCAGAAGTGTGATCCGTATCTCAACGTCGATGCAGGACTCCTTAACCCTCGTGAACACGGCGAATGTTTCGTTACTAAAGACGGCGCCGAAACTGATTTAGACCTTGGCCACTACGAACGTTTTATCGATAACGAACTCACCAGCTCCAGTAGTTTGATGAGTGGCCGTGTGCTGTTACAGCTTATTCAGGATGAGCGCGCTGGCAAGTTCGAGGGCGAAGACGTCCAAATTATTCCCCACGTCACCGGTGCAATTCAGGATTGGATTATTAAAGCGGGCGAAGGTTTTGACGTGCATATCGTTGAAATCGGTGGTACGGTGGGCGACTACGAATCACTGAGCTTTATCGAAGCGATTCGCGAACTTGGCGTTCGTGTCGGCCTGGAAAATTGCGCCTACATTCATGTAGTCTATTTGCCGTATCTTGGCGCGAGCAACGAAACCAAGACCAAGCCAGCTCAAAATTCTGTTCGCGAATTGCGTGGCCTAGGCATTGCTCCTGATATTTTGGTCGGCCGCTCCGAGCAGCCCGCTAACGATGGCGTCAAGAAAAAATTAAGCCTATTTAGTGGTGTGGCCGAAGACGCTATCGCACTATTGCCAAATGCCTCAACTATCTACCAGGTGCCATTGACGCTCGAAGATAGCGGTATTGCCGATGTAATTGTAAACCGACTTGGCCTCGAAGCTTCCAAGCCCGATTTGACAGATTGGCGCAGCGTTGTAGAGCGTGCCACCAAAGCCCACGACAAGACCGTAAAAGTCGCCTTTGTCGCCAAATACATGGATAACACCGATACCTACATGTCGGTCTTCGAGGCGCTCAAATCTGCCGCTTGGCACAATGATGTTTCAATCGAGATTACCTGGATCGACGCCAGTCAGTTCGATGATACTGATGCCGACATCACAAAAGAACTTGCAAAGTATGACGGCATTGTGGTTCCTGGCGGTTTTGGGCAGCGTGGCCTAGAAGGCAAGATCAAAGCCGCCCAGTATGCACTAACCAGCAAAACACCGTACCTTGGTCTCTGTCTGGGCTTGCAGATGGCGGTAATTGCCGCAGCACGCAACGCTGGGATATCCGACGCAACCACGTTTGAACTAAATCCAGAGAGCAAAAACCTGATTATCGACACCATGCACGATCAAAAGGATAAGTTACAAACCGGTGGCACCATGCGCCTGGGTGATTATGATTGCCAACTCGAAGCCGGCAGCCTAGCAGCAACTGCCTACGGCACCACAAAGATTGTCGAGCGTCACCGTCACCGCGGCGAATGCAATAATGCTTACCGCGACGAATATGAAAGCTGGGGCATTCGCGCCAGTGGTATTAACCCCGATAATAACCTCGTAGAAGTCATCGAAGGCATCGATCATCCGTTCTTGTTAGCCAGCCAGTTTCACCCCGAATTCAAATCTCGTCCTAACCGCGCTCACCCCATGTTCGATGGCTTTATAAAAAGTCTGTTGCAATAAGTTGTTGCAATAAGTTGTTGCAATCAGCAGCAAGGTACAATAAGCTTAATTAGTATGGATAACCAATCACTCGATAACACACCCCAGACTGACACGCCACAATTACCAACGGCCGAACCAATACAAGCTTCAACCGACACGCAACCAGTAGCTGGGTTTCGTGCTCCCGCACATCCTAAGCGTCTGCTGCTTGTCGAAGACGACGATGCGCTAGCAAACGTCTATCTGATGCGTCTAGAAGCCGAAGGCTTCGATGTTCGTCGTGTTGCCAATGGTGAAGACGCTCTGGCCGCAGCACTTGGCTACCACCCAGATCTGATTCTACTTGATGTCATGATGCCCAAAGTCAGTGGCTTCGATGTACTCGATATCCTTCGCAATACCCCAGAAACTGCCAACCTCAAAATTGTCATGCTGACAGCCCTGAGCCAAGAAAGCGACAAGCAACGTGCCGAATCCCTCGGTGTTGACGACTACTTAGTCAAATCCCAGGTCGTCATCGCTGACGTAATCGACCGCATCAAACACCACCTCGGCGTCAACTAGGTTGGGCAAGCCGCTTAGACGGCACATCTCGGCCCAAAATATCCGCTCCGGTGCTCGACTTTGAACCAAACTGCACCACCTATGTGGCTTGCACGAGGCGGATCCAAAGAAGTTAGCAAACTTGAGAACTAAATTGACTTTTTATAAAGCTTATGCTATATTTAGTATGTAAAATAACACCCAGTGGTCGGGTGTCGATTGCCCTAAATACAATTACTATGAACACTGCACCTGCCGAACTTGGAAACGTAGCACTGGATAATCTGGCTGCTTTACAAGAGGGCAGACAAATAAATGCTGAGCATATGGCTGAGGCAGAGTTGAGGGCTATGTTTAACCCGGCTATCGTCGAGAATCATAGTTTTGCTGTTACCAGCGCTAAACGCGATTCTTTTCCGTACGATGAAGCTATCCTTACTGTTGACTCATTGTTGTCTATGGAGGCGATCGGTGTCGATACGAGCGAGCTACTGGCTAAAACGGGCAAGAACTCGATCAGGGACTCGGTGTGGAAGAACGAAACACTACTCACAAAAGATCTTGGCAATGAACGGTTGACGATTAAGGATTATGGCGAAGGGGCTTCATTTGTGCTGAGCTCTGCAGATCCCGAACATCCGCTTGAGCAAAACGCGCCGTCATCAGTCATAAAAGAGAGAGTGATCGCTCGTTTAAAACAATCACCGGCACACCAGGCAATGATGGAGGCTGGCGAGCGGCTTATAAGTGGTACAGTAACGCCAGAATCCGTCCAGACCCGTGCCTTTAACTATGTTGATGATCCACTTGGTACTTTGGTGTTTTTGGGAGATATTGGCCTCTCGTGGAGTGTTAATTCTGTACGCCGATTGCGTGTCGGCATGCAGCCTAGCGAAGTAGTAGAAGAGGCACTTCAAAATGTAGCACCACATCAAGCTGGCCGCAGCGATGACGGTAGAACATCAGTTTTTACCTGGGGCACGAGTGTAAAACGCGAACTAGTTGTCGACCGCGAGAACGGCACTTTTACATTTGGAGTAACCCAAAGACCAAGTGATCTATACCTAGAGCGTGGCAACCAGTCGCAGGAAAAATCATTGCCATTCGTCGAAACCGACTGTGCCCGCGAACTTTGTAACTTTCTTGACCAGGCGGGACTTATGTTACACCCCAAAGTGCAACGTGAAATGATGAGCGGTAAAGAAGCTGATCGCTACGGCTCTATATATACGCAACTGACCCGTGAAGTGGCAAAGTGGGTGAATAATCCTCGGCGGACGCGACTAAGCGAACTTTTTGTACCAAACGATCCGTCGTTTAAGGGCCGGGCCTTACAGGAGAGAGGCGAATCGGCACTATATGATTATGCAAATTCACAGTACGATGTCGAAACGGACACTGAACAACAAACTCGTGAACAGTACCGTGCTACAAGTCAGTCATTTGAGGGTGAAGCGGCAGCCACTCTTTTTGGTCTTATGAATGGTGCTCTTAATCGAAGTGAGTCACCCGACGGTACTCATACAACCGATTTGCCGGTTACAAAATCTAGCGTGCATATGACGGTTGGCGCTTGTTTTGATGTGGTGGCTTACTACGTCGGTGCTGCGTATGGCACCCGAAGTGGAAACCCGGACTATTTAAAACGTGTGTCAGTCGGCGAGGTACTGATGCTAGAAAAAAATACTGGTTCACACACCTTTCTTACTACTGCGCCAATGACTTTCAATGGAGTAGAAATGCCGAAGGGTGCGTTATTTACACAAGGGGACGATAAGCAGTGGGCATTCTTGCGGCTAACACCATTTGCATTCGACGATGCGGTTGATCAGCTAGCCTTCGGTTCAGAAATTAGCAAGATGCTCAAAAATGAACAGGAAGCGATGGAGCGTATAGGTGAACTTGGTATGAATGCATTGGTAAATCGTGCCACTTCAGCCAGTTAATAGCCGAAACCCAAATCCGCAAATTGTCTAGAAATACACTGAATTGACAATTAATAAAGTTTATGCTAATATTCCTGGCAGGTAAACATAGTATGAAAAATCTCGCCTCCAGTTATAATGATGATCCCTCACGGAAGCGAAATGTCGACCCTGCGGAAGTACAATATGCAGGCAAGGCTGCCTTAGGTGGTAATGTCAGTGTGAGTCAAGAAGTGTTTGGTGGCAAGGGAAGTGTTCGAACCCTTGCAGATTCGCTCCCTTCGGCTAAGCTTACGCCTAATCAGAAATCCTACGTTTCACCCATCAGTGAAATTTTTGAGGGCGAAACACGTAATGGTAATCGGCAGAGCTTGTTTGGTATTGTGCTATCTGCGGATACGGCGGTTGCTATTATAGGTGAAAAATCCAACTCCCTGGGCGGTATTCCCCCAATTATCAGTTTCGTTGAGCTTCCATACGGTGAGCATAAAGCAGCACATCCAACTCCAACTACAGGTAAGTTGCTGGCGACTGTTGATACTGAGAAGTTAAGTATGGTTCGTCCGGAGGGTTATGTTCAGAAGTGGGAGACCTTTACATTTGGGCGTGTTGAAAGCGATGGAACTTCAACGGCTCGTGATGGTCAACAAATCAAAATTGGTGAAGAACTAGACATGTCCAAGAAGCATTGGCAGGCTACCGTTACTACTGAAGGAATCGTGGAAGTTGTCGATACATCAACCAATGGTACAAGTCTCTTGACTGGGTCAACTTTTATGCGGAATTCTGGCAACGAACAGTTAAACGGCCTTTTCGAGCAGATTGGTGATCCTGCTCGCAGCCTTGAGTGGAACACCGTCAGCCAGCAGCATGTGGCTTACGTAAGTTCTCAATAAAGCTTTTTAAGACAATTTTTTAAAAGAGCCCCCTTGTGAGGCTCTTTTTATGTTCGACAATCCGATGCGATTTATTCGACGGTAACTTCGGTACGAGACACTGAGCGACCGGTAAAGAGGCGGACGCGGCGAACTTGCATTTTGACGATGCCGTCGTGTTCTGCGTGAATCGTGAAGTTGCGGCTGAGTTTGGTGCCTTTGCCGGCACGCTTGGTGAGGCCAACCTGGCGAACGATAATCTGACCAGTCTTAACTTTTTGGCCACCAAAAAGTTTAACGCCAAGGCGCTGACCGGGACTGTCGCGTGTATTCTTACTGGTTCCACCTGCTTTGACGTGTGACATACATTATTCCTATTTTCTGGTTAATACTACGAGCTCGCGGGCGACGATTTGGTCTTCTCGGTAGTAGAGGAGATCTTCGCTTTTGGCGTGCTCAAAACTTACTCGATTATAGCCTAAGTCTTCCAGAGAGTCAATAAGGGGTAAATGTTTGAACTCGCCGGCCCTAATTTGCCAGGCGGGAATTGCGATGCAAAAGCGAGTGCCGGGCTTGGTTTGATTGGCAATATTGCGCAGAAATTTTTTGATGATGAGGTTGCAGTCGGTGGTGGTTTGGGCCAGGGTGGCGCCATCAGGGGTGCTGGTGAAGGGTTTGCCAAGGTAGGTTTCGCAGGCTACAACATCTGGAGCGGGCTGCCAGGCAAAGCTGGTAGCGTCACCTTGATCAAGCGAAAAGCTCGTATTTGTTAGCTTGAATTCGGTGGGCAACCACTCTAGGTTTGCTTTGGAATAGTCGATCATGCGGTTTTCTAGGTCTGTGCCGTAGACGCTGTAGCCCATTAGCATGGCTTCTTGGAGCACAACACCAGTGCCACAGAAGGGGTCAAGGATGGTGGTTTTGGCTGACGGTTTGGCATCGGCAACAGCGAGATTTGTGATGATTTGTGCTAATTTTGGCGGTAGCATGCCAACACGGGCGTCGCGCTTTGGGCGACCGCGGTCACGAAGGGTGTAGCCGTCGATATCTTGGACGTTCACGGTTTGGGCGATGATGGTTTTGCCTGCTTCGTTACTGTCGTCTTTGATGATCACTAATTCCCAGCCGGTTGGGCCGGTGAGGTGGTTGTGGAGTACTTGGGCGCTATTGAGGGCTGGTTCTTGGTTTGGTGTTAGTCTGACCGATTTACCAACTTTACGCAGGGCTTTTTTGATGCTGAGGCCAGTCGCGAGGATGCGCGGGGTTGATTCGCTAAAACCGTAGGCGCTGATGCCAATTTGCACTTTGCCTTCTGGCAGGTAGCTGGCGTGTTCGGGCGAAACTTTTACGAGATATCGTTCTATTTGACCCCAGTTGGTCGTATCTAGGATTGTTAAAAGTTTACACAGTTTAATTGAGCCACCAAGTCGAGCAAAATGTACATCTGCGTGGGGCAGGCTCACGAGTGCCGCGTGTTCGCTTATTGGTTGAACCTGGGCTGCGCCAAACAGGCTTTCTGCTTCGGCAATGCCGAGTGCTGGTTGTCGTCCTAAAATGAGTATGCTTTGTTCCATGTTCTCATCAGTATAACGCATAGAGGCCTTTGTTTTTTCGGCACAAAGAAAGGATTATCGTATAATGGCTAGTTAATGAGCGAAAAGTCGTATATTAGACGCAACTGGAAGCTAATTCTTAATATTGCCACTATCAGTGCAATGGTGATTCTTGCAATTGCGGTGCGTAAGCAATTGGTGCAGACCATTGAAAATCTGGGCAAGGTGAATGGCTGGGCGCTGCTGTTGATGATACCGATTGAGCTGCTGAACTATCATGCGCAAGCGAGGTTGTATCAACGTTTATTTGGCATGGTTGGCGAAAAGATTCGCTACCGATCGCTGTATCGGCTGTCGTTGGAATTAAACTTTGTGAACCACGTATTTCCTAGCGGTGGCGTAACCGGGATTTCGTACTTTGGGGTGCGCATGCTCAAGGGCGCTGATGTGAAGGGTGGCAAATCTACTATCGTACATTTTATGAAATTGGTGCTGGTGTTTGCGTCGTTTGAGGTTCTGCTGCTGCTTGGGATGCTGATTCTGGCGGCTGTGGGCAAGGCGAATAATCTGATTGTGCTGATTGGCGGCTCGCTGACAACGCTGCTGCTGGTGGGCACGATATTGATGGCTTATATTGTCGGCGATCGGCAGCGAATTCAGCATTCGTTTGCGAACACCACACGATTTTTGAACCGGCTGATTCAGGTGGTGCGGCCAAAGCATCCCGAAACGATCAATATTGAGCGCCTGCGACCATTTTTTGATGAAATGCACGATAACTATAAGTTGTTTCAGTCGAAAACAGCTGAGCTGAAAGCGCCATTTTGGTATGCCATGGTGGCAAATATTACAGAGGTCGCGGCGGTCTATGTGGTGTATATTGCCTTTGGACATTATGTGAATGTTGGCGCGGTTATATTGGCGTATGCGGTGGCGAATTTTGCCGGACTGGTATCGGTGCTACCAGGTGGCGTTGGCGTGTACGAAGCACTCATGACGGCAGTGCTGGTGGCTGGTGGCGTGCCAGCGGCGGTGAGTATTCCGGCGACCGTAATGTATCGAGTGGTGAACACGCTGTTGCAGGTGCCACCGGGTTATTATTTGTATCACAAATCGCTCACCAAACGTAATTACAACGAAGGATAGCCATGCCAGGTGATACGTCTCAAGACATCATATTTGGTGTCAGCGATTTTGTCGCCGTATTGAATCAAACCATGGAATACGCCTTTCAGGGTGTGGTGGTGACGGGGGAACTGGCGAATTTTCGGGTTAGCAAGGGTAAGTGGGTGTATTTTGACCTAAAGGATGACTTTTCGAGTGTCAAATGTTTTGGGACGATTTATATGCTGCCTGGACCGCTAGAGGACGGCATGGTGTTGAACGTGCGCGCGGTGCCACGGCTGCACCAGCTGTACGGCTTTAGCCTGAATATTAGCAGTATACAGCCAGTAGGCGAGGGCACAATCCGACGGGCTTCGGAACTACTGCAAGCAAAGCTAGCGGCCGAAGGCTTGTTTGACGAGAATCGCAAGCGAAGCCTACCGTATCCACCGTCGCGTATCGGGCTGGTGGCGTCGGGCGAATCCGCGGCGTATGTGGATTTTATGAAGATCTTGAACGCTCGTTGGGGTGGTATTGAGGTGGTGCATGCTGATGTCCAGGTGCAGGGCGAAGTAGCGCCGGGGCAAATTGTGGCCGCAATTGAGCAGCTAAACGGTTTGGCCGAACCACCAGAGGCAATTATTGTGACACGGGGTGGCGGCAGCGCCGAAGATCTACAGGCCTTTAGCACCGAACAAGTCACGCGGGCGGTGGCGGCTAGTCGTGTGCCGACGCTGGTGGCGATTGGCCATGAGGTTGATATGAGTTTGGCCGAACTTGCTGCCGATACGCGAGCCAGTACACCGAGCAATGCGGCCGAATTATTGGTGCCCGATCGGACACAAGTACTATATAGTCTCAGAGAATCCCGCAAGCAGCTCGATCGTGGATTAATGGATATGATTATGGAGCGCAAACGATTGCTTCAGCAGTTTCGTAGCGATATGGAGCAATATATAACGCATTTTATAAAGCAGAAAAGGACGAATCTTACGGCAAGCGCGCAACTGTTGCATGCACTGAGCCCGCAAGCGATTTTAGAGCGTGGTTACGCAATGATTTGTAAAAACGGAAAACTGGTTCGACGAGTCAGGGAGCTGGCCGAGCATGATACTATACAAATAGTATTGAGTGATGGCAGCACAAGTGCGGTCGTGGATCGGAAGGGTTAATATATGGCGCAAAAAAAGATAGATTATAAAGAGTTAAATTCGGATCTTGAAGATATTTTGCTGGCACTGCAACAACCAGACTTGGATGTTGATGAGGCAATGGCCAAATATGAGCGTGGGCTGGCGCTAGTGACGTTACTTGAAGATCATTTAGAGAATGCCGAAAACACTGTTAGTAAGCTCAAAGCGCAGCTGGACGTTAGCTAGCTAATGTTGTTTGTAGGCTTGGCACTGCTGTTTTTGGTGGCTTGTTTTAGCTTCGTATTGCTGTTTGGTGCACCCTATTTGCCAACGATGTCCAAACAGGTACAGATTGCTATGGATATGGTGGGTTTAAAACCCGGCCAGACGTTGTTAGAACTGGGTTGCGGTGATGGCAAGGTGTTAATTGCTGCCGCACGACGTGGTTGGCGAGTGGTTGGCTATGAACTGAACCCACTCTTGGTACTGGTGTGCAAAGTGCGTACTTGGCGCTACCGTAAGCTGGTAGTGGTTAAGTGGGGTAATTTTTGGACTCAGGATTGGCCTGCTGCCGATGGCATCTTCGTGTTTGTATTGCTGCGACAGATGAAGAAATTGGATAAAAAAATTATGCAATCGACGAGTAATCCAGTCAAATTGGTGAGCTTTGCGTTTGAGGTGCCAAACAAAAAACCAATCAAAAAAAGCCCACACGGTGTCTACCTTTACAGATATAACTAGCGACACTTTTCCGGATCGCTTGAAACCTGGCGTTAATTTCGGTACTATTACCACTAATGGTTAAGAACATTGCTAAAAATCAGGCCGGCCGCGTTAGTGTGCTGATCTTTCCGCTAATTTTTGTGATTCTGTTATTAATTGGAGCGGTATCGTTTGCTGCTTGGGCCTTTACTGGTCGCCAAGACTTCAAAAACAATGTTGATCAGAAGGTCGCAGTGGCCGTGAACAACGCGCTGAAGGTTGAAGACGCCAAGAAAGACGCTCAATTTAGCCAGGATTACAAAAAACCACTGAAGCAATATACCGGACCATCAGCCTACGGCAGTCTTAAATTGCAGTATCCAAAAACCTGGAGCGCGTATATTGATGAAACCGATAACGGTGCTACTGGTTTAAACGGTTATTTTTATCCAGATTTTGTGCCAACGTTAAACAATCCGGCAAATTCATACGCCTTGCGTGTGCAAGTGGTAAATCAAACATACGCAACGGTACTCAAGACGTTAAGTGGTTATGTGTTGTCACAGCGGTCAGTTATTACGCCATACAGCTTGCCGAGCTTAAAGAATGTTGTCGGATCACGCGTCGAAGGCATTGTTATCTCTGGCAAAGTGGGTAGTATGGTGTTACTGCCACTGCGTGATAAAACACTGGAACTTTGGACCGAAGCGGCGCAATTTGATGACGATTTCAACAATATCATTTTGGCAAATGCGAGTTTCTCGCCCTAACATAATCTTGTTACTATTTGTCCTTCTTAATCGGTGCTATACTTGAACTAACTTTGATTTATAGGGTAAGTTAAGAGTTCTAGAGGGGTACGCACGTGCAGCAGGCGAGGGAGCGAGGGGTGGCTTCGGAGCAGTTGTTGCTTTCTATCGCTGAGCAGTTGAAGATGCCGCTCCTGCAGATCGCCCGACGGGCTGAGCTTTCGATTTTACAAGACAGTACCGAGGGCCTAAAAGAGATGCAGACGACGGCCGATATGGCGATTCGGCTGCTTGATAATTACTTGTTTGGGACGCGCTTGGCATTGGAAAGCGAATATCAATTACAGATGGAACCGGTGTCAATTTCTTCGATCTTGTACGATACGGGGCAGCAACTGGATGCGATGGCGAAGTTGTATGGTGTGGAGTTGCGGCTGAATCTGGGTGGCAAGTTTGGCCCTGTTATGGCGCATCGTCAAGGCTTACAGTCAGCCTTGGTTTCGCTGGGTTATTCGCTGATTGAGGCCTTACCAAGCCTGCATACTAATAAGGCTGACACGAAGCTGAAACTGGAGCTAGCCGCGCATCGTTGTCGCTACGGGGTGGTTGCTGGACTGTATTCTGAAGCCGAGCAATTAACCGCCGAAGCATTACGCCAAGGACGAAAACTGAACGGTCGTGCTCGCCAGCCGCTGGCGACGTTAACGCACAGTAGCGGTGCGGGTGTATTTGTGGCTGACGCAATTTTGCAGGCTATGGACGCCGAGCTAAAAGTTTCACGACATCATAATTTATACGGCTTGGGGACTATCCTGCATCCTAACATGCAGATCCAATTAGTATGAATGTATTACTTATCGAGCCAGATAGATTATTGGTGCAGACTTATGCTCAGGCTCTGGAGCGCGACGGCCACGTTGTGGTGGTTGTGGGCACGGCGCAGGCCGCAATTCACGCGGCCGATGAACGCAAGCCGGAGCTGGTGATCTTGGAAATGCAGTTGGTGAGCCATAGCGGTGTTGAATTTTTGTATGAATTTCGGTCGTATGATGACTGGCAGGCCATTCCGGTTGTGGTGCTCAGTCAGGTGCCACCAGGCGAATTTATCGACAGCTGGGGTTTACTGCAAGGCGAGCTTGGTGTCAAAAAGTATCTCTATAAACCACGCACCAAACTCGAAAAACTGCTGCGAACAATTGGCGAGTTTGAGCAAGTTAAGGCGTAAGGTACGGTTATGAGGCAACTCGTAACAACCGGCATTGTGCTGGGACGGACCGATTATGGCGAGGCTGATCGAATTTTGACACTGCTGACGCCCGATCATGGCAAACTGCGCCTGATGGCAAAAGGTGTGCGGCGGATTAAATCAAAATTAGCGGGCGGCATTGAGTTATTCAGCGTCAGTGATGTGACGTTTATTAAAGGCAAGAGCGATATGGGCACACTGGCTTCATCACGGTTGATCAAGCATTATGGCACCATCGTGCAGGATATTAATCGGACAATGGTTGGTTACGATCTAATTAAAACGCTCAACAAAGCAACCGAAGACAACCCAGAAGCCGAATATTTTCATCTGTTAGAGCAAGCATTCGAGGCACTCGATGATGCAGCTGTAGATTTGCAGTTGGTGCAATTATGGTTTGCGATTCAGCTGCTGCGTTTTGCTGGGCATTCACCAAATCTTAAAACCGATACGGCGGGCAACAAGCTCGATATCCGCGGCAGTTATGATTTTAGTTTTGACGATATGGCATTTACTGCTCGGCCAGACGGCCATTTTACGGCCAATCACATAAAGTTTTTAAGATTGATATTTAGTGGCAACCAACCAAAAGTGCTACAAAAACTGGTAGGCAGCGAGCAGTTGAGCTTAGACTGCAAAGCGCTGGTGCAGGGCTTAACGCAATCGGTACGAATCTAGCTCTCGTATTCTGGTGGGCGACACGGTATAATTCAGGCTAACTATGAGTGATGTTAGTCTAGAAGATATTGTTAGCCTATGTAAGCGCCGCGGGTTTATTTATCCGGGGTCTGATATTTATGGGGGTTTAAGTGGAACGTGGGACTATGGACCGCTGGGTGTGCAGCTCAAACGTAACATTTCCAATCTGTGGTGGAAGACGTTTGTCGAAGACCGCGATGATATGTACGGGATTGATGCGGCCATTCTGATGAACCAAAAAGTTTGGCAGGCTAGCGGACACGTTGGTGGGTTTAATGACCCGTTGTTTGAGTGTAATAACTGTAAAAATCGTTTCCGAGCCGATCATTTGGTTG
Source organism: Candidatus Saccharimonadota bacterium (assembly GCA_013289705.1). Taxonomy (GTDB): domain Bacteria; phylum Patescibacteriota; class Saccharimonadia; order Saccharimonadales; family UBA4665; genus JACMPA01. Next base: position 49,651 of record JABCZM010000007.1, read on the forward strand.
AAAACTGGATTGATGCTCATCCGGACAAATTAAATGCGGTTATTCACGAAGCATATAACCAAAGTCCGGAAACTTTAAATCACTATAAAAACTTGTACAAGATGGCCTGTCCCAATTGTGGCAAGCAAGAACTCAGCGACGTGCGCCAATTTAACATGATGTTCAAAACCCATGTTGGCGCGGTAGAGGACGAAACCAGCGTGAGCTACTTACGGCCAGAAACGGCTCAGGGCATGTTTGTGAACTTTAAAAACGTTGTCGATAGCTTTTACCCGGATGTGCCATTTGGTATGGCGCAGATTGGTAAAGCCTTCCGCAACGAAATCGCCCCACGCGATTTTATTTTCCGTGTGCGCGAACTTGAACAGATGGAGATTGAATACTTTGTGCAGCCAGACGGTTGGCGCGAGCAGTTTGATTATTGGCTTGATCAGCAAAAGCAGTTCTTGATTGGTCTAGGGCTGGCCGAAGAAAAAATCCACCAAGTAGAAATTGGGCCGGACGACCGCGCTCACTACAGCAAACACTCCGTTGACACCGAATTTGATTTTCCATTTGGCCAAAAAGAACTACTTGGTTGTGCGTACCGTACCGATTACGACCTGAGCAAGCACCAGGCTGCATCTGGCAAAAACCTAGAATATCGGCCAAAAGATGGCGGTACACCATACATTCCACACGTTATTGAGCCAACCTTTGGTTTGGATCGCTTATTCTTGGCGGTTGTTGCATCGGCTTACTGCGAAGACGAAGTCAACGGCGAAAAGCGCTCATTCTTGAAGCTGCCTGCACACCTGGCGCCGATTAGTGTCGCCGTTTCACCACTGCTCAAAAACAAACCAGAACTGGTTGCTAAGGCAAAAGAAGTCTTCGCTATGCTCAAAAAAGAATTCGGCAGTGTTACCTGGGATGATAACAGTAACGTCGGCAAACGCTACCGCCGCAGCGATGAAATCGGGATTCCATACCACGTCACTATCGACTTCGACACGCTGGAAGGCGACAATGCTGGCACCGTCACCGTCCGAAACCGTGACACCACCGAACAAACCCGGGTTGGTATCGAAGATTTAGTAGCTAATTTGGCACTGTAATGGGTTCTTTTATTGAACTAAATGACACACTGCGAATTACTAAAGCTCAAGGTTTTCCGGCGGAGCTTGATGTTGCTCAACATCAGCAAAATCCCTATAGTTTTACTGATGTTGAGGATAAAGTTTTTATGTTCACGGCCAAAGAAAAGATACGAGTCTATCACCAGCCGCCAGTGCGTAATTTTCTGGTAGAGGAACTGGACGGCAAGTGGTTGTACTGGGGTTTGTGCCACATTCTTACGATCAATCACGACTACATCAATGGTGTGACAAGTGGCACATACAAAATCATTCGCTTGAATAGCCCGGAAGAAATGAAGCAAGCCTTCGAACTTGTCGACTCTCGCCCGGAGCTTAATTATTTTAAGTCATGAAAAAGGCAGTAATTTTACATGGGACGGACGCAAATCCGGAGGCGAATTGGTTTCCTTGGTTGAAGGAAAAGTTAGAAGCTGAGGGCTATGAGGTTTGGGTGCCGTTATTGCCGGAAAATCATACACCCAACAGAGATGTTTACGCTGAATTTTTGTTGCAGAGTGACTGGGATTTTGTGGATAATATTGTGGTGGGGCATTCGTCTGGTGCCGTTGAAGTATTGAATTTATTGATGGACGAGCGTTGCCCAAAGATCAAATTGGGTGTGCTGGTTTCGGCTTGGGATCACGGTGTGCCGACGGGCATGGAAGCTTCGCAGTTTGCAAATCTATTTCCGCCAACCGGCTTTGACTTCGAACGCATTAAGCAAAAGGCCGATGGATTCGCATTTTTACACGCAGTTGATGACCCATATTGTCCAATCGAGCAGGCTGAATATCTGGCAAGGCAAACGAGTGCGCCGCTGATGGTTATAGAAAAAGGTGGCCACCTTGGTGCCGGCTTCACCGAACTCCCCGAACTCTGGCAGATTCTTGAGCCAATGGTATGATGGCAACATGAGAAATATTCTAGCCGTTATCGCCGGTCTGATATCAATCATCGCCACCTTGCCGTATATTCGCGACACCCTGAAGGGCAAGACGCACCCAAATATTGTCACGTGGCTTACATGGGGGTTGTTGAGCGGTATCACGGCTGTTGCCGCACTGTCCGGTGGCGCGAACCAGACGGCGATATTTGCAGGGGCTTTGGCTCTATGTAACATTGGAATTGTGATTGCTGGCTTGCGCTACGGTGTCAAACGCTATACTCGCTTTGATATTGTGTGCCAAATCTTAGCAATTGTTGGGGTTGTGCTATGGCGCGTTACGAATGATCCGGCCTTGGCGGTTTTATTCAATATAATCAGCGATTTAATTGGTGCTTTGCCGACCTATCGACATATCTGGCGCAAGCCTCGCGAAGAAACGCTGACCACGTTCATTGTCGCTACGGGCTCATCGGTATTGGTGATTATTTCATTGGCACGATTTGATTTTATCTCGTTCGCCTACCCATTCTACATACTTGCTAGCTGTCTGTCGTTCGCGCTGCTTATTGTGTATTCCCGGCGTAAATTTGCCTTAAATGCCTCAGACGAGTAGTTATGAGAATTCTAAGACGTACACAATTTGGCAATCCGATTTTACGGCAGCCAACCCGTGAATTAAGCCATGAAGAAATAGTGTCGACCAAGGTCAAAGATTTTGTGGTAAATATGCGGTATACGCTGGAAAGCAAGGGTTACGGCGTAGGTTTAGCGGCACCACAAGTGGGGAAGGCGGTTGCAATCACGGTTATTGGTATCAAGCCAACGCCATCACGCCCAGATAATCCAGTGATTAATCTAGTACTCATCAACCCAAAAATTATCAAAAAATACGGATCTAAAAAAACAATGTGGGAAGGTTGTATTAGCTTTGGTGATACTAAGAATTTTCCGTATGCCCAAGTCCCACGTTACAAAAAAATTCGCGTGCAATGGATTGATGAAATGGCCAAAACACACGAAGAAGATTTTGAAGGTATTACCGCACACGTTTTACAGCATGAAATCGATCACTTGAACGGTGTATTATTTGTCGACCGAGTTAAGGACACGAAATCATATATAACCATCGCAGAATACAAGAAGCGTTTTCTTAAATCCTAGTGGTATGATAAAAGCATGAAACATATTTTGGTAACGGGCGGTGCAAAAGGTATTGGTAGGGCAATTGTTGAAGCGTTGGCTGCAGCTGCTGAATATAAAATAACAGCGACATATTTTGGTAGCAATGCGGCGGCAGACGAGATTGCAGCAAGCTATCCGGCGGTGCGATTTGTAAAAGTAGATTTGCAAGACAGGCAAGCACTCGCAGCCTTCATTACTGATCTGCTCGCAGCTGAGCCGATCGATGTACTAGTCAATAACGCCGGCCTGTATGTCGGAAAGCCATTTGAAAATATGACGTTAGACGAGGTATTCCAGCAGATTGATCTGAATTTTACCGCGCCAACTCAACTGATCCATGGTTTGCTGCCATTACTCAAAAAAGCCAAAGCACCGCTGATTATTAATATTTCTTCGCAGGCCGTTCACGAACGAATCTCTGGCGAGGCAATGTACACTGCCGTGAAGACTGCGCTTTCGACGCTAGCGTATGTGTTACGGGCAGAGCTTAATCCAGAAGGTGTCCGGTTTGTGACGGTCGAGCCGTTTGGCGTAAACACCTATGGTTTGGATGAGCCAAGTTCGATGATCCTGCCGGAAGAGCTGGCAAAAATGGTGCTGTATGCCATTGAAATGCCCGATCATTTACAGCTCGACAACCTAGGAATTAGTCACCTCAAGCAATCTCGCCCCGATTATCCGGATTGGATTGAGCAGTAGCATGAAGCTTTTACTGACGTCGGCAGGAATTACGAAACGAACAATTGCCGAGACGCTTGGTGACTTAGTTGGCAAGTCGGCCAGCGAAACAAAAGTTGCATTTGTGCCGACTGCCGCCAATGCGCAGGATGGCAATAAAGATTGGTTTATTAATCAATTTTTAAACTTATGGCGCTTTGGCTATAACTGGATTGATGTGGTTGACCCGAGTGCGTCGGGGGTTGATTGGCAGGCCCGCTTGGCGGTAGTCGATGTCATTTTGGTAAGTGGTGGTAGTACCTTTCATTTGCTTGATCAGTGCCGCAAAACTGGTTTTGATAGTTGGCTTAATAAACATCTGCAAGACAAAGTCTATGTTGGTATCAGTGCCGGTACGATCATTGCCGCGCCGACAATTGAAGTTGCAATGTTACCACCCGCAGATGCAAATCCTACTGGTTTAACAGATCTAACTGGCTTTAATTGGGTGGATTTTGAAATCGAGCCGCACTGCGACAAAGATCGATTTTCCGAAGTCAAAACATACGCATCGACCAAAAATCATTCTGTCTATGCCATTGACGACCAAACTGCCATAAAAGTTGTCGACGGCGAGGTTGAAATTGTGAGCGAAGGCAGTTGGCAAGTATTTAATGCCTAAGTATTGCTTATGATAATTCCAAAGACCATCAAAGCGATTGCTTGGGATCTTGACGGCACGCTTTTAAATAGCTTTGGAATCTACTCGGACATTTTGCGTCGTTTGGCTCCGACTTTTGGCTTACCAGTTCCAACATCAGAAATGTTGTTAATGAATTTTCATGGCCAACTACACGAATCTATCAATGGTACATTTGGTGGTCTCAATGACGACACCCTTAAAAAATTCGAAAATCAATTTTTGATCGAACAAAATGCTTACTATGTACATATTGATCAGCACTTGTTGGAAGATGCAATTATACTAGCGGATAAAGCTACGGCAGCCTCCCTTAAGCAGGTAATTGTGACAAATCGGGCACATACTGGCCGTGACAGGGCAAGCCCTCGGAACATTGTGGAACAGTCGGTATTAAGACAACATATCCATCATATTATTTGTGGTGATGAGTCTGGCGATTACCATAAACCTGACCCGAGAGTATTTGGTGACTTATTTGAGCGTTGGCAAATTAAGCCCGCCGAACTCCTGGTTATTGGCGACCAATATGTTGACGCGCAATTGGCGCTTAACAGCGGCTCCAGGGCAATTATTGTTTCCCGCGAAGTTGACCAGCCCGCTCATCTTGATACATTGCCAACTGGCTGGCAAAACCACGTGGCCGTTGTCAAGAGCCTTCACAGTATTACATTTGACGCTTAAGGTTTGCCAATTTTACAGCAGATTTTTGGGCAGCCGACTTGTAGAATGTATGGAGATTATTAGATCAGAATAGGGAAGTGACCAAATATGAGCGAAAAAGATGCCGATACGATAATTGCCGGACAAGATGACGTAGCGGTTGAGCCAGCAGCAGCGCTAAGCAAGCAAGACAGGCCAGCAGATATCCTGGCTCCAGATGCCATGGAAGACGCAAACTATGTCGAGACTGATGTGTTTGCCTGGGCTAATAATTTGGTGCAATACAAAGATGAACTAAAGATCGACCTGTTTTTCTTTAATAAAAATTATACAGTGTACAAGACCACGCGTAGCAAGGTTTTAGACAAGCAGATGGAGCCGATTTTCATCGACGAAATTTTGGAATACATGCTGGAAGGTGCCGACAATGGGCTGATTGTGCGTGGCTTCGAAGATGCCGAGGCCGAAGAAAATGTGCTGATGCGCACGCGGCTCAAGAATGTCGAAAAGGCCAAAGAAACGCTCAACTGGCTTAAAACCCAGATGCACGAAATTGAACTGTTCAATGACGAAGAGCACGATATTAAGCGCATGAAAGGCGTGATTGCGCGTGTGAGTCACGAAGGGACGGACAAATCTTTTTACGTTATTAAACAGCTTCCGCAATCACAAATTATTCGCGGGAAAACTGGCTGGATGCTGCGCGAAGGCAAGTTTGTGCCGTTTGATGCCGAAGCGGCACTGCGGATTCCAACCGATAACCAATTGCTAGTTTTAGATCAAGACATGTACGTGTTCAACCAGTCAAAACTCAAGACACTGTTTGGCTACGACGCCAAAGAAGCTAGCATTGCCGAAGCTAAAGTGCGTGAAATCGAACAGTTTTTCCGGCTGAGCTTTGCCGAAGGTTTAAGCTTGCAATCACTTGTGAAAGGCAACCGGGCAACCATTAAAAAACTGCAAAAAATTCAGCCAAGCTTGGTCAAGCAAGAAGATCTGGTTGATCATGGCGAAGAGCTTGATATAGGCCTGATGACCGACGAATCCGGAGCGATTATTATCATGGACGAGAAAGACCTGACGCGCTTCGTGAACCTGTTAAATGACGATTATGTTGAATCACCGATGACGGGATTGCGCTACGAAATTAAGAGTAAGCGCTTACTAAAACCACCAAGCGACGATGATCTTTTAAAGCAGCTTGGAGCCTAGCAGTGCAATGATTACGTATTACACCGATGGCAGCTGCGAACCGAACCCAGGCACGGGCGGCTTCGCGGTGATTAAAGAGATGAAGCCAGCAGTGCTGGGTGGCGAGCACGAAACAACTAACATCCGGATGGAAGGTTTGGCGATTATTGCAGCACTCAAAGATGCAAACGGTGAGGCCTGCGAAATCTATAGTGATAGCGAATTTTGGATCAAGGTCATTACCGTCTGGTCGCTGCCATGGGAAACTAACGGCTGGAAGAAAAAAGGTGGCCCCATCAAAAATCTCGATATTGTGCGGGAAGTTTGCCCGCTGTACCGTGCCTCGAAGGCCACGCTCATCTGGGTACGCGGCCACAATAATGACCCAGGCAACGAACTAGCCGACCATTGGGCCAATGAAGCGCGTAGGCAGCAACTGACAAAAAGGGTATAAGTACCTCTGTGTAGCTGGCTTGGTCTTGCGGGTGGGACTATACTTAAAGTAGAAACAAAGAGCGTTTAAACAACCGACAACTTTAAGCGGAGGAGGTGAATATGTTAAGTAATTTTAATGTTAGCCCAGTGCTGGCAGTGAAGGACTTGGCGAGCGCAACACAATTCTACGGCGGCGTGCTGGGCCTGCAACCAGCCACAGAAAACGATTACGAAATCTACTACAAAACAGGCGGCGGTACATTAGAAGTGTACGTATCAAGTTATGCCGGTACCAATCAAGCCACTGCGGCGACCTGGGAAGTAACCGGTATCGAAACATTAGTGAGTGACCTCAAAGACAAAGGTATTAATTTTGAACACTACGATATGCCCGGTGCCAAGCTAGAGGGTGATATCCATGTCATGGAGGGTATGAAAGCCGCCTGGTTCAAGGATCCGGATGGCAATATTCTATGCCTACACCAGGGCAGCTAGGGTCAGCCGTGCGAATTTGCTATGATTAAGTTATGAACCCAAAACAAAAATCCGGCCAGAAGCCCAACGTCTACGCCTTTATTGATAGCCAGAACCTCAATGTGGGTACCCAGAAATTTGGCTGGAAGATGAACTGGGCTCGTTTTCGCATCTTTTTGGCGGAAGAGTACAACGTCACGAAGGCCTTTATGTTCATCGGCTATATTCCCGAAAACGAAGGTCTGTACGATCAGATGCACGATGCCGGATTCTTAGTAGTATTGAAGCCAACATTCGATATGACGCGCCTGCAGCCAGAAGCTCCCAAAGAAGTTAAAGAACCTGAACCCGGCGCTGAGCCGGAAGAGAAAAAGCCGGTGAAGGGCAATATCGATGCCGATCTAGTCCTATGGACCATGAAAGAATTAAAAAATTACGACAAAGCCATCATTGTATCTGGTGACGGTGACTTTTACTCCCTGGTAGAATACCTTGAAGCTGAACACAAATTGTTACACCTGCTGACGCCAAGCGGCCATTATTCACAGCTCTACAACAAGTACGAACAGTATGTCGTACGGCTGGATAACTTCAAACGAACGCTGGCATATCGCACAACCGCCCATCGCCGACCATCAAAAAAATAAGGCAACCTCGCGCTGTGGCCAAAACCACCCCAGGCCAGCTATACTAGCCGTATGACTCAACAAAATTCCCCAGTTCTATACAAGCAATTGATCGCCAGCGATACACAAGTCGAAGCGCGTATCGAAGAACTGGCCGCCGAAATAATCAAGTGTTATAAAACCAAAAAACCTCTTTTCATTTGTTTATTGCGGGGCGGTGCGCCATTTGCCAGTCGCTTGATGTTTGCAATTACACGCCAGGATCCTTATTTTTATCCAGAACTCGACTACTTGACGGTTAAAACGTATGGCGATGCTCAAACAGACAAGCCGCCAGCACTGATTATGGATTTATCGCCTAGCACCAAGGCGGCTGGCCGACTGGTAATTTTGCTCGACGACGTACTAGATAAGGGAGTTACGGCCGATTTTGCCCATCGTCACTTGATGGAAAAACATGCTGTCGCAGAAGTTGATTGCGTGGTGCTTATCCAAAAAAATCGTGAGCGCAAAGTGTATCGCACGGCAACGTTGTTTGGCTTTGAGTCGCCAGCGGATTGGCTAACGGGCATGGGGTTGGATGATTCTCGCATTGCCCATGAAGCCAATCGCTGGGCAGGCTACGTTGCGATTGCCAATTAAGCTAAAGTTGTCGTAAAACACAGTCCTTTATTACCAATTTATTGCCTGAAACCTTTTAAGCTGTACGCTTTGGCTGGCAAGGTGCTACAATCGGAGGTCTATGAGGCAGACACAAGCACTACGGGTTATGTTGGACGGGGAATCGGTTTTTTTAACTGGTGCACCTGGTGCTGGCAAAACATACGTTTTAAATGAGTTTATTCATCGTGCTACCAAACTAGGCAAGACCGTCGCTGTTACGGCCAGCACGGGCATCGCCGCCACGCACATTGGTGGAACAACAATTCATTCATGGTCTGGACTGGGCATTCGTGACCGGTTGAATGAATACGACCGGCAATGGCTAAAGGCAAACGATAAATTACGCAAACGCTACAATGCTGCCGATGTTCTGGTAATAGACGAGATTTCGATGCTCCACGGTGCGCGGCTCGACATGGTCAATGAAGCCTGCAAAATTTTACGTGATAGCGATAGGCCGTTTGGTGGTTTGCAAGTTATTTTGGTAGGTGATTTATTCCAGTTGCCACCAGTCACGCGGGGAAGCGAGCTGCTTGATTTTGCCCATACTTCGGCTGCTTGGCACGAACTTGCGCCAAAAATCTGTTACATCACCGAGCAGCATCGTCAGGCGGGTGATGCCTTGCTTGACGTGCTCGAAGCCATGCGTCGTGGCCAACTCGAAGATGTACACGCCGAAGCCTTGCAGGAGCGGCTTGGCCAAAAACCAGACGAATCCGCACCAGTGACCAGGCTCTATGCTCACAATATCGATGTCGAAAGCATTAACCAAAAGCATCTTGCAGCTATAAGTTCTGATACAAAATTGTATACAATGCAAACCAAGGGTACTGCTGCTAAGGTAGAGCAGCTTACCAAAAGTGTTTTGGCCCCCGAAAAGCTTGAGCTCAAAATTGGTGCAGAAGTCATGTTTGTCGCCAATAATTTCGCGGCAGGCTTCGTCAATGGCAGTCGCGGTCAGGTAGTTCAGTTTAGTGACGGTATGCCACTTGTAAAGCTGCTAGCTACTAGCCGAATCATTAAAGTCGAACTACATAACTGGTCGTTAGTCGAAGATGATCGCAAAAAAGCCGAAGTCTCGCAGCTACCGCTACGTTTAGCTTGGGCCATTACCATTCACAAAAGCCAGGGTATGAGCCTAGATGCCGCCGAGATTGATCTGAGCAAGTCATTCACTCCTGGTATGGGCTATGTGGCCCTTAGTCGGGTTCGCAGCTTGCAAGGTGTGTATCTGACGGGCATAAATCATGTGGCACTGCAGCTCAATCCAACTATTTATGATTTTGATCGCCAGCTTCAAAAAGCCTCCAATACGTTGGCCGAACAAACTCTGGACGTTGCCGAAGAAATTGCGCCGCTTTCCGAATCCGAACCAGAAACAGAGCCAATCGAATATGACAAAGAACTATTCGAAAAACTCAAAACGTGGCGCCTCAGCCGAGCCGCCAACGACGGTGTACCAGCCTATGTGGTTGCCCATAACACGACGTTAGAAGCGTTAGCTGCCCGCCGTCCTACGACAGCCCAACGACTCATGGGCATTAAAGGTTTTGGTCCAGGCAAACATACCAAATACGGTGATGACGTGCTAAAAATCATCCTCGATCATCTACCAGAAGAGGCAAGAGTAGCCCAAGCTGATGAACAACCCCAGGCTGAAACCCAAGCGGCCATACCCCGCGAAGAAAAAACCGCTGCCCTCAAAGCCGAGTATCCGCGCAGCGGCAAGCGCTGGACGCCCGAAGAAGACGCCCAGCTGCTCAAAGCATTCAAAGCTCACGAATCGCTGAATAAAGTCTGTGAAACCTTAGAACGCTCGCCGGGCAGCCTATGGGTAAAATTGGCGCAACTTCTCGAAAAAGAAAGCTAATGGTACGTTGGGTTCTTCCGAATGGGCACTATTTGTTAGAATTATTGAGTGAGGCCAATGTACAAGGACTAACCCGAATTAGCAGGCAACTCTGATGATAGCAATTGATTTACACACTCATTCCACTGCATCGCCCGACGGCGGTCTACGGGCCGAAGACTACGACCGTATGTTTGCGCACAATAGCTTGCATGTTGTCGCGGTAACAGATCATAATTCGATTCAAATGGCGCTCGTGCTGCACAAAAAATTTGGTGAGCGCATCATTATTGGTGAGGAAGTCATGGCGCAGGAAGGTGAGATTATTGGTTTATATTTGCACAAAGCCATACCGGCGGGTTTGAGTGCCGTCGCTACAGCCCAGGCCATCAAACAGCAGGGTGGCCTGGTGTATATCCCGCACCCCTTCGAAACAGTCCGCAAAGGCTTACCGCTCGCCGTGCTCAATACCATTATCGACGCCGTCGACATTATCGAAACCCGTAACGGTAGGGCTATCTTTCAAAAATACGACAAGCAAGCTGTTGCTTGGTCGCAGGCTTACTACAAGCCTGGGGCTGCCAGCAGTGATGCTCATGGTCGCCATGGTTGGGGCAAAACCTACAGCCAAATTAGCGCTATGCCCAGCCGTGAAACACTCGTGAAACTCCTGCAAACCGCACAATACAGTCACGCATTTCCTGGCGTTCGAGCCATCCTGTACCCCAAATATAACAGATTAAAAGTCAAGAAAAACCATGCTTAAAGAATTGCTGTTTGCACTGTGGTTCTTCTTGCCAGCTGGTGTGGCAAATATGGCACCAATTCTAGTGGCTGCCGTCCCGTCGCTCAAAAAATACGATGCGCCCATCGACTGCAATCGGACCTTTCGCGGCAAGCGAATCCTTGGTGATCATAAAACCTGGCGCGGTTTAGTGAGCGGTATGATTGCTGCGACCATTGTGCTCGGTATCCAGCAACTGGCAGTGAGTCACATCCACGCTGTTCATGTGCTGACCAGCCAGGTCAACTATGCGCATCTGCCAACGCTTATTCTTGGTCCGCTCTTTGGGCTTGGTGCGCTTGGCGGCGATGCCATCGAGAGCTTCTTTAAGCGTCAAAGAGGTGTTGCGCCCGGTCGCGGCTGGTTCCCATTCGACCAAACCGACTACATCATTGGTGGTGCCGTCGCCACAATGCCATTCGTGACGCTGAGCTTGCCGCAATACGGCCTGTTGCTACTGCTCTGGCTTTTGGTGCATATTGTTGTTAGCTACATTGGTTACAAACTACACCTCAAAGAACGTCCGATATAGGCATCTTGATCATCTTTATTAAATTTACCTCTGAATTTCTAAGGGCGTAGCTGTCGCCCACATAGCATCAAACAGCTGTTGCATCATGGCTTTGAGCCCAGGATGGTGAATCTCCAAGGCTAATTGCTGCTCTTTGCTGTAGTCCACGAGCGTCACAACGTCATTGTATATGTACGTCTCAAAGTTAATCCGCAGCACTTCGGGGTCAATATGGCGCAAAAACGCTCTTTTTGGTTCAAACGGTTCAAGCTCCTCAGCCGTTACGCTTGTTGCATTGGTGAGGTCATAGCTAATGAGCTCTTGCTCCATGCATCGTTCGCGGCAACGGCGGGCAAATGCTTTATCAAGATGTTGGCTCAAATGTGCCACCTCAAACACGCGGAACTCTTTATCGGCCTTAGTTAGATTCCAGTTTACTTGCTTTAGCCCGGCCAACCCGTAGTAGTGCTGTGTAGTCGCCTTTGGGCCGCTGGCACCGGCCAATTGTTGCATTAGCTCTGTCATTGAGCCAAGGTTACGCTTTACGGCTGCCGTCTCTGCTTCACGGTTGGCAATTAACGCCTCTAGGTTTTCCAGTGACAACGTGCGAAACAACGTGCCATAGCTCAGTTGCTCGGCACTTACCAAGCCCTTGGCCTGGAGCTCTTCCAGATGCCGATATACTTGTGTGCGACTAATATTTGTCGCCTTAGCAAGCTGCAGGGCAGACGATGGCCCCAACTTCGTAAGTTCCAGATAGGCCAGTGTAGCCTCAGGCTCAATCCCCAAGACTTGTAAATATTTCTGGACAACTTTGAGCTGCTCTGTGGATACCATGTGCATAAGCATAACACACTTGTCCGTATTTCTGGACAACCTTTTTACTTTTCTATCTTTGGCTGTAATAATTGAGCTGTCATTTAAGGAGTTATTTTGTGAAGCGTGCCAAATCAGGCTTATTTTTGGCCGATAATGATCAATGTGTCCACACTACCCTCAGCCTCTTGTTTGAAGACAAGTATCCAGTAGTTGCATCGGCCACAACATATGCTTTAGCCATGAAAGTTGTTCCTAAATTGACAGAACTTGGTGTTTGGGCAGCCCTCATTGATTACGATGTCGGCGGATATCGTTCCAGTTACGGACCGGAAATTCTGGCGGCCGTTCAAGAAGCTCACCCACATATTAAAACCATCGGTATTTCTGTCGATATTCCGCTAGTTGGCGCCGATGTGCCGTTTGGTGTTTATGACATCGAGCATGTAATGGACAATCTATGGGAGCAACAGTAATGACGATGAACGTAGCGGAAAGATTTTGCTGGCAGACCATTGATGTAAATTCGTTGCTCGAGGTCCATAAACCGGGTTGGCGAGAAGATACACTTCGGGTTGCTACAGCGTATGCAATGCGTGAGGTGCTAAAACCGCCGCACTCGACGACCAGAGAAGCGGCGAGTGAGGTCCCGATATGGAGGGTTCCCGGAGCGGTAGTAGAAAGAGAACTACCATGGCTGATTTCATTATACGAAAACGAGCTGAGAGAGCTTGGAGAACACTGCACTGGCCAAAAACTAACGGTAGGTAGCGATCTGCGTCATCGTATGAACATCAATGTGCAACGTCGCTACAACGATCATGCTGAGCTGGGACGATTTGACGGCCATCTTGATACAAACCCTGTGGAGTGTTTGGTGTATGCAACGGATCAACAAAAAGGTAGCGGTGGGGCACTGAGGGTTGCGAACAACAGGGGTGCAAGGGATATTGCGGAAATTGATGCTGATTATTCGGCGATATACCCGGTTGTTGGTCATGCAGTTTACTTTGACGGTAGACACAACCCACATTACGTAGATCCACTCGTTGACCCAGTCGACTTACGTGCGGCAATCGCGGCTAATTACTATACCGCTGAATGCACTGAGGCTATGCGTCCGCTCTCACTTGATGATTATCTAAGCGGTCAAAAGGTCAATTAGAGGAGTATTATGGCACAGGCAACAATAACGTATTATCAACTCCTGGATTTATCGACAAGGAGAGACTTCGCTGAACGAGTATTTTACGCTGTTGGTAAGGCTCTGTACGGAAAAGACGAGAAAGATATGCTCGTAGCTGATGTTACCGTACGAACATTGCAGCTCGATAACACTGCAAGCAAATCCTCTGCCAGAGTTGAATTACATATAGAGGTGGCCTCAGGCGAATGGCCCAAGGACGAGCAGGGCAATGACTTGAGCCGCGAGAAAACCGAAATAAAAATGAAGCAATTGGCTCACCACGTATGTGCTGATTTGGTGGTGCATCAGCCTACAGTCAGAGGGTTGAACGTGTGGTGTACACAATACCCTGCAACCGGTTGGGCGACGAATGTTGAAGAGTACTAGGCTAGGAAAGAAATGATTATTCGAGACATTTTATCGTTGGCTGCCGGACTTCTTGTCTTTTGGGCGTTTATACCGTACGGCCGAGATATTTTGCGCGGCAAAGTGTCCCCGGCTCGTTCGGCGCGGTTGATGTTTGCGGTGCTGATGATCGTGGCTATTTTGCAGCAGCATTCGCTGGGGGCTGGGCTGACCTTGGCCGTGAGCCTTGGTGAGGCTGCTGGTTCGTTAGCTATTTTATTTTTGTCGATTAAGTATGGCATGGGCGGCCTGCGTCGGCTCGACACCCTCTGTTATGGTCTGCTCGCGCTCGATATTGTAGTGTGGGTGACTACTGGGAATGCCTTGCTGGCGCTGTATTTGAGCATTATTGCCGATGTGATTGCGTTTTTCCCGACATTACATAAAACCTGGGTGAACCCAGCAAGCGAAACGGCATTTTTCTTCGCAACTGGCATTGCTGCACCCCTCCTAAACCTAGCTGCTGTCGGCCATTTTACCTATAAAGTTGCACTATACCCGATTGCTTTGGCCATAGAAAATACCATAGAAGTAGCGCTCATCTATCGAAAGCAATTTTCACTGACTTTCGATAAAGACTAGTCCCATACTGGGCAGTATGAGCGAACGACAATCAGCGGCGAAAAAAGAAGGCACAGGTGAGAAAGGCTTGCGCTTTTTGCGCGATTTTAATCTGTTTGTCGGAGCGGCGGCGCTTGGTGGGGCAGTATTGTTGCCGCCATTGGCTGCGCCGCTCACCGTTTATGGCGCTTTCAATGTCGCGCAAGCTGGCGGCTTTGAAGTTGCGCACCGCGCTGCCAAAAAACACCGTAAAAAGTCGCCGGAGTAGCTAAAATATTGACAAAACTAGCTAGATTAGCTAGAATTTAAATATGACAACTGCAAATGTCCACCAGGCCAAAACAAATCTGTCAAAACTGCTTGATGCTGCTGCGCGTGGCGAAAAAGTCGTTATTACGCGCCGAGGCCAGGGCCAGGTCAGTAGTTTCGTGCTTACACCCGTTAAGCAGGCCGCCAAAAAGTCGAAGATATTTGGTGCATATAAGGATAAAATCATCTTGGCGCCAGATTACGATGACGCCGATGCCGAGATCCTCGAAATGTTCGAGGAAAGCATTAACAAACCAATATGATACTTCTTGATACAAATGCGCTCATCTGGCTTTTAACAGGTAGCCAGCAACTGGGTGCTGTGGCTAGGACGACAATTGAAGCTGATCTAGCCACCTGTTATGTATCACAGGTTAGTTTGTGGGAAATTGCCACAAAAGCCGCTATTGGCAAGCTTGACCTTAAACTTGATGTGCCGCAGGTTATAGAAAAGGAAGGTTTTAGCTTGCTGCGATTACGTAATGAGCACATTAAAGCTTACCAAAAATTGCCGCTTCTTCACCGTGATCCCTTCGACCGCATGTTGATTGCTCAGGCGCAGGTAGAGCAAGTTAAACTACTCACTTCAGATGACATTTTCAAAAGCTATGACGCCAAGATTGTTGACGCCAAGGTATAATGTAGGTTTATGCAGTTATGTCTTAGTGATTACGATGGAGTGGCTTTTGATTTTGATGGCACGCTCGCCGATAGTCATCACCACCACGAACAAACTCGCTTCGATTCGTTTACGGCCAATGGCTTCGGTGATATTACGATGGCCGAGCATCGAAAGGGGTATATGTATGGTAGTACTACTGCCGAAATTGTTGCCGGTGTGCTCAAAGCCGGTGGTAAACTCCCTGCGGATGCCGATCCCTACACCCATCCTATCGTCCAAAAGCTTATCAAAGATAAGCACGAGCTCTACAAAAAGGTGGCGAGTTTGGGTTTTGATGAAAAACCCGGTGCCGCAGCTCTTGTGCGTACCGTCGCAAAGTACTACGCCGACAAACTAGCGATCGTCACTACCGCACTGTACAGTGAAGTCGTGCCGTTTCTCAAAAAGTATAATCTGGAAGATTTATTTGCGCATGACCGTGTTATTACTCACGAAACTGTCGAAGCACTCGGGCTCAAGCCAAAAACAGCCCCCGATGCCTATCTGTTAGCCATGGAGCGTCTTGGCATCACCAATCCAAAGAGGCTGCTTGTCATTGAGGATGCTGTGACAGGGGTGGAGTCGGCTAAACGGGCTGAAGCAACTGTGCTCGCCCTTGGTACCAGCCTAGGTCGTGAAGATTTCTACGCCGAAACCGTAACGTTCCACCCAGACTATTTCGTACCTGATTTTGCATCTATTGAACTGATGTACCCAACAAATGTGTAATTTATTTTACAGCTAAGCCACAAGCTTGTTTGGCATAATACAAGCACTGTTAAAAACAAGAATCTTTCCATAGCAAATGTGCCAATTTGTCTCCGCGGGATCGTTGTCGCCGGCTAATTGGCGGTCTTTTTTGTTTTAGAAAATTCTATAACTTTACAGATAGGGAGGGAGTATGGCAACAATGACTGATGCAAAACTTTCCGCACTAAATGCCGGCACAGTTAAGGTCGGCAATTTTATTGTCAACCGTATGGGGTTTGGTGCGATGCGGCTTACGGGGCAGGGCGTATGGGGTCCGCCGTCCGACATTGTAAACGCCAAACGCGTGCTGGAGCGTGCGGTTGATCTTGATGTTAACTTTATTGATACCGCTGATGCCTACGGCCCAAAGGTATCCGAGCGACTCATTCGCGATGCGCTCTGGCCCTACGAAGGCATCATTATTGCTACCAAGGGTGGTTTGCTACGTGGCGGCCCAGGTGATTGGCGCCCCAACGGTTCACCAGAACACTTGCGCGCAGCTTGCGAAGCCAGCCTAGATCGTCTAGGTGTCGAACAAATCGTGCTGTATCAACTCCATCGCCCAGACCCGGATGTATCGTTCAAAAAGTCACTACAAGCACTCATCACACTGCAGCAAGAGGGAAAAATCCGTCATATTGGGCTCAGTAATGTCAGCTTGGCACAATTGCAGCAAGCGCTCGACCTAACCCACATTGCGAGCGTCCAAAATCACTACAACATCGAACATCGTGTTGGTAGCGAACCCATTGTCGACTTTTGTGAACAGCAGGGTATAGCCTTTATTCCATATTTCCCCATGGGCGGTGGTAGTAGTGACTATAATCGTACTGTTTTGCAGGTGATTGCCCATAAACATCATGCTAGTACGCACCAAATTGTCCTCGCTTGGCTTCTGGCTCACTCGCCAATCATATTGCCGATTCCTGGTACGAGTTCGATCAAGCATCTTGAGGCAAACATCGCTGCCGCCAGTATAAAACTCGACGAAAAAGATTTAGTTGCTTTAGATAGCCTGTCTGACTAGTCTCTGATTGCTCCGATTGAGGGCGCTTTTGTGATACGCTAGAAAGCAATGAGTTCCGAGCAACCAAAGTCCGACTTACGGGTAGTCACCATCGGTGGGGGTACAGGCAGTTTTACACTGTTGAGCGTGCTCAAAGAATACTTTAACGATCTTACCGCCATCGTTACCATGTCTGACAACGGTGGCTCTACTGGCCAACTGCGCGACGAACTTGGTGTGCTGCCTCCGGGCGATACCCGGCAGTGTCTGGTGGCGTTATCGGAATCACCAAAAGTGCGTGATCTGTTTAATTATCGTTTTGACGAAGGTAGTCTCGCTGGGCATTCGTTTGGCAATCTATTCCTAACAGCCCTCGAAAAAATGACCGGCAGCTTCGCCGAAGCTGTCGAGACCGCCAGCGAAGTGCTCAATGTACAGGGTCAGGTAATCCCAGCTACGCTCGACAACGTCCAGCTGAATCTCGCGTGGCCAGATCATAACGTTGTACTGGAAGGCGAAGAAGTTATTGATGTCGAAGCCTTGCCCTATGACCCTCGCCAAGCGATTCTTAGCCTTGAGCCAGCTGCTCAGGCCAATCCTGCCGCACTGGCTGCGATTGCAACCGCTGATCTCGTAGTGATTGCCCCCGGTGATTTATACACGTCACTCGGCGCAGTTCTGGTCGCCGATGGCTTCCGTGAGGTATTGGAAACCACAAAAGCAAAAGTCGTGTATATCTGTAATTTAGTGACCAAGAAAGGTCACACCGACGGTTTTGATGTTGCTGCCCACGCCGCCGAAATAGAACGATTCATTGGTGCTCCCGTGATCGATGTTGTATTTTACGATGATACCCAGCCACCAGATGACTTGCTAGAAAAATACGCCAAAAAGGGTGAATTTTGGGTTCAAACCAACGTGGAGACGCTAAAAAATCAACACTACCAGGCAATAGGCGGTAATTTTATAGCTTCCGCCAATGACACGCCATTAGCGAAGGGTGATCTGCTTGCTGCCCACCGGACGTTTATCCGCCACGATGCCGATGCCGTTGCTAAAAAACTCTTGGAGCTCTAACCCATGAACGATGACTCGCAACTGCTCGTTGGTATCGATCTCGATTACACACTGCTCGATGTCGATAGGTTTTTTTATGACAATGTCTTGCCGGCGCTCTGCGAGGCGTATCCGGAAGTCGTTGAGCGTGAGGCTTTTATTAGCTCGATGAATGATTTCCGTCAGAACTTTGGCCCAGCCAACGAATATGATTTTTTTGGTCAAATAACTTCGATGGGGCTGGATGCCGATGCCGTCGAGGCCCATATCGAAGCGGCAGTTACCGGCCATGACTTTTTACGCCCTGGTGCCGCCGATTTTGTAGCACTGCAACTGCAAAACCAGCATGACGTTAGAATTATCACCATCGGTGTTGATCGTTACCAACTGTTCAAAAAACGCTGTATACCACTCTTAAACGGTGTGCCTGTTCATGTAATTCGTGAAGCAAAAGGCGCCTTCATTGCCAAAGAATTCGATGGACGCCATGGCTACATGGTAGACGATAAACTCCTAGTTGATTTACCTAAAACCATCAAACCAATCTATATTCGTAGTCGCAAAAGCGAAAACCTCCCCGATGACGCGTTCGATGGTTTTTCCGAACTCCTCGCAACCGGCCCAGCCGAACTCATTAACTAGCTACCTGACTACAACCTACCTCCGGACTCTGGTGGGTTAGGAGGGACCCGCTGTGCGGAACGCAGCGAGCGCAGCGGGAGGACACCTGGAGTGACAGAACCCGGACCCAAGTTGCAGCTATTTGAGATAAATAATATTGCGTTAATAGCAATAATATTGACAAAATGCTTGTGTTTTGCTAGTGTTTAGTATGTGAGTATCAAAAAACAAATAAAAAAACTAGAACATTATGAACTCAAGCACCGTAGCGGGCTTGAGCGCTGCAGCACCATGGTACTCGTGCTGGCAACGTTATTTAGTTTGAGCAATCTAGTGCACGATCGTACACAAAGCCTCAAAAAAGACGTTATTGTGTTCTCGAACTTCGTCATCAACCCAGCCAACACCGAACGTAATGAAACCGTGCGGATGCCTGTCAAGTTTGATGATGGCCTTCGCGCACCAGCGACAGCAGGCAAATAATTGACAAAAATAAAGGAAAGTAGTATAGTAAAGCCATGACCAATCAGACATACTTACATGATACGCAACCTGTACCACAAAATCCCGGGCCAAACTATGCTGCTCGTTGGGCCGGTGTCTTACTTGCAGGAGCGGGCGTTATCACTGCTGCAGCCGTGGGCTATACCAAGGCCGAGACGGCGTACGATCGTCATGACCGTGCTGAGCATAATAAAGCAGTATTTAATAAGGTAGAAACTATGTCTGGGAACTCATTCCGGATCAAGAGTGGTGCCACAATCCGTTACAGTCCTGATATATTCAATGATGACGGCAGTACCGGTACGGTGGGTAACGCGTATGAAGTTGTGCCTGAAGGACAAGAAGTTATTGCAATTAACCCCCTAGAGTATAAAGCGGGTAATCAGATTTGGCTTGGTTTTACAGATATCGACACCAAGAGTGTGGGTTCGAAGCATGGCAGAGAGGTACACACTGTTTGGGTTGATAAGACGGCTTTGGAATCACAATCTGGCGCTGAAGGCCCTTACATTGTCGAAGTTAATAACCCCAATAGTAATGCCGATACGAATGTCTCAACTGATATCCCTATTTCGCTTGAGTTAAATGGTGACATTCGAAACAGTGATACCGGCATAATCGAAGACAATGCGGCTCTATCGTTTCAAATGCCTGAACATGAAGTGCAACAACTTATTAATGCGGGCATAGGCCAACAGAACACTAACTGATATTAGTGCCTAGTCTAAGGCTCCGGCGCTATATGTGGCGGTGTGGCGTAACAGTTTTGAACCTGTGGAAAAGTGGTGTAGGAAACACCACTTTTTTATGTACTTGTGGCTTGTATGTGGGGATAGGTGGGGAGTAGACTGATTCCAGTGGGTAAAGATAGGTAGCCAAAACAGCTGCCGGAAAAAATAAACACCACTAGAGCATTAACACTAATACCATGGCCACAGTAGATTACTTCGAGCGCAAGCTAGACGAGAAGCGGCGGTTAACCATACCGACCGAACTTCGTGATACGTTTGCAAACGGGGCAGTCGTCACTCGCGGATTCGGCAAGTATCTGCACCTCTATCCAAAGGCGGTGTGGGACAACTTGGTAGAGCCGCGGCTGGAAGGCGACATTCTGGATGAACGCGTTGCAGATCTGAACATTCAATTTCGAATGGGTAAGATTGATACCGCGCCGGATGGCAAGCAGGGCCGTATCACGCTTGAGCAGCATTTGCTCGACTTCGCAAACATCAAAAAAGATGTAATTGCGGTTGGCGTGGGTAGCAGGTATTGGCGTTTGATGGCTCCACCGAAAGAGTAAATGCCCTCATCGGTGCGTTCGTACTTTAACAACAAGATTAGAAAACCGAAAAAGCTTCAACTGTCCACGGACAGGGAAGGGCGACCTCGATAGTAGCTATTCGACAATCAACAAGTGGTAACTGGGGCACCACTCTAAAAACCCTTGCACCTTTCTCTAAAACACCTCCCAAAACTCCACCTCACACATAAGTCTCTCAAACTTCGCTCCGTGAAATTACATATGACATGGAGCAGACAAAAACAAAAACATCCAAAAAAACAAAAAGTTGATTGTCGATTAGGTGCTCTCGAACAGAATATAATTTCTAGAGTTAAAATAAACACCAAAATAAACATAAAAAGTGCGATGCACAAAACCAAAAACCAAGATACATCATCAACACATATACCAGTGTTGCTGGACGAAGTTTTGCAGTTGCTGGACCCGAAAGCAGAGGATTCATACCTCGATTTAACGGCTGGCTATGGCGGACATGCGGCAGAAATACTGAAAAGTACCGGGAAGCCTGAACTGGCTGTGCTTGTTGATCGCGACATACATGCAATCAAGGAGTTAACAGAGCAGTTTGGCGGCAGCGGCGTGAACATACGCCACGAAGATTTCTTGAGCGCAAGCGAAGCACTTGTCAAAGAAAAACAGCGGTTTGATTGTATTTTGGCCGATTTGGGCGTGTCATCACCGCACCTTAACGATGCAGACAGGGGTTTTTCCATTCAAATGGATGGACCGCTGGATATGCGTATGGATCAAGAGCAAAGCTTAACTGCCGAGGTCATAGTTAATACCTACAAAGAAGCAGATTTAGCCGATATCTTGTGGAAATACGGCGAAGAACCAAAGGCTCGACAAATCGCACGACTCATAACAGGCAACCGCCCGTTTGATAGTACGACGAAGCTGGCAGCAGTGGTCAGCAAGGCTTGGCCTGGCCGCAGCAGGGTTCATCCTGCTACCCGGACATTTCAGGCATTGCGTATTGCTGTGAACGACGAGCTTGGGCTACTGGAACGCAGTTTACCCTTGTGGTTGCAATTGCTAAAGCCCGGTGGTCGACTTGCTATCATCAGCTTCCATAGCTTGGAAGATGGCATCGTCAAACGGGTCTTCGGTGAAAATAGTGGTGAGCGTTACGATGCAGAGCTTCGATTACTGACCAAGCGACCAGTGACCGCCTCACCCCACGAATTAGTCCTTAATCCGCGTGCCAGGAGTGCAAAGCTTCGGGCCGCAGCGAAAATAAAAAGAGAAAGGGAAACGCATGCCAATTAAGGTTAAAAGCGCCTCCCGCGCCTACAAAATTCACGTAACCGTGGCCTAGTAGGCACTGATCCGACCCTGGGCAACTGGGGTCGGAACAAAGAAATAAAAAACAAATAGAAAAGTAATATATTTATGACATACTCAAGTGCACTCGCTACCAATCGTTCTCAGTTTGCCGGCCGTGGTCAAAACGCGGTTAGTTTTCGCGTACAGGAACGAACGCTAGGGCCAATTAGCAACACGATTATTTTGATTGTGCTGGCTTGTTTGTTGGGCTTGCTGTATCTGACACAAGTCACCAAGACGAACGCTTACGGCTATCAAATTAATGGTTTACAGGTGCAATCGGCACAGTTACAGTCGCAGCACGATGACCTAGAAGTTGCTTCGGCTCGTTTGCAGTCACTGCCTCGAGTTCAGAACAGTGCAGTGGCAAAGAATCTTGTTGCTACAACTCCCAGCGACACCATCCAAAATTAAAGACAAAACTAGCGGACTCTCAAAAGTTGGTATACTAAAAGACAATGGGTTTTCCGGAACATGGTACGGCTATTTCTGCCGTGAAGCGCGTGCGCATTTGGTACGCGCTGTTAGTGTTTGTTATTGGCATCTTTGGGGTGCGGCTTTTTTATATTCAAATTATTCGCTATGACCACTATAAACAGGCAGCGTTAGCCGATCAGCTCAAGCAAGAACAGATACCGGCTACGCGCGGGATTATCGAAGCCCATGAAGGTGATAGTGTTGTGCCAGTTGTGCTTAATCAGCGTCTATATACGGTGTTTGCCGACCCAGTCGATATTAAAACCTACAAAACGGATCCAAGTAAGGTTGCGGCAGCTGCCGCCCAGGTCCTGGGTGGTTCGGCGAGTGACTACGAAAAAGATCTAAAGCTGGCCGGTACGCGCTACTCGGTGCTTGCTAAAAAAGTTAGTCAACAGCAGCGAGATACGCTCATGGGCTACAGATTTGCTGGACTATATAGCGAAGAACAAGACTATCGAACCTACCCGCAGAGCGCACTAGCTTCGCAGTTATTGGGCTTTGTAAACGACGATGGTGTAGGCGAATATGGTGTAGAACAGGACTTAGATACACAGCTTAAAGGTACGCCGGGCGAACTGAAGGCGATTACCGATTTGAACGGTGTGCCGTTGGCTGCCAGCAAAAACAATATCCAAAAAGCCCCGATAGCAGGTAATAATCTGGTGCTAACGTTGGATCTTGGTATGCAGCAGCAGCTGGAAACGATGTTGGCGCAGGGTACCAAAGACGATAAAGCCGAATCGGCTAGTGCGCTGATTATGGATCCAAATACTGGTGCGATTAAAGCTATGGCGAATTATCCTACCTACGATCCATCACAGTATCAGAATGTGAGCGATCCGAGCGTGTTTGAAAATGCTGCGGTGAGTAGCCCAATTGAAGTCGGGTCGATCATGAAAACACTTACCACCTCTGCGGCGCTGGATCAGGGAGTGATTACGCCTAGTACAACCTTTTATGATCCTGCCCACTGGCTGGTCGATGGCTTCAATATTACCGATATTGAAGAAGATGGTGGGCCAGGCACACAGAGCATTGCTAGCTTGTTGAATCTGTCACTGAACACCGGTGCGACTTGGGAACTGATGCAGATGGGTGGTGGCCAGCTGAATGCCAAAGGTCGCGGTATCTGGAACGATTATATGGTTAATCACTTTCAGCTTGGCAAACAGACCGGTATTGAGCAGGGCTACGAGGCAACTGGCTACGTACCAAGCCCGCGCGATAACGGTGCTGGTATCGATCTTACGTATGCCAATACGGCGTTCGGGCAGGCAATGACGGCGACACCGCTTCAGATGGGCGCGGCACTATCAAGCGTCTTGAACGGGGGTACCTATTACCAACCGTATTTGGTTGATCAAACAATCAGCGCTGATGGTAAAACCACGGATACTAAGCCAAAAGTTGTCGAAAGTCATACTGTTGCACCAAAAGTTGGCCAGGAAATGATTCCGCTGATGCAGTATGTGGTTGATCACCACAATATCATTCCTGCGTTCGATCAGAGCAAATACATTGTGGGCGGTAAAACCGGTACGGCGCAGATTGCAAAGCCGGGCGGAGGCTATTATGATGACGAATTTAATGGCACCTATGTTGGCTTTGTAGGTGGCAGTAAAGTACAGTATGTTATTGTAGTTTTTGTTATTAAACCACATGTTGCCGGTTACGCTGGTGCTGGTGCGGCTCAGCCAATCTTTGCCAATCTAGCCCATATGCTCATCAACAATTCGTACGTCACCCCAAAACCATAAATGGTATAATACCAGGAAGACCTCATGCATTCTCATACACTTCACTTTGCTCTTCAGACCAGCTCATTACTGCGCATTGTGTTGCTTGGGTTCCTGGGGTTTCTGGTGGCCATGGCGTTAACGCCGTTGTACACAACCATTGCCTACAAGCGTGAATGGTGGAAAAAACAGCGTACCGAAGCCTGGTCGGGCGGTGCAGCGACAGTTTACAATAAACTGCACGCCGCCAAACATCGCCGCAATGTGCCAAACATGGCTGGTTTGATTTTTATTGCATCGATTACCATCGTTACAATTCTTGCCAATATAAGTCGCAGTCAAACTTGGTTGCCGCTGGCAGGGATGCTTGGAGCGGGCGTGATTGGTCTTGCCGACGACGTTATGAATATTCGCGGCACCACGAAGATTGCCGGCATGGGAGCGAAGCTCAAGTTTGGTTTGTACAGCCTGGTTGCTATTGCTGGTGGTTGGTGGTTCTACGACAAGCTGGGCGTTCAAAGCGTCTACTTGCCGGGTGCTCATCACGTGCACATTGGTGTGCTTATCATTGCATTGTTTTGGTTCGTCGTTATTGCAACTGCCAATTCGGTAAATATCACCGATGGGCTCGATGGGCTTGCTGGCGGTTTGTTGGCTTCTTCGTTTGGTACCTATGCTTTGATTGCTGCCATCGAAGGCAAATACAGTCTTGCAGCGTTCTGTCTAACGGTGGTTGGTGCGCTGCTCAGCTACACCTGGTTTAATATCTTTCCGGCACGCTTTTTTATGGGTGATGTTGGCGCGTTTGCACTTGGTACGGCGCTGGGGATTATCGCCATGCAGACGGACACAATTTATGTACTGCCAATCATTGGTTTTGTGTATGTTATGGAAACCGGCTCAGTGATTATTAACCGCGCCTCAAAGAAGTTACGCAAGGGCAAAAAAGTCTTTTTATCGTCACCAATCCATCATCATTTTGAGGCAATTGGCTGGCCTGAGACGAAGGTAACTATGCGATTCTGGATCTTGGGACAAATTGCTGGCGTGCTTGGGCTTGTCGTGTTTCTCGTTGGAAGGTACTCGTAGCCGCGATGGGCTTGCAGCCAGGAGTGCGACGACGGCCGGCGTACACGCCTGAAGCTGCCAGCCGTTCGAATGAACTAGGGCGTCGACACAAGCCTGATTACTGGCTGATAGCCATCTGTGTGGTCTTGCTGGCAGTTGGCCTGGTGATAGTTTATGCTATTAGCCCAGCTTTGAGCGCCTCAGCAGGCGTAAGCAACACCTATTATGTCGTTAAACAACTAATTGCGATTAGCCTTAGCTTGGTGGCTTTTGCCATCACGTCTCAAGTACCGGTTGCCCAATGGCGTCGGGCGTATAAACCACTGTTGGCGTTGGCCATTGCTATGACATTGGTGGCCATTGCTATGCCGGTAAATCGTGATTATCCTGCGCATCGCTGGGTGCGGCTTGGTGGTAGTTTGTCGTTCCAGTCGGTGGAACTTTTAAAGTTTGCGTTGCTGATTTGGCTGGCAGGCTTTTTGGCTGAACGCATTAAAAACGGCGAGATTAGTAATGTGCGGCGTACTCTAAAACCACTGCTCATCGCCATGGCAATCATCGGACTCGGTATCGCAAAAGTACAAAGTGACCTTGGATCAACAGGGGTGATTGTACTGATGATGGTAACCATGACGTTTGTGGCCGGTATGCCGTTTAAACGAATTATGATGATTGGCGGCATTATTGCCTTGGGTTTAATTTTGGCCATTGCCTCGTCTGGCTACCGACGAGAACGGTTCTCGACCTATTTGCATCCGGAAGCTGATTGTAAAAACTCTGGTTACCAGGAGTGCCAAGCGCTGATCGCCGTCGGAACGGGTGGCATGATTGGTTTGGGGCTAGGACGCAGTGTCCAGGCTAACGGCTACCTGCCAGAGGCTGCGAACGACTCGATTTTTGCCATCTACGCCGAGGTGTTTGGTTTTGTTGGTGTTGTCGTGTTGCTTGGAATCTTTACGGCGTTGTTCGGGAGGTTAAAACGCATTGCCGAACGTGCCCCAGATGATTTCAGCCGGCTCATCGTGATTGGTGTGCTCACGTGGCTGAGCGTCCAGACGCTTATTAACATTGGTGCCATGATTGGGTTGTTGCCGTTGAAGGGGATTACCCTGCCGTTTATTAGCTATGGTGGCACCAGTGTGGTTTTTGTAGCTGCCGCTGTTGGCTTGGTATTTCAGATTTCACGGTATACTTCATACAGTACGCTATCAAACAATAGAGACACAGAGGACAGGAGCAGCTATGACAATAGTCGTGACAGGCGGCGGGTCAGGGGGGCATATCACCCCCATACTGGCAGTCGCTAGTGAGCTTAAAAAGCTCAATCCCCAGATCAGAATCGTCTATATTGGCCAGCATGGCGAAAGCTTATTAGATATTCCAACTAATGATCCAAACATCGATGAGGTGCTTACGGTGTGGGCAGGCAAGTTCCGTCGTTATAACGGGGAAGGTTGGAAGCAGTTGTTTGATATTCCAACGCAGCTTAAAAATATTCGCGACGGCGGGCGAGTGGTTGTTGGCATTTGGCAGAGCTTTTGGTTGCTCCGTAGGCTCCAGCCGTCCGCTATACTGACGCGGGGCGGCTTTGTGAGTGTCCCTGTTGCCTTTGGGGCGGTCCTGAACCACATTCCGTTCGTCACACATGATTCGGACAGTGTGCCTAGCCTGGCTAATCGAATCATTGCACGTTGGGCGAGCCTGCATGCGGTGGCATTACCAGAAGAAATATATCCGTACCCACGCGCAAAAACGACTATGGTTGGCATTCCGCTGAGCGGCAATCATGCGGTTGTGACACCCAAACTCAGAGCACAGTATCGCCAAGAACTAGAGTTAGCAGATGCCAAACAAGTTTTGTTGATTACTGGTGGTGGCAATGGGGCCGATCAGCTCAATCATGTTGTCGTTGCCAACGCAGCCTATTTGCTCAAGCGCTATCCGGGTTTGGTTCTGCTGCATTTTGCTGGCCGATCGCTCGAGGAATCGGTGGGTAGTGCGTATGATGATGTCTTGCCACGGGCGGATCGTCAGCGGGTACGTGTGCTTGGCTTTGTAAGTGATTTTTACCGCTACAGCGGTGCTGCCGATATTATTATTGCCAGGGGTGGTGCCACGAATTTGGCAGAGTTTGCGATTCAGCAAAAACCGTGCATTATTGTGCCTGCTGCGCAGCTTGTTGGGGATCATCAGACAAAAAATGCGCAAGCTCTAGCTGCAGCCCACGCTATTATCATGCTCGATGAAGCCCAGTCCGAACAAGATCGCCGTTTGGCGCATACAGTGAGCGAATTATTGGATGATTCAGCAAAATGTCGGCAGTTGAGCCAAAATTTGGCGAACTTTGCTCGCCCTGATGCCGCAAAGCAGCTCGCGGTGCTATTATTAGAGCAGGCAAAACCACAAAATAAAGAGTAGTACGCTATGAAGTTCGGGCGCAAGAAAAAACAAGCACAGGCAACTGCGAACAGACGGCAGGTTATTGGTAGTAGTCGCACTTCGGCTTTTTCGTATCACGCAAATCGCAAGGAACAGGACTATAATCTCGGCAGGCAGCAACCGCGTGAACAAGACGTCCGTAGTCGAGCCAGGGTTATTCGTTACTGGCAGCAGCGACTTGGGATGCTCGTGGCTGGCATCGTATTGATCGTGTGCGTGCTTGATATATTGCACCTCAGCACTACCCCTAAAGTCATATCACTCACCACGACGTCTAATAACTATTTCCTACAACCAACGAGTATTTATGAGGTTGCGGCTACAAAGCTTTTCAAAAGTTCGCTGCTTAATGACAATAAACTTACCATTAACACCTCAGATATAAAGCAAAAATTACAACAACAGTTTCCTGAGCTTTCCGACGTATCAATCACGCTGCCACTGATGAGTCATCGGCCAATTGTGTATATTGCGCCAACAACTCCTAGCGTAGTTTTGAGCACCGTTAGCGGTAGTTTTGTGCTTGATAACAATGGTAAGGCACTGATTCGTGCCGATGCAGTGGCTGATCTTTCAAAACTTGGGCTGCCTACCGTTGTTGACCAGAGCGGTCTAGCCGTTAAAGCGGACGAGGTTGCACTTCCGAGTAACTCAGTAGCCTTTATACAATCAGTGGTGGCTGAGCTGCACGCTAAAGCTATTCCTGTTAATGGCTTGACGCTGCCGGCTGCAGCCTATGAGCTAGATATTAAGCCTAGTGGAGTAGGGTACTTTGTAAAGTTCAATTTACACAGTACAAATGTGTTGCAGCAGGTAGGGACGTACCTGGCTGTTCGTACGCGCCTAGCCTCACAAAATATCACACCTGCCAGCTATATTGATGTTCGGCTCGACGGCCGAGCATACTATAAATAGCCATCCCCACTCTCCTCGCCTGTGTTCGTATTTTGTTTACATCATACATAAAGATGTACATGCAAGAAAAACTATATAAACATACAAGCAGGGCAGTATGTCAAATAATTATAGCAAAGTAGACAGGATGGGGGATTAGTATATAAAAATAGTAAATGCATGAAAAAGCAAATGTTTTCACGACATAACTGTGGAAAAGTCAAATAGTGCAGTATTTCACAACGGGACGCTAGGAGCTATTCTGTCGCAGTGGTCGGAGGGACCAGATGTACAGGTACGTATTTAAGCCGTGTGCGGCATAGAGCTGCTTTGATATGTAACTTTATGCGAGTATTGGTGTAGATAATCCCCCGTTGCAGGGGTATCAGTAATCAACCCTAGAGTTAATATTTGAGTCGCAAAATATACATTGTGCGACATTGAATCTATGCTTCGTTTGGTTGCTCCATTGCTGTTCGTGACTTCCCGTTTCGGATCTATGCTTCAACTAAAAAGCCCATTTTAATTTATGCTTTCTGCCCTACTAATCTGCCTTTTGGCAAAATGGCCAGTACTGATAATTTGTGCCAGTCTCCCACAATAAACGAGCCCGTATACTTTGTTCGTAAAATGTTTAATCTAGGGTTTCGCTGTCTCGATTTACGGCCTAAGCGCTTAGTACGTTGGTGGCAAACTGGGTATTTCGAGGGCTGCTTGGTGTAGTGCCATGGCTGTAAGGCAGCCGGTGATATCTTCAGGGGCATACGAGCTGTCTGTGCCCTTGGCGGTAAACTCGCGGGTCATATATAACGCCAGGTCTTGATAAAAACCGATACGAGCCTCTGAGTACTGGCTTGCTAGCTCTGGCCCCAGCTCTTCAGTTGCGGCTGTTAGTATTCGCTGATCGCTGACGAGGCAACGATTGACGGTACCATGACCCAAGATGCCAAAATCAACATATTCATGCATTGCCCACAGCCCCCGCAGCGTCTCGGGTACGTCACTGCTTACCAGAACAGCGCCCGCTTCCATGGGTGTAGCGGCATCAGCTTTTTCCGGGAAGGCTGCGGCTACGGCGAGCGGGAACGGCTTTTGCTCATCGGGCAAATCAATAGTTGCATAGCGGACGGTGAGGCCGCCAAGTGTGAATGTTTCGGTTCCCCGCTGCTCGCTCACGTATTGCAGTTGGGAGATGAGCTCAGGTTCGTGAATCCTCATAATTTAAAACAGGGCATTACTCAGCTAGGGCGTAGGTGGCTTTGGCGACGCGCTTGAACTGGGGCTTGCCCTGGAGGTTCAAGAGAATGGTTGTTTCTTTGACATAGCGGCTTTTGAGGACGCGCTTGACGATTTCGTCGCGGTGCAGTGGGCCGCCTTCTTTGCGGAGGACTTCGCTGATGATGTCAGCCACCGTTCCCTTTTCGTATCCCCATTCTTTGAGGGCGTAGATGCCGCGACCGATAAGTACGAAACGCTTGTCTTTGATAAGTTCGTTGTGGATAGCCTGCGTGGTAACATCCTTACGCTTGAATTCGCTATCTTTGATAGCCCCGGCAATGTCATTAAAGTGTAGGTGTTTACCGTGTTCTTTGAGGATAACGTATATTTTGTCGCGAATGTTCTTTGGGTTGACCATGGGCCACTTTACAAGGCCCCAACGGTTGTTGAGGGTTGCGAGTTGCTTTGAAGTGGTTGCAAGGGCGCCAGCCTGTGCTACGTTGCTCATGCCAGCAGCTTTGGCAACTTCTTCGATGGTTTTTGGTTCGCCAAGCTTCTTGATGGCTGCGATGAGCTGTTCAACATTAGCCTTCACTGCTTTTTCATCGTGTACGCTGCGTACAGAAACGGCGTTATAGAAGTTATCGTCTTCGTCGATCACGGCCAGTTCTGGGCATAGACGTGCTAGGAATGCAACGCGGGCCTGCTCTACTTTGCTGTTGTCACCGAGCTTTTCGCTCAAATCGCTGACACGGGCAGCTTCACCCAGTTTGTGCAGTTCTTCAACGAGCTTTGTCTGTAGTTCTGGGATATTTGGTAGACTGCCCTGCTCTGCTGCAGTTTTGAGTCGTGTGACGACGGCTTTTTCGAGCTGTCGGACGCGTTCGCGGGTAATACCTAGGAGTTCGCCAATCTGTTCGAGCGTTTCCTTGCGGTCAAACAGGCCAAAACGACGTGAAACGATCTCTCGTTCGCGTTCACGCTCTATAGTTGCCAACGTATCGTTGACGAGTTGTTCGGTATCTAGTTTGGTTGCAAGTGTAGGCTCAGCCATCATGGTTTACTTTCCCTATCTGTTAAAGCGAGAGTTATTATACAATTATATAACTTATATTTTTAAATGTCAACAGTCCCTATTGGTAATTGTTTTTGCTGTCCTTATTGTAGCACGAAATAGACGTTTCTGCGTAGTCTATGTTGTAAAATTCTTATCAAACAACAGTCTGTTACGTATGGCAAAAAAGATGCAACGAATTCGGCTTGGTGGTTCTGGTGAGACTGTGACGGTTTATTTTTTCGCGGTGGGGCGTTTGCGGAAGGTTCGTTTGCTCTTGCCTTTGGCGGGAGCGGCTGCCAAGAGGGCTTTTGCTTCGGCTTCGGTGATGGTTGCAGGGTTAGTGTCTTTGGGGATCTTGGCGTTCTTTTTGCCATCGGTAATGTAGGGGCCGTACTGGCCTTTTAACACCTTAATTTCGCCAAAATCGGCAATGTTCTTCTCTGCTTCGGTTTTTAGTTTTGTAGCGTATAATTCCAGGGATTCTTTGAGGGTGATGGTGTGCGGATCGAGGGGTTTAATGCTAACGAATAACTTGCCTACTTGAATATAGGGACCAAAACGACCGATGTTGGCTTTAATATCTTGCTTGTCTTCGGTTTGGCCAACAACGCGCGGCAATTTGAACATTTCCAGTGCTTGTTCGAGCGTGACGGTCTCGATTTTGGTATTAGCAGGCATTGGTGCAAACTGCGGCTTGTTCTCTTTATCTTCGGCGCTACCAAGTTGCAGCATCGGCCCATACCGGCCAAAACGGGCTAAAATTGGCTTGCCAGTCTTTGGGTCAAGGCCAATTTCGCGGGCTTGGGCCACGGTGCTGCGGTCGATGCCGCCAGATTCTTCGATTAGCTTGTGGAATGGCTTATAGAAGCCTTCTAACATCTTGTTGCGCTCTAGCTTGCCGTCGGCAATTTGGTCGAAATATTCTTCGACATTGGCGGTAAAGTCGTAATCAACGATCTGGTCAAAGTGGTTGCCTAAGAAGTCGCTGACCACCTGTCCGGCCGGTGTCGGTACTAACTTGCCTCTGTCGGCACCAGTTTTTTCTTGTACAACTTCGCGTGTGACGTCGTTTTTTCTGAGATTGAGCGTAATGATGTCGCGCGGGGTGCCTTCGCCTTCGCCTTTTTGGGCGTAACCACGAACCTGGACGGTGTTAATAATGGTAGCGTAGGTTGACGGCCGGCCAATGCCTAAATCTTCGAGTTTTTTGACCAAACTACCTTCGCTGTAACGGCTTGGTGGTCGGGCAAATACTTGGCGTGCGTTGGCGAATTCCAGCCCAAGCGTATCGCCGCTTTTAACCGGTGGTAAAATATCGGCATCTTTTTTGCTGCCACCGTAGACGCGCAGGAAACCGTCGAAGATGATAACCTCGCCCTTAGCCTCGAAGAAGCTAACAGAATCGGAACCGCTGGAAATGGCAATTTTAATGGTAGTTTTTTCCAATTTTGCGGGTGCCATTTGGCTGGCAAGTGTGCGGTTGCGAATTAGATCATATAATTTTTGGTCGTATTCATTGTCGCTGGCTCGTGTGACATGCATATCCGTTGGGCGAATGGCTTCGTGGGCTTCCTGCGCGCCGGCAGACTTGGTTTTAAAGGTGCGAACTTGGTGATACTCTTTGCCGAATGTGCTGCTAATGTACTCGCCTGCGGCGGCAATGGCCTGACCACTTAAATTGAGTGAATCAGTACGCATGTAGGTGATTTTACCCTCTTGGTACAACTTTTGAGCGGCACTCATAGTGGCTTTGGCACTAAAGCCTAAGCGACTGTTGGCATCCTGTTGCAAGGTACTGGTAGTGAACGGCGCGGCTGGGTTACGGGTGCTGGGGCTGGTTGCGATGTCGGATACGGTGAAGTTGGCATCGATTAAGCTTTCTAGGAACTTTTGGGCTTCTAGCTCGGTTTTGAATCGTTGCGGGAGTTCGGCTTTGAGCGTGGCGCCGTCGTGTGTGAATTCTGCGGTTACTTTAAATGTAAAGGAGCTGGCAAAAGCATCAATTTCGCGTTCGCGTTCTACGAGCAAACGAACGGCTGGTGATTGCACGCGGCCAGCAGATTTGCCGCCAGGGACTTTTTGCCAGACAACCGGTGATAATTCAAAGCCTACTAACCTATCAAGGATTTGGCGGGCTTGCTGGGCTTGGACTAGGCTCATATCTACTGTGCGCGGATGTTTGATGGCCTCTTCGATGGCCCCTTTGGTGATTTCGTGAAAGACGATACGGTTCGTGGTTTTTGGGTCGAGCTTGAGCACTTCGCAGAGGTGCCACGCTATGCCCTCGCCTTCGCGGTCTTCATCGGTTGCCAGCCAAACGGTGTCGGCTAGCTTGACGGCTTTGCGAAGCTCGGCGACGGTTTTCTTTTTTTCTGGATCGACTTCGTAGGTAGTTTCAAAACCCTTAGCAACATCAATTGGCGGCGTGCCGTCTTTGGTTTTTTTGACGATACTGCGAATATGGCCCACGCTTGATAACACCGTAAAATCTTTTCCAAGATATTTCTCGATGGTACGGGCTTTAGCTGGTGACTCAACAATGACGAGATTTTTAGACATGTTCGGTTTAGTATATAGCCTTTCTATGCAAAGCGTAAGCTTACAGGCTTATACATAATAATGCAAGCTACCGCCTTTTTGTGACAAATATCACAAAAAGGTCTTGACAAGGCCCTGCCACGGTAGTAAACCTATAGCTATATTAAAAATAATATTACAGCACGCAACAGTACGCACGGGATTGAACGTGCCAAGGAAGGAATAGTTTAAACTATGGTAAATTTATTAGGATTCGAGAATTTTTCACGATTGGGTGACATTCGTGCGGGCGAACTTCAGATAAGACAGAATATTGCCGCCGAGCAAGCTGCGGCTGAAGCAGCGCGTCAAGCCCGAACTCAGGCAGATGCACAGATCATTGGCCAGAACGTTTTGCAGCACATGCCGCAACCAGAACAGGCATAAAACGCGAAGTAGCGGTTTTTTACAGATAATTTTTGGTAACTTTGTAGCCGGCCCAAATGCCAACGAACGAACCGACGGTACTGAGCAAAATACTCCAGCCACTAAACCAGTTCCCGTGGGTCATGAGCGCGCCAAGCCAGCCACCAACAGTGCCAAAGATAGTTACACCAAGGAATATCATGAGTTTCATAAATTTAGTCTACCATAAGCAATTTTACACACTATGACACTTGTCGCAAATTCACCAGATATAGCACCCGGACCTTTCCCGATCGACGGAAGTGTTGCTCAAACATCACCTTTTGACGAGAGAGAGGCTTTGTACAATCAACTACCCGCCGAAGTTGGACCGCAGTATGGGTCGCAAACGCCCGCCCTCTATTTAGACATGGCTGTTGCCCGTAAGGGTGTTATTTGGAACCCTGGTACCACGGAAGCGCTTGCCCGTATTATCGAGAAGGCTAAGTTAGACGCGGAGCGTAGAAAAGAAGCGGCCGTCACAGAGCTTATAGTACCCAAAATGGCGGTAGCTATGACTGCTGAACCACTTAGTCCAGATGTGGCTACTAGCGCAAGGCCCACTGATTCGCGCCGATGGATCGGACTTTTCCGCCTATATCAAGCATTGTAAGCGTTTGATTAAAAAGCGCAATTTCGTGATCACTACTGCGTTGTAGTTCTTCGCCGTCACTCGTTCCCTGTACTGATAGGTCTAATATTGCTTGTTCAGCTGGGTTGCGGCCGCAGATGGGCTTGGTGTTGCCGTGTTCGTTGATGCCTAGCATATGTAAGATGTCTATATAAGATGTAATTGGTGTGGCGCCGGTTTTTATGAGATTGTTGGTGCCTTCGGAGGTGGCGCTGGTGATGTTGCCTGGTACGGCAAGCACGTCTTTGCCCTGTTCGAGCGCAAAACAGGCGGTGTGTAGGGTGTCGCTTTTTTCGGCAGCCTCGGTTATGAGCAAGGCATCGCTCAGGCCGGCAACTAATCGGTTACGGCCAACGAAGTTCCATTTGAAGGCTGGTGTGTCGGCTGGATACTCGCTGATAAGCGCGCCACCTTGGGCGACGATCTGTTTGGCTAGAGTACGGTGGCTACCTGGGTAAATAGTTTCGATTGGGCCAGGCAATACGGCGATAGTTAGGCCGCCAGCATCGAGTGCGGCCTGGTGCGCAATTGCATCAACTCCTAATGCTAGGCCGCTGATGATGACAATCCCCTGCTCGGCGAGTTTGCCTGCGAGGTGTGCGGGTAAACCTGCCTGCCGTAGGCCGAGACTTTACGGGTGCCCTATGGCTACACAGCGACGTTTTAATAGTTCGTTGATACCTGCATCATCGGTGCTGGCAAATAGCTGCGACGGTGACCCGCTAATGTGTTGCAGGTGTTCGGGAATAGTATTGAGCGTAAGCTTGTTGATTTCCATACAATTGTAGTATAAACCATTGACACCAAGACACAAATTTGCTAGAATTGCAACTTATACGGTTCTGCATAGGAATCGTTTGCACCTTATATCCCCAATTCTAACAGATTGTTAGATTGTTTTAGAGCGCGCCATCTAAGTTGTTACCCTCCACTTAATTGCGCCTCTGGTTCGGCCAGAAGCGTTCTAAAACATACTAACCCCTTTAACTAGAACTTGATTGATCTTTGGGTCATGAAATTCCCGGTTTTATAGTGAGCCTAAAAGGTAACCTTACTCGTAAGGTTGACACGTGTCTTATATTTTATGACAATCGATGTTTCGCTTCCGTGGTGGGTTGA
Source organism: Candidatus Saccharimonadota bacterium (assembly GCA_013289705.1). Classification (GTDB taxonomy): domain Bacteria; phylum Patescibacteriota; class Saccharimonadia; order Saccharimonadales; family UBA4665; genus JACMPA01. Next base: position 85,515 of record JABCZM010000007.1, read on the forward strand.
AGGGTGGATGGAGATAATCTTTACGGATTATCTCCATAAATGAGCCTACAGCGGTGCCCACCCCCTCTGTAGGCTCTTTTTTTGCGATTTATACGATGTTAAATAATTAGCTGTAAGTTATTTGAAGTAGGAGTAAACTATTGTCATGTTTTTAGATGAAGTGAAAGTTAACTTTGATCCAGAAGATTCTTCGTTTGAAGAGGAGTCGCGGGTTTTTGGTTTAAAAGAAGGCGAGGTCGGCCCGTTTCAGCTCGATGAATTTGATCGCCGAGTGCTAGACCAAATACAAAACCATCACTTGGAACGGATGGCTGGTAAGGGTGACGTCATGGCACACTTGAGGGATGTGCACTTTTTGGCAGATATTCACGATCAGATTGTGCAGCGTATGGCGGCGGGTTCGGTCTAGATTAAAAAGCTACGGGTTTCGGCGGGTAGTTGGCTACTGTAGACGTATTCGCTGAGGATTGAGTTTATTTCTTTGTTGAGGTTTGGGAGGTCTTTGATTTGGGCGGCGCTGAACTTGCCTAGGACGAAGTCGCTGCTGTCGATCTGTGAAGGTGTTTTGGGGCCAATGCCAATGCGGATACGGCCGGTTTGTTCGCCTACGAGTTCGGTGATTGATTTGATGCCATTGTGGCCGGCTGAGGCACCACCGGTACGGGTGCGGATGTGGCCGAATTTGATGTCGAGCTCGTCGTGGATGATGGCGACGTGTTCGAGCTGAATTTTATAAAATCGCATGGTTGCGAGTACGGCTTCGCCGCTGAGATTCATGAATGTTGTTGGCTTGATGGCGATGACGCGTGTTTGGCCTAGTTGACCGCTTGAAAAATGACATTTGAGGTCTTTTTTGACGATCCAAGCTTGCATTTCATTTGTGGTGTCTACAAAGCTATCTAGGCACTCAAAACCGATGTTGTGGCGCGTGCCGTCGTATTCTTTGCCGGGATTACCCAATCCAACCAACAAGATGGTTTTATTGAGCCCTACGGTGATGTAGTTGACGGGGGTGCTGGATTGCGGGCGGTTTTGGAATAAAGACATAGCCTACAGTATACAGCGTTCATTGTTTGTGAGCCCTAAAACCCCGTGAGTGGCACGGTGGAAGGCAGAAATGCCCAGTGGGCATTTCTGTAGACTCACGGGGTTTTAGGGCTCGGTCCGTGGTTTTGATCTAGTAGGGATTTGAAGTTTGGGCTGGTTTGTCGTCGTTGTCGCCTGCGATACGGGCTTTTTTGTCTTTGATGTGGCGTTGCAGAGCTGAATTGTCGGCTTTAGTAGGGCTGACACCGTGTTTGTGGGTGACGTGTTTTTCGATGAACCAGATCTGGATTGGGGTGCCTTCGAAGCCGTAGCTTTCGCGCAGGTTTCGTTCTAGATAACGACGGTAGCTCCAGTGGACGAAGAGGCTGTGAGAACCGAATATTTTGAATGCTGGCGTGGGGTTGTCGGTTTCTTGCACCATGTAATTGAGCTTTGGTGCGCGGTTTTTGAGTCCGGCCGGTGGGTGTTTGTCGGTAACGATTTTGAGCCAACGGTTGAGTTCTGGTGTGGCGATGCGTTTGTGGCGCTGCTCGTCGATTTGCTGCGCTAGCTCAAATAATTGCGTGACGTTGTGACCGGTGATTGAGCTGGTGAAGATTAGTGGGGCCCAAGGCACGAAGTCGTAGCTGTGTTTGATGCGTGGTGCTAGTTCATCGCGGGTAAAGGCGTCTTTGCCCTCTACGGCGTCCCACTTGCTCACAACCAATATGAGGCCTTTACCGGCTTCTTTGATCATGCCAGCGATTTTCTGGTCAAGTGCGACGTTGAGTTCGTTGGCGTCCATAAGCATTAGGCAGACGTCGGCCTGTTCGATGGCGGCAATGGCGCGGATAACGCTGAAGCGTTCAATGCCGACTTCTATCTTGCCGCTGCGGCGAATACCGGCGGTGTCGAGTAGTTCGATCTCACGGCCGGCGTATTTGACGGCTGTGCGGTTGACGTCGCGGGTGGTGCCGGCTTTGTCAGCTACGATGGCCTGTTGTTTTTTGGCTAAGGTATTAAAAAGGAGCGACTTGCCAACGTTTGGGCGGCCCAAGATAGCGATCCGTAGGCGGTCGTCGGCTTCAGCAAAACTGGCTTTGGGGATGACGCTAATAATGCGGTCTAACAGATCATCAATCCCTTTGTTTTGGGTGGTTGTGGTGGCAATCATTGGCTTGATACCGAGCCGCTCAAACAGTGCGAAATCGGGTTTTTTGACTTTGTCGGCTTTGTTGATGACTAGAAATACGGGTTTGCGACTTTTGAGGGCTAATTTTGCCACTCGGCGGTCTTCTTCGGTGATGGGGATATCGGCTTCGACCACGACCCAGATAACGTCGGCGCTATCGGCGGCTTGGAGGATTTGCTCTTGAATGGTGAATTCAAATTCGTCTTCGGCGTCTTTGATGCCGGCGGTGTCGACCAGCCAAAAATCTTGCTCTTTCCAGCTGGCTTTGGCGGTGATGCTGTCACGGGTCGTCCCTGCTTCGCGGGCCACAATTGCTTCCTTGCGCTCTAAAATCGCATTGAACAGACTAGATTTGCCAACGTTAGCACGCCCAACGATGGCGACGATTGGTAATTTTTTACTCATTAGGCATCATTATAACAGAGGTAGCTAATATTGACAAACAAATAAAAATATATTGATGTGTTGTCACTTGGACGATGTCTGACGCGGCTGCTGAACTCTGAGCAAATTATGCTTCGGTGGCTATACTGTCGCCGGATTTCAAATCGCCTAATGAATAGTCGCCAAATTGGGTGCGATGGAGGGTTTTTACTTCGTAGTTTAGGGCGGCGAAGGTGCGGCGAATTTGGCGGTTGCGGCCTTCGTGCATAGTGACGATCCACGATACATCGTCGCCATCTTTTTGGCGGGTTAATTGTAGTTTGCTGATGCCGTCGTCTAGTTTGATGCCATGATCGCTAATCATTTGGTGGTGGAGCGGTTGGAGTGGTTTGTAGAGCGTGACTTCGTAAGCTTTGGTTTTTTGTTTGCTTGGGTGGGTTAGATTGTTGGCGAGATCGCCGTCGTTGGTAAGTAATAACAATCCCGAAGAATCTTTATCGAGTCGACCGACGGGTTTGAGCAAGATATATGCTGTGGGTAGGATGTCGTAGATTGTTTTACTGCCTTGGCCGTCACGGCTCACTACGTAGCCTGCGGGCTTGTTGAATATGATGGTGGTTACGGTGGCTGGCGGTGTGACAGTACGACCGTCCAGTGTGACGTTGTCGATGCTGGTGATGTCTTGGCCTTGCGAGGGTTGCTTGCCGTTGACGGTGACACGACCGCTTAGAATGGCGCTATCAGCCTTCCGGCGACTCAGGCCACTGGCGCTGGCAATAAATTTATTAATACGCATGGGCTTAGTATATCGGAAGCAGGCGGTTTTAGAGAGCGATGCTGGTGGGATCAGGAGTGTTGGGATCGTCTTGGGCTGGTGCTGTTGGAACAATGGGTGTCGGTGTGGGTGCTGGCTCTGCCACTGGTGTGACAGTTACTTCGGTTGGAACCGTTGGAATGGCAGACTTACGCTCTTCGGCGGCTAATAGTTCATTAATATCTGGCTTGGTGATCGAATCGCTGAGTGGCTGGATGACTTTTTTGTGGGCGATTGTGACACCGTCGCTAGAGCTGTCGTTGCCTGCGGCTGGTGTCTCTGGTGGAGCAGTTTCGGGTTCTGTTTCCTCAACTGCTGCAGTGCTGACTGGAGCGGCTGGAATGACGGGTGGTGAGACTTCTACGGCTGTGACGTCCGATGGTTTTTGATTGGCGGCAGCGGCCAATGAGTCGACAGCGTCGGTCATGGTTTTGTCGTTTTCGCTGGTGGCTGGAACTGATTCGATAGCGGCTGATGCTGCGGTAACGGGAGTTGGCTCAGCGGGCTGTTGCTGTATGAAGTTTGCGATTTGAGCGGTCATTTCGGCAGTTTCTTGAGCGGCAGTGGCTGGTTCAGCAGCGGCTGCAGATGTTACGGCAGCGGTTACGGCGGTTGCGTCTGCTTGGGTTGGAGCCTGCGGTGTTGATGCCGCTGGAGCTGGCTCAGGGGCGGACGCGGGTATTGGCTCTGGGTTCTCCGTTGCGACAGCTGGTTTGGTAGTTATGGGTTCGGGGGTTGGTTCGGTTGGGGTTGGTGTAATGGTCGTCGGGGCAACCGGTGTTGTTACTACGGGTTCAGGGGTCGATGGAGGTATAGCAACGGCGACTGGCTCAGGGACGACTACGGGTTCGGCCGGTACGACTGGGACCGGTTCTGGTTCGGTGACTGGCTCGTCTACGGCAGCGGTTGCAGGTACCAGTTCGGGCTCTGCTGGTATAACAGTGGGAGCTGTGGGCGTTGGTATGGTAATGGGTGCGACAGCCGGTTGTGCTGCAGGTGCTTGTTCGGCGGCGGTTGCAGGCTCGGCTGCTGACACTGCGGGTGACGCAGGTTCAGCGGGCGGTTCGGTATCAAGCAATTGGTGTGTGGTTTTGACGATGTCCTCTAGGGTTACCTGAGATTTGACTAGATAGCGGTCGGCGCCTAGCTGGTCGGCTCGCGTTTTGTCTTCGGCTTGACCGAGTGCGGTGAGCATAATTACTTTGACCTCTTTGAGGCCTTCGGTGTTGCGAAGGATATCGAGCATTTCGAAGCCGCTGATTTTGGGCATCATCACATCAGAAATTACCAGGTCTGGTTTTTCACTCTTGGCGATAACTAGTGCCTGTTCTCCATCGCTGGCAGTGACGATATCGTAGCCTTCGGCTTGCAGGCGAGCTTCATAAATTTCGCGGAGGTTGTTGTCGTCTTCGACTAGTAGAACTTTTGCCATAGCGTGTATTGTTATCCGTTTATGCTTATGTTTTTCATAATTGTACCATGAATGTTACGCAAAATCTCTCCGGTAATCATGCTTATTGTTTCGTGGGGGATGTTATGGACGTCATAGTTGCTGATTGAGTTTCTGTGGCCTGCAATTGTTCGGCACGGGCTGAGCTTATGCGAGGTAAATTGATGAAGAACGTACTGCCTTTTCCCTGCTCGCTTTCTACCCAAATGCGGCCGTCATAGAGCTCGACAATTTTGCGACAAATAAACAATCCTAGGCCAGTACCACCGATGGTGCGAGTGGCGGAGCTGTCGACACGGTAAAATTTCTGGAACAGATGAGGGATATCTTCGGCGGGAATGCCGGGACCGGTGTCTTTGACATAAAATTGGACGACTTGATCGTTGCCGGTCAGGCCAATACTCACCTTGCCTGTATCGGTGTATTTGACGGCATTGTCGAATAGGTTGGTGATGACTTCGCGCATGCGATCAGGGTCAATTTCGGCGTAATATAATGGCCGCACAACGCGTGAGCTACCGGCTGTAGCGTCGATGCTCTGGCTGCTGGCACCGACAACAAAATCCATAAATAAACCTTTTTTCTCGGCTGAAAATTTGAGGTCGCTAGTGAGCTGCTCCAGATAAGCACCAACTTCTACTACTTTTGGATGATTGGTGAGTCGACCATCTTCGGCTTTGGCACTGGTAAGTAAATCTTGAAACAGTCGGCCTAGGTGTTCGGTGCTAGCGTGGGCTTTTTCGAGGTAATCACGGGCCTTGGAGTCGATGATGGCGACCTTTTCGTTCAATGCTAAGCTTAAATAGCCTTCGATGGCTGCAACGGGTGTGCGCATTTCGTGGCTGGCGGTGCTAATAAATTCTGCGCGGCGGTTTTCGTCCTGACGTTCTTGACTGACATCACGGAAGATGCCAACGGCGCCGGTGACGCGCTTGTTATCGTCGATGAGGGGTGAAATGCTAAAGCTAACACCGATGATTTTGTTTGATTTGGTGATGATATTGGCTGTATTATCACGGGTTGCTTGGCCAAGTTTAAGTACCTGGCCAATGGCTGCCTGGGTATCTTCGACGGCTTGACCTTTGGCATCGACGAATCGAAACACTAATTGCCAGTCAAGTCCTTCGGCCTCGGTGTCGCTCCAGCCGGTAATGGCCACTGCACCAGGGTTAAATAATTGGATGAGTCCTTGGTCGTCGACTAGTACGACGCCGTCATCAATCGCGTTGAGGATAATACTAGATTTGAGTTTTTCGGTACGCAAACTGGTCGCCAGTTTGCCACGACTTGAACCCGATTTTTTGCCAAACAACCTAAATGACATAGTACTTTATTTGACCCCACCACTATCGAACGATACGTTTTGCATATTTCTTATGCTTTATTATCTGTTGTATTGCCTACTTTTGCAATCGGTTCATTTTTACTACTGCTCCAACCCGCGCTATCTATTGGTAATAGTTGATCCATACGTGGTTTGTCGCCGCAACTGCGCCTGCCGTGACAATATCAATGCCACCAGTCATTTTAATAGGGGTAGCAAAATTGATCACCATTGGACTGAGGCTGGCGGCAACTGTTGTCAGTAAGTTTATTACCTTTAGTGGCGTGCCACTCTTGTCTTGGACAGTAATCGTGCTGGTTGTTCCTGCCGTTGCCGCCATAATAACGACGCAAGAAACATAACAGGTGGCAGATGTTGGTGTCGTGGTTGCATTTGCCGTAATGACTGCCGCGTAAGGGTTTAATATCAGAGCATTCCCAGAGACAACGAATGAACTTGCGGAAGTTGCTATTAAATCTTGTGTACCAGTGCTCATAGTTATACGCTCAATTCATAATCTACGCCGTACGTTAGCGTACCGCTTACGGTTGTTACTACTTGGATGGTTCTTGGCACCATGTCATTGGCTACGGCATTTGCAGATGCGGTTGCACCAGGGAAAATACGGAGCGGTGTTACTGCTACTGCTGCCAAGGCTGTACTGGTGAGTATGGGGTAGGAATAGCCTGATGAGGTTGCTCCGCTAATAGCGACCGTTAGGCTGCCCGAGGTGAACGCGGAAATACTCACGACAATAACAGCCTTTGAGGCATTATAAGTGGTTACAGAAACACCGGCGTTAGAAGCAGTTGTGCCTGCAGCAATGACTGCGCCTGTCGTATTGTTACGTTGCCGGTCATAGGTGGTTCCATTGTGAGCAATTACTCCCGTAGCAAGAACACTTGTAGCGGTTATTCCATCTGTGAGCACCGCCATAGCAGCAGCACCTGATAATGAAGAGCCAGAGTTTATGCCCATGTAGAAGGCAGTACTGGGTACTGCAGAGCCGGTAGTATTATTTGATGATACTTGAATAGTATTTGTGTTATTTGAATACGGAGTCGTGAAGAACATAACGGTACCAGCGGTTGTGCCTGCCGAGATACCGGTCACATTAAGTCTAAAATAGCGGAAGTTCAATGGACCAACATATGTGTTGGTAGTAGTTGATGAGGATACGAGAGGAGTACCACCCACGGCACCGGAAGACAATAAGCCGATCCCATACCAGTTCACATTATCGTTACTTCCCTGCCACGTCACGGTAGAACTTGTGCCCTGAGAGGCTATTTGCACGCTCACTGAGGCATAACCACCACCGTCGGTCGTGCCAACCGCCTGGACGGTGGTCGTCGTAAAGGCTACCGAAAGATAGGCCCGCCCAACCAGCTGGGCATTCTGCCCCGCAGCCGTACCATCGTTCTTCAGGATGTTGGCTGTATTGGTGCCGTCACTAATCAGGGCATTAACGTTCCCTGAAGTATCAGTTTTGAGGCGCTGAAAGTTAGTACCGTCGAAACCCATTGCTCCAGTCGCTACAACACCCGTGCCGGTTGTCCCGGCGGCGGATGCGGCCGAACGCTGCCGATCCCAGGTCGTTCCGTTGAATACTGCATTGTCAGCATACACGTTCAGACCGCTAGCGCCGTTAGCTCCATCTGCTGGGGTTTGCGTGCCGACAACAGCGGCTCCTATAGAGTGCAAACTGCGAGCAGTGGTGAAGAACGAAATAGTTCCCGTAGTAGTACCGGACGTGTACGCGCCAGTGAAGTTCAAGCGGAAATAGCGACCAGGAAGCGGTCCTTGATAAGAGTTACCAGCAGTTGAGGTACCTGTAACTCCGGCACCTGTGGTCGATGTGGTGTTCTCTA
>JABCZM010000008.1 GCA_013289705.1 Candidatus Saccharimonadota bacterium
CCAAGAAGCACGTTTCATGGATTCGACAAGCTTACGAGTACTTCCAGCGAATACTCACGGGGCTCAGGGCCTTAACGGTGCTGACGCCCCGTTCCAGAGGTCAGGTTTGAAGTGCATGTGGTTCAGTGAAATTCCTTTGCTAAAGCTGCCCTTTTATTGTCATCTGAAATAACTATAAGACCGGTAATTTCTGGACTGAATTGTGCTGCCAGCGCATCTTCACGGCCGTCTCCCGCATATAATATGGGGTAATGCTCTGGCCTACCAACTATCCGCGCGGCTAGGTATATCGAATAGTTGGCGGGTTTGCAAAGTGAGTGCCGTATTTGGGGGTGCCTAGCATGTTCGCTTCTTAATTGATCCTGTCCGATAATCGCCCGGCTTGGGAAGGCTTGTCTTATGGGCAGAGCTTCTGAATCAATTCTTCTAAAAAATTCATATAACATCGATTCCGGACTTTGGGTCGCAATACCGGATCTTCGTTCCCTTTCGACAAGCATTTGTACAAGTGAATGGACACCTGGCATTAGGCGATCGATAGGATTAATGTCATCTCTCATTAGGTCGGTTATTATTTCTTCCTGTAAAGCACAGGCCCCGAGTAATTCTTTGGCTGATAGTTCAGATAATCCTAGTTCTCTATGGATTACCTGAAGCACTCGTGCGGGGCTTTTGCCACGTAGTTTTTGTACTAGATCTTGCGTGTACTTAATGGTAGAACCGGTTACTTGTTCCATGGTTGCGTTGAATGATGCGCTATGCAAATCACTTGTTTCGGCGAGCGTATGATCAAAATCAGACACAAACGTGACGTCCGGATCGTAGAACATGTCGCGTAGTGTATCAAGACTTCCGGCTCCCGCAAATATATTAGTCATTACGTTTCCTTTCATATTGTTTCCGATAAAATGAGTTATTTAATAGTACTTTTGCCGATTCGATTTGGGCAGCGTTGACAATAGTTTTTAGGTCTTCTTCAAGGCTCATGCTATTGGCGACCATGCCCATAACGGTGCCAGCAAACACATCGCCGGCATTGGCAGGACTTAATGGTGTTATTTTTTGAGGTGGCACAAACTGTTGTATGTCATGACGCGACAAGACCGTGACGCCTGCGCTACCTTGCTTCCGAAATACAAACTGTAATTTCGGAAAGTTTGTGAGTAAGTCACCCTCTATCTTCGTAAGTACGTAATCATATTCTTGTTGATTCAAAAATAAGTAGTCGGCCTTACTGATTAGTTTTAGCGAATCTTTAAGATTGTGACGCAAATGATAATGCAGCATATCGGTTGCTATAACGGCTGGATGTTTCAGCTGTTCAAGGACTCTGAGTCCATTTGCTGGGTTCGATCCACTTAGTAGTACGTGTGTAGTGTTGCCAGAAAGGTTTTTGTTTAGCAATGGTTTGTAGTCTTTGTAGACGCCAAAATCAATCAATTCATCGCAGAGTTCAAAACTTACTGGATCATATGTGCCACTCCAACGAAACGTTTGTCCAGGTATTTCAGCTACATTTGCCACGCTTACTTTATCGCCAACAGATTGGCCTAATTTCGCAACCCCCAGGTCATTACCTATACCGCTCACAAGGTCAACGGGGACATGTCTGCTAGCAGCAATGCTGGCCAGCACACCGTTCCCTCCAATGTCAGGCTGTCCGTATGACTGGCCAATGAATGTGACGGTTGATAGCTCAGTAGCACCAAATACTAACAGTCGATTTATTGACCGTGAGTGAAGCTCGCTAAGCTTTTCGCGGATGTTGTCAGATTTCATCAGTACAGTCCCTATTAGTACTGCATCGGCACCATTTTCTCGAGCAGATGCAATATCTTTAGCGCTGGTGATACCCGACTCGGCGACGAGTAGTACATTGTCTGGAACAGTGGCCGCAAACTTTGAAAAAAGCTTGGTCTCCACAGTAAAAGTTCCCAAATCGCGACAATTAATGCCGATTATTTGTGCTCCCGCTTTAATACCACGATCTATTTCATCGACTGAATGCACTTCTACCAAAGCGTACATCCCCAGTTCCGTACAGACCTTAAGCAGATCACACAATTGGTCTTGTGACAAAAGCGAAACAATCAATAAGACTGCATCGGCCTCAGCAAGGTACGATTCATAGATTTGATATTGATCAAAAATGAAGTCCTTGCGGAGTATCGGGACGTTTGATTCTTGCTTGACCGTGGCGATGTAAGACAAGTCACCCAGAAAATATCTACTCTCTGTTAAAACAGATATTGCATCTACAAACCCCGATTGCTCGTAGGTTTTACTAATGACGACAGGATTAAAGTGCTTTCGAATTATTCCTTCTGACGGTGACGCTTGTTTTATTTCTGCTATCAGGCTACAGCGGCCAGCTTTAGTGATCCCTGCGCTAAAATCTCTTACCTCTGTTTTTCGCTTAGTCAAAGACTTTTTGAGTACGGCGAGGGGCCTTCGTTTCTTTAATTGTGTAAGCTCGTGTTGTTTGTTTGCTACTATATCGTCTAGGCTAATGCGCTCATCTTTCATTGATAGTTCTCCTTAGAAATTAAAAAACCTCCCGTGGTGGGAGGCATAAAGTTTTTCAAATTAACTTACATTAATACGTCTTTAATTAGACTCCCGCGTAAAATTGGAAGTCCACCAGGCACCTTGTTGGCCAAAATTGGTGATAGTTGTGTGTAATTGGTTCATTACGTTTTCCTTAGTACCTGGAATCTGCCTTGGGCTAGTTCTTTTGATCCGCGAGTGACAGTGGCTACGCCGACGCCTAAATCGCTGGCGATTTGGTGTTGGGGTGATCCGCTGAGTAAACGCTTTACGATCTCAATCCTTCTGACGAATTCGGCGCGTTCATTATCAGTGGTAATACCTACCAATAGGTCTTCGAGTGTTGCCTCGTCTTTGATTGAATGAACTAATTGCACAAAGTCATGAAAATCAGGCATGGGTAAATACTAGCATACTAGTACGTTCTATGTCAATACGGGGTTTTGTCCATGAGGTACAAAATTAAAGTTGCTGCTTGGTTGATGCTATTTCTTTCGGTGTCTATTCTCACGTCCATAACATCCAGGTATAGTCTGGTTCGTTGTTGTTCTAAAACTGTTAGTTCACTGAGTAATGTTGTCTCGCTCGTCAGCTTTGGGCGATTTGGGTCATTAGTAATTCGGCGTTCCAATACATCCGCCGGTGCGTGAAGCCACGCAACAAAACCCAGATTGCGAAGCGGCGGGATGTTTTCGGGTATGGTCACAATGCCGCCGCCTGTAGAAATGATGGCGTCCGTCGTATCTTCTAAGCTTGCCAACACAGCTGATTCGTGCGCACGAAAATAGCCCCAACCATGTGCCTCGACCGCGTCGGGGATTGACTGTCCCATAAGCTTTGCGGTCATCTTATCGGTTTCAAAGAGTTCTCTGCCGGTTATGGTGGCTAGGCGTCTGCCAATTGCACTCTTTCCTGTGCCTCGAAGGCCTACTTCGACGATGTTGTTGGGCTTTTGTGTGGTACTCATGACGGTACCTTTGTAAACAGTCCTGGATGTGTAGTTGGTAAATTGATGAATGATTCATGAAGTTTACGACTAATCGGCCCTTCTTTGCTGCTAATTTTAACATTATCAACCTTGGCGCACCACGAAATTTCTACGGCCGTACCGCAAAAGAATAGTTCGTCGGCAGTGTAGAGTTCGGTGCGGTTGATTGTCCGTTCGACAACGGGGATGCTTTGCTCTTTTGCTAACTCAATAACAGTGCGCCGTGTAATGCCTTCCAGGATATCGGCATCGGTTGTGGGCGTAATCAGCTCACCGTCTTTAACCATAAACAGGTTCATAACGGCGCCTTCGCCCACGTTACCAGCTTGATTAAGTAAAATTGCCGAATCGAACCCGGCTTGCTTGGCATCGTGAATGGCAAGTGACGAATTCAGGTAGCCACCGGAGGCTTTGGTACGCGGCGGCAGTGCATTATCGGCGTTGCGTTGCCAGCTTGACACGCAAACGGATAGGCCTTTATCCGCTTCAAAGTACGAAGGCATACCAATAAGGTAGACGCTTAAATCGTAGTCGCCAGCGATGTCTGGCGAAAGCTGCAAGTCGGATCGGTACACCAGTGGACGGGGATGTAGGTTGTACCAGTCGGCTTGTTTTTGGCTACCAATTCGACGATGGTACTTTTGATCGCCGCTTCGTCGAAATTAAATGGAAAGCGCAGTATTTTGCAGCTATTTTTCATGCGCTTTAGATGGTCGTCAAGCCGAAAGATGCCTACGGCTCCATCGGGCATTTGGTAGGCTTTGATACCGGCAAACACACCTGCGCCGTAGTGTAGTGCATTTGTCATAACAGATACGGTTGCTTCTTCGATGGGCACAATGTTGCCACGGATGAAAGCGAAGGGGTATGGTTGAAATTCGGCCATAGTTAGTTTCCTTTCGGGTATGATCCTAGTAGTTTACAGCTTTTTGCGGTGTTATTTAAGGCTTCGAGCGCTTTTGCCACATTCGCGGTGTCTTTGTGACCTTCAAAATCAATATAGAATGCATATTGATGATCTGGGTGCGGCTGCGATTCCAAGCGAAGCAAGTTAATTCCGTTTGCTACAAAAATACCTAGCAGTTCATGCAGTGCGCCAGGTTTATCTGTAGTCGTGCAAATAACACTTGTTTTATCGCTGTCTGTAGGCTCAGTTGCGGCTTTGCCTAGTAGTACAAAGCGGGTTTCATTACTGACGTTATCGCTTATTGCCTTTGCTATAACCGGAAGTCCTACGATGTCGGCAGCCTTTTTGCTAGCAATTGCTGCGCTTGTTGGCTCATTGGCGGCTTGTTGTGCCGCCTGGCTGTTGCTTGATGCCGGTACTAGTTCGGCCTGCGACACGTGCGTACGGAGCCATTCTCGGCATTGGCCGAGTGCCTGGGGGTGGCCGTAGACAACTTTGATGTCGTCTAGCGTCTTTGCGCTACTTAACAGATTGTGTTGAATTGGTAGACGGACTTCGCCGATGATACTTAGAGCAGTGCTCAGAAGCAGCTTATGTGTCTCTGTTACTGAGCCTTCCGATGAATTTTCGATTGGTAGTAAAGCAACCTCGCTTGAGCCAGACTCGGCCGCCTTAAGCGCATCGCGTAGGGTAGCTTCTGGCACAAAGTTGGAGGTTGCGCCAAGCAGTTTCTGCGCTGCCTCGTGACTATAGCTTCCAGCAGGCCCCAGATACGAAACCCGCAGCTTTTCTTCCAGATTTCGCCCAGAACTGATGATTTCGGTAAATATGGCTCGAATCGAGTCGTCTGAAAACATGCTCGTATTTTGTGTAACCATTCGCTGTAGAATTGCAGCCTCACGTGCTGGGCGATAGATTTTGACGCCGCCTTTGACACGCTTCATCTCCACCCCACATATGGCACGTTTGGCGAGCAACTGGTTGATTTCGTCATCGATTGCATCGATACGTGTTCGGATAGCTGCAATCTTGTCTGCCTCGTTCACAATTGTTTCCTTTCTAAACCTGCTTCAAGTTCAGTGAGTGTTTGCATAAACCGTTCTCTGACTTGTTTGGCGTATGGATTGCCAAGCTCCACCGTCTCGAATAGCTCTATGCTATGGGTCTTTTCTAGTTCAAACAAATCGAGCAGCTTGCGGTAGTAGCCGGTGTCGAGTGTCAAATTCGGCAAATCCATGTTTACTAATCCTCGGCCAACGAAAAAGGTTAGCCCGTGCACCCAAGCCATTTGTTTATCATGATCTTCTGGCGTCATCTGTAGCAACTCAAGTCCAAGATTATCCGTAAACAATGCTTCGAGCTCTGGAAATGGTCCACCACTAAGCTCATGCCAGACCAGTTTAAAGCCTTTAGCGGTGTTGGGGTTATCTGCCACCGAGTTTGGTCCGAACATGGGGTGGGTTGCCAACAGTCGACACTTGCCTTCCAGATGCTGCTGCAAAATCTGTGAGGGCTTAACTTTTACGGAACAAACATCCATAACGATGGTTTGGGGCTGCACGAGTGGAGCTAACTGCTTGCAAATATCGTTTAGACTGGCAAGTTCGGTAGCGATAATTATTGCTGAACAATGAGCAACTTCTTCTAGGCTGCCGTGCCTTGTATTATCTGGTAGCATGTCTGCGCTAACATCCTGACGACTATGTATGAGAACCGGCAGGTGGGGTGCAATCAGGTCTGTGAGCAGTCTACCGAACGACCCGAAGCCGATGATCCCTATCGTTTCCATTTGCTAGGCCATCACTGCTTGCTTATTTGGTTTAGCCGTATTCTCTGCAATGATTTTTCGTCTTGTTTCGACTGCTTGCGATAGCAGCGTTAGCATTACAGTGGTCTCCTCTACGTCAACACAACTATCGGTGACACTTTTACCTTTTTCTAGGGTATCTAGTGGTCCTATTTTTTGTGCGCCTTCGACCAAGTTTGATTCAATCATGACACCGCGTAATGCCAATTCACCTAATGCGATCTGTCCTGCGACCGATTCAATTACTTTTATTTGGTTGCGGTAATCCTTTTCGCTGTTACCGTGGGATGCGTCAACCACAATCGCCTCGAGTAACGGTGACTTGTTATTTTTTATACGATCTGTGGTGAGCGCCCTCTTAGCTTCTTGGACCTTTTCGGTCGAGTAGTTTGGGCCACTCTTGCCACCACGAAGGATGAGGTGAGCCGTGTCGTTACCGGTAGTTTTGACCTTGCTTAGGTTTCCATCCATGTCGGAGCCAGGGTAGTTGTGGGGTGCGTTGACCGTTTCGATCGCATCAGCTGCGTCGCTAACACCACCGTCAGTGCCGTTTTTGATACCAATAATTGATGATGTTGCCGAGCCGTATTCGCGCGCGTTCTGATCGGCTACATTACGGGCACCAATTGCGTCGTATGCAACCAGACCGTTCAAGTACTGAGGAGTTAGGCCGTTCAAGCGTTCCATGGCGGTCGGTACACCCATGTCGGTAATCTTTCGTGCCAACATGCGCGTGAGGGTCAGGCCTAAGTTTATGTTACTGCTATTGTCAAGGAGCGGATCGTAGGTCATGCCTTTCCAGCCAATTGTGCTTCGCGGTTTTTCGGTGTAGGCACGCATAACAACTTCTAAGTTTGCGCCATATTCTTTGCGCCACCCAGCAACTCGTGATGCGTATTCTAGCGCGGCTTCTGGATCGTGAAGAGAACATGGCCCAACAATCACGAGCAATCTGTCGTCCGTGCCTTTTATGATCTGCTCGGCAATAATTCTGCCCTGTCGAGTTGTGTCCGCAGAGTTTTGAGACAGCGGCAAGCGTCTTTCAAGCAATCCGGGGGTGATAACTGGTGTTTTGCTGGCAATCCGCACATCTACCAAATCTGTCATGTCCACATTTGGCGTAGGCCACTGATCCACCAAGCTAGCTGCTTCAAGAAATTCTGATCCTTGATTTCTGGTTGTGGCGTTCATTTCCAGCTGTATGGCCTCAAGTTCGCCGGCAATCCGTAACGCCTCGTCTACCATTGTATGTTCATGTGTTGTATCTATTTCTGATGTCATCTCTTCTTCTCCCTTTATGATATTAAAAAACCGCCTTGGTGGCGGTTTGGTTGTTTCTTATTCGTTTGTGCTATACAGCAAAATATCCGCCACGGGTGGTGTCGGTAAAATAAAACCAGTTAGTCTGTATAGTCTTTTTCATACCACTGTAATATATCACGTCTATTTGTATTGTCAAATAAATTAAAAAGTCCCGAGTTGCATCGGGACTTTTATCATGCGTAGAACTCGTACTAACGCTTGGTGAACTGACGTTGCTTGCGAGCGCCCTTGAGACCGAACTTTTTACGTTCTTTGTCACGAGGATCGCGGCTTAGTAAGTCGGCGCGCTTGAGTGTTTGCTTGAGGTCTTCGTTCAAAACAACCAGTGCTTTGGCGATGCCAAGGCGAATTGCTTCGAGCTGACCATCGTGGCCACCACCGGCGACACGAGCACTAATGTCAAACTTACCAGCCATGTCAACAGCCGTAAAGGGCTCTTGCAATTTGGCGAGCAAGAATTTGCTGTCGGCAAAGTATGCTTCGGCTGGCTTGTCGTTGATGGTAATGACACCCTTACCGCTCATTAAGCGGACACGTGCTGTGGCGCTTTTGCGACGGCCAAGTGCGTAGAAATAGCTATCTGCTTTTGCCATAATTATTTCCCTTCCTTATCTTGTATCTTTTCCGCGCCGCGGAGGGAGAATGTCTCTGGTTTCTGTGCTTCGTGCTTGTGGTCTGCATCGGCATAGATCTTGAGTCGAGCCAAGCGTGCATCACGGAGCTTGTTGACAGGTAGCATACCGCGAATCGCGTGTTCCAGGACCTTTGTTGGGTCAAGGTTCATCTGCTCCTGCAATGTACGCTCACGGAGACCACCTGGGTGACCACTGTGATGGTAGTACATTTTGCTTGTGAGCTTGTCGCCGGTAACCTTGAGGCTTGCGGCGTTAATAACAACGACGAAGTCACCGCAGTCGATGTGCTTCGTAAATTGTGGCTTACTCTTGCCGGTTAGCAGTACGGCAACCTGTGTCGCAACACGGCCAAGCGTAACTTCTGAGGCATCAACAACGTACCACTTTCGCGTAACATCCGTTGGTTTTGCGCTAAATGTCTTCTGGGCCATTATTTTTTCTCCTTGGCGGCTGCAACCTTGGTTTTTGGTGCAACTGGAGCCTTCTTTTCGACAAGAGTCGCAGCCTTGGCAACAGGCGCTTCGTTTAAGTCATCAACAAAGCTAATCTTTGCAAGTTGGGCGTTGTCGCCGCGTCGCAAGATAGTCTTGGTAATACGCAAGTGACCGCTGTCGCGACCTTTGAGTTTTGGTGCAATTTCGTCAACCAGTTTGTGGGCACTTGCAACAGTTTGCAAGCCCTGGATAACCTGGCGACGGTTGTGCAAGTCACCCTTTTTAGCCTTTGTAATCAGTTTTTCGACGTATGGCGCAACTTCCTTGGCTTTGGGAAGTGTCGTTTCGATAGTTTCATACTTCACGAGTGAATCAGCCAAGCCTTTTAGAAGGGCTTCGCGCTGATCCATTTCGCGATTGAACTTACGTCCTTTATATCCGTGCCTATGCATGTTAGAGTTCCAGTTCCGCTAGCTTTTCTTTAACTTCATCTAAAGCTTTGCTGCCAAAACCTTTGAGGTCACGAAGCTCAGCATCATTCAGGGCAAACAAATCTTTGATGCTGTGAATGTCGTTGTTGATGAGTGCATTTGTCGTGCGTGCAGATAGGTTCAGGTCTTCGATAGACGTGTTCAAGGCTGCGGGCTCATCGCTCAGGCCGCCTTCCAGGCTGCTGCTTGTGGCAACACCTTCGGTGACGGGAGCAACAACGCGAGTTTTGCCAGCAAGTGAAGTGTACTGGTTTACCAAAATGGCAGCAGCTTCTTCAAATGCATCACGTGGCGTGATTGAGCCATCGGTATCAACAGTTAGCAGTAAACGGTCAAGGTCGGTTATTTGTCCGACACGAGTGTTTTCAACCTTGTAGCGTACTCGCAGTACAGGGCTAAAGATGGCGTCGAGTGCAACGAAGTCGCTTGCTTTCTTAGCAGTACCTTCTTCGATAGTGCGGTAACCGCGGCCGATTTCGACCGTTAAGTCCATGGTGAAGGTTGCTTTGTCATCATCCATAGTTGCAATGATGTGCTCAGGGTTAACAACCTCGACATCAGCATTGGTCTGAATGTCTTTGGCAGTAACAGTGCCTTTGCCTTTTTTGACAATGCGTAAGCTCTGCGCTTCGTCACCGTAGACGCGGAAACGAATACCTTTGAGGTTCAGCATGATGTCAACAACATCTTCTTTGATACCCTTAACAGTGGTAAATTCGTGACTAGCACCTTCGATTTTGAACGAAGTAACCGCAGCACCCGAAATGCTCGAAAGCAAAACGCGGCGCAAGGAGTTACCCAAGGTCATGCCATAGCCACTGTGTAGTGGTTCAACGGTAAAGGTTGCACTGATTGGGGTGTGATCGTCGACGGCGACGAGTCCTGGTGTGTGAATGTGGTTTGACATACTCTTAAATTTCCTCCCTTTAGCGTGAGTAGTATTCTACGATTAATTGTTCGTTAATATCAGGTTCAGCGTCCTCGCGGGCAGGTAGGGCAACGATTTCTAAGCTAACTTTTTTACGGTTAACCTTTAGCCAAGCTGGAATTGATGCAGGTACTGGGCTAATGTCATCGAGCTTCTTGAAATATTCGCTACCAGAGCTGTGTGGACGAACAACGAGTTCGTCGCCAACTTTGACACGGATTGAAGGAATATCGACACGAGTGCCGTTCAGCATAAAGTGACCATGAGTAACCAGCTGACGTGCGGCGCGACGTGATGGCGCAAAACCAGCACGGTAAACCGCATTGTCTAGGCGTCGTTCCAAGAGGTGTAATAGCACTTCTCCGGATTGACCTTGTTTACGACCAGCTTCAGCCATAAGGTTACTAAACTGCTTTTCGAGCAAGCCGTATAAGCGCTTGACCTTTTGCTTTTCGCGAAGCTGCAAAGCGTATTGACTCTGCTTGCCCAAACGCATGTTGTTGCCGTGTTGACCAGGCTTGCCAGCACGCTTAACCAAAGCTTTGTGAGCCTTAGGATGCAGGGCGTAGCCTTCTCGGCGACTCATTTTTACAATAGAACTTGTATCACGAGCCATGACTAGATCCTCCTAGCTTTCTTTGGTCGCACGCCACCGTGTGGAACGCCAGTGACATCTTTGATTGATTCAACATGAATGTCTAAGCCGGCAAGCACACGAACTGCGGCGTCACGGCCAAGACCAACACCCTTAATAAAGACGTCTGCTTTGCTGAAGCCGTACTGTTGCTTTGCTGCTTGGGCTGCGCGTTCAGCGGCAACTTGTGCTGCATAGGCGGTGCCTTTTTTGGAACCACGGAAGCCGCAAGCACCAGAGCTGCAGCTTGTAAGCAGTGCGCCCGTGCTATCAGTAAATGAAATAATCGTGTTGTTGAAGGTTGCAAGCACATGGACCTGGCCATAAGCCACGCTGCGCTTGTTCTTCTTTTTCTTTGGTGCGGTTGCGGCTGCAGGAGCTTTGGCCGTTGCTGTCGTAGCTTTTACTTCATCAGTTGAAGCTGTAGCTGTTGTCGTTGTTTCGTCAGTCATTATATATTCCTATTCCTACGTCTTTGCCGCTACTTTTTTAGCTGTGCCACCAACGGTGACTTTGCGACCGCGACGAGTTCGACCATTCGTCTTTGTGCGTTGACCACGTGACGGTAAGTTTGCGATGTGACGCAAGCCACGGTATGACTTGATGTCTTTCAAGCGTTTGATGTTGCCAGAAACAACACGCTGCAATTCACCTTCAACCACGTAGGTTTCGTTGATGATTTCTTGGATACGACCGATTTCGGCATCGGTTAAATCTTTAACGCGGACGGTTGGTTCAACCTTTGCGCCCGCCAAGATAGTCTTGCTTGTCTTTGGTCCAATACCGTGCACATAGGTCAATGAGACCCATACTTGCTTCTCGGTTGGAATAGTAACACCGGATATTCGTGCCATATAATTAGCCCTGCCTTTGCTTGTGCTTAGGTTTTAGCTTGTTGATAACGTATAAACGGCCCTTGCGACGAACAATCTTGTCGTCGGGGCTGATTTTCTTGACACTTGCACGTACTTTCATACGGATCACGCTCCTTCCAGAGTCTGACTCACTGCTTAATTTATTATGATTTGCGGTACGTAATCCGACCCTTACTGAGATCGTAAGGTGTCAACTCTACGGTAACGCTGTCGCCGGGGACAATGCGAATAAAGTGTTTTCGCATCTTACCTGCAACGTGGGCTATGATTTTATGGCCGTTTTCGAGTTCAACGCGAAATTGAGTACCCGGTAGGGTTTCCACAATTGTCCCTGTCAACTCGATAACTTCTTTATTGGATGCCATAAATATAACTAGTGTAAACTATAGCAGACATGACAACAGTTTGTAAAGAGTTTTTATGAAGATAACCCTACTCGACCAACCGAGTGGATACAGTACTTTTAGAATAGCACGAAATGATTAAACGACAAGTACTATAACGGGAGCTCTTAAACAGGATTGCGAGAGGATCTACTTCTTGGCTGTTTTGCGCCTAAGACGGGGAATGAAGCGACTTTTACCGGTTTTGGCTGACGCGTCTTCCTCTTCATCGTTAGAGAAGAAGTCTGATCGCGAGTATTGATCATACGTAACCATGAGTGAGCGCGATTCTATAGCACGCAGCGTCTGTAGTGCGACAGATACCAAGATCAAGACACTAGTACCACCAATACTAATGTTCTGGCTAATAAACACCTGTGCAACGATTGGTATGAGTGCCAGCACGCCGAGTGCCAATGCTCCAAAGAGCGTGAGGCGATTTACAACGCCCGCCAGATGCTTTTCCGTTTGAATGCCAGAACGAACGCCCTCCAAGAAGCCGCCTTGCTTCTGCAAGTTTTCGGCAATTTCTTTGGAGTTAAAGGCAATGCTGGTGTAAAAGAACGTAAAGATAAAGACCAGCAAGAAGTACGTAACCGGATAGATATACGGCGTAAAGCCTGGTTGCGCAAAGGTTGTAGGGCTTGGTGCCTGGAAGTACTGGTACATGTGTGCGCCAAGATGAGCGAGCCGCACGCTGTGGTTGTTTGCCAGTAATTGACCAACATAGGTAGGCACGCTCAAGAACGCCACCGCAAAGATAATCGGCACCACGCCAGCGGTTATGAGCTTAACCGGCAGCACCGTGGTAATGCCACCGTAGGCACGATTGCCCTGCACACGTTTGGCATAATTGACAGTCAGGTTACGCGCCGCTTCGTTCAGCATCACAACCGCCCAGGTAATAAACAGTACCGCAATAAGGATAATAAGACCTAAAAAGAACGACTTTTCGTTGATAGGCAAATCGTGCCCAAAAATTCTCCAGTGTGAGTTTTTGCTGTAGATAGAGCTGCCAATTGAAGCAATGTTTGCCGGCAAGCGGCTGACAATACCAACTGTAATAACTAACGAAATACCGTTACCAATGCTCTGCTCTGTAACTAGTTCCCCAAGCCACATCAATAGCATTGAGCCACCAGTGAGCGCACCCACCATCAATACCCACTGCAAAATGGATGTATGTGCCGTGATATCGCCAACACCACCAACCTGGGAAGCGTATTGTCGGATAAGGTAAATAGATCCAATAGACTGCACGATTGCCAGCGGGAAGGTCAAAATACGGGTGTATTGGTTGATCTTTTTCTGGCCAAACTCGCCCTCTTTGTGCAGTGCTTCGAGCCGTGGGATTGCCTTGGTTAGTAGCTGCATAATGATAGAGGCGTTAATATACGGCCCAAGACCAGCAATCAGAATAGAGAAGTTTGACAGCGCACCACCAGATAAGACGTTTAGATAACCAAGGAAAGATGACGAATTGGAGTTAAACGAGTTGGTTAGGACTTGCTTGAGCGTCTCGGAGTTGGCAATTGGAACAGGTAGTTGGGCCAAGATTCGGAATACCAGCAAAATACCAAGCACCGCAAAGATGCGCTTTCGCATGTCTTTATTGCCAAGACTTCTCCAAATAATTTTCCAGTTCATGCGTCTCTAAATGTCTCTTTCGGTGGTTCCCTACAATGTCTATCAATAAAACTTTACCTTAGTATACATGGTTTGGCCTCTCAAGGTAAGACATGCTGTAAAAGTTACTTACTAGTAGTCTCTGCAACAATGTATCCACCGCTTTGGTGAGCCCATAATTTGGCATAAATGCCGGCTTTATCGTTAAGCAATTCTTTATGGGTGCCGAGTTGCACGATCTTGCCTTTGTCCATGACCGCAATCCGATCCATGCGTTGAATCGTACTTAAACGGTGAGCAATCACGATGGCTGTTCGGTGTTCCATGAGATGGAACAATGCTTCCTGAATATACTTTTCACTTTCGCTGTCCAATGCAGAAGTGGCCTCATCAAGTACTAAAATCGGTGCGTCTTTAAGCAGTGCCCTAGCAATAGCTACTCGCTGTCGTTGCCCACCCGACAATTTAACGCCGCGTTCACCCACAAATGTGTCGTAGCCGTTTGGTAATTCATCCACAAATTCATCAACATAGGCTAGTCTGGCAACCTCTTGAATGGTTTTCTGTGACACGTTTGGTTTTGCATAAGCAATATTTTCGCCAATACTACGATGAAACAGTAAGGGCTCCTGAGGAACATACGAAATGATCGATCGAAGGTCCGCTTGTTTAAGGTCGCGAATATCGATACCATCAAGTGTGATACTGCCCGAACTAACATCCATAAATCGCAGGATAAGCTTTGTTAGTGTGGTTTTGCCGCTGCCAGAATAGCCAACAAAGCCAATTTTCTCACCTGGACGAATAGACAAGGAAAGTTTGCGAACCGCATATCTATCTTCGCCTGCTTCGTCATAGCGGAAGGAAGCATCTGAGAAAATCAGGCTATATTGGCTTTTTCGTGTGATTTTTTGAGCATCAGGTTTATCGTTTACGAAGCCTTGAATGAGCATGGTTTTTACGGGCTCATACGCACTGCCCATGATTTCTTCGTAGCGCTTAATAATTTCGGCAATGTCGAGTGTCGAAGCAACCAGTTTAATCACGTATAGCTGAATCAGGACGACGATAGTTATCGATATTGTTCCCTGCTGGTAGAGGTGGGCCGAAACAAGTAATAGAATTGCCGTGGCAACCGATGCAAGTAGCATCCGCCCCGTGTCGGCTGGAAAGGCAGAAATCCAAGCTTTGTATTGGGCTTTGCCCCAGACTTGCATGGTTTTTTCTAACCGAGCCTCCTCGTAGGATTCACTTGCAAAACTTTTTATCGTTGCGCCGTGTGTTAAGGCATCACCTATGTTCCCGGAAACTACACTACTGACTTCACTGACTTCGCGTCGGAACCGTAAACGCCAAGTGCTACTGGCGATTGTAAAACCTAGTACTGCGATCATGGCAATTAGCGTAATTCCAGCGAGTAGTAGCGACTGAGAAGCAATAATGAGTATGCTGGTGACTACGATCGTAACCTGTTTAGGTAAGGATAACGTTACAAGCACTGCATAGTTATTGTAGGCTTCACGAAGACCCGTTGCCTTTGAGCCGAGGGCACCAAAGTATGTATTGGCATAAAAGTCATAATCTTTCGCTAAAAAATTTGCAAAAACTGTCTGCTGTATGTATTTACACCCCTGGAGCGCATTTTTATTAATAGCAAACTCGGCAATGATCGTAAAAACGGTATACGCAATACCAAGCCCAATAACAAGTAACGCGTAGTGGCCAACTTTGTCAAAATGGCGTTGTAATATCGCCTGTACACCATACGCACCAGCTAGTGGCATAAGGGTGTTCAGCGCTGCATAGGCCGGGATTCTACCTGCATAGGTAATAAATAAGTTTTTCTTGTCTCTAAAGTTGGCACGCCAAAAGAGACGATGAATCTCGTGTGTTACCAGCCGATCACGGTGGCGTTGTTTGCTCCGTTGCATTAAGAAAAGTATAGCATGAGGTTATGCTGTAACTAGTGACTCAAGCGACGGAGGGTGGCTGGATATAAACGCTGTGGTCAATATTGACACCAGCCTGGACTGCAAGCTGTGCAAGAGCTTGCTTTGCGCCACCATAAGTTTCGTGACCTAGTGTAATCCCATCAACTAAACTTTCACCCTCAACGGCTATTGGGGGCTCAATATCTACCCGCCAATCAAGTGTCCCGTAATTTATGACACGGCCAACCGGCTGGGTTTCGGTGTCAACAGTCATTAGGCTTCTTTTTTGGTGACTTTTTTAGGGTTAGCGCTGGTAACTGGGCGACCAACACGAGGGACAACTTCGAATGTGCCACCAGCTGCTTCAACGGCGGCTAAGGCAGTTTCGCTAGCGCCTTGCAGTTTAACGGTTACTTTTTTCGTAACGTCGCCTTTGACAATCAACTTTACGTTGACGTAAGGGCTGCTGATGATACCGGCGGCGGCCAAGACTTCGCTATCGATAGTTTTAGCGGCAAACTGATCAAGTTGTCCAGTATAGACGTTTTCGGCAGGGGTACGCAGACTACGGAAACCAGGTAGTTTTGGCAAGGCTTGCATTAGTGGGTTTTGACCACCGGCGAAACCTGGCTTAGCTTTTGAACCAGTACGAGAGCCGTAACCTTTGGTACCACGACCAGCAGTTTTACCCTGTCCAGCGGCAATACCGCGACCAACACGCTTTGGTGATTTAGCCTTTTTAACTTTAAGATCGTTATATTTCATAGGATTATTCCTTGTCCTTAGCTACTTTTTTTGCAGCTGGTTTCTTGTCAGCGGGCTTTGGAGCTTCTTCGGTCTTTGCTTCGGCGGTTACTTTGGCAGCAGCTTTTGGCTTACGTGCTTCGGCTGTCACCCATTTGTCGGCAGAAACCATAGATTCTAGGGCTGCAATGGTTGCATATGCGGTGTTGGCCTTGTTCGATGAACCGAGTGATTTACTCAAAGCGTTTTTAACACCAGCGACATCAAGGATAGTACGGATAACACCACCAGCGATCAGGCCGGTACCAGCACTGGCTGGGCGAAGTAAGATGCGTGCACCAGAAACTTTGGCTTCGGTTTCGTGCGGGAAGCTACCTTTATATAACTTGACGGTAATGAAGTGTTTTTTGGCGACTTCGGTAGCTTTGGTTACGGCAGCCGTAACATCAGCACCCTTGGCCATACCAATGCCGACTTTGCCTTTGCGGTCACCAACGACCACAAGTGCGCGGAAACGGAAGCGGCGGCCACCTTTTACGACACGGGCAACGCGGTCGATGTGCAAGGTTCGCTCATCGAACTGTTTTTCTTCTTGAACCATTTCGGGGCGACGCGGACGTCGTTGTTCTTGTGTTTGTCCAGGCATAATTAGAACTCCAATCCTGCGTTACGGGCTGCATCTGCCAAAGCCTTGACACGGCCGTGGTAGAGTTTACCGCCACGATCATAGACAACTTTACTAAGCTTTGCTGCCTTTGCTTTCTTAGCGATTTCGGTACCAACCCAAGCGGCTTTTTCGGTCATTGTACCGGTTGCAGCTTTTTGGCCGATAGTCGAAACGGCTGCCAATGTTTGCGATGTTTCGTCGTTAATGATCTGCGCGCTGACGTGCAAGTTACTAACATGAACACTCAAACGAGGGCGTTCACTGGTGCCAGAAACGGTGCTGCGCGTGCGGTTTGCGCGTTGTAGCTGGTTTGCTTGTTTACGTGTAAGTTTACTCATGGCTATTTTTCCTTACCTGACTTACCGGATTTCCGGATAATGCGTTCACCTTCGTACTTGATACCCTTGCCCTTGTAAGGTTCTGGCTTCTTGAGTGCGCGGATTTCGGCGGCAATCTGACCAACTTGTTGCTTGTCGATGCCATTGATGGTGACGGTGTTTTGCTCAATTGTTGCGGTAATGCCGGTGGGCAGTTTGTAGATAACATCGTGCGAGAAGCCAAGGTTGAACTTAAGGTCGGTTCCTTGGGCGGCAACACGGTAACCAACACCGACGATTTCTAGCTTCTTGCTAAAGCCAGTTGTCACACCCTGAACTAGGTTGTTCAGTAGGGCGCGCATCAGGCCGTGCTTGGCACGAACCTTTGGTTCGTCGTTAGCACGAGTTACGATTAATTCGGTACCCTCTTGTGTAACGGTAATGTCAGGCATCGTAAATTGCTTTAGCGTACCTTTGCTCCCCACGACGGTAATTTCGTCTGGGTCGACAGTGATTGTCACACCGCTCGGGATGGCGATTGGTAGTTTTCCTACTCGACTCATATTCTTTCCTTTTCCTTAGCTTTCTTAGTAGACTTTACAGATTAATTCGCCACCAACGTGTTGCTTCTTGGCTTCAGAGCCAATCATCATGCCTTTGGAGGTCGAGACAATAACCACGCCACGACCACGCTTGACGACAGGGATTTCCTGCGCGTTGACGTAATAACGACGACCTGGTTTGCTCAGGCGCTTGATTTCGGTAATGCGGGCATTTTCGTGCTCGCCATTGATGGTAATGACCAAGGTCTTGCCAACGGTTGCATCAGTAACTTTAATGTCGGTTAAGAAATTGCTCTTCTGCAACAGGCGTGCAACAGATTCTTTGACATTTGAGTGTGGCATGCTTACTTCGCGCTTACGAACGGCAATAGCGTTACGAATACGAGATAACATATCGGCGATTGGATCAGTAGATGTAATCATATATTCCTTTCTACCAGCTGGCTTTCGTTACGCCAGGGATTTCGCCCTTGACGGCATGTTCGCGGAAACTAATACGGCTCAAACCAAACTGACGCATATATGCGTGTGGTCGACCGGTTTCGATACAACGATTCTTCCAGCGAGTTGGTGATGAGTTGCGAGGCAACTTGGCCAAGCCTTCTAAGTCACCAAGCTCTTTGAGCTGTGCACGCTTAGCCGCGTACTGCTTGATCATCTTCTGTCGCTTTAAATCGCGAGCAACGATTGATTTCTTAGCCATTACTTGTTCTCCTTTTCGAATGGTACGCCAAATTTGATGAGCAATGCCTTGGCATGAGCTTGCTCGTGTGCGTCAATAACAAACACAACTTGTAGGCCGTGCGGCGTGGTGGTCTCATCAAATGACAGCTCTGGGAAGACAGATTGGTCGGTAAGACCAAGGCTGTAGTTGCCAGCTTTGTCGAAAGCCTTGTTGCTAACACCGTGGAAGTCACGAAGACGAGGTAATACGATGTTGATCAGGCGATCAGCAAATTCGTACATCTTGTCACCGCGAAGGGTAAGCTTGAGGCCGATCATGTTGCCCTCACGAAGCTTAAAGCCTGCGATCGACTTCTTGGCGATCGTCTGGACGGGTTCTTGACCAGTTATTTTGCGAAGTGTGTTTGTGGCGGCTTCAATGACCTTCTTGTCATCTTTTGCACGACCCAAACCAACGTTAATAACGATTTTCTCAAGTCGTGGCAGCTGATGTAGGTTTTTGAGGCCTAATTCTTTTTCGAGTTCAGGCACGAATTGATTCATGTACTGAGCACGGAGACGAGCAGAGCTAGTTGAAGCTGATGCAGTTTTCTTTGTAGCTTTTGCTTTCACAGCGGTAGCCCCATTTTTGGAAGTTGAATCAACCATAGTTACTTAATCTCCTTTCCGCTCGTCTTGTAAACACGAGTTTTCGTACCGTCCTTAGCAACATTCATGCCAATGCGCGTTGCCTTCTTGCTGGTTGGGTCAATGACCGCAACTTTACTAACCCAGATTGGACGAGTTAGTTCAACAATTGCACCTTGTGGGTGAACCTTGTTTGGCTTGACGTGCTTTTTGGCAATGTTGATGCCTTCGACAGTTACCTTGTTCAGCGTAGGATGGGTAGCGCTAATCTTACCGGTCTGGCCCTTATATTTGCCAGCCCGAACGACGACGGTGTCACCCTTCTTGAGCTTGATCTTATATACCTTTTCGACGTTTTTCATAGTTATAGTACCTCCGGTGCGAGTGAAATGATCTTGGCATAACCCATATCACGAAGTTCGCGTGGTACTGGTCCAAAGATACGCGTTGCTTTTGGCAATTTGTCATCGCCAATAATAACGGCGGCGTTGTCGTCAAAACGAATGGTTGAACCGTCCTTGCGGCGAATCTTTTCGTTGGTGCGAACAACAACTGCCTTGACGACTGTCTTGCGCTTGACGTTACCACTTGGGTTTGCCTGCTTTACGGTAGCGACAATCACGTCACCAACACGGGCGTAGCGCTTGCGAGTACCGCCAAGTACGCGAATGCACAGAATTTCTTTAGCGCCAGAGTTGTCACAGACACCCAGGCGGGTTTCTTGCTGAATCATTAGGCGTTCTCCTCTTCTGCTTTTTCGGCCTTCGCAGTCACCTGCTTCTTGCCGTTGTCGTCAGATGCGGTAGCAGCCAATGAATCGGCACGCAAAGCTGGCTTTTCAAGAATCTTGCTCAGAATGAAGCGCTTGCGAGCACTCAAGGGGCGAGTTTCTGCGATTTCAACTTTGTCGCCAACCTGAGCTTCGTTCTGCTCGTCGTGAGCCATAAACTTCTTACTGACAGTGTACTGCTTGCGGTACAACGGGTGGGTTTTGCGGGTGTGGACCGTTACGATAATGGTCTTATCGGTCTTGCTCGATGACACGACACCGGTAATTGTTTTTGCCATTAGACGGTCTCCTTTGTGAGCTGATCGCTCAGTACTGTTAGGACGCGGGCTAAGTCTTTGCGCTTGCCACGAACTAAACGAACGTTCTGCTGTTCGCCACTCAAGATGCGACGTTTTAGCTCGGCAATTTCTTCGCGAAGCTTCGTGCTCTCGGTGGTGAGATCAGCGGTTGATAATTTGCGGATTTCTGCGATTTTCATAACGTTACGCCTCCTCTCGAACCAAAAACTTGGTTTTGACGGATAGTTTGTGACCAGCGAGACGCATAGCTTCGCGGGCGGTTTCTTCGGTTACACCCTGCATTTCGAACAAGATAGTACCAGGCTTCACCTTGGCGACGAAGAATTCCGGGTTACCCTTACCGGAGCCCATCTTAACGTCAAGTGGCTTGCGAGTAACGGGTGTGTGTGGGAAGATACGGATCCAGATTTTACCACCACGCTTGATGTAGCGAGTCATCGCCTGTCGGCTTGCCTCGATCTGACGACTTGTTACGCGGTCATGACCTTGGGCCTGTAGGGCAAATTCACCAAAGGCAATGTAGTTACCACTGGTGGCGACACCACGGATTTTGCCTTTGCGCACTTTACGGTGCTTGGTTCGGCTAGGAACTAACATCTTAGGCTACCTCTCCTTTGTAAATCCATACTTTCACGCCGATAACACCGGCTTGAGTCTTGGCTTGGACGCCAGCGTAATCAATGTCTGCACGAAGTGTGTGAAGTGGTACGGAACCAGCAACTTCCTTTTCGCGACGTGACATTTCTGCACCGTTAAGTCGGCCGGCAACTTCAATACGAATACCCTTGGCGCCAGCACGCATGGTTGCGGCTGCACCAGATTTGATAGCACGACGGAAGCTCATGCGGCGCTCTAACTGGTGGGCGATGTTCTCGGCAACCAGCTTAGCGTACAATTCTGATTTTTTAACTTCTTCGATGTTGACGCGGACAGGTGCCTTATAGATCTTTTCGATCGCGTCTTTGAGCTCTTGTGCACCAGAACCACCACGACCAATGACCACACCAGCTTTAGCGGTAGCAATTGTTACCGTGACCAGGTTAGGCGTGCGGTTAATATCAACCTTATTGATTGCGGCACGTGAGCCAAGCTTAACGTGAATAAGGCGGCGAACTGCCAAGTCTTCACGCAAGTACTTTGCGTAGTCGCGCTTGTCGACAAACCATTTGCTGCGCCAGTCCTTGTTGACCTGGAGGCGGTAGCTAATGGGGTTAACTTTTTGTCCCATGTTACTTCTCCTCTTTCTTAGCAACAGCTTTGGCTGCAGGTTTTTTAACTTCACGCTTCTCGCCATCAACAACAACGCGGATGTGAGAAGTACGACGAACGAATGGTAGTGCACGACCATGCGCAGCAGGACGGTAACGCTTCAGGCGAGTGCCGTGTGACACGCTAATTTCGATAATCTGCAGGGTTGCTGGCTTGAGGCCATGATTGTGATCGGCGTTAGCCTTGGCACTTTCAATAACCTTTAGAACAGGTAATGCGCTGCGGCGAGGTGTGTTCTGCAAGATAACTAACGCATCTTCAACACTACGACCGCGTACAAGGGCTGCAACAACAGCAACTTTACGGGGGCTCATGTTGACACCCTTAGCGATTGCTTGGACAGCCATGATTATTTACCTCCCTTAGCAAGCTTACCGCCATGTGAGCGGAACTTGCGGGTTGGGCTAAATTCGCCGAGCTTGTGTCCAACCATGTTTTCGGTGACAAATACAGGGACGTGAACTTTACCATTGTGCACAGCGATAGTGCGGCCAACGAAATCAGGAGTGATAGTAGAAGCACGTGCCCAAGTCTTGATGATCGTGCGATCGTCATTACCCAGAGCAGCAACCTTCTTCGCAAGCTTGAAATCGATGAATGGACCTTTTTTCAGTGAACGACTCATAACTTACTCCTTATTTCCTCTTAGCCGCATGGCGGCTTCTTACAATGAACTTAGTCGTAGACTTACGGCTGCGGGTCTTGAAGCCCAAAGTCTTCTGGCCCCATGGAGTTCGCGGGTCTTTACCCATACCGTGACGACCACCGTCACCACCACCATGCGGGTGATCGGCCGCGTTCATAACAACACCCCGGACGGATGGGCGCTTACCCAGGTGGCGTGAACGACCAGCTTTACCGATTTTGACGTTTTGGTGCTGTTCGTTACCGATGACGCCAAGTGATGCCATGCATTCTTGGTTGATAAGGCGAACTTCACCACTTGGCAGGCGAACCTGGGCATATTGGCCTTCTTTGGCCATTAGTTGTGCGCCATTACCGGCACTACGAACCATCTGAGCACCACGGCCAGGTTGGATTTCGATGGCGTGAATAGTACTACCGATTGGGATGTTTTTGATCTGCAAACGGTTACCAGCATCGATAGCAGTCTCAGAATCAGAGATAATCTTTTGGCCAACAGCCATATCTTTGACGGCTAGAATGTAGTGGTACGTACCATTTGCCTCTTTAATACGTGCAATACGAGCTGAACGGTTTGGGTCATATTCGATGTGCTCAATGATAGCTTCAGTGCCAACAGGCAGGTTGAAGTTAACCTTACGGTAGAATTTCTTGGCGCCACCACCTTGGTGACGAGTCGTAATACGACCTTGGTTGTTGCGGCCACTACCACGGCGCTTGGCAACTAACAGTGAGCGCAAAGGCTTGCGAGTCGTGATGTCGCTGAAGTCCTGGCTGGACATGCCACGACGGCCGGGAGTAGTTGGCTTATACGTTTTAATAGCCATTATTTGCTCTCCTTGCTAGTCTCTTTAGCAGACTTCTTATCCTTCTTGGCAGCCTTTTCCTCGGCCTTAGCGGCTTTGGCATCAGCTTCTTCTTCGACTGCAAAGATTGGCAAAACATGGCCTTCGGCCAACGTTACATAAGCTTTCTTATAGTCAGCTTCGCGACCTTTAACAGCTTTTCCGCCCTTGCGAACGGTTCGCTTGGCTTTACCAAGGAAGTTAGCCACGTTCACGTTGCTAACGACAACTTCATACTGCTCTTCGACAGCGTGAGCGACCGTTTGCTTGTTCACATTAGTAGGTACTTCGAAGATGTACGTACGCGTTAGCTGGCTTAGTCCGTAGGACTTTTCGCTCAGACGAGGCTTGAGTAAGATAGATTTGTACATTACTTATCACCTTTCTTTGCCGCAATAGTTTTCTTGGCGTCAGCAGCCTTTGTGTATGAAGCTGCTTTTGCGGTCAACCATTCGGTGATTGTTGTGACGGCTGCGTTGGTTAACACAATAGTGTCAGCATTCAGCGTGTCGTAAACGTTCACGTAGTTAGCAGCGACTAGTTTGACATTGCCAAGGTTGTTGGCAGCACGTGTTAGTTCGTCGGTCTTATTATCAACAACAAGCAGAACATTCTTGGTAACGTTGATTTTTGTAAGCAATGCGGCGAGTTCAGCTGTTTTGCCAGCTTTAGAAGTAAGTTCTTCGATCACGATGATTTTGCCAGCTTCTGCAGCCAGGCTCAGTGCTTGACGAATTGCCAGGCGCTTTGCTTTCACATTGATAGCCTTGGAGTAGTTTTCTTGGCCGGTTGGACCAAAAGCGATACCACCGCCACGCCAGATTGGGTTTCTTGATGAACCAAAACGTGCGCGGCCAGTTCCTTTTTGCTTCCATGGCTTCTTACCGCCACCGCTGACAAGACCACGAGTCTTAGTAACGGCGAGGTTTTCACGGCCATTAGCCAGGTAGGTAACGTAGGCTTGCTTTAACAGCTCGTGATTTTCAGGAACAACACCAAAGACGTCAGTGCTGAGCTTAGCGGCAGTCGTAGCCTTAGTACCAGACTTAGTATACGTAGCAATGGTAGCCCCATTTTTGGAGATAGTAGTTGCCATATTAATTTGCCCCCTTCACGATAACAATGCTCTTGCGTGGGCCAGGGACTGCACCGGTCACACCAATGACACCCAATTCCATATCAACAAATGCAACTTTAAGGTTCTGGACAGTCACTTGCTCGTGACCCATTTGTCCGGCCATTTTCTTGCCCTTCAGGATGTGCTGTGGGTACATCGAACCAATTGAACCTGGCTTACGGGTGTCGCCCTTACCACCGTGCGTTTTGCGCTGGCGATGGAAGTTGTGGCGCTTGATAGTACCGGCCCAACCCTTACCCTTGCTGGTACCCGTAACATGGACAACGTCGCCAACTGAAAAGACCTCTGGGCTGATGGATTCTCCAACCTTGAGGTCTTCTGTTAACTCTGATGCGTCTTTGAGACGGAATTCGCGGACGATCTTTGGCATGGCGCCAGCGGCCTTAAAATGTCCTTTTTGCGCCTTAGGAGTATTTTGCTCCTTTGACTCTTCAAAACCGACCTGGATAGCGCTGTAGCCATCAACTTCGTCGGTTTTCACTTGCGTAATGACGCAAGGACTAGCGGAAAGCAAGGTTACAGCAGTCACAACACCATCTTCGGCGATAGTGCTTGTCATGCCAACCTTACGGGTGATCAAAGCTTTCATAGTTAACCTTTAGTTTAGTCCTGCTGTTCATTTTGAAGCGTGAGCATAAAAATGCTTGGTTGCTTGCGGTTTCTACCCCTGTTAGGGACAGACCTTCCAAACTCACCAAGTGCTAGGTTTTAATAAATACCATTACAGATTAGCACAACAATCTAACTCCTGTCAACCTGTTGCAAATTCTACTATAACGTCAGGTTGTGATAAATATCCCACGCTACAATATATAGCCGCCAGCAGCTTGGCATGTTCAATGTTACGGTCCAATCGAGAGTGATCGTGTGAAGTACTTATTTTAGACATATAACAGCCGAGTGTAGAGTATGCATACGCTGGTAGTTGAAATTCACGCAGCAAATCTGTCGTGGAATTGTGCTCCTATAATGCGATGTCTAAAGATAATACCGGCCCCTCGCTCAGCCTCCCGTTGCAGACGGAGATCTTCATTGGTGTTAGTCTTGAGACGTTTACTTCTTTCAAGAAGACAGGTATCTCCGAGTCTTGCGATAGCTCTTGAAATTTGCGCATCGGCTGCGCGATAGTCACTGGCCTTACGTATTGCTTTATTACCTGCAGGAAGAGGTTCCTGGATCCAATTGTTATATATATCTGTATCCTTTGGAATCAGCCAGAGTTCACCCGCCTCCTCGTCGACAATGCCATCGTTTATGTAACGCTTGTAAGGGGTTCTGTTGCCTAAATCGTCTTTCGCGCGAGTCATACGGCGAAGTGCACGGGCAACCCGTCTCGCCTTTGGGTTGCCAAGTTGTAGTAACACTTCCTCTGCCACAAGAGGTGATGCAACTGGCAGACCTCGGCTTAGATAGAGCATCATATCTTGCGTGGAATTGTGAAAGGTTTTCTCTAATCCATCATGCTCACGGCCAACAAACTTTAGTAGGTCGCGTCTAGATCGATCGGCATCGTCGAGCGGCACACCCCAACCCGTATGAATGTTTCTGGCTATATCATCTGTGTGCATATAGTAGTCACGCATACTTCGGCGTTTTTCTGGCTTATGTGTAAATCCTTCGTAACGGTGAGCAAATGCGGCGGTTACCATGGCTGCTACGTCAATCGCGCTCGGCAATAGCTCGGCTGAGCCTTGCACTGATTCAGCCTGTTGTGCTTGTATCTCTTGTGTCATTTCAACGACGAGATTGGCTGTTTTTTTGGCGTACGCATGTGTATAAGCAATAATTTCCAATTGGCGGTCTGTATCTATAGTTGCTAGCGGTTCGGCCCTGGCATAATCAAGCTCTCCCTGTCTCGCGTCTTCCGCAACGTATAAGCCCGTCACAAGCATAATTTCACTGCCGGTGAGTCGGCCTAAGCCTTCTATGACTACTGGCCGCCGAGTTGCCGCAATGGTGGTTAAAAATTCTTCGTCAGACCTTTTGTGGAGCGTTGGGGCTGGGTCAAAAAGATCTCGAAAGCCTTGCATAGGAAAAACTGGCAACTCTGCAACACTATGAGCTGCAGTAGTATCGGGGGGAAATGACTCAGCCGGAGGCGCTATATTCAAATTTCTATCCTGCAATATAAGTACCATACCCTATCTTGTACAAGATTCAGCAACCAAGTGCTGTAGGATTTTTCAGCAATTGCCTACTACATATTATTCTTGCTACGCAGTCACTGTCAAAGTAGCAACTTGGTTTATAAGTCGGTTGTATCTTGTGGCTGAGGGTGCAGAGCGTGCAGTTCTTGAACCATGTCTGTAAGCTCAAAATGGAGTTCTGGATCAACCTGCGATAGTGGCGGTTCTTGGACTAGACCAGCCTGTAAAGATGCCTGACCAAGTGAAAGTGCTCGACGTTCTAGAAAAGATCGTCGTCTTGGGTCAGCTTCGCTCTCTGCGAAGCTTCCCATACCTAAAGCAGTGTAGCCAGCAAGCTCGGGAGTCAACTTAGTTATACCCCTCGCGTCTGGCTTTGGGATAGCATCAGCGTCAAGAAAGCCCTCACTAATAATAGCCTTGAGGACACCTGTAACAGCCCTTCGATCCCACCGGCTTATAATAACCGTATCTTCTGTCACTTCAGGATGAAAATGGCCGAAATTAACTGCTTTGTCTGGATTAGTCATGACAATATTCTACATTATTTAGTAGAATATGTCAAATTTAGGGGGTTTACATCTTAATTTCAACGTCGCAGCCAGCTGGAAGGGAGAGGTTCATGAGGCTGTCGATGGTCTTTGGGGTAGGCTCGAAGACATCAATAAGACGTTTGTGAATGCGCATTTCGAACTGTTCACGGCCTTTTTTGTAAACGTGTGGGCTTTTAACCACGGTAAAGGTGCTTTTGCGCGTTGGCAATGGGATTGGGCCGGCAAGGGTTGCACCCGTGCGTAGTGCGGTGTCAACAATCTGCTTTGCAGCTTGGTCAATGACTTTGTGATCGTAGGCTTTTAGACGAATACGAATCTTCTGTTTGCCTGCTTCTGTTTTGGCGTCAGCCATAAAAAATATCTCCTACCGACGTTATTCGGCCTGGTGCTGTAACATCATCATATCCGTTATATCAACCTATACGACGACTTTTAGTCAGCACAATTAGTTTATAAGAGTATTTTACCTTATTTTTGCCAAAAATCAAAAGGAACCAGGTTATTTCACTGCGGCGCAGTAGTAGTCCCGAAATGCCTTTGCACAAAACCACGTACTAACGCTTCAGCTTGCCGATCGTTTTCAACGAGTTCGCGGATGCCATCTTCTGTCACTACGCCACCTTCAGCAAACCCAAATTCCTCTTCCTCTTTTCTAGGGGAGTCTGCAATTACAAGACCCTGGTAATTAGAATCATCGCGCACCGTAATTAGTGCCCCTGTCACTGGCGGCTTGTCTACTGTAAAGCGACGGTCGCCATGCTCTGCTGGGTGTAAAGTAATCTTCATTCAGTACTTATTTTACACCAAACTACGTTGATAAGCTGGGCTATTGGCTCAGAACAGTTCGCGGATTTTCTTAAGCAGAGTTGGCTTGGGTTTCGGTTGGTTGTGGTATTCGGCGAATATACTGTCAAGAAAATCATCTATTTCGTCATCTGATAGATCATCGGTCGCTTCCCCTTGCGAACCAGTGCCAGTTTCGCGATATTTTGATACGGTGCTCCCCGTATGAAAGTCATGAAGCTTGTCGTAGGCTTTTCTACTAGACGATGTCATAAGCGTACGATAAGCGGTGTTGAGTTGCTGCATTGCCGAATTTGAGCCTCCGGCGTCAGGGTGATGTAGCTTTGCTAGTCGAATGTACGCAACTCTAATTTGGCCAGGTCCGGCATTTGTAGGCACTGCCAGCAGCTCATAGTAGTCAACAAAACGCGCGTTCTCACCCATTACTTCAAGTATACAACAGATTCAACCGACTTGAATGACAGCGCTACACTTGTACTTACGATTGGTTAAGTTCCCAATGTAGTCCCCAACAAGCCAGTCCTTGACATTAGCGAGTAAAGACAAGCACGCCGCGGGAGCTTATTTATACAACAACGTACCTCGCATTAGTGACTCGGCTGTCGAGCCCATCCTAACGAGCAACCCTACATCTTGGCCTACGGTGGCGGATTGCAGTTTCTTGCGAAACTCTTCTACGCCCGCAACTTCAATTACGGCACCGTTCGCATAAATGACATCACCTACCGACACTGCACCAGACTTAATTTTGCCGGTTACAATTGTGCCGCGGCCCTTAATGGTAAAGACATCATCGATGATCATTTCAAAGCCGCCCGTGCTAGCCGTATTCGGTTGGCGGAGGCTTCGTACGTCTGTAGCTTCAGTAGCAACCTCTTTCGAGCCCTCAACGGAACTGTTGTCGTTGCGTTTCTTTGAAAACCAGCTCATGGACTAGTACTCAAGTGTCACGCCGGTTTTTTGGGCGACTTGTTGGATCCAGCGCTCTAGGCGATCGACTTTGTGGGCTAATAAGAGAAGTTCCTGGTGATAATCTTTGAGATTGCCGGCTAGTTCACCAACTGAAAGCTTGGTTTCACGGATCTCATTATCGACTTTGTCAAAACGTGTCTCAACGTCTTTTCTAAACTCCTGGAGGTATTTGAATAGCTTTGTGAATTCGTCCTGACTCATAGTCCTATTATTCTAGCACATTACCAAAAAACTGTTGTTGGACGCAATCAGCACCGTTTCAACATGCCAAACTAAAAGACCCCCTCGAAAGGGGGTCTTTTGAGTCACGTAGGTTGTAACCTATTTGTCGATTTTGGTTACAACACCGGCACCAACGGTACGGCCACCTTCGCGGATAGCGAAGCGTAGACCTTGTTCCATGGCGATTGGCTGTAGTAACTTAACCTTGAACGTGATGGTATCACCAGGCATGACCATTTCTTTATCAGCTGGAAGTTCAACTTCACCAGTTACGTCCGTAGTACGGAAGTAGAACTGAGGCTTGTAGCCCTTGAAGAAAGGAGTGTGGCGACCACCTTCTTCTTTGGTGAGGATATAAACTTCGGCATCAAAGTCGGTGTGTGGTGTCACGGTACCTGGCTTAGCCAAGACCTGACCACGCTCGATGTCGTCGCGCTCAATACCACGGAGCAGGATACCGACGTTGTCGCCAGCCTGACCTTGGTCGAGGTTCTTTTTGAACATTTCAACACCGGTCACAACAGTCTTACGAGTGTCGCGGATACCGACGATTTCAACTTCTTCGTTGATCTTAACAATACCTTGCTCAATACGGCCAGTAGCAACGGTACCACGACCCTTGATTGAGAAAACATCTTCGATAGGCATCAGGAATGGCTTATCGAGTTCGCGCTTAGGCTCTGGAACGTATGAATCAAGCGCAGCAACCAATTCCATGATTGCATCTTCACTTGCGGCGTCGCCAGCGAGTGCCTTGGTAGCAGAACCCTTAATGATAGGTGCATCGCGGTCAAAACCGTTCTTTTCGAGTAACTCGCGGATTTCTTCTTCGACGAGTTCAACAAGGTCAGCATCTGCAAGGTCCATCTTGTTCAAGAAGACCAAGATGCTTGGAACGCCCACTTGCTTGGCAAGAAGTACGTGTTCGCGAGTCTGAGGCAATGGACCATCGTTGGCACCAACGACGAGAATTGCGCCATCGATCTGTGCAGCACCGGTAATCATGTTCTTAACGTAGTCGGCGTGACCAGGCATGTCGACGTGGGCGTAGTGGCGCTTTTCTGATTCGTATTCCTGGTGAGAGGTTGCGATGGTTATACCGCGAGCTTTTTCTTCAGGAGCGTTGTCAATTTCGTCGTAGTTCTTTGGAACGTTGACTTTGCTTGGAAGGCGCTTTGCAAGCACGTGAGTGATTGCTGCGGTTAGCGTTGTCTTACCGTGGTCGACGTGACCCATAGTACCAACGTTGACGTGAGGCTTAGTACGGTCAAAATTATCTGCTGCCATTAAAATGACTCCTTGTTATTAGCTTATATTGCTGTTTAGTAGCATGAGAATACTAGAACTCACACGAGTTACTAGAGATAGTATAGAAAATCCTACCTGCTTTGTAAAGAGTAATTATCGAGCCAAGAAGCCCTGAGCGTTCGTAATTTGGATCGTTGGATTCGTACGCTGATCTGGTGCAGGTATCGGGCTGCCTATAGCACGCAAACCCCTGACAGCTTCCATGGCTTCGGCAGCTTCCCAGTAATTAACGGCAGCTGCTCTGTCTCCCGATTCCCTTGCAGCATGCAAGCCCTGGATACAGATTTCCAGTGACTTATCTAGCACGCCTGGTTCAAGGTCTCCATAATCAGCTAAGAACGGTGATTCTGTATGTTCTACCATGTTTGTCTTGGTCTATGCCTTTACCCGTTGTACCACTAGTCTGCTAGTTCCGCAAGATTCTGTTCGGCAAGCAAGGCCTGATTGGCGGCTAGATCTTCTCTACGAAGTCACTGCGCCATTGCCCAATATTTTCCCGCCTC
Source organism: Candidatus Saccharimonadota bacterium (assembly GCA_013289705.1). Classification (GTDB taxonomy): domain Bacteria; phylum Patescibacteriota; class Saccharimonadia; order Saccharimonadales; family UBA4665; genus JACMPA01. The sequence goes on from JABCZM010000008.1 coordinate 30,605, forward strand.
TTCACGCAAGCTATCAGCCCCAGCCTCTAAATGTCCTGCCATAGTTATCGCATGTTTGACTTGGCCATCAACAACTGCTTCGGGGCTTAGATCTCGTTCCATCATCTGTTACTTCGCATTCTTGGCGATAATGGCCTCAGCGACGTTGTTTGGTACATCGGCGTAGTGATCGAGCTCCATGCTGGAGCTGGCGCGACCTTGGGTCGAGCTACGGAGGTTAGTGGTGTAGCCAAACATTTCACCAAGCGGTACGAAAGACGTAATTTCCTTGATACCAACCGTCAGATCTTCCATCGATTCGATACGGCCACGCTTGCTGTTCAAGTCGCCAATAACGTCACCCATGAATTCTTCAGGAGTAACAACAACAACTTTCATGACTGGCTCTAGCAGTACTGGGCCAGCTTTTTTCACACCTTCTTGGATCGCCATAGAACCGGCGATTTTAAAGGCCATTTCGTTGGAGTCAACTTCGTGGTAGCTTCCATCGTAGAGTTCGGCCTTAACATCAACCACTGGGTACCCAGCGATAACACCGTTGGCAAGAGCTTCTTTAATACCCTGTTCAACTGGCTTGATGTATTCGCCAGGAACAACACCACCCTTGATAGAGTTAATGAATTCGAACCCAGCACCTTGCTCATTCTGAGATACGCGGAGCCAAACATCACCGTACTGACCACGACCACCAGATTGACGGATGAACTTGCCTTGGACCTCAACACCGCTCTTACGGATCGATTCGCGGTAGGCAACCTGTGGCTGACCGATGTTTGCTTCAACCGTAAACTCGCGCTTCATGCGGTCGACAATGATTTCTAGGTGGAGCTCACCCATACCGCTAATGATGGTCTGGCCCGTTTCATCATCGGTGCGGACACGGAAAGTTGGGTCTTCTTCGGCCAGGCGTTGCAGGGCGATAGACATCTTTTCTTGGTCGGCTTTGGTCTTTGGTTCAATGGCAATCGACACTGGAGGGTCTGGGAAGGTAATGTTTTCCAGGACAATGGGGTTAGCGGGGTCACAGAGTGTGTTACCGGTTGTGGTGCCTTTGAGGCCAACGATGGCAGCAATGTCGCCAGAACCGACTTCTGTGACATCGGTACGCTTATCAGCTTGCAAACGAACAATACGACCAACACGCTCTTTTTCGCCCGTAGAGCTGTTAAGAATGTATGAGCCAGCGGTGATCTTACCAGAGTAGACACGGAAGTAGGCTAGCTTGCCTACAAACGGGTCAGTGGTAATCTTGAAAGCTAGCGCAGAAAATGGCTCGGTTTCGTCGTGCTTGCGCTCGATTTCGTCGCCGGTCTTTGGGTGAGTACCCCATGTGTTGGAGCGATCGTTTGGTGCTGGCAAGTAGTCGTTAACAAGGTCTAGAACTTTTTCGACCATCACGCCACGACCATCACCACCAGTAACCACAAAGAACTTACCGGTGAGTGTTGCGACACGAATAGCGTGCTTAATTTCGGCTTCAGTCAGACCTTCTTCACCAACTTCGAAATATTTTTCGAGGGTTGCTTCATCTTCGGCAACAGCGTTTTCGATCAGCAAAGAACGGTATTTTTTAACCTGATCCATCATGTCGGCTGGGATTTCACCTTCGACCATTTCGTGATCAGTAAATTCCTTGTAGGTGTAGGCCTTTAGGGCAACCAGGTCAACGATACCGTTGATGCTCTGCTCAAAGCCGATTGGCAAGTGGATTGGAAAAGCGCGCTTAGAAAGACGTGCGTGGATGGTATCGAGCGATTTGTAGAAGTCACCACCAGTTTGGTTGATTTTGTTAATAAAGCACATACGAGGCGTGCCATACTTATCGGCCTGGCGCCAAACGGTTTCAGACTGAGATTCAACACCCATCTTACCGTCGAAGACCACAACAGCACCATCAAGCACACGCAGTGAGCGCTCAACTTCTGCCGTGAAGTCGATGTGACCCGGGGTGTCAATAATGTTGATCTGGTGACCTTTCCAGAAACAAGTGACAGAGGCAGCGACAATCGTAATACCACGTTCGCGCTCCTGAGCCATCCAGTCGGTCGTCGTTTCACCGTCGTGCACCGCACCAATCTTGTGGTTTAGGCCGGTTCGGTACAGAATACCTTCGGTGGTAGTGGTCTTACCGGCATCAATATGCGCGATAATACCGAGGTTACGAATCTTGTCCATTGGTGTTTTCTTGTCTGCCATTGTCTAACTTTTCCTCTCGGTTATTACAAATGTTCTCTTAAAAGTGTCGCTAGTTTGCCATACAGACGCTCAATCTCTTCTACGCTTCGATGTCCGCCGAGGTTTAGTTCAACTCTTGCATGTTTTGATTTGTCGGGAGGATATTCAACCTCTACGCTTGATTTTTCTGGATCGGTACGTGCCATGGGGCCGCTGACTTTAATAGTGGTTTGTGGTAGTAGGTCTTTGCCGAACCCAAAGTCTTGATGTCCATGACTAAAAGTTGCCTCGTATCTGTTATATCTATCATCTGGGAATACAACCTCAGTGCCAACAACTGCCCCTTCATCCACGTTATCAATTCTAGTTTCTATTGTAAACGGGAAGTCTTCTGGACCAGATGCCATGTCTGTCATGATTAGGTCCGAGCGAAGTGAGCGAAGGCGCGGTTGGCTTCTGCCATCTTGTGCACGTCTTCACGTTTTTTGACTGCGGCACCTTGTCCATTGTAGGCGTCCATAAATTCAGCTGCAAGGCGATCGGCCATACTCATACCCTTGCGAGAACGAGCGGCAGCTACGAACCACATAAGCGTAAGGTGGCTTTGGCGCTGGCCTTTTACTTCAAAAGGGATCTGGTAGTTGGCGCCACCGACACGACGAGAACGAGTCTCGACCTGTGGCTGGACGTTCTTCCAGGCTTGCTCAAATACTTCGAGCGGGTTTTCTACTTTGAGCTTGCTAGCGGCTTTTTCAAGACCAGTGTATACAAGCTTTTCTGCCAATTGCTTCTTGCCGTTCAACATAACACGGTTAATAAGACGCTGAATTGGGACGCTGCCGTACAAACGGTCAGCTGGAATATCACGAACTAATGAGGCGGTCTTTTTACGTGGCATTATTTGCTCTCTTTCTTGGCACCGTATTTCGAACGGCCCTGCTTGCGGTTAGCGACACCTTGAAGGTCAAGTGTGCCACGGACAATGTGATAACGCACACCAGGAAGGTCCTTGACGCGTCCACCACGAATCAGTACAACGGCGTGTTCTTGTAAGTTGTGACCTTCGCCACCGATGTAAGCCCAGACTTCGTAACCATTGGAAAGGCGTACACGTGCAACCTTACGCAAAGCTGAGTTTGGCTTCTTTGGAGTCTTGGTTGTAACCTTGACACAGACACCACGCTTTAGTGGTCCTGGCTTTTCATAGTTTTTGGTCTTGAGGTTGTTTGTCACGCGCTGCAAAGCTGGTGACTTACTCTTATCGTTCGCACGCACGCGTGGCTTACGAATAAGCTGGTTAATTGTTGGCATTTATGCTCCTTGTATCTGTAATCTACTGCTGCGGGAAGCAAATGCCGGCTTCCTGGCTCAGACTACTTAGTTTTACGATATTACTACTTTAACAGGTTTAGGCGGCTAGTTCAACTGTTTCGTCTTCTGAAACAACCTCGGCGTCTGGATCACTCCAACCGGTACCAACAGGAATCTTGCGACCCAAGATGACGTTTTCCTTCAGACCGTACAGTTTATCGACGCGACCACTAGTGGCGGCAGCGATCAAGACACGAGTGGTGTCCTGGAACGATGCAGCACTTAGGAATGAGTCAGTCGACAACGATGCTTTGGTAATACCAAGCAACAATTGTACTGGCTTAGCTGGCTTCTTGTTGTCAGCGACCAATGCTTCATTGGCTTCGGCAACGGCTAGCTTAGAAACCACATCACCCGTTACGAAGTCACTGTCACCAGCTTCTTCGACCTGAACACGGCTAAACATCTGGCGAACGATGATTTCCAGGTGCTTGTCGGCGATGTTCTGGCCTTGACCAGCAAAGATCGACAAGATCTGGTTCATGATGTAGCGCTGGGTTGCTTCAACGCCCTGCAAGCGCATAAGGTCTTGCAAGTTCATTGAACCGTTCGTCAGGCGCTGACCGGCAACAACTTTGTCGCCGTCCTTAACTTGAAGCTGCTTGAATCCAGGAATTTCATAGCGCACAACACTTTGTTTGGTTGGCGTAATGATGACTGCTTTGTCGGTAATTTCCGCACTACCGGCCATTGGCGCAATCAGTGGTTCTGAGCCATCTTCTAGGGCCGCAACAACGTCACCGATGGAAACGTCCGAACCGCTCGCTAGGTGCGGCTTGCGCTCACCAAGCTTCAGGGTGATGTTTTCGCCATCGTCAGCCGTAACAGATACGACGTAGTGATCGCCTTCTTCCCAAACGTTGGCAATACCAGCGATTTCGGTCATGTAGGCTTGACCCTTTGGCGTACGAACTTCGAACAACTCTTCAATACGGCTCAGGCCTTGCGCGGTATCATCAGCTAGGACAGCACCAGAACGGTGCTTGGAGTCCAACGATAGCTGGGTACCAGGCTCACCGATAGACTGAGCGGCAATCACACCAATCGGGTGATGTTCGGCAACAATATTACCAGTTGCTGGGTCAACACCGTAAGATTTCTGAGATACGCCGCGAACTGATGTACAGCTCAGGGCACTCATGATCTTCACTTGGCTGATGCTTTCGTCGGCATCGAGCCTATCAGCAATTTCCTGAGTAATCGCTTCTTCGCGCTTTAGGTAACCCTTGATGTCTTCGGCGACGTAACGGCCAACTAAACGTGAACCAAAGCTCACACCGATTTCGGCAGCGTCTTCGCGGGTCATAGCAAAGCCAGGATCCTGCGTTTCGTCTTCGAGCGTAAACACATCTTGTGATACGTCGACCAAACGACGAGTCAAGTAACCGGCGTCGGCGGTCTTCAGGGCGATGTCGATCAAGGCCTTACGGGTACCACGAGTACCGGTAAAGTATTCGAGTGGGTCAAGACCCTTGATGTAGCCAGATTTAATAGGCAATTCAATGGCCTGACCAGAAGCATCCTGGAACACACCGAGCATACCAACGGACATTTTCATCTGAGAAATGTTACCACGAGCACCAGAAGTGATCGCAATGGCCATTGATGAGTCTTTGCCAACCATTTGTGTGGCAAGCATGTCTTGTACGTGGTCATCCAGTTTGGTCCAGTTGTCAACGGTCAAACGGTAGCGTTCGTCTTCAGTGATGAAGCCTTGCTCGAACTGCTCAGAAATAGCAGCTGCACGAACTTCGCCACCTGCGACAGCTTCATCCATGCCAATGATTGGTTCGAAGTCACCCATGCCCATGGAGATTCCAGAGCCGGTCGCATAGCGGAAACCAATATCTTTAAGATCGTCGGCAATTTCGGCAGTTTTATCCTGACCGTACTGAGCGTAGACGGCAGCCATAACTTTTTGCAGGCGCTTCTTGGTCATTGGCTCGTCTTGGAACGCAAAGTCTTCGGGGAAGATTTCGTTGAACAGAATACGACCAAGCGTCGTGGTACGAACTTCGCCACGGAATGGCATACGGACGGCACTTTGCAGCCTTAGTTTCTTGGCATCAAGAGCCATGAAGGCTTCTTCAACACCGGTGAATGACTTAACATCCTTTTGGTCGATACCAGGGCGGTCATAGGTTAAGTAGTAACAACCGAGGACGATATCTTGTTCGATGTGCAGAATCGGTGAACCATCGGCTGGCTTCAACAAGTTCTTGTTGGCGGCCATGATGTCACGCGCTTCGGCCTGAGCTTCGTCGCTCAATGGAAGGTGGACGGCCATCTGGTCACCGTCGAAGTCGGCGTTAAAGCCCTTACAGACGAGTGGGTGCAACTGGATAGCACGACCTTCGATCAGTGTTGGCTGGAAAGCCTGAATCGACAGACGGTGCAGTGATGGCGCACGGTTCAAGAGCACGTACTTGCCCTTAATGACTTCGTCTAATGCATCCCAAACGATGGTTTCGCCGGTTTCAATCAAACGGCTAGCCGAGCGAATGTTGTGCGCTTGTTCGCGGGCGATCAGTTCACCAATCACAAATGGCTTGAACAGTTCAAGTGCCATCATCTTTGGCAGCCCACACTGGTGGATCTTGAGTTCTGGGCCAGCCACAATAACTGAACGACCAGAGTAGTCCACACGCTTACCAAGCAAGTTCTGACGGAAACGACCCTGTTTACCTTTGAGCATGTCACTCAAAGACTTCAAGCGGCGGCGTTGACCAGTTGCGGCTACAGCGCGGCCAGAACGAGCGCTGTTGTTGTCAATCAGGGCATCAACAGCTTCCTGAAGCATGCGCTGTTCATTGCGACGAATCACTTCGGGAGCGTTTAAGTCCATCAACTTCTTCAAACGGTTGTTACGGTTGATGACACGACGGTATAAGTCGTTCAAATCGGATGTCGCAAAACGTCCACCGGTAAGCTGCACCATTGGGCGAAGGTCTGGAGGAATGACTGGTAGTACCGTGACACACATCGAACCTGGTTCGATGTCAGCGCGGTCCATTGATTCCAGCAAACGCAGGCGCTTCATGAGCTTCTTCTTGCGTTGACCCTTGGCGTCTTCTGACTCCTTGGCAAGGTCGGCAATGAGTTGCTTTAGATCGATCTCGTCGAGTAAGGTCTTGAGCGCACCGCCACCCATACCAACCTTCACGAGTTCGCGAACGTCATCGGGTAGGTTACGATAATCGGTTTCGTTGATCAGGCTCAGCTTGTTCAAACCAGTCAGCTGGGTCTTGAGCTCATCAAACTCTTTGCTCACTTCTTCGATTTCCTTGGTTTGCATTTCGGCTAAAGCTTTAACGTTGGCGTTTTCATCCTTAGCTTCTTGCTCGTAACGGAGCTTAATCGCTTCCTGAGCAGCCTTGAATTCGGCTTCTTTGTCAGTTAATTTCTTGTCGCGCTTTTCGGTATCAACATTAATGATGATATAGCTGGCAAAGTAAGCCACGCGCTCCAAGTTCTTGACAGTCATGCCAAGCAACAAGCCCATAGCACTAGGAGTACCACGAAGGAACCAAATATGACCAACTGGTACAGCAAGGCTAATGTGGCCCATGCGTTCACGGCGCACAATGCTGCGGGTTACGAGCTCACCGTTCTTGTCGACAGCGGCTTCGCGTGAACGAACACCCTTGTATTTAGCGTCGTGTGGGTTAATGTCTTTCACCGGCCCAAAGATCCGCTCACAGAATAATCCGTCGCGTTCTGGTTTTTGGGTTCGGTAGTTAATCGTTTCTGGTTTTAAGACTTCGCCGTAGCTCCAGTCTAGAATGTCTTTTGCGCTAGCAACTGCTAGGCGAACAGCGTCAAAGTTGGCAATATCACTGCCGTAGGCATATCGTCGCATTATTTTGCCTCCTCATCGTTATCGTCATCTGTGGCGTCAGCCCCAGAATCGTCAGTACTATTATCTGCTGCAACTAGAGCTGCTTCGTTATCGGCAAGTTCGTCACTAATATCAACAACCGCAAAGTCTTCAACGGTATCGGCATCTTCACTGACATCAACATCAGAGATTGCGGGTTGTGGTACATCGACTTCGGCAGGATGCTCGGCTTCATCACGGATGTTGCTGGCCAGGACTGCTTCAGCGTCAACCAAGGCATCAGATGCAACAAGGTCAACCTTTAGGCCAAGACCCTGCAATTCTTTGACAAGCACGTTGAAGCTTTCAGGAATCTTTGGACCAACAATGGCAGCTTTCTTAATGATCGATTCGTAAGCCTTTGAACGACCGTAGACGTCATCGGATTTAATAGTAAGCATTTCTTGCAACGTTGTAGCGGCACCATAAGCTTCGAGAGCCCAGACTTCCATCTCTCCAAATCGCTGACCACCGTTTTGAGCCTTACCACCAAGCGGCTGCTGGGTAACCATGGTGTATGGACCAGTCGAACGGGCGTGGATCTTATCCGTAACCATGTGGTTTAGCTTAATCATGTACATGCTGCCGACTGTAGTGCGTTCGCGGAATGCATCACCGGTGCGGCCATCGTACAATTGTTGCTTACCATCTGTTGGCAGACCAGCTTCCTTTAGAAGTTCTTCGATCTTTGGCACAGGCACACCGTTGAATGATGGGCTGGCAACATGCATACCAAGTACGCGAGCAGCCATACCGAGGTGCGTTTCAAATAATTGTCCAACGTTCATACGTGATGGCACACCTAGTGGGTTCAGCACGATGTCGGTAGGAGTACCGTCTTCCATGAATGGCATGTCTTCTTGTGGCAAAATTCGGGCAATTACACCCTTGTTACCGTGACGACCACCGAGTTTGTCGCCAACGCTAATCTTACGCATCTGAGCCACAAAGACCTGGATTTGCTTGATAACGCCAGCCTTGAGTTCGTGGCCATTTTCGCGGCTAAAGATTTTGACACCCACGACTTTACCGTGTTTGCCGTTGGACATACGCTGTGAAGTATCGCGAACTTCTTTGGCTTTTTCACCGAAGATAGCGCGCAGTAAGCGCTCTTCGCTCGAAAGTTCTTGTTCGCCCTTTGGCGTGATCTTTCCAACCAAGATATCTCCTGGGTGAACTTCTGCACCAATGCGCACGATACCTTCGTCGTCGAGGTGACGCAGGACGTCTTCTGATACATTTGGAATGTCACGAGTAGTTTCTTCTGGCCCTAACTTGGTTTCGCGAACTTCAATCATGAAGTCAACGATGTGAATCGAGGTCAACGTGTCATCTTCAACAAGCTTACGAGAGATGATGATGGCGTCTTCAAAGTTGTAACCGCCCCATGGCATGAATGCCACGCGAAGGTCCTTACCAAGTGCAAGCTCACCGTTCTGAATTGACATACCTTCGATCAATACATCGCCAGCCTTCACTTTGTCACCGGTGTTGACCACAACCTTTTGGTTGATGCTGGTGCCTTCGTTACTACGCACAAAGTGCTGTGGCTGATAGGTCACACTGCCTTCTTTGTACTTAACGACGACTTCGGCGGCTTCTGCCTTTGTAACTTCACCATCGGCTTCAGCCAAGATAACCTGACCGGTGTTGCGAGCGGCTGAAGTTTCCAAACCAGTACCAACAATTGGTGACTGTGGCTGAATCAGCGGCACTGCCTGGCGTTGCTGGTTACTACCCATCAAACTTCGGTACACGTAGTTCTTTTCAATAAACGGAATCAGGCCGGCTGACGAACCAATAATCTGGTTACGACTGGCATCCATGAATGTGACATCGTTGGCGTCAACTTCACTTGACTTCAAGTTCTGGCGAGCACCAACACGATCGTTCACAAAGTAACCGTCAGCGTCAACAGCGTTACCACCACCGGCAATAACAGCAATTTGCTCCTCGTAGGCGTCCATGTAGACAACATCGGTGGAGACTTTTGCTTTGACTGGCCAGGTGATCTGTGACTTGACGGCTGCAAGTTTGGTAGCATCGGCAGCGGTGACTTTTGCACCGGCCTTTACGATTACTTTGCCCTTTTCGTCTTCGTAGTCAACGGCAGCAATGTGACCAACAATATCTTTGGCTGTTGCGGCGTTAATAACCTTACGGTAAGGAGTTTCAATAAAGCCGTAGTCGTTCACACGAGCGTAATTAGCCAAGTTTAGTACCAAACCAATGTTGGCGCCTTCTGGCGTTTCGACAGCACAGATACGACCATAGTGTGTTGCGTGCGCATCACGGACTTCAAAACCGGCACGTTCACGAGACAGGCCACCAGGACCCATCGAGCTCAAACGTCGTTTGTGAGCAAGTTCAGACAGCGGGTTAATCTGGTCCATGAACTGTGATAGCTGTGAGCTGGCAAAGAATTCACGAACGGCAGCAACCACTGGGCGAGCGTTAATGAGCTGCCCTGGAGCAACTGTTTCGATTTCGCTCATGCTCATGCGGTCCTTGGTGTTTCGTTCCATGCGTAGCAGTCCAATGCGGAACTGACGCTGCACGAGTTCGCCAACCAATTTAACACGGCGGTTTGCCAAGCTATCGATGTCGTCAGCTGGTTCCTGAGTGTTGTTGAGGCGAATGATCTCAGCGATGATTGCCTGTAGATCTTCCAAACGCATTACGCGGTTTTCGGCCACGTTTGGCACGTCCAAATCAAGGCGCTTGTTCAGTTTGTAGCGGCCGACGCGCGAAAGGTCGAAACGCTTAAAGTTGTAGAACATGTTTTCAAGCAACGAACGGGCATTATCGACTGTTGCTAAGTCACCAGGGCGCAAACGTCGGTAGACTTCGATGAGCGCGTCGTTTTGGCCCTTTGTTGGGTCTTTTTCGAGGGTTGCGTCAAGGTAGCTGAGCTTGCCTTGGTCAACGTGCTTAAAGACGTCACGCATGCCACTTTCGGTGACACCAAGTGCGCGAAGCAAAGTGGTAACAGCAATTTTGCGCTTACGGTCAATCTTGACGTACAACGCACCACTACTGGCAGTTTCGAACTCTAGCCATGCACCACGACCAGGGATAACCTTGGCACCGTACAGGCTGCTGGTACCGTGCTGGTCGGCAGTAAAGAATACGCCAGCTGAACGGATCAGCTGCGATACAACGACACGTTCTGCGCCGTTGATCACGAAGGTGCCGCGAGATGTCATCCATGGGTAGTCACCTAAGTAGATTTCTTGCTCTTTGACTTCACCAGTGACTTTGTTAGTTAAGATGACCGTCGCCTTGAGTGGCGCATCATAACTGACGTTGTTTTCACGGGCATCGGCTTCGCTCATCTTTGGTGCGTCGAAGTGATAGTCTTTAAAACTTAGTGATAATTTTGCACCGGTGTAGTCGTCGATTGGACTGATTTCGGCAAGTAATTCGCCCAAACCTTCATCTACAAACCACTGGAATGATTTATTCTGGTGATCAACCAGACTTGGTAATTCTAATGCGCTGTCATCAGACGTGAAATACACGCGCTGCGCAGCTTTTGCGTTGGTAGTCTTTGTAGCCATACGTTAAAAGCAATGCCCCTCTTAAACTTAAGAATAAGGTTAATAAATTGTAGAATTTATATCTGTTAGTAGTTTGTTCGCGCGAAGATCCTAAGCAAGGGGAATATTTTGTCCCCAGCTTACACTACTTCTTGAATTTTAGTATACGCACTAATTCTTATATCGTCAACACTCTACTCAGGTCTGAGCTTCGTAACGTTTTCTTTGCTCATGCATGCCACGACGGAATATGACTTCAAAAGCGCTCATCCTACTATCCCAAACTTCGTCATTATCTTTACCGAGAAAAGTAGGTAACGTAAGCCGTACAAGAGCCTTGCGTGGCTCATCTTCAATTTCATGGACGTAACCAAGGGTATGTTCTGGCTCAACCCAACTTGGCAATTCAATTTCACTAAGAACAACATCGACCATATGCTGCAACGCCTCTTTATTAATATGTTCAGGTAGACTCACCCTGTATTCGGCACATATTGCGTGAGCTTGAGTATCGTCAACTCTGTCAAATTCCATGAGACCTCGGCATTAAGCTTTCGGAGGCGTCGTGATGACTGCGTCGACAATGCCGTATTTTTTGGCCTCATCGGCGGTAAGCCACTTGTCGCGCTCCATATCTTGGTGAATAACCTCTGGCTTTTGGCCGGTGTTGCTGGCCATAATGCCTTCCAGCAGCTTCTTAATACGAAGTGATTCGCGTAAATCAATCTCTTGGTCGGTAACTTTACCACGGGTACCGCTTGATGGCTGGTGGATCATAATAGTTGCGTTGGGCAATGCGAACCGCTTGCCTTTGGTGCCAGAACTGAGCAAGAATGCAGCAGCTGAGGCCTGCACGCCAATACCGACAGTCTGCACATCATTGGTAATGTATTGCATGGTGTCATAGATGGCGAGCGCATCATAGACACTACCGCCAGGACTGTTAATGTAAAAGAAGATGTCTTTTTTGGCGTCTTGTTCCTGTAGCAACAACAGTTGCGCCACAATTGCATTAGCGCTAGCCTCGTTCACATCACTTCCTAAGAATATAATGCGATCCTTGAGTAAACGACTGTATATATCGTAGGCGCGCTCGTAGCGGCCTTCGCTTTCGATAACGGTTGGAATAAGTACGCTCATAGAAATACCTTCTTTCTGTATGGTTCCATAATAAGAAATTAGCACTCTCGTGTCAAGAGTGCTAATTTCCTTGCCATAACTCGCTCGAACTTATTCTATATAACCGGGCTGTTCTGGGAAATGAGCACCGATAAGGTCAGCTATATAGTCAGCACACAATCCAGCTTGTTCGGGCTTACCGTATTCCGGATGAAGCCCTAAGGACGCAACACCTAGAACAGCCTCTCGATCTACACCTTGTCTGAGCGCAAAATCAGCATTCACGTATAAACGCCATTGCTCAGGCGTGCAGTTTTCTTCTGTTACTTGCTTCGTCGGCAAGATTCGCCGTGGGTCTGGAGGCTCATCGACAAACATTTCTATAGAATCATCTAATAATGCAGGCCTATTATCAACAAAATCTCCATCACCACCGTCCCTCACATGAGCGTCCAACCACATGTCCGCAGTGTCTCTGACCTTGCAATAAACACTTTGCGTACGGGGCAACGCCCCGGCACGAAGTGCCCGACGACCGTAGACACCGACGGCAACAGTACCTACCATAAATTCAATGACTTCAGCATCACCAAAGTTAGCTTCTATGCTGTCGAGAGCCGACGGTCGACCAGCTTCAGTAAAAAGCGACTCGTTACGATGCTCATTAGCAAAGTGATTTCCCGTCAAATGAGTACCAATAATCAGACCTGCACCAACGGCAGCCGCGCCCCACGCTTGCTTAATAGCCCCACGCTTTGCTACTTGAATACTCTCAGACATGATATCTGATTATAAACTAATTAATGGAATCTATCAAGCTACTTGGCGGTGGCGTATTCAGATAGCTTGGCGATAGTCTTTTCGCTCAAAAGGCGTGATACTAGGTCGCGACGGACGGCTGGCTTGTCGAGTTCAGCTTGCATACCTGGATCGGTGTATTTACCACGAAGTAGTTGCACCTGTAGTTCAATTTCGTCTTCACTTACGTCGATCTTTTCGGCATCGGCGATTTCGGACAGCAATAGGCCGGCTTTAACGCGCAATTCGGCAGCAGGACGCTGTTTTTCACGATGCTCAGCCTCGGTGATGCCCTCTTCTTTAAGGTGTTCTTCCCAGGTTTGGCCACGATACGTTAGGTTCTGGCGTTCATCGGCCTCGTGACGATCAATTTCTTCTTCGACGATTGAGGTGGGAATGGCAACGACAGTCTTAGCCGCAAGCTTTTCCAGTAGTTCGCTTTCGTATGCACGGCGAGCTTCGTTTTCTCGTTCAGCGCTGAGCTGTTTTTTGATGTCGGCCTTTAATTCGGCAAGCGTTTTGAATGGACCAACAGTAGACGCAAAGGTGTCGTCTAGCTTTGGTTCAACTAGTTCTTGCACCTTGTGGACAGTTACAACAAATGTCACCTTTTTGCTTTGCAGGGTGGCAACACCGTAATCTTTGGGGAATGTAATGGTGAAGGTTTTTTCATCACCAGCTTTTAGACCGATTAACTCTGGTTCAAAACCAGGGATGAAGCTTTTGCTACCGATGATCAGCGGATAGTCTTTACCATCGGCACCGTCGATTGCATCGCCAGTCTTGGCATCAGTGCCAGCAAAATCGATGGTTATTTGATCGCCGTCTTTAGCGGCCCGATCTACGTCTTCTTTGGCGGCAGCACGAGTGCGCAGGTTCGCAATAACGTCATCAACCTCTTTTGCTTCAACCTTAACCGCTGGGCGAGCCAGACGGAACTTCTTGTAATCTGGTAATTTTAGGTCGCCAACGACTTCGACTTCTATATCGGCTTCAACGGTGGTAAATGGCACAAACTTGCTCACAGAGACCTTAGGCTGGCTCACAGGACGTAGTTTTTCCTGCTCTAATGCATCGGCGTACACGGCATTAAGCACAGCATCAATGAATTCAGACTGTAGCAGATTTTGGTCGACACTTTTTTCGACCATAGCCAAAGGCACTTTGCCAGATCGGAAGCCTTGAATTTTGACTTCTTTGCGCAAGCGGTTAAGCACTGCTGTCTTCGTTTCTTCGAGCAGCGCGCCGTCTGCAACAATAGTTAGTTTGACGCTAGTTGGGGTGAGTTGTTTTTTGGTGATTTGCATAGTTGCCTACTATAACAGATCAGATTACGTAATGCGAGCCCTGATTACGAGCAACAAGCTCTACAGTTCATCTTCGTTGTCGGGGTGACGATAGTCTTTAACAATGCTAACAATACGCTCCAAGCCGTGTTTTTCTTCAACACCAGTTTTTAAATTCTTGACCGTAAACTGGTCATCTGCAAGCTCGTTTTCGCCAATAATAATCACAAAATGAATGCCTTTTTTGTCGGCAAGCCGTATCTGGTCACCAACTTTCTTGCCGCTCAGATCCACTGCCAAGTTCAAACCCATTGCACGCAAATCGGCGATGACTTTCTGAGCCTGGCCAAAAACGTCGCCAGCTAGTACGACATAAGCGTTAGTCTCTGTACTGAGTACGGGTGCAAGTTTGTGACCTTTCAAAAACTCGGCCAACACCGCGTCACCCATAGCGTACCCAACAGTAGGAACTGGCTCAACGCCAAATGCACCAACTAGGCCATCGTAGCGACCGCCGCCACACATTGCTCGATTATTATCCGGATCGTTATCAAACACTTCAAAGACAATATCGGTATAGTAATCAAAGCCTCGCATGAGTGCTATGTCAAACACTGCATTAGTAATACCTAGTGCTTCAAGCTGCTCAAGTGTTTGCTTGATAGGTTGCAGCGATTCGTGCGCCTGGACTTCTTGCGGCAGCGCAGCAAAGTCTTTGGCAGCCAAGATGCTGAGCAACCTGTCGACAGTGCCAGCTTCGCGCTGCGACGGACTACAAAGCCCATCGAGTTGAGTGACAAAATCTGTTCGCTCAATCTTGTTTATGCGGTCAACCAACCGAATGACACTTGTCTGCTGGACTCCGTCGAGCCCAAGATAGTCGCCCAGAATGAAGTTTACAAACTTACGGCCATTAACCTTAATGGTGTACATGTCGTGTTTTGCGCCAAATTCTCGAAAAATCTGGTCGGCAACCGTGATGATTTCAACATCTGCCTCAACACCAGCCACGCCAAAGATATCGACATTTAACTGCCAGAACTCGCGTAAACGACCCTTTTGGGGACGCTCGTAGCGCATTAGGTTTGGAATACTATACCAACGAATTGGATAGGCCAATTCCTGGCGTTTTGCGGCCACCATACGGCTGACGGTTGGCGTCATTTCGGTACGAATGGTCATACTACGGCCGCCACGATCGGTGAAAGTGTAGGTTTGCTCATCAATAATTTCTTGATTGCCTTTGCTTAGATACAAATCGGTTGGTTCCAGAATTGGTGCATCGTACTCTTCATAGCCAAACCGTTCGCAAACGGTGCGAATCTTGGCAAACATAAAGTTTCGGAAGCGCATGTCTTCCGGGTAAAAATCCCGTGCGCCTTTGTAGGGTTGTGTGCTTAGTGCCATATTTCCTCTATCTTATGTTATTTGGGATAAATTTTCCATCTGTTAATTTTGCCTTAATGCCTTGAGCTCGGTACTTCTCGCTCAACCAACTGTCGTAGGATGCTCACACACCCTGTCGTGAGCGATTCGTCAACAACCACACTGGCTGCTTGTTTAAAGTCGAGCGAAGCATTACTTACTGCAACCTGTTCGGCGATATCATTACCTATAAAATCGCTCATCGAGTTGCCCACCATGATACATCTCGATAGCCCTATGCTACTCATCAACCTCAGCACTCCAGCACGCTTTGTAACTCCTCTTCTTGACACAATCAAAAGTCCAGAAGCCGGGTTATTGTCTTCTTCTAGGCTATCGAAAGCCGGAAAGAACTGTCGACAGTCTTGGATAACTTGTTGCGTGCGAACATCGTCAAGTTGCAAATTACCGTCCACATCCACAGTTCGAACAAAAAAGCGCAACGAACACCGGCTCAGCGTATTTATGAGCATGGCCGTTTGACCAGGCTCACCTACGCGCAAGCCTGTTCGAATGGCCTCAACGGGGTTTCCAGACCAGACAGCGATACCTTGTTTAGCGGCATAGCAACCAATATTCTCTCTGGCGTCAAGAACAGCCGCAACATCGCCGTTATCGCACGCAGGCATACCATCCAGCTCCACCACAGCACCTTTCTCGGCAATAATCGGGCCTTTCATTCCAAAGCGCTCGCGCCATACCTCAAGTGCCTCGTATGGCGTGTCTGAGTTAAGTCCGACCTTCCAACCCACATCTTGGGCTTCTGCGACCGCACTGTATATTGACCGGTCTGTTATTTGGTAGTTGTCATCAATAAGGGTGCCGTCCAGATCGAATAGGGCAAGCTTTTCTGCATTACTCATAGCTCGCCCCTTGAAATATGATGTCAAACATTTTCCTGGCAACAAAATCTGGGTCAAGAACTCTTACCGCAATATCACAAGATGGTTTACTGCTATCTAACACTGTTTGACCCCGACGCTTACCTCTCGGAATAACCCTCACCCCACTCCGGCGCCAAGATGCGTAGGCCGGATAGAATGCCAAGAATACGGCCAGCGGATCATAAAGTTCGTTACTTACAGTATATCGACCATTATCGTAACCTGCTAGCAACAACTGCTTCAGCCAAATATTGGTAGTGGTTGTTTCCGGGATTGATTGGACCATTGCTCGTGACCAGCCAACATCAAAGGCGACCTCAGCTGGCACAAGTTTCACATCTGTTTGAACACAGTTTTCGAATACCCATTTTGCCGCTTCAACATCAAATCGGATATTAAGCTCGGCAGGGTTGCCGTTTTCTTCAAATCTATCAAAAAGGCCTCCCATGATAAGCAAATTATCGACTGGGCCTCGCTCAAAAAGCGTAGCAACCTCTGTTAGCGTAGCAAGCGATATAATCGACCTATAGCCCGCACTTTTCGCCTCCACTCTAGGTGTTTTGCCCATTGTAGGCCGAACATCCCAAAGTCCATTTGCACCTTGTTTTTCATCTATCCAAGCTTCGTTGACTTTGCCGTTCTGTGGCAACGACGGCCCAGACCTGTACTGCCAAGATCGGCCCGCAAGTGACACAAAATCTTGCGCATTTTGAGCAGTTACCTCTGCACTCATATTGCCAAATGTCGACACGAGCTGTTTCGGTGTATTTTTGGTTAATTTATCAAGCAATGTGAGCGCTAGCAGATCGTCTAGACCTGGATCAGAGACAATCGTTATGCCGTCGGTTATGCTATCTTTCCAGCTCTTCATACTCGTGTCTCCGCCTGGGCAATTGCATCACAAAATGCCGCCTGACTACCTTCAAAGTACCGTTCAGCCAAAGCTTGGCTGCGTTCGGGAAAGTTTTGCAAGGAAGCCAGCGAGTTAATTGGCGGCCTACCACCGCCTTCACGCTCGTAAATCATGGCAGCCCGAACATCCGTAATATCAATCAAGCGGCGCGTACTTGAGCTTTTAAAAAGCATCCCCACCCCAACACCTCGTGCCCCAGGAGTTACATAGTCATTTGCAACGGCAAGTGTACGTCCGCTGACAGCCAGATCGTCAATTAGAAACGGGGGCTCTTGGCATTGCATGTCTTGGGACACAAGATCTCGCTTCTCGCGCTCCCTACTAAAGCCAATGGTGGTCATCGGTAGCTTGGTACAATCTTTAGCAAGTTTAATTGCAAAATTGTAGCCACTTTCGCCCACGGCGACCGCCGTATTCAACTCTTCATCAGCTATTTGCGAGGCAAGTTTATTTGCCAACCGCACTAAATCAACACAGATGAAGTGACCTCCTCGAAACGTACATCAGCTCATCCAACTCCGACGTTGTAACATTACCCAACTCACCCTCAACCAACAGTAAATTAGCATTGGCAGGTAACCGAGCATCTGTCGCAACATTCGTTTCCAAAAAATTATTCATTTCACTCGTAGTAGTTATTTCAAACTTGCTCATATATTTCTCCTAATTAATTATCTTCAATTCATACAACAAAAAACGCCAGCGACGTGCTGACGTTTGCTTGTTCGAAAGAATAGCTAACTATGCAGCACGAGCTGGCAATATATGGCTGTGGTGCTCAGTTTTAAGAACAGCTTCGTAGCCACCCATGCCGTTTTGCATCCAATCGCTAATACGTGCAACCGTGCGACTGGAAAGCTTGGTTTTGGCGATAATTTCGGTGTATTTGGCACCACTTTGGAGCATTTTTGCTGCTTCTAAGCGCGCACCAACCTCTGTTATTTCTTTTTCGGTCATCACATCGCGCAAGAAGTTTTGCATGGTTTTAACATCATCAATAGCAACCAAAGCAGAAGCTAACTGCTTGGCCTGTTCTGTCTGCAACACCGATGAAACTTGTTTTAACATGTCCATTACTTTAGCAAAGTAAAGTAAGCTTGTCAAACTTTCCGTCGCTTTGTCGAATACACCTAAGCGTAAGTTCTGGTTTGTTTTTTTCAAAAAATGCATTACAAACGGCGTATGAAAGCTTGACCACAATGCATTATGTAAGTACAATAGTAATTACTATGCAGTCAACTATTATACAGATCGGTAATTCAAAAGGTATACGTCTCACCAAAGACATACTTATACTAAGCGGCATCCAAAAAGATGTAGATATTCAGGTTAAAAAAGGTGAAATTAAAATTGTGCCCGCAAAAAAATCCATAGAGGTGCCTGAGTTTGCCTCTGTTTCTGAGGCTTCGTTTGCTAAAGACTGGCTACGTCCTGAAGAGGAGGAAGCATGGAAAAGCTATCAATCGGACAAGTAGTACTGGCTACGTTTCCTTTCTCTAATCTTGAAAGCAATAAGTTACGACCATGTCTTATCATTGGCATTGCAGAATTTGAAAATATCGTTCTCTGTCAGATTACCAGTAAGCGCTACCATAGTAAGCGAGCAATATCCTTGAAATCTAGCGACTTCGCCAAAGGCTCTATCGTGACAGATAGCTTTATTAGGCCCGACAAAATAGCTACGCTCGATAAAATGATGATTAAAAGAGTGCTAGGCACTCTTTCCAACGACAAGCTATCTGAATTTAAGCTTGGGCTCAAAGCATTTCTGGAAATCAGTTAATTTGGTGCAACTAATGCACAACAGCCCTACAAGACGTTCTGGTTTTATAGAGCCTTGCCGTAAATAGCCTCAGATCTCTCTTAATTCTTACGAATAGTTACCGCCCTGTCCTTCATACAGCCCAGATACCGAGCCGCCAATTAGTATTTGCTTGAGACCGTCTGCTATTAGCTCAGCAGATGAGACTATTTGCAGTTTGTTACCGAGTCGTTCTTGTACCTCGTCACGGATAGGCAGTGTATCGGTCACAATGATCTGCTCGATGGGTGCATCCGCTAGGCGCTCGGCAGCTGAACCCGAAAACCAAGGATGTGTCGCGGCTACGTAGATCCTCTTGGCACCGGATTCATGCAATTTTTCTGCTGCCGATGCGACCGTACCACCAGTGCTAATCATATCGTCCATGATGAAACAGGTCTTGCCTTCCACGTCACCAACCCGACCAACATGCGATACCACTTCTCTATGTTTATCTCTCGTTTTCACCATATCTTTTAACTCTACGCCAAGCAGCTCGGCCTGTGCTCGTAGGATTTTCGAGTGTCCTTCATCGGGAGCAATCATGATATAGTCATCCTGATCACCGATCATAAGTTCGGCAAGCTTGGCACGCAATGCCGGCTGTGCAGTTAAATGATCATATACTCCTGGTTTTCTGAACGAGGTCAGTGTGTGGGTGTCGTGTATGTCAACTGTTACAAAATGGGTTGCGCCTGCGGATCTCAATAGATCGAGATTTAGATCGGCCGATACAGCCTCTCTTGGAAGAACTTGCCGATCTTGTCTTGATCCTGCCATACAAGGTGCCACCGCCATCACTTTGGCCGCACCGCCACGAGCACCTGCATCAATCATTTGAAGATGCTGATAGAAAGAATCGGCAGTGGAGTTGCCATCCACTGGGGCATGGGTTTGGAAGGCGACTAAGAGCTTACCTCGTACCGACTCCTCATGCCGCACGTACGTTTCTGTGTCGGCGAATCTAGCAAATTTGACAGGCGATAATTCAATCCCTAACAACGCAGCAACCCGTTTACCCAATTCTGGGTGCGTGTTACCGTTTGCGAAGGCCACGTTCTTGGCTATATCTGGAAATTCAGCTAGCGACACCACATACCTCAAAGTTATTCATTTAGCCTTAATGTAGCATATTGTTGATAGATATAAAATATTATGTTCGGTAGACATTATTGCTGCGTGCCCACACTGCCAGTTCTTCGTCGTTCATCTGAAGACTCAGTCACGGCAAACCAAGCCACCAATCTTGGGGG
Organism: Candidatus Saccharimonadota bacterium; assembly: GCA_013289705.1. GTDB lineage: Bacteria > Patescibacteriota > Saccharimonadia > Saccharimonadales > UBA4665 > JACMPA01. The sequence goes on from JABCZM010000008.1 coordinate 51,046, forward strand.
CCGCTTCAACAGGCTGGTCAGGAAGTTCGGCGGTGATAAGGATAGCCTGGGAATATACTTCCGGCTCCTTTTGTCGTCCAATGGGAGGCAAGGCTGGCCCATCAATCACACACTGAGCAACAACGTGGCCACCAGCTTTCGCAACTTGTTCATATATGCTAGTAACATTTTCCGCGATAGCCTCAAGTTCTTCATAGCGCGAAACGTTAACAGTCCTCACGATGTGCGTTTCAAATGGAGGCATAGAGTACTCCCTTTATTGTATAAAGTGTATCGTTCATCTATTCAGGAGGCAAGCATATGAATAATCCACTAATAGCTGTCAATCAAAAAGACCCCGATAACAGAGGTCATAATAAATCTGAAATTCCTTCAGAACTGCTTCATACTTTATGGTGCACCTGAGAGACCAGCTCTCAAACTTCTCTCCGTCCCTGGTGCGCCTAACCACCGCGCTGGCATCGGGTAGCCGTTCGGGTCGTGGGGCGGCTTCGGCTGCGGTGGCCCAGTCGGGCTCAGTGGGGGAAGAGGCAGCTCGTGTCCGGCTGTCACTGGTCCGCGTCAACCACAAGCTGACCGTCAGCGAGATCGATGAGCTGGTTGCTGCCTACGAAGGTGGTGCGTCGATGCGGTCGTTGGCTGCCAGGTTTGTGCTGCATGAGCAGACGGTGCGGGCGCATCTGAAACGGCGCAAGGTGGTGACGCGGCCGGTGGGCTGCTTACTGACCCAGGCGCAACGATCGAACCTGATTGAGACGTATCTGGCCGGATCGTCAATGAATGCCCTGGCCCGAACTTACGGCGTGTCCGTCGACACGGTGCACCGCTGGCTGGTCAAAGCTGATGTGCCGATTCGGCCCCGGAACTGGCGACCACCGACGTTGTGAAACATGAAGCTGGGTTGCCTGCTTTTGGAGTCAGGCTGCGGCCTGCTCGTCAGGTGCGACGTCCGTTGGCTGGTTCTGTGTGGTCAGTTGGTCGGCGAGTCGTAGCAATGCCTGGGCGAGCAACTTGCCGTTTGGTTCTGGCTTGGCGACCGCCGCAACCGAGAAGATGCGGGTTGAGCCATGGGCTGGCTCATAGCGGACAGTTCGACGGGGGTGACTGGCGACGTAGTCCGGAACGGCGCTGCCGGTCAGCACTGTGTCCAGGCCGTAGGTGTCACAGATGTGGTTGAAGGTCTCGTGTAGAACGGCGTAGTGCTTGCCGGCACGGGCACCCAGGGATGGCTCCGACTGATCCAGGTGGCGACGGTGCTGGCCGAGCTGATCTAGGGTCAGGTCAGTTGATGGCAGGTAGTAGCGGTGCAGTTCTCGTTGCTGGGTGGGTGACAGTAGGGCGAATAGCCGCCGGTCGTTCTCCCATATACAGCTTAGGAAGTCGTGACGCCATAGATAGGTGTCGGTTGATAGTCGGGGCATAGCGGTTGATCCTCGTTTAATTGGTGAGGATCACTATAACCCGAATCACGAATTAACTCCCATCTGGTAACCGAGTAACGTACGTAGGTAGTGCACAAAGTAGCCCCTGACACTTCTGGGGAACGAAGTGACCAAGAAGTGTTGTTCTTTGAGCTTGCCAAACGTAGCCTCAATCTTTGGGCGCATATGGAGCAGTAGTAGCTGCCAATCTGTTATGAGCTTCTTTCTTTGGGTGTGGTGTGGCGGAGCCACAACAATGGTTCTGTACTTCTTCCACAGACGTTTTCGCATGACACTGCCGCCGTAGTGACTGTCACCAACCAGTATTCTAGTCTGGCTATTCACGAGCCGTTCCATGACTTGGTTGTCATGCTCGTTGGCTGGCGTAAATACGAGTGCAGCTAGTCTGTTCGGGTGGTCAATGGCCGCGTGCAGCTTGAAGCCGTAGTGCCAACCCTGCCAGTTCTTGCCGAACTGAGCCACCCCTTTGGCTACCTTGTGCCGGTCAGCCCGAATGGGCCTGCAGACCGGCAGCATGGTAGAGTCGGCAAAGCGGAGTGGTGCACCACTAGCTAGTAACGAGCTTAGAAACCATACCAATTTGGGTAATAACCGGTGGCAGTGAGCCCCAAAGTTCTGGTATTTCGGTAGTTTCGGAAAGTAATCCTGGTACTCACGCCCAATCCACGAGTACACAGCCGACAGATTTTTATGGGGTTCGTTGAGCCCATCCCAGATAAGAATGGTCAGCAGTTCACTGTCGCGAAGGACTGGTTTGACCCCCGGTTTCACTTCGGTGGGCAGACAGTCGTCTACCCAAACGTAGACATCTACGATATGCTGTTTTTGTAAAGCACGCATTGCTTTTCTCCTGTTTGTTTTAAGCGATTTACAAGAGAAAGTGTAGCGTGCTTTATCTATTGGGGGTTAATTCGTGATTCGGGTACTATGTACTTGACGTTCAGGCCAACTTGGCGCTAAATAAAAGTACTAATGAGCGTGACTTCATACATATTTGACTCTAATGCAACTGTCGCGGTAGCGACGATTATTACAGGTCTCGCAGCATTTTTTGTCTACCGGAGGCAGCGTAGGGATGCTAAGCGAGACGCAGCGAACACGGTATTGATGGAAATTAAGAGCGCCGAGCGCAAGCTGATAGCCATTAAAGACAGGGCCGCACGAGACAAGATGCTGCCTGAGAACGAGTTCGTAATGAGATCTGAGAGTTGGAGTCGCTACAAGTACCTCTTCATCAGCGACCTTGACCGGGATGACTGGGACTCAATATCCGAGTTCTACTACAACTGTCAGCTGTACGATGAAATTCTGCGCAAGAATGGTGACGCGTTCGGGAAAAATGAAGAACAGATCCGATCCACTGGACATCGCTTACTGGAGATTGCGGCTGGATCGATGATAGATGAAATCATTGACAATCCAACAGTTGAGGCGGCAGCAACTGCCAAATACAACCAGCGTGCTGCGCTAGTAAACGACTTGTATCTCAGTTCCAGGGTTCACAAGGCGCTCTACACGCCGCAAAAGTACTACGAAGATGGCCAGTTCTTCTTGGATGCCCTACCTACTGATATTTCCCAGAAATCTCCCGGTGCCATACTAAAGCATATCGCCAGACTTGACGACTGAGGTTGTCATTAGCACAACGCCACCAGTACATGCGGTCTGGGCTCCACAGAGGTCGCCAACGCAGTCTTCCAGCCCAAAAACGTGTACCGGTCGGCAGTGACCTTGAGAGGATTAAAACTCTCTGACAGAGGTCAATGATCACGGACACGACGAGCGTCGAGTACCGGTGCAAGAAAAAGGTCACGATCTAGCTGTCGTGACCTCTGTTACCTATATACCCCTAATATACCAATGGTGCGCGAGAGAGGACTTGAACCTCCATGCCTTACGGCACTGGCTCCTAAAACCAGCGTGTCTACCATTCCACCACTCGCGCGGAATAAGTTTAACTCGATGTATTTTACTGGGTTTTGCGGTAAAACACCAGCTGCGCATTACCAAATCTTTTGGTGTCGATGTGTTCGACGCCTTCGAAGGGGCGGATTGGTTCGCTGCTAGGCCACGATACTACGAAGAGGCCGCCAGGTTTTGTTTGCTGGGACAGTTTTTGTAACAGATCGGGGCGAATGTCGTTGTAGGGTGGATCGGCCAGAACTAGATCGAACGTTTTGTGCTGGTTATTGCGGGTCCAGCCACCGACATTTTTGCGCAGTACCATGATGCCTGTTTCAATGCCTAATTTTGCCACGTTGGCAACAATGGTTTCGTAAGCTTCCTTGTCAATATCAATCGCCACGACGTTACTGGCACCCCTGCTAATTGCCTCAAAACTGAGCGCGCCGCTACCAGCGAACGCATCCAAAACAGTTAAGCCATGAACATCACCCAATGCATTGAACAAGGCACCAATGTTTTTACTGGCCATGGGGTGGGTACGATGACCACCAGGGCTATCAAAAATCCGACCACCAAGTGTTCCGGCTATAATTCTCATAACGTATTTAATCGATGATGTGCAATACTCATAACCCTAGCTTAGCAAACACTGCCCCTTGCCGGAAATGAGCTTTACAAAGATTACCTCGTTCGTCAAACTAACCACCATGACTGTTATAAATTGTGGACATCGCGGAGCATCGGCCAGCTTTCCAGAGAACACAATTATCGCCTTCAAACAAGCGCTGCGTATGGGTGCAAGTTCGGTAGAGCTCGATGTACGTCTCTGTAAAACCGGTGAACTGCTGGTCGTCCACGATAAAAATCTAAAACTATCGATCAATGGCCAAAAGGAGCTTTCTAAATTAGAGTTTTCAGAGCTTCAAACGGCTATCCAGGAGGGGCGGCTAGCCACCTTGGAACTAGTACTGACAGAGCTCCAGGGCCAATATAAAGGCGTAAATCCCATTATTTATATTGAACTCAAGGGCGCCCAAGGAGCTATTGCAACAGCAGTTGCCGATGTGATTGCAGCATATTGTTCAGATCATCGTTATAAGATGAATGAGCTTCGGGTCATTGGGTTTAATCGTAAACATCTAAGAATGATTCACGAGCTCCTGCCGGAAAGCATCACTGGCCTTTCGTGCTTTCCGTTACCCTTCTTTTACCACCTTACTGTTTGGAGGGCTAAGCGTTGCCAAGCGTCCGGTATAAACCCCTACTATACACTTATAACGACCAGGCTCGTGCAGCTAGCTCACAAAAATGGCCTTGCGGTGAACGCTTGGCCGGTCAACAGCGGCCGTGCAATGGACAGACTTATTGTATCCAATGTTGACTGTATAATGACAGATTTTCCGGATCTACTACAGCAAAAACTGTAAAAACTCTGGGTTAGTGGCCTAGACAGCCCTCTGTTGATGACTTTTAAGTGCTTTCTTTGCGTCCATGACCGCACCATACCAAGCAAGCGTTACGGTATTTACGATCAGTGGCATGAGTTCTTTTCGGGCCTGTTTTGCAAGCTTTGGGGTCCAGCCAGATTTGTAGAAACTCTCGTACATATCTAAGTTAGCAATCTGACAAGCTCGCTTTTTAAACAGCTCTGGGAGTCCATTCTGACGGAGTTCAAGAAGCTCAACATCGGTTGGCACGCCTCTCCTGAAACGTAACGGTGAAACCATAACCGCAATGCCCATTTCAAAGGCGACATGCGTGGTCAACAACCCTTTATCACCCCACATTTTCCAGTTGTTGCCTAACCGTTCGGCGATTGTGTCACCGTGCATGAATACCTTTTCTTTAATACTTGTCCGCGTGTCTATGCCCTGCCCACTACGGAGCTTTAAAAGCTCTTTTTCGTATGGATAATGATGGGCCGGTGTTAAACCGTCGACAAGAGCATGGGCTAACCAAGCCGCCTCAAACGCCGCCCGTGTTTGATTGTGCTCGCGCAGAGCCTCGACAAGCAACTTGTAATGGTAATCGATGACTGTCAGCAACTTTTTATCATCTGGATCGCGAGGGTCGTAAAAGTGCCATGGCTCATCTTGTCCGGGGGCCTTTCGCTTAATGCCATCCGGCCCGTTCTGACCTTCAAATTTAGTCATCTGATTGACCGACGGAAAGTAGTAGCCAGAACCTTCAAAGAGACCAGCAAGGTGCCTTCTAGAGACTCTATTAATTTTTTGGTGCGCGCCGAACCAAGCATCAAAATATTTTAGAGGAGTTAAAGTGGTTCCAGAATACATATTTAATTTAAGTTCGTCACGGCTTGCAACCGCCGAACGTTTGCTTGTAACTGAGGATAGTGTAGCAAATTTTCACCCCTGTCGATAGTGGCCTGGGCGGCAGCGCGGGCTTCGGCTATTAGTTTTACGTCTGTTAACTTGGCAATCCTTAGGTCTAACTGACCGTGCTGTTCGCGGCCATAAATTGCGCCTGGACCGCGCAGCTCAAGATCCAACTCGGCAAGCTTGAAGCCGTCACTACTACGCTCCAGAGCCCTGAGTCGCTTGCTGGGTGCCGTAGAGTCACTCATCATCAAGTAGCAGTAGCCTTGGTCTTTACCTCGTCCAACGCGGCCACGTAATTGGTGCATCTGAGCCAAACCAAAGCGCTCGGCAGCTTCAATCAGCATAATCGTCGCGTTTGAGACATCAACACCTACTTCAATGACGGTGGTAGAAACTAGGATATCAAGCTTGTGGTCGACAAATTGCTGCATGACTTCGTTTTTCTCGTCAGGCTTCATTTTGCCGTGTAGCAAGCCAATTTTCCGGTGTTTGAAGTCACGTGTGCTGAAGTCTTCGTAGATTTTTTCGGCAGAGTTAACGGCTAGCATAGTTGATTCAGTAATTAGTGGGCAAACCACGAACATTTGGCGGCCAGCAGACAATTCGGCATCGATTTTTTGATAGAGCTGGGCCCGTGAGTTTGGCGACACAATTTCGGTAATGATGGTTTGGCGGCCAGGCGGCTTCACGTCCAGTACCGATATATCAAGCTCGCCGTATAGTGTTAATGCCAGACTTCGCGGTATAGGCGTGGCCGTCAGACTGAGTACATGCGGCATGTGGCCGGCTTTGGCCTGTAACGATTTACGCTGATCAACCCCAAAGCGGTGTTGTTCGTCGATGATGATTAGTTCCAAGCCACGCATATCGACCGACTCCTGAATCAGTGCATTGGTACCAACCATCAAACGAATTTTACCGGCTGCGATCTGTTCGCGGGCAGTTGTTTTTTGCTTGGCGCTCATGCCGCCCACCAGCAAACCAACCTGATCGGCAAAACCGAGTGGCTCCAGCAGCTTATAAAGCGTATCAGCGTGCTGACGGGCCAGCAACTCCGTGGGAGCCATCAGTGCCACCTGGTGCCCGTGGTGCAACACCATGACTGCCGCCATGGCAGCCACCACCGTTTTTCCAGAGCCAACGTCACCCTCGACCAAGCGGTTCATGGGCTGTGATTTTTGCATATCTAGGAAAATTCGCCAGACGACTTTGCGCTGGGCGTTGGTTAGGTCAAATGGCATACTGCCGACAAAATCCTTGGCAATTACCTCGGTGAATGGCACTGGTGGAGCATGTTTGGCCATCAGTTCGTTTTTGTTGAGCAGGCTCGCCAGACTTAATTCAAACACTTCTTCGAATCCAAGGCGACGCCGAGCAGTTTCGAGCTGCTGGCTAGTTTCGGGAAAATGAATCGCTTTGATAGCTTCGGCTCGGCTCAACAACGCATGATCTGTTACGAGCCATGCGGGCACTGTTTCGGGTAACTGTTCAATCGCGGCAATTTCTTGTTTGAGTGCGTTGCGAATCAACCGCGAATTGAGGCCTTTTGTTTCGCGGTAAATTGGCACAATCCGAGCGGTGTTAATCGGGAATTCGCTCGATAGCTCGGTTGAGGGATTTTGGATAGCAAAATGCTGGTGGCTGAGCTCAAAATTGCCTGAAATAAAATAGTTTTGGTCGCGTTTCATACCCAGTTCACGATATGGCTGATTGAACCAGACTAACCGGGTGCTCCCCGTATCATCTGTCGCTACTGCCTCTGTTATGTGCATGCCACGGCGGACATATCGCCCTTTGATACTCGTAATTCTAGCCTCAATCGTCACAGGACCCGGTTTGGTAAGTTTTTTGATTGGTGTTATTTGCGAATAATCGTCGTAGCGACGTGGGTAATAATTAATTAAATCGGCAACGGTTTTAAGCCCAAGTATGGTGAATTTGGCTGCTACCGCTGGCCCAACACCTTTAATCTCCGTTAATGGACGTTCAAAACTCATAAAAACAGTATAGCCTGTTATTGTTTGCTGGCTTGTGTTTGCCTTATTTTTAATTGGTGGTCAAGCTTGGCAAGTACTACCGCCGATGCTGCTGCCATAATAATACCGCCAGCCATAATAAATTCTCCAATGTCACGCCCCCTTGCCAGTGCGTCAAACTGCTTCGTCAGTGCTCGATCACAGCTTGAACTAGAGGTACTAGCAGTGAAACATGGTTCGCCAGCTATGCCATAGATGCCAAGGAAATTTTTCATCCAAATGCCAGCCCCGATAGCAAAGCAAACACAGCCGAGCACCAGCACAGTTAACACCAGTTTCTGGGCCATAGTCTTTTTGCGCTTCATTACTATTTAGATTTTTTGACCAAAAAGAAGATGCTTGGGCCAAAATACATGCCGGCAAATGGGCGTTGCATGGCTTTTTCGACGGCAAGCATAACGCCCTGCGGCAGATTCTTCTTTAGTGTTGTGCTACGCAGATTAGAAACCGACAAGACACGCTCAACCTCAAGTCCGGCATGTTGCAGCTGTCGTATAACTGTTTTTGGATTGTGGTTTACGAACGGTATTTCTTCTTTTGTTTGGTGCGCCTTTGAGCGAATATCAACAGGTTTGGTTGGCATTTTTTTGGCACGCAATATGTGCTTAAGGCGGTTGCGGGCGTGTGCATAGTTGGCAAACTCCATCAAGAAATAGCCGTCAGGAGCGAGCACACGGGCAATTTCCTGAAATTCGGCGTTAGGATCTGGAATGTGGTGCAAAATCCGCACGATGGTAATCAGATCTACAGAGCCGTCTGCAAAATCCAAGTTTGCAGCCTGCATGAGTTTACGGTCAATTTCTGGATGATCGATCAGGAATTCTTTGCCGATATCCAACTGTTGACGTGACGGATCGGTGAGCGTCACTTTGTCAGCGTAGTTTTCGAGAAAAATACACAAACGTCCATAACCACCGCCAATATCGACGGCGTGGCGGAAGTGCTTGTCTTTTAGTAGACGCGAAATAGCGATCTTTTCGGCTGCGTCTTCGTAGTCTCTTCCTTGCCAGTAGTGCAAATAGTTGTGCTTGGGGTCGTTGTACTGATCGGCTTTGCGATGGGATGTTTTTGCTGAAGTAACTGGAGCGGCGACTTGTTTGGTTTGAGGCATAATGTTCTCAGTATACCAGCTAAACCTGCACTTCGACCAGTGCTGAGTCTTTAAAGGCCTTGCCGCGACGCAACAGCAACCGGCCGTTTTGAAAGTCAGCTGCTTCGAAATTGCTGCGGTTTAGTTTTTGGCCGTTGACAGCGATAGCATTACCATCAATAAGACGTCGGGCTTCGGTGTTGGAGCTCGCCAAACCGGCAGAAACCAAGGCTTCGATAACGGAACCCGTGTTGGAAGTTTGGACAACGGGTATTTCATTGCTGATGATTGCAAGGACTTCGGGTTCGATCGCGTTTACTGCGGTTTCACCAGTTAAAACATTGGTCGCAACGCGGGCCAACTCTGCTGCTTTTGATCCGTGGACAAGCTCAGTCACTTCATGCGCCAGGCATCTCTGAGCTGCTCGTTTACTGGGATCCGCCATCTGTTCGGTCATAACGTGGCTAATTTTGTCTGGGCTTAAGGTTGTGTAGACCTTAAGGTAATCTTCGACACCGGCATCGTCGCAGTTAATCCAGAACTGATAGAACTGAGTTGGGCTTGTCTTGGCTGAGTCTAGCCAGACAGCACCGTCTTCGCTTTTGCCAAACTTGACTCCTGTGGTTTTGTTGACGATGAGTGGCGTCGACCAAACATGGGTTTCGGCACCATCGATCCTTCGAATCAGATCAACTCCGGCCAGGCTATTACCCCACTGGTCAGCACCACACAGCTGCAGTGTTACACCTTTGTCGCGGTACAGTTGCAAGAAATCGTAACCCTGCATTAATGAGTAGCTAAACTCGGCGTAGCTAATACCCGTGCCTTCTTCGCCCAATCTGCTTTGCACGAATTCGCGGCCCAGCATCTGACGCATTGGCACGTGTTTGCCAACTTCACGCAAAAACGTCAAGTAACCCATGTCTTTAAACCAATCGTAGTTATCAACGATTTCGAAGTCCTTACCGGCAAAGATCGTTCGGTATTGGGCGCCGATGGCCGCTTTATTGTGCGCAACGTTATCGAGCGACTGAAGTGTGCGTTCTTGTTTTTTGCCATCCGGATCACCAATCATCCCTGTTGCACCACCAACGAGCAGGTACGCTTTATGACCGTGGTCGATAAAATGACGTACCATCATGGCTGCCGCAAGATTGCCAATGGTCATGGAGTCGGCACTAGGGTCAACGCCAAAGTAGAATGCAATCGTTGGGCCGTCGAGGGCCGTAATATCTTTGTAAGTTGTTTGGTTGACGAAGCCTCGCCAGGTTAGTTCTTCTGAAAGTGTCATATAAAGCAGTCCCTCGTAAATAGTATTATTTAAATTTATATGTCGAGTTTCGAGGATCTACGATACCGATATTGATGTAGTAGTACGTGTTTTGTGCTCATCTTAAGCACCAGTATAACGCATGGGAACTTTGGCGCATAGCCACCGAAAGGCACAGCTGAGCAACGACTGAGAAAGCATGAACTTTTTGTCTATTGTGCCGCGAGAATTTTGCTATAATACCTGGCAGACATTCTTATGAGGGGAAACATACACAGTTAATGAGCGCTTCTAGTAAACTCAAGAGACCATCAGGCCAAAAACGTCGGAACACAGCTAACAGTTCTCTCGGTAGCAGCGCCAAGACGATGAAGCTCAACCAAAGCTTTAGTGAAAAGCGAAAAGCCAAGAAGTCTCTTCGCGCCACTCGCAAAGCTGAGTATTTAAGTACCCTACCTAAGGACCGCTGGAAGCGAATCCTGTACAGAATGCACCCACGCCGCGTTTTCCACTACTGGTTTAGCCGGGAAGGTGCGATTATGGCGCTGAAGATCACTGGCGTTGGTATTGTGGCTATGTTCTTGATTGTTATTGGCTTGTTTGCGTATTTCCGCAAGGACTTGCCGTCTATCAAAGACATCTCTGGTGATAAAATAGGTGGCAGCAACACCTACTACGACAGCACTGGCCAGACCGTTTTGTGGCAAGATTACGATGCCGTGAAACGTATTCCTGTTGAAGGTAAGGACATGTCACCATTCATCCGTGAAGCCACGGTAGCTATTGAAGACAAGGACTTTTACAAGCACGGTGCATTCGACGTTCGTGGTATTTTACGTGCTGGGGTGCACGATGCCATTGGTGGCGGTGGCGGCACACAAGGTGGTTCAACCATCACGCAGCAACTCGTGAAGCTTAATGAACAATGGACAGACAACCGAACCATTACTCGCAAAGTAAAGGAACTCATCTTGGCGGTTGAGCTGGAGCGAGAATACTCGAAGGATGACATATTAACTGCCTACTTAAACGTTGCGCCGTACGGTGGCGTTGAAAATGGTGTCGAATCGGCCGCTCGCGACTACTTTGGGGTTGGTGCTAAAGACTTAACACTACCGGAAGCCGTTATGTTATCTGCGATACCAAAATCCCCAACAGCCTATTCGCCTTATGGCAGTACACAGTTTAACCCTGCCGCTGGAAACACGTTCGACAAAAGTGCGCTTACCGCACGCATGGACTACATTCTTGACCAGATGGTAAGCCAGCACATGATCAGTGAACAGCAGGCAAGCGACGCGAAAAAAGTTGACGTCCTGGCACTCATTAAACCATTGCAACCGAAGTATCAAGGCATCAAAGCACCGTATTTTGTACTTGCAGCCAAGCAGGAGCTAGAAAATAAGTACGGCACCACAACTGTTCAACGTGGTGGCTGGAAAATCATCACCACGCTTAATCTCAGCCTACAGAACACTGCAGAAAATCTGGTTGCTAGTAATTTGCCAAATGTTACACGGCTAACAGCAGGAACAGCTGACGAGGAAGCGACAGTATTAGAGGATGTTCAAACCGGACAAATTCAGGCACTAGTCGGCGGAACAGACTTTAGCAATCCGGATCATGGCCAAAACAACTATGCTTCAAGCGTTCTGATACCACCGGGCTCAAGCTTTAAGCCGTACGATTACACGACGCTCATCAACAACAATAACAATGTTGGCGCTGGCTCCGTGTTGTACGATAGCAAAACAGCACTGCCAGGCTACCCAAATACCTGCGACCACAACCCCTTCGCCAAAGGCGCGGCCCCGTGTCCAGCCGGCACAGCACCAGCCGCCTACGACTATGACAATCAATTCCCTGGTCCGGTTACGCTTCGCTACGCACTTGGTGGCTCACGTAACGTACCGGCCATGAAGGCGATGCTCGAATCTGATCCAACGGATAAATCGAGCCCGACTACAGGTCGTATCCAGTCAATCAACAAGACAATCAGCACGGCAAGCGCCATGATGGACAATCCCTATGTCAAGGGCAACACATACAATTGCTACGCAGATGAAGCACTCACTGAAGTTAACCAATGTAACACTGCCGCAGCCATCGGTGACGGCGCATTCCTGCACTTGGACGATCATGTTAATGGGCTGGCGACACTGGCTCGACTGGGCAGTGCCATACCAAGAACATACATCTTACAGATCGACGACTCAAGCGGGAAAACTCTGTACAAATGGCAGCAGCCCAAGGGCACGCAGGTTGTCAAACAAGACGCCGCCTATATTGTTGACAACATGGCCTCCGATCCAAATGCCAGCTACCTGCCAGGTAGTTGTAGCGCCACAAACTGTACCAAACTCTCGTCTTACGGCTACAAATTCCAACGTGATAACGGCTGGGACTTTGCCGTCAAGACCGGCACCACCAACAACGGCTTCGACGGTCTAATGACCAGCTGGTCAACCAAGTATGCTGTGGTGTCGTGGGTTGGCAACCACAACCGTAACATCAACATCCAAGCACCACGAGGTGCACAGATGGAAACACTGACCGAACCGATGACACGGGGACTCATGGAAGCCGCTCATGCTGGTAAAACTCCGGTTAACTGGGTGCAACCGTCTGACATCAAGGTTGCCCCTGCCTACGTGCTTAATCACAAGATCTCAAGCAATGGTGAGATCCCACCAAGCCCAACCAACGACATCTATCCATCCTGGTATGTCGGTGGTAGCACTACTAAAACAAACACCTCACAAACTATGGACAAGGTTTCTGGCAAAGTTGCGACCAGCTGTACGCCACCACTTGCCAAAGACGTCCAAACAAACAGTAATGCAGCGTCATGGAACATCGACTTCTTTAACGGCGGCAAACCAAACACGGGGTCAATCAACACAAACGGTGGCCCAACAGCTCCGGCTGCAACCGATGACGTCCATAACTGTAATGATCCGCCACCGCTTATTTCGGTGAGCGTAGCAAACGACACTTGTAGCACCGTCAGCTGTGACATTACGGTCACCGCAAGCCAGCAAGCAGGCGGGCATCCATTATCTGGTGGTTCATACACTGCCGCACCAGCAGCGACGATTACCGTATCACTTGGCGGGCAATCTATTAGCAGCGTTGCTATCCCTGATACGTCGAGCGACGTCTACTCGTATAGCTTCACCTATATACCGACAACAGCACAACAAGCAACACTCACCGCCACAGTTGTCGATAGCGTGCTATACCAAGGAAACGGTACTAGTGATTCTATTACCTTCACACCAGCGCCGGCCGCGGCACCAACCATAACACCCCTCACCTTCGTTAGCGATACGCCAGGTGGCGCAACTGGACAAACGACCATTACATGGTCGGGGGGAACAGGGCCGTACAGCGTCTACAGAACGGGCACAACCACCCCTATCTCGTCAGGAGCAAACGGTTGCGCAGGAGCAACAACCAATTCTTGTAAAGCAATCGTTACGCCGCATACCCAAGTAGACATTGTCGACAGCTCAACACCACAACAACAAGTCACCGACGTCACCATAAACTAAATAAAGGAGTCTGCCAATTACTACTACGTAAGGCCGGCTCTTTCCTAGATAATTCAGCCTTCTAGCTTTCCAAAAAGGTGTTCAAAGCATCACGAATATTACTTACACCATGCAAAAATGTGATCTTCTTACCTGTTTTTTGCTGTGGTCCAATGGCCGTTTCAAAACCTAGTTTTTTGGCCTCGGCTACGCGTTTTTCGATTTGTGGCACATGCCGGACTTCGCCGCTAAGTCCAACCTCACCAAATACGGCCGCATTCTTTTTGAGTTGCAGGCCTTTTGCAGCTGACGCAATTGCCATGCAGATTGCCAAATCAGCAGCCGGCTCAGTGATACGCATACCGCCCACAATATTTACATAAATATCTTGGTCGCTCAGATTAAGTTTGGTTCGCCGCTCTAACATTGCCACTAATAGGTTCAAACGATTCAAATCAATGCCGCTTGCCGCCCGCTTTGGGTAGCCATAGCTGGTTTTGTTAACCAGCGCCTGCACCTCGACAAGTAGGGGCCGCGTGCCCTCAATAGTAGCAAGCACAACCGAGCCATCAGTGATTTGCCGCTCAGCAAGTAGTGCCGCCGAAGGATTTTCAACCGGCCGTAAGCCTTCCTCGACCATCTCAAAAATACCCGCTTCGTTGGTAGAACCAAAGCGGTTTTTAACAGCGCGCAAAATCTTAAAGCCACCATAACGATCGCCCTCTAGCTGCAACACAACGTCAACAACATGCTCTAGTACCTTCGGTCCAGCGATCGAGCCTTCTTTGGTAACATGCCCAACCAAGATTACTGCCGTATTTGACTGTTTGGCCGCCAAGGTAAGTAACTGCGTACTATTCGTAATCTGAGACACCGTGCCGGCCGCCGAAGCAACTGCAGCACAGGTCATAGTCTGAATAGAGTCAACAATGACTAACTTGTACTGCCCTTGGGCAATTGTAGCCGCCGTATCATCAGCCGAGTTTGTTGTCGCCAACTCTAGTTCCTGGCGCATCGTGCCAAGCCGTTCGGCACGCAACCCCACCTGGTGAGCCGATTCTTCGCCGCTCACATACAATACCGGCGTGTGTGCGGCCACCGCATAGGCTAGCTGGAGCAACAGCGTACTTTTGCCAATTCCTGGCTGACCAGCAATCAGGTTGACACTACCGGCCACGATGCCGCCGCCGAATACATCATCAATTTCACGAATACCACTTTGCAGGCGCGGCAAGTCACGGCTCACCAGCTTATCGACTCGTTCGGCCTTGAGTGTCTTGGCATTGGCTAAATTACTGGCACCCACAATCAAGTCGACCTCTTCTTGCAAGCTGTTCCACTCGCCGCACTGCGCACAGCGACCAGCCCAGGTACTGCTTACTGCGCCACAATTACTACACACATACCGACTAGTTGGTTTCTTTGGCATCTTCGCTCCTCAAACAAAACTACTCTAATGTTATAAGTTTACAGGATCCGGCAGTATAGCGCAGCCTTATTGGTTATCTTATTGGCTAAGGGGCGAGGCTTGGCTAGTAATCTCGCTCGTTAGCTGCTGCGCTTCAAGTGCGACACTATTACGCGTTGCAAGTAGCTGCTGATACTGCACAGCAAGAGCATTACGCACGTCGACAGACTGATTGTACTGATCAATCAAGCCCTTGAGCGTTGCAGCTTGCGCATTGTAGGCATCGGCCTGTGAGTTATAGCTCGAAATGCCTGCATTGTAGGCGCTTGCGTTTCCGGCCTGACGGTATTCGTTCAGCTGAGCCTGTGCTGTCTGTAGCTGGCTAGCCTGCGATTTAAGCGACGACTCTTGGCTATCAATTTGACTTTTGAGCGTTGTAAGCTGGGTGTCGTCGGTTTTGATAGTAGTGTTCAGCGTTGCAAGCTGAGCATCATCAGCCTTGATAGTCGTTTGACGAGTCGTAAATTCCGCCTGGTAGTTGTTGTAAAAGCCTGCAACTTTGGCACGATCCACGAAATACTGTTTGTAGTATTGTTCGAGTGCAGGTGGCAAATTTGTGACTTCTGTACCAAACACCGAATGCATTTCATTGACGACATCGTGCGGTTCCGTTTTTTTGTAGTTTGCCATCTGATCCAGAATGGTCTGATCGTGCAAACCATACGCATAATAATCTTCCAGTAATGAATCAACCGATTGCCTCTGCTGGCTGCTCAAGCGATCGTACGCGGCGTGTAGCATCTCGTGAGCCGCCGTTACTTGCTCGATGCCATTCAGGCGCGGATCTGTCACACTCAACACAAAAATACCCGCTTGGTTGCTGTGATAGCAGCCCAATACTGCTGCTTGCTCTGCGCCAAGATTACAGTTCTTAAAAGCAGTCTTGGTTTGTAGCTGCGGTGCGTTTACGTACAAAACTTTCCTGGCGTACGGCGTCATTGTATCTTGCGTGGCTAGCTGCACCACCGTCACTGGTGCCGTATAGTGCCTGAGCCGCCACCAATCGTCAATATCCTGGCGATGCAAGGCTGCTAGCCCCAAAAGGCCAATGAAAATCAGCAGCGTAATAACTGCAGCAACTGAGCCGAATGATCGCTTTTTTATTTGTGCCTGTGCTGTTTTCATCGGTTTATAGAACACATTGTACCCGAAACAAGCAACTGCCGAAAATCACTATAAGCCCACGATTTTACAAAAAACGACTATTCGCTAGTTGTCACGTACGATAGCTCGCCGCTCTTAGCAGCAACTTGGACGATATCGCCCTTGGTAAACTTGTCTTCTAGCACATCAAACGCCACATGATCTTCAATGGTATCTTGAATCAAGCGTCGCAGTGGCCGCACACCGTTGTGAGCATCGTAACCGTTGTCGAGTAAATACTGTTTTGCAGCTGACGTTAGCTGGACGCTCAGGCCTTTCTTTTGCAGTCGAGCCTTGAGTTCATCAATCTGTAAGTCGATAATCCTGAAGATGTCCTTTTTGGTAAGCGCACGGAACACAATTGTCTTATCAATTCGGTTCAGCAACTCCGGACGCATCAACTTCTTCAACTCGTCACGTACTCTCGTTTCGTTTACAAGATGCAACTCGTCCAAATCCTTCAACTCACTTGAGTTTGTCGCGTGGAAACCAAGCTGCGCTTCTTTTTGCAGCTTCTCGGCACCAATGTTGCTAGTCATGATGACAATGGTGTTCGTAAAGTCAATCTTGCGACCCTTGGCATCCGTAAGATGACCGTCTTCTAACACCTGCAGCAACATATTAAAGACATCTGGATGAGCTTTTTCAATCTCATCAAACAAGACCAAGCTATATGGCTGGCGACGAATTTTATCGGTTAATTGCCCGCCATCATCATAGCCAACATAGCCAGCTGGCGCACCAACTAATCGTGAGACGTTGTGGTGTTCCCCAAATTCGGACATGTCAATCTTGATCATGGCGTTTTCACTACCAAAGAACTCGCGGGCCAAAACTCGAGCTAATTCGGTCTTTCCTACCCCCGTTGGTCCCAAGAATACAAACGAGCCAATCGGCCGTTTTTCGCTCCCAATCCCGGAACGATTACGGCGCACTGCCTTGGCAACCGCCGTGACAGCTTCTTGCTGACCAATGACATATTTCGTCAGTGTCTTTTCCAGTGTTAGCAGATATTTGGCTTCACTGCGAATAACCTTACGAACTGGTACGCCAGTCATACGAGCCACAACTTCCGCCAAATCTTCACTGGTTACTACCAGACGCTTAGCTTGTTTATTATTGGCGTGCAGCTTGGTGAGTTCTTCGCCTATTTGTGAGGCGCGTGTTTTGTGTTGCGCGGCTTTTTCGTAATCTTCGGCGTCGACCGCTTCTTCGATACGGGTGTTTACCAGCTTGAGTTCTTTCTGTAACTTACGGACTTCGGGCGGAGTTTTGCCCTTATCTATGCGCAGGTGCGCTGATGTTTCATCGATCAAATCAATCGCTTTATCAGGCATGTAGCGATCACTAATGTAGCGCTTTGCCAGCGTCACCGCATCTTCCAACACTTCGTCGCTCAAGGTGACACCATGAAAGGCTTCGTAGTGCTTACGCAGGCCTTTTAGAATCGCCAATGTTTCGGCAGGGTTGGTTTCTGGTACTTGTACCGGCTGGAAACGACGCTCCAACGCAGCATCTTTTTCGATGTGCTTGGTGTATTCGGCAGTGGTGGTTGCACCAATCAGCTGAATTTTGCCGCGAGCTAATGCTGGCTTCAAAATATTACCGGCATCCATGGCACCTTCGGCAGCACCAGCACCAACGATCAAGTGCAACTCATCAATGAAAATAATCGTTTTACTGTCTTTTTCGAGTTCAGACATCACCTTTTTCAGACGTTCCTCGAACTCACCACGATATTTGGTACCGGCAATCATGCCAGCTAAATCGAGCAGCACGATACGCTTATCCAGCAAACTATCTGGGACGTCTTCGCTAACAATGCGCTGGGCTAAGCCTTCGACGATTGCGGTTTTGCCAACGCCTGGCTCGCCAATCAAGACTGGGTTGTTCTTGGTCCGGCGATTCAGAATAGTTACTACGCGACGAATTTGGTTCTCGCGGCCGACAACAGGGTCTAATTTACCATTTCGAGCTTGGGCTGTCAGGTCTGTGCCGTAAATGTCCAATGCTGTTTTACGACCGGCCTTTTTGGTGCGGCGATTAGTGTCGGCAGTTTCGCTTTCTTCGTATTGTTGGCGATTTAGGAATTGCTCAACTTCGTTCATCAAACTGTCTACATTAATGTTCATATCACGCAGCAAAATCGTTGCCCGCGCATTTTTCTGGGTCAAAATACTGTACAAAATATGTTCGGTACCGCAAAATTCTTGGTCGTATTCTTGGGCGACATCGTAAGCCATTTTTAGCGTCAGCTTGGCTGTTTCGCTCAGGCCTTTGGCCCCAACATTAATAACCAGTGTTTTTGGTGTCATGTTCAAGGCCAAGCGTGCACGGTCGAGCGTTACACCAGCGCCTTCGAGCATTTTTAAGCCCATGCTGCCATCTTGGGCAAGCAGGCCTAACAATAGGTGCTCTGTACCAACATAGGCGCTACCAAAGCTGCGCGCGATCGCATCGGCGTGCTTCAAACTCTGTAACGCATTGTTAGTTAAATGGTTTAAAAATTCTTGGAAATCGGGTGAACTTGGCATCATAATCGTTTATACCACCTTTGCTTGTAAGAAAGCTGTGATTTTTCCCAGCTACAAACTATGATACGCCAACTAGCACTCTCACGTCAAGAGTGCTAGTTATATCCTCTCAGAACCCTATTCGCCGTGCTGTTCGATGGCTTCGAGCAGCGAGTTTTCTAGATCAGTTTTCTTTTTGAGCTTTGGAACCTTTGGCAGTTCGGTCGTTTCAATCACACCTTCGGCAACGACTTCTGGAGTTGTGTCTTCGGCCAGTGATTCGGTAGGCTTGTCGGCTTCGATGTCGATCTCATAACCGGCTAGCTTGCTTGCAAGACGGACGTTCTGACCAGCCTTACCAATGGCAATGCTTAATTGGTCTTCGGGCACAATCACACGAGCTTTTTGGGTCTTTTCGTCCAAAATTACTTTGCTGACCTTCGTTGGGCTCAATGCATTAGTGATGTATTCGATGATGTCGTCGCTATACACAATGATGTCGATTTTTTCTTGTTCACCAACTTCGCTCATAACAGCATTCACACGAGTACCATGGCCACCCACAAAGGTACCCACAGGGTCAACGCCAGGCACGTTGCTAGCAACAGCTATTTTGCTGCGAACACCGGCTTCGCGGGCAATAGCTTTGATTTCTACCGCGCCACTTTCCATTTCTGGGACTTCACCGCGGAATAGCCATTCGATGAACTCTTTGTTACCACGAGACACAACCAGTTGTGGACCACGGAAGCCACGCTCTACGTCTTTCAGGAAGACTTTTAAGCGTTGGCCTGGGTAGTAACGCTCGCCTTGGATTTGTTCGCTGCGGGGCATGATGCCCTGGGCTTTGCCAAGATCGATACGGACGATATTGCCTTCCACACGTGCAACCACGGCATTAATAACCGTGCCGATTTTGTCTTCGTATTCTGCCATGATGATTTCTCGCTCTGCTTCGCGCAAACGCTGTAAGATCACTTGCTTGGCAGTCTGAGCAGCTACACGACCGAAGTTTTCGACCTTTTCGTGCAGTTCAATCATGTCGCCAATTTTGGCATTCTTTTTCATAACTTGGGCGTCAGTGAGGCTGATCTCATAAGCATCATCACCCACACGCTCAACAACTTCTTTGCTGACGTACGCGTCAACTTCACCAGTGTTGAGGTTCATGCTAACGCGAATTTCTTGTTCGCGGTCACCATAATCACGACGGTAAGCCGCCGCCAGTGCCTGCTCGACGACTTCTTGTACGGCGTCTTCTGGTAAGTTTTTTTCTTCGGCAATTGCTTTAATAGCCACTGCTAATTGTTTGAAATCCATATCCATAATGGTTTTCCTTTCTTGTTTTATTACTCTCTCATCTAAATTGTAATGGGCGAAAAAACGTTTCTTGTCTCTTAACGTGTCTCTTTTTACGAAAAAAGCCGACCTGCTGGCCGGACTTAACAGCCTTCATTGTAGTGGAGTAGACTTGCGCTGTCAATGTCGTGTAACAGTAAATTCCCATGCTACAATAGTCTGATATGGGGAAATCAGTTACACGGCTATTTACACAGTTCCAACCAAATCATTATGAGTTAGCGCTAGTGCCCAACCGTGAAACCATGAGTTTCACGGGGACGGTCACCATCAAGGGCAAGAAAGTTGGGCGACCAAGCGAACGAATGACGTTGCACCAGAAGGATTTGAAGGTGACGGCAGCCACGGTTACCCGACATGACAAAAAGGGCGACCAGGTTTTTGAGCTAGAACGAATTAATACTCAGAAAAGCTTCGACGAAGTTCGTTTGCACGCCAAACAAATGCTGTACCCGGGCGAATACACGCTAACATTAGCATTCGAAGGCACTATCACTCGTGGTATGACCGGACTCTACCCCTGTTTCTTTAAGGTGGATGACGCCGAACACGCATTGCTCATGACACAGTTCGAGAGCCACCATGCCCGCGAAGTTTTTCCTTGTGTTGACGAGCCGGAAGCCAAAGCAACCTACGATCTAACATTGACATCTCCTGTTGGGGAATCGGTGCTGGCGAACACCCCCATCAAAAACCAAAGAACTGAAGGCTCATCGCTAGTGACAACCTTCGAAACAACACCGCGGATGAGCAGCTACTTGTTGGCATTTGTGATTGGTGAGTTGCAGAAAAAAACCACCAAGACCAAGAGTGGCGTCGAGGTTTCGGCCTGGAATACTGTAGCCCAGCCGCTCGATTCGCTGGATTTTGCATTGGAAGCCGCGAAGCAATCGATTGAATTTTTTGAAGATTATTTTGGTGTCCCCTACCCGCTTGCCAAGGCCGACCACGTGGCTGTACCGGACTTCTCATCTGGTGCCATGGAGAATTGGGGATTAATTACCTACCGCGAACGGGTACTACTAGTGCACCCCGGTGATACCTCGCAGAGCGTTCGGGAATATGTGGCGTTGGTGATCGCTCACGAAACGTCGCACCAGTGGTTTGGTAATCTGGTAACTATGAAATGGTGGGATGATTTATGGCTTAACGAAAGCTTTGCCAACATGATGGAATACCAGGCAATCGACGCGCTGTATCCCGACTGGCAGGTTTGGGATGGATTTACGGCACAAGAAGGGCTGTCGGCCCTACGACGCGACGCCACACCGGGTGTTCAGGCTGTGAAGAGTTCGGTACATCATCCTGATGAAATCAGCACACTATTTGACCCCTCAATTGTCTACGCCAAAGGTGGCCGACTCCTAAATATGATGAAACACTACATCGGTGAGACGGCATTCCGAAAAGGCTTGAGTGCATATTTTGCCAAACATAAATACGGCAATACAACTGGCGCTGACCTCTGGGAATCATTAACGAAGGCTAGCGGCCAAGATATTGGTGGGTTCATGAATCCCTGGTTAGAGCGTGCGGGCTTTCCTGTTATTACCGTTACACAAAAGGGACATGAGCTAACACTCACACAGACCCATTTTTCAGACAATCCAGACAAGGTTGATGCGGACCGGCTGTGGCCAGTATCACTGCTGCCAAGTGCTCCCGAAATTGCTCCGTTACTAGATACACGCAGCGCTTCGTACACACTCAAAACGGA
Organism: Candidatus Saccharimonadota bacterium; assembly: GCA_013289705.1. Lineage (GTDB taxonomy): Bacteria > Patescibacteriota > Saccharimonadia > Saccharimonadales > UBA4665 > JACMPA01. Next base: position 72,861 of record JABCZM010000008.1, read on the forward strand.
CGATATTGCAAGAATTAACGGTGGCGCGTACGGTCACTACATTGTGAATTACACCGAGCCAACTCAACGCGAAGCACTGAGTGAGCTAGTGCGCCAATCCAAGCTTTCTAACGGTGAACGGCTGATGCTCCTGAACGATGCGAGCATGCTGTCACGTGCCGGACTCCGCAGCTACGGCGATGTCTTAAAACTATTAGAATCATACGAAGCAGAAACATCAGAACCGGTATGGGACATGATTGGCCTGATTATTAGCGAAACCCGCCGCTTCATTGATTACGACGAAGGTCTAGAGGCAAAAATTAAACAACTCATCCGCAAGCTTATCGCCAAAGAATATGCCAGGCTTGGCTGGAACGAGCAAGCTGGCGAATCTGCCGCCGATCAAAAACTTCGAGCCAGCATCATTGGGCTTGGTGCGTATGCCGATGAACCAGCAATTATCGAAAAATCTCTTGAACTCTTTGAATCGTACAAAAAAGATCAGAGTAGCTTATCTGCGGAACTACGAAGCATTGTGTTTGGCGTGCCCGTCAAACTGCAAAAGCTGGACGCATTTGCATACTTGGTTGAGCTACACGCCACAACCAGCAATAGTGACCTGCAAGCCGACATTTGTGGCGCCCTAACCGTGACACGAGATAAAACCGAAGCCACCACGCTTCTAACGCGCATCAAAGATGCAAAATTAGTCAAACCGCAAGATGCCGATCGTTGGCTCATATATCTGTTACGCAACCGTTACGTTGGCCAGCTAGCCTGGGAATGGATGGTTGCAAACTGGGATTGGATTATCGAAACCTACAGCAATGATAAGTCATACGACATGCTGCCTCGCTATGCCGCCAGCAGCTGCAATACCCAAAAAGCCGCCGACCAATATCGTACATTCTTTGAGCCAAAACAAGATGAAATTCCATTGAAGCGCAATATCTTGATAGGCCTAGAAGAAATTGCTAACCGCGTTGTTTGGCTAGAGCGCGACCTAGAATCTGTTCAAGATTTCTTTAAAGAAATCTAGTCTACTCGGACCCTATCCTGACCGTTAGAACCCAACCCACAAGTTCAGCATAGGCCGCCGCGACAGTTTCTGCCTTTCGGCCAGTGTCGAATGAAGTTATATAATGCCTTGTGTCAGGGCCTGAATTGGCCGGAACGAACGACGGTGGATGTCGCACGCACCATACAGCTTGAGCATTTGTTGGTGCAAGCTGGTACCATAGCCAACATGCTGATCGAAGGCGTATTCTGGATACTTTTTGGCAATTTCGGCCATGTAGGCGTCGCGCGCAACTTTCGCAACAATACTAGCGGCACTCACAGCCGCAACACTATCATCGGCCTTAATAACCGCCTGGGCACGGTTGTCTTCAGGGAAATAATTGATGTTGCCATCGACGATAATCTCATCATAACGCAGCGTGATCTGTTCCAAAGCCCGATGCATCGCCAAACCAACGGCTGCACTCAGGCCAATCGCGTCGAGTTCTTGAGGTGTCACCCATCCTAGGCCAATTGCCTGAGCTTGGACATGAATTTCTAAAGATAGGCTTTCGCGCTGCAGCTTTGTGAGCTTTTTAGAATCTTTCAGCCCGATAATTGGCTCAGTTAAAACGACCGCACCAGCGACTAATGGTCCAGCCCAACAGCCTCGGCCAACTTCGTCAATACCAACAGTAATCATGGTCTAATTGTAGCAGGTAGCAGCCTGAAGGATCTAGGCTTCGTCGTGTTTTGCGAGTGCTGCTTCGGCTTTGGCTTCAAGCTTTGCTTCTTCGGCAGCTTTAGCTTCGGCATCAGCTTCCGCTGCAGCAGCAACTTCTTCTTTGAGATGTTCTTCTTCGGCTTCTGCCGCTTCATCATGAATCGTGTTTACAGCGTCACGGTCGAAATCTACGCCCGTCAGACGAGCAGACTTGCCCGTTAAGTTACGCATGTAGCTTAGGTAATTACGGCGAACCTTGCTTCGCTTGGTAACTTCAACCTTTAGCACGAGCGGGCTATGAAGCAAAAAGCTCTTTTCAACACCAACACCACTGGCAATGCGACGAACCGTGATACGGCTCGTGTGTGAGTCCTTACGATCGGTACGAATAACTAGACCCTGGAAGATCTGCACACGTTCTTTGCTACCTTCACGGATTTTCTGATGTACTTTTACAGTATCGCCGGAACGAACGTTCACAACGGCTGACTTCAAGAATTTCTTCTCTATCTTTTGAATAACACTTTCCATATCTGTAAGAGTCTACACTATTTTCCCCAGATGGGCAACACTTTTATTTGCCCACGTCCAACCCAAACACTAGGAAGACCCACAAGGAATTGTGCAGTTTGATTCAAAAAATGAGTACCGAAGTGGAGCGTACTAAAAGGTGCGTGAGCATCGGAGCACAGGTTCTTGGGCCGAAATGTGCTGTTCTGTGCGTGTCTTAGCCCACGACACGGTAGATTTCTTCTAATGTCGTCTTACCAGCAATCACCTTCAGCACAGAATCCTGCAACATAGTAGTCATGCCGCTTTTGATAGCAGCCTCTTCTATTTCTTGGGCCGATAGAATAGCGTGCGTCTGTTCGAGGAGACGACGAATCTCGCCTGTCATACGGAATTGCTCGCGAATCGCGATTTGCCCTTTGAATCCATAGGGATTTTCGGCAGAGCTACCTGCTTTAAAGAGCTGTAGGCCATCGAGGTTCGGCCGCTCAATGCCTTCGGGCAGCGTATCGATAACTTCACGGATTTTTGCCAACTCAACTTCGCTTGCCTGGTATGGCTGCTTTAGATCGTCATCGAGTCGACGAACAAGCCGCTGGGCCATGACCAAACGAATTGCCGACACAAATAAAGGGTTCTGACCGATGATGTCCATCAAGCGAGTCAAGGCGGCAGCGGCAGAACTAGCATGGAACGTACTGAGTACCAAATGGCCTGTCAGCGATGCCTGCAAAGCCGTCTTGGCTGTATCGTTATCACGAATCTCACCAACCATCACAATGTCTGGGTCAAGCCGTAACACGGCACGCAGCTTCTCGGCAAAGCCAGTATCTTGAGCTGTCTGACCGGTAACCGAAATCTGCACAATACCCGGAAATTGATATTCCACTGGATCTTCGACAGTGATGATTTTTCGCTCGTCGCTGTTAAGCGAGTTCAGCATCGAATATAAAGTAGTTGTTTTACCAGAACCGGTCGGGCCAACAACCAGTACCAAACCACTTGGCTTGGCGATGATATCGTCAACGACGGCTCGTTCGGGCTTGGTCAAACCCAAGCGATCAAGCGTGTACATGTTGGCGTCCATATTGAACAACCTCATGACAAAATCCATGCCGTTCACCGTTGGAACTGTTTCTAGACGGACATTCACATCAACGTGATTACCGTTAGCCATCGTCACTGCTTGTGAAATGTGACCTTGCTGGGCTTCATTGGCTGAGGTTGAAATATTGCTGGCGCTGGCAATCGAAGCTATCAGCAGCCGATACTTCTCTGGTCGTAATTGGGCAATTGGGTGCAATACACCATCAATGCGAAGCCGGATGCGAACATGATCTTTCTGGCATTCGGCGTGGATATCGGACGCACCCAAATTATGGGCTTGCTCTACCAAAAAGGCCAACATATCATCTGGCCGAACTTGATCTAGTGTCTGTGAAACCTGGGCAACCAACTGATCGCTGCCAGCGGCATTAAGCGTGATGTCATTGTAGATGACCGCTTTTGGTGGATCGTACAAGTGCATATAATCGCGAAAACCAGCTTCCGAAATAATGGCGTAGGCGACACGCTGATCGTTGAACCGTTGCCGCAGTTGATTCATGGTTATTTGTGACGTGGTGGTTGTTACGCCAAACAAAATATTGCTTTGATCGACACGCAGTGGTATGACCCGTAGTTCGCGCAATTCATGGATTTTGAGGATATCCTTGTACAGCTGTTTATTGGCGATCTGCGAGGTATCAACGAAATCTAAACCCAAAATTCGGGCACGGCGTTGGGTGGAGACTTCTTCGTCGGCACGAGCATCTTGTGACATGCGTCTAGTATACAGCTTCGCGGCGGCCACGGCTATAATTCTTATGGTTTACCGTGTTGGAAAATGTAAACAGTATACAGAGCCCTACGTTTGCCGCTATAGTAGCCCCTAATGCGACAGATCGTTTTGATTCTACACAACTTACGAAGCACCCATAATGTTGGTTCGCTATTAAGAACTGCTGAGGGTTTGGGTGTTACTAAGCTCTTTCTTACGGGTTACTCGCCTTATCCGCTCCGAGCAGATGGCGACAACCGTCTGCCGCACATCGCCAAAAAACTTGATAGCCAGATCCACAAAACCGCGCTAGATGCTGAGTCATTGGTAGGCTGGGAACATCAAGACGACATCTTTGAGGTTTTAGACCGGCTACGGGCCAATGGTTTTACCATTGTTGCCGTTGAACAAACCACCACCTCAATTGCCTTACCAGATTTTGTACCAGCAGATAAACTAGTGCTCATTGTCGGCCGCGAGGTTGAGGGTATCGAACCGGAAGTGTTAGAAGCTGTTGATGTGGCCGTCGAAATTCCGATGTTTGGCAAGAAAGAATCGTTTAATGTCGTGCAGGCAGCGGCTATGGCACTGTATCATTGTAGATTTCGCTGAAACCCGGATACTTCCCGACTCTCCGGGCACTCTACAGGTGGCCTCTGACCAGAACCTGCGAGCGTTAGCAACTCTGTGATTCGGGAAATAGCTAGGCTTCAAGTCCTGACCCACACTCACTTTTTTCCTCCTCTCTGTAACTGAGCCACCGGAATCGGTGGCAGCAGCGGCGTACGCAGGAGCCGCTGCAGATACTCCCAAGCCTGCTTGAACCAACTAAGCTGTTTCTTGGGGTGAACTTTCTGTGTTTGCTTTGGGATGTCCTTGCTGGTG
>JABCZM010000009.1 GCA_013289705.1 Candidatus Saccharimonadota bacterium
CCAAGAAGCACGTTTCATGGATTCGACAAGCTTACGAGTACTTCCAGCGAATACTCACGGGGCTCAGGGCCTTAACGGTGCTGACGCCCCGTTCCAGAGGTCAGGTTTGAAGTGCATGTGGTTCAGTACTGGCGAGAACGCCATAAATCGTTATAATGGGCATAGATTATGGCATCACTCTTCAGGAATAAGCATCGTTTACATGACCCAGTGTGGCATGTACAGATTGCAATGGTGGTGGCGATCATACTACAGCTTACGTTACCAGATAAATTCTCAGTCGGAACCCGTTATGCTATTCCTGGGATCGAAGCTCTCTTGTTGGTCATCCTTTCGTTTACGACACCGAAGGAAAAAATATTTAAGTCGATCTCACGTCGTGTGAATGTCATCCTTCTCATCGGTATTACTTCTACGGCTAATGCATATGCGCTTGGTGAGGTTGCGAATCAGTTACTAAAGCATAGTGTGAGTAATGGCCGTGAACTTATCCTAACAGCTATAAATATATACCTAACCAATATTATTATTTTTGGGCTCTGGTACTGGGAGATGGATGGCGGTGGACCTGGTGAGCGACAATTAGTTAAGGAATATGAACTAGACTTCTACTTTCCCCAGCAACAGAATGAGCTTCTCAAGCATCCGGAGTGGAAACCTACTTTTCTAGACTATGTATATGTCTCCTCAACCAATGCTATGGCATTTAGCCCAACTGATACGATGCCGTTATCTCGCCGGGCTAAAATGTTGATGCTTCTACAATCTACGGTGTCACTGATCGCAATTGCTTTGGTTGCGGCCCGGGCTGTTAATATTCTCAATTAGTTATTTATGATACGGTTGGCCGGCATTGATACTGCTGGCCCGATATAAGGCTTCAAGCATGACAACCATTGCCAGGTCGTGCGGAAACGTGAGTGGGCTAAGGCTCCATCGAAAGTCGGCTTTGTCGATTACTTCTTGCGGTAACCCTTCTGGCCCGCCAATGATAAAGCTGATGTTTTTTTGTGTGAGCTCACGGCGCCGCAAGAACACTGCCAGCTCGCGGCTGCTCATTTCCTTGCCCTCTATAACTAACACGACTCGATAGGTGTCGGCCGAAGCGTCTAGAATTTTAGCGGCATCATTGGCGTATTTGTCGTGTAAGTGGTTCGCTACGACTTTATAAAAATGTTCCAGACGCCACATGTATTCGTTCCAGCCCAAGTTGGCATAGTGTAATTTTGGCTTGCCAACAGTTATGAGGTGGATTTTCATGGGTTTCATAGATGTATGATACCAAGATTATGGGTGGTTTGGATGGTTATCTTGGGTAGCAGTTCGTGCACGGCTTTGGCGGCACCAGGCAATGCCTCACGGGCGTAATCATCAATGACAATGGTGCTTCCCGCCTGCATATGGGGCAGGACGAGTCGTAATGAGTCACGGATTGATTCGTAAAAGTCGCCGTCCAAGAATGCGAACGCAATTTTTTCTGGAATGTCTGCCTCTGTTAAATTACTAAACCAGCCTTTGTGTACGGTTGGTGGCCGGAGGCCTGCCTTTTGAAATTCATGATGGAATTGCTTTTTACTGACGCTTAGCTCGCCGGCCTTGAACTGTGTGCCGGCTGGGCTATCATCTTGAGCGGTTTTGGGCGGTAAGCCTTCGAACGAATCGTAGACGTGGAACTCTCTGGTGGTCTGGTGTAAATCGTGCGAATCGAGCAACCGTCGGATAAATAAGCTGGTGGTACCAATGTAACAGCCGAACTCCACGACTGCCCCGCTGACGTTCTTATCAATAATTTTTTCGAGCTCAGACAAGATTGTTCGGAGCTGATTGGTATTTACCTGATCCGAGATAAGCTGGTGGCGACCGAGCATTTCGTTGATTGTTGACATGCCCTGATTATACAGGCTTCAGCACCGGTAATTCGGCCCAACTGCTGGTGTAGCGTGGGCTGCCAAGATGGAAGCGTGGGCGCCAGGCTTGGCTAAGGTCTTGTGAGGCGTAATGGACGTGGTTGGTGCCATAGCGGCCGTTGAGCGAGTCTACGGCTCTCATGCGGGCTGTTTCGCGGTCGTTTCGTGCCGGATTAACCGTGCCAAGTAAATCGGTCTGGAGGGCTTGCGCTGGGATTAAATCGTAGAGCATCACATCGGCTTTGTGGTACAGCTCGTGCCCGCTAAAGATTTCTTCGAGTGCTTGGATGAGCGTGGCACAAATGTTGCCCGTGTCGGCGGTGGGTGTACCAAACTGCACGGCTTGGCTTAGTTTGCGGTAGCCGGGTTTATTGCGATTGGTACGGATTATGACCATTGCCTGTCTGGCTAGTCGCTGTTCGCGGCGCAAATGGGCAGTGGCCTTGGCGGCAAGGTTGGTGATGGCGGCTTCGATGACGCTGAACTGATTGGTGTCTTCGCCAAACTGGCGGCCGCGCATAATCTGTTGCTGGGGTTTATGATGTTTTTGCAGCGGCAAGCAGGTGGTGCCGTTCAGTTCGGCAACCAGTTGCCGCCCATGGACGCCCATGAGCTGGCTGGCGTGCTTGGTTGAAAATTGACGTAGGTCGAGGGCGTTGTGGAGGCCTTCGGCCTTGAGTTTTGGCGCTAATCGCCAGCCAATGCCCCAAACATCCTGAATAGGTGTGCGTTGCAAGTAATAATCGGTTTGTTCGCGGCTGCTAGTGATAAGGCTGAGCACGCCGCCAAGTTCCGGTTCTTTTTTTGCACGTTCGGCAGCGAGTTTGGCTAAGGTTTTGCTAGTGGCAATGCCAATGGACACCGGCACGCCAATATACTTGAACACCTGGTCTCGTACCATAGCCGCCCACTGGGTGTAATCACTAATGTGTAGCTCGCTCAGGTCTAGAAACGATTCGTCTACCGAATAGACTTCGATGTGCGGCGTGATGCTGGTGAGCAAGTTGGTGATGCGGCTGCTGATGTCACCGTACAGTTCGAAATTTGCCGAAAACTGCACGACATTATGATCTTTGAGTGTGTGCAGGAATTTGAAGGCTGGTGCGGCCATCGGAATGCCGAGTGCTTTGGCTTCGTTGCTGCGGGCTACTACGCAGCCGTCATTGCTGGAAAGTACCACGACTGGCCTGCCTTCTAGATCTGGCCGAAACAGTTTTTCGCAAGAAACAAAGAAGTTATTGCAGTCGATGAGGGCGAAGATTGGTTGGCTCATTATAATTCTCGTGGCTCCTTTGGTATTGGTGAATAATGCTACTAACGACACCCCACGGCGTGTCTTCTTCTGTAAGGTGGTTCAGGTGAGCTATTTTGAAGCCCTGGTCGTGCCAGCAGATGATGAGATCTGCTGGCATTGGATCGAGTGCTCGGTCGATGAGTGCGATGTCCCCATTAAAGATGCCTTGCTCGGCGTAATTATCGCCCTCGATGCGAAAGAAGTAGGTGCTGCTCGGATGACGGATAAGCAAACGGTCCAGGCTTAGTGATTGTGCACTGCCCCTGTCGGCCGCTGGGTTGGGAAAACCGGCATGTGTTGTGATTCCATCTCGTACTCCATCGCCTCCGGCCATAGCTGCCATACTTTCTTCCATAATTTTTCCTCTGTGGTTAGGGTTTGTTTCTTCATTACAGTGCACCTCCTTTGACCCCAACCAAGGTCCAGCTGTTGTTCTCTAGTTTGAGTCGATAGGTTTGGCCATCTGCTCCGCTCATGTCGAATAGCTCGGCTAGTTTCTGGCCGCTTTTGATTAGCAGACGCAAACCACTTTCCGCAAAGGTGACGTTGTTGCCATCGAATTCGATTCGGCGTGGGAAGCTTTTAAAGTTTTGTCTTTGATTTTGTGTAAAGTAGAACGAGTTAACAGTAACCTCGCGGTTAACAAGAGAGAATGTTTCCATGATATAAGCTCCAATCGTGATAGTAATAATAAAGAGAACTGTGCGTAGATATTTCTAGCCAGTGAACGGATTTATGTGATTGGAGCTCTCAAGGATACGACTCTTTTTGTACCGTTCGAACAAGAGTTATGACCCAGGAACAATTGATTGGATAGCGCACAGGGACCGAGGTATGATTGCCCAAATTGGTATATAGAAGTCTGCGAGGAGGAAGTGAAGTAATCTCTAGACGAGATGTAAAACCCAGCCCTCACATGGCTTGGATATTACTATACGAGCCGCGCGGAGAAAAAACAAGCTTGTGCTTGATTTTTTCGAGCACGGCGTCGTAAACACGAAGTGTTACACGCCTCACTCCCTCATATTTGCAATGTGATTTTGCTTACTTTTTTCGGGCAATTTTTTTCACGGGACGGTTTTTGTCGACAGCTGGTTTGTGGCCGGGCCACCAAACTTTGTAGCCTAGGAGTGCGGCAACAGATGGAACTAGCAAGGTCGATATGATGAAGGCGGACAATACGATGCCAAAGGCAACTGCGAAGCCAAGCTGAGCGAGCAAGCTAATGCCGGCAAGCGCTAGCGAGCCGAAGGTGCCAGCCAAGATAAGGCCAGCGCTGGCAACGGTGGCGCCACTATGCTCGATGGCCACGTCCGATGCTTCGCGCGGTTTTAGACCGGCCCGAACTTCTTCACGCAGCCGTGTCATCACCAGAATGTTGTAGTCGGTACCAATTGCCACTACAAAGATGTAGACCATAATCGGGATGAAGAATATCAAACCCGCGTTACCCTGAATGTTCTGGAACAGATAGACGGTACCACCGAGTGTTGCGGTGTAGCCCAGGGCCACGGCGAACAGTAAGTACAGCGGTGCCAAAGCGCTACGCAACAAGACCGCTAGGATGATGAAGATGATGATTGCTGCAGCTGGCAAGATGACCGCCAAATCGCGGTTTACGGCACTACGAACATCGGCAAATGCGGCACTTTCGCCGTTGACGTAGGCTTTTGCACCGAGTGCGCTGCTTGCCTTTTGGACGTCGGGTCGGAAGGTGTTATTCATGAAGTCTAGCGTTGCCGTTGAGCTGGCGTTACCGGCTAAGTAGGCTGTAACCTGAAGTGTTTTACCGTCTTTGGATAGTCCGGCTGGCCCACCAGCGAGCGTGGTCTTTGGGATGGCGGCTAGCTCTTTTGAAGCCATGTCGATTTGGGTAGGTGTAAACGGTGTATCGGACGAGAAATACACTTCAGTTGGAGAAATTGCACCGGCCGAAAAGAGCCTGGCAACATCATTATATGCCTTGGCCGATTCGGTTTTTTGTGGTTGTTGTGAGCTAAAATCATAGCTTGTTTTGAGCTCGGTGTAGCCAAAAGCCAGTACTAGCAGAATCACTAGTGAGCCAGTTGCTACCCAGCCTGGACGTCGACCAATAAGACCACCAACATGCTTGGATATTGTTCCCTTGGGTGTTTTCTGCCAGCCTTTGCTGGGCCAAAAAATCTTTGGTCCGATAATAGCAATAACTGCCGGAATAAGTGTTAGGACGGCAACCAGCATGGTGAGCACACAAATCACCAAACCAGGAGCTAGGTTTTTAAATAATCCAAAGTCCGAAAAGCCAAGGGCTGCAAACGCTGCTGCCACAACAAGCGCTGCCGACAGAATTGCTTCCCCTGCGCGGCTGAGTGCAAAGGCCACAACTTCGCGTCCACGGTCACCAGCCCGTAATTTTTCGCGGTAACGAAATAAGAGGAATAGGATGTAATCGGTACCAATTCCAAATAGCACAACGGTGTACAGAATGCTCAATTGGTCACTTATCTTAAAGCCAAAGGTTTTGGCGGCCAGAGCGATCAACGAACTCGCCAGGCTGTAGACCAAGCTTACGGCAATCACTGGTGCAAAGGCGGCGACTGGGCTGCGGAAGATAATGCCCGGCAAGATAATAACCAGCAGGAATGTCGCCATGGTGACAATCTTGGTGGCGGTAGTAAACGAGCTGCTGCTGTCCGCGTTCTGAGAGATCTGACCGGTCAAACCAGTGGTAAGGTCGCTGCCAACAACCAGTTTCTTGACGGCTTCACGGATAGATTTTGTTAGGTTTACGTCAGCTGTGCCACCCGTTACCTGTGTGCTGACGACCACTTGAACTATCTGTGCGCTGTCGTCCTTTGAGACGTTCGCATCAGATGTTATGACCGCTGCAACCTTTGAAACGTGTGCGGCTTTTAGTTGGGTGGCTAGTTTGGTGATTGTTGCATGGTCTGCGGCGGTTAGTTTGCCGCCATCTTGGCGTTTCACTAATAGGATTTCGACATCGTCTTTGGACTGCGGAAAGGCTTTTTCGGCAATCTTTTGAGCTTGGACGGAATCGTACTTGTTGGGTAGGAAGCTGGTCTGATCAGAGCTGGTGACAGAACTTAACTTTGGTGCAAAGGCGGTAATGGCAATGGCTGCTACTACCCAAACGGCAATTACTCGCCAACGATTCTTTACTACAAAGATCCCTAGTTTATTGAGCATACCAGTGGCCCCCTATAATTCTGTATTTTTAAATAGTTTATAGGCTAAACTATATGCTAGCTTCCCTCAGGAGTCAACTATCAGACAACCGTGAGTCAAGTTATTGGTCTATATGTCAATATTACTGAGAAATTCTACGAGTTCCCTAGGGGTAACTTCGGCTTTTACTATGTAACCATCGGCTTGTTGCTCGATATCGGCCCGAACTTCTTCACGCTGTTCGAGGTTGGTGGTGATAATAATTTTGGCGTGTAAGTACGGTGTTTTCGCTGGATCGCGCAGAGCTTTGAGGACTTCAAAGCCTGTCATGCTGGGGATCATCAGATCGAGCAAGATGATATCGAATTGATCGGTTGCAGCAAGCGCCAGACCCTGCTGGCCGTCAGGCTCGACGGTGATGCTGTAGCCGGCTTTGGTTAGCGCTCGGACGTAAAGCTCACTGATGAAATATTCATCTTCGATACACAATACTTTTTTGCCGTTTGATTCGCTGGTTGATTTGTTGTTTGGTTCGCCATTTAATTCCATGAGTCTAGTGTATCAGAAGTAGCTCTAGATTGCGTCTAGCGGCGGTACATTGAGTGGTTTTTGATCCAGCCGTGAGCGGCACGGGTGATTTCGGTGCTCATGTTATTTTTGAGTTCGTCAGCCAGCTTGGCATACGGAATCAGTGTAAAGCCAAAGCTACTACCCTCGCCTACTTTACTTTTGACCCATATGTTACCACCGTGAGCTGTGACAATAGCTTTTGACAGATACAGGCCAAGGCCGGTGCCGCCAATTTGCGCTCGGTTGTGGTGGTCACGGTAGAATTTGGTAAACAAGTGTTGCATGATGTTTGTTGGTATGCCGACACCGTAGTCTTCGACGATTGTTTCGACCATGCCCTCGTTGGTGAGCTGGGTGCTGATGCGGATTTTTTTGGACTTGCCACTGTACTTGATGGCGTTATCGACCAGGTTGTTGATAACTTCCAGGATGCTTACGCGGTCGACGCCAACAGTCGGTATGTCCGGCATAATGCTGTATTCCAGAGTGATTCCCCGTACTTTGGCGCGCAGGGCCATGTTATTAGCGGCCGAGCGTACAATATCGGCCCAGTTTTCTTCGTGTAGTTGCAGTACTAATTGATCGCCATCGACGCGTGCAACATTGAGGATATTATTGACGAAAGCGGTGAGCTGTTGAGCGCTGGCGCTCATCTTGAACATAAAGTCGTTCATTTCGGGGTCGAGTTTGCCAGCAAATTCTTCTTCGAAGGCCTCGATGTAGCCGCGTAGCAGTGTTAATGGTGTGCGGAGCTCGTGGACGCTGAGGGCAATAAAGCTAATGGCTTGATCGTCCTGGATGTATTGCTTGGTGTGGTCAAAAAATACTACCATGGTTTCAATGTGTTGCGAGTTGCTTCTGTTGTAGTAGGCGGCCAAATCAAACAAGCGCATTGGTCGTGTTTCGCTGACATTGAGCCGTACGCGTTCCCAGCTGCCATTGGCGGTGGCTTTAGTCTGTTTGACGTCTGCTAGCCAGGTGTCAAAGGTTTGCTCGCTAGGAAATGACATATCGAGTAACGAATAAAAGTTTTTGCCAACAATATCAGATTCGGCGAGCTGTAGATATTTGCAGGTTGCTTCGTTGGCAAACAGAATGTTTTGGCTGGCATCGAGTGTTATCAGCGGCAGCGGCAAGCTATTGGCAATGAAGTTGGCGTGCAAATCGATCGGCTGGGGTTTGGTTTTGCTGGTTTGATCGGCGATGGTTGCTAGTTGATAGACTTGATGAATAAGGCTGGCGACCAGTTCTTTGCCAAAGGGGCTCGAATCGGGATTTGGTGCCGGCACAGGGTTGGCAGCATCGGGCATAATGTGCAAAATCGCCTCTGAAATAAGCTTCGTTGGCTGAGTCAAGTAGCGAGTACTGAGCCATGGTAACAACGTGAGCGACAAAAGTGGCACAATCAGCAAAGCTGCGATCAGCTTGAAGCCAGTCAGATGTAGTACTTGCTCAACTAGCCACCAATCGGCTAAAAAGACCAAATTATCAATAATTAACAGTGCAAAAATGCGTGTGCGAACTTGGCCGGTAAATTTATTGATATAGTCCATGTGCCACCCGCTATTTCACGTTTGACATTACTGGTCAGTCACCTTCGAAGGGTCGGTGATGGCGGTGAGCCAGGTTTGCCCGGGGTTGAGTGCAATTGGCTTGCCAGCGGCGTCGGTGAACGTAATTTGGCTGGTATCGCTGGCTTTAGCCCATTGGCCGGTCGTGAGCGTGCCATCTTGGAATATATCGACGGGTCCGCTGCCAACGACGTTGTAGTTAGAATAATATGCGCCGCTGGAATCGAGTGCTCCTTGGCTTTCGGTTATTACCATGGCAACGACTACCTTTGGACTAATTTGGGCATTGGTGTTGGCATCGGTTTGCGGAGACCCACCTTCACTGCGATTGTAGCTATTGGTTGCGGCAACATAGTCGTAGTGGGCGTTATAGACTGGTCCGGAAAGTGTTAGGTTGATCGACGTGACGGTAGGTGTTTTCGCTGGTGCTTCGGGCTTGCGTGCAAAACCAGTGAATTTACTGCTGGTGTAGCCTTTTGTGGCTTCGAGTTGATTTAAGGTTGAAACGGAAGTATACACATTATGCGGCGCTTCGCGAGTACTGATGCGGTGGTACGAGCTGCTGTTGGCAAACTGGTCGAGATCACGAACGTGCCAGGCTTTGATATCAGCCAAGCCATCAGGGCTGCCACCAACATGGGCGTAACCAGCATCGAAGCCGAGTGCCCATTCGATGTAGTATGGGCGGGCACTGCGAACTGGTCCAATGTTGTCTGGTGCGGTGTCCTGAAACAGTGCCAAGAAGCGCGTGACACCGCCTTCGGCAACGGCTTCAAACACGACATTGGCTTGGCTGAGGCCAGATTGCGGGCGGGCGTCGGTACTGTTTTCGATCATCACGCCAGTAACTGGTCGCAAGTTGACGGCTGGATCGACCTGTAAGCCGCTGAGTGTTGAGGCGACTGTCTTTGGAACGACGGGCTTTGGTTCGGTTTTATGGTGAATGGTAACTACTTCGTCTGCTTTAGAAATGGTGCGATGCGTCAGTACCCACGTTGTACTGCTGAGCGTAATAATGAGCAGCGCCACACCACCCATGATGAGTAGCTGCTTTTTGGTTGGCGGCCAATCAACATGTGGCTTCCAATTGGTTTTCCAGCTTGTTTTCTGTGGTTTGGGGTGGCTGGTAACGATGTCGTGGTCGTTCGTTGACTTGTCGCTGTTTGCTAGTGTTTCTGGCTCGCCAATCTGTTCGGCCTGTTCCTTGGGGGTATCGAACGACATTATCCCAGGACTTACCACTTGTGCTGCCACTGGCTCTTGTGCGCTGATCTCTTCATCGAATATTGGCAATGGTGCACGTGCCGGTTTTGCTAAGGGGTGAATTACTTTTGGTTTTCGCCCCGCCCTTGGGCGAAAGTCATCAATCATAAGCACTATTGTATCAGACGACGAGTGCTTTTATAGCAATGCTTTGAGTGAACGGTTAAGTCGTTCCAGGCTGCGGTCTTTGCCAATGACGGCTAGCGTGTCTGCCAATCCGGGACTGGCGGCTGCCCAGGTAGTTGCAACACGAATCAGGCTAAAGAGTACGCCTGGCTTTTGGCCGGTTTGCTCTAGGAGCTCATTGAGCTTATTCGTGAGATCGTCGGACGAAAAATCACTGGTTTCAAGTGTTGTCTTCGCCTGTTCGAGTAGCGTTTTTAGTTCTGCATGGCTAAACTTTTTGAGTTGCTTATTATTGTCGATCAGCGACATATCTACGGGCAAATCGCGAAAGAAGAAATTGGTTAGATCGGGGAGTTCAGCAAAGAATTTCAGGCGTTCTTGCACTAAACCGAGCACTCGCTTTCGATAGGTTGCACCATATGGTGCGGCAAATGCTTCTTCTGGCCAAAATGTTGCGTCTGGGCTTTCGCCGAGCAGTCTATAGAGTTGGTTTGGATCGTCTTCGTAGAGGTTGCGTATGTGTGCTCCGTTAAGCCATAGTAGCCGTCGTTCGTCAAAACGGGCACCAGAGCGTTGGACGCGGTCGAGTGAGAATTTTTCGATGAGCTCTTTGGTACTAAATACTTCCTGCTCGGTGCCGTCGTTCCAGCCGAGTGATGCCAGGAAGTTACGCATTGCCTCTGGCAAGTAGCCCTCTTTACGGTAGTCTAGGATGTCTTTGGCGCCATCGCGCTTGGAAAGTTTTTTGTTACCGTCTGGGCCAAGGATGTGTGGCATGGTGGCCAAGATTGGCGGTGTAATATCCAGTGCTTCGTAAAGATTTAGATAGTTAGGTACTGATGACAGAAACTCTTGGCCACGGATAACATGCGTGATTTCCATGTCGACATCGTCGACAATATGCGCAAAGTTGTAAGTTGGATAGCCATCTGATTTAACTAAAATAAAGTCGTCAATCGATTCTGGGCTAGTCGACAGATCACCCATAACGGCGTCGTGGCGGCTGTAAGCTTTTGGGTCGGATTTAAAGCGCAGTGGCGTCGTGCCATCCCAAACTGGCGGATTTTCTGGCCGGTGATTGCGGTATAGGAATGGCCTCTTCTCTTTTTGGGCTTGTTCACGAAAGGCTTGCACTTCCTCGGCGGTGTATGGGTCAGCGTATGCTCTGCCGGCGTCGATAAGCTTATGTGCCCATGTTTGGTAGATTTCTAGTCGCTGGCTCTGATAAAAATCATTACGTGTGCCATCCTTGGGTGGCCCCTCATCGTATTCGATTCCCAGCCAAGATAGGGAGTCAATGATGTGCTGCGCGCTGCCCTGCACTTCGCGGGCCTGATCGGTGTCTTCGATGCGCAAAATAAACTTGCCGCCTGGTGACTGCTTGGCAACCAGCCACGCAAATAATGCCGTACGGATGCCGCCAACATGCAAATAGCCGGTTGGTGAGGGTGCAAAGCGTGTGCGAACTGGTTTCATGATCTGTGAATTATATGATAGATCGCTGTTTTTATGAAGTCGAACCTCGCGCTCGCTTACAGGCTAGTGGCGATGTCGATTAGCTGACTAGTGCTCAGATTGCCCTGGCTACTAACCTGGTACACGATGCCGCCGTCAACCCAGGTTGCATCATTATTATTGTAAATGTAAATTGTTCGGCCCTTATTCTGGATGGTTTGATAGGTCTTGTTTGAGTTGGCGACAACATTGTCGAGTAGTGTTTGACTGTCCCAGTTTGAAGCTTTTTGGGTCAGAGTGTAGGCTTGATTGCTGTCTGAATTGTTAAACACGGTGCTAATGGTACCGGTGCTGTATTTGAGCTTGCTGACCGCAAAACCATTTGGATGATAACCAGGCAAGCTGGCGTGAAAACCAGCTTCGGCGGAAGCAAGGTGTAGCTGAATATTCGTCTTATTTTGGTATGCGACGAATCCGGTAAGCAGCAACACCGCGAGCGAAGCAGTTACCACTGTTGCGGTTCGGTGGCGCAGTGGTTTATGCTCTGTTCGCCTAGCTTGTTTGGCCTGTTTGCGTTCGGCACGAGCCAGCTTCTTTGGATCGAGGTATGTTTCTTTGTGAGCATCGGCCTCGGCCAGTGCGCGGGTAAAGATATCCATCGACTGATTCTCGGTAATTGAACTACTGACTTGTGCATTTTGCAGTGCTGCTGGGGGTAGTGCGTAAACACGAACGGCTGCGCTGGGTCGTATATCGGCTGCGCTTGGCGAGGCAAAGCGGCGAATGAGTTTGCTTTTTGCGGTGTGCTTGGCACGCGCGAGGCGGCTTTCATCAATTTGCTGGATGGATAGCTTCGGTGCGACCATTACCGTCATTGGATCGTTCGCCAGTACATCGGTTGGGCTAATTGCCTTGATTCGTTGTCCGGCCACTGGTTTCTTTACGGCGGTGCGCATTAGTGTCTGCGTGTGCTGCGGTTGATGTGCTTTGACGTGGCCAGAAGGCTTGGCCGATCCCCTTGCTGATCGTTGTACGTCCATGAATTTCTTGGTGTTGGCTGCGTCTGAATATGAAATTGGCTGGGCGATGGGCCTGATTGTTCCACTCAGGGCGGTTGTCTGTTTGCTAACGCGCATAACATCGTTAAGTGTTGGTGGGGCGCTTTTTTGTGGCGTCACTAGGTTGTCAGCTAATAATTGACCACTGTTTGGATCGTAACGACGCCCGTTGATACTGATAGATGTTATATTTTTTTTCGCCACTGTGGTGGTTTGTCCCCTGGTTTGCATACTTCTTACGCATATCTTACAACCTCCTGACGGCTGTTTGCAAGTTAAAGGGAGTCTGGCAAAGAGATTTCGCTTAGGCGGACCAGCTAGCTGTATAATGAATCATAGTCTATGGAATTTCTTGACCCAAAAAAACAGCGAAATCACGTCATCTTGATACTTGTTGGCTATGTTGCGATTGGTATCGCAATTTTGTTTGCTACCCGACTGCTACTTCTTGAGTCGTACGGTTATGGGCTCAATGGAGATGGCCAGCTGATTCAGAGCGGCATTGTATTTGTATCGAGCGTGCCCAGCGGTGCCCAGATCCATCTGAACAATGCAACTCCAGATAAAACGCATGCCCGGCTGTCTGTTGTGAGTGGTGAGTATACTATGCAGCTGACGCGCACGGGCTATCGTTCTTGGCAACGAACCATCAGTGTTGATGGTGGTACGGTGCAACACTACGATTATCCGTTTCTGTTTCCTAGTAAGCTGGTGACCACCAATGCGCCTGATGCTACTTACGACAGTGCACCGGGGGTTGTAAGCCAGAGCCCTGACTTGCGTTGGCTACTGGTACAGCAGCCTGGCAACAGCGGCTCATTCAACGAATATGACTTTAATAATCCTAAACTGAAGCCAGTTGTACTCACCTTGCCTGAGTCGATTATAGGCACCGATAAAACACATACCCTAGAAGCCATTGACTGGTCGAACGACAACCAACACCTGCTGCTCAAAGACACCGATAGCGATGGCAAAGTAAGCTTTATTTTATTTGATCGTAGTGACCCGGCCCAATCGGTCGATTTAAGTACGACATTCAATGTAGCGACAACAACGATGAGTTTTTTAAACGGCAAATACAATAGTTATTACCTGTATGACACAACGGCTCAAACGCTGTCCACGGCCAACCTCGGCACTCCAACGGTAACGCCATTGTTGGACCATGTGCTTGACTATAAACCGCAAGATGGTGATGTCTTGCTCTATGTTTCCAGCGAAGGTGTGCCGAGCGGCAAGGTTGCGATTGATTTATTCCAGGCTGGTAAAACCTACGAACTACGAACCGCCGCAGCTAACGACAGGTACTTACTGAATCTTTCGAGTTATGCCGGCTCGTTGTTTGTGGCAGTTGGATCGAGTAGTGAAAATAAAGTCTACGTCTACAAAAATCCCGTCGATCAGCTGAACAGCAAAGCCGCACTGCTGGTGCCGATTTATGTGCTCAAGGCAAAGAATCCAAACTACGTGTCGTTCTCTGGTAATTCTCGCTTTGTAATGAGTGAAAATGGATCGAGCTTTGCGGTCTATGATGCCGAAAATGATAAGGGATACCTGTACGACACAAAAACAGCTTTGGATGCGCCCCAAACGCACGCTACCTGGATGGACGGGCACCGTTTGCAGTACGTTAGCGCTGGCAAGCTCGTGGTGTTTGATTTCGACAGCATGAATCAACAAACCTTGATGCCAGCAAGCCCTAGTTATCTGCCGTTTTTTGATCCTAACTACAAGTTTGTTGACACGTTCGTGCCTGATGTGGCCAATCCGGCGCAGTTTACGCTCACCTCTACGGCACTTCGTACGCCAGCTGATCAGTAATTTGCTTTTTGCTAGGTTGAGCAAGAACCAGCCACTGTGCTTTTGTAGTTTTTGATGACTCTCTCTGGTCGGCCCTAAAGGGCTGAATCAAAAACTACAAAAGCACAGTGGCTGGTTCTTTAAGTTTTGCGTTACGTATTGTTTACAGTAACCAGTTCCAGAAGCGACTCCAGGCAGTTGGGCCGTTACCGGGAAGTTGCGCGGGGCTGACTACATTGCTATTGCTGCTTTGAGGAGTTGTGCTGGTGGCGTTGCCACTGGGGTCCGGGCTGATCTGCTGACCAACAATAATTAATCTATGTAGTGACGTACCTGGCGGATCACAAGTAATTAATGTGGCAGTAGCAGTTTGCCCAGCTACCGGTCCGAGTACGGCTACGTCGCTTGGGTCGACAATGTCTTTGCTGATTACCTTGTAGACGTAGACTTTGTTATTGTTGGTCAGATAAAACGTGTCGCCTGGCACCAGTGTGTGTAGCAGTACAAAGGCGAACTTGTACTTACCCTTATTAAAGATATTGTTGCTAGAGTGGCCAAAGAATGCCGTATTGCCCTTTTCACCTGGCATAACGGTGGTTGGATAGTGGACTACGCCGTCTTGCAGGTCGTTCTCGATCGTGTCTTCATTGGTGGAGGTTTCGGTGTAGTTAACGGGGATTTCGACGTTGATGCTGGGGATGATAACTTCGGGGTTTGGCGTGGGCGCAACGCCGCTACTATTGAGAATAAGTGGCGTGGCGCTGGCATTGCGGCTAGGTTGGATAAACGGTGCGATAAAGAATTCATTAAAAAATCCAAACAGGAAGATAAAAATCACGGTAAAGCCAAGTCCCAATCCAAACAATAGCGACTGGAAATGGTGTTTTGCCTTCAGTTTGCCGCCGGCGCTTACTTTGTCCAGGACTGCTTTTTTGACTTGTTTTGGTGTGCGGGCGTCTTTGAGTTTTTGCTTTGGTCGCGATGGTGCGGCATGAATAGCCAGCATTTTTGGCTCAGCTTTGGCGGTGACAACGCCCGAAGATTCCAGTGCACTTTCTATCTCAGGTGCGCTGATTTTTGGCTTAGCGTTTTTTTGTTTGTGATACTTAGAAGACGCGGTGTTGCGGGCATAGAATTCTTTCCAGACCTCGTGTTTTTCGGCATCTGGCAGCGTGACATAGTAGTGGTGCCATTCGGTTTGGATTTCGGCCAAACTCTTGCCGGATGTGCTCAGTTCATGCATAAAATCCTGGTGCTTGGAGTTTGGCTTGATGATCATGACGTCTTCGAGCTCTTCTTCGGCACTTGGCTCGTTGTCGTAGATTTTGTTGAGTTTTTGGCGAATCATCACCGTTGCGGCGTTGCGTTCGGCAGTGGTTGATAGTGGATTTACTTTGGCTTCTTTTTTGGGTAGCAAGTAACTCTCCGCTTCTGTGTCGGATTGGTCGTCGTTTGAGGCCGGAGGCTGGATATTCATAGGCTTACCGTATGCTTACAGAAAAACAGGCGAAATGGCTCGCCTTCACCAGAGTATTATAGTACAATACTCCTCTGATAACCATGAGTATGCTTGTGGTTACATTTAACAATTCAGGCAAACGATACGTTTTTTTACATCTTGTGCCGCAGTGGTGGAATGGTAGACACGCCGGACTCAAAATCCTGTGGGGGCAACCCCGTGTCGGTTCAAGTCCGACCTGCGGCACCAGAGGTTAAAAAACTGCGATCGCTGTTGTAAGCGCTTCAAATGTTTTTGAAGGGTTTTGCAGCCACCACACGCTAGCGCGGGCGGCGGTTTTGACGCGCCAAATTGGCAGATCTTCGGTAAGTTTTGTGCTGCTGACTTGGCCGTCTACGGCCACGAATATTGTTTGTAAGTGCTTGACAATGATGTTGATACGATGGGATTTGCTAAATTCATGCAGCGTGTCAACGAGTCGTATAAAATCCATATCAAAGGTAAATGCTCGCGCAAAGTGTGCATGTGTGGCCAGTTTTTGGAGCTGCGCAAAGCTGAGTACTAACGTTGTCTCAGCTCGGTCGACGATCTGTTGCGGTGCGGAGGTAAAATAGTCGACGGCATCTTTGGTGATAGTAACTTGACCAACGTGTTTGCCTAGGAATTTTTCGAGTAAAATTGCCGTTTCGCTATTGCGCCCAAAGCCACCAGCTAGCAACACTCCGTCGGCCCAGCCAGCCATCGAAATCAGCTGTGCCAGAGCGGCCTGGCTAAAACTGCCGCTGGGAGTGGTTGGCGCAAGTTCACCGGCGGTAAATGCCGGGCCAGTAAATTGACGCATCGAATCAGGCAAAAGCATACGAGCAGTGCCGATGCCAGCAGCCTCGGCTGCCCGAAATGCGTTGGCGGGCTCAACGAAGCCGAACTGGTTACCACCGACAATTAGTAGCTTGCCCGCGTGTTGTTTATTTTCTGGCCGGCTCCACAGTAGATCCGGAAATAACGGCTTATCGCTAGTTTGTCGATGCCAGTAGGTATTGTCCATTATTCCCCTCTTGCGTGAGTTTGTAGACCACGTTTTTGCGCTCAATAATTACCTCCCAACCACGGAGCTTGGCAGTCTCGAACAGATCCCGGTTTGGATTAAAGGCGATGGGCTTGCTTACCGCTTCAAGCATCGATATGTCGCTACCCGAATCGCCCACGCCAATACTGCCTTCGAATGTTAGACCGTGCTTGGTAACTAATTCTTTGAGTGGTTCGAGCTTTCGTCCAAATGGTGTGTTCACTCGGCCGGTAAAATAGCCGTCTTTTTGTTCAAAATCGGCACCTTTGTAATCATCAAAACTGTAGTAAGTGGCCAGCTTGGCGACGATCTCGTTTTGCGATCCAGAAATTGCAAATAAGACATAGTTTTTGGCTTTGAGTGATGTAACGAGATCACGCGTGTAGGTATATACTTGGTCTTTATGTTCTTCGAACACGCTGCCGACAGCTGTTAAATAATCGTTGGTTTTAAGGCCTTTTAGGGCATCCAGGTAGGTGTGTACCAATACTTCTTCGTACTCACGGAATGATTCGCTGTGGCTACGCTTTTTCCAGGTCATACGCGCGTTGTGAATGACTTGTTCAGCGTTATCCGCTAAATGGCCTCGCTTGGCAAGTTCCGAAACGACTGCGTGATACAACTGCCAACGAATTAATGTGCCGTCAATATCAAAGACGGCAAATTTCCTCTTTGCAGTGTCACCGGTGCTCATAGTATTGATTGTAACAGATCGACAATCGACTTAGAGCTAATAACACCTTGCCGAGTGAGCGATGATGACATTGGTTTTTGCTACGGTTATGGTCTGTTTGGTCCTAGGCGGCTTTGGCTTCAAGTTTTTTGAGGCGAGTTTCGTGGTTTTGGAGCTGTTCGTCGGTGCTTTGGTTGATGTCGTCGAACGCATTGGCTATAGACTCGGAAAGCGTATCGATTTTATTGCTGAGTTTGAGATCGAGTGCATCAATCTTATCGTCAATTTTCTGATCGAGCCTTTTGATATCAGTATGAAGGCCGCCGATATCGGCGTGAATACCATCGATAGCAAGATGAATACCACTAATATCGGTATGAATGCCGTTGATATCACTACGAAGATCACTGGTCTGCTGCGAGATAGCGGCCGTAATGAATTGCTTAAAGTCGTCGATAACTGTTTCGTCCATGTCTCTAATTTTAGCACCGGTTTATTAAAAAATCTTTAAATATCCAAGGTTTATATATCCAGGCTAATACTAATTGGGCAGTGGTCGGAGCCCATGACTGAGGCATGGATATCTGCTGCTGCGACTTTGTCTTTTAGACTTTCGGACACCATAAAATAGTCGATGCGCCAGCCGACGTTGCGGGCACGGGCGTTGGCGAAGTGGCTCCACCAGGTATAGAAGCCGTTACCTTGTTTAAATATGCGAAGGGTGTCCACAAAACCGGCATCCACGAAATTTTGGAAGCCGCTGCGTTCTTCGTCGGTGAAGCCTTTTTTGCCGCGGTTAGGCTTGGGGTTGGCTAAATCGTCCTCGGTGTGTGCAACGTTAAGGTCGCCGGTAAAGATGACTGGCTTAGATTTTTCTAGCTGCTTCACGTAGGCCAAAAAAGCCGGATCCCAGTGTTCGTGACGAAGCGGAATGCGGCTTAAGTCATCCTTGGCGTTGGGAGTATAGACCCCAACAACCCAGAATTTTTCAAACTCACCCGCAATAACTCTACCTTCTAAGTTTGGGTCGCCGTAAGTGTCGCCAGTTACTTTGTGATCGTCGATAATATCTTGCGGGAAGCCGTTGACGACTTGTAGCGGGGTTTCTTTGGATAGTAACGCCGTGCCAGAATAGCCAGGTTTATCGGCTGAATACCAAAACACGTGGTAGCCGTCGGTGTTGGCATCAATCTGTTCCGGTTTAGCCTTGATCTCTTGTAGTAGTAGAATGTCGGGCTGCTCTTTGTCTAAAAATGGTTGCCAGAGGCCTTTTTTTTGCACGGCACGGATGCCGTTGACGTTCCAGGAATAAATCTTGGTCGTCATGCGTGAAACTACGCAACTTCCAGATGAGTTAGACGGACTTCGTGATTTCTAACCTGCTTATTGGTCTCGGTGACTGCGAGTTTTATAGTTTTTATGTCTGCCTTAACTTCTTCGAGGTCGGACTGCTTAGCGGTAAGCGTCAGCTGTTGCTTTAGTGCGCCAACGGCTTCAAGTACGGCCTTGTTTTGGTCACGGATTTCTTCGAGAATAATACCAGTGTAGTCATCACTCATAATCTCCATACTAGCATTTGGCCATACCTTTTGCTAGACTAGGAGTCGATGTACAAAAGAGTTTTACTGAAATTTTCTGGCGAGCAATTATCGGGCAAATTTGATGGCGGCATTGATGCTGAGCTAATCACCTGGTTGGCTGGCGAAGTCAAAAAAGTGATTGATGGCGGCAGCCAAATTGTGATTATGGTGGGTGGCGGCAATTTTGCGCGTGGTGCCCAACTGGCTGGTCACGGTATTGGCCGGGTAACTGCCGATAATATCGGTATGCTTGGCACAATCATGAACGCTGTGGCACTGGCCGACGTATTCAATGCTGCCGGCGTCAGTAGTCGTGCGCTGAGTATTGTGTCGGTCGACCAAATAGCTGACCAATTTACCCATCGCCGTGCCATGAGTGATCTAGAAAAAGGTCATGTAGTGGTTGCTGCTGGCGGTACTGGTCGCCCTTATGTGACAACTGATACTGCGGCATTGTCGTTTGCACTTGAGCTAGAATGTGACGTTGTTCTTAAAGCCACCAAAGTTGATGGTGTCTACGATAAAGATCCTGCTAAATTCCCTGATGCTGTGAAGATTGATGCAATGAGCTTTGAACAGGCTGTTTCGGACGGTGCTATCAAGGTTATGGATAAGGCTGCGCTTGGCCTGGCCCTTGAGTATCAGCTGCCTGTGGTTGTGTTTGATGCAATGCAAGAGAACAACATTGCACGGGTGGCTGCCGGCGAACCAATCGGCACTAAAATCGGCTAAAACTTTCCTAGAGCAGCACCCTGCGGCTGAATTTCTGCGCTCCGATGCTCACGTACCTTTATGTACGCTCTGCTTTATCAACCACATTGCACTACTCTAAAAAGTTTTTAGTTATGTGTTTATTAATTCGTTGGGTTTGAGTGGGAGATAGGTTTTGTTTGCTGCTTTGGTGGTATCGCCGAGCATGCGGTTGTGTAGGTCGTTGCCGGCTTCATTAAGAAAGCCATTGTGGGTTGGGAAGACTTTTTGGGCGCTATCGGTGGTTATAAAGTCGACAGCTTCGCTGAGTTTGAGCCAGGGTGCCATGCTTGGTGCGGCAAGTATGGTGTGTGGTTTGGGGCATGGCGTGAATGAATCGCCTGGGTAGTAGAGCGTGTCGTTTACGAGCACACCGAAGTTCTGATTTTTAGGATAGGTTGCGGTAATCATGGCGTGTTGGCCGCCGTAAAATGCTAGGGTGAATCCCCCCGCGGTGTAGATTTTGCCAACTTCTGGCACGGTCACAGCTTTGTTGGCGAGTTTTTCGGCTACTTCGCTGGTGCTGAAGACCTGTACTGCTGGATTTGCGGCCAGTATTTGGCCGACTTTTTGCTCGTCAAAATGATCTTGATGTACGTGGGTAATAACAAGTGCGGTGATGTTATTGAAGTTAGTTAATGAAGTTGCATATGCACCGGGGTCAATGATGAGACGGCCGTCGCCATCAGTAATGTCTAGGCATGCGTGTTCGAGTTTAGTTATTTTCATAGGTTGAGTATATATGTTTTTAGCGTGTTGGTTTGTAAGATTTTAGGCGTTGTAAGTGCTTGAGCTGGTATCGCCACCGTGGCCGGTCCAATTAGTGTGGAAGAATTCACCGCGTGGTTTGTCGGTACGCTCGTAGGTGTGGGCACCAAAGTAGTCGCGCTGGGCTTGCAGTAGATTTGCCGGTAGTTGCTCGCTGCGGTAGCTATCGTAAAACGAGAGTGCTGAACTAAAAGCTGGAACGGGCACCCCAGCCTGGACAGCACTGCTAATAACGTCGCGCCAGGCAGTCTGGCAATTTTCGATTGCTTGGGTGAAGAATGGATCGATTAACAGATTGTTGAGCCCTGCGTTGTTGTCGAAGGCTTCTTTAATTTTGCCCAAGAAACGGCTGCGAATAATGCAGCCACCGCGCCACATGAGGGCGATGCCGCCGTAGTTTAAATCCCAGCCGTATTCCTGCGCTGCAGCTTGCATTAGCATGTAGCCCTGAGCGTAGCTGGTGATTTTTGAAGCGTATAGGGCTTGGCGGATTTGTTCGATAAAGGCTGCTTTGTCGCCGTTGAAAGTGTTGTGTGGCCCTTGTAATGTCTTTGCGGCAGCAACCCGCTGGTCTTTGAGCGCCGAAACGCAGCGTGCGTAGACGGCTTCACTGATGATGGTCACTGGCTGGCCAAGATCTGCCGAATTAATGACCGTCCATTTGCCTGTACCCTTTTGCCCTGCAACATCGAGGATTTTATCGACTAACGGCTGGCCGTCTTCGTCTTTGTGGGTCAAAATGTCGGCTGTAATTTCTATTAGATAGCTATCTAACTCGCCCTTGTTCCAGTCGGCAAAAACGGCTGCCGTTTCGTCGGCACTGAGCCCAATATAGTTTCGTAGGAGTTGGTAGGCTTCGCCAATGAGCTGCATGTCACCGTATTCGATACCATTGTGGACCATTTTGACATAGTGGCCTGCGCCGCCCTGGCCAACCCACTCGCAACACGGCGAGCCGTCTTCGACTTTGGCCGCAATACTTTGAAAGATGTCTTTGACGTGCGGCCAGGCTTCTGGTGAGCCGCCAGGCATGATTGATGGCCCGCGCCGGGCGCCTTCTTCGCCTCCGGAAACGCCGGTGCCAATGTACAAAAGCCCCTTGGAAGTTACATATTTTTCGCGGCGAATTGTGTCGGTGAATAAGCTATTGCCACCGTCGATAATGATGTCACCTTGGTCTAGATACGGCAATAATTCGTCAATGGCAGCATCAACGGGCTCGCCGGCTTTGATCATCAACATGACGCGCCGTGGGCTTTTGAGTGTGCTAACAAATTCCTCAATGGAGTGCGTGCCAATCACATGGGTGCCTTCGGCACCGCTAGCCAAAAAGTCGTCAACTTTACTGACGGTGCGGTTAAAGGCGGCGACGGTAAAGCCGTGATCGTTCATGTTTAGAATAAGGTTTTGGCCCATCACGGCCAGGCCCATAACACCAATATCTGCTCGCTGTTCACTAGTTGTAGTCATGCGTTTATAGTATATTTTTAGATGAGTCCAAGCAAGCCATAAACTGAGAACAGGAGACTATATGCAGCCAGATCAGATTCTGCAGTCACCGTCGCCCGTGCCACCCTCTGCGGGATCGCCATTTTCTCCTATTCAGGGGCAGTTTCCACCACAACGGCCACCAACGGTGCCTCCTGGCGAAGACCCAGGCCAAGTTTTGGCAATTGTCGGTATTATTACTGGTTTTATGGTGCTGCCACTAATTGGTCTTATTGTCTGTGTGATTGCAAGAAATCAGTCGAAGAAAGCTGGCTTTACGAATAATACGCTTGCGACTGTAGGTATTTGGATACATGGAGTTTTGTCGGCGCTAGGGATACTTCTGATTCTTGCGTTGATTGCTCTATTCACGTTGGCTCCGCATCATTAGTTTGGGCTGCTGAAGACAACATGGCTTTGTAATAAAAAAGAGCTTCTGTGGTGAAGCTCTTTTTTGGCGGAGAGGGGGGGATTTGAACCCCCGAAACCCTTGCGGGTTTACCGCCTTTCCAAGGCGGCGCACTAGGCCACTATGCGACCTCTCCTTAGTGGAGGACTTCCCAAAAACAGCACATTTTGCCCGAAATGTTCCGTTCCAATGCTCATCCTACCTTTGGTATGTCTGCGCTTCGGTGCTCGGTTTTCGAACAAACTGCACTATTTTCGGAAACTCCTCTTTTTGCTTCCAAAATTTTGGGGTTGGAATCATTCTGGCTGCAGTTTTGTGGGACGTTGGATAGTATATAGCAAAATTACTGTAAAAACACCTTGCGGCGGAGGTGACAACAGCGTTAAACTAGAGACTAATGCCTGTAATTGAAATCAAAGACGTCAGCAAGCTGTATGGCTTCGGTGATGCGACAACCCTAGCACTCGACGAAGTTGATCTTGTTATTGAAGAAGGCGAATTCGTGGCAATTATGGGTCCGAGCGGTTGTGGCAAGAGTACGCTCATGAACCTGATCGGCCTACTCGATCGGCCAACACACGGTGATTATCACCTAAACGGTCGTAAAGTTTCGCGGCTGCGTCCAAATCATGCGGCAAAAATCCGTCGTGATACGATTGGCTTTATTTTTCAATCTTTCAATCTGTTGCCCAAGCTCACGGCGCTGGAAAATGTTGCCTTGCCGTTGACGTATAAAAACATATCGCTCACCAAGCGTCTAAAAATGGCTAGTAATATCCTGGAACGAGTCGGCATGAAAGATCGTGAATATTACTTGCCGTCACAACTCAGTGGTGGCCAGGTACAATGTGCAGCCATCGCGCGAGCGCTGGTAAATAATCCAAAACTAATTATCGCCGATGAACCAACGGGTAATTTGGACAGTACTGGTTCACGACTCGTCATGGAACTTTTGAGCGAAGTGCACCGCATGGGTAACACGATCTTGTTTGTGACCCATAATCCAGAATTAACCCGCTATGCCACGCGGGTAGTCTATATGCACGACGGTACGATTGTTCAGGATGAGCAGACGGCGATTGGTCAGGTAGCTTCCACTGCCAAGAAAGCCTTGTACAAAACGGCGCCAACCAGCGAAGAAGATGATTTGGCTGGTGTGTCGGCGTTGATGAAGGCTGTCCCTTCTACCCCTTCCAAAAGGACATCAAAGCCTACTGCAAAAAAGAATCGTAAGCCCAACAAAACTACAAAGAAAGCAAAGGCAAAACGCTGATGAAAACCTTGTCACGTGGTAACTTCAAAGCCGCCTGGAAATCTGTCCGTCGTAATCGTGGCCGAAGTTTCTTGACGATGCTTGGCATTATTATTGGCGTTGCATCGGTTGTGAGTGTGGTGAGTATTGGCGAAGGCGTCAAGCGTCAAGTTACCATGCAAATTAACCACGTTGGCAGTGACCTTATTACGGTGCGGGCTGGCCAGTTATCGACATCAGCTAATGGTCGGCTAAGCGTGCTATCTGGAGTCCATGTCAGCGGTAGTTTGTCCGACAAAGATCTTTCGTCGGTGCGCCAAACGGCAACGGGTGCAACCGTTGTGCCGTTGGCCGTTGTGGGTGGTGCCGTTACGGGCGAACATGGTGCGTATCAGGATGGGCCGGTTATTGCGACGTCTACAAACTTGCCTAGCGTACTGAATCAGAGCACTGCCTTTGGCACGTTCTTTACGGGCGATGACGACCAGAATAACGTTGCTGTTTTGGGGGCTCAGGCTGCTCGGCGAATGTTTGATGAAGAAGTCCCGCTGGGTCACACGTTTGGTTTTCGTGGCAAAGAATTCATGGTTCGCGGAGTACTTAATGACTTCACAACCACACCACTGTCCACTGATGTTGATTTTAATAACGCCATCTATATTCCCTATGCTATGGGTCAGCAGCTGACTGATAACAGCACGTTACCGTACGAGATTTTAGTGAAACCAGCAGATGCGAGCAAAGCCGACAAAACAGTTGATGCTATCCGTTCTGGTCTGCTTAAAAACCATGGTGACAGCAGTGATTTCTCCGTACTAAAGCAGAGCCAGACGCAAGCAACCACCGACGGTGTACTGAGCTTGCTCACGGAGTTGATTGCTGGGGCAGCGGCTATTTCACTGTTGGTGGGCGGCATTGGTATTATGAATATTACGCTCGTGTCGGTAACGGAGCGTATGCACGAAGTCGGCATTCGTAAGGCCGTTGGTGCCACGAATCGTCAGATTTTGAATGAATTTATGGCCGAAGCAGTCGTTTTGAGTGTTGGTGGTGGGGTGATTGGCATAATCATAGCGGGAATTATTGACGTTGTGCTGCGACTTACGACAACGCTTGCACCGGTTATGCAATGGCAAGCGGTTGTTATTGCGGCTGGCATATCAATTTTGATTGGTGTTGTCTTTGGCTCTGCTCCGGCGCTTAAGGCTGCCCGCAAGGATCCGATTACTGCGCTTCGCGGTGAGTAGGTAGGTGCTTGGACGCTCAACTCCAAATCTCACTTTCGGTAGCACACTATAGTTCTAAAACAAAGATATAATCGCGGCAATGCTGGCGACTGTCATGATGGCGGTCACGGCCCAGCCAATGATGGTCACGTAGCGTTTATTCACCCAGTGGCCCATGACTTTTTTGTTGCTACTAATAAGTACAATCAATGCCAGAACAATCGGTGCAACAACCGCATTTCCGACAGCCGCGTAGATTAAGGCTTTGATAGGATCAAGGCCAATGAAGTTAATGCCAAGCCCAACCATCATTGAAATAATAATAATGCCGTAAAAGGCGTAGGCTTGTTTGAGGTTGCGGTATAAGCCTTCTTTCCAGCGTAGGCTTTCGGCAAAGGCATAAGAGCTTGAACCGGCAAGTACGGGGATTGCTAACATGCCAGTGCCAATAATGCCGATCGAGAACAAGAAGTAGGTTGCATTGCCGGCAAACGGTCGGAGTGCCTCGGCGGCTTGGGCGGTGGTTTGGATATTTGTAATACCGTGTGAGAACAAAATGCCGCCACAAGCTGCGATGATAAAGAACATCACTAGGTTTGATAGCAACATGCCGGACCAGACATCAATACGCATGCTTCGAATGTCTTCTTTTGACGTTGCCGCACCGCGCTGTCGAACGGTGGTTTTACCTTGCAAAATCTGCTCTTCGACTTCTTGTGAGGTCTGCCAGAAAAATAAATATGGTGATATGGTTGTGCCCAAGATTGCTGCCACGAGCAGTAATTCTTCTTTATTAAATGACAGATGTGGCACAACGGCTTGATGTAGCACATTCCCCCAGTTAAGGTGTGCCAGCAGTGCCGAAAATACATACGCCAGCAGCACCATTGCGAGCCATTTTAGGTATTTAGCATAGCGTACGTATGGCGTAAAAATCTGTAGCAACAAACTAAGTGCCGCAAAACCAACCACGACCAATCCAAAGTTAAGCCGTGGGTTTAGTAGCTGTATGCCTTTGGCCATTGCGCCCAAGTCGGCACCGATGTTAAAGGTGTTGGCGGTAAACAAGAGCAGCGTACAGACTTGTAACACACGCTTTGAAAAATGAATCCTAATGTTGCCGGCTAATCCTCTACCCGTCACCAGCCCAATGCGGGCGCACATTTCCTGCACGACTGCCATGAGCGGAAAAGTTAGCGGTGCGAGCCATAAGAATTTAAAGCCAAATTGTGCACCAGTTTGCGAGTAGGTAGCAATACCTGATGGATCGTCGTCACTTGCTCCAGTGGTCAAGCCTGGCCCAAGCATGTTCCAATAATCTTTACCCTTTTTAACCATCTCATTGCCAGGCAACGCGGCGCCAACGCTTTGCATGGTTACGATGGTGCGGTCCAAAAACTCTGCAGGAGCTTCGACGCCTTTTTTTAGTAATTTGTCACGATTTTTCATATTTGACTTACGCTTCCCTGATTGTACCAGATCACCGAAAAACAAAGAACAGGAAGATCACGGCATTTAAAATAAATGTGAGCCGAAGTAGTACCAGAAGTGATTGAAAATCAGGAAGATGATAATCAAGTACACGAGCACAAGGATATCGAGATGATGATTGCGTAAAAACTTGCCAAAAGCTTGCCATCGCCTGCCGCCAGGCAGCTTGATTGCACCAGTTTGAAGGTTATAGAGTGTCGTGTACCAGAATGTGAATATGGTGACAATGTCGACAGTGAGGCAGTATGGGCACAGGGCGTGAATTTGGTAAATACTTTCGTACAACAGCCAGCCCAAGAATATTAGAGCCAGTGTTAAGCCAACCTGCAGCCCGATCCAGAACCAGCGTTTAAATTTGGCCCCAGCAAGCATGCCTGCACCAATAGTAAGCAAGATCCCAAAGCCAACCAGCCCGATCCACGGATTTGGAAAGCCGAATGCCGATCCTTGCCATGATTTCATAACGCTGCCGCAGCTAATAATTGGGTTTAGATTGCACGATGGCTGGTAGCCTGCATTTTCCAATAACTTCAGCTTTTCGTAGCTGATAATGAATGAGCAGATAGTGCCAACGATGCCGGTCAGGATAAGCAAATACGGCAGTACTTTTTCTAGAGTTAGCTTGCGTTTTGTCATGTGGCCATCATTATAGCATTTGATACTGAGAATTATTCGGCGCAGCTGCCGGTACTGACGCTATGATTCTTGGTTTGGGCTTGATGGATTTCGCTCAGCACTTGCCCGGTATTTAATGCATAGCCAACGTGGTTATAGGTGGTTGATTCTGCAAATACCACGCCAAACACCGAGCCGTCCTGGCCAATCAATGGCCCGCCTGAGTTTCCGGGGATAATATCGGCCTCTACCTCGTAGATATCGCGTGTGATGTCACCTTGGTTATAAATATTGCGTCCAGTTGCCGTAAATTCATCTAGTACAGCTGCGACGTTGGCTGTAAAGTCACCACCGCCAGGATAGCCAAGTACGGCGCCTGGTGTGCCGCGCGTGATCTTGCTATCATTGATTGGTAATGGTTTGCCTGCAAGATGATTAACCCGCAGCACGGCAAAGTCTAGGTTTGGGTCGAACCAAATTGGTGTTGCACTGTGCGTACCGTTGGTATCGAGTACGTAGGGTGATTGTATGCCAGCCACCACGTGCGCGTTGGTGGCGATCAGATTGGTGCCTACAACAAAACCAGAGCCTTCGACAATGCCGCCACAACCCTGCCCTTCAACTTTGACGACAGAAACCTGGTCTTTCTGGACGGCGGCTTGCATATCGCCCAAATTGGGCAATGGGACGTTACTCTCTGGGCTTGGTTCATTGCCTGTGAACACTTGTGGAAAGCCATTTGGGTCAATTAAGTGACTGAGGCTGGCCACGATTGTTGGTGCTGGTGGCAACTTGCGAGACAGGTTTGCTATAATCGCCGAACCTTTAATCGCCGACTGCAAACTGGCCGATGGAACCGATAAGGCAATCGAGGCACTGAGCCATACGCCAACCAAGACAGTCGCGAGCGCTAGCAACGAGCCAAGCACATTGTCTGCAGCGTTAATACGTTTTAACGTGAACTTCGTTTTGAGCACAATGCCAATGTATTCACCCACGGTGAGCAGTAGAAATGCACAACCCAAGGTAGTTAGCAGTGTGACGACGGACCGTGCAACAGGCGATTCTACTAAATGAACTGTGTGTGGTTCGAGCAAAGCACCAATAAACAGCCCGCCAAAAAAACCAAGGGTCGAAAGCAGCTGGCGTACAAAGCCAACTTCCCTGCCACGGAATACCGAACTAATCAGCAGTGCAACGATAATAATATCGATAAAATTCATACCCTACCATTTTCTCACAGTTTCTAGGAGATGTAACTGAAACAAATCATCTGGCTGCAGCTAAAGAGAAAATTCCTAAAAGTGTCCGCGGTAGATTCCTAATAGGAACATAAAAACGCCAATGGTAATACAGTACATACCAAATGGTCGTAAGCTGCGTGTACGGAAATACTTGTCCAGGTAGCGCACCGTAAGATATGCCGAAATGCCCGCAACAACGCCGCCCGCGAGTACTTGCCCACGAATGCCCGCACCGTTACTGCCAATAAAATCGTGCAGCTTGTACAGGCCTGCCAACAAAATAATTGGCGTTGCCAGCAAAAACGAAAATCGTGCGGCATCTTCGTGGTCCAGGCCGCTACGCAGCCCGGCAATCATGGTAATACCGGAGCGTGATATGCCAGCAAATAAAGCGCCAATCTGCACCACGCCAATTACTAAAGCTTTTCCAAAACTTAGGTGATCGCTTACCATGCGGCTGGTCTTGCCGATGGCTAATTCATCCACGTTGTCGCCAGTAGTTGCTGCTTGTTTGCGATTGCGTGGGCGACTAATCTGCCCTTTCTTTACCAGTTTGTCGCCCTTGAGCAGGATGATACCGTTTATTGTAATGAAGATGATCGCAAAAATCGGTTTGGCAAACTGGGTGCGCAAGACATGTTCAAAAATCAGTCCGAACAACCCGGCTGGAATAGTAGCGGTAACGAGTAGCCAAGCCAATTTTGCGTCGTTGTCGCCATCAACTTTTTTGGTGCGCAAACTACGGAAGAAGCCTTTGATAATTCTGATCCACTGCTGCCGATAAAAAATAAGCAGCGCAATTGCCGTAGCCAAGTGCAAGATAACCAAAAATGATAAAAAGCCTGATTCTTTAGCCGTTTCTTGCTTGAGCAGATTGTTCCAGCCGAATAAGTTTGCGATCAATACCGAGTGCCCTAGGCTCGAAATCGGGAACAGTTCGGTCACGCCCTGGACGAGTCCCAAAACAATTGCTTGGAGAAATGTAATCATGTCGGCTTATTGTACCAAAGCTTCATCATTTGGCCCAGCTGAACCGCTGGCATAGGTGGCAATACCTTCGTTTGTATCGCGCCAGGCCTGAATAATCGGCTCAATAATGCGCCATGATGCTAAGACCTCACGGCTGCTACTAAATAGCGTGCGATCGCCCTTAACGGCATCAACCAGGACGCGTTCGTAGGCATCGGGATGAGTGCTGTCGCCGCCAAAAGTTTGCTTGTAGCTAAAGTCCATGGCTGCATCGGCGACTTCGTCATCGAAGCCAGGTTTTTTGACCCGCAGCTGCACGTGAATGCCTTCGTTGGGATGAATCCGAAACGTCAGTACGTTCGCGATCTTGTCGGCC
The DNA here is from genome assembly GCA_013289705.1 of Candidatus Saccharimonadota bacterium. GTDB lineage: Bacteria > Patescibacteriota > Saccharimonadia > Saccharimonadales > UBA4665 > JACMPA01. The sequence continues at coordinate 29,579 of JABCZM010000009.1, forward strand.
GGGCTGGTAAATGTGAGCGTGATTTCGGTGTGCTTTTCCTGTAGCGCTTTGCCTGTGGTGATGCTGAGTGCTACGTTACGCCAACGCTCAGTATCTATGCGCAGGTTAATGCGCGCGTAAGTTTCGGTGGTTGAATCGGGATTGCCAACTTCTTGTTTGTAGGTATCGTACTGGCCGCGGATTGCTTCTGCGGGGTCTGCTGGCACGACGGCTTCTAGTAAGGCTTGGCGAGCGGCATGGATGCTGTCATTATCGAGTTCGCTAGGCAAATCCATAGTGGTAACGGCCAGTAATTGCAGTAGATGGCTTTGTATCAAATCGCGTAGCGCGCCGACGCCCTCGTAAAAATTAACACGATTTTCGATGCCGATTTTCTCGCTGGCTATAATGTCGATGCTGGCAATGTGCTGATTGTTCCAGATGTCGGCAAAAATCGGATTGTTATGGCGAAACGTCAAAATGTTCTGGACGGTTTCTTTTGCAAGGTAGTGATCGATGCGGAAGACTTGTTCTTCGGCAAAAACCTCGTTGGTTTCTTTGATTAATGTCTCGGCTGACGCCAGGTCATAGCCAAAAGGCTTTTCAACGAGCAAGCGAGTCTTTGCATTGCCGTGTTCGCAGCTGCCGTTAAGCCCTGCTTTGCCAAGGTTCTGGACGGTTGCCGCAAAGACTTTTGGCGGAATAGAAAGATAATAGAGGCGGTTCATGCACACGCCATGTGTTGCTTCAATGGCGTTTAAATGCTCGAGTAGTTTGGGATAATCATCGCTGTTGTTTGGATCGAACTGAAATAGTTGTGTTTTTGATATGATGCGCTTTAGCGCCACTGGGTCACAGATATTGTCGACTTCGTTGATGCATAATTCTACTTTGCCAAACAGTTCGTCGGCGGTCATGGCCTGACGCGTTAGGCCAACGATTTCGGTGTGCTCGTGGAGTAATCCATCCTTGAACAGGTGGTAGAGCGCTGGCAGTAAGTAGCGCTGCGATAAGTCGCCGGTGATGCCAAAGATCACAATAATGCTTGGTTCAAGCGATGGTTTCACGGTGTCTTCCATGAGCTACTTTTTCTCCGTTTTTTGGTCATTGAGTTGATTATTATAGAGGTAGACTTCGGGTAATTCCTTGAGAAATTGAGCCGGTTGCTCGGCTAGCGGCAATATTTTATCACGAAGTTGGGTGAGCGTTGGCTTTTTTTCGTCACCAAATGCCATCACATAAGCTACTGAAACATGGCGGAGTGCATCAAACGTGAGTGTCACTCGTGTATAGGTAGGTGTTTTGTAGGCTGCAACCCAGCCGTTGGCGTCAACTGCTGGCGAATGCGGTAAGATGCCCGCAATATGGCCGTCTGGGCCAATGCCAATTTGAGCGATAATAACATCAGCGTGTTCAAAGGCCCGCTGGCTGGCTTGCGCATAACGCTCACGGGTTTCTTCTAGCGAAAAGCCTGGCGCAAGGGTCGGCACAAACACTGCTTCTTTGGTCTGAAAGCCGGCATCGAGCAATTGTTTGGCATTTGAATCGAGGTGCCCAACTGCACCGTAGCGCTCGTCGGTCAAGAAAATAGCCAAATTTTTCGTGTCGTCAACTGGCAATGCTTGCATAACCGCAGTGGAAATAGCAATGTTCGAGCCACCAGATATCAGCCAGAGTACGTGTTTTCCCTGTTTTAACTCTGAAGCTAACCGCTTTTCTAGCTCCTTGGTTCCCTGTGTCGGACTCGTTGTCTTAATAAACCGCATTGGTCTTATTATAGTACACTAGCCGACGATGAATGAACCGTCGATGATGCGTCGAATCTTGATGAGCTTACTTTATTAGGGGGAGCTTGAATCTTGGTTTGTTGCTTTGCCAGCTTGCAGGTTCAAAGACAGCCACAACTAGAGCACAGACGGGAAAATCATGGCATTTTGCGCCAACAACGTGCATCTGGGGTTCACTGAATTCCCTGCGGCGATTATTGGCCAGTGCTTTTAGACTACTCTGGATGTCGGCCCGAACTTCTGCTTCGCTATGACCTTCGTGCTCAACAAGCAAACCTTGCTTTGTCTCTGAGTCTTGAATCCAGCCGATGCCGGCCCAAACCTCTTGATTGCGCTGAGAAGTACGCTTTTGAGCCATGACGACGTATAGCCGATCACCCCAGTTACCACCGGGATTCTGGGGTTTGCCGCTGAATACTACTTCGCTGTCAGGCGGCAAAACCGAGCTCAGGTAAATAAGGTTGTAGTTAGCGACGCCTGCTTTGACAAGCGCCTGGTCGAACGCCGACAGTTCAGTTGGGCCGGTACCAGCGCCTTCGGAAACTTGAATAAGCATTGGTTTTTCCTAAATATTTTCTATATTTAATTTGTTATTGGGAATCCAATAGATAATACTATATTGCAAATGGAATGGCTACTGCTCGCCCTTATAGCGCCTCTACTTTGGGCTGTTGTTGCTCTTATAGACGACAATCTGCTCCGTGGCCTATACCGTAGTCCGGTGTTAGCGGCACTGGTTTCTGGTATTTGTGGCATGGCTCCCATGCTGAGCCTGGTATGGCTCAATATCCAGCCAACAACTGTTGCCGTTGTGTCATTGGCCGGACTGGCCGGACTGCTAACAGTTGTCTACTATTATTTTTATTTTCAGGCTTTGGAGTACGATGCACCTTCGGTAGTGATATCTTTGTTTAGTCTCGCACCCGTAGCACTACCCTTCTTTGCCCACTTCTTGGTGGGAGAGAACTTGAAGATTATGCAAATTATAGGTTTTGCGATTGTGCTGTTCTTTACTTTTATGTTGGCGGCTGTAGACGTCAAAAAATTTCGTTTTTCTAAGGCCTTGCTACCAATATCTATAGCGGCAATTTTGCTGGATGGTGTTTTGCTGAGTGAAAAGTATGTCTACCAACATGTTAATTTCTATAGTGGTTTTATGTTCTTTTCGCTTGGTATGGGCGTGGGCGGACTGCTGTTAGTAATACTCATGATATTGCGTAATTTTAATAAACCGTTTCATTTCAAGAAATCGAAGGGTCTGCGTTTTATCGTTACCGCTCTCATATTTGTAGCCATTACCGAAGTTATAAACATCGCAGCCGAGTTTACATCCAACCTAGCAGTTAGCAAAGGACCGGTGTCACTGGTAGAGGTAATCCAGAATATCCAACCTCTCTATATGCTTACTCTAGCCTTGTTACTCTATCCCTTTTTCCCCAAGTATTTCCGCGAAGCTCGCTACGGTCGCGTTCGCTTCAAGTTCTTGATGATGGCCGGTATTATGGTTGGAGTTGCCTTAACTGTTGTAGGCAAAATCTAACCAGCTAATTCATGTAGCGAAATAGTGTATTTTTTTAACATTCGTATTGGGTGATAAGAGCTTTTGGCTCGGCGTAAACCTGGTAAGCCCAGGTCTTGCTCCCAGTTAACTTTGTTACAACCAAGGCTTGCCAGCTCCTTTGCTACTTGAATAACCAAAAATGTGAAGATGTTTTGATGGTGTGTGGTGAGTGCTTTCTCGAAGTGACATATGGCATAGCCATCGCCCAGTACTTCGTTGATTGAAAATGCCTTGATCTCGTTGTTGACGAGCACTTCAGTAATGACAAGGTTGAGCGCATTAAAGTTAGTCAGCAATGTGTCGAGCGCCGTTCGTTCAGGTAAAATATCACCTTCGTCTCGTGAGTGTTGTTCTGCCCACTCTCTGTCAAGTGCCCGTATCTTGTCGGCATGCTGAGTGTCGAGTGTAGTGTAACTTTGTACTGTCAATTCGTAATGCTCATGATCTTTGACAAACACGTTTGCTTTGTTGCGTTTCTTCTTGAATTTGCTTCCAGGCATGTCAATGAGATGGGACATGTCGTAGGTATAATCGAAGCTATCTTCGTCCTCGATGATCTTATAGTCGGGATGTTTATGCAGAACATTAGCTACAGCTTCTGGGATAAGCTCTAACTTGCTCGCCACTTCTAGAAGTTCTTGGACGGTGGCTTCGATCTGGTTGGAGCCAAGGACTGAATATAGTAAGTGGCCATCGAGATAGTCAGGCATTCTGATGACCAGGTTGCCATTCAAATGCGAAACTTCCGTTGTACCGTCGGTGTTCCAGCAAAAAATACTGGTAAAATTAAAGTCCGAGTATGGCTCAAACTGTGCCACGAAGTCCCTTATCTCGCCCATGTGGTCGAGATCGAGTTTAGAGAAGTCCGGGTAGGTAGCGATCATAGTATCTAGTGTGGTGTATCTGGAAAAATAAAATGTTGCTGCTTTTTCATAGGTGTGATGATACCATAATAGTAATGGTTTGCTAACATTATGCAAGAACAACCAAAAACAACCCCCAATAATATAAATACGGCAAAGCTGTTGATCGGTATCGCGGTAGTGATGTTTGTCGGTTTCGCAGGCTTCTGGAGTGTGTTGGCGGTTAAGGGTCTGCAGGGTGAGACTAACATCGCTGAGAAGTTCAGTGCCCTTTATGGCTTAATGGCCTTATATGGAGGTGTCGTCGGCTTGACTGTAAGCAGGCGTTGGGGCTGGTTTAAGAGTAGAGTTGGCCGTGCGGTTGCCTTTGCGTCACTAGGCTTACTTGCTCAGGAACTTGGCCAAGTTACCTACTCTGCTTACACCTATCTATGGCACCGCGAAATTCCCTACCCTTCTTGGGGTGATGTTGGTTACTTTGGAAGCGTAATCTTATACATATTAGCGGCATACAGTCTTGTCAAGGCCTTGAGTGTTAAGTCGGCCTCACGAACAAAGCTCAGTAAGCTTTGGATTGTTTGCATTCCAATCGTAGTTTTGGCGTTCTCATATTTCATGTTCCTGCGAGATTATCAATACAACTTCAGGCATCCCCTAACGTTATTCCTGGATTTTGGCTATCCGCTAGGCCAGGCCTTGTATATTGCTCTTGCCATTCTGGCATTCGTGTTATCACGACGTTTCTTAGGAGGTGTTATGCGCTCGGTCATATTGTTTTTGATCTTTGCATTTGCACTGCAATATGTAGCCGACTTTATGTTTCTCTACCAGGTTAGTCGCAATACGTGGAAGACGGCTGGCGCTAATGAGTTAATGTATCTGATCTCATATTTTGTTATGACGCTTGCCTTGATCTCGTTCAAGTCGGTGCTTGATAATTTATCTCGTGGCCGAACCATGGCTGGGCAAACTAGTGTAGAAGATGCGGAGCAACGGTAATGGATGTTTACGCGCAGATAGTTGAGAGTATTATCCGGCATCAGGAAGAGATTATTGGCCCGGTGGCAATTGAGCAGGCCGAGCATGTGCAGAATTTGCATCTGGACTGGCAGCAGCATGCGGTGACTATTACTGGTGAGCCGGTGGTGGTTATCGAGAGCTTGGTGCAGGCGTACAAAGATTTGTTCGGCCAGATTTCGGTGGAAGTCTCCAAAGAAGCGGCCGGTTCGCTGCTGGCGCGTTTGCAACCCAACAGTCTTCCTCCATCACTAAAGTAATAAAGGACTAAAGCCGTGGCAGATAAGGTGATAGCGGAGCGGCACAGACAGTTAGAGCAGGACTTGGCTCATGTTAGTCAGGAAATGTATATTCGCAACAAAGAGTTAGCGGATACGAACCGGATGCTTCGATTGCTGAGTACGATTGATGCGGCAGTGCTGGAGACCGATAGCTCGCTCGAAACGGTGTGCCAAAATATTACGACGGCCATTGTTCAAAATACCGATTATCCACTAGTGGCCATCCTAAGTCGGCCAGAGCATCAGCACGAGCATTTACAGCTGATGGGCTTGAGTGTTAAGAATTGGCCAGAGGCAGCTACCTTCTTTACGAGCGAACAGCCGTCGAATATAAACTTGCACCACCAGATGGTTGATTCGTTCGCTACTACTTCGCAGCTGTTACCTATCGAAACCTTATCTATCAAGCAAATTGCGGGGTTTCTTGGTTGCCCAGAGTTGCACGTTCAGAAAACTTTGGATCGTGTGCCGGTGAAGTCGATATTTGTTGTCAAACTAACAGTTCGCGGACAGCTGGTGGGTTTATTGGGGGCTGGGTTTTTTAGCACATTTGACCAAGTAGCCCAGACTGATACTTCTCTGCTGCGCCGGCTTGGCGATAGTATTGGCGTGGCGCTCGACAACAAGCTACTTTTTCAGGAAAACCAGCGCGTGCTGCGCCAATTGCGCCGCTCAAATACCAAACTCCAGGCACTGGACGAAGCCAAAGACGATTTCATAAGCATGGCTTCACACCAGTTACGGACACCGCTAACGAGTATTAAAGGCTATACGAGTATGCTGCTCGAAGGCGACGCCGGCGATCCGCTCAACCCGACTGAGGAGAGGTTTTTGCGTCAGAGTTTTGCCAGTTCTCAACGAATGGTGTGCCTCATTGCCGACCTTCTGAACCTATCCCGACTCAAAACTGGTAAATTTGTGATTGATGCCAAACCACTGAATCTGGCCGATGTTGTGGCCGACGAAATCGATCAGTTGCAAGCGATTGCTGCTGGTAAGGAAGTTACCCTCAAATACAAGCGGATTGCCCATTTCCCGACCCTGATGCTCGACGAAAATAAAATCCGTCAGGTTATTATGAATTTCACCGATAACGCCATTTATTACACACCCAGCGGCGGCAAGATCGTGGTTGAACTAGTAGACAAAGGCCGCAGTATCGAACTAACAATCAATGATAATGGTATTGGCGTTCCAAAGGCCGAACAGCCACACCTGTTTACCAAGTTTTATCGGGCAACCAATGCCCGCCAAGCTCGGCCAGACGGTACCGGTATTGGTTTGTTTATGGCCAAGAAAATTATCATTGCTCAGGGCGGCTGGCTGATTTTCAGGAGTAAAGTTGGCGAAGGTAGCTCCTTTGGCTTTGGGTTTGAAAAATCCAAGCTTGCGGCGGTTCCGGCTAATGTTCCCGACGTCGTTGTTTAGTCGTTGGCTAATGCTTCTTTAACCAGATCGGCCACTTGACGTGGTGTCATGGTGGCTTTGATAACGTAGTACTTTACGTTGAGGCTAGAAATGTCTGATGGCACGTTTTGCATATCAGTGTTGGTCATGAGTAGCACTTTGAGTTTTTTGCCAAAGCGGGTAGCTCGCAGTTTTTTCAGTGTAACGTCGCCAGTCTCATAGGGCATCATTATGTCGAGCAATACAATATCTGGCTGGAAGTCGGCAATGAGCGCGAGGCCAGCTTGGCTGGAGTCGGCTACCTTGACTTCGTAACCTTCGTTTTCCAGCTTGAACTGGTACATCTCGCGTATCAATGCCTCATCTTCGACGATAACAACTTTTTGTTTCATCCCCTTATTGTACACCACCTAAGTGCCAGAAACTTTTGGACTATTTAAGGTGACTATTTGGCGATGAAGGTCAGCGCGTGGCCGATTTTGCCTGCACGGCCGGCTCGGCCGATACGGTGTACGTAATCTTCGTAGCTTTGTGGTTGCGTGAAGTTAATGACGTGAGTGATGTCTTTGACGTCGATACCGCGGGCTGCAACATCAGTGGCAACCAAGATTTTGATCTGGTTCTTTTTAAACTTATCGAGGGCACGTTGGCGTTGGCCTTGACTCTTGCCGCCGTGAATAGCGTCGGCATCAAAACCGCGAGCGACGAGTTCGTTGCTGAGGCGTTCGACACTGCGCTGAGTTTCATCGAAGACAATCGTCTTGCCGACTTCTTCTTTGAGCAAAATTTCGTGCAGTTTTTCTAACTTATCGGCGCTGGTAAAGTAGTGTACGACATCTTGGTTGATGTTGTCGGCAGTTTCGCCAACTTTAAGCGAGATGGTAACGGGATCTTTGGCAAACGATAGAATCAAGTTCTTAACGCGTGCATCAAGGGTTGCCGAAAAGAAGAACGACTGACGTTCTGGTGACAGGTTGTCCAAGATGTTGCGTACGTCGTCCACAAAGCCCATGTCGAGCATGCGGTCAACTTCGTCCAAGATTGCGATGTTAAAATCGGCAAGGTTGAGTGTTCCGCGTTCCATGTGGTCTTTAATTCGTCCTGGTGTACCAATGACAATGCGTGGGTTACCACGAAGGTCACGTAGCTGCGGACCCATAGCCGAACCACCAATAAGCAATGCGCCGGTGAGGCCACTGCCCTTGCCCATCGAGCGGCAGTCGTCTTCGATTTGCTGCGCGAGTTCGCGGGTTGGGGCAACAATTAGTGCTTTTGTGTCGGCAAAGGTCATTAACTGGTGCAGCATAGGGATCGCAAAGGCTGCCGTCTTGCCGGTACCAGTGTTGGCGATGCCAATCATGTCGTAGCCTTCCAAGGCAACAGGGATAGTTTGGTCCTGGATTGGGGTTGGCGCTACAAAGCCTTTGGCGGTTAGGTTGGCTTTAATAAGGTCGTTGATCTCGAAGTCGGCAAATTGGTGCATTGGCACATATTCGTCTTTGACTTCGACAATTTTTGCAGCTTTTACAAAGCGTGCTGGGTCGATGTACTGACCACGGCGCCCACCATTGCTACGGCCGCCACCGCTAGAGCGACGATTGCCGCCACCAAAGCTAGAGCCGCCGCTACGGCGATTATTAAAACTAGAACCACCTGCGTGGTAGCTGGTGCCTGATTTGTTATATGGCATAAAAAATGAATCCTTTTTTTGTAGTTGAGTTTAATAACTTATAGTGATTGTTGGAATCCTAAAGCAAAACTACGTACAACTTCCGGATTCATGGTGTGCGGTCAAAGATTGATTTCTATAAATTTCTAAAACAGCACTAACAATTACTAATACATTAGCACGATATTCCCCCAGAGTCAACTGGTTATTTAGCGGCGTTTGCGTTTGTTGGGGTCGAGCTCTTTTTTGCGGAGACGCAGGTTTTTTGGTGTTACTTCGAGAAGTTCGTCGTTTTCTAGGAAGTCTAGGCACTGTTCTAGGCTAAAGATGACGGGTGGCGTTAGCTGGACGACACCGTCAGATGATGACGTACGCATGTTGGTAAGCTGCTTTGGTCGGCAGATGTTGATTTCCATGTCTTCGGAACGGGTGTTGAGACCAATAATCTGGCCGGCGTAAACTTTTTCGGCTGGACCGATAAATGTTGTGCCACGAGCTTCGGCATTTTGCAGTGAGTACGGCGTAGACGTGCCGGTGCTAAAGCTGATGAGTACACCGGGGCGAAGCTGCTGCAAGGCGGTTCCCTGCACTTCGTAGCCAGTGGTCAGCGAGTTCATGACGATGGTGCCCTTGGTGTTTGTCAGTAGGACGTTACGCATACCAAGCAATGCACGAGTTGGCATGGTGTAGACAAGTTTGGTAACACCTTTGGGACTAGCAAACTGCTCTTTGAGCATAGCGCGACGTTGGCCAAGTTCCATCTGCACAGCACCAACGTGCTCGGCTGGAACTTCGATGATGACTTCTTCGATTGGCTCCATGGTTTTGCCGTCTTCCTCGTGCGTCACCACTTGTGGGCGGCCAACTTCAAATTCGTAGCCTTCGCGGCGCATAGTTTCAATCAGCACGCCAAGGTGGAGTTCGCCACGGCCAGCGACGGTAAAACCAATACCATCGGCTTCAACGCGCAGTCCAACGTTAGTTTCGAGTTCTTTGTCTAGGCGTTCAGAAATTTGGCGAGAAGTGTTGAATTCACCTTCTTGGCCTTTAAATGGACTGGTGTTTGGGCCGAGGTAAATACGCAGGGTTGGTGCTTCAACTTCGATGGTTGGCAGGGCTTCTGGTTCGAGCGCGTCGGCAATAGTTTCGCCAATTTTGGCATCGGCAATGCCGGTTAATTGGACGATATCACCAGCAACACCTTGAGGAACTTCGAATTTGCTTACGCCGTGACTCATGAATACTAGTTCGACTTTGGCTTTAGTGAAGGTGCCGTCTTTTTTACAGAGTGTGACTTGGTCGCCACTTTTGACGGTGCCGCGAGTAATTCGGCCAATGGAGTATTTACCCTTGTAGGTGTCCCATGCCAGCGCTGTAACTAGCATTTGGAATGGTTTTTCTAGCTCAACTGTTGGCGCGGGCACGTGCTCGATAATGGCGTCGAAAATTGCGTCCAGGTTGCCATCGGCTTCAAAGTCGCTCGGTGTTTCTATCCAAGCTTTACCAGCACGGCCAACGGCGTAGTAGACAGGATAATGCAGCTGATCTTCGTGGACAGCCAATTCTAGGAATAAATCGGCCAATTCGTCTTCTACCTCTTTGATTCTAGCTGCTGGTTTGTCGATTTTGTTAATGATAACAATTGGCTTGAGTTGGCCTTCGAGTGCGCGTTCCAGCACGAATTTGGTTTGTGGCATTGGGCCTTCTTGGGCGTCGACGATCAAAATACAGCCATCGGCCATGTTCAGGGTGCGTTCGACCTCACCAGAAAAGTCGGCATGTCCCGGGGTGTCGATGATGTTGATGCGGTAGTCACCGTGCTGTACGGCAGTGACCTTGGCGGTAATGGTAATGCCGCGCTCTTTTTCTTGGTCGCCGCTGTCCATGATTAGTTCTTGGCCCATTTCGGCTGCGTTGTCGCGGAAGGTTTGCGACTGCTTCAAAAGTCCATCTACCAGGGTTGTCTTTCCGTGGTCAACGTGGGCAATAATAGCAATGTTGCGGATCTTCGATGGATCCTGAATGGCTTCTGACATAAAACGGCGTTCCTATGATTATTAAATACTAAAAACTTACCTAAACTATAGCACAATTGATGTAAAAATGAAACAGTTACTCACGAGGGCGTTGATTCATGTTTGTGTATAGGGCGTCATTGGCTGCAAGGTTTGGTGTGATAGCCCCTCGCGCAAGATAAAGTAAGAGGTTGGGGAGTGTTTCGATGATCCTTCCATTACCTTCATTGATGTATACCATTGATCGCAGATTTTGATGTTCTAGATACGCCACGGTGCGCGCAAGGGTTTGTACATATTGGCGACTGATTTTTTTGTAAATTTCATATACATGTGCAACATCTTCATCAGTCGCCTGTAGCAAAAAACGATCAATAGCGAACACTTTTCGCGCTCCATTTGTGCCATACGAGTCAATGACGGCTGGCGTGGGTGGATAGTCTCTCATCAGCATGGTGGGTATCATTTCTGGCAAATAGCGATCCGCAACCATCACGCCAAATAAGGCCGCCTCAGTGCTTTCATTGGCCGCGCGGTGATATGGTGCATAATCGACTGCTATATTACGTGAACGATCCTCTATTGCTGGGTAGACACGTGGCTGAAGTTCGCGCGTAGGGGTATTTGTTTCGACGTGCGTATCGTTCCTACGTCGGAGCTCAGGGTACAGTAATTGAGCAGCCAAAGCCATTTCAAGTGGTAGTATGTGTGTACCATCTTCTTGTAATACGGCATGTAGACCTGGATCGCCTGGAGTGTAATCATTGGAAAGCAAGTAGTATAAAGCCCTAGCCACACGACCATTTGCAGTTAGGAATGGGTGTGTAGCTAAAACACCAGTGGCTAAGGTGAGCGGCTTATAATCCAATACAGGGCTAACCTGTGCGGTCTTAAGTATCGAGCTAAGCAGACGAATCTTGTCTTCCGGAGGAGGCATGACGTCAACCTTCATCGGCTCCGCTTGGTCACGGGTGACTTGGAAGTGGTCTGAAAGGAGTGCTGTGGTTGCAGGCTGATCAGTGAGCACACCGTCCATCTCTACGAGTAGGTCTAGAAAATCTTGAGGACCGAGTTGTTCTACGAATGTTACTCTTCCTTCTGCTGTGCTAAGTCGACTGCCGAGCCCTGAATTGAGAACAAACACGTCAAATGCCTCGGCCTGTTGGTGCCGATTTACTTCAATTGGGTCTGGGGGTAGCCCCTCGCGGAAGAACATAGTTTAACTATAGTAAAACTTAATTTGTAATTTTGCAATATCCTGTTATTTGACTTGCAAAACAAAAGACCGGGGATTTCTCCCCGGTCTTTTGTTACATCGGTTGATGAATTAGTAGCGGTTACCGCCACCAAAACCACCACCGTTGCCACCACCGCCACCGAATGAACGGTTTTCGCGGGGAGCTTGTGGGCGAGCTTCGCTAACTGCAACAGCGCGGCCGTTGAGTTCTTTGCCGTTGAGGGTGTCAACTGCAACCTTAGCTTCTTCGTCGCTGCTCATCTCTACGAAACCAAAGCCCTTAGAGCGGTTGGTATCGCGGTCGATGATGACCTTTGCAGATACTACGGTGCCGGCTGGTGCAAAAAATGCAGACAGGTCGTCATCGGTAGCTGTGTAGGCCAAAGAGCCAACAAATAGTTTACTTGCCATTAGTACTTACCTCTTTCTTCGAACTTGAGGTAAGTTTTTCGGTATTCACCTGACACTTAGCTGCTCCCCATCGCGAAACAATTCTTTACTTATTAATTTACCTAGACCGTTCACTTTGCAGCGAACTTCCTAGCAGCTTCTCTAGTAGCGACATTGTTACATCTTTACACCGAAGTTGCAAGCATAATCCCTACATTATTCATCACTAGTTTGGAAATAGCTTGTCTATCTTTTTGCGTTCTTGGTCGGAAACGCTGGGAATCCTGCCGGTAATGCCAAAATCTTTTAGGAGTTGGAAGAACTGTTTGTCTTGTTTTGCGCGAGCCGTTTTTCTGTTCGACGTCATAGCAAACCTCCTCTGTCACACCTTAACAACCCCATCGTAGCGCGCCGAGCTAATGGCGAGCTATGGCATATCTTACAAGAGTCTAAGTTGCCTATGCTTGCTCTAGATGAATGGCCCATGGATAATAGAAAGAGAAAATAAGGAGTTGACGGTATGAGTGAGCACCCACCTGTAATTCTGAAAGCTGCACCAGTTGTTGAGCAGTTGCGACCAAATCTAAAAGCAAGGGCCGCGGCTATTCGCGCCCAGGGCGTGGTGCCACGACTGGCAATCGTTACCGATAACTATAAAGGCCCAATACAGAAATACGTTGATCGAAAACGAGTAGTTGGTGCTGAGCTGGGTATTGATGTTGATTTGTTGTCCGAATCTCGTTGTCTCGAATCGCTACAATCCTATCTTAAGCAGGCTTGTAATGATACTGAAACAAACGGTGTTATTCTGCAGCTGCCAGTTGCTGGCTTACAGGGGATGAGTCCTCGCGAGAGAGGGCTTCGTGAAGCAGCGCTTCTTGACTCCATCCCACTTGAGCGTGACGTAGATGGCCTTGCGCATGGCTCTCCATTTTCTCCGGCTACGCCGATGGGAATTTTTGCGTTGCTTGGTCATTACGTACCTGATTTCCTGGAGCAAAATACAGTGCTGTATGGTGATGGAGTTTTAGTGGGCAAGCCATATGGACGGCTGGCGAAACTGGCTGGTGCAAAAAACATCTCAGTTGTTGATATAAATACGTCGCCCAAAGAGCGGCAAGAAATGCTCCATGCTGCCAGTATTATTATTGCTGCAACCGGTAGTCCAGAAAGTCTGACACTTGCCGATGTCGGTACGGACTTACCAAAGATTATTGTTGACGCGGGTACTGCTGAGCGTAGCGGCAAGAATGTTGGTGATATGTCTGCCGAACTGAGGGCTTATGCCGAAAACACTGCCGGCTGGGGCACGACACCCGTTATAGGTGGTGTTGGTCCGTTAACTGTCTGGAACTTGCACGGTAATGTGCTCACCGCGGCTGAACGTGCAATGGAAGCTGGTACGGCGTCACAGGCATGGCTATCGGACACTATGGCCGGGCAAGCTTATGCCAACATGCTGGCCTTTGAGGGCTAGTTTTTCGTTTCTTCGACCCACTCACGGGCGTTTTGGAAGATTTTGAGCCAAGGTGAATCAGTTGGCCAGTCGGCAGGGTGCCAGGATAGTTGACGGCTTTGGACGGCCCGTTCGGGGTGCGGCATGAGTATGGTGGCGCGGCCGTCTGGCGTGGTAAGGGCGGTGATTCCCAGGGGTGAACCATTGGGGTTTGCAGGATATTGTTCGGTAACGCGGTGGTAATTGTCGACGTATTGCAGGGCGACGAGGTTGCTTGAGATGGCATTGCGCAGCGCTTCGTCACTGTCAAATGTTGCGTTGCCTTCGCCGTGAGCGACGGGGATTGGCAGGAACGAGCCAGCCATGTCTTTAAAGAAGATGGATGGTGATTCGGTAATTTGTGTGAGCGCTACCCTGCCCTCGAACTGCTCAGATTTGTTTTTGAGGAAGGTTGGCCAGTTTTTGGCACCCGGAATGAGCTCTTTGAGGGCCGACAACATCTGGCAACCATTACAAACGCCTAGACTAAAGGTGTCGGCTCGGCTAAAGAAGTCAGCAAACTGCTTGCGAAGCCCATCGTTGCCCAAGATTGACTTGGCCCAGCCCTCGCCCGCTCCCAATACGTCGCCGTAGCTAAAGCCACCACAGGCGGCCAGACCAACAAAATCTTCCAGCGACATGGCGCCACTAACTAAGTCGTTCAGATGTACATCGACACTGGCAAAGCCGGCGCGATCAAACGCAGCTGCCATCTCGATCTGGCCGTTGACGCCTTCTTCACGGAAAATGGCGACTTTTGGCTTGGTGTCGTAGCGTGTAAAGCTTGGTTTGAATGTTAGTTCTGGTGATAAGCCTGGGTCGGCGTCGTCACTGATTGTTTGGTACTCTGTATCGGCGCAAGTGGGGTTGTCGCGCAGTTTTTGCATCTGATAGCTGGTGTCGCTCCACCAAGATTCTAGTTGCGATCGACTGGCTCGGTAGAGTTCGGTTTCGCCGTTGGCAATAACGATTGCTTGATCGCTGGTCGGTCGGCCGACGATGTGGGTTTGTTCAGCAAGCTTCTTGCCAAGAATTTTGTGCACGGCTCTATAATCTCGTGTTTTGATTTGAATGACGACGCCCAACTCTTCGTTATACAGTTTTTGCAGTGTGCCGCCAGACAAGTTTTTAAGATTTAGTTCGAGTCCACAGCGGCTCGCAAAGGCCATTTCGAGCACGGTAGTGAGTAGTCCGCCATCGGAACGATCGTGATAAGCCAGAATTTTTTTGTCTTGTTTGAGTTTTCGGAGAGCGCCGGCGAAGTCTTTGAGCGTTTCTGCGCCAATGTCTGGTGCGGTATCACCCAGTTGGTCGTAGACCTGTGCGAGTGCTGAACCACCCAAACGATTTTTGCCAAGACCAAGATCGATGAGTAGTAAAATAGTCTCTTCGGTGGTATTGAGTTGTGGCGTAAGCGTTCGTTCGATGTTTGCAACGGGGCTGAAGGCGCTGATTAACAGTGATAACGGCGCGGTGACGCTTTTGTTTTCGCCAGCTTTGTCCCCTTCATTGTTCCAAACAGTCCGCATGCTGAGCGAATCTTTGCCAACCGGGATTGTTAGGCCAAGCTTTGGGCAAAAGTCTTCGCCAACCGTTGTTACGGCGTCGAATAACGCTTGGTCTTCGTGGCCATTACCCGCTGCTGCCATCCAGTTAGCTGATAGTTTGATATCCGATAATTGAGCAACATCGGCTGCCAAGATGTTGGTGATTGCTTCGCCAACGGCAATACGTGCTGAGGCCGCAGCGTCAATCAGGGCTAGCGGTGTGCGTTCGCCCATGGTCATGGCTTCGCCGGCATCAGTGTCAAAGGCGGCTGCCGTGACGGCTACGTCGCTGACTGGTACTTGCCACGGGCCAACCATCTGATCGCGCGTCACTAATCCACCAACAGTCCGATCGCCGATAGTAATGAGGAATTTTTTGCTGCCAACGGCTGGCAAATGCAGCACACGTTCAATACTGTCTGCAAGGTCGATGTCGTCGGTTTCCAGGGGTGGCAAGAGTGTTTCTTGTCTGCTGAAGCTGCGTGTCATTTTTGGCGGTTTACCAAAGATAACGGACATTGGGATGTCGACTGGATTGTTATTGAATAAAGCATCGTGCACAACTAATTGTTCGGCTTCGGTGGTTTCGCCTACAACGGCGAATGGGCAGCGCTCGCGCTCGCAGATGGCTTTGAATGTATCCAGATCTTTGGCATCGATGCCCAATACGTAGCGTTCTTGCGATTCATTACACCAAATTTCCAGGGGTGATAAGCCTGGTTCGGCGCTAATAATGTTGCGGATTTCGAACTGAGCACCGCGGCCAGAGTCGTGCACGAGTTCTGGCAAAGCGTTGCACATGCCGCCAGCACCGACGTCGTGGATAGAGATAATGGGGTTGGTGGTACCCATTGCCCAACAGTGGTCGATGACTTCTTGCGCACGGCGTTCCATTTCGCCGTTGCCGCGCTGTACTGATGCGAAATCAAGATTTTCGGCGCTACTGCCGCTTTGCATGCTGGACGCTGCGCCGCCGCCAAGGCCAATTAGCATCGCGGGACCGCCCAACACGATAACTTTGGCGCCAACGGGCAGAGTTTGCTTCTGGACGTGTTGGTCACGAATATTACCAAGCCCGCCCGCCAACATAATGGGTTTGTGGTAGCCGCGAACATCACCGGCTACGGCTTGTTCGTAAGTGCGGAAATAGCCGCTGAGGTTTGGGCGCCCAAATTCATTGGCAAAACCGGCTGCACCGATGGGTGCTTCAAGCATGATGTCAAGTGCTGACGCAATGCGTGCTGGTTTGCCGTATGGTTTTTCCCAGGGTTGTTCGGCACCAGGAATCTGTAAGTTTGATACGGTGTAACCGGCGAGGCCCATCTTTGATTTTGCACCACGGCCAGTGGCGGCTTCGTCACGGATTTCGCCGCCTGTGCCAGTAGCTGCACCCGGTATCGGAGCAATCGCGGTCGGGTGGTTATGGGTTTCGGCTTTGATGACGCTGTGCACGGCTTCTTGGTGGTAGCGGTAGGTGTTATCGGCTGGGTCGGCAAAGAATCGGCCGGCTTTTGGCCCTTGTATGACTGCAGCGTTGTCGGAATAGGCACTGAGGACTTTTTGGCCACCTTTTTCGTAGGTGTTTTTGATCATTTTAAAGAGGCTTTTTGGCTGTTTCTCGCCATCAACAACCCAATCGGCATTGAAGATTTTGTGGCGGCAATGCTCGCTGTTTACTTGGGCGAACATCATCAACTCGACATCGGTTGGATTACGTTTGAGGTCCGTAAACGCCTCGAATAAGTAATCGATCTCATCTTCGGCCAATGCTAGGCCAAGTGTGGCGTTGGCTATGATGAGTGCTGCCTTACCGCCTTGTAGGATGTCGACGTCGGTTAGTTGTTTGGGCGCGGTTTCGGCAAACAATACGGCTGCGGCTTCGAGTGAATCCAGTACCGATTCGGTCATGCGGTCATAAAGTGGCGTGGCTACTACGGCGTGATCAAGTGCGGAGGGGCTGGTTATATAAAATGCAGTGCCACGCTCAATGCGGTTGACGCTTGCGAGTCCGGAGTTGTGGGCGATATCAGTGGCTTTTGAAGACCAGGGAGAGATTGTGCCGGGTCGTGGAATAATGAGATAGAGCTTGCCACTGTTACTGGCGGTGTCGGAACCATCGTGCCCTAACAATTTCTTGAGTTTAATTTCGTCTGCTGGGCTAAAAGCGGTGTTTGTATCAACAAAATGGACGTAATTGGTGTGAATATCAGTAATTGTAGGGTCGATCGCCTTAAGTTGCGCAAGCAGCTTGTCACGCCGGAAGTCTGATAGTGCCTGACCTCCGAAGTAGGCCTGCATTAGCGAACCTCCAGAGTGTCACCGGCAAAGGTGATGCCGTTGGGTTCAATGATGACCTGTTTTGGCCCTGTTTCGACTACCCCGGCTGTCCAAGCTTGCAGATTTTGGGCCTTGGCGACTTCAACGACTTTTTCGGCATCGGCCGCTGGTACATAGACGGCATAGCCAGCGCCCATGTTGAAGTTGCCGTACATGTCAATTTCGTCGTTGCCTGATTTTTCGGCAATAAAGTTGAAGATTTCGTGCACGGGGGTAACGGTGTGCATACGATAGGTAAATTCGGGAGTTGCACGCATCAGTTTGCGCCAGCCATGACCAGTGATATTTGACAGATAATGAACGTCTACATTGGCTGTAAATAGTGCCTCAACGAGTTTGGCATACAAATGAGTGGGGATAAGCGCGGTTTCACCGTAAGTGCTGCCGTCGGCTAGTTTTGTTTGATAGCCATCTGGTAACTTACCGGCAATTTCGCGGACTAGGCTAATACCGTTGGCATGGACGCCGCTGGCTTCGATGAGCACGATGGCGTCGCCGCTATGCAGATTATCACCACTGATGAGCCGTTTTTTGTCCTGAATCACCCCAAACGCTGAACCGGCAAACTCTAGTGAGCCTGGTGCCACAACACCGCTAAGTGACTGCGTTTCGCCGCCTCCCCACACGACGCCCGATAGATCACAGGCTGCGCGCCAGCCTTTGATGAAATCGGTGGTGAGCGTGTGATCGGTGAGCCATTCGTACGAACTCGCAGACCAGTAGGCGTTTAGTACAACGGGCGTAGCGCCAACGCTAACCAGATCATTAATGATGCAGGCTACAGTGTCTTGGGCGACGGCGCCAAAGTACGATACGCCAGTTTTTGCATAGACGGCTTGGGTGATCAGGCTTTTGCTGCCCAGACCTTCTTGGACAAGTGCGCCGTAGCTGTCTCCCATCTGGAACACGTAGCCAGATTCGCCGCGTGTGCCGCTGACCTCGCGAAACCCGTAGGGCATGTTGCTGGCCGTAGCTAGGCCCTCTTGTTGGGCAAGCACTTTGGCAGGATCCGCTTGGGAGTAATCGACTGTCTGGTGGTAATCAATCTTATCGGCCATGGGCTAATGTCCTCCTGCTAGTAAGTACGTTAGTGTCAATGCAAACCAGACCCCGTCGTGCCATCAGTGTGTTACCCTCCTGATGTCAACCATTGTACGTCAGGTGTGCCATTCTTGGCCACAAAATTCTGTCGTCAGATTTACGTCGACTTTCCATCATGCTATACTCCCCACAGTACCCATAAAACCCAAACATGCCCAAGCCGCCTAAGTCTTACCCGACACGTCCTGCTCATTCAACATACGCAGGCATTGTTGTCTCCGATGATCTTAGCCCGCAGGCTTGGCAACGGCTGTGGCATCGTCTCTATCCAGTGCGTCGATTCGTACACTGGATGACTCGCTCAACGGTGAATATGAGCATTGTTATTATCTGTGTTGGGCTTACTATCTATGTCGTGAAACCCAAATTAGAACGCTTATTCTTACCCATGAGCTTTCAGGATGGCAGCAGTACAAATTCAGCTTCGACGGCTTCGGCACCGGCTCCTGACTCGGCTGGGCCAGCGGGTAGCAGTGTGGGAACGACACAGACGGGGGAGAACCCAAATGCAGCGAGCGCGGCGAACCCAACCTCAAACACCGGTGCTGATAGTACCGTGACGCCTACGCCTGCCTCGACGAATACAACTGTCACCAATAGTGTCAATGTGGAGAGTTATGGTGCAGCCGGTAACGGATTTACTGATGACACTGCTGCACTGAATACGGCCTTCAGCCGTGCCCCCGCAGGCTCTACATTAGTGCTGAGTGCCGGTAAAACGTACAAGCATACGGGTTTACTAAAGGTAAGAGTTGCGGGTTTGCACATTACTGGTTCAGGTACCTTGCTCGCCACTAATGAACTCGACTCGGCTTTGCAGATAAATGCCAACAATGTCACGGTTGACGGTGGCTTGTACTTCAGATTTAATACCGCCGGTATAGCTCGGCAAAATGCCGGCTGGGAAACTATGATTTTTGTGCAGGGCTGTAGCGGCACTCACTTGAGTAACATAACAATTGACGGTTCGCCGTCTGCTGGAATTTTATTCCTTGATGCATCAAACTATACTGTTGATACGGTGCTGGTTGAAAATACTCTAGCCGATTCAATACACAGCACAAACGGCTCCTATAATGGCCTGATAGAAAACTCTACTTCCATTAACAGTGGTGATGATGGCTTTGCTAATGTTTCGTACACTAGCAATGCCGTGCAAGTACATGATATTACCTATGAGAACGATACGGTAAGGAACCAACTGTGGGGCCGAGGGTTTTCGGTTGTTGGCGGCCACGACATAACTTTTAATAACATCCATGTGGACGGTACTAGCTCTTCGGCCGCCATCTATGTTGCATCCGAAGCTAATTTTAAAACCTACGGTGTGGCAAACGTCCATGTCCACGGCGCCACCATTAACCATGCCAATGCCAACAACGCGGTTGTCCTGATAGCCGATTCACAACCCGCCTACTCGATCACCGACGTGGACATGTCGGACGTCGTTATTACCAACGTTAGCGCTGGAGTACCCCAGGTGGTTGGTATCCAAGCGCATGCTGGGACGGGTATATTGCGTATCGGTCTGTACCGGTTTACTATTACTGGCCCTCAGCTCCCGTTTGCGCTATCAGGTACCTCGCCAGCGTCATATAGCACGGTGGGTTGGACGGTTAATAACGCGCATGTGGCCGACCACATCGGCTTCTAGTCTTAGGTATAGTTAGTTGACTGCAAACCCGTAGTAGGCTGACACCCAGCGTTTGAAGTTGGTGTAGTTTGCATCGGTTGTCATATCGCCGTTATAGATACCCCAGAAAGCTACGTAACCGTTAATATAAAAGGCGTAGGTTGGTGTGCCGTCTGAACCTGCGCCAATGGTTGTCCGGTTTATGGTTGGCCCGCTACTTGCGCTACCTGAGAGAATAGTTGTGCCATCAAGTTTCAGGAATGAACCGCTCGCTCCCGTAAAATAGCTCGAAAGGATATGAGGATTAGTATCTGCTGTAGTAGCACTGGTCGCACCAAAGTTAATCCAGAAGTTACTACTTGACTTACCAATACCACTGTTACCAACGTTACCTTCACCAAAAACACGTTCTGCATTACTATTGGCACCATCGGTGTTGATGCCGATTATGACTATTGTTACCGGAGTTGATGTAGCGACAATCGGTGTAATGGCAGTATCGAGAACTTGGTTACTCGCAGCAACGAATTGGATTGCCTCACGGTTATTGAGAGCGCTTACGGTAGACCGATAGGTTGGTTGATTACTGGCTGTTGCTTGAGAGGGGTTGGCGCCGCCGACATCACGCCAATTGGCGACCTTATTGCCATCACCTGGTCTTGACCATTGGGGGTCACCCGCCCAGCCGCTATGGAGCCAGGTTATATCTGTAAGGGGATTAAAGACGAATTGCCGATTAATAGCAAACTTTCGGCCTGATATAGAATCAGCCCCAGCGATAGTTATGGTCGCAGCATTAGATGAGGTTTCGGTAAACGACGTAGTGCCAGGGTTCTGGATAGCAAAGTTAGCGTCAAGCTGCACTGTGCCGTTGATACCATTAAAAACTTGCGTTCTAAAGATGGTACCCGCAAAGGTCTGGGTTGAGGCTGACGTACTGAATGCACCGATTAATACTTGGTTAGTTGTAGAAAATGGGGCAGCTGGTGCGCTACCAACCACTTGTGAGCCAAGTTGTGTCCAAGTATTTCCATCAGGAGACGTATAGAACGTAACTTGCCAGTTGCCGCCAGCACCGGTATTAGAACGAGTCGCTCGTACCCATTTACCTGTATATTGAGCGGCAGTTAGAGGGGCTGTTGAGGTTGCAATTACGGCAACCGGCCCTGTCTCGAACCAGTACATCTCCAGACTGGTACCCGCTCCTCCAGCCATACGAAAAGCAAACTCAGCAGCATTACCCCCAGCACGCTTACAGATTATATTCTGACTAGAGTTAGGGGCAGTATTTTTAATCAGCGCCCGTACATCAATATCTCCTGTAATCTGTAACGCAGCAGAGTTTGGCACACTTGCATATGCACCAACCGCTATAACGGATGCCAACCCAACGTCAGGAGTTACGGTACGGGCTCCGGCAACCGTTCTAGTACTAGCTACGGTTCTAGGCACTACCTGTAGCTCACTGTTATATCTGAACCATTGGCGGTGCTGGTCACAATCGTTAGTCCGGTAGTAAAGGTGATGTTGTATTGTACGGTGACAGGGGTGGTAACAGAAGTGGTTGCCGGTATAGCGATAACTGTTCCTGAGCCGGCCGTGTTGTCGTAGAGCGTTGTCACGTTGGTTGCGGCCGCGGCTGAGTTGAATGTTATGGAATATAGGAAACCCGCACCAGATTTAACGGTCGTGGTAGCCTGTCCGGCTGCGATGTGTATATAGGTTCCGTGCTGTTCAACTCGGAGGACATTGTTAGGTAAGTCCTCGCCAGCAATTAGGGTTGCCAGGCTATCTTTTAGGTTCCCGTTAACATCAAGTTGGAGCCGCTCATAGTTGCCATTCGTTATAGTAGGGGCAGAAGAGTTATAAATGCCTAGAGCACCAGCACCTAAGAGTCCCGTGCCAGTGGTAGCTGCGGCCGTGGTAGCCGAGCGCTGACGATCCCAAGTTGTTCCGTTAAAAACCTCACCAGCAGCTGCCACAGGTAACCCGCCAGACAGCGAAGCTGCGTCTGCGGGCGATATTGTGCCCTGTACTGCCGCGCCAAGGGTATGCAAAACACGGGACGTAGTGAAGAACGAAACAGTTCCAGTTGCTGTACCGGACGTGTACGCGCCAGTGAAGTTCAAGCGGAAATAGCGACCAGGAAGCGGTCCTTGATAAGAGTTACCAGCAGTTGAGGTACCTGTAACTCCGGCACCTGTGGTCGATGTGGTGTTCTCTA
>JABCZM010000010.1 GCA_013289705.1 Candidatus Saccharimonadota bacterium
GACATATCTTTCTCCTGTTTGTTTTTAGACGGATAACCAAGAGAAAGTATGTCGCCTTTTTAGTAGCAAACAAAGAGAAGCCCGGCTTACGCCGGGCTATTTGGTTTGAAGTGCACGTGGTTCAGGTTGTTTAGGATACTCATACGTGAGTTAATATCAATAGAGTTATAAAATAAAACTATGCCAGCTGAAGATATAGACACTCCACGCCAACCATCCGAAGAACCAGCGCATGATTCAGCAGCTTGGGAACAAGCAGCACAACATATAGCTGATATTCGTGAGCTGGCAGAGAACCCCGATCACCAAGCGGGGGTTGAGGCATTTATAGCGAACCACCTTAATCCTAATCTACATAAACGTAAACTAGGCCATCTTGCGGTCACTCCTAAAGCAATGTCAGGCGAACAGCTGGGTGAAGACGACTCGCTTCTCCCGAACGAACGAGCAGAGCTTCAGGATGATGTCACTATGGTCGACTTATCCTCACTCACTAGAAATCCATTCGATAAAGGTCTGGAGATAGAAGAAAACACTGTTATTACCGGCAGTCATGATGAGCGTTTGGAAAGGCAACTTGAAAATCGGGATGATGGAGCACATTCTTTCGGCGAGGACATGCTAGGGGCAGTGCCCGACATACTCAAACCAAACATATTCGAGAGACACCAACGTAATTTGCGTAAGACAATAATGCGGAACGAAACAACTTCAGCTATTATGGATAAGCTGCCAATCGTTGACGATCTTCGTGACCGGTTAACGAACAATGGCTCGCGAGGCGTGCTGGAGGGTTTATCAGAGTGCGAGATGGATGATTTCGTAGCATTCGCCGGCTGGAATCGAAAGCATACCCAGGAACACGCAGCATGGGTGAATGTCGACCAAGTAGAACATCCGGAGGATTACGATGGGGAAGAACTCGAGGAGCCTAATGAGACTGAACGAGCAATCATTGAGTATTATCAGGATTTCAAGCATAGCCTGCAGACAGCCATTGAAGAACAGGGGCTGCCTATAACACTATCCGAGGTCCAAAATCGCTTGAGCAATCTAAGGATTCGTACAAGTGATCCCCTACTGGTGGAATTACAAGGGGAGAATGGTACTTTCGACGCTCTTACGCAAGAAATAATGATTTGTGCGGTCGACGATCCGACGGAGTTACGAGAAACGGTGTACCACGAGTTGCTCCATGCGATATCTGGCCTAACTATGAGTATTGAGCCGAACGAATCTGAGGCTAATTATGACTCGGATGTTATACATGCTCTTCGCGCTGGCCTAGGCGGGCCAGATAACAGGTTGCACTGGTTGAATGAAGCGATAACCGAGCAACTAACGCAAATACTGGTGGCAGACCAGCCTGTAGATTTCAACACCTTAACTGGGATAGACATTCATAATATGCCGGAATGGCATGAGGGTGTTTATAACGATGAGAGAGAACTACTTGTGGTCATTATGGATAGCGGCGTTGAACACATACCATTTAAAACGCTATTGGAAGCATACTTTGAAGAATACCAAGCACCATATACGGATATGCGAGGCGACATAATCGTAGATACCGGCAATCCAGAGGCGGCACTGGCTTTGTATGACGCTATCGACAGGGCTTACGGTCTTGATGGAGCCCTTGAAGAAATGCTATATGAAGATGCCGAAAGCTCTCCTCTCGAGGTAGCGGACTTGTTACAAGACCCTATGTGGCGCGATCACAAGGACACTCCGGATCGTGTCTTACAGAAATTGTTCGGTAACCCAGTAATGCCCAAAAGGCATGCTGGCGAGTCATAGAAACAACTTGCTGGATATTTTCACGAACACCTAAGTACTGTGAGAGTGTCGCGATATCATGCTGGCGACCTCTATTTCCTTGCGGAAATAGAAAGCTCCTATTAGCGAGAGCAATAGGAGCTGCAAATGCATAACTCGGAAGCACTACGCCTCTTCCCAAGCCTCCTCGCCTAACACCCCCTTCTGTTTTAGCGTCTGAGTGGTGGTGAATAACATACTCGGCCGGTCATCATCCTCCCGCTCCCATTCTCTGGCTAAGAAGCCGCGCGCACTGCGTTTGGCATAGATAAGGTCACTGGTGGTAGCACAGACAAATAGGATGCTTGGTGATGGCTCGTCCTCGCTTTCGTATTCCCATTCATCCTCACTAAAGAACTGAACATAGTTCTTTAGGCACTTGCGCATACGGTATCTTGGATAGTTCGGGTCAAAGACTTCTAGGAAGTAGGTATCCAGGGTTATCGGTTCGCTGGTACCACCATCGTAGAACTCCTTGGAGAAGCAGAGATACGGAGCAATCAGCTCACTGTCAGTCAGGAAATGGAAGAAGCTGTCCCTGCGGTACTCTGCCTCTGCTTCGTAGAAATACCAAGTGTCGTCAGTACGAGCCTTGTCGAGGGCTATACATGCATCTGCGATAAGCTGACAGCGGTCAATGTAAGACTGACTCCTACCGCTCTCACGGTAGCGCTTGTGGAGTTCATCAGTCGGATAGATGTCCTGCTCAGCCATAACATTCACTTTCTTGAGATAGCGGATACCATTAATCCCTATGTAGTAGATAGCTGGCTGTGTTTTCTTGGCGAAGTCATGTCCGTCATATATCCATTCAACGTAATGCTTGGCTCGTAAGTCCTGTAACCATGCACTAATCCGACGTTTATCCGTATGACCCATGAAGCCTTGTATCTGTGTTCTATTGAGAAATCTATACGTATATATGAGCTCTACTATGGCTTGTTGCTTATACGTTATGTTCGGTAGATTCATATGCGTAGAGGGATTTAGATAATGATAGGTAGATAGACGTATGGTTTGGTAGTGATGTATTGGTATATAGATTTAGATGTTTATGTAGGGTATTGGTTATGTGTTATGAGTATTGTGTTTTGTTTTTGGCTGTTCTTTCTTGCCAACCCACCTACACCCTTCTTAAAAGGGTAGGTACCACGAATACTAACGCAGTAACAGTGTATAACCATGTGCATATTTGTCACCGCCCATGGGGACAATGTACATATGCAGGGATTAGGATATTTTGAGCGCTTCTGGGCAGTCTATTGCCCGAGGGTCTATACTGGTGGCATGACTAACCAGCCCCTTTCAGACGAAGAACGCCAAGCCTACATAGACAAGTTGCCAGCTGATCAAGTTAATCCGGACGCAGAGGCAACGTTTGATGATGCTATCGAACGCGCCGCGAAGCCGAAGCAATCAAAACCGGAAACACCGGATCCGTCCGATGGTTATACCGATACACAAACTCATTCAGATACAACTGAAGATATTTCCGGCTCACACAGTGATACGTCCCATCAATAGAACGTTTTAGTTGTCCCCAAAAGCCTTCAATGGTATTCGTGTGCACAATGCCACGGCCATATTCACCAGCACTGTGGTTGACGCTGTCGTGGTAATAACCGACGCGGTGCAATGATCGGTAGACCTGAGCCTGGTCGCTATAGACAGTCGTGCCAGGAGCGATGTTTGTTTGCAGTCGTGGTAGCAATACCCGAGCGCCGGCACTCCGAACGTGCTCGACTTTGACGTTACCGCCACGCTCAACTATACCAAAGACGACGGCTTTATCTTGCACGCTCACATCTTTACCACGCTGTTTGCCGCCAATGTAGGTTTCGTCGGTTTCAACGATGCCGGACAGTGGACTCGTGCCTTGGAGCATGAGGGCACGAACCTGTTTGGCGATACGCCAGGCAGTCTTATACGTTACACCCAGGTGTCGCTCGATTTCTTTAGCTGACACACCATTCTTTGCTACTGAGAATAGGTAGATAACATAGAACCAGTCTCGCAGAGATGTAGATGACTTGTGGAAGATGGTGTTAGCCAGTGGGTGTAGTTGGTTGCCACAGTCTTTGCACTCGTAGCATTTGCGGTTACGAACGCGGTAGTAGCTGGGTTCAACGATGTCACACTTTGGGCAGGCGGGCATAGAGCCGTAAGCCTGCTCAAACATGTAGTCTAGGCAACTGTCATCGTCGGGAAAACGTTCGCTGAAGTGTTTGATGGTGAACTTCATACCTTGAGCTCCTAGTAAATGCGATCGATGTCTGGTGTTGATAAAACGAGAGGCTTGCAAGAAAGTCTCTCGTTTTAGCCCTAAACTGGGCTAATGGTGCCTACTAAACCTCAGGGAGGCTTAGTAGGTTGTCGCTCCACTGATTGTCAGCATGTGTTTGAAGGTACTTTGTGCCATGTTCGTTGGTACGAATAGCACACCACGCAGTCAAGTTGCCCACCTTAACGTATGCTTTTTCACCATTCCGTTCGAGGTAGCTAATCACATCAATCCGAGTATCAATACCCGTCTCACCGTTTGCGTCTTTGCGCCAGCGGTAGTGGCTGATAGCTTCATGAGAGTTGCTTCGACCACCAGGTTTGCGGATGCCAGTAATCTGTAACGCCATTTTTATTATTGTCCTTTCCCCCTCTGATACCCTCAAAGAGTTAATAATATTGTAACTATCAGTTTAGCAGAATGATAAATCATTGTCAACACAGATTGTGCATGTTAGTATATCAATATGATAAATAACACGACAACTGTAGGACAACGTATTAAAGCCGCCCGTGAAAAAGCTGGCATAACTCAGTCTGAGCTGGCAGTCTTGCTCGGCTACACTTCACCAACAGCGATCTCTTTGATTGAGGCGGATGAACGTAGCGTAAAAGTTGATACTCTGGAGAAGATAGCTGAAGTGCTACATCAAGATGTTCAATACTTAACTACGGGCAACAACTCTCAAATTAGTACTGTAAAGACAGCACTACGCGCAGATCCAACATTTGATAAGGATGATGTGGCAAAGATTGAGAACTTTATCGACTTCTTGGCATCACAAAAGGACAAGGATAATGGAAGAGGAACTCAGAAAGACTAGTGCCGACAAAGCTAAAGCAAGGCATTGCGCTAAAGGCTTGCTAAAAGACGCCAGGGTCCAAAACGCGCCTGTGATTATTAACACGCTTCTGCCTACAGTCAGAAAGACATTTAATATCATCGTTGCCGCTGCACCTAATGGAACCTTCAGCGGCAAGGCCGATGCCATGACTCAACGGCGTAATGATACGGTATTTATTGTATATGATAACCAAAAGGCAGAGGTTCGAAAGCGTTTCTCGGTCGCTCATGAGCTTGGCCACATCTACCTGGGACACCTCCACGGTAGTTCTAGCCTGGACTTAAATTCTGAGAATTTCGATGAGATTGAAGCCAACATATTTGCGGCTAATCTACTTATGCCTAAACTATTGCTAAGTAGTGACATAAAGAGCGGACTTTCACCGGAGGCACTTGCAAAGCGGTATGGGGTAAGTATCGATGCCTTGTGGTATCAATTAACCGATGCGGGCTTAATTAATCTTTTACATAGCACCAGCCACTCTTGATCTAAAGAGCATCCGATACTGTAGCGGTTAAGTAATCTCTATCTTACATGCTGTAAGGGGATACTCTCGGTAAATTAGAGTTTACAGACATCGTCGTATCTGTTAGAATGATGTGTAATTGATTTCTATAAAGGTATTAAGGTTATTACTCTATGGCAAAAAAAGGCGACAAGCGAAAACTAATTGGAATGGTCAGCGAAGAGTCTGGCGAACGTATTTATTACACCTCTAAAAACTCCATGAACACCACCGAAAAGCTTTCTTTAAAGAAGTACAGCCCCAAACTTCGCAAGCACGTACTATTTGTTGAAACCAAGAAAAACTTGGGCCGCAACGAAGTAAAACCAAAGAAATAGCTTATCCTAGTACTAGCAAAAGAGGCGCAGGAAAGCGCTTCTTTTTTTGGCAAAAAATAGTTGAGACTGATCTATCCGATCTATCTAGGTTCGCGGAGATCCAACAGTGTATTAATGAGTTCAGCATGACTCCAGACAAGCGGTGTCACTGAGAGCGGTGAGCCATCACTAGGATTAACTTGCTCAGATAATACACCACTCGTGAGTGCCTTGGACATCGTCCAATCAACCAATGCTTGCGCTTTAGCAGGGCTGTTAGTCCGCACATAGTACTGCGCCAACCATAGGGTCGTGACAAACCAAGGATTGCCAAGGTATGGCGGATCGACAGCAAAGTAGTTGTCGTACTCGTAGCGCGGCGAACCACCTGACGGAGAGCTATTGAGCAAGGTAGCTTCGATGGCTTGCAATGTCTGCTTGGTCTCGTCGAAGCCAAAATCGTGCAGCGCAAACATCAAAACACCATACATACTGGAGACATCGAGCGTATCATCAAACTTCAGCGAGCCATCTTCTTGCAGCAAGAAACCTTTGCGGAATGCCTTACGGTCCGGATTAAACAGCGTTTTGACGTTTTCGGCGATTTCTACGGCGGCCGCGCGCCATTTCACGGCATCGTCGGGGAATTCAAACATATCGGCAAAGTCAGCTGCGACAAGCAGCGCCTGGTAGGTAACGGCCGTGGTATAGGTACTTGTTGAGAACTTTTCTTCCCATAGATCGTAACTGGCGTGTGGCAGCTTCGTTTTATCGTCACGGAACTCCGCCATAAAATTGCTAGCCGGTTGAATCAATGTCACATACAAGCTATCAACAAATTCGTGATCTTTGCTGGCCGCAAGATATTCGCCTAACATATAGATAACAATGGCGGTTTCGTCTTCCTGAATAGCAAGTTCGGTGTGATTGCCGTGCAACAACGGATGCCAAGTACTGCCAATGGCGCGATCGGGCTGATATTTATGCATCAAGTAACCTTCGGTCGTCAGGATGTCGCGGCAAAATTCAAAGAACTTCTTTGGCTCTTCAGTGTAGCCAAGTCGAATCAGCGGCCACATGGCGTACGCACCATCACGCGGCCAAACATAGCTGTAGTAGTCGCGGCCATAGTTGTAAATACTAGAGTCACAACTGGCAATAATGCCGCCACGCTTGTCGGTGTGAGCTTTGATAACCATCAATGATTTATTAACAATCGTACGTTCGGCTTCGGTCATAGCCTGCAGTTCATCTCGTGCCGTATCGAGCCACTCGTACCAGCTACTGCGCGTCTGTTGCATGCGCGTTTTAAGCGTGTCGACTTTTACCTTATCGTGGATTTTTTGGGCATTGTACTGCGAATCAGCAGCCACAATCCAATAATCAAGCTTGGTTTCATCATTACCAGCCAGTTCGACGCTGCAACGAATAACCGTGTCAACGCCGCCGTGCTCAACCGCGTTATTGCTAAGCTCACCATCTTCGGCGTCTTTGTAGGTGCCTTCTTTGCCTTCAATGCCATAATTACCAATAGAAAACTGATCGAATGCTTCGCCCTTGGCGGTTTGACCATAAATAAGTAACGAACAGCGACCCTTGTAATCAAGAATATAGTGCTCGTCCGGAACAAACAGCGCCGTGTCGCCACGACCAGCCCTAGATATCTGGAACACCTGGTGCATAAATACTCTGATCGTGCGCTCATGATCAGCCAAATTTTTGACCGTTATTTGCCGGAAGAAGACATTTAATTCGTTATCGACAAAGTCATTAAAGCTCAAAGCAACCTGTAGCCGGTTATTGGTAAGCTGAATATCGCTAACCAGTGCATCTTTTTCGAAGTTTACATAGACACCCCAGTCGCTTTCATCAACCCAACTGAACTGGTCATCAACCCAGATGCCGATTTTGTGATCCATACTGCGCGCCGTAGTAAGGTTATCGAGCCCAACATATGGATAATAAAAATCATGCACTAAACCGGCTTCATTCAAGCCAACGGTTAAGCTACCGTTTCCAAGCATTACTGGTCGTCCCATACTAGACTGCCACACCTTTCTCTAAAAGTCGGAATTTAAGATCGTGATAAGCGTTCATGTACGCAGTGAAGGCCTCGTACGGGTTTTCGTACGGGCTAAAGTAAGCGTGGATGTCACCGTCGTTGAAGTATTTGGTGCACATATAATAGAAGTGGTCGGAAGTTTGCAGCTTGCGCCAATCATCAATCAGCACCAAGTCATGGGTGTCTAAAATAGCATCTTGCAAATCGTATACAGCATTGATGGCCGAAAGCTGCATGTTGTTGCCAAGCCACGCCGAAAGATCACGTTCGGTATCGGCCCAGGTGGTGGTTTGCGGTACGTCAACTCGATCGACGGGTGGAAAACTATCAATAACTTCGGATACAGTCATAAAACTGTTACCCTCTGTCTTGAGCCATTCTCTTGGCAAGTGATCGAGGAAGTCAAAAATACCAGTTTCGTGCCACTGGTGCTCGCCAAAGGTTTCGTAGTCCATGAACAGATTAAAGTTCGTGGCATCACCACTATCGTTGAGCCAGCCAGCGAATTTATCAGCCGTCAGTGGCCATTCACTCCAGTTCTGGTTGCCAAAGCGGAAAGCGATGTCATCGCTGAGTTTATAGTTTTTGAGGAGCAGCTTAATGTTGTCGGTGTAGGTTGGCTGGTAGACAAAGTTCGGTTCGCGCCAGTGCAGCACCTTGTCCCAACCTTCGGCTAAGATACCTTTGTAGCCAGCCTTGTCGGCCCAATAGGCTAGGTCATTGTTGTACGCTAGCTCGGTGTTACGGAAGACTTGCGGTGTTTGACCAAACAGCTCCTGCACCTTGCGACGGTGCATATCGACTTGCATTTCGAATTCTGGTCGTGAATAGAAGAACGCCAGGCTGTGGTGATAGGTTTCGGCCACGATTTCTACTCGGCCAGTTGCAGTCAACTCTTGGAACGAGCTCAGTGCTTTGGGCGACCATTTTTCGAGCTGTTCTAGTACTGTACCGGTGATAGATAAGCTCAGCTTAAATTCTGGGTGTGTATTGAGTAGCCCAAGCAAGCGTTTATTCGTGGGAATGTACGATTTTTCGGCCACTTTGTGCAAAATCTGCTCGTTGCTCGTTCGGTCGTGATACGGGGCGTCGAAGTAGTCATGATTGCTACCGGCATCAAAAATCGTGTAGTGGCGTACGCGATACGGCTGGTGAACATGCATGTAGAGCACGATTGCTTTGCTCACGCTGCCGCCCCCTGGAAAATGTGCTGCTGATAGACCGAAAACAGTTTGTCGGCGGCACTATCCCAGCTCATGCGGCCCAGTTCATTTTTGGCATTGGTTTGCAAATCATCTCGTAAGGCATCATTTTGTACGACAGCAGTGATTTGGTTGGCCATTTCTGCAACGTCCCAGAAATCAACTTTTAGGCTGTTATGCAGGACTTCGCTCACGCCAGATTGCTTGCTGACAAGCGTTGGAGAACCAAAACCAATAGCTTCCAGTGGCGCAATGCCAAACGGCTCGGACACCGAAGGCATCACAAACAGATCGGAAATTGCAAAGGTGTCTCGCCAGTTTTTACCACGTTGGAAACCGGTAAATATGACATTCTGAGAAATGCCCAGTTCGGCAGCCAACTCAATCAGTTCAAAATATTGTTCGCCACTGCCAACAATCAAAAATAGAGTCTTTGGCGCGCGGAATATAACTTCGCGGGCAGCCCTTAACAGATTGGGCAAACCTTTTTGAATCGTAAGCCGACCAACGTTACTTACCACACGATAGCCCTGCGCTTTCATAGCAGTTAGATAGCGGTATGCGTTGTTGCTATCGAGCTCCAAGAAACTCTCGTGATCAACGCTATTATGGACGACTTCGATCTTTTCGGCTGGAATATCGTATTCTTTGACGATGGCATTTTTGGTCAATTGGCTCACCGCAATTACGCGGTCGGCGAGCTGCATACTGCTAGCCTCTATTTCACGCACTACTGGGTTACCATCTTCACCACCAGCACGATCACGCTCAATAGAGTGCACGTGCAAGATAAGTGGCACATCGCGGGCTTGCTTGGCACGTAATGCCGCACGGAAGGTCAGCCAATCGTGGGCATGGATCACATCAAACTCTCGTTCGCTAGCAATCCGTGCAACCGCATGTTCGAAGGCATGCTGCTGACCTATAATGTCCACCCACTCCTCGTGGCCATCTTCAAACACATACTTGTAGCTGTCGTAAGCCGCGGAATTGGCCAGTACAATCTTGGCGCCTTGCGGATGAGCGGCAGTAACCGTCATAAAATCTTCTTCAAATGGCGCGTGATAGGGGAGTACAAATTCGATATCAACAGATTTTTTCGAGAGAGCCTTGCAGAGGTGATAACATGCCACACCCAGTCCACCACTGTTATGGGGAGGTAACTCCCATCCAAGCATCAAAATCCTCATCGACCCTCTGCTGATTTTTCTTGTTAGTTTATTTTGGTTCTATTTAAACAAATTGTAGCCTTAAGCACAACCACCTTACAGGCTGTCCACTAGCGCATTACTCGCTGGGGGGAGGTGGAATATCGATAGAGGGTAGCTCGGAGGCTTCATTACCCACCCCCTGCTCAGTTGAATAGTATTCAGCTACGGCCCTTTCATCGACAAAGGTAGCTATTTCATTCACAAGTGCGCGTTCTCCCGCTCTCCTTTGCCTGTCTTTGTCCGCTTTTGCAGTAATATAGGCCCAATCTTCGTAATGTCCCTCACTAATCATAGAACTATATTATAGCACCTGGGTCACGACCGGTGGCTTTGAAGCCTCAGCTATGCCCATAAATTGTAACTTAAGAGCATGGGCGCGTTCTAGCAGTATCGCAAGATGATTTAGGCCAATATCTATACCAGTTTGTGCACGTGGAGCCGTAAGCTCCGCAGGCGATTTAGCAAAATGCTTAGCCAGCCCGTCTAAGCTACGGCGCGCAGCTTCTGGCGAGGGAAAATGCGGGACGGTATGCCGTACTGGACAGCCGCTGCTTGAACCCTTGCTCCAATTATCCTCAGCCACTTCTCCTGCACGGTCAGTACCCGAAAGCCGGCTGCGGTGGCTCTGGTTACGCTCACGTATAGACTTATGTATGGCACGCAAGGAGCCCTCGGAAAACGTAAATGTTGTCTTGCTGTGCTCATCGCTGTGAAAATCAAACCTAAAGCTATTGCTCGTACCAAAACCCGCTAGGGCAGGTACGCTAACCTTACGTACGCTGTCTTGTCCCCAAAAGCCGTTTGCACCGACGGTTGCTTGGTGGCAAACATCACGAAACCAACTGCTTCGCATAGTGCCCGCTATGTCTTTGAGATCTTCAAACACGGGTGGTAATCCTTGATCTGAGGCTTGGGAAAATGCGGCGCCAAGGACATTGATCGGAAATGCAATCATCGTAGACAGTCCCTCTTTCATAGCCGATCCAGTCCCATCTTCAAATGTGTATTGTCGCACGTGGGCCTCAACCTCCGAATCCTGTTCGGGAAGCATGCCGTAAAAATCAGGGCTGGTAAAAAAATTAGAAGTAAAAAGCAGCCTCGATATCGCATGGGCTTCATGGTATATTTCATACCCGTCTTCTGTATTAAGGTCAACGGCCGCTACCAATTGTCTGTCGTCAACACTTTCTACAAGTGCAGGGAAAAGCCTCTCACTTAACTCGGTAAAAAACACCATAGCCTCACCGCGCTGCCATGTTGCCCTGTTAAGATCTGCCTCGAGCGTAAGCCTGCTCATTCCATATACTATAACATCGTTCTCGCTTTTTTGTTTTACGGCATAAACAGGCGCAAAATGGCGCTAAAGTTATCTAGGCTAAAGTCTGCTTCGTCCGACTTCCCATATAGCAAACACGTCTTTATTCCAACGCTTTTGGCAGGTTTAATATCAACATCTATCCTGTCCCCAACGTACAAGATCTGGCTTGCAGATAAACCAGAGTGCTCGATCATGGCATAAAAGCCGTCTAGGGCAGGTTTACACTCAAGAATATCATCACCAGTCAGGACAGTAGTAAAATAAGCAGCCGGTATATCGAGGTGTGCCAATAAGCCAACAATTCGGTCTTTAGGGAAGTTCGTAAATAACGAGATCGGGACGATATCTTTTAGATTTGCAAGCGTTTGAGTTACCTCGAAATCAGGGTGTAGTACAGCAGTAAAATCCATTGCATCGAGTGCCCTCATCCAATAATTTGATGGTTGCCCTAGCGCTCGAAAGACAGCAGAATTACTACCATATTTTTGGTAGAGATCCAGAAACTCTTTCTTAGCAACACTAAAATTAGTTATACCTTGTAGCTTGGCATATGTTTGATAACGAAACTGGTTATGGACCTCATTAAACTCAGGCGTTTCTTTGTAGAGTGTGCCAGCAAGGTCAAACCATACATGCTTAATGCCTTCAATATGCATTACATCATAATACCAGAGCCAGAAATCTAGTGTCGCCGCTTAAGTGGAGCAGCTTTTATCCAGCAGCGTTAAGAAGTCACTCATCCATCTTAATTCTAGCATTAGACAGTGTATTATAAATGCATGAACACCATAGTTATTGGCTCCCTCAACACTGACCTAGTGGCAGTGGGCGTAAAGAAATTCCCCAAACCTGGTGAACATGTATATGGTAGGGAACTTCGTATCGGTGCTGGTGGTAAATCACGAAACATTGCGGACATGCTGGCCCACCTGACCCCTCCTGGGTCGGTTGCCATGATTGGACGGACAGTCAAGGATCCGTACGGCCTCTGGAAGGCCCCACTTGATGCGCTTTCCAAAGTGAAGGTCAATACTGACTACGTCAATGTTCTCGAGTACGAAAAGACCCAGAAGTTACCAGGTATTGCACTTATACCCGTTGATGAGAACGGTAACAATCAGATATTTGTTTTACCTGGTATTAGTGACGACTTCAGTACTGAGGATATCGATGCTGCGACACCACTATTTGAAGCCTGTAGCCAGAACAACGGCTTTCTGATTACGACACTTGAGTGTCCCCTGGCAACCGTGAAGCACACAATAGCAAAAGCCAACGAGTACGGCCTGAAAGTTATTTTTGATCCAGGAGGCATCGAAGACAATGCTGAACTCACCGACATACTGCAAGCAGGTATCTACCTCATAAAACCCAACGAGCATGAGACAAAAGTACTAACTGGCATCCAGATTACTAATCTTGCTACGGCACAAGAAGCGGCCACAAAGCTTCACTCATTCGGCATTGAAAATGTACTAATTACCGTTGGCAGCCAGGGAGCTTATCTCTCGACGAAAGAGACTTTTATACATATTGTTGTACCGGCTATAGCGTTGGGCACCGAAAGAGACGAAACAGGCTGCGGCGATCAGACAATTGCCGCACTCTGTGCCACGCTCCAAAATGGCAAACCTCTTCAGGAAGCTGCCAACCTTGCAATACTTGCCGGCACACTCCAGTTTTATAGACTTGGCGTCCAACCAGTCGAAAAGGATGAGTTACTTTCAAGGCATGGATCGCTCTAATTGATATAGTACTTTCATGTCTTCTTGGCCGTTTTATCCGACTTGCAGCTCCAGCCCTATGATAAGTAAATAGACTGTCGAGCTAATAAGTTAGAACCAAAAGAGGAAGAAAGAACGCCGTAAAATAGCCAATCTGCAAGAACATGCCTGGCAGGGTCTTTTTTCTAAGAAATACTAAGCCTAAAAGAATACTCACCATGACTATGCTGCAAATTGCTGTAATGACTTTACTGAACGCTGAGATTGTTGGCGCCGTAAACAGCGCAAACATAACAGGCAACAATGCCAAGGCAGAGAGCCCTGCGAGAGACTGATGTGTTTGTGTTTTGCGGCCGCCTACCTCAGGCACCAACGTACAAGCGACCTGTGAGACACTCGAAACCGCCACCGCAACTAATACATAGCTTGGCAACGTGTATTTGGGGATAAGCCAGTCACTGAAGAACAAATAGAGCGGCGGCAACACAACCACAAACAGGCAGATGTAGTAATAGATGGTCAGTTTTTGTACTGCTGCATGCTGGCTAAATGTCTTGTAGCGACTCTGTGGCCAGCGTTTAACCAGAACCAGCAAGCCAAGGACTAAAACCATCAAGCTGAATAGAAGGAGGTACTTGTCAGGAGATACTACATTACTCACCCCAATACTATACATTGAGCAAGCTTGCACGTGGGTCAGTATCTCTGCTACCAGCGGTGTCGATACCTTGACGGCAAGTAGCACGCGGTACAATATTTTGTCGGTCCAGCTAAGCTCAGTGAGCCTTTTGCTATACTATCTCCATGAAGCAGTACGACGTTATCTTGGTACTCGGCTCACAGCCAGATTATCGTACCTGGAAGTTTCCATCGCACACCTACAAGAGCTTAGACCGGGCTATCGAGCTGCTCAACCAAGGAGTAGCGCCCTACATAGCGCTGTCGGGTGACCACGCCCTGAAGTATGACAACACTGGCATCGTCCAGCCGTTCAAAGAGTGCGACTTGGAAGAGGAGTACGTTTTGTCTCAGGGCGTCGCTCCGAAATACATCCTCAAAGAGGGTGAATCACGAGACACTTTGGCACAGTTCTACTACCTGAAGAACCTGGTCTTTATACCGCACAACATAAAGAAAGTACTCATGGTGACGGTACCATTCCGAGTAGAACGCATAGAGTTTTTGTTCCACAAGGTATTTGGCCCCGACTATACCGTTAACTTTGAAACCGTTGATTACACAGAAGACGAAATCTACCGTAGCGAAGCCTTTACCTTAGAAAAGCAAGCAGCATGGCTCAAGGACATGCCAGACGGTGACGATGCCTGGCTCAAGGATAAGTTCTATGATGCCCCCATCTACCAGTTCTGGAAAGCCCGCGACATCGAAAGACTACAAACTGAAACAGACGATCGAAAGAAATACCTTATTTAACTATGGCCACCGACCACTTCGAGAAACACTACTACCAGAAAGACCGCGTTGACTGGAACTTCAACCTCCTGTTCGATGGGCAACCTGCCGTAGCTCAGATGGCCAAGGAGTATGCATCAGCACTCCAACACCCCGGTCTCTACGCGCCGGTTCCACCACAGTGGCTCCATTCGACCATCCTACGTGTTGGCTTAACCGACGACTATACCGAAGCTGAGATGCTTGCCGTAGCTGCCGCCTTAGAGCAGAGCTTGGCTAGTTTAGCCTTACCTGAATTCTTCTGCGATTCATGGTGGCTCTGGGGCGGCAATGTCGTGCTGCACATCAGCCCCGATGATCAGTTCTCCAAGCTGTACGCGTGCGTGGTAGCTGCGCTCGCATCAGTTGTCGGCAAAGACCGGACAACCCATGTGCCGCATGACAGCTTTATTCCCCATATTACCTTGGCATACACCAAGACGCACCAGCAAGAGCAAGCAATACACGACCGGTTAGTGGCCCAACCCGTGCAACCGGTAGGCTTCCACGCCAAAGGTATTGCCCTGATTAAGCAATGGCCGACTGATGGGCATTATGAGTGGGAAATCGTCAAAGAAATAAGGCTGTAAGCTATACTTATGTCCCAAGAACTCATCTTTGGCTATGGCTCACTGCTCAACCTCGACTCGCTTAAAGCTACGATAGCTGATCCTGGCGAGATTAAAGCGGCGTATATCAGAGGCTTTCGACGAGACTTTAGTCTCTGGGACAAACAAGGTTTCACTGACACGAATCCAGCCGTGGCCAACATTCCGCACTGTGCTTTGGATGTACAAAAAGGAAATGCCACCGCAGAAGTTAATGGTGTCTGCTTTGCTGTTAATGAAGACCAGTTCGCCAAGTTACTAGAACGAGAGCATGACTACGAACTTGTCAAAACCATGGCCTACGACTTTCACACCAATGAGCCAATTGGTGCGTGTGCGTTCTTTTCTGCTCACAAGCATAATGGCACCTACGACTTCGATAACAAAGCCCAGCAACGGTATCTGGAGATCTGTCTTGAGGGAGCAAAAGAGTTCGGTGCGGCGTTCTACCAGACGTTCCTTGACACGACTTAC
This sequence comes from Candidatus Saccharimonadota bacterium, assembly GCA_013289705.1. Taxonomy (GTDB): domain Bacteria; phylum Patescibacteriota; class Saccharimonadia; order Saccharimonadales; family UBA4665; genus JACMPA01. The sequence goes on from JABCZM010000010.1 coordinate 15,817, forward strand.
CTCGGGACTACGAAGCTGAGCGAACTCCCTGAGTTACTGGTTTCAGGATAGGTCGAGTAAGCTATAGCTATGTCCCACGAACTCATCGGCCAACTCGCTGGTATCATAGCCCTTGTTTCGCTCATTCCCTACGTCGTCAGTATCTGGAAAGGCGAAACCAAGCCTGCCCGGATGACCTACTTCATTAAGGCCGTGGTCGCCACAATTACCATAGCTACCTACATTAGCTCAGGGGCTCGTACCTCTATCTGGACAGGCCTGGTGTTTGCTTTTACGGCATTGGTTATCTTTGGGCTATCGATTAAGCGTGGTATGGGTGGGGCGAGCAAGCTCGACCTCAGCTGTCTTATGTTGGCGACAATTGTTGGCATCGTCTGGCTCACCACCAAAGATGCGGTGCTAGCACTGTATATGAGCATGCTCGTGAAGGCGATTGCCTATATCCCGCTCGTCCGGAAAGTCTATCTCCATCCCAAGACCGAGAACAAGCTTTCGTGGGGCATGGCACTGCTCGCTGACAGCTTGAACTTATTTGCCCTGACCAGCCTGACGCCACACATTGCACTGTTCCCGATCTTTGAGGTTGGTAGCTCGGCGGTGATTGTGGGGCTGCTCGTAAAGCACTCGCCGCGAGTGGTGCACACATGAAGTTAAGAAGCTAATCAGCTCGCAGTTGACCGAATAGCTTTCTGACCCAGCGCCGATAGGACCGCCTCACTATTTACTTGAAATGCCTCGCGAACCGCATTACTACACCAGTTGCAGTGATGAGTTTTACTAATGTGTCTACGGCTATGTCATCGCCGAGCAGACTGCACTCCGCCAATGGACGTATGCCACCTTTTAACTTAACTCGTTCTCTGCGCCACCCAACGTTAGTATTGCCATAAACTGCGGTAAAGAGGCCAATAACCCCAGGGTCGGCCCTTGCTAAGTATTCAGCTTGGGCACTGGTGGGCATGATTTGTTGACCACCTAGTATTCCCACGTATGCTTCTTCATCGTCAGTAGACGCCGCGCCGAGCACTGCAGCGAATCTTTCTAAAGTGTGTGCCAGCGATGCCGTGCTAGACCATAAGACTACTGCACTGTCAGGGTTCTCCTCAACTTGTATGTACTCTTCATCCGCAAGCTCAAAGAACGTCCCTTTGACTTGTGATTCACCCTGTGTATAGGTGGTAATCTGCATATAGGCTCATTCTCGCACAGACTTTAGCCGGAGGCAAATATCGGCTAAAACACCCGTCTCTAGAACGAGCCTCTTTGCAGTTCTTTACTACCGTATAGTATTTGGTAGTTAGCTTTTTCTGATTTATGCTTGTGGAACTTGACTTCCACCTGCCTCGGCTATTTCAACAAGATTTAGGTCGTACACCAGCGCATCAAGATCGTCTGGAGTGAGATTGGCTCAAGTGTAAACTTCTCGGTTACCCAGTGATGCTGCCCGTCGGTGCTCAACACAAACTGATCCTCTGGCCCTTTCCTGGCAACAGGCGCAACACAAGCTTCCGCCTCAACTCCGTATAACTGCTGTGTAAGGCTACCGAGATGGTAGATGCTTGCACCCGCAAGTCGTACGCCATCAACCCAACCCGTCACAGATCGCTCTTCAAGCCTAAATGTCTCTGAAGGTTTCTCGCTGGCCGGAAAAGCAGTGAGCAGACCTGGCACCAAAGAACTCCGGTAATACTCCCGGGTGCAATCAGAACGTAAGACCAAATCAGCTACAGCAGTATAAAGCTTTTGGTACGGCTCCGCTCCAATCGGTTCCATAGTAGCTCGCATAGCTTTAAAAAATTCAGCACCTTCCGAAGTAGACAAGGACATAATGTAGACACATATATACTGATAATAAACTTATGTCAAATGGCCGAGGAAGGGTTCGTGTTTGAGAATAGAACTCTTCTAGATAACAAAGAACTTAAAGGCGACAGATAAGCTACGCATTGAAAAGAAATGGCGTGCGTTAAAGCATTGACTCCTCTATACAATATACTCGTATAAGCAAGGAGCATCGCCATGGCCACAAAAACACTTAATATTGCTCTCGATGAGAGCCTAATCAAAGAAATCGACAAGGCAGTAAAAAACGATATGGGCAGCCGCAGTGAGTACTTCCGCCGCCTTGCCTTGAAAGATCTTGAACGACGTCGTGACTGGAACGAGCTGTTTGATACCGGTAATAAGCTTGGCAAAGAGGTGGGCATCACCAGCGAACAACAGGTTAACGACATAATTGCCAACTACAAGCGTGAAAAGCAATAAAAAGCTCAAGGTAGTCCTTGATACAAACGTACTGGTGTCAGCGCTGGTGTTTGGAGGTACGCCACGAGTAACAGTCGAGACCGTTCTTAAAGATGGGACGTTTATTATCTCGGCAGAAATCCTTTCCGAGCTACGCCGTATTATACATACAAAGTTTCCGCTCTTTATTGAACATCTTGAACGCCTGGAAAAGCTGATAAAACGTGATGCCGTTTTAGTTGAATTAGGAGGTGTACAAGTAGCCGTCTGTCGCGACCCTGACGATAACAAGATTATTGAAACGGCCGTTATCGGTAACGCCTCGTACATTGTGAGCAGGGATAAGGATTCGCTAGTATTACGATCATACACGGATATTGTAATCCTTGACTCGACTGAATTCTTGAAAATTCTTGAGTGAACAACCCTACTAACTCTTAACCATGTTGTGGTAGGGGTTCGTGTTCGAGAATAGAATTTTTCCAGAGGTGGCTAAGACAGAAAGTGACAAAAACCGTGCGTAGGTCTCGATAGGAAATTACTATAGTTCAAATGCCCGACGTAGAGCTTGCTTGAGCTTATCGGCATCCCGCGGCTCAAGTTGTCCGACAATTTCCAAAACATCACTGCCTTGTAATGCTGTGAGCCGATGGACTCGAGCAACTGTAGGTTTAGACAGGCCGCTAGTTTGCCAGGCCTCCAGTGTTACATCTACATCTTCGTGCTCAGATTGGCTAGACAGTGGCACCACTAACACGATCTTATGTTTGCCCCTCGGTCGACTCGCAATAACTACAGGCCTGATTTTGTAGGCATTGGATTCGATAAATTGGAAACGGGCTAGGTACACGCCGTAATGTTCAATAGACATGGCTACAAACTGACTTTTTTACCCATTCCTGCATGATAGATATCTTCTGCAGGATCCGATAAATAATCTAGGCCAACAGCATATGAAGCAGCAACTCTGAGTTCGGTGAGATCCTCAGCTCCAGCTTCCGGTTCATAAATTAAACGGCTTAATGCCAATTTAAAAATCTCAGGATCATTGAGAGCTGGGTATCGTTTTCGAGCCGCCTTAAGCACACGCTCGACTTCAGGAGTACGTGTAAGACGAATTGCGGATGCGTTGTTCATACAACTAAGTATATGGCACTGGATGTCACATTACAACATCCAATGTATCAAAATGACTTGCTATTAACAAAAATTCGAGGAATAAAAGAATGGTTGAACTAAGAATTTCACAAAATAGAAAATCTATAGATAGAGAGTTCTATTATTTGGCTTGGCAGGGGTAGCAGGACTCGAACCTACGACACCTGGTTTTGGAGACCAGTGCTCTACCAACTGAGCTATACCCCTAAAGTTAGCTTTTCCCTGAAGCCGCTATCTAGCTATAGGGAAGTGCTGCGACTATCTTACTTAATTTTTGTGCGAAAGTCACCCAGGTTACTTTTCAAATTAAGAGAAAACTGCTATACAATAGTATACGCTATGGCAAAAGTTATACCCACGAAACCACTTTTTATCATGTTATACGGCCTTCCTGGTGCAGGAAAGACCTATTTTGCGCGACAATTATGTGACAACTTGCAGGCTGCACATGTCCAAAGTGATCGTATTCGGGCCGAACTATTCGAAAATCCTCGCTATGACCAACAAGAAAACGCCATCGTCGCCCAACTAATGGAATACATGACCAGCGAATTTTTGAACGCCGGTGTTAGTGTTGTCTACGACACCAACGTGGTGCGCACTTCTCAGCGCCGTACGTTACGCGAAATGGCTCGCGACGCCCACGCACAATCACTCCTTATCTGGTTCCAAATCGACATAGAGAGTGCTTACTTGCGTGCCTCAAAACGTGACCGCCGTCGAGCCGACGACCGCTATGCTATGCCCGTAGACCGTACAAGTTTCAAAAAATTGGCAGCCAACATGCAAAATCCTGTCGCGACCGAAGATTACATCGTCATCAGCGGCAAACACCTGTTTAGCACACAGTTAAGCGCCCTCATGAAGCGTTTGCACGAACTTAAGCTGATTGCTACCGACGACATGAGCAGCCACGTTATCAAACCCGGCATGGTCAACCTAGTACCCAATCCTGCAGCCGGTAGAGTTGATATGACTCGTCGCAACATTAGAATCCGCTAAAAAGCCAATGGCTTTCAAAGAATTCGATATCGAAGATCTGGGCATGGTGACCGTCTATAAGCGCCAAGGCACCCGAAGTGTGCGGCTCAGTATTCGGCCAGATGGCAGCCTGCGCGTAACCATCCCAACTTGGACTCCTTATATAACAGGTGTCCAGTTTGCTAAATCTCGATCCGATTGGATAAAAACACACGCCAAAGCACCGGTAGCACTCCTGCAAGAGGGGCAAATGATTGGCAAGGCACATCGCCTCAAATTTATGTCGTCGGCAACAACCAACAGGGTTACGACCCGGGTGCGCCAACTACAAGTTGTGGTGACATACCCTGGAAACCAAACCATTAGCAGTCCAGACGTGCAAGCGGCCGCCACAAAAGCCTGTGTTCGCGCACTAAAGCAACAGGCCGAAAAACTACTCCCAATGCGCCTGGCCGATCTTGCCAAGCAACACGGCTTCAGCTACGGCAACACTGATGTAAAACAGCTCAAAACCCGTTGGGGCAGCTGCGATCAGGACAAAAATATTACCTTCAACCTGTTTCTGATGCAACTACCATGGAACCTTATCGATTACGTCTTGCTGCACGAACTGACACATACCAAGGTACTGCACCACGGACCGCTGTTCTGGCAAGCCATGGAGCAAATCGAACCCAAAACACCACAGTTGCGTAAAGAGATCAAGGCCCATCAACCAACTTTACAAAGCCAAAATTAAACCGCTTGTGGCATAATGGTAACCATGCCACATAGCGATACTCTTCCTTTGCAAGATGCTCAACTTGAACACGAACGGCTCACCAGCCTGATTAACAGCATGGCCGATGGCGTAATTGCACTGGACGAGCGCGCCCAAGTGGTACTCTACAACGCCGCGGCATTAAACATCCTAGATCTAAACAGTTCGATGGAAGGCCAATCGCTTGGTAAATTTCTAAGCCCCATCGACGAAGAGAACATCGCCGTTGATATCGTTCGCTTGATTCAAGATACAAAACTACCAACGGTCAACCGCGAGCTACGACTCAAATACGCCGATGGCAGCATTATCAATCTGTACCTAAGCATCGCACCAGTGCATTTGGGTTATGGCAAAGATGGCACGCTTGGGTTTACGCTGTTACTTCGTGATATTACGCGTGAAAAATCGCTGGAAGAAGAGCGCGACGAATTTATTAGTGTTGTCAGCCACGAATTACGCACACCAATCGCGATTAGCGAAGGTAATGTTAGTAATGCCCAGCTAATAGCCGACCGTGGCGGCGACCCAGCATTGATCAAAAAGGCGCTCAAAGAAACCCATAACCAGATATTATTCTTAGCCGACATGATTAACGATCTGGCAACGCTATCGCGAGCCGAGCGGGGCACACTCAAACTAGAGGTAGAGGCAATTAACGTACACGACTTAGTTACAGAGCTGGCCAGCAACTACAGAAACGACGCGGCAGCAAAAGGCCTAGAAATCAGAACGATACTCGATCCAAAACTAGAAATACTGTCTTCCAGCGAACTGTATGTCCGCGAAGTGCTGCAAAACTTTATTACCAACTCTGTTAAATACACCGACGAAGGCAGCATAACCATCGCCGCCAAACCAAAAGACAATGGCGTCTTGTTTGAAGTTAGCGACACCGGCATCGGCATCAGCAAAAGTGATCAGGAACGAGTTTTCGACAAATTTTTCCGCAGCGAAGATTACAGAACTCGCCAAAATAACGGCACGGGCCTAGGTCTGTACGTCACCATGAAGCTAGCCCGTCTAATCCACGCTCAACTTAACCTCACCAGCGAACTCAACAAAGGCTCCACCTTCAGCATTTTCATCCCCAATCTAGAACCCGAACAAGCCCAAAACTAAAGGAAATGCGTTGCTTCACGCATGTCCTAGATCCTCGGCAAGTGGGGAATGACGTGCATAACCGGGAGACAAACGTTTCGACCCTTCCAGATAACATCACTAAATTCATAACGCCACATCGAATAATGTCGGATAGAAATGTCCAATAACACCGCGAAGGGCAACGCCCACAAACTACGCACCACAAACTGCTGATAGGCCAACTGCGTGATGCGTACATACACAAACGTGACACAAATGCCCGCCAGTCCGCTCAGCAACGCTAGCAACCACTGCGTCGTACAGAGTGACACCACAAACAGTAAAAACGGCCCAAGCAGGCCGGTAATTTGACCAAGTGACACCAGCAATACCAATTCCGGCCTTCGGTGCAGCTGCGGATAGCGCGTGCGCACCGCCGTATCCCATTGATCGCCAAAGTCTTTAAGCGAACTCACTGCCAGACCGTCACTGGTCTGCAAAAAGCTATAGGCGTTCGCTTTGGCTGCAACTTGAGCAAAATAGCTCTCTGGCACGATCTTGTTGCTCGCAGCGGCAAAGCCACCAGCCCGCTGCAATAAACCACGCTCGGCAATCCAGCAACTACTTAAAACCGGCGGACTTTGCAGAGGCGTTCGGGGTAAACAAAGTTCCCAAGCGTAGCGCATCGGCTGCAGCAGAGATGATTGCAGATAGCCCGGTCCTTTGGGGGCAACGTTGCGTGGTAGCAAGCTAATCATCTGTCTCTGCGAACCAAGCATGGTAACCACCAAACTTCGAAGCGTATGGGATTCAAACCTAATATCGACACCACAAAAAATCAATAATTCACCGTTAGCTTCATCGAATAATCGTTTGTAAGCCCAGTTTTTGGCCAGCCAGCTCATGGGCGCATCGGTGCCTTTAATAAACCGCACGCCTTCGTGGGCAAGATCACGCACAATATCCGAAGTGCGATCTTGCGAACAATCATCCAGCACCAGCACCTCAAGCTTTGGATAGTCGCTGGCAATAATCGAGCGCAAGCAGTCGGTCATAGCTTCTGTTTCGTTACGAGCCGGCACACAAACCGTCAATGTAGGCAAATCGTGGTCGCTAAAGTGCTGCACAATCTGGGGTGCCAGCGTTGCTTTTACCTGTCGATACATCGTCAGTAGTAAGAGCAGGCCCGCCGTAAGCTGTGCGATACCTAACACAAGCCACCAGACATGATCCGAAGGCCGAAGCACCACCACTGCGCGCCAAATACTAACGAGCAGCAATTGCAATAACAACAGATATAAACTAGTGCGCATGGTCACGCGGTGCAAGAACTGTCGCTGCATACGATTTTCTACAATCCTGAGCATATTGAAGATTCGATAAGCACCCACGAGCACAAACAAGCCAGTAATCAAGCAAGGCCGCTCGACAAACAGCAGACTGCTTAGTATGGCAATCGCAATCAAGACAATAGCTGCTAGCACACGTCGCAGCGGCCATATAAGTGGTACGAACACCAACAACTCAATGACACTCACCAACCCTAGCGCAACCCAAATACTAGCCATAAGCATCGTAGCAAATACTATAGCGTATAATCGCCCTTATAGATATGTGCTAGACATGCGAAACAACAATAGAAATCAGTATAACCAAGCCTAACAAGCGCCGAAAATAATTTGCTCCAGCCGTGATTTCCAGGTAAGCCCAGGTAAACAAAAAAGCACTACTTACATAACCCAGACCCGTCGCAAACTGACCTTTTTCGGCTAGCTTTGAGGCAATCATACAGATAAACCAGCCCGCTAGTGGCACATTCGGGCTTTGCCAAATAACAATTCGGCCAGATGTATCTTTGCAAAACTTTGCCCAAAGGTCAGGCCAAAAACTGCGTGCTGCTTTTTTCATATGCTTTCAGTATAGTCGTTCGCGAATGATACCTGGCAATAAACTTGCGCTTGACCTCAGTTGTCGCGTCGTGCTATGCTTGACTCCAGTCGCCTACAAATGCTGTAGGCTTTTTAATTGGAAGATTAATTGAGCAGCAATTCGCTAAAGAGGAGAAGTCAGTTGGCAACACCAGAAACAGATCAGCCGAAGCAAAAGCGACGCTTGCGTGCCCCCGGCGAAACGCTCCGCGAAAAGACAACCAAGGCACAAGAAGTCGCTGCGCAGCCGCCAAAGAAGCGTCGCGCACGCCGAGTATTAGGCCTGCTGCTCTTGCCATTCCGCGCCGTAGCCTGGATTAGCCACTTGTGGCCATTCAAACAAATTGGGCATGCTATTCGCTGGTTCTTTAGCCTCCGATTTATGCGATTCCTGGGCAAAATCCTGGGCATCACCTACATTCGTGACAGCGCGCGGGAGCTTAAATTGGTCACATGGCCAAGCCGCAAACAGTCACGCCAACTTACCAGCGCCGTGATTATTTTTTCGGTTATCTTCGGCGCCCTGATCGCCATTGTGGACTTCGGATTAGATAAATTATTCAAGCAAGTGATTTTAAAGTAAGGAAATGAGCATGGTTACTAGCAAACGATACGATACAAGCAAACAATGGTACGCCATTCACACTTATAGTGGTTATGAAGAAAAGGTTGCCGAAAGCATCCGTCAGCGTGCCGATAGTCTTGACATGAAAGACAAGATTTTTGCAATCTTGGTTCCTAAAGAAAAGATGATCGAAATCAAAAACGGCAAGCGCAAAATCGTCGAAAAACGCATTTTCCAAGGCTACGTCATGGTACAGATGAAAATGAGCGAAGACGCTTGGTACATCGTGCGCAATACACCGTCAGTAACGGGCTTTGTTGGCTCCGGTGCTGATCCTACCCCAGTTGGTGAAGATGAAATCGAAAAGATCCAGAAGCGCATGGGCTTGGATCAACCAAAGCACAAGATCGATTACAACTTGGGCGACGTCGTCAGTATTACCGATGGTCCATTCAAGGGCTTCGACGGCTCTATCAACGAGATCGACCCACAAAAGGGCAAGCTCAAAGTTCTCGTCAACATGTTCGGCCGCGAAACTCCTGTTGAACTCGACAGCCTCCAAGTTAAACGAGTATAGGTTATGTCTCAATCTCCCGACGGCACTTCAGAATTGGGGGCTCTAGTTCAGCATGGCGAAGAGATTCTTGCTGCCAGCGAACAGCTTAGAGAGGAAGCCGTCACGGTTTTGTCTGCAATGAAAGGCCACCTTGCAAGCTTGTCAGCTGCAGAGATAAGAAGTGCAGCACCTGAATCAACAGTGCATAGCGCTAGCTTTACGACCGTACGATTACTGCATATCTTTGGCATAGACTCAGCCACCTATCTAGCTCTTGGAAAACAGGGCGAAGAGAGTTGAAATATATTCCATTTTAAGCTATAATCGTCGGGTTACACACTACTAAAAGGTAGGAGAACTAGTAGCTCTGCTTCAACTAAGAGCGAACATTCGTAAATCTAAGGAGAAAACAGATGGCGAAAGTCGTTAAAGCAAACTTAAAAATGAAGATTAAAGGTGGTCAAGCCAGCGCTGCGCCTCCGGTTGGTAGCACCCTTGGCCAATACGGCGTCAACATGATGGATTTTATCCAGCCATTCAACGACGCCACCAAAGACCAGATGGGTCAGCTCATTACCGCTCACATTACGGTCTACGATGATCGCACGATGAGTTTTCGCGTTGTTGGCCTGCCCACAGATGACCGCATTCGTGCCGAATTAGGCATTCAAAAGGGTTCCGGCAAGCCAAACAGCGAAAAGATCGCCAAAAAGCTCACCGATGCACAATTAACTAAAATCGCCACCGACAAAGCCCACGACATGAACACCGACGATATCGCAGCTGTCAAAAAGATGGTAGCCGGCACCGCTCGCAGCATGGGCGTTGAGATCGAGGCCTAAACTCCATGACTATACTGAGCCCCGAAGATCTACGTGTCGCAAACGATATCACCACTTCCGAAGGCCTATCAATGCTTTCCGTGGCCGTACAGCAAACAGGAAGTGAATTCCCCCTAAGCTCGATTGCAACAGGCACGATAGGGTACCTCGCAGGTCTGGCCGCAGCAAATAGCGGTCAAGCATTTTCCCCACCAGAACTAGTACTTGAATAAACAATATAATTTGTGGGAGAGTTAAACACTCGTCACTACCACGAAGGAGCAATCATTATGGCAACATCAAAGACAGAGCTTCTTGAAGAAGCAAAGGCATTAAACCTCGACGTAACAGCAAAGAACACTGTTGCCGAGATCAATGCGGCAATTGCAAGCGCCGCAAAGGCCAACGAAGCACCAGTTACCGAAGTCGAAACGACTGAAGCAGCCGAAGCCAAAGTTGCAAAAGCCGGTAAGCGCAGCGAAAAAGGCATCAAAGAAGCCGAAGAAAAAGTCGCCAAAGAAGATCGCAAGGCTCACGTTGCCGAAGCAGCAGCCGAAGCCGAGGGCAAACCAAAGCAGCTTGCGAAGCCAGCACGGAGCAAACTAGAACGTAGTGGTAAGAAGTTCCGCAAGAGCGCCGAACTTATCGACAAAACCAAGTCATACAGCCTTGATGAAGCGGTTGAACTGGCTCTTAAGACCAGCCCAGTCAAGTTTGATGCGACCGTTGAACTGCATGTCAACCTCAGTGTTGACCCACGTCAGGCCGATCAGAACATCCGCGACAACTTACTGTTGCCAGCTGGTAGCGGCAAAAAAGTCCGTGTTGCACTTATGGATGACACAAAAGTAGACGGCGTGGAAATTTCCGGCGTCGAGAATGTCATTAAAGCCCTAGAAAAAGGCGAGATGAACTTCGACATCCTGATTGCAACTCCTGCACAGATGCCAAAGCTTGGTAAATTTGCCCGCACACTTGGACCACGTGGTCTGATGCCAAACCCAAAGAGTGGCACCGTTACCAACGACGTTCAAAAAGCTGTGGCAGAAGCCAAAGCCGGTCGTGTCGAATACCGTGTTGACAGCACGGGTATCATTCACCTTGGTATCGGCAAAGCCAGCTTTACAAGCGCTCAGTTGCTTGAGAACTTGAACGCTGTCCTTGCATCAATCAAGAACAACAAACCTGGTAGTGTCAAAGGTACGTACTTCAAAGCCGTACACCTTACCACCAGCATGGGTCCTTCCATTACGGTTGACCTCAGCTCGATTGGCTAGATAAAGCAATCGACTAAAAAAGAGCCTCCAATGGGGGCTCTTTTTTTGTGGAATCAAGCTCGTTTAGGCGCGTTCGATTTTGCCGCAAGCTAAACGTGGCCCACCACTATGTCCAGAGCCAGTCTCGCCTGGTGTGTGCGGATCTGGATTGGCATGCACCATAATCGACGTGCCTTCTTCTGGCTGTAGGATAGACACTGGTCCATCGGATAAAGTCACGCGTGTGGTGATGGCTTCCAGCGTACCTTCACCGTTCTCATCAATCACAATATTTGGCAAATCGCCAGCATGGTAGCCGTGATTAGCGTCTGGATCGCTATTACCATTAGGGCCTGGATCAAAATGCCCGCCAGCACACTTAAAGCCTTCGCATTCACAGTCTCCCTTTTCGTGAATATGCACGGCGTGCTTACCTGGCACAAGCGTCACTGGATCACCCTTGAGCGCCAGGTTCAGATGAACGTACTTCCAACCATCAACATCATATTCGGTAAAGGTTGCCGTGCCGCTCACACTTGGCCCGGCCACAGTAGCCACAGCAGTAGCGGTTACTTTTTTACCATCGGCTTGTAAAGCAACCTTCATGATCGACCTTCTTTCTTTGTTTTAAACAAACTAAACAGCGAGGATCCGGCTCCAGCTCCTGCGCTGAAAATCAGAACGTGCTGAACCGCATGATGCAGTTCGGACGCTTCGGCCCAAGACCTCAAACCAAAGATTGCTACTAGCGTTAGCCCAATTGCCGCCAAAAATACCGTGACGGGCACCGCAGCAGTTTGTTTGAACTGTTTTTTTGCGCTTAAAGCCACATTCTGCTTAGACATATTTTGCATAGATTATCCCCCTTATACTTCTATTGTAACACCAGCAGATTACCGGCTTGGTGGGATTTTCTTTGCTATATTTTAGCCAATTAGGGCAAAACATAGGTAAAAACCCAAGAAAACCTTCCAAAATTATAGTTTTCCCAGCGATAAGCTATACAATAGCTACGATGAATACAAAACCTGGATTATTACTCATGTTCGATGGGCCAGATGGAGTCGGCAAAACCACCCAGTTTGATCTGGTGACGGAGGCTTTGCGCGCCAAAGGACACGATGTCTATACCACGCATATTTTTGGCGGTACACCGATTGGCGAAGCATTACGCACGGTGATGTTTTCGAGCGCAGCGCGGCCAGCAAATACTAATCTTCATATTAGTTTGGCAATCTACTACGCGCTCGCCAAAGAGCTCGAACAAAAGCGGCGGCAGGGAACAATCATCCTAGTCGACCGCAGCCCACTATCGCTCATTGCCTACCAAGTGTACGGTGACGGGCTCGACGAAACACTCGGCTATGCGGCCTGCGACAAAAGCCTGGAAGCTTTCAAGCCTGACAAACTCATCGTCTACAGCGCACCACTCGAAACACTTCAGAATCGCCGCACAGATCGCCAAAAGGCTACCGACTACTTCGAGCAACAAAAAGAGGCCTACCACACACGTACCACAGAAGGCTACATCGCTGCTGCCGCACGCTATAAAGCCACGACCATCGACGCTAGCGATAGCATCGAAGACGTTCATAAAAAGACTACGCAAGTGATAGCCCCGCTTCTGACATCAGACATTTGAGCCAAACCCCGCGAGCCTCGTCACTCCGGCTACCTTCCCCGGCGTGCTCACTAGCGTTCCGCGCGCCGGGGCGCCCCTTCCACCGTGCCACTCATGGGGTTTGGCTCAAAAAAAATTAGGACTTCACCCGCATAGCGCGAGTGAGCGCATTCATAGCCCGGACAAAGTTTCGAACACCACCCTTGTAGGCAACATAGCGATCGCTCCACTCCGGTTCATATTTTGACTTAAAACGTGTCAGGCCACTAAACGAATAGAACCTATCACCATTAGAGTATAAAAATTGCATTGCCCGACTAATAACCGACTTTTCTTCCAGATCATGCAGACCAGCAAGTGGACACAACCCCATGTTGAGTCGTTTATGGTCTTGTTGCGAAAGATGATCAATGAAGGCCATCAAGACATAGTCGTTGATGTTACCTGGACTGTCACTTGCATGTCGTAATAAATCAAAATTAGCCTCATCAGCGTCATAGGAAGGGATCTGATTCAAAAAAGCTTGGATTGTGCCAGCGCTATCACGGGCAATGATTATCGGGCATTGTTGCATGTAGTCTTCGCTAAAATTGCCCATCATGAAGCCACGCTCGCCACGGCCTGGCTTACTAAGCCACTCGTTCGAAATCGTTGTCAAACGGGCAATCAATGCTTTGTTATGTGGTGGCAGGAGGACTTCATTCGTAAAGCCTTCACGCTCGAATTTATTCTTAATTTGGCGAAAATATTTATTGCGTTTTACCTGATCATTAAAATTTGCCAGGTTAACAATTGCTTCTTCACCAATTTTTTGCAAGCTATAGCCATGCCGTCGATAAAACGCATTCCAGTCTGGTTCCGTATGCACAAAAACCGGCGACCAGTCGTTGCTATAACAGAGGTCTTCGAAGCTTTTTAGGAGTTGCTTGGCATTTGGCCGATCACCAAACGGGTCACCAACAACCAGTGCAACGCCACGCTCCACCTTATAAGCAAGCCCGCTTCGGCTAGCATTGTCAAAAAGATACGTTTTATCGAGAGGCCAAAGCTTAAAAAAGTCCTCACTCTTTCCTGGAGCATCGCTCATCAGCCGTTCGGCAAGCGTTCGCGTGTCATGGTGACTTGCTACCCTGGAACGAATTGGCTGAAACAACGAAATAACAGCGTAGGTTACCGCAGCAACACTCACCACCGACAGTGAATCAACAAACAAATGGGCACGCCTGGTATGTGGCTGCAGCGGACTATTGGTCGTTAAGCCAAACTGGTCAACCGTGCGATGCATAGCCTCAGTTAACGTAATTTCCTCATGGAAATCATGACGATCCATCAGCATAAAACCCGCGGTGCCATATGCGAATGCAACTATCAGAATAATCAGTGTAAATCGCAGCGAGAAACCAAAGCTGCGAATATCACTTTTGACCGTAAACATCCGTCGATTCAAACTTAACAGACCAATAATAACCACCGGCACCACAAATTTACCGGTAAATGACAATAAGTCGCCTCTTCCTAGCGCAGCCGTAATCCGCATCGAATAAAACCCAATCATGAAGACATAAGAACACAACGCAACGGCCCAGGCAGTTTGTTTGCGTCGTCGCAGCAACGTACTTAAATAGATCAGCCCAAGACCAATCAATAGCGGAATATCAATATCGATATCGGTGATGCGTGAGCCATTGCGCTGCGCCAACTGATCGAGCAGCGTCGTTGCCAGTACAAACAAGCCGTGCATACCAACGGTAAACACAACCAGATCAAGCAGAAACTCACGTCGAACCTTAAATAAACGAGCAAATGACGTCGACATACTGTGCTCTATTGTAACCGATATCAGACGGTTCGTGACAATCATTTCATTAGATGTGCCAATGCTACCAACAACTATTGCTTGGTCATTGACAGAGCATATACGCCAAATGAGATTTGATAGACCCTTGTTTATTAGCTACATCAGCCAGTGTTAGTACAGTGCTCAAAGAGCATTAAGGGCTGTCCTGGATGGATGAGGTTAGGGTTGGCGCCAACCAGTTTATGTTCTTGGTTGACCTCTACCGTTGCCGCAAACACCTCAGGGAGCAATGATTGTTCGGCTGGTAGCTGATGTGTTTTCGTAACAGTATATATGTTGTCCCCCGGAAGAATGGTATAAGGCTGTGGGTTTATAACACAGCTCGGGGTCTTGCCGCGAATAACAATAGTAAATTTTTCTAAGTCTGGCGTAGCGGGCGCAACATTGTGCGTGCTGCTTGGCGTCGGTGTAGGTTTCGCTTCCGTATGGTGCGAGCCGTTATTGCTATTTAGCAGGGCTACTGTAATGGTGGTGGTGGCAGCCGCCGCAACAGCAGCCGCCCCTATGACTTGCTTTCTCCTCAGACCTAGAAAACCCCCATCACGGTCACTCGACGCAAATACTTCTCTGCCTTCAGGTGTAGGCCACTCTGCTTTGGAGACTCCAGCCATAGGTCGTACCCCTCATTACATGTTCAAAGCGACAATACCATAATTATAAAGCGAAAACAACAATCAAGTCGCATTACTTCACAGGCAATACCGTGCTAGCATATACCTACTTATAAATTTTCTGATAAAAGAAGTCACATTGCGGCATTAGTGTTTTATCGTACTATAGCTAGATAGACGGGATAATTTTAGATGAGCGAACAGTTAGAAACAATGCAGCCAGACAAAGCACTACAAGCCCTTACGTCTTTTCTGGAACAGGCCTCTCGTAGTGAGCCTGTAACCTATGACTTCTGCCGGTCTCTACTGCGTCCCAGTAATGGTATTTCAGTGCCCGCTGCAATGGCAGCCCTTATTAGCAACGAGGCCTATCCTGGCCATACCGCCACCCAAACTACCCACGACAACAGAAGCCTACAGGCCGAGTTAGTGCAGGATATCGAATTTCCTACAGTCAACGTGACAACAGCAGTCCGACTATGCAAGGCTGGCCCACGAAACTTCACGTCACTGACGCTTGGCCTAAGGCACGAGAGAAAAGACCAAGCAATAACACGGGGTAGGTGGCTTGTCCACGGCGTGTACAGGCCAAACTATTCTCCCGCAAGTACCGATCCCGGAGCTAACCGGAATATGCAGGAATTTCTAAGAATTACCCGGAGGGTTACCGAACAATTCATCGGATTATTACAGTAATTTAGACAACCGAACGACTGCAAAATAGTCCATGGAAGTTTCATGAAAGCCAACTTACTTGCCCCGAAGCTATAGTGACGTACTTTTTACACCTGAATTTATTTGAATTACTTGCAAGTTATTGTGTAGAATAGAGAAAATAGAGGAGGTAAATGTGGGGGTTTACAGCAACACTCAAATTCGCGCAGCTATCGATGAAGGTCACATTGTTTGTGTGCCGTTCGACGCGAAGCAAGTCTCTCACGCCAGCCTCGATGTGACGCTTGGTTATCACTACTACCGCATTGAGCGGATGAACGAGCGTACCATCTACAATCCGTTCGACCGCGAAGACGTCGAACGCTATTTTGATGGCCCATATAAAGCTATGCCACATGGTGAATGGTGCAAACTCAACGGCATTGCTCCGGTGGCAAACATACCGCTCGATCACCCTGTTATTGCACTCAAGCCACGTGAACGGATTTTGGCACACACCCATGAGTTCTTTGGCATTAAGCCACCGGGCGCCTGCGAAGTTCGTAGCCGTTCTAGCTGGGGGCGCAATGGTATTGCCGTTTGCTTTGACGCCGGCTGGATTGACCCAGGCTACATCAACCGTTTAACCTTGGAAATTTATAACCTCAACGAGCGTGAAACCGTCTTGCTGCCTGTTGGCGAGCGCTTTGCGCAGATCATCTTCCACGAAACTGGTCCAGTTGACGGTAATTACGGTGTTGGGCGCGATGCTGGCTTTAGTGGCAAATACCAGCAAGGCACTGATCTGGACACCATTATCAAAACTTGGTCACCAGACATGATGCTACCCAAAGCTTACAAAGACCAGCGCAAGCTACCCGTAAAGATCGAAGGATTAGCCTATGAGTAAGGGTAAATACATCGTCCTAGAAGGGCCGGAAGGCGTCGGCAAAACCACGCAGTTAAACGAACTAGCACGCCGTTTGCAGGCTGCCGGATTACCCGTTCGCATGCTGCGCGAACCCGATAGCCAGAGCGACCTCACCGCTCGTGCCTTGCGACAGCTCACCCAAGACCCACGCTACCCAATGAACACCAACACCGAAGTGTTACTCTACAACGCCGCCCGTTCGCAATCGCTCCAAGTGATCAAAAAAAGTGTTGAACAAGGCGTGATTTGTGTTGTTGATCGCAACTACCTAACAACGCTTGCCATTCAGTATTACGGCCGTGGTGATGTGCCCGATTACGAAACCATCAACAAAATTATCGAATTTGCCGTCAATGGTGTCGAGCCAGACCTTTGTGTTGTGCTCGATGCACCGGTTCAGATGCTCAAGGAACGGGTTGGCAACCGTGCTCAAGGCGAACGATTCGATAACCTCGACGAGGCATTCTTAGAGCGCGTTCGCGCCGGCTATCTTTGGGAAGCCAAGCAGCGTAATTTACCGGTAGTTTTTGCAACCGACGATGCGGCAACAGTGGCCGATAACATCTGGAAACTCGTAGCCGAAGCACTCGCCGTTCGCGAGCCAAGCAAGGTCGGAGCAGCCGTGAGCGAGCCGGTGTCTGTCAAGCAGATCATCGAAGACAAACAATTACCCCAAAAAGAACAACTAGTTTCTGATGCACCACTTGTTGAAAAGAAGAACGGCTTGTTCCAAGTTACCGACGCTGGACGTAACTACTTGCAAGACGCCGTCACTTCCGTAGATGGTAATGTCTACACCTTTACCGACAAACTCAGCCCGATGACCATTGCCGCTGCTATGGCTCGGCTAAGCCGCCGCGGTGACGACATGCGCATTACGCTCTTGGATGAATTTGGCGGTAAGGTTGGCAAGGACGAAAAGCTGTTGCAGCGCGTCATTACAGCCTACGGCGACGACTCAGTCCAACAGCTAGCCGGCATCCACATGGTGGTCGAAAATGCTTCGAACTTGCTGACCAAAAAACTTGAATGGGGACGTTTGGCAGCTTATCTTGAACAATCTACGCGCTACATTTACTTCGACCAGAAGGATAAAGCAGGCAACTACAAATACTTCGTACCTCGAAATCTCGACGCCAAAACCAAGCAAATATACATCGAAAGTCTCGACAAGATTTTTGATATATATTCAGACCTCGTCCACAAGTTAACAACGTACGTCCAGGCCAACTCAGATGTGCCCGAAGCCGAGCGCGACATTGCCTGGAAAGGTGCCACACGCGCCCAAGCCTGTGACGCCTGCCGCTTCCTATTGCCGGTAGCCACAAAATCTACCGTTGGCATTTTTGCCTCTGGCCAAGCGCTAGAGAGCTTAATTATGCATTTGCAAAGTGATGATCTACTCGAAGCACAAGATACCGGCAACAATATGCTTGAACAAGGCCGTAAAATCGTTCCAGCATTCCTAGAACGCGCCGATAAACCCGACCGTGGCGGCGCCATGATTGCTTACCGCTCCAACACTGCTCACGCCGTTGCGGCGCTTGCAAAAGAGTACTTATCCGATACCTACGCCGATGACGGCACCGAAGCCGTAACCTTAGTTGAATCTTGGCCTAAGAGCGAGCTAAGCATCGTTGCCGATATGCTATACGAACACAGCAACTTACCGCTCAAAGACATCCAGAAAGAAGTCGATAGCTGGTCATACGAGCAAAAAGTTAAAACGTTCACTGCCTACGTGGGCGAACGCCTCAACCGCCGCCATCGACCTGGCAGAGCACTCGAAAAAATCCACTATAGCTGGGATTTGGTATGTGATTACGGCATTTTCCGCGACTTACAGCGTCACCGCATGGTCGACGATCTGGAGTGGCAACTACTGACACCGCGCTATGGCTACGACACACCTACGCTCATCGACGAAGCCGGTTTAACAGATGAATTTGAGCAATGTTTTAGCATCAGCCTGGAACTCTATAGCACCATGCAAGCTGCCGGTTACGCACTTGAAGCCCAATACGCCACACTGCTTGGCCACAAAATGCGGTGGAAAGTTACTTACAATGCCCGCGAAGCCTTCCATCTGCACGAACTGCGCACCAGTCCGCAGGGTCACCCTGGCTATCGTAAACTAGTACAAGAAATGCACGAAAAACTAGCAGAAGTCCATCCGCTATTGGCCGACGCCATGAAGTTTGTTAATCAAGGCGAAGACGAAGCCCTCACCAGGCTTGCCGCCGAGCGTTACACGCAGTACAAATTAGAACAGCTTGACAAGCAAGCCCA
Source organism: Candidatus Saccharimonadota bacterium (assembly GCA_013289705.1). Lineage (GTDB taxonomy): Bacteria > Patescibacteriota > Saccharimonadia > Saccharimonadales > UBA4665 > JACMPA01. The sequence goes on from JABCZM010000010.1 coordinate 35,133, forward strand.
GTAGGCGTTAGATAGAACTGATATGAGTTTCAACCTATTGAGCATTGTGGTGATTAGCATTCTCGGCCTATCGGGGCTGTGCTTCACTATGGTTGAAGCCACCGAGCAGTAAAACGCTCACCGCACAGCCCAGGCACCACAAACAGGCTTCAACCAGAGCCTGTTTTTTAATGTAAAAGGAAGATACCGTGTCAAACAGAGTAAGCAACAACGGAGCATTATGAAAAAACAAGACATAAACGGCGCGGAAGCACTCATATATTGCCTCGAAAAACTCGGCGTTGAATATATATTTGGCTATTCTGGCGGAGCGGCAATCCCGATCTTTGACGCCATTATTACCACTGGCACGAAAATCAAACTTATTTTAACCAGGCACGAGCAAGGCGCAGCGCATATCGCCGATGGCTATGCTCGAGCTAGCGGCAAACCAGGCGTCATACTGGTAACATCTGGGCCAGGCGCAGGCAACATTGTGACAGGTCTGATGACGGCGCATATGGACAGCGTGCCGATGATCGCCATTACTGGGCAGCAGATTCGGCCAATGCTTGGACTCGATGCCTTCCAGGAAGCTGACGTATTCAACATCACCATGCCCGTTACAAAGCACAACTACCTGATTCTCGAAACAAATCAGCTGCCAGAAATTGTCCACGAAGCATTTAGTATTGCCACGACTGGCCGACCAGGTCCGGTGCTCATCGACATTCCAAAAGATGTAAGTTCAGGACCGTTCACGGGTTCACTCGAAATCTCTGCAAGCCAGGTGACCGCACCAAAACTGGCAACCATTAGCGCCAAAACTATCAAGCGTACCACTGATCTGTTACAAATAGCCCAAAAACCGGTTATCTTGGCTGGTCACGGCGTACTGCTTGCTGATGCTCAGGATCAATTACGTGCAGTCAGCAAACAGTTTGACGTGCCCGTTGTCACAACCTTGCTTGGCAAGGGCGCCGTGGACGAAACAACACCACTGGCATACGGAATGCTTGGCATGCACGGCACGGCCTACGCTAACAAGGCAATTCTAGAAGCAGATTTGTTGCTTAATATTGGCTCACGCTTTGATGACCGTATCATTGGTGATGGCAAGAGCTTTGGCAAAGACGCAACCATTGTTCATGTTGATATCGACGCCGCCGAAATGGGCAAGATGATTCGCCCCGACATTGCGATTGTCGCCGATGCCAAACAGTTCTTGACTCAGTTGCAGGCAACTAAACAAGCTGCCAATCATCAAAACTGGCGAGTGCGCCTTGATGGCTACCGCAAACAGTTTCCACTCGGCTACAGCGACGAGCACGGCCTGACGCAGCAACACATTCTTGACAGCCTAAACCACATAACCAACGGCGAAGCCATCGTCACCACCGACGTTGGCCAGCACCAAATGTGGGCCGCTCAGTTCCTCAAAACCAAACACGCCAATCAGTGGGTTACCTCTGGTGGTGCTGGCACGATGGGCTTTGGCCTGCCAAGTGCTATTGGCGCCCAGTTTGCCTGCCCAGACAAGCCGGTCGTTGCTATTGTAGGCGACGGCGGTTTCCAAATGACACTTTACGAACTAGCTACGGCGGCACTACACAAACTGCCCATTAAGATCTTCGTCCTAAACAACCATTACCTGGGCATGGTACGCCAGTGGCAAGAGTTGTTTTACGATAATCGCTTGAGTGGCGTAGACTTGGAAGGCAATCCGGATTTTGTAAAATTAGCCGAAAGTTACGGCATTAAAGCCTTCAACATCGAAAAGGCAAGCAAAGTCGACAGCATCATCCAAAAAGTCATGGCCTACAACGGTCCGGTACTGGTGAACTGCGAAGTTGCCAAAACCGACAACGTCTACCCAATGATTCCAGCCGGCCGAGCCTACACCGACATGCTCACCGAAGCGCCAACTGAAAAACTCGAAAAACCCGTGGGGAGTACCTAAACAGATGAAAAAAGACACCGATCACACCTATATATTGACGCTCACCGTTCGGAATCGCCCTGGCGTGCTTGTTCGTTGTGCCCAAGTTTTTGGCCGCCGAGGTCACAACATCGAAGCCCTGGCCGTAACCGCCGACATCAACAACCGTAGCTTTTCCGCTATGACCATCACCGCGTACGGCGCGCTAGAAACCATGAATCAAATCGTCGCTCAATTAACAAAACTGGTTGATGTTACTAATGTCACCGAGGAAGAAACACTATGACTGATCTAAACCTAACATTTGGCCCGTACACACCCGTTCGCAAAGCCGGCAATTTCTATTTTATATCCGGGCAAGTTGGCGTTGACCCGCTTACCAAGACAGCCAGTGCGGACGTTGCTCAGCAGACCAAGCAAGTCTTATATAACCTAGAATCCCTCTTGGCCGAGCAAAATCTAACCATGAACGACGTCATTAAAACAGCCATCTTTGTCACAAACATCGACGATTTTGCGTCGGTAAATGCCGTCTACGAAACTTTTTTCGACAATCCACGACCAGCTCGCAGCACCGTGCAAGTCGCTGCACTACCCAAAGTTGCAGGCGAAACACCATTAGTTGTCGAAATTGAAGCCGTCGCATACAAAGAAGCGGAGGCTGCCTAAGCCATGGAAGAAGCCCTCCGCCAAACACTGCTCGCCAACGTCTATGATGTTGCCGAAGAAACACCACTACAATTAGCGCCAAAATTAACCAGTCAGCTTGGGCACGACGTTTATTTAAAGCGCGAAGATTTGCAATCCGTTCATTCGTTCAAGCTCCGTGGTGCCTACAACAAAATGTCGCAATTGACTCCCGATGAGCGCAAAAAAGGTGTGATTGCAGCCAGCGCCGGCAACCACGCCCAAGGTGTTGCATTGAGTGCCAAAAAGCTCGGCATCTCCGCACTGATTGTCATGCCACGCACCACGCCCAGTATCAAAGTTGAAGCCGTACAGTCGTATGGCGCAGAGGTCGTGCTGTTTGGCGACAGCTATTCCGATGCCTACGAACACTCGCAAGCAATCATCAAATCATCGGGCCGGGTGTTTATTCATCCTTTCGACGATCCGCTAGTGATTGCTGGCCAGGGAACCGTTGGGCGCGAAATCCTGGAACAAAATCCAAACGTCACCCACATTTTTGTACCAGTTGGTGGCGGTGGACTACTAGCCGGAATCGCCCAGTACGTCAAGGCTATCCGCCCAGACGTCATAATCATCGGTGTTGAGCCCGAAGATAGTGCCGCGATGCATGCATCACTCAAGGCAAATAAACGCGTCATTTTGCCGCATGTCGGTATCTTTGCCGACGGTGTGGCTGTCAAGCAAGTTGGAGAACACACCTTCGCTACCGCCAAGAAATATGTCGACAAAGTTATTACCGTGAATGTCGACCAAGTTTGCGCGGCCATTAAAAGTATTTTTGAGGAAACTCGCAGCATTGTCGAGCCAGCTGGCGCGTTGGCAACGGCAGGCATTCAGGCGCTCGCACACGAACTTCCAAGCAAATCCGTATCTGTGGCTATCTGTTCTGGGGCTAATATGACCTTTGAACGCTTGCAGTTCATCGCCGAGCGAACCTTACTTGGTAGCGGCAAAGAAGCCCTATTTGCCGTTCGCTTGCTCGAACAACCAGGTGCACTGCGACATTTCTGTAAAGAAGTAGTAAACGGCTACGCCATCACCGAATTCAGCTACCGTTTAACCAGCCGCAACGAAGCATATATATGTGTTGGCATCGGCGTGCCAAGCGAAAAAGACAAACAAGCCTTCGTGGGCCATCTAGACAAATACAACTACACCTATCACGATCTATCCTTGGACGAACTGGCGAAGGAGCACATTCGCCATATGATAGGTGGCACCAGTAGTGAAGCCAAACACGAACACCTCTATGACATTCAGTTCCCAGAACGCCCTGGCGCCCTCAACGACTTCCTGCAAGCCATTGGCAACAACTGGAACATCAGCCTATTCCACTACCGTGGCCAAGGTGCTGACACCGGCCATGTGCTCATTGGCTTTGAAGCCTCCGACGTCAAAACTTTAGAAGCAACCCTCGCCGAAACAACTTATGACTTTAGCCGGGTCGAATCAACGGCCGCCGATCTGTTTTTGGCAAGCAAGCAAGGCGTAATCCCTCAAAATAAAAGGTTACCGTAGCGTCTTACCCAATTGAGTCAGTAACGTACGTATTTCAGCCAGTAGTTTCACTGGGTTTAATTGGTTGTACTCAGATTGTAGCATTGCTTTGGTAGC
>JABCZM010000011.1 GCA_013289705.1 Candidatus Saccharimonadota bacterium
CGACTGAGCTGGTTTCGCTTGACCTGGGAATACTTGCAGCGGCTACTACGTACGCCACTGCTGCCACCGATTCCGGTGGCTCAGGCTCGGTTACAGATTGGAGGGAAAAGTGAGTGTGGGTCAGGTTCCACACATGATCCCGAATGTGTATGACCAGTCTGTTGAACAGATTGTGTGGTGCTTTCGCATAGTTGCAGGCAAGATTCATAGCCAACCCCACCTGCAAGTTCGGATTGTCACGCTTGAGTATGACGTTGGCCCGATTGTGTACCTGCATAAGATTTCGATATACGCGCATGCCCGTGCGCAAACTCTTCTGTTGTGGTGGCCATTCGCCAACAATATAACTCATCGACGCATATACGTTAGGTTCATTGAGTGTCAGCACGTAGTCTACTTCGCTACCAAATTCGGTACTCATTTTGGCCACGTACGCATCAAAATAAACCAAATTTTGTTTATTGGCGAAGCCGCCTTTATCCGTAAACCAGACTGGCATTGTCCAGTGCCAAAGCGTCAGTATTGGCTCAATACCGCGTGATTTTAGATCGGCAATATATGCATGGTAGTGTGCAATCGCTTCTTCGTCCCATTCACCTTGCTGCGGCTCAACCCTAGACCACTCAATACCAAATCGAAAGGCATTCATATTCAGTGACTGCAGCAGCGAAAAGTCTTCTTTGTATCTGTTGTAATGATCGACACCGGCCCCAGAAACATAGTTGTCCGGGTCGGTCGCCTTGGCATCAATACTATCCCAATCCACACCGTGACTGTACTTGCCGGGGCTCTTCAAGTAGCCCTCTGCTCTTTTGGCCATTTGCTCAGCATTGGCCTGCTCCCACACGCTCCATTGATTATAGTTGCCGCCCTCTACTTGATGGCTAGCCGTACTGGCGCCCCACAAAAAATCATCCGGAAAAGAATTACGATTCATCACGCACCACTATATCACTCCGCACCTGGCAAAGAGGCCGTGGAGAATCATAGGGTCTCACCTTTAACAGAGAGAAAATTGCACAATTTGGTTAATTAGTCCAGGGGCAAAAAATATCTAGACCATCGAACTGTTCAAAATCTTTGATATTGCGCGTTACGAGGGTCAGTTTGTTACGGATGCATTGGGCTGCAAGCAAGCTGTCGATGGCAGGCGGTGTTTTGCCAACCTGCATTCCACGCGAAAACAAGTCGCCCCACAGTAGACAATCATCCTTCATAACGTCCAGAATCCTACCGTCAAAGTCATCAATAATTTCCGCAAGTAGACTCTCAAGATGCATGCGTTTCAAGACACTTACCTGCAGACCTATTCCTTTTTGAATTTCCCCTAGCACAATGCACGAGGTGTATAAACTTCGTTGATCAACTGCCTTTAACCACTCTATGAAGCCAGGATTCGGCTGTGATTTTGGTGACTCGCTCAGCGCATTAGTGTCCAGCAAGTAGCCGATCATAGGTCGTCAAAGTTAGTCTCGGTTGCTCGGCCAGTCGTCGACCGGTCACGGATGTTTTCAAGATCAAGCTTGTCGAAGCCACTGTTCATCAGCGCCTTTTTCAAATCCTTCTTTTTACCGCTCAGACGCTGATAATCCGCAAGACTAATAAGCACCGCAGTATCTTTACCGCGGCGGCTAATAATTTGCGGGCCCTTGGTAATACTCGTCTCCACAACTTCGCTAAACTTGTTCTTTGCTTCTTGTAATTGCCATGTCATAGTTCCTATTTTAGTCTAGACAGTCTAGACAGTCAAGTTTTACATTAAAGTCGTGGTACCATATATGGGTGCAAAAAACTTCTCCCATTGTAGTGTCTGGTTCAATCGCCATCGACCGCATCATGAGCTTTAATGGCAGCTACAGCGACCATTTACACGCCGAAAAGCTCCATAAAATCTCAATCTCGACGTTTTTAGACGAACTTCACGACGCCCGCGGCGGTGTTGGCGCCAACATTGCCTACTCGTTAGGATTATTAGGCGCAACACCAGTTTTACTCAGCTCAATTGGGCCAAATGGCGGTGATTATATGCAAGACCTGGCAAGCATCGGCGTCGATACGTCACATGTGTTCGTCAGCAAACTTCCCACGGCCAGCTTTAACGTCATAACTGATGTTAATCAAAACCAAATTGGCGGATTTTACCCGGGCGCAATGTTCGATAGCGCATCACTGACGTTTGAACCGTGGAAAGACAGTGGTGTGATTTTTACTGTATCCCCATCGCATCCAATTGCCATGGATCGTCTAGTTGGCGAGGCCAAAAAATGGAATCTACGTCTGTTCTACGACGCTGGCCAGCAAGTTACCAACGTCGATGGCCCAGACATGGCCCGTGGTATAGATGCGGCCGAAGTACTAATCTTGAACGAGTACGAAATCAGCCTGATGAGCAAAAAAACCAGCATTTCCATCGAGGCAATGAAAGCCAAAGTCCCCATTGTGGTCACCACGTTTGGCAAAGACGGCTCAATTATTGAAGGAGCGTCCGTGCCAGAGGCCATAAAAGTTGGCGTTGCGCCAGTTTCGCACGTTGCCGATCCAACCGGTGCCGGTGATGCCTACCGTGCGGGATTCCTCTACGGTTACGCCCGCAACTGGCCGCTTAAAACCTGCGCTCAATTAGCCGCCGTCTGCGGTTCTTACGCCGTCGAACAAATCGGCACCCAAACCCACCGTTTCACCCCTGCCGAAGTTACCGAGCGATACAAAGCAGCATTTAATGAAGAATTAGATCTAAACAAGGAGCAATGACATGAGCAAAAATGACTATAAGGTAGCGGACATCGCATTAGCCGACTGGGGCCGCAAAGAAATAAAACTAGCCGAAAAAGAAATGCCCGGCCTCATGAGCCTGCGCGCCGAATACAAAGACGCCCAACCACTCAAAGGTGCCCGTATCGCAGGCAGCCTGCACATGACCATCCAAACTGCAGTCCTAATTGAAACCTTAGTTGACCTTGGCGCCGATGTTCGCTGGGCGTCATGCAACATCTTTAGCACGCAAGACCAAGCCGCAGCTGCAATTGCAGCCGCTGGCATCCCTGTCTTTGCTTGGAAAGGCGAAACCGAAGAAGAATACTGGTGGTGCACCGAGCAAACGTTAAAATTTGGCGACCAGGGTCCAAACATGATTTTGGACGACGGCGGCGACCTTACGGGCTTGGTCCACAACAAATACCCTGAACTTTTGGATGACATAAAGGGCGTGTCCGAAGAGACCACCACTGGTGTTCACCACCTCTACAAAATGCTGAATGAGGGCAAATTAAAGCTGCCAGCCATCAATGTCAACGACTCCGTGACTAAGAGTAAATTTGATAATAAATACGGCTGCCGCGAATCGCTCGTCGATGGCATCAAGCGCGCCACCGACGTCATGATTGCCGGTAAGGTAGCGGTCGTTGCCGGCTACGGTGACGTTGGCAAGGGCTGCGCCCAATCGCTCGACACCTATGGTGCCCGCGTACTCGTCACAGAGGTCGACCCAATCTGTGCCCTCCAAGCCATGATGGAAGGCTACGAAGTTGTGACTATGGAAGATGCTGTCAAAGAGGGCGACATTTTTGTGACAACTACTGGCTGCAAAGACATCATCACCATCGATCACATGAAAGCCATGAAAGATGCCGCCATTGTCTGTAACATTGGCCATTTCGACATCGAAATCCAGGTTGATGCCCTCAACAAATTCCCCGGCATCAAAAAAGACGAAATTAAACCACAAGTTGATGTCTACACCTTCCCCGCCACAGAGGATAGTGAATCACATCGCATCATTCTATTGGCCGAAGGTCGCCTGGTAAACCTTGGCTGTGCCACCGGTCATCCATCATTCGTTATGAGCAACTCATTTTCTAACCAAGTCCTCGCCCAAATAGAACTCTGGACCAAAGACTACGAAATTGGTGTCTACGTTTTGCCAAAACACCTCGACGAAAAAGTTGCCCGTCTGCACGTCGAAGCCCTTGGCGGCAAATTAACCAGCCTCAGCCAAGATCAGGCTGATTACCTCAGCCTGCCTGCCACTGGCCCATTTAAGCCAGAAACCTACCGCTACTAAAGAAGGGCAGCCTCGCCCAACTGCTTTTGCAAGCCCTTGTCGAAGGTAGCTACTGCCGAAACGTCACCACTGGCTTGCATAGCTGCGAGTAAGCAGTCTACGTAATCTAGCTTGGTTGCAGCAAATATCCTTAACGCCTCCAGCGTAACTGGATGGAGTAACCAGGCTGTAGCACTTAGGGCACGACCCAAACGAGGCATAAAATTAGCTCGTTCGATGCCATAGGCTCGCTTACTTTCCAATTGAAATAGAACCTCAACTAGCACACTATCAGTAACAAGCACCGTTGATGCTGGCTGCCGCGCCAACCAAACTGTAGCCTTTTTGGCCTGAATCAGCTCGTCATTCAAGAACAAGCGAAGCAAGACATTGGCATCGACGGTTGTAAGATTATTTTTTAGGCCAGTCATGTAAAGCCGCTTGAAGCTCTGCGTCACTTAATGGCTTCTTGATAAACGGCCGCATTTCAGCATGAATCTCGGCCAGCATCTCTTCCAAAGGTTGCTCAGGTTCCAGAATAAACGCCTTTCCATCCCAGCGCGATGTGAACTTAGTACCTTTTTTAAGATGTGCTTGTCGTACCTGTGCTGCCGGCAACGTAACTTGGTTCTTACTAGTAAGGCTAACTGTCTTCATGCAAGGAATTATACAAAATTGACGGAAAACCGTCAAATATTCCTTCCTCTGACTCCAGTTTCGACAACATATTTGAGTAATACTACAATTATAGGTATGCATAGCAGCTACAGTATTACCAGTAAGTTTCAGATCACAATTCCTGAAGAAAATTCGGGATCAATTAAAACCGACTGATAAAGACCGCTTCTCTTTTTGACGCGAGGGCAACGAAGTCATTCTGAAGAAGGTTTCCACACTCGAAGAAGTCAGCGCACAGATGGCTGCAAAATTTAAAGCGAGTGGTTTAAAGCCAGCGACAAATGAGGAAATCAAGAATGCTCGCTTTGAATTCTACAAATAGGATGGCAAGTGGTAGCAATTGATACCAACATTTTAGTTAGAATTTTCGTTCAAGGCGATGCTCAGTTATACGCAAAGGCATCGAAAATCATAGACAATGCTCGTCCCTCATCAATACTGCTGGATCGAGTAATACTCGCCGAATTTGGCTACATACTACGTCCCCGATACGCTTATACAAAAGAAGATGTCGGCATAATGTATCGAGCGCTCCTTGCAGATGAGCGCTTTAGTTTTCTTGATTCCGAGCTAACACGACTAACTATCAATCTATACGAGTCCGAAAAACCGCTGTCGTTTGACGATTGTTGGTTGCTAGCCCTTAAAAAATCTGGCAAAGTCAAAGACGTCGCCACCTTCGACGCAGCCCTTTTAAAACGCTTTTAGCTCGCCCTGAACAATCTGGCTACTGTTATGATATTTCTAGCCGAGGCTACTACAGCGCATAGCCCTTCGCAGTGATGACCGTACTGCGTAGGTAGTAGGGTTGATTCAGGCGTACACTACTACGCGAGAAAACTGCACCACCAATCATTTTGTAAAGCGATCGTAGTAAATCTAGGCCCTGCTCGTATGAATAGAGTGTTTCGTTTCTACCAATGAGTGATTTACTGGTCGCATCACTTGTTTGGCGCCTAATCCTATCAGTTGCAAATTCAATAACCACCGGTCCGCCGGGCTTCGTCAGGCTAACCATTTTTGCAAACAAATCTTGCACAACGTCCTCTGGTGCAAGATATATAAATCCCGTGCACAGTGACGCATCAAACGGCTCAAAATCAGATAAATCGTCCTTGAGCACATCTCTTTTGATCGGCTTGATGCTGCCGGCCCCCTCTGGTAAAGACAGCGCGTTTAACTCGGCTTGGTCGAGATGAGCCTCGTCAATGTCCAACAACGTCACGGTATACCCGGCCTCCGCAAGTGGCACAGCATACCGACCATAACCGCCTGCAACATCAACAATATTCGAACTTGTTGAAAGTTCCGAAAAACACTGGAGCGTCCGTGCATTTGCCGGTCCATACGCGTCCGGTGCGATTGTCGGGTCATACACCACGCCCTCTGGATACCAATCCGGTAGCGTACTTTCTACTGACATACAAAAAAACTCCCCTAGTAATTTAGTACTCAGTTTTTAATAACTGCCGCGAACTTTTTCTCATGCCCCTTTACTACCGTATCAGACCCCAGCAATGCATGCTGTGATAAATCTGGTGAATATTTGCTAGCCGGCACCGTGCGGCCCAGCGCCTCAGCCACGGCCCTAATGTGATACGGCGACGCACCGCAACACAAGCCAATATAGTTGACGCCAAGTTTCTGGGCTTTGCGTGCAAAGTCCGCCACCTCAAACCGTGTACAGGTAAACGCTTCAAGTTCCAATGGAAAGGCGTTCTTGCCTTTATATTGCAAATTTTGGAAAGCCGGCGCATCTGGTGTAGTGCAGTACGGCACTGGCACGGCGGCAATTGGACATGTCACCGCTTTCCGCAACCGAGCCAGCAACGGCAACAATGTTTCCGGCCCGCGGATACAATTAAACCCAACCGCATCGGCTCCCGCAGCCTCCAGCTGCCTACAGCCATCAATCCAATCATAGCCGTCTTTGCTTATGGCATAGGTCGCCCCAAAGTTGATGATAGCCGGCAGCCCATAACTTTTAATTACCTCTAGTGCAATCAAGGCCTCACCCACATATTCGATAGTCTCCGCCAAGATAAAATCTGCACCTTCCTCGGTCGCCCAACGCACTTGCTCATCGTACGTTTGGCGCACCAATGCACTGCTCCGCTCCTTATCGTCCGGATCGTACAGCCAGGTATTGCATATGTTTCCTGCAACCAGCACGTCTTCACCTTCAGCCGCAATCTCTTTGGCAATGCGCACCGCTTGGCGATTTAACTTTTCCAAATCTTTTTCACGGTCGATTAGCTTCAACTTATCACGGTGCGCATAGTACGTAAACGCCACCAGCACGTCACTGCCCGACCGCAAAAATTCGCGGTGTAGTTCTTTTAAGGCATCCGGATAATCCAAAACCACTTCCGGCACGTAGGCCCCTGCCTTCACGTAACCTCGCCGTTCCAGCTCAAATAAGTATCCTTCTGCCCCAAGCACCGTTCCAGTTTTCAATCGTTCAATAATATCTTTATTCATCTGTTGTATCCCCATAAATTTAATTAATTATTTCCAAAAACGCTCTTAAAAATCAAAAAACCGGCCCTAGGCCGGTAATGTTCGTTCTTGGAAAATAACTTTTAGGAAATAGGAACCAGCCTAGGGCAAAGCATAGGCGTCATCATAATCTGGATTTGGTTCAATAGATTCCTCACACTTCTACCCTACTACTCTTATGCCCCTGAGTCAATTACCCAAATTAACAGATATAAGGGTGGAACCCTGGGTTTCTTTGCTTAAGCTTCGTCTGGGAAGTTTTCGGCAAGCGCTTCGTCACTCATGGCAGCGGCTTCGCCACCAAAGACATCGTCCATGCTACTTACTAGTACTTCACGAGGGCGTGCGCCGTCGGCGGGGCCAACGATGCCCTGTTCTTCCATGGTTTCTATAAGTCTAGCGGCACGGCCATAACCAATGCGCAGGCGACGTTGCAATAAACTGGTGCTGGCTTTTTTACCTTCAATCACCACGCGGATGGCATCTTTCCACATATCGTCGTCAGCATCATTGGCACCATAATCAGCCACTACACCACCCTTACCGTTCAACTGCACCGGCTGACTAACCACTTCGTCATCGTACTGGGGCGGGCGCTGCATACGAATAAAATCAGTGATCTTTTGCGTTTCTTCGTCTTCAATCAATGCCGCCTGGACACGCTTCGGCTTGGCCATGTCACTGGTCGACAACAACATATCACCGCGGCCTAGCAGCTTTTCGGCACCCATTTGGTCGATGATTGTCCTGGAGTCAATCTGGCTCGCAACAGTAAAGGCAATTCGTGCTGGCACATTAGCTTTAATCAGACCAGTAATGACGTCTACAGACGGACGCTGCGTGGCCAAGACTAAGTGAATACCGGCAGCCCGAGCCTTTTGCGCCAAACGCACAATCAACGCTTCAACGTCGCGAGCAGCCATCATCATCAAGTCTGCCAACTCATCAATCACAATCACGATGTACGGCATGCCTTCTTCTTTTTTGAGATTGTTGTATTCGGCAATGTTGCGCTTGCCCACTTCGGCCATGGTGCGCAGGCGGCGCTCCATTTCGGCCACCGCCCATTTGAGCGCACTAATACACTTTTCGGGTTCGTTAATAACTGGTGTTAGCAGGTGCGGCATATCGTTATACGGCGCCATTTCTACCTGTTTTGGATCAACCAAAATTAGCTTCAGGTCCGACGGACTATTGCGATACAGCAAGCTGGTTAGGAAGGTGTTAATCATCACCGATTTACCAGAACCAGTCTGTCCCGCCACCAGCATGTGTGGCATTTTTGCCAAGTCCGCTACCACGGGATTACCGGCAATATCTTTACCAATCACAAAACCAAGCGGACTATCCAGGTTGGACCACTCGCGCGATTGCAGCAGTGACGCTACACGAACGGTTGCCGCCTTCACATTTGGTACTTCAATACCCACGGCGCGTTTGCCGGGAATTGGCGCTTCCATACGAATGCTGTGTGCAGCCAAATCGAGCGCCAGATTGTTTTCAAGCGCGGTAATTTTGGTCAATTTTACCCCTGTCGGTGGCTTCATGGTGTACTGCGTCACGCGTGGGCCAATATTCGCACCTTCCATCTCGACTTCGATGTTGAAGTTAGAAAATGTATCGTGGATAATTTGCGCATTGCCGTTCACGTCACCTGCGTCGGCTTTGTCCTGCTTTTGGTTCAATAAACTGAGCGTTGGAAATTGCCAGTTTGGATCGCTCGCAGCCGTCAATGCAGCGTGATTTTCATTGGAAGTCAACTTTTGAGCAGTGTTCTTTAGTGATACGAGTTTAGGCGCTTCTTTTGGTTCGACGGCGTTATGGTGCTCCACTGGCACGCCCTCGTTTAGCTGAAAGCCCTTGCCTTCAGCCCTTGATTTGAGCATAGCCAGATCAGTATCACCAGATCCGTCACGTTCACGACACTCGAATAACACGCCCAACTTTAGAAGCACTTTTGGCGAAATGGCGAACGCAAAGAAGACCGATAGCACCGTTAGTACAAAAAACAGTATGCCAGCCGGAAAATTGTCTAAGGCATGCAATACTGTGCCGCCTACCGTGCTACCCACGTTACCGCCATGCCCACCAATCCAACTACTGGTTTGCGGGTCTTTGCTCGCAAATGTCACGTGTAACCAGCTACTGGCAAAAATAAGTATGGCCATCATACTAACCAATTTATTCAATGGAACGCGCCGTTCTTCGCTTCTGAATTTAATAACACCCCAGTAAATCAGTGCAACTGGTGTCAGATAACCAGCCCAGCCAAAGAGCCAATACGCGCCTTTGAACATGTCGATTGGCAATGTGCCGCCGGTACCAAAACCGCCCAGCAACAAGAAGATGGCCAACACAATAAGAATAATAGCCCCGCTCAACGCCCAAAACGGCGAACGCTCGGCTGGTGCCACTTGTGGAGCTGATTTTTTCTTTGATTTTTTCTTTTTAGCCATAACTGTCTTATATTATAACAATTCTTTTTATTTTGTCAGTTCCCCGTGACGTACTAATGCGTTATTGAGTGCATCTATGTGCTCTCCCGAAAATACTACGGTCGATTCCGGATTACGGCCAGCATAGGTCAATTCTAGGCTCCTAGACCAGTGATCACCGAGTCCCAGGCCGTCCACAAACTCAGCCGCCTCTCCTATCACGGGGCTTCCCCAATCTTCAGGGCTAAATCTGAATAGCGCATTAGCGATAACTCGCTCTTCACTCACATATATTTGTCCCTCTATGGCGGACTTTAGAGCCCCGCAGGTAAACTCAGCATGTCCTATCACAGGAGGTTCAAACCTCAAACCAAGTACCGGCACAAGAACATCAGACATATGCTCAATCGCCGCTGCTTCATAAGTTGCAGCTGCCAATCTAATGTGTCTTGAAGGGCTGATATCACGCCGCTTTCCAGTGTACATAAAGCCCTGTTGTCCATGGCCACTTTCATCACCCAATAGCCTATCAGACCCCCGCCTCCCAGTGATTCCTCGTAAAATCGCTGCGGTATCGGCCGGTGATGAGTCTCTATAGGTTTCGTAGACACGTCTTACCATGCAAATACTATAGCAAAAATTACATCATTTGTCAATACGCTCGTGGTTCCAGCGACTAACACCTTTCACAACTGGGTGCAGTTTGGGTCAAAGCCTGAGCACCGAAGCGCAGAGATTCGGGTCAAAATGTGCCAAGCATGGAAGGCATCGCAATCTAGTCAGTTCTTGGGTCTTGGGTTAGCAGACGAGCACGCATATCTTGGAAGCGACGTTGCTGATCGGCGGCCAATTCTTCGGGAGTTTTGACGTGTTCTTTTGGTTCTTGTGGAACGTTTGGATTGGCGTTTTGATTGCCCTGGTTCCCGTTGTGGTTGCCAGCAGGCTTGGCTTCGCCTTTACCGCCAATGATGTTCACCACAGGGATCACAATCGGGCTACGCTGAGTGTGCTCGTACAAGAAGTGGGTGATGTGGTCTTTTAGTTCGACCTTAAAGCGATCGAGTTCGACCCGTTTGAAGCGCTGCTGCACTGCACGGCGCAGTTCGTTACGCAGGCCGTTCATCAGTTCTTCATTGTCGCGCATGTAGATGAAGCCACGGCTGATGATATCTGGGCTCGTAACCAAATTACCGTTGCGCTTATCGATAGTCAGCACCACGGCAACTAGGCCTTCTTCGGCCATCAACACACGGTCTTTAACCACCACACCGCTAACCAATGCACCGGTTTGATCGACCAGGATGGTACCATTTGGTACTTCGCCAATCACTTCCATTTTATCGGGAGTCAGCGCAATGACTTCACCGTTACCAACACTCAGTGTGTTGGCGCGGGGGATGCCCTCTTGAATAGCAATGTCGATGTGATATTTTTTAGCAGTAAAGTCGCCATAGATAGGAATGAAGAACTTCGGACGGGTAAAGTTAATCATGTCGGCGTATTCATCGCGGCTGGCATGACCAGATACGTGGAGTGGCCCAACACCGTCAAGATCGTGCGTTTCGTGACGGAAGACGTGACAACCCTTTTTGAGCAGTTCGTCGACCATAGTACGAATACTAGCATCATTACCGGAGTATGGAATTGGCGTACTGGAGAGCACGACCGTGTCGGACTCTTTGAGCTTAATGTGTCGATGTTCTCCATTACTCATCCGTTGCAGCGCAGAACTTGGCTCGCCCTGGCTACCAGTACAAACCACAACCAGCTCGTTTTCGTTCATGGTTGCGGCTGAGGCGATAGGCACAAACGTACCCTTTGGCACGCGGATAAAGCCGTGGCGGACGGCCATTTCGAGCGTACTGATCATACTGCGACCATCCATGGCAACTTTTTTGTTGTTGTGGACAGCAGCGTTGATGATCATCTGGACACGGTTCATATTAGTGCTAAACAAGCCAACAAATATGCGGCCTGGTGCATTGTTCATGATGTCGATGAAGCTTTTTTCGATGGTGCTCTCAGACGGTGTTCGGCCGGGGCGTTCGGTGGTGGTACTTTCGCTCAAAAGTGCCAAAACACCCTCTTTCCCAAGCTCGGTTAAGCGCTCGATGTCGCTGCGTTCGTGGTCGAGCGGGTTTGGGTCAAGCCGGAAGTCACCAGTGTTAATTAAGCGGCCAACTGGTGTATCGAGCACAATACAGGTACTGCCTGGAATAGAGTGCGTAATACGAACAAGTTCTACGAAGAATTCGCCGACTTTGAGGCGTTCATGCGTGTTTTCGTTCATCGTGACGGTCTTAAGTTCAAAACCATCAGGCATTGGCAAGCCAAAGTTTTCGAAGATTTCTTCGACGCGGCCAATGGTAAATTTTGAGCCATAAATTGGTGCCGGATATTTTGGCACAATATGTGGCAAACCACCGATGTGGTCGAGGTGTCCGTGCGTAATAATGTAAGCACGAATTTTGTGCTTAATACTCTCTAGGTACACCGTATCAACAATACCGTAGTTAATACCCGGCAAATCAACGCCAAGGTCGTTACCACAGTCTAAAATGACAGCGTCGTTCATGTATTCGACAAGGATCATGTTTTTTGATCCACCACCGTCCATACCACCCAGGCCAATAATTTTTAGGCGCGGGGTATCGTCGATAACATTGGCACGTTGCGGCTTACTGGTATCTGCGGGCGTGTACTGGTTGGCAATTCGCTGTGCGTCCATTTGCGAGCGTTTTTGAGCACGTACGGCTTGGCCGCGTGAAATTGGGCGTGCACCGTTGGCCGCAGCCTGTTGTGGTTGGCCACCACCATTTTGTTGGCCACCGTTACCACCATTATTTGGCCGTGGAGGACGGGGTGGGCGTGGGCCGTTATTTTGACGTCGTGGAGGACGTCCACCACCAGGCTGTCCTGTTGGACGGCTTGGTTGATTGTTAGGGGTGTTGTTAGTTGGTTCCATGTATTTACCTTTCGTTTAGCAAATAAGTTTTATAGTTTCTTTAAAATTGCAGGGATCAAGGCAAAATCATCAATTAAGGTCTGCCTCATACTCCCGTTATACAGTGCGGCAGCCGGATGAAACAGCGGTAAATAGACGTGGTCTTTCACGCGCATGGCTCGGCCGTGCACTTGGCTGATTTTCAGCCCAGGTAGTAGCACATCCATGCTGTGCCTGCCTAGGGTGACAATCAATGTTGGGTTAATAATTGTTAATTGTTCTACCAAATACGGTAAAAATGCTTCTTTTTCTGCTGGCAACGGGTCTCGGTTATTTGGTGGCCGATACTTTACGATGTTGGTGATGTAGATATCTTTTCGCTTTAGATCAATCATTTCTAACATCTCTTCCAGAAATTTACCCGAAGCGCCAACAAATGGCTTGCCCTGCAAATCTTCATTCTTCCCTGGCGCCTCGCCGATAAACACAATCTTCGTCTCTGGGTTGCCATCACCGAACACCAACTGAGTCGCCTGCTCGGCAAGTTCCGGTGTGATCTTGTCGTCCAGAATCTTCTGCTTGAGGTCGTCGAGTTTCTTTTGATTACTCATAGATTACCGCCAACCTCTTGAAAAGAGATTCCCAATGAATTCAATCACCTCGGTTACCACCAGCTTTAGTCTATCGACAAAAACATTAGATCTACTTGCCATGCAGTGACGTCCTTATTAATTTGCCTGTATTTTGCAAAATACCAATGCCCAGAAACAGTATAATTGTGTATTCCAGCAGGCTTCCGCTATTTTCGGCAAGCGCTACGAACAAGAGTGCCAAGGCAAGTTCGGCAAGTGCAAAGACCGATAAACCGATCTTTGTTTTGTGCCACTTGTCGACTGCCTCAAGCATACTCATACGTTTAGCTTAGTTCTTACCGCTAAGTTCGCGCTGAGCGGCTTTCATAGAAAGTTGCAGACGGCCGCGGTCATCGATGGCAACCAACTTAACAGTGACTAGTTGGCCTTCTTTGACCACATCACTTACCTTTTCGACGCGGTCTTCACTGAGCTCACTGACGTGCACCAAGCCATCTTTGCCTGGCATAATTTGTACGAATGCACCGAAGTCCATCACGCTGACAACTGGTTTGTCTTTGTAGATAGCGCCAACTTCTGGGTCTTCGGTAATGGCGCGGATCCACTGCTTGGCAGCCTCGATCTTGGCACCGTCCGGGCTAGCAATCATGATCGTGCCGTCGTCTTTGATGTCGATTTCTGTGCCGGTTTCGGCCGTGATCTTCTGAATGGTTTCGCCACCCTTACCAATGACTTCGCGGATTTTGTCGGGATTAATTATGATGCTTTCAACATGCGGCGCGTATGGGCTGAGTTCTTTACGAGGTTCAGCAATCGTGCTCAACATGTGGGCCAAAATGAATGCCCGGCCTTCTTTTGCCTTATCGAGTGCTTCTTTGAGTACCGAAACTGGCAACCCGTGGACTTTCATATCCATCTGGAGTGCCGTGATGCCTTCGCTGGTACCAGTAACCTTGAAGTCCATATCGCCCGCAAAATCTTCGGCATCAGCAATATCGCTCAGAACATATGTCTTGTCACCGTCAACCATCAGGCCCATGGCAATACCACTCACGGGGCGCTTTAGTGGCACACCAGCGTCCATTAAAGCTAAACAGCTAGAACAAGTCGCAGCCATCGATGTCGAACCGTTCTGGCTCATAATTTCGGTGACGGTACGAATAGCATATGGAAAGTCCGCTTCGCTTGGTAAAACAGCCGTCAAAGCACGTTCAGCCAGGTAGCCGTGGCCAATTTCGCGGCGGCCTGGGCTGCCCAAACGCTTCACTTCACCAACCGTCCACCCTGGTGCATTGTAGTGGTGCATGTAACGGCGTTCTTCGTTCTTTTCCATGGTATCTACTAGCTGCACGTAGCTCAGTGGTGCCAAAGTAACAATGTTCAAGGCCTGCGTCATACCACGCGTAAAGATGCTCGAACCATGCGTCCGTGGCAACAAACCAACTTCGCTGGAAAGCGGACGGACTTCGTTAAGCTTGCGGCCATCAGGACGAATGTTATCTTCAACAATCCCCTTGCGCACATCCTTATGGATCGCCATCTGCAACGCTTCGTCATACTGGGTACGAAGTGAGCCAACATATTCTTCGCCAAGTTTATCGGTCATTTCGGCATGAAAGGCCTCTTTGAGCACGCCAACCATTTCATTGCGTTCTGGATATGGCGCACGAATTGCAGCACCAAGTTTACCAGCGACCCAAGCGTCAACTTCTTTCTGCAAGTTTTCATCCGGTAATGTCAGGCTGTATTCCTGAGGTGTGACGCCAACTTTGGCAATCAATTCCTTCTGAAGTTCAACTGCCGGCTTGATGATTGTCTGTGCATATTCAATCGCACCAGCAATTTCGTCTTCGGTTGCTTCGTTAGCGCCGGCTTCGACCATCATAATGGCATCAGCGGTACCGGCAACTACGAGGTCAAGTTTGCCTTCGTCGAGTTCCTTGGCAGATGCAAAGGCTTTGTACTCGCCATCGACCATGCCCACGCGAACACCGGCCACAGGGCCATCAAACGGCGCGCCAGTCAGCATAAATGCCGTGCTCATGGCAATCATCGCCACCATATCAGGGCGGAAGTCTGGATCCATGCTCAATACCGTCGCCACACCTTGTACTTCGTTGCGATAACCTTTTGGCCATAGCGGACGAATTGGGCGGTCAATCAAGCGGCCAATCAGGATAGAATCATCACTTGGGCGACCTTCGCGCTTAATGAACCGGCTACCGCTCATTTTGCCCGCAGCATAAAACTTCTCTTCATAATCAATGCTCAACGGGAAGTAATCAAAGCCCTGGAGTGGCTTACCAACCATGGCCGTCCCAAGAATCACCGTGTCGCCATAGCGAACCAAAACAGAAGCCGTGGTGCGGAATCCAACGCGGTTAATTTCGAGTGATAGTGTCCGTCCGCAAATCTCGGTCTCTACTTTTATAATATCTTTGCCAAACGGGTTGATGATATCTGTCATGAAAATTCCTTTCTGGGGACCTTTCTGGATTTTGCGCTAGTCGATAGGGTGCAAATATATGTGCGGCCCTTGTGCTGAAATTGCCAGCATATATCTGTGGCTCTATCGACGAGCACTGCTAATGAAGCGGTCTATTAATGTGCACAAGCTTGCCCCCTCGATGTTTCGAGAGAGCTGAGTTTGGGCACTTTAGCGGCGGATGCCGAGTTTTGCGATGAGGTCGAGGTAGGCTTGGCTGTCTTTTTCAGCGATGTACTTCAGTAAACGGCGGCGCTTACCAACCAGTTGCAGCAGACCACGACGAGCCATAAAGTCTTTTTTGTTCACCTTGAGGTGTTCGGTCAGTTCTTTGATACGGGCGCTATCAACACCAACCTGCACAGCTGCGCTGCCGGTATCGGTCTTGTGACTCTGTAAATCTTTGATAATTGCCGTTTTCTTATCTGTTGCGATCATGCACTTCCTTGTCTGCTTATAGCTTTGTCATTAGAGATTACTGATGGTGTTAAGGACGATTATATCAGATGACCACCTCAAGAGCAAGGTTTATTTATTCGAAGGGATTTTCCAGGTCCGCACCTAGGTATCCGACAGGCAGTTCAGCAAGTCTGGGTCGTTGTGTTGGCGAGCTTCGGCTATCGAGAACTCCCCTACTTTTGTCCGGCGAAGGTCTGACATATAAGCACCAGTCTCCAGGACTTTACCAAGGTCTTCAACCAGTGAACGAATGTAAGTGCCGCTACCGACTTCACTGATAAATTTTACGTAGGGGTAATCGTAACTAGTTAGTTCGGTTTTATAGATTTTAATGGGACGAGGTTCTAGGATTACTTCTTTGCCCTCACGAGCTAGTTTGTAGGCCCTTTGGCCATTGATTTTCATGGCGCTGAAGGCTGGTGGCGTTTGCATAATGTCGCCTGTAAATTGCTGTAAGGCCGCTTCAATCTCCTCTTTTGCGGGCTGATTGTCAGATATGGCTGTCTTCTCGCCTTCTTCGTCCCCTGTTGTGCTAGTTTGGCCCAGCTTCATGGTAACTTCGTAGGTTTTATCGAGTTTGGTCAGTTCTTCGGCTCGGCGGGTATATTCTTTGCCCACCAAAAGCACTAGTAGGCCTGTTGCCTGCGGGTCTAACGTGCCAGTATGGCCAACTTTTGTGTTCTTAGGCTTCTTACCCTCGGCTGTGGCGACCATCTTGCGCACATAATTTACCACATCAAACGATGTCCAATCCTTTTGCTTGTCGATAAGTAAAATGCCTTGCACCAGGCCATTGTAGCAGGTGTAGCAGAACGCTACTGAGTTGAGCTGCTAGGACTGGTGAAGTTTGTAAAATCGTCCAGTGGTAACGGTGGCGGCACCGGTGGTGGCGCATTAGGATCGGTAACTGATGTCGTAGGTGGTGTAGGCTGGCCAAATGACGGCGCCGGATTAGTTACTGGTGGTGGCGTAACTGCTGGCTGAGCAACCGGTAGCGCGGCAGCGGCAGATTCTGTAAGATCAGGAACCATAGCCTGACTAGGGGCAGTCGTTGGATCGTACGGTGCCACGGCATCTCCGTTGTTAGCAGCTGGCAATGTCTGCACATTTAGGTAGCCTGAGGCACCAAGATCGGCCTTGGGAGGCTGTGGACCACTCGGAGGAAGACTGTTTATGGCATCGGTGACGGCATCCCTGGCAGCATCGAGGTTTTGACTACCATCAACGACAGAGTCATCAGGCAAACCGGCCGGTACTGCAGGTTCCGTGGCCGCAAGATGTGGACTGTTAACGGCCGCTTCCAGATCTACCAAGGTTTCCGGTGCAGCAGCCAGCGGCTCCGGCGCAGGAACTGCAAGTAACGGGTCAGCCACAGGAAGTGTCGACACGGGTAGCTGCAGATTACCGTTAGCATCAATTTGGATTTGATCTGTCAACGGATCACTCGTAGGCAAAGCAGACGTTGCATCGGTCGGAGATGTGGGAACAGCATCCTGCACAATCGGTGGTTCTGGTGGCTCCGGCGGCAAAACTAGTTCAGCGTCTTCTGGTGTCGCAACGGGTGGCAAGCTAATTTCGGGCTGCGCCTCTGGCGGTGCTGGCTCAGCCACAACCGGTGGCTCGGCTGTAAATTGCGGCGGCTGCACGACAATACCATCATCGACTGGTGAAGCGGACGGCGCAGTTGGATCTGCATGATTAAGCATTGGCTGATCGTTGCTTGGTTCCGTGGTCAGTATGTCGGGCATATCGTTCGACTGCTCTACTGTTGAATTGGCAGTAAGTGTCCCACCTAATGATGGTGGCTGCAACACCATGCGCGAAGCCGGCACGGAAGAAATCTCCGACGTTGGTACTTGATCGACAATCGGCGTTTCCGGAGCTGGAACTTGCTCCGATTCGGCAACAGTCGGTTCGGCGCCATATGCTGCGGCAGGATCGACTGCTT
This sequence comes from Candidatus Saccharimonadota bacterium, assembly GCA_013289705.1. Lineage (GTDB taxonomy): Bacteria > Patescibacteriota > Saccharimonadia > Saccharimonadales > UBA4665 > JACMPA01. The sequence continues at coordinate 18,081 of JABCZM010000011.1, forward strand.
CTGGTAATTCGAGATCTGCTGGATCATCTGTTGTTTCTGATGCTTCAGGAGTCGCTTCGGGCTCAGGCTCAGGTGATTCTGAGGCTTCTGGGGCTTCGCCTGGAGTGTGCGTAATTTCTATGGTACCATCGGCGGTTTTTTTGAATGCGGGCTCTGGTTCTTCGGGGGCCGCTTCGGCTACAGGCGCTTCCTGCTGCACTGGCGTGCGAACAATCTCTAGTTCGTTAGCAACCAGTTGTTGGTTTGCACCGGCACTCATCAGTTCAGCACTGAGGCGCATGGTGACTGGTGAGGTTTTTTCGTTACTGAAGCGCTTAGTTTCGGCCACAATGCCGGTTAAAAGTGCCGTGGCAATCTGTCCATCAAGCAATTCCTTGCCAAGCAGCCCACAAACCTGGGTAACGAGTTCGGACAAGCTGCTGGCAGTTGGGTCGGTCCAGTTTAACGTGCCAAGCTCACCACCGGCCTGCGTATTAATGCTCGCCACAACAGCGTCGTGCAAGATGCGACCATGTGACGTAATTGCCTGATCGAGGTCTTGCTGCTGATTCACGCCCAAACACAGCACGACATCAACGTTAAAATCGCCCTGACTAAAATCAAGATCGGCATCGGTGATTGACGTTTTATAAGGAGTTATAAAGATCTTAACTACACGATCCTCAACCTTGTAGCGTAGTTTGTCTGCCTTAGATTTGTCGAGTGAGATAATGAAATCACGGAGAGAGTCAGTGTTCTTTTCGATGGTTTCTTCGGGCTTCAAAAATTCGATGGTGGAGGGCACGTCACCGCTAAAGACCGCGGTGGCATGTTTTTTGAGCTTATTGAGGAGTAGCGTTACGCCAATAGCAGCCGCTAATTGGTCAACCGATGGGCTTGAACTAACCGTTACTAAGATGTTATTAGCGGTTTTTAGCTTTTCGACTAACGCTTGCTTTTGTTGGTCCATTTGTTCTCGGCTTTTTTGTTTTTTGAGCTTTCGTCTTGAATGTACCATAAATGCTCACGCTTAGCAATAATGATTTGTGTGCGTATTTCCGCATCCCGATGCCCTGCAAGTGGCACGACCGCACGACTTTACAAAACAACAACACCTCTATATAGTTAGCTGTCGATAACACAACTAACCTCTAACGTAGGAAAAGTAAGGAAAATCAATGCCCATCATCAAATCAGCAAAAAAGCGCGTTAAAACCGCCAAAAAAGCGACTGTTCGCAATGCAAAGACCAAGCGTTCACTAAAAACAGCAATTAAGTCATTTCTAACTAAGACTGATGCAAAGAACCACTCGGCCGCTCAGAGTAACCTCGACAAAGCCGTCAAGAAAGGCCTCGTTCACAAAAATAAAGCTGCCCGCATCAAGAAGCAACTAGCCGCGAAGGCAAAAACCGCCGGTGCTAAACCAGTTGCAGCCACCAAAAAAGTTGTCACCAAACCAGTCGCAAAAAAGGCCGCTCCAAAGAAGGCTGTAGCCAAAAAAGCTCCAGCAAAGAAAATGGCCGCTAAGAAGTAGTAGTTTTTTAGATCTTACATGTACTCAGTCCTGAGCAGCTTTTCCAATTTGTAGTCTAGGTTCACGGTTTGGAGACAGAATCGCATCTACGGTTTGGCTCTAATGTCAGCAATAATATCTCACAGCTAAGAAAAAATAGCACTGATTTTGAAACCAGTGCTATCTAATAATTCTCTATCTGTTATTTCTTCTTTTCTTTCTCTCCTACTTCATATATAAATATATGAAAGAGAATAATAGATTAGATACGAGCGGATGCGTATGACTCATAGACCAGAACCTAAATTCCGGAAACAACTCAATAAGAACCAGCTAGATATATTACTAAGCCTATATAGATTTCGATTTGGGACAACTGAACTTATTACAGAGCAGTTAGGTAAGTCAAATAGTGAACTAGTTCGCATAAGCCTCATAGGACTCATGGAGCAAGGCTACGTTGCCAGGCATTTTGACGGTACCTATCACTTGCGTGGTCAATATGCTGCGTATTATCTGCTGCCAAAAGGCCTGCGTACCCTCCAGCCCCATACCGAGCCAAACGAGATTACCGATACTGTCATTAAGAATAGCTATAGCGATAAAACCGTTACACCAGAGTTTATTGCCCACAACCTAACACTCTACAAAATGTACCTTAGCCTGAGCCAGCAGACCACTGATCTCTTACTATTTACGAAGCGAGGATTAGGTGGCTACCGCAATTTCCCGAAACCATTACCTGATGTATTCTTCTCGATTAAAGATGGTACTGATCGTCGTCGCTTCTTCGTCGAACTGTTTGACAGTAAACCGCTGTTTGTCCAAATACGACGGGCAGAGCAGTATATTGCTTATCACCAAAACCAGGCGTGGGATAAGACAAAGACTCCATTTCCATATATACTGCTCATCTGCGAAACGGACAACTCAGAAAACTGGCTACAGAAAAGGATTGTTAGCAGCCAGCAACGTTTGTACGATACAACCACGCTACCGTTTTATACCACTACCAAGGCTGGCTTGCTCCAATCAACTAAGACGGAGAGTACTATCTGGTCGGATGTCACGAAGCCCGAGAAACTCTATTCGCTTGAGACTCTACCGCAAACTGCCTAGAATCTCACTTTAGGTAGCCCTGTTTCTGTGAAAGCGCAAAACACCGGTTGCTTCACAATCTACGAAGATTAACGTCATATGAACGACCTCTACAAGAACTGTTCAGCAGTTATTACTTCGATTTCTTGCGGCACCGTCTGATTAGTATCCCTGCGCAATGTTATCAATTTGAGGTTGGAGCAGTTAAACCGTACACCGGCCTTCAGGAGTCCTTTTATCTCTCTATCGCGCGTTTCCACACTGGTAAGGTCGTAGCAGACCTGATAGAGCGTAGTCACTTCCCCATCTTCAAGCACTATGAAATCAATTTCACTGGTTTCATCTTGGAAGTAGTAGAGCGTTTCATGCTGGCGTGCGAGCCGGTTGTACACGATATTTTCAAACAGTCTACCTCTATTTACCGAAAACTTCGTCGAAAGTGCCGTTACAAACCCTGTGTCTATGAAGTAGACTTTGCGAGCATATTGCAATTGATTAACGACTGATGCGTTGAAAAAAAATAGCTGCTTTAAGAAGTAGGCCTCTTCGGCATATTGCAAGAAGTTATCTACCGTTGTCTTGCCTATGGGTATCCCCATACTTTTTAGTGTACCGTGCAGCTTTGATATCGTTATGCGGGTTGAGTTGAGTAGTAAGCGAAGCAATACTCGTAACCCATCTTCGCTACGAACCCTGTGCCGTTCGGCTATATCGCTTTGTACGACAGTATTAAAATACGTCTGCAGGAGCTCTTGCTTGCGGGCCTGTTCCACCAAGACAACTGCTGGTAATGCGCCATACGTCAGGTATTCATCGAAGAGGTAGTGAAAACGAGCTTGTTCATCAGCTACAAACGCCATTTTCTCGGTATCTACGGAGGTGTTCTTAAAACGCAAGAATTCGGTAAATGTCAGGGGCACAACCGGTACTTCCCAGGCGCGGCCACGTAGTTCGGTTGGTAATTCATGGCTCCCCATTTTAGAACTTGAGCCCGTTATGAAAACTTGGATATCTTCCGAATCAAGTATGCGCCGTGCCCATTTTGACCAGCCCGGTATGACTTGTGGCTCGTCTAGAAACAGATATTTGGGCTTATTGCCATACACGGCTTGTATGGTTGGCAGAAGGTCTGTAAGCGTCTCGATTTGAAGCGGTAATCGTTCATCTTCAAAATTGAGATAGATCACCTCTTCTTTTGAATATTGCTCAAGCAGCTTCTCTACCGCCTCAAACACAATATACGTTTTGCCCACTCGACGAAAACCGGTTATGACCGTCGCGTTATTATCACCTGGCCGCTTTTCGGTGTTAAGCTTGGTGTCTCTTGGTAGGAGTGTAGGGAGTGGCCTGTCTCGCCATTCATAGAGTAAGGTTGTAAGTATTGGGTTCATAAGACAATACTATACCTAAATTGTCCTACATACAAGACAATATTAGTACTAAATTGTCCTATAAGGCTCTAAAGAGTGGTTTTTCAGGCACACATAGCCATGCGCCGTGCTACCCGTTCTGCTTTCTGGGCTACTACAGTTAGCTTGACAAGGTATGCCAGGGCTCGTTCCCATACTGCTTTACTACGGGCTTTCGCAAACCAATTGATTGCCTGAATTATCCTTGCTGTGAGCCCATTACGACCTGCCGTTACTATGTACGCCTCAAAAACTGATGAGCTAATCTAGACCGGGGATTCTTTGGCGAGCTTCTTCTAGTGTACCGACGGTAGGTCGTACGCCGCAGGAACCCTCTGTCTATCTGCCGCTATATAACGCCGTTCAAATTCGGGTTTGCACGTTGAAGATCGGTAACCGGAGTAATTCTTGCTCGGATTCAGTAATGATACTCACAAGAATTAACGCCGTACTGCGAAAGGCTTCACGGCTCTAGACTCAAGTCTACTGATTAATGTATGCGGACAGAACGCCACTCCTTTTGGTGACTTATTTTTTCAAAAGAGAAAGCCGATAGATAAAAACTAAAGCCAGGTGTTAGGTAGTTTTCTTCTCTCCAGGCAGCGCCTTATCATCAATGGGTGTTAGTTTCTTGTCATCTTCCGCTGACTTCTTCTTACTCGGCTTTTTGGGTTTTTGTACTGTTTCAGGTTTCTCGTCGTCTTGCTTTGGGGTTGGTTTTGCCGCTGGTTTTTGCTGCAGCGTATAGGTAGCTTGTGACAGCCTTAGCACTACCTCGGCAGTCTCCTTACTACCTTCGGTATCACTTGGTCGGATCGTTTGTCCAGATGTTGGCTCCTGCGAATGGACAGCGTTCAGTAAGGCATAGAAGTTGTATGCCGATAACCGATATATCTCACCAGGATTAATAAAGGGGCTAAACAATGGCAATAGTACGTTCTCGTCAGCAACACTGCCGGTTCGGAAGCAAATAACCGTACCAACGTTTGCCAGAATAATATTAACCATCTGCTGGTCATCTTGTTGCGACGTCGACTGCTCAGCCATGGTGAGGTAGAGCTTATACTTACGCGATTCACTGAGCATTTGCACAAATGACATGGTTGCAAAGTTCTGAAACTCATCGACATACAAGTAGAACGGTTGGCGATCACTTTTGTCGGTGTAAACCCGCCGATAGGCTGCCAGTTGCAGCAACGCTAGTGTGGCAGTACCAAACAGCTCCGAGGTATCTTCACCAATGGCACCTTTGGCAAAGTCGCAAATCAGGATTTTGTGGGTGTTCATGATGTCATCAAAGTCTATCGTGGATTTTGGCTGCTCCAGCACAAACTTAGACGATGGCGACGATTCAAAGCGCCCAAGCTTACTGGTTATACCAGCGCTCATTTTAACGCGCTGCATATTACCAGCTTGGCCAAGTTCATTTTTCCAAAAGTCCTTGAGAGCTCCTGGATCGAGCGCATCAGTCACTGTTTTTCGGTAGTCAGCATTGGTGAGCAATTTTAATACGGTAAACAAAGTGGCATCCTTGACGGTCATAGCGGTTCGCACCGTGTTACGCAATACATACTCGATGCGGTGGCCACCGCTGTCATCTTCAGAGAAAATCTTGCGGAAAACTGACACCACAGCTTCGGTGATGCGGCTTTCTTCACGTAGCAGGTTATTGCCCGTCAGTCCTGCTTTGACCTGCAACAGGTTTAAGCCAATCGGATGGTCAAGGTCATCGGGATTGAAATAGATAACGTCCTGGATGCGATGTTTCGGTATGCATTTCAGTATATCTTTGGCTAGGTCACCGTGAGGATCGATGACGGCAACGCCTTTACCGCTGGCTATATCCTGCATAATGGCAAAGTGCATCATGGTGGTTTTGCCACTACCAGTACCCCCAACGATATACATATGCCGCTCTCGTTCAGCAATAGTCAGGCCAATAGCCGTTGCAACACCTTGGTGCTTATTGACGCCCAACAAGACGTCGAGCCGCATATCTTGTTTCAAAGTAATTGGTGCTGGTAATGTCCGACTCAGTGACGTCACGAGATTGTCAGTCTTACTCTCTTTGCCAAGTGGAAAATGATATAAACTCGCTAGCTCTGAAGCAGATAAAATACTTGCCCGCCGATAGATTGGATTTGGCAAATACCGTTGGTACAATACCCGCCGAAAACGTCCAAGGACAGGGAGGGATACTTTGGCTGCAATGCTTTGCTGCTGGGTACCGTACGAACTAAAGGCTGCCTTGAGCATATCAATTCGCTGCCTGGTCTCGGCCGGTGTGTCCATGCGTACCATCACACGAATGCTAACTCGAAACAAGGGCTGGTTCAGCTTGCCTTGAACTGATGAAATCCGTTCTTCTTCAAAACTCCCCAGCATGCGTGCTGGCTTCAGGCCCTTAGCAATCTGTCGTTTCTCTTGTAGTTCTCTTTGCGCAAGGCTAGCACCATGACTCGGACGATACGGCTTAGCAGCTGGATGGGTGACTTCACCAACCATGTCTAAGATGCCGAACAGTATTGTATTGAGAACAGTAAAAATAGACTGCAAACCCAGCAGCTTATGACGATATGTCCGTTGATTCAGAAAATCTTCGTTATGCAGAATCTTATGACTTAAGAGCGCCGCCTCACGTGGCTTAATCGGCGTCACAATGAGTTGGTAGCCCATAGCCTCACTGCCCATAAGCCTACTCATTGCGCTCGTGATATAGCCCATTGGGTCATGCTGGTCAAACGTCCGTTGTTCGGCAAGCGGAAAGATCCAATCCCTATTGAGCTTACACTCAAGGACTTTTCCTGCCTCAGGCGCTACATAGTCATGCAAAACCTGCGCTTTGGCATCTGGTAAGTATGCTGTAATGTCATGTTGCAAACTCGTTGCAACGCGAGCTTCCGTTTGTATAACGTACCGGATACCTTGGCTTCGTGATGAATATATAGTTGGCACAAATACCACATCACGGCGCAGTAGCTTATCTCGCCAGCGTCGGCTCTTGTACTTACCGTGGAGTACCGCAAAGAACAGCTGACTGGCCGCTGGCGTACGGCTAGTAAATGCCGAGGGGGTTAGCTCAAGATAGACATTTTTACGCCTAAGGAGGCTACGAAACTGAAGCAACCTGAGCACAACTCCCGTGATACAAATAAGAATAAACACCACTCCAATAGCAATGCACGTCCACGGTAGTACCAAGCCTAACCGATGGAGCCAGAGATTTATATCGACACTGTAGCCAGCTTTCATAACGTCATCTCCTTATCATGGATAAAGCTATAATCCTTGTTCTCAGCTGCTGACAATGTACGGGTATCAACAATGTCGAGTCCTTTGACGTTCATCTCGGAGATTGTCCAAGCTCCTGTTACAGGATCGACAGCAGTGACGTAGGCAACGTGGCCTAGGTCTCCCGCCGTAGTTTGCATAATGGCATTCGGCATCGGCGTGTGATCAACGACATAGCCTTGCAAGAGTGCGGTCATTGCCCAGGTGTTAGCGTTGCCCCAACTCGCTGGGATTGGGTCATTGGCTTGCTGGCGCATATAAAAAGCCCAATAGGTGCAGTTACCCCAGGCATACAAATCTCCAGAAACATCGGGGCCAGTATATAAGCCCTCACTTTGGGCTGCTGCCACACTTGATGTGCCGCTCAGGAACGACAAGAAGCCGCTACCAAGTGCAAAGACTGCCATAACGGGCAGTGACACAATAACCGTCAATGTCGCCAGGACAAACAGAGCTTGCTTCTTAGTGGGACTCCAAAGTGTCAAGAGTAGCGCGGGGTTCACGAGTGGAATACCTCTGCCGGATTCGTGGTAATAAGCGGGTGCTCCTTGTCAGAGGCCACCACTTTCACCGCTACGTGGTTCTGGTCAGCAATAATCAGGGCATCACCGCGCTCACAGGTCAGCAGAAAGCTTTGCTCATACTCACTGAGGTTAAACTCGGAAACGACGTTTTTAATCGTGGTGGTGTCCTGGCGCATCAGGATACGTAAGGCACTCTGGGAAGCAATGGCGCGGCCGTAATCACTTTTTAGGAAGTCATTAGCTTGCTGGGAGATAATCGAGACCCCTAAATAATACTTACGTGCGCGGCGAACGAGTCCCGCCACAAAACGAGCAGACTCTTCGTGCTCCAGCAGCAGCCAACCTTCGTCAATAATCAGCAGTCGTTTCTCTGGTCGAGCTTTCACCTGGTTTTGGACAAAGTTACTGATGATCAGCATCATGATTTGGCGCAAGCTTTCGGGAAGGTCTTTGATGTCGAAGATGACCAGGCGGTTATCCAAATTAATATTAGTTTGGGCATTAAAGACGTCTGCTAGTGAGCCAGAAATGTATTTCTCTAATCGTTCGCAAAGCTTTATCTGCCCCAGCTTGTGCAGTTCGCTGTAGAGGTCTTCAAGGAGCGGTTGGCCAGCTTTGGTCGACTTGTAGATTTTGAGGATGGCTTTATCGACGGCTGCTTTCTCACGCGCTGACAATCCCTCTGCCATGAGCGAGATGACTTCAGTGAGGTCTTGGGCATGCTCCGACAAATCACTTCGGCTATGAAAGGTTGTGGCCAGATCAAAGGGATTAATCTTTTCTTTGCTTTTGGCAGATAGCTTGATGTAGGTACCACCGACCGATTCAGTCAGCAGTTTGTACTCCCGCTCGGGATCAATGACGATGACTTTCGTGCCTTGCATCAGCTGGCGGAGTATCTCAACTTTGGTGGCATAGCTTTTGCCACTACCCGATTGGGCAAACACTATACTGTTGGCGTTATGCAGGCTGAAACGGTCGAGAATAACCAGTGAGTTATTGGATTTGTTGACGCCATACAGAATACCCGATTCCTGGACGAGTTCAGACGACATGAAGGGGAATGCTAGGGCTGCTGAGCTACTATCTAAGTTCCGCTTCTGGTTCAGTTGATCTTCGGCCCGCGGTAAGACAGATTGCAAAGCCTCTAGTTGTTGGAAACGGGCAGTCTTGGTATAGAACAAGCGTGCCGACATGGTAGTCTCGAGTAACTTCGTCACCTTATCTAACTCGGATAGACTACTCGCCCGCAGCGAGATATAAATCGCCATCTGGAATAACTTTTCTTGCCCACGCTGAATCTTATCCCGCAGTTCCATCGCTGAATCGAGCGGGTCAGTAATCTCCGAGCCGACGATCTTACCAGCCCTGAGCATGGCTCGTTTGGTTGACTCCAGTTCGGTAATCTTGCGGTGTAACTTCGGTAAAGCTTGCAAAGCATTCACTTCGTGGACGTGGTAGGTAATGTCGGCATCGTGGTTGAAGTTAATCAGGGTATCGAGCCAGCCACTGGATGCTACGAATGGATAGCCCGAGATAAACAGTGTGCGGATGTACTGGCCATCGATGCAGAGGTAGTCAATCTGTTCTTCGAGCCCAGCATAGGACAGTACATCAAGATGGTCTTGCTCCCCGAAACTGAGCGCTAACTCTTTCGGACGGTCTGTGCGTTGCTCTTTCCAGGCCTTCAGTCGCGACATTCGATTTCTTACTACGTGCGTCATGTCATGCATATGCTTGATTCCTTTCGTGGCATGTTATAGAGTCTGCTTATGGCATTAGAAGAATCATTGAGTGCCATTTCCCCTTCAGAGCTGTATGGCTCAGTCGTGGATATCATGGATGCTGAACTCACA
>JABCZM010000012.1 GCA_013289705.1 Candidatus Saccharimonadota bacterium
GCTACCAAAGCAATGCTACAATCTGAGTACAACCAATTAAACCCAGTGAAACTACTGGCTGAAATACGTACGTTACTGACTCAATTGGGTAAGACGCTACGGTAACCTTTTATTTTGAGGGATTACGGAGGTCAGAATGCCGACTCACCACTGCCACGTGCCGCACAGAGGGCCAACGACACCGTAACGGCTCTCTGCACACCATCAAGCGTTGGAGAAACCTGTTCGGACACATCTTCGCGAGTATGCCACAGGACACCGTCAATGTATGTTAGCTGTTCGACTTTACTCGGGTCATCATTGGCTGCATATGACACCGTTGCCATGTCGGCTCGATCCGAAACCACATCGTACGTTCTCTGTGTAGCACCGCTCACAACGACGGAAGGTACCGTTATACTTGAACCGTCTTCGGTACCAGTACTCGTACGCAGTGCAAATATGTCAGTCGGTAGCCGCCTCAATAGCTCGTGATAATCCCGCGATGGATCCTCGTCTATTTGATTAAATATAAGTCCAATATCAACCGATTCGCTCATGCCACTTCACTCCTCTGCGCATTAAGATTACTCAGTTTTATGCTCTTCACGGTCGTCCGTTTGACTAGCAGTTCCCCATTCTTCAGCTCTTCACTAATGTTTTGTCCCGCTAAAAACATCTCTTTTCCAGTCAACTTCGCTCTGGCCTTATCTCTGAGTGATGGACGCTCATTTATGGAAACTCTCGTCCCGTTCGGCACAAAGATAGACGTGCCGTCCCGCTTCTGTTCCTTACCATAAAAGGTCGCTTCACCCCTCCCTCGTTCCAGATACATATCTGTTGCAGCGCCATAGCCATCAACATCAGCCCGGCCAATAGTTCGCACTATCGTCTCGACACTAGACGGCAACGCCCCCTTGTATGCCATGTCGCTGCTGCAAGAGTTCAGTATTACCGTTCGGCGTCCAATACGCTCTTCCGGATCATCAATACCACGACTTGACTGCATAAATTCGTCACTTACGAGTCGATCTAGTCGTGATTCATCAATATTGACGCTCGACGAAAGTTCGTTCATCTGAGTCACATAACGGTTTGCCGCCAGAACAAAGCCAGAATCACCTTGGCCAAAATGAGTCTCCCCTGGTGCGCCATGCGCAGCAACGACCATGCTGCTCGGCTTGACTCCAAGCCGCTTGAGCATAACCATCCGACGATAAAAATCTCCTGGTTGAGCTACTTCAAACATGAGCGTTCGGCCCGACTCCTTGCGATACGCATCAAAAACTGGGGTGAGTGCTCCATTGTGATCGCCGTATGCATCGACGAAAACGACCGTTACATCGCCGTCTTGCAGATACTTAATTGTTTCTTCGTCATGCTCCAAAAGCCCGCTTAACGTATGGAGATCTTCTGGCTTGTACATGTCAAGATTCACAACGCCCAATTCAGTGGTAAGACGCTCCAGATTGACGGGGAAAACATTTTCGACAACTTCCTTCATTCGGCGAAGACTATGCTTCACTCGAGTACCATTGAAATAAGGTGGCGTCTCTTCAGTTGGCGCATGACGAAGCCGCGTGGTCATTGCTGTGCCCATTTTTTTCGACAGCGCTGGATTAATCTTGAGCTTATTACGAAGTACGTCGCGCATGATGTCAACCACCTTGTTCTCGTACTCAAAAATTGACTCTTGATCATGATCATCTTCGGGACTATCTGGTATCGCTTCAATTTCAAAACCTGCAAAGTCTATATATTCTCGTAATTTATCTAGATTTTCATCTTGACCCTCGGGCATAAGTAATACGTTCTCACCGTCGGCAGTATGCAGGCGGCCAAGGACACCACCTATCATAACCGCTCGGCTTTTGTTCAATCTCCTCGTGTCGATAAAGGTGCGGAGCTCGGAGGCATCTCCATTAATCGGCGGCCGCTTATAAAGTTCTGCTAGAACTTTATCCGGTACTCGTTTCAGTACATCATGAGTCAGGCTATACGATGCTATAGCCTCTTCATCGTCCACAAGTGGCTCATGCTCCCTGTCAAACATCGCCACTTCACCAATCAGCTCATCAACCTTGTCGGCTGGTACGTTATCCCATTCAACTGAGTCAAGCGCCTTTGATAATGCTTCCCTTTCGAGCGTTCCAGGCCCAAAACCCGCCTCCTTAGAGTTCGCCATATACTTGGCAAGTTCAGATGCCCGTTCAAACTCGGCCGATGCCTCCAGGGCATCATATTCGACTACTTTCTGATCCTCACTCGTGGACTCTTGCTGGCCAGCTGCTTCCACGGGTAGCTCAGGCATGCCAAGATCATTGCCGCGAGTTGCTTCTTGGCCAATTTCTATAAGCTCACCGATGATGTCTTGTTCGGCTTCTGGTCTTTCAGCGATGCCGGGCACAAATGATGCCTCTTCCAAATGCTCCTGATGATGCCTAGGTGAAATCTCAGCCCGACTATGAAATGCCTCTGCTGGTTGCGGACTATGTCCTTCTCTGTGTTGAGCAAAATCAGTCAGTGCCGTTTCGGTTGCCGTTTCTACCGCTGGCTGTGGCTGCTGTACGACGGTTTGCTCATTGCTGGCCAAACCATTCATGTACCCTAGAAGATTAGGATCAGGCTTAGCCGATGAGGCATATTCTTGCGCAACCATGGCATGTGTCAACACCGCTTGCTGCTGTTCGGCAACCATAGTGGCCTGTGCTTGAGCCGGGAATCCTTCTGGTGACATTTTTTGTTTTTAGTTTACCTTTATCACTAGTGTACGCTGTCTGGAAATACGGCACAAGTTGCTGTGTCTTCGTCGGTGTTGACTGATTGCTAACAGATGTGTATAATTCAGCTTCGATTATGAAAAAAGATTTACACCCCAAGAACTATCGTCCTGTTGTGTTTCAGGACCTCAACAACGGTACGACTGTGTTGACGCGTTCAACCGTTGTAACCGACGACACTATTAAGCTTGATGGCACCGAATACCCATTGGTAAAGGTACACATTAGTAGCACGTCTCACCCGTTTTTTACTGGTGAGGAGCGCATTATTGACATCGAAGGCCGCGTTGACAAGTTCAAAGCTCGCGCTGCTGCTGGTGAAGCTGCCAAAGAGCAACGGGCTGCTGCAGCTATCAAGCAAGCGAAGCGTGCTGCTGCGAAAGCAGAAAAAGCTGCAGATACTGTCGCCCCAAAAACAGATACCAAGACTGAAAAATAGCTACTTCAGCTGATTCAAACCGTCCGAGATGTACTTCTTAGGCGGTTTTTCTTTATAATAGGAATTAATCATGGACCAAAAAGAACAAAATTTGCGTGCAGAACTCGCCGAACTAGCTCAAAAACTAGAAGATCCGGCAATTTACAGTGACAAAAAGTATCCAAAGTTAGCCAAACGGAACAGTGAGCTAGAAGAACTGGTAGGATTGTTTGATGAAAAAGCAAAATTGCTAGCCGACAAAGCTTCGGCAGAAGAACTCAATACAAGCGGTGATGCCGAGATGCAACAGATGGCTTTTATGGAGCTGGAGGAGTTGGAGGTAAAACTCAAAGCCAACGAAGACAAGCTAATTAGCGCTCTGACACCAACAGATCCGAACAACGGCCGTGATGTGATTATCGAAATCCGAGCCGCTGCTGGCGGTGATGAGTCTGCCCTGTTTGCCGGAGAACTCTACCGGATGTACGCTCGCTGGTGCGAAACACACAACTTTAAAATTGAACTTTTGAACGAAAGCCCATCGGAATCTGGTGGCTTTAAAGAAGTTATTTTTGCCGTTCGCGGTGTGGATGCCTACAAATATTTAAAGTTTGAAGCTGGCGTACACCGTGTACAACGCGTACCTGTGACCGAAAGCCAAGGCCGGATTCATACCTCCACCACCACTGTTGCAGTCTTGCCCGAAGCCGAAGAAACCGACATTGAAATTAATCCGAACGATCTGCGGATTGACGTCTATCGATCTGGCGGGCATGGTGGGCAATCGGTAAATACCACTGACTCCGCGGTGCGCATCACCCACTTGCCTTCGGGCCTCGTGGTATCGAACCAGGACGAAAAATCGCAGATCAAGAATAAAGAGAAAGCCATGAGCGTGCTACGTTCACGCCTGCTGGCGCAAAAAATTGAGGCCGAGCAACAACAGCTCAGCGACGATCGCAAAAAACTGATTGGTTCTGGCGACCGATCAGAAAAAATCCGCACTTACAACTTCCCGCAAGACCGCATTACAGACCACAGGATCGGCTACAGCCGCAGCAACATCCCCGCCGCACTCAGTGGTGACATCGACGACCTCATTCAGCATTTGCAAGACGCCGAGCACGAACTTTTGAACGCCGAATAGCCTCTTATTTAATCTGTCGGAGCTGTAGCAATTAGCTGTAGCAAACCACCAATTTTATACGCACCGCTCCTACTGCCACTCGATGAATCAACGTAGACATACGGTGCGCGCATACCACGAGCCGAGAGTTGATCATGCCCGTGCTCTAACTTATAGCCAGCGACTTCAGGCATGTCTACCTTGCCACCATCGGCACCCTGAGAGCGATGCGACACAAATACCGGCAACTTCATAGTCTGGGCTTTTTTGGTTGCCAATTCGTAGACTTTCTGGGTGATGATTGGGCTGGCGCTTTGGGTGTAGATTGTTTCAACATGGAGCGCTGGACTGCCCTGATTAGTTTCGAGCAGACGGAAAATACTCCGTGCCACAACGGTATCACCGTCACGAACTGCGATGATTTTGGTATTGGGTTCGGTATAGCCAAGCAGGCATTCTTTGTATTGGCCCGTTGCATAATCTTGGCAAGTGCCGACTGGCTTACTGCCAATTTCTAGTGTTATTTTAGGGTCTATAGTGTCTTCGACCGTCAACTGTCGTACTTCGCTGGTTTGCTCATGAAAATAGGTCAGGGTATCGACAGCTTGAGCTATGGACAGGCCGGCGTCACCAGTCAATGCAAGCTGTTTTGTAAGTTTTGCCATGCGATTAAAAACGGCCTGTAAAGGCTGCGCAACATTACCGTTAGCATCGAGCTTTCCGCCATCCAAAATTTGCCCAGCTGGCAGGTTAACCATTGTATGCAGTGCCGCAAGCAGTTGTCGTTCACGTAAAGCCTGCGTTGTTTCGACAAGCAATTCATTAGTTTCGGTCGGGACTGGACCCTGAGTGGTTGCACGTAGTTTGTGTAGCTCGGCAACCCTTGAGCCAAGCCGTGTTATATCGTGTTGAAGTGTTGAGAACTGATCGGCATCGAGCCTGATTTCGTTGGCTTGAAAACCAAAGTCATGTAACGCCCCAAGCAAGGTATCGCGAATCTTAAACGCGACGTCGTCGGCCGACGACCGGAGATCCTCGTAACTCGATAGACTATCGTCCTGACGCCACAACTGATGTTGACGAGCCGTTAATTGCTTTGGCAACAAGCCGATCTCTTTGGCTTGATCCCGCTGCGTTGGGTCGTCGGCTATCAACCGAAAATCACGGAATGCTGCACCATCTGGCTGGCGAGCAATTTCAGCCAAGATTACTTTGTGCTTTGGTGAGTCTATAAAACTTTTGGCATAGGTAACAAATGGTACGAGCATCGACTCCACGCGATCTACATTGAGTGATTCTGGCGACACATCAAGCCCCTTGCTCAGTGCTTGAAATGTGAATGCATCAAGCTGATCAACTGTCGTCACTTCAAGGCAAGCCGCAACAGTCTCAGCATCCCCATGTTTTGCAGTAAAGCTTAACTTAGAAAACATCCCGTACTGTTGTTTTGGGTTTTGGGAAAGTTGAGCCGGAATTATCAACATGTCTGGTTCGAGGTGTCGAAGTTCTTCAAAATTTAGGTAGAGGTTCATCGCTTGTTTCATGACAATTTCACGACTTGTCTCACTGCTTTTTTCGAACTCGGCAAAAAATTCATCAAACCATTTTGGAGCCAGCTGCCTGGTTGCCCCATCACTTTTCATGCGCTCAAATGTTGCCATTGCCGCATGCTCATCTTCGCCAACTTCAACACCCAGGAAGTACGCTAGCGGCGGATTCACTAGCTCAACCTTAGCGAAATAGTCGTTTAGCTGCATGGGGCTCAAGACTCGATGTGACTGAAGGTACGATATTGCGACGGCTGCCTCGTAAGCATTACTCGACACGCAGCGGTCGACAAGTTCGGTTTTATCTTCATACGAAAGGTAACTGGCCTTCATAAGATCAATACTCCCAAGTGCGGTCAGTGGCTTATCATAACTAAACTGTATGACCATTTGCTTATACGAATCGGCATCATAGAAGTCTTCTGTCGACATCAACAGCACCACCCCAACTTCAGGATTGTCTCTGCACGCCTGGCTCGTCCATGCCTTCACCGTATCCTGATCAAATAATCCTACCAACGAATCAATGTGCCTATCAATACCAATATTAAAATAGCCGCTACTATCCGTGATGATCATGGTGCCGATGATGCCTCGAAGTTCATCGAGCGGCACACACGCCTTCAAGATATCACTACCATGATAGTAGTCCAGCAAGCCAAGCCCATGGGACAGATCCGTGAGTGTGTCAACTATCTGCTTCTGTTGTTGCGAGTCTTGTGCGACAAGTGGCATCCATTCGTCAATATTCCGAAAGCAACTACCCATAAGATTATCAGGCAACGATGTGAGCGCCTGGCGAATCATATCACCGGCTTCGGCTGGTTCGAACGATGTAAGCACAAGATTCGTATCGTGCCAGACCATCTCTGGAGCTTGGGCGTATGCGCCGCGCATGTATTGCCTTTTTTGCGCCAGATCCATGACAGTATCTGGAAGTGACACCAAGGAACCAATGATTTCCCCCGGATCCATATCTATCCACTTACGTGCGAATACCTCTTCTACAGTGTCTTTATCAACATACTGCAGAACTGAGCCGCTATGCATAACCAGCGCTTCGATTGTATGTTTCTCTAAAAAGCTGCGCACTGCTTGCTGTTTTTGACCTTCGCCTATATATTTCACTCGCACCAAACAACTAATCGCCAATTTATTGTCTTCGACTTTGTCTATAACAGCCTGCTTAACCTCTTCTAATTTTCCAGCCTGTTCTAGCTTTTCGACATAGACATCAAGACTTTCTACAAACATGCTATCAAGGTACGTATCCTCCTTGACCAGGGCCGTCAGACAGTCCAGCATCTGAGATTCAGATACCAAGCCTAAACTCACAAACTCCTCAGCAGCAATCTGACAACCAGCCGAGGATTTTGACAAAAAGGAGTTAAGATTTGCAGGGACATAGCTGTGTGTTTTGCCTAAAAAGGTTTCAGCTAAAAGCTTTTGCTCATCCGGAGTAAAAATTGCCCGCAGTTCGGGCTGCAAGAGCAAACCGGTATTAAAGAGCTCCTTTAATCGGTCAGGATTATCCAAAGCCGCATCGGCCGCCTTGCGTACAAAGCCCGTCAGTCGTTCTTGATTCGTAGTTTCTTCGTGAATTGCAGCACTGTTAAGAATGCCTACGGGATCTTTCTGCAGGATACGTTCAGCCGTTATTGCCGTTTTTTCGGGGCCAATAATAGCCCCAATTTCGTCTAGCTTTGAAAGCGCATTGAATTTTTGGCGGTGGACATAGCTGTCAACTGCACGCACTATACCGTCTACCGATTGGACAGCTTCTTTTTGCTGCGCAGCAGTCAGTGTTCCATAATTCCCATGCGGCGCCTCGATCGCTTTTATAGCAGCCCAGCCGAGTGGACTAAAGGTTCTTTCGTTGAAGAATTGGCCAACTTCGCGCTTGGAACTGTCTTTATTACCCCCACCCAACACCTCTGCCTTGTCACCACGGTTTTGCAAAAACGCTGTTTGATCACGGCGTAATTGCCGTAACGAATCCACATAGACATTATGTTGTTCGTGCTGCGGATCAAGCAAATTCTGGGAAAGTGGTTCTTCCTGACGCATGTGGCGCTCAAGGTTAATCACCCCTAAATCAGCTTGAAGCCGATCAGGAGTTTTAGGTTCTATTGTTGCTGGTATTTGTATTTCGGCCATTTGTATGACGCTTTCGCTTCATAGTATAATACAACCTCCCTTCATATTCCATCTGTTCCACGCTATACTTGCAGTCAGTTATGAAGACAGATGGTAGCGACACGATTGGCGGTTGGCTGAAAAAAGCAGAGCAGCAACTCAAGCAGAGCGGGGTTGAGACGGCGCGGTTAGATGCGTTGGTGTTGCTAGAAGATGCTACGGGCATAAATCGTGCGCAGTTGTTGGCGCACCCGGAAACGATTTTATCCAAGCAGTACATAAATGTGCTCGATGCATGGGTTGCGCGGCGCGCTAGGCACGAGCCGTTGGCCTACATACGCGGTAAGAGCGAATTCTATGGACGCGAGTTTGTGGTGTCGCCTGCAGTACTAGAACCACGACCCGAATCAGAGACCATGATAGAGCTACTCAAAAGTAACCTCCAGAAGCTTCCTAAGGCTGAGTCTTGGCGTATTGCAGACGTTGGAACTGGCAGTGGTGCATTGGGTATTACTGCAAAATTGGAGCTCCCAGAAGCTTCCTTGGAGCTGCTAGAGATATCTGACGAGGCGATTGAAATTGCAAAAGTGAACGTTATTAATTTTGCAACAAGCATAAGCGTTATCAAAAGTGATCTGTTATCCGGTGCTAGTCAAGACTATGATGTACTGCTGTGTAATTTGCCGTATGTTCCAGATGGATACTCTATAAATCAAGCTGCTACATATGAACCGAGGATTGCGCTTTTTGGTGGAGCGGATGGGCTGGATTTGTATCGACGACTATTTGAGCAGATTGGTGTTTTACGACATAAGGCGTTGTTAATTTTAACTGAGGCGTTGCCGGAGCAACATGGAGTGTTGCGACAGATTGCTCTGCGTAGTGGCTATGTTGAAAGCCAATCAGAAGATTTTATCCAAGTTTTCCTACTGGCTTAATTACCTTCTTTGGACCGCCAAAGAAGCAAAACTTTCGGTCCTGCTCCAATGGCTTAGGTGGCAGTTGATAAAAATTACAATCACCTGCGGAACTCACAAAGAGCTATATGCTCCCAGCATATAGCTCTTTACTCAGACAGTCCTCGGTTTTGTTAGATTGTAATTTTGAACGACAGTCACGCCAGGCCATTTCCGGAGGCCCGGCCTTGCCTCAAAGCTGAACAACTATTTTAGGACTTTCTCGGGATGGTGCAGTGTGAGTTGAAAGCTTGGCACCGAAGTTCGGCTTACAATGTGCCGTTCTGTGGAAGTCCTATGTACTAACTGGTGGGGGCGGCGCCTAGAGTGGCAGTTAAGTGGATGGTTTTGCCGTCACGGACGACAGTGAGGTCTAGTTTGTCACCTACAGAATGCTGATCGATGACCGAAGTGATGCTGTGTGTTTGGTCGATTTTTGTACTACCAACCTGGGTGATGACGTCACTTTCCTGGAGGCCAGCAGTATCTGCGGGGCTGCCTGCAATAATTGAGGGGCCGCTGGCATCGGTGCTTGGGATCACGAAGGCACCGCTATCGACACTCAAGTTATACTGGCTAGCAACGTCTGGGGTGAGTGGCACATAACGCACGCCTAGGTAGGGGCGAACCAGTTTGCCGGTTGATTCGACCTGCTTGATTAGACCGGTTACATCATTGATAGGAATCGTAAAACCAATGTTCTGCGAACCGCTGGCAATAGCGGTATTGATACCGATTACCTGTCCATTTAAATTGACAAGCGGACCGCCGGAGTTGCCTTCGTTAATGGCGGCATCGGTCTGGAACAGATCATCGAGGTTTTCGGAAGACTGTTGGCCACTGCTGTCACCTGCCTGTACGCTGCGCCCGAAACCAGAGATGATACCGCTGGTGACAGTGTTCTGGAACTGGCCAAGTGCGTTGCCAATAGCCACAACTGCATCGCCAACTTGGACCTTGCTGGAATCGCCGATAGCGGCGGGAACGAGCTTGTGGCCTTTTGAGTCAGTAATCTTTAGGAAAGCAATATCTAGACTATCACTGTCAGCGGTACGGCCAACAACTTGGACGTTTTTGAGTTCTGTACCGTCGGATAATGTCACACTGACGCTAGTAGTTCCGGCTGGCACTACGTGGCGATTGGTTACAATTAAACCATCTGATGAAATAATAATGCCCGTGCCCGCACTTTCTTCTTGGCCAGAACCACCGCCAAACAAATTACCGTAAGGATTGCTAGTACTAGCTGTCGGTGATTGGCTAATTACATCGACCGACACTACACTTGGACCAACGGTTTTGGCAATTTCGCTAATCAGCTCACTCTCGCTGCTGACAACTTTTTTCTGTGACGATAAGCTGCCGGTTACCACGCCATTGTTGTCGCGATTTGCAGCACCCAAGTAACCGCCAAAGAAACCGGCACCCAAGCTAATCAGTAATGCCACAATTAATGCCGCTGCCTTGAGGCGGGGTTTGCTGGCACCTGGCTTGGGCAAGCGAGGTTTTGGAATACGAATCGCTATTAGATCGTCGGGGTTTGCTGATTTTGTTGTTTTCTTAAGTGGTGATCCGTTTGATGACACGCTATAGCTGGGCTGTTCGCCAACCGGTGCATCTTTTGGTGCTTCAACACCTGGTTCTATTCGTTCCATGACTTCCCCCCTGCATATCTTATTTTAACCTAGCAAGCTCCAGTGGAGTAGTGCAGTTTGGTCGAAAACTGAGTATCGAAGCGCAGGCGTACCAGAAAGGTACGGTGGCCATCGGAACGGAAGTTTTCGGCCGAAATGTGCTGTGCTTTACTGAAGCTTTAGACTACTTTGTCGCCCCAATCGGAGAACGTTAGGATGACGAGCAGTATAGCGATTATGATAAACACGAATTGCCGCTTCAGCATCGGGCTTAAACGCTCTCGGTGATCGAAGAAGTACAACCCCGCTAAGCCATAGCCTAACACACTTAAAATGAGCGTTGGCTGAGAAATAATTCCATAAAATAATAGCCAGTGGCCAAGCAGCCAAGCCAGTGCCGCGCCAAAGTATCCCCACAGATACGACAGTAGCCGAGCATAGGGTTCGTCGAAACTATCAAAGAAGTGGCGGGCGGCCAGATAACATACCAAACCGGTACTAAACACTAGGCCAATAAGTGGAGCCGACGACCAGGTAAGATAGATTGCCATCAAACCGCAGAACTGGCTGATCATGGCCTGGAGTGCGATCATTACAGCACTACTGGCTGGCTTAATAACAATCAGCCACACACCATACAACGCAGCCCAGATAAGCTGCCACCACTGTGAACCGCTGTGCGTCATAAACAACACTACAGACAGGCCAACGATAATATCGACTGAGTTGGCCCGAATGTTGGCCGGCCAAAAACGCGGACGCACTGCAAACATGCGCCATTTACTGAGTACAATCACACTAAACGCCAGCTTGATGAACGTATCGCCCAAGCGCACCAGTGCAAACAGCACGATAGGAAGCAGCACCAATAGACCGATGTGCAAAATGTAGGATAATCCACCGGCTGGTTTTACTTTGGCGATAAGGGGTTTAATCATAGTATCATTTTGACAGAATAAGTCCTTAAATTTTACAGGGATTGGTCGGCGCCTAAGATAACAATAATGTTGGCAGTACCTTTTTGGATTGCCGGATCTGGCAATGTACTGACGGGCGTAACACCGTAGAGACCTTGTAGGTAGCTCAACGTGGCCTTGTCGGCGCCATTGCTAAAATCGACAATCACCGTCTTGGGATACGCCCCTGAAGGTGCGTTACCCACACTCACGACATTGTACCCTCCTGACTTTAGCGCATTTGCCTTGGCTGAAGCAAGTCCTGCCTTGATGGTTCCGTTCAGTACCGTAATCTGGGCGTTCTCGGTTGCTGGCGTTGAGGGAGCGGTTTGTGTAGTAGTTGTAGTGGTGGTTTTGCTCGCCACCGGCTGCAATGCTTGCTGTACAAAAGCTTGAATTGACTTGTACTGGAACAGGCCATCGACCGGTTGATCGATTGATGTGCCATTGAGGTTCGCGGTTGTCACGAGTTTATTTGGTGCCGTCACAAGATCTAAAGACGTAATGGCATTATTGCCGATTCCCTTACCGATGTTGTAAGCCCTGAGCGCATCGGACAGGCTAAAATCGGTCACCAAATTATTGCCAAAGGCGTTAATGAGCTGCGAGACTTTGAGCGGATTGCTGAGCGTGCCAGCCGTCAACACCTTATCTTTGAGTGCCAGAAGGATTGATCGCTGGCGCTGCGAACGAGCAAAGTCGGAGCTAGTTTCGCGCGAACGAACGTACAGCAATGCCTGAGCGCCGTTCATGGTCTGATTACCAGCGGCCGCCAAGACAGGATTGTTTTTGTTTTCCCAAGCCATGGTTGGGTCAACTAATGCCTGTGGCACGTTGATAGTAACACCACCAACAGCGTCAACTGCTTGTTTGAACGAGGTAAAGTTAACAAGCACCGTGTAATCAATTGGGATGCCTAGCACCGTTTGTACTGCTTGATCCGCTTGCTTGAAGCCAGCTTCCACTGCGGCGGTATTGGCATTACTGTCGTCAATTTTGCCAAGCGTGTTGTATTTGCCAACTTCGTAGGTGGCGTTTATCTTCATGCTCCCGTATTTAGGCACCTGCACCCAGAGGTCACGTGGAACACTAAGCATAGTGGCCGTTTTGTGGACGGTATCGATACTGGCGACCATCATGGTATCGGTCAGGTCGGGAGCTTCGTGACCATCACCACCGTTACCAAGCAGCAAAATGTTGACATGGCCAGTGCTTTCGCCCTTGAGTGGCTGACTGCTCGATACTGCACTCAAAGCTGTAGAATGGTCGCCGTTGCCACGAAACACTTTGTGTACCTTACTAAAGCCTTGGGCAAACAACGTACCGCCGGTGATTAACAGTAGCGCCAGCACGGCCAAGCCGCCTCGCAGTAACCAGGTTCGGAAGGTTCGGCCGGCGGTTAGCCGGTTTTTGGGTTTTTCGATTTCTTCGATTGACGCCAGATCGAATGGTGACAATTGGCCACTGGCGGCAACGACCGGCAGATCTGGCTGGGCTTCTGGTTTAGGAAGCTGCCCAGCAAGGTGACGATCATCCACTACAGCTTCTACCGGCAAACTAACAGGTGGTAACACTTCGGGGCTGGCACTGGGCATCGGTTGAGCAATCTGAGCTACCTGTTTTCTTGTATCTGGCACACTAAAGCTATCTACCGACTGCAATGATGCAGCCGAGCGGCCCGGACGCCCAGAACTAGAGACTACCCTAAAATTATCCATAACAACTATGGACTAGTATAGCTGTTGAGCAGCGCAACGTAAACCCTCCGCCCTGTATCTGCGTTGAGCTCACAGCCTGACCCACACTCACTTTTTTGACGCCTAAAGAAAAACGACCTACAGTTTTGGTTGTCCAACTAAAACAGAAAGGGTCGTTTCTCTAATGACTACACTACAAAAGATGGCAGCTGCTGTAAAGC
>JABCZM010000013.1 GCA_013289705.1 Candidatus Saccharimonadota bacterium
TCCAAGAAGCACGTTTCATGGATTCGACAAGCTTACGAGTACTTCCAGCGAATACTCACGGGGCTCAGGGCCTTAACGGTGCTGACGCCCCGTTCCAGAGGTCAGGTTTGAAGTGCATGTGGTTCAGCTAAACAACCTTGCTATATTTTACTTAATATGATATTATATACTATCTTCGTGAAGACATTTCTTCATGAAGTACATTGACAGAGTAGTGTTCCGGCTACTCAACCAAGCTGTAAAATTTATTGTTTGATTGAGTATCCGGAGATGCCGGTACCGAACCCAAAAGGGAGCACTTCATGTCCGCAGAAAACGGCGTGTACATTCTCGTGACCCGTGGCCAGAAGCGTGGTCAGAAGGAGTATCGAGTTGCGTACACGGAAAACATTACGTGCGTCTACGACCTAGCCGACTACCCAGTTGAAGGGCCAAACGCACGTGAGCTTAACCAGAAATATACCCTGGATGTCTTCGGCGAAGCGCGGGTCTTTACCGACCGCAAGTACGCTGAAGGCTACGCACGGTGCATTGCTGACGGAGTGATATACGAGAGGAATTTCTATCTCGAGTACGGTATTTCGTTCATCAATTGCGAGCAAATTCGTTTCCCCAAAGGACAAGCTCGCATGAAGCTGCGTCGAGTCATCTAGACAACCTTCAATATAGGGCGGTAGAACAGGGTAACCTGGTGAATATGAAGAGACGATCTACTCGTCAACATATTCTTTATCTGCCGCCTTGGGCGAGCGCACAAGCAAACCCTTACACTACTCTGTCATCTAATCCAAGCTCTAGGGCATTTTATAATTTCTAAGCTTACATGTCGTTAGGGTATACTCTCGTAATTTACTGGCTCACGTTGAGTGGATTCGCGGAATGGTGCAGTGAGGCGCAAAAACTGAGTACCGAAGCGGAGCGTACATAGAGGTACGTGAGCATCGGAGCGCAGATTTATGTGTTGCAATGTGCCGTTCTGCGAATGTACGCCGAGAGAAAAAGAAACCCCGCTTGGCTGCGGGGTTTTGGATGCTCGGCGTTACTAGACGTTATTTAGCGGAGCTTTGGCTCCCCGAGCATGGCTCTATTTAATGTCATCTGGCCGGCAGCAACAGTATGATTTCTCACAAATGTACACTTGTGCCATGTACTATTTGTCACAAAAATAATCAAAATAATATGGAGCCACGACTGAGATTTGAACTCAGGACCCCTTCCTTACCATGGAAGTGCTCTACCACTGAGCTATCGCGGCTGGAATGAGACAAACCTGTGGTTTTTCTCATCGGAACTTTCGGGAAACCCGAATTTGCCTGCGGCAAAACGTTCCTGCTCTTTTCCCTGACCTGCTTTTAGAGCCTGTAGATAGGAGTTTTGGTGCAGTGTTCTTTCCAAAAAGTTGGAATTCTGCTTACTTGCGCGAGTGGATGAGACTTGCGCTCATCAGGCTAACGTCTTGTGGCTCAAGTAAATGATTACCCGCAAGCATTCACACGCATATCTGCGTGACATGGATCTAACCATGCTTCACTCGCATAATTATATGGTGCGGGGTGAGGGATTCGAACCCCCGAACTCGAAGAGAGTTGATTTACAGTCAACCGTGTTTGACCGCTTCACTAACCCCGCACGCCAATGTAATTGAAAGGTACTGGAGCCACCTGTCGGATTCGAACCGACGACCCTCGCTTTACAAAAGCGATGCTCTAACCAGCTGAGCTAAGGTGGCTTACTTTGACCTAACGTATTTTAATCTTCGCCATGCTCGGCCGTTGCCTCGATTCAAATTTCGAAAATTTGATGACAAAGAATGGCAATTTGGACAGATCAGTCTTAGATTAAGCTCGGTATTATTTTCCGAGTTTCCATCGATATGATCAATTTCTAAGGGTACTCTGTCAGTAACGGGGTTTCTTTCATCCCAGCCACAACTTGAGCAGCGTTGATATTTTTCGCGGAGATACCTTATTAGATGTCCTGACATGTTTCTGGTGTTTAATCCGCGACCTCCATTAACCTTGCCTTGCTTCCAAAGTTCAATGTATTTATGGTATTGGACGTCACGTTGGCAACGATTTGAACAATAAAACTGTTGAGCGGCTCTTAATGGTTCGTCACAATTGATACACGAAATCATACCAATAGATTACACTATAAATGTTAAAGAACTGTTAACCGCTTCCGGCTTTCAAATACAGATGCTAGTGTACCAAAACAGAGGTTAAACCACAACCCTGCCAATCACAGGATCTTGACTAGTCGCCCGGAGTAGTTGCCGGGTTTGCGACGAATGCTGTTAAACAGGACTCCAGGTAATCTACACTTCTAGCAAGCCTGGCCTCACGATTCTTACCCCATCCTGCTGTGCCGAGCTGGTTAAGTGCCTCAAGTGCAGTCATATCAGTAATCGTACCTTGTATGATCCCGGCATCAGGGTTGCCTTGCAATATATTACGTGCTGTACCGTTCCTGCCAGTGCCAAAAACACCCTCTTCAATAAGGGTGTGCTCTGTCATTATTCCTGTCGTAGGTTTGTCGTTGGCATGATAAAAAGCATACAACAATCCAGCCTTGCCAAGTGCTAAGCCAGGATAGCTAGCCGACGGACTTTCGTAGTTACTGGCTCCTTCTCGATATAGTTTTATGACCCAAGCCGGTGCGCGCGTCGGCCTAATAACGAATCGATGGATGAAGGGGTGTGCTTTTCGTTCTGCAGAATACAAGTCAATCCGCTTTACTGCACGAGGAGGGTCAATCTCGTTAAGTGTAGTGGCTACATCTACAGCCATACGCAACACACGCGTACCTCTGTTGCGTACGGCTGTAAGGTTCCGTGCAGCCTGTTGTTCAGGCGTGAGTGGAGGTGGCGCTAGCGAACGGCGTACATCTTCTTGCCTTGCTGCTCTAAGACGCTCCGAGAACTTAGTTGGATCATATACATTCTCAGACATATTACTCTCTATACAGAATTAATGAGATAAATGCAAACATGAATAGATCATTAATGTATGAATATTAGACGACAACCCTTCTTGGGCGGACGATGCGTTTGGCGCGGCCGGAGGGGACGATGAGTTTTTTGAGCTTGTCTTGCATAATGTCGGCTTCGGCTTCCATGCCACGGCTGCTGAATGCTTTGTATAGTAAGGTGTAAGTTTCTTTGTTTGGTTCGAGTTCGGCGGCTTTTTCTAGTTCTTGGAACATTAGCTTGTCGTTGCCGAGCTTTTCTTGGACTTTGGCGTAGGCAACGTGGCGCGCGGCGAGGTTATCTTCTAGCTTGAGCGCTTGTTCGAAGGCGATTGCAGCCTTTTCGTAGTTTTCTGTCTCGTAATAAATCAGTCCAAGGTTGTGGAGTGAAGAAGGCGTTGCCTCTATGCTTGAGGCGATTTCGAAGCAATCTATGGCATCGCGGTATTCTTTTTGCTTGGCGTAGAGAATGCCTAGACGGTTGTAGGCGGCGGCGTTTTTTTCGTCAATTTTCAAGATGGTAAGCAGGGCTTTTTCGGCGCGCAGGAAGCGGTTTTCGCGCATGCCTTGGTGGGCAATGTCCCAGAGTTTGCCTAATCGGTCGCCAACTTTGCGCGAGACATTAGCAAACTCATCATCACGGACTTTTGCGTGATGATAGGCGAAGGCTCCAAAACCTGCGACGAGCGCGAGTTCAAACATGTAAAATCGATTATATCAGATTTATAAGCTTAGCATAAGGTTTGTCAGGGTCAGCTTTGGCTGACTACTAGCCAATAACAGATCAGTTGCTTGGTAGCAGTGCTGTAAAATTCGTTGCCAGGTCTTGGCATTATTGCCGCTTGCCATTGATACATGGGCCATTTGTTGCAGTATGGCGAGTGTGTTCAAGCAATGTTCGCGGTCTTTTGCTAGGACATCAACCATGGCCAGGCGCTCGAAGGTTGATTTTTGGATAATGGCCCGCGCCGTTGTAACTGCTTCCACTAAAGGGTGTGTCGTGTCTTTGTTGAGTAGCGCACTCATAAGCCCTGGCAAGCCACCGCTCATGAGGTGTGCTTGACGAACGTCTTTTAGATCGTAGCCTTGTCCCTGAAAATAAGTTTCCAGTTCGGTGGCTAGCGGTTTTTTGACGGTGATGGTAGCGGCACGTGAGCGAATGGTTGGTAGCAGTGACTGTTCACCGGCGGCAGTCAATATGATCGTAGTATGTGCCACTGGCTCTTCAAGTGTTTTTAGTAGCGCATTCTGAGCCTCGGTGGTCAGACCATGGGCATCTTCGATGATAACCACGCGTGGTGCATCACCGGGCACTTTGAGCGTCAAAAAATGCTCTAATTCGCGGACCGTTTCTATAGAAATACTCCGTGCCTTATCGTCCATCTTAAGTATGCGGATGTAAGGATGATTATCCACTGCCTCTGGTGTTGTGGTTGTAATGGTTGCGGCTACTGTACGAGCAATCGTTCCCTTGCCAATACCGCTAGGTCCAATAATAAGAAGTGCATGCCCTGGTTGCTGACCAAACTGTGCAAGTCGTTGTGTTGTATCGGTGTGCAGCACGAAGTTAGGCATCTTGTTTCATTATGGCGGCAAATTCGGGCGGCAATGGAGTGCTAAAGACTTTTCGCTCATGGCTCGGCAAGGTAATTTCTAGTGTGAGTGCATGTAAAAACAATCTTTCAGCAGGTTTGCCGTTATAAAATGTGTCGCCCAAAATGGGGTGGCCCAGGTGGTTTAAGTGTACCCGTAACTGATGGGTGCGCCCTGTTTGTGGCGATAGTTCAAGGAGGGAGAGTTTGTCGTTACTTTCCAGCACTTTGTATTCGGTCAAAGCGGATTTACCATTGGCACCGACTCGGAACGTTTGTGGCTTTTTTGGGTTCCGTTCGATAGGCATATCAATCACCGCATGTTCGTTTGCCAAATGTCCCGTGACGATTGCAACATAGGTCTTTTTGACCTTGCGCTGCGAAAACTGCTTCTGTAGCCAGGCCAGGGCGACGGGATTTTTGGCGCAGATAATCACACCGCTGGTTGCGCGATCAAGCCGGTGCACGATCCCCGCTCGTTCGCCACTCATGCCAGCCACGTGCTGTCGCAAAAATGTCTCTACGGTTGGTTCCGGGTTGAAGGCTCCCTTGCTGTGCGTGAGCAGGCCGAGAGGCTTTGCTATCACCATACAGTCGTTATCTTCGTACAAAATTGGTAGATCAATAAATGGAATTGGCGGCTGTTCTTCTTCAACGTAGTCAACTGCCACATCGTCGCCTAAGCGTAACTTATAGCCGGCCTTGGTGGCTACTTCGCCGTTAACTGTTACTTTGCCTTGTTCGATTAATTTGACAGCAAAAGAGCGGCTGATCAGCGGTAACACCTCTATAACGCGTTGGTCTAATCGCTGTGCTTGGCTTATATCAATATTACTCATTGTGGACGCAAACCGACTGCTTGCTGGACTTTGTACAGTGTAGCGTTGGCAACTTCATTCATAGCAATCTCGTCAGCTGCCAGTTTTGCCGTTAGCTGGCTGTCATCAACATGCTTTAATCGCTCTTGGAAATTAATCAAGAAGTCTTTTACCAGTTCGGCAACTTCGCGCTTGAAGTCGCCATAGTTGCTTTTACCTTCCCAATGTCGAACTGTTTCGTCAAGGGGTTGGTTCAAGAGTAATGCCTGGATCTGTAACAAGTTGCTGACGCCAGGCTGCTTTTCAAAATCAAAATGAATGTTGCCAAACGAATCGGTAGTTGCACTCATGATCTTCTTGGCGGCATCGTCTGGATCATCGCCTAAGAATATAATGCCACGCCCGCTTTCGTCACTTTTACTCATCTTTTTCGTAGGATCTACCAAATCTTTAATACGCAAACCCTGGTCTTTGCCAAAGAATTCGTGCTGTTCTTTAACTGATTTTGGTATCACAAACAGATCACCAAACTGGTTGTTCATGCGTTCTGCAGTGTTTCGTGTAAATTCAATATGCTGCGTCTGGTCATCGCCAACTGGTACGTAGACCGCATTGTAGAGGAGTATATCTGCGGCCATGAGCGGCGGATAGTTAAACTGTCCAACCCCGATGTGGTCAACGCCGAGTCGTGCTGACTTATCTTTAAATTCTGTCATGCGGCTGAGCTCGCCGAAGCCAGTAAAGCAATCAAATATCCAGGCTAGCTCGCTATGGGCCGATACGTAGCTTTGGCGATACAGAAAAATGTCTGGGTTATCGAGTGGCAAACCGGCTGCAGCAAAAATGCGTAAATTATTCCAAATATCCGCCTGCAGCGCACTATGATCGATTGGTGTTGTAAAGCTGTGCAAATCAGGCACAAACAGATTGATTTGGAACTCTTCCGATCGGGTTTTTGCTAGATCAATCAAGGGCAAAAGCGCACCAAAATAGTTGCCAATATGTAAGTCGTTGTTGGCCCGAAGCCCCGTTAAAATTACCGGCTTAGATTGTGTCACGTTTTGAATCCTCTCATCTGTAGTTAATTGTATCATTTTGGCTCGCTTGCGGCACTATCGCAGGCGCGAAGTAAGTTCTGAGCTAAGTCTATTGCGGCGTCTGCGCCAAATTCGTCTAGCGTGACGGTTAGTGCACTGCCAACGACGGCAATATCAATGATGTCTGGTAGTCCAATGATATCTGTGGGGGTCTGTATGCCGAAACCAAGTGCGAGTTCGCAGTCTGGAGCAAGCTGTTTAATCTGCCTTGCAGAATCGCTGATGTCTTTGATTTTCTTGCTGCTGGTGTGCGTGCCAGTAATACCAGACCGAGCGGTTAGATATATGAGCTTACTTGCTGGCTCGGCGTAGTGTCGAAGTCGCGCCGGATTCACGTTTGGCGATAGCACAGGAATGAGCACGATCAAATGAGCGGCAGCCTCGTGTTTTAAGATTACGAATTCGGTCTGGTCGTAGGGCAAATCGGGAACAATCAAGCCGTAGACGCGTGCGCCGGCCAATTGGCTGCAAAATCGGTCAATGCCAAATGCAAATATAGTCTGAAAATAACACATCACAACAACTTTTGAGGTTTGTAGTTTCGGGATTTGCTCATGTAAAAACTGCAGTGTATGTGCCGTACTGACATGCGCCGAAGCCTGACTATTTGCATTGGCCAATACCGTACCATCGGCGATTGGATCGGAAAACGGGATCTGAACCTCGATATAGCTTGCGCCGATACTATCAAATCGTCTAAACAACGTCTTGGATATTTTTTGGTCCGGATAGCCATACACCATGTGAGCCATTAATTTCTTAGGCATAGCGGGCCGCCTCTTCTAGCAAAAATGATTTAAATAGCGTGTCATTTTGATTTCGGGCGATGGTGAACATGTCTTTGTCACCCGAGCCAGAAAGGCCAATAACTATCACGTCGTCTTTTTTGAAGTCTTGTGCGTGCTTTATGACATATGCAA
Source organism: Candidatus Saccharimonadota bacterium (assembly GCA_013289705.1). Lineage (GTDB taxonomy): Bacteria > Patescibacteriota > Saccharimonadia > Saccharimonadales > UBA4665 > JACMPA01. The sequence continues at coordinate 7,395 of JABCZM010000013.1, forward strand.
CAGCATGAGCAGATTCCAAAGCCGGTAAAATTCCTTCAGTGATTGCCAGGACATGGTAGGCGCCAAGTACTGCCTTGTCTACGGCTGAGTCGAACGTAATTCTGCCAACGCTGGCTAAGTATGCTAACTCCGGACCGATACCAGGATAATCAAGTCCTGCTGCAATACTATGGGTGTCGGCGATGTTCCCGAAGCTTGTTTGCAGAAACCTCGATTTATGGCCTTGAAAAATACCCTCGCGCGCATTCACTACATTGATCCTTTTAGCGTGTTGGCCGGGTTTATCGCCCTTACCTCCAGCTTCAATACCGATTAATTTCACGTCCGTTTCTGCTATGTAGTCCGAAAATAGTCCGATTGCATTACTGCCACCGCCTACGCAGGCGATTAGGGCGGTTGGTTTGCTAATGTCGTAGTCTGCCAAAAGTTGTTGCCGCGTTTCTTTGCCGATAACGGATTGAAAATCCCGGTTCATTTCTGGATATGGGTGCGGGCCAAGAACTGAACCAATCACGTAATGCGTGGTGTCGCTTGAACCCATAAAATCTTTCAGTGCTTCGTTGACGGCATCTTTGAGTGTCTGGCTACCGCTAGTAACGGTGATTACTTCTGCGCCGAGCTGTTGCATGCGGTGCACATTGGGTCGTTGCCGTGCAATATCAACCGCACCCATATACACCGTACATTGCATGCCAAATTTTGCTGCAACCGTAGCCGTTGCAACCCCATGTTGTCCTGCGCCTGTTTCAGCAATGAGTCTTTTTTTACCCATGCGCTGGGCGAGCAATGCTTGCCCAATACAATGGTTAATTTTGTGTGCCCCCGTGTGATTGTTACCCTCGTTTTTTAAAAATATTCGTGGACCATCCAAATATTCCTGTAATCGTGTTGCCTCAACTAAAGGTGACGGACCACCAGTGTAGTTACGTCGATAGAGTGCCAGCTGATCCTGAAACATAATATCAACCTTTGCTTCTTTGTATTCAGCAGCAAGCGCGTCAAGTGCGCCTATTAGCATTTCGGGCACGTAGCGACCACCGTAGATTCCAAAGTTGCCACTCATGAAGTTTCCTCCCTGGTTTTACTAAATATATCGGCAAACGAACGTATGAAGCTTATATTTTCGGCATCTTGAAATTCCCTGAACCACGTGCACTTCAAACCAAATAGCCCGGCGTAAGCCGGGCTTCTCTTTGTTTGCTACTAAAAAGGCGACATACTTTCTCTTGGTTATCCGTCTAAAAACAAACAGGAGAAAGATATGTCG